>NZ_DLNK01000006.1:17254-303463 GCF_002476985.1 Aeromicrobium sp. UBA7512
CGTCGGTCCTGTGTCGTGACGGGGAGCTGACCATCACCTCCAGCCGTCCCCACTCGGGCAAGTGGCTGGTCCACTTCGCGGAGGTTCCCGACCGCACCGCGGCCGAGCGGTTCCACGGCGCGGTCCTCGAGGTCGAGGTCGATCCCGACGAGGTCCCCGAGGACGACGACGCCTTCTACGACCACCAGCTCGTCGGGCTGACCGTCACGGTCGGCGGCACGTCGCGCGGTCGCGTCCTCGACGTGATGCACCTGCCCGCCCACGACTCCCTGCTGGTCGAGGTCGACGGGCGACGCGTCCAGGTGCCGTTCGTCGAGGCGCTCGTGCCCGAGGTCGACCTCGAGGCCGGCACCGTCACGATCGAGGACCGCCCGGGGCTGCTGAACCCCGAGGAAGCGGACGAGGTGCGCTAGTGCGCATCGACGCCCTCTCGATCTTCCCCGACTACTTCGCTCCGCTGGAGCTGTCCCTGCCGGGCAAGGCGCGCCGCGCCGGCTTGGTCGACTTCCACGCGCACGACCTGCGCGACTGGGCCCACGACCGTCACCGCACGGTCGACGACACGCCCTACGGCGGTGGCGCCGGCATGGTGATGAAGCCCGAGCCGTGGGGCGAGGCGCTGGACGCCGTCTGCACCGACGCGGCGATCGTCATCGTTCCGACTCCCTCCGGGGCTCCGTTCACGCACGCCGAGGCGGTGCGGCTGTCGGGCGCCGAGCAGCTCGTGTTCGCGTGCGGGCGCTACGAGGGCATCGACCAGCGCGTGCTCGACCACGCCGCCACCCGGTGGCAGGTCCGCGAGATCTCCCTGGGCGACTTCGTCGTCAACGGGGGAGAGGTCGCGGCCCTGGCGATCATCGAGGCGGTCGTGCGGCTGCTGCCCGGCTTCATGGGCAACCCCGAGAGCCTCGCGGAGGAGTCGCACGCCGACGGCCTCCTGGAGTACCCCGTCTACACCAAGCCCGCCTCGTGGCGCGGGCTCGACGTCCCGCCGATCCTCCTGTCGGGCGATCACGGGCGGATCGCGGACTGGCGGCGGGAGCAGTCCCGCCTGCGCACGCAGCAGCGTCGTCCCGATTTAACACGCGACCTCAGTGAGTAACACGTTCGTAACGGCTCCGGCGGCCCTCCGTAATCGGCCTTGAGCAGGATCGTTGCAGCGCCGCGGCAAGGGAGCTCGGGCGCAGCACACGTGAACTACCTACTGCGAAGAGGTTGATATGGAACCCGGGACGATCTGGCTGCTCATCTGCGCGGCCCTAGTGCTTTTCATGACGCCCGGTCTGGCGTTCTTCTACGGCGGACTCGTCAAGGCCCAGAGCGTCATCTCGATGATGATGCTCAGCTTCGGTGCGATGGGCCTGGTCTTCGTGCTGTGGATCCTCTACGGCTACAACATGGGATCGGCCGGCTCGTCCGACCTCATCGACGGCTGGCTCGCCAACCCGTTCTCCGACTTCGCCCTGCAGGACCTGGCCACCGGTGACGGCGCCGCCGGTCTGGCCGGTGTGGCGTTCGGCTCGACGTTCGCCGTGATCACGACCGCGCTGATCTCGGGCGCCGTCGCGGACCGTGCGCGCTTCTTCCCCTGGATGCTCTTCTCGGGCCTGTGGGCCACGATCGTCTACTTCCCGTCGCAGGGCTGGGTCTGGGGCTTCGACGACGAGGGACTGACGGGCTGGATCGGCACGCTCACGATCGGTGACGCCGTCCCGATCGACTGGGCCGGTGGCACGGTCGTCCACATCAGCGCCGGCGCCGCGGCGTTCGCCCTGGCCCTCGTGCTGGGCAAGCGCACGGTCGGCTTCAGCAAGGAGGCCGCCGAGCCGCACAACGTCCCGCTCGTCCTCATCGGTGCCGCCATCCTGTGGTTCGGCTGGTTCGGCTTCAACACCGGCGCGGCGACCGAGAGCGGCCTGGGCGCGCTCATCTTCCTGAACACGATCGCCGCTCCCGCGGCCGGCGTCCTGGGCTACATCGTCGTCGAGCACTTCAAGGACGGGAAGCCGACCGCCGTCGGCGCCGCCTCGGGCATCGTCGCCGGTCTCGTCGCGATCACTCCCTCGGCCGCCAACCTGACGCCGTTCTGGGCGATCGTCCTGGGCCTGCTGGCCGGTGCGGTCTGCTGCTTCGCGATCGACCTCAAGTACAAGCTCGGCTACGACGACTCGCTCGACGTGGTCGGCCTGCACCTGGTCGCCGGCTTCATCGGCTGCCTCTACCTGGGCTTCTTCGCCACGGACACGGGCCTGTTCACCGGTGGCAACATCGACCAGCTGATCGCCCAGATCATCCCGTCGGTGTTCGTCGCGGCCTACTCCTTCGCCGTCGCCTTCGGCCTCGGCAAGGCGATCGACGCCACGGTCGGCTTCCGCGTGACCGAGGACGAGGAGGTCGCCGGCCTGGACAACGTCCTGCACGGCGGCGCCGCGTACAAGTTCGACTGATCCATGCACCACTGCGGCGCCCCGTCCCCGATTTCTCCGGGGGCGGGGCGCTGTGGCATCATGGACTGTTGGTGCAGGACGGCTCTGCCACGAGGGAGCTTCCACGCAGCACCACCCGAAACTTCGAGCAACACCGACATTCCGCAGGTGACTTGTGGCACCCGGCGAGGAGAGACCATGACGAACGTCATCGACCAGATCGCAGCGCAGAGCAAGCGTGACGACATCCCGCAGTTCCGTGCCGGCGACACCCTCAAGGTGCACGTCAACATCGTCGAGGGCAACCGCTCCCGTGTGCAGCTGTTCCAGGGCGTCTGCATCAAGGTGCAGGGCTCGGGCATCGGCCGCACGTTCACCGTCCGCAAGGTGAGCTTCGGCGTCGGCGTCGAGCGTACGTTCCCGGTCCACTCGCCGGTCATCGAGAAGATCGAGGTCGCCACCCGTGGCGACGTCCGTCGCGCCAAGCTGTACTACCTGCGCAACCTGCGCGGCAAGGCCGCCAAGATCAAGGAGAAGCGCGAGATCTGATCTCGACCGCTCCGCGACGACCCCGCACCCTCATGGGTGCGGGGTCGTGGCATGTCCGGGGCTAGGATCCCGGGGTGACCGACGAGCCCCGAGCCCAGCGACGGCGGCGGCCGTGGTGGCTCTCCGCGATGGTCTACGTGTCCGCGACGCTCGCGCTCGCGCTGGCCGTGACGACGTTCGTCGTCCAGCCCTTCGTCATCCCCTCGAGCTCGATGGTCCCGGCGCTGGCGAAGGGCGACCGCATCCTCGTGCAGAAGTGGACCTATCGCGGCGGTGAGCCCCAGCGGGGCGACGTGGTCGTGTTCCGGGACCCTGGCGGGTGGCTGGGCGAGCTGGACGACCCGTCCGCGTTCCAGCGCGGACTGCGAGCCGTCGGCCTCGCTCCGCAGGGCGGCTACCTCGTGAAGCGCGTCGTCGGCGTGGCCGGTGACGAGGTGCGCTGCTGCGACGAGGCGGGCCGCACCCTCGTCAACGGGCACGCGATCGACGAGCCGTACCTGGCCGACGTGAGCGCGAACGCGGCGCGGACGTTCCAGGTGACGGTGCCGCGCGGCATGCTCTGGGTCGAGGGGGACAACCGGGGCGACTCACGCGACTCCCGGGCCATGCAGGACGAGCCCGGCGAGGGCTTCGTCCCCGCCGACTCGGTCGTCGGACGGGTGTGGGCGAGGGCCTGGCCGACCGATCGGATCGGGCCCCTCCGGCCGACCGACGCGTTCGCCGACGTGCCGTCGCCCTGACGCGACACCGATGCGCGGTTCGCCCGGGGCCAGCCGGTAGGCTCATCGGGTGTCCGAGGAGAAACGTCAACTGCCGCTCTGGCAGGAGTCCCTCCTCCTCGTGGCGACAGCCCTCGTCCTGGCGCTGATCGTCAAGACCTTCTTCTTCCAGGCCTTCTACATCCCGTCGGACTCGATGGTCCCGACGATGGTCAAGAACGACAAGCTGCTCGTGCAGAAGTGGTCCTACTGGAGCGGCGGGCCCGAGCGCGGCGACATCGTCGTCTTCCGCGATCCCGGCAACTGGCTCGGACCCGACGTCGACGAGTCGTCGAACGCGGTCCAGCGCGGTCTCGAGCTGGTCGGGCTGTTCCCGTCCGGCGGGCACCTCATCAAGCGCGTCATCGGCACCGGTGGCGACCGTGTGGTCTGCTGCGACGCCGAGGGCCGCACCACGGTCAACGGCGAGCCGATCGACGAGCCCTACCTGGCCGACCCGTCGGTCAACGCCGACCAGACCTTCGACGTGAAGGTCCCGAAGGGCTACCTGTGGGTCCAGGGCGACAACCGGGGCAACTCGGCCGACTCGCGGGCCCACCTCGGCGAGCCCGGGGGAGGATTCATCGCTGACGAGGACGTGGTCGGCAAGGCATGGTTGAGGGTGTGGCCGCTCAACCGCTTCGGCACGATCGAGGGCACCGACGCGTTCGACGAGGTGCCGTGAGCCCGGCGCCGTCGCTGCGCGTCGAGCGCCAGCTCCTGCGCGCGGGGCGCACCGCCCTGGCCTGCAGTGACGAGGTCGGTCGCGGCGCCCTCAGCGGGCCCGTCACGATCGGCATGGTCCTGGTGACCGAGCAGACCCGCACGGCACCGCAGGGCGTGCGCGACAGCAAGCTGCTCACCCCAGCGGCGCGCGAGGCGCTGGTGCCGAAGATCCGTCGGTGGGCGCCCGTCCACGGCGTCGGCCACGCGAGCCCCGCCGAGATCGACCAGTACGGGATCATCGCCGCCATGCGACTGGCCGGCCACCGAGCGCTCGCGCAGCTGACGGTGCGCCCCGACGCGGTGCTGCTCGACGGCAACCACGACTACCTGAGCGTGCCCGAGCAGTCGGCCCTCTTCGGCCCGCCCGACCTGTCCGACGACGTGCCGCCGGTGACCACGATGATCAAGGCCGACCTGCGCTGCGCCGCGGTCGCCGCCGCCAGCATCCTGGCCAAGACGACCCGTGACGCCTTGATGGTCGAGCTCGCGTCGCAGCATCCTCAGTACGGCTGGGAGCTCAACAAGGGATACTCGGCACCGGAGCACATCGCGGCGCTCGCGCAGCACGGTCCGTCGGTCCATCACCGGCGCTCGTGGTCGCTGCCGGGCTGCGGGTCCGGAACGACGGTCGAGATCGACGAGACGCGAGAGGTGGTGGCCGGATGAGCGCCGAGGATCTCGAGCGGTACGAGAACGAGATGGAGCTCTCGCTCTACCGCGAGTACCGCGACGTCGTCGGCATCTTCAAGTACGTCGTCGAGACCGACCGCCGCCTGTACCTGTGCAACGCGGTCGACGTGAAGGTGCGCTCCGAGTCCGGTGACGCCTACTTCGAGGTGACGATGGCCGACGCCTGGGTCTGGGACATCTACCGTCCCGCGCGCTTCGCCAAGAACGTCAAGGTGCTGACGTTCAAGGACGTGAACGTCGAGGAGCTGCAGGACTCCGACGTCAAGCTGCCTCCGGCCTGACCGGCGATGACGCCCGATCCCGCCCCGTCCCGAGACGGAGCGCGGACGTTCGCGCACGTCCTGGTCAACACCCTCGTCGCCAACGTCACCACGAGCTTCCTGTGGTTCGCGCTGACCTTCTGGGTCTACCTCGAGACGCGA
Source organism: Aeromicrobium sp. UBA7512 (assembly GCF_002476985.1). NCBI lineage: Bacteria > Bacillati > Actinomycetota > Actinomycetes > Propionibacteriales > Nocardioidaceae > Aeromicrobium > Aeromicrobium sp. UBA7512. Next base: position 22,826 of record NZ_DLNK01000006.1, read on the forward strand.
TCGGTCCTGGCCACCGGCGTCGTCGGCGGCGCCTACATGCTCATGCTGGCGCTGTTCGCGATGCTGTTCGGCACGCTCGTCGACCGCCACCGCAAGCGCGACGTGCTGGTCGGGTCGAGCCTCGCCACGGCCGCGTCCTTCCTGGTCGCCGGCGTGCTCTACGCCGTGCTGGGACCCGGGGCGATCGTCGACATGACCGGTCCGTGGTTCTGGCTCTTCTCGGGCATCGTCCTGTTCGGCTCGGTCGTGGAGAGCCTGCGCAACATCGCGCTGTCGACCCTGGTGACCCTGCTCATCCCGGCCGACCGCCGTGACCGGGCGAACGGGCTGGTCGGCACGGTGCAGGGCCTGGCGTTCATCGTCACCAGCGTCTTCAGCGGGCTCGCGATCGGCCAGCTCGGCATGGGATGGACGCTCGTCATCGCCAACGTCCTCACGGTGTGCACGGTCGTCCACCTGCTCTTCGTGCGGATCGCGGAGGAGCAGCCGGCCGCCGACGAGGACGGGAAGCGCCCGACGGTCGACGTCCGGGGAGCCCTCGCCGCGATCGCGCTGGTGCCCGGGCTGTTCGCGCTCATCGTGCTCACGACGTTCAACAACCTCGTCTCGGGCGTGTTCATCGCGCTCGTCGACCCCTACGGGCTGACGCTCTTCACCGTCGAGGAGTGGGGCCTGGTCTTCGGCGTGGCGTCCACGGGCTTCATCCTCGGCGGTCTCGTGATCGCCCGGTGGGGGCTGGGCTCCAACCCGCTCCGCACGATGCTATGGGTGCTGGCGGCGATGGGGGTGATCAACGCGACCTTCACGCTGCGCGAGTCGGCGTGGCTGTGCATCGCCGGCATCTGGCTGTTCCTGCTGATCGTGCCCGCCGTGGAGGCGGCCGAGCAGACCGTGATCCAGCGCGTCGTGCCGTTCACCAGCCAGGGCCGGGTCTTCGGGTTCGCCCAGGCCTTCGAGGCGGCCGCGGCTCCCGTCACCGCCTTCCTCGTCGCCCCCATCGCGGAGTTCTGGGTGATCCCGATGATGGAGTCCGAGGCCGGCGCGCAGCGGTGGGCATGGCTGGTGGGGTACGGCGACGCGCGCGGCATCGCGCTGATCTTCTTCTTCGCCGGACTGGTCATGGTGGTGATCTCCCTGGCGGCGTTCGGGACGCGCTCCTACCGGGTGCTGTCCGACCGCTACCGCGACGACGCGGTGTCCGGCGTGACCGCGGGCTGACGCTCGTCCACAGGCCGCGGCGGCCCGGCTGGCGTCGTCCACAGGCATGCCGCGGGACCTTCTCCCCGGCGCTGCGGGCCGGGAGGCTCGTCCCATGACCTACGCGCGCAACCAGGCCCTCGGCGCCTACGGCGAACGGATCGCCGCCGACCACCTGCGAAGCCTCGGGATGGTGATCCTCGCCCGCAACTGGACCTGCCAGCACGGAGAGATCGACATCGTCGCGCGCGACGGCGACACCCTCGTGGTGTGCGAGGTCAAGACCCGCACCAGCACCACCCACGGCACGGCCCTGGAGTCGGTGTCCGATCGCAAGGTCACGATCCTGCGCCGGTCGCTGGCGCACTGGCTCGACGTCCACGGCGTGAGCCCCGACGGGGTGCGCATCGACGTCGTCACGGTGTGGGTCCCGCGCAGCGGGGGCCCGCGGGTCGAGCGGATCGCGGGGGTGGCGTGATGGCCGCCGTGCACTCGATCGCGCTCGACGGCCTCACGGGGCGGCCGGTCGAGGTGGAGGTCGACATCGCCTCGGGGCTCTCGGCCACCGTGGTGGTCGGACTGGCGGACGCCACGGTCAGCGAGGCCCGCAACCGGGTGCGGTCGGCCGTGGTGAACTCGGGGACGTCGTGGCCCGACACCCGCGTAACGATCAACCTCGCGCCGTCCAGTCTGCCCAAGAGCGGTCCCCACTACGACCTGGCCATGGGGCTGGGCGTGTTCGCGGCGAAGGCCGTGGTGCCGGTCGAGACGTTGGCGGGCACCGTCTTCCTCGGCGAGCTGGCCCTCGACGGTCGCCTGCGGCCCGTGCGCGGCGTCCTGCCCGCCACCCTCGCCGCGGCCGAGGCCGGGTTCGAGCGCGTCGTGGTCCCCGAGTCGAACGTGAACGAGGCGCGGCTGGTGCCATCGATCGCGGTGGTCGGCGTGCGGTCGCTGCGCCAGGTCGTCGCGATGCTGCGCGGCGAGGAGGAGCCCGAGGATCCACCCGTGCCGCCACTGAGTGAGGCGGGGGACGGCTGGAGCGGGGTGGCGCTCAGCGGCGAGCTCGATCTCACCGACGTCGTCGGCCAGGACGACGCGTGCCTGGCCACGGTGATCGCCGCCAGTGGTGGTCACCACCTGCTGCTCACGGGCCCGCCCGGCGTCGGCAAGACGATGCTCGCGCAGCGCCTGCCCGCGCTGCTGCCCGACCTGGACCCGAACGACTCGCTCGAGGTCAGTGCCCTGCACTCCCTCGCCGGAGTCCTTCCGTCGGACCTGCCGATGCTGGTGCGACCGCCGTTCCTCGAGCCGCACCACACCGCCAGTGCCGCCGCGGTGGTCGGCGGCGGCAGCCGGGTGGTGCGGCCCGGTGCGATGTCGCTGGCCCACCACGGCGTGCTCTTCCTCGACGAGGCGCCCGAGTTCGCGAGCAACGTCCTCGAAGCCCTGAGGCAGCCGCTGGAGAGCGGGCAGGTGGTGGTGTCACGGGCCGCGCAGACGGCCGTCTTCCCCGCACGATTCCAGCTGGTCCTCGCCACCAACCCGTGCCCGTGCGGTCACGCCGGCTCGGTGATGCAGCGGTGCGAGTGCCCTGCGGCCACGCGGCGGCGTTACGCCGACCGGCTGTCCGGACCGATCCGCGACCGCATCGACATCCACCGCACCCTGGTGGAGCCGTCGCGTCGGGATCTCGTGCACGGGCTGATCGCCCGGCCCACCACCGGCGAGCTGGCCGAGCGGGTGGCGCAGGCCCGGGACCGCCAGCGACGGCGCCTCGTGGACACGCCCTGGCGCGTCAACGCGGCCGTGCCGGGGGTGGAGCTGCGCAAGGTCTGGCCGGCTCACGACGACGGCAGCCGGCTGCTCGAGCAGCAGGTGCGCGGGCACAAGGTCACGCCGAGATCGGCCGATCGCGTGCTGCGGCTCGCGTGGAGCATCGCCGACCTCTGCGGGCACGACCGGCCCACGATCGACGACGTGCAGGCCGCGCTCGACCTGCGCCGGGGCAGTGCCATCGGCGGCGAGCTCCTCGGCCTGCTGGGGGCGGCATGACCAGGAGCCAGTCCCGCACCCGACTGCTGCTCTCGCTCGTCGTCGAGCCCGGCGACCCCCGCCTCGTCGCCTGGCGCGAGCGGTGTGACCCCGTCGAGCTCTGGCAGGCAGTCGTGCGGGGCGGCCCCGAGATCCCCGGGCCGTGGCACGAGGCCGCCGCCGAGGCCCCGCGCCGGGCCGATCATGCGCTGCGGAGGGCGGAGGAGGCGGGCGGTCGCTGGGTCGTCCCCGGCTCGTCGGCGTGGCCCGTGGCCCTCGACGACCTCGACCAGATCGACGGCATCGGTCAGGTGGCCGGCGCCCCACTCGGGCTCTGGGTGCGCGGCGGCGGCGACCTGTCCTCGATCGCGGCCGCGCCGGTGGCCGTGGTCGGCGCGCGCGGCTGCACGACCTACGGGGCCGAGGCCGCCAGCGACATCGCCGCCGACTGTGCCGACCAGGGCCACGCCGTCGTCAGTGGCGCGGCGTTCGGGATCGACGCCTGCGCCCACCGCGGGGCCCTGCTCGCGGGTGGGCCCACGGTGGCGGTGCTGGCGTGCGGCGTCGACGTCGACTACCCCAAGGCCCATGCGGCCCTGCTGCGCCGCATCGGCGAGGAGGGCCTGGTGATCAGCGAGTTCGCGCCCGGTGCCGAGCCGCAACGGCACCGCTTCCTGGTGCGCAACCGGCTCATCGCGGCGTTGAGCGTCGGCGTGGTGGTCGTCGAGGCGGCCCGCCGCAGCGGGTCCCTCAACACCCTGCACTGGGCCGACCAGCTGGGCCGCACCACGATGGTCGTGCCCGGTCCGATCACGTCGCAGGCCTCGTGCGGCACCCACCTCGCCGTCCGCGACGGCAAGGCACTGCTGGTCACCTCCGGCCGTGACGTCGTGGCCGACACCTTCGGCGTCGTGGACGCCGACCTGCCGGCGATCAGCCCGGCGGCGCGGCGGGTCTGGTTGCGGCTCGGAGCCGAGCCGCAACCGGCCGAGCAGGTGGCGGCCGCGCTGCGCCTCAGCCCGGTCCCGGTGCTGCGTGCGCTCCGTGAGCTCGAGCGTCACGCCGTGGTCGTGGGCGACGGGAACGGGTGGCGTCGCGACCGGGTCCCCGGTGGCGTGCAGGGGGTAGGTTGAACCGGGTGAACCACTCCGAGGCCATGGATCCCGAGCAGGCTGACGAGGTCTTCGCCCACTGGGAGGACAAGTACGGCTCCAGCGACGGTGTGTGGTCGGGGCACGTCAACACCGCCCTCGCGCAGATCGCCGCCGACCTCCCCGCCGGCTCGGCTCTCGATCTCGGCGCAGGAGAGGGCGGGGACGCCCTGTGGCTGGCCGAGCGTGGCTGGTCCGTCACGGGCATCGACATCTCGCCGACGGCCCTCGCTCGCGCCGAGGCCGCGGCGGAGCGCGCCGGGCTGAGCGAGCGGGTCACCTGGGTGGCCGCCGACCTCGACACCTGGTCGTCGACGCAGGCGTTCGACCTCGTCACGGCGTCGTTCCTGCAGTCGCCCGTCGCCCTCGACCGGGCCCGGATCCTCAGGACGGGAGCCGACCGCGTCGCGGTGGACGGACACCTGCTCGTGATCGCCCACGCCGAGGCGCCCCCGTGGGCCCACGCCCACGACCACGACCACGTGCAGGAGATGGACTTCCCCACGCCGGAGTCGGACCTGGCGATGCTCGACCTCCCGGCCGACGCCTGGCGCACGGTCGTCGCGGAGGTGCGCGACCGCACCGCGTTCGCGCCCACCGGCGAGCAGGTCGTGCTGCGCGACGGGGTCCTGCTGCTGCAGCGCCTCGCCTGAGGCGCCCGTCAGGTGTGCAGCGGGCGGTCGCTCGGCCTGCCGTGACCGAGCTGGTCCAGTGCGTGATCGACGATCTCGCCGAGCACCTCGAGGCCCTCGCGCACCCCTCCGGTGGATCCGGGCAGGTTCACCAGCAGGGTGTGCCCGCTGATGCCTGCCACGCCCCGCGAGAGTGCGGCGTGCGGCGTCGTGCGCAGGCCACGGGCGCGCAGGGCCTCCGCGATGCCCGGGGCCGGACGGTCGATGAGCGCGGAGGTCGCCTCCGGCGTGTGGTCGTCATCGGTGAACCCCGTGCCACCGGTGGTCACGACCAGCGCACAGCCCTGGTCGACGAGGCGGCGCAGGACGTCGGCCACCTCGGGCCCGTCGGGCACGACGTGCGGGCCCGACACCTCGAAGCCCCGGTCGCGTCCCCACTGGGCGATCCGAGGTCCGGTGAGGTCCTCACGGCTGCCGGCGGCCGCTCGTGTGGAGCAGACGACGACGCCGAGGGCGTGACGGTCCTGGTCACTCATCGCGGGTCCAGTCGTGGGTCCCGCCGGTCTTCGCCTCGACCTGGACGGCGTCGATCCGCGCGGTGTGGTCGACCGCCTTCACCATGTCGAAGAGCGTCAGGGCGGCCACACTGACCGCGGTCAGCGCCTCCATCTCGACCCCGGTGGGGCCGGTCGTGGCCACGGTCGCCTCGATGCGCACGGCGTCGTCGAGGGCGCGGAAGTCGACGGTGATCGCCGCGAGCGACAACGGATGGCACATCGGCACGAGGAAGGGGGTCTGCTTCGCGGCGAGGATGCCCGCGATGCGCGCGGTGGCCAGGGCCTCGCCCTTGGGAAGGTCGCCGGTCATGATCCGCTCGACCACGTCGGCCCGCGTGCGCAGGAGGCCGGAGGCGGTGGCCTCGCGCCGGGTGGTCGCCTTCGCCGAGACGTCGACCATGTGGGCGCTGCCGTCCGCGCGGTAGTGTGACAGGTCCTTCTCGTCGCCCGGTCCGGTGCTCATGCGATCCTCCACCACTCCACGGTATCGCCGGCCTCGAGTGCCGTGACGTGCTCGGGCACGAGGACGAGGACGTCCGCCCGGGCGTAGGACACCGCGAGGTGGGAGCCGGCCGCGCCGACCAGGCTGACGGTGCCGTCGGCCTGCAAGGTGCCACGACGCGCCTGCAGGCGTCCGGCGGGGGAGGCCAACGGCTCCGCGAGGGGCGCTGATCCGGACGGCCGCTGGGCCACGCGTCCTGCCGCGCGGGCGAGGGGCGCTCGGAGGAACAGCTCGAAGGAGACCAGGACACTGACGGGATTGCCGGGCAGGCACACCACGGGGACCTCGCGGTCGCCGGCGAGCACCGAGGCCAGGCCCTGCGGGCCGCCGGGCTGCACCGCCACGTGGTCGAACCACGCGCCCGGCGTTCCCTCCAGGGTCTGACGGACGACCTCACGCGTACCCGCGCTCACCCCGCCGGTCGTGATGACAAGGTCGTGGCCGGCGGCCAGCTGTGCGAGCACGTCGCCCAGCAGATCCGGGTCGTCGGGCACCACGTGTGTGGTCACGGGGAGTCCGAGCTCGCGCGCGTGGGCGGCCAGCGCCCGCGAGTTCGAGTCGGGGACCGCGCCGCTCACCAGCTCCGCGCCGGTGCCCACCACGGCCAGCCTCAGCGGCGGCGCGACCTCGACCGACTCGACGCCCGCCACGACGAGGGCGCCGATCGCCGCCGGGTGAAGGGGAGCACCGGCCTCGAGAACCGTCGCGCCGGAGGTCACGTCGGCACCGACGGTGCGCACGAACGTCCCCGGCTGAACGGGCTCGCGGAACTCGATCAGCGCCCCGCCGCCGACCGGGCCGAACTCGCCCGCGCCGGTGCGCTCCACGGGGACGACGGCGTCGGCGCCGAGCGGGATGGGGGCGCCCGTCATGATCGGCGCGGCGGAGCCCGGGTCGAGTCGGGGCGGGTGGGCGTCGCCGGCCACGACGTGCGCCACGGTGGGCAGCGTCACGGGCGCGATGTCGGCGCGGGCGAGATCAGCGGCATGGACGGCGAACCCGTCCATCTGGCTGTTGTCGAAGCCGGGGACGTCCAGTCGCGCGACGGCGGGCGCGGCGAGTCGGCCGGTGAGCTCCTCGGTCACCGGTCGTCGGACGGGCTGGTCCTGGGCGCGTCGTTGAGCGGCGCGCCGGATCACCTCGGCCACCGCGTGGACATGTTCCTCGACCGACCTGCTCATCCTTGCTCCTGCCCGAGTCGCATCTGAGCCGCTAGTATCGCTTTCATGTCTCAAGTGCGTGTTGCCGATGCCGCTGACTTCCTCGGAGTCAGCACCGACACCGTACGCCGCCTGATCGCGTCCGGGCGGCTCGCCGCGGACAAGGACGGCTCCGGCCGGACTGTGGTCGAGGGGCGCGCCCTCGCCGACTACGTGCGGGTCGAGGGCAGATCGGCTCCGGACCCGACCGCCGTCAGGCGCTCGGCACGCAACCGGTTCGTCGGCATCGTGACCGAGGTCCTCAGCGATCGCGTCATGTCGCAGGTCGAGCTGCAGTGTGGCGCTCACCGGGTCGTGTCGCTCATCAGCACGGAGTCGGTCCGCGAGCTCGGCCTCGAGCCGGGCGTCGTCGCGGTGGCCGTGGTCAAGGCCACGAACGTGGCGATCGAGATCCCCAAGGACCAGGCGTGAGGCGTGCGGGCGCCGCGGCCCTTGCGCTGGTCGCCTTGCTGACGGCCGCCGGATGCAGCAGCGACGACGGTGACGGGGGCGAGCAGCGCACGCTGACGGTGTTCGCGGCGGCCTCGCTCACGTCCACGTTCACCGAGCTCGCGGAGCGCTTCGAGGTCGAGCACGACGGCGTGGAGGTCAGGCTCTCGTTCGGTGGCTCGTCCGATCTTGCGGCCCAGATCGCCGAGGGCGCCCCGGCCGACGTGTTCGCCTCGGCGGACGAGCAGACCATGGCCCGGGTGACCGGTGCATCCGACACGGCCCTCGCCCCCGAGGTCTTCGCGACGAACACGCTGCAGATCGTCACGCCGGCCGATGACGCGGTTCGCGTGGATGCCCTCGCCGACCTGGCGGATTCGGGCGTGAAGGTGGTCCTGTGCGCTCCCCAGGTGCCGTGCGGCGCGGCCACCCGCACCCTGCTGGCGAAGAGCGCGCTGGACGTGGACCCGGTCAGCGAGGAGCAGTCGGTGACCGACGTGCTGGGGAAGGTCACCAGCGGTGAGGCCGACGCGGGGATCGTCTACCGCACCGACGTGATCGGTGCGGGTGACGCCGTGCGAGGCGTCGACGCGGCGGGCGCGGGCGAGGTCGTCAACCGCTACCCGGTCGTGGCACTGGAGGCCGACGAGTCGGCGGATGCGTTCGTCCGGTTCGTCACGAGCGAGGCGGGACGCGAGGTCCTCGCGGCCGCCGGCTTCGGCGCGCCGTGACGGGCCGGTCCGACGTCCCACGCTGGATCGCCCTTCCGGCGCTCGTCGGGCTGGCACTGCTGGCGCTGCCGCTGGCCGGACTGGTGTTGCGCGTGGAGTGGGGCGACTTCCTGGGCCTCGTGACGAGCGAGTCGTCCCGGGCGGCGCTGGGGCTCAGCCTGCGGACGGCGGCCGTCAGCACGGTGCTGTGCCTCCTGCTCGGCGTGCCGCTGTCGCTGTTGCTCGCCCGGTCCTCGGGGCACTGGTCATCGGTGGTCCGTGCCGTGGTCCTGGTGCCGCTGGTGCTGCCACCCGTGGTCGGCGGCATCGCGCTGCTGGCCACGTTCGGGCGGCGCGGCCGGCTGGGCCAGCACCTGGAGGCGTTCGGCGTCGAGATCGCCTTCACGACGGTGGCCGTGGTGCTGGCCCAGACGTTCGTGTCGCTCCCGTTCCTCGTCATCACCCTCGAGGGCGCGCTGCGTGCTGCCGACCCGGGTTACGCGGACGTCGCGGCAACGCTCGGCGCCGCTCCCGGCCGGGTGCTGGGCCGGGTGACCCTGCCCCTGGTGGCGCCCGGTCTCGTGGCCGGAACCGTCCTGTCCTTCGCGCGGGCGCTCGGGGAGTTCGGCGCCACGGTCACGTTCGCCGGCAGCCTGCAAGGGGTGACGCGCGCACTGCCGACCGAGATCTACCTGCAGCGCGAGGTCGACCCCGATGCGGCCGCGGCCCTGGCGTTCCTGCTGGTCGCGGTGGCGGTCGTCGTGATCGCGGTCGTCCACCGTCCGGGGCGATCGCCGTGGTGAGCCTCGCGGCGCGCGTGCGCGATCCCGCCCGCGGGGTCGACCTGCGGTTCCATGTGGCTTCCGGCGAGACGGTGGCGCTCATGGGGCCGAACGGAGCCGGGAAGTCGACCGTCCTGGCCACCGTCGCCGGCCTCCTGCGGCCGGCAGAGGCGCACGTCCGTGTCGGTGACCGGGTCCTGGCGGGGGAGGGGCAGTGGGTGCCGCCCCACCGCCGATCCGTGGCGCTGCTGGGACAGCAGCCCCGGCTGTTCCCCCACCTCACGGTGCGTGAGAACGTCGCGTTCGGTCCGCGCAGCGTCGGTCGCGACGCCGGTCTCGCCGATCACTGGCTGGACCAGGTGGGAGCGTCGGCGCTGGCCGACCGTCGTCCGCGTCAACTGTCGGGCGGCCAGGCCCAGCGGGTGGCGATCGCCCGGGCCCTGGCGGTGGAACCCGACGTGGTGCTGCTGGACGAGCCGCTGGCGGCGCTGGACGTCGAAGCGGTGCCCGAGGTGCGGCGAGTCCTGCGCCGGGTCCTGGCCGGGACCGCGACGGTGCTCGTGACCCACGACCCCCTCGACGCGATGACCCTGGCCGACCGCGCGGTGATCGTGGAGGCGGGACGTGTCGTCCACGAGGGCACGGCGCGTGACGTGCTGACGCACCCGCGCAGTGCGTTCGGCGCCGCCCTGGCCGGGGTGAACCTCGTGGAGGGCGTGGCCACGGGACCGGATCACCTCCGCAGTGCGGACGGTCGCGAGCTCGCGGGGATCCCGCGCCGCACGCTGGACGTGGGCGCCGCCGCGATCGCCACCTTCGCGCCCAGCGCCGTGGCGATCCATCGGGAGCGGCCGGGAGGGAGCCCGCGCAATGTGCTGCCCGGGGTGGTCACCGGGATCGAGGTCCGCGGGGCGACCTGTCGGGTGGAGATCTCGGGATGGCTCGCCGACGTGACCACCGCCGCCGCCGCAGAGCTGGAGCTCGAGCCGGGACGCGATGTCTGGATGAGCATCAAGGCCACCGAGGTCCGGCTCGACCCGGCCTGACGGCCTCCCGCGATTCACCGATCGCCGGTGCGAGAGTGGGACGCGTGACTGACTGCTCCGAGGCCTGGGCCCGCACGCTGGCCGACTACGAGCGTCACCTGTGCCAGGAGCGCGATCTCTCGGACCACACGGTCCGTGCCTACCTGACCGACCTCGGCAGCCTGGCCGCGCACGCCACCCTGCTGCACGTCGAGGACCCGGCGGACCTGACGATCCGCACCCTGCGCAGCTGGCTGGCGAACCTGCAGACGCGAGGACGGGCGCGCACGACGATGGCGCGCCGCTCGACCGCCGCGCGGGTCTTCACCGCGTGGCTCGAGCGCACCGGCCGCGCGCCGACGGACGCCGGGGCCCTGCTGGCCGCCCCGAAGGCGCACCGCACCCTGCCGCCGGCGCTGAGCCAGTCCGACATGCGCGGCGTCATCGACGCGATCGTCGATTCGATCGAGGACGACGGTCCGACGGGCCTGCGCGACCTCGCGGTGATCGAGCTGCTGTGGGCGACGGGCATCCGCGTGGGCGAGCTGGTGGGTGCCGACGTGGACGACCTCGACACATCCCGCCGGGTGCTGCGGGTCATGGGCAAGGGCTCGAAGGAGCGGATGGTCCCGTACGGCGTGCCAGCCCAGGAGGCCGTCGCGGCGTGGCTCGAGCGGGGACGTCCGGCCCTCGCGGTGGCAGGCAGCGGGCCTGCCCTGTTCCTGGGTGCCCGGGGCGGCCGCATCGACGCGCGGGTCGTCCGCCGCATCGTCCACGAGCGCGTGGCCGCCGTGCCGGACGCGCCCGACGTGGGACCTCACGGACTGCGCCACACCGCCGCCACCCACCTGCTCGAGGGCGGTGCGGACCTGCGGTCGGTGCAGGAGCTGCTGGGTCACGCCTCGCTCGGCACCACGCAGATCTACACGCACGTCAGCGCCGACCGCCTGCGTGCCGCCTTCACCCAGGCCCACCCGCGCGCCTGACGACCTCACCGCTCGCCCAGGGGATCGACCGGTCGCCCGTCGACGAGCCGCATGAAGTGCAGGTGGCACCCCGTGGAGAACCCGGTCGACCCGACGCGGCCCACCACGTCGCCGGTGACCACCCGCTGGCCGCGGTGCACCGCGACCGAGCCGAGGTGGGCGTAGGACGTGGCGATCCCGCCGCCGTGATCGATCTGGACCCGCAGCCCGTACGCGCCGCTGGGGCCGGCGCGCCCGACCCGGCCGGCTCCCGCGGCAGGGACCGGGGTCCCGCACGCGGCGCCGATGTCCACGCCGTCGTGCAGCTTGCGCACGCCGGTGACGGGATGCACCCGCATCCCGAACGCCGAGGTCACGGGTCCGTCGAGGGGAAGGTCCCCGGCACCCGCGCCGGGCGGCTCCGGCGGCGAGCCGTCGGGATCGATCAGCCGGTACGCCCCTGAGGTCGCGAGCAGCGCGGCGGGATCGAGGTACACGTCGCCGCGCAGCCGGCCGAGATTGAGGCACGTCCGACGGCACGAGGGGTGGCCGCCGAGGAGCCGGCCGACGGGCTGGCCGGCGGTCACGGCGTCGCCGACCCGGACGGTGGGGGAGACGGGTTGGTAGGTCGATCGCTCGGCGCCGTGGTCGATCGTGATCGTCCAGACGCCGGCGACGCGACCCGCGAACGTGACCCGCCCGACGGCAACGGCGCGGACCGTCTGGCCCGCCCGCCCGGGAATGTCGACCCCGCGGTGGCCGGCTCCGTAGTCGGACTCGGGCGGGTCGAAGGGGCGGTCGATCCGGTGCTCGCCGATCGGCCACGTCCAGGGCGCGGCCGCAGCGGGAGCGACGGAGGCGGCGAGCAGGGTGGTCACGAGCAGGAGCAGGGCACGGCGCATGTGCCGAGCCAAGCGATCCGGGGTCGGGAGCGGAACCGGTTCCTGGGTCCCTGTGGACGGGCGGTCAGGCCTCGCAGGCACCTGTGGAGACCGGCCGTTCGGCCCACCGTGGCACCGATTTCCTCCGGCGCGGGCCGGTGCACTAGACTGGGCACATCCGTCCTCTGGGCGGAAATTCGCGTGTCCTCTCCCGTGACGTGTTGCACCGAACGGGGCGCGATCCAGGTCCCATCCACGATGGGTGGCCCGCGTCGGACACCAGGGCATCGCCGCCGGCGATGCGTCAACTTGGTTTGAAAGGAAGTACGGCCATGGCCGTCGTCACCATGCGTCAGCTGCTCGAGAGCGGCGTGCACTTCGGGCACCAGACCCGTCGTTGGAACCCGAAGATGAAGCGCTTCATCATGACCGAGCGCAACGGCATCTACATCATCGACCTGCAGCAGTCGCTGTCCTACATCGACTCGGCGTACGAGTTCGTCAAGAGCACCGTCGCCCGCGGTGGCTCGATCCTGTTCGTCGGCACCAAGCGCCAGGCGCAGGAGCCCGTCGAGGAGCAGGCCAAGCGCGTCGGCATGCCCTACGTCAACCAGCGTTGGCTCGGCGGCATGCTCACCAACTACACCACGATGTCCGATCGTCTCCAGCGCATGAAGGAGCTCGAGGAGATCGACTTCGACGACGTCGCGGGCTCCAACCGCACGAAGAAGGAACTCCTTCAGATGCGTCGTGAGTACACCAAGCTCAACCGCACCCTCGGCGGCATCCGCGACATGGGCCGCGTGCCCAACGCCGTGTGGATCGTCGACACGAAGAAGGAGCACCTCGCGGTCGACGAGGCCAAGAAGCTCAACATCCCGATCGTCGCGATCCTGGACACCAACTGCGATCCCGACGACGTCGACTACCCGATCCCGGGCAACGACGACGCCATCCGCTCGGTGGGCCTGCTGACCCGCGTCATCGCCGACGCCGTCGCCGACGGCCTCATGTCGCGCGGTGGCGCCAAGACGGGCGAGGAGGCCCCGGGCCAGGAGCTCGGCGCCGAGGAGCCCATGGCCGACTGGGAGAAGGAGCTGCTCGCGTCGAAGGCCGCCGAGGCCCCCGCCGCTGAGGCGCCTGCCGCCGACGCCCCGGCTGCCGAGGCCGCTGAGGCGCCTGCCGCCGAGGCTCCCGCTGCCGAGACGACTGAGGCGCCTGCCGCCGAGGCTCCCGCTGCCGAGACCGCTGAGGCGCCTGCCGCCGAGGCCCCGGCCGAGACTCCTGCCGAGTCCTGAGCCACTCTGACCACTGGCCGGCCCGACGCGATCCGTCGGGCCGGCCCCACCAGAACCGAGGTTGAACATGGCAATCACTGCTGCCGATGTGAAGAAGCTCCGCGACGCCACGGGCGCGGGCATGATGGACGCCAAGAAGGCCCTCACCGAGGCCGACGGCGATTTCGACAAGGCCGTCGAGGTCCTGCGGATCTCGGGCGCGGCCAAGGCCGCCAAGCGCGGCGCTGAGCGCGAGGCCTCCTCGGGCCTGGTCGCCAACGCCGGCTCCGCCCTGGTCGAGCTCAACTCCGAGACCGACTTCGTCGCGAAGAACGACCAGTTCATCGCGCTCGCCGAGCGTCTCGCCGTCGCGGCCGACGCCGCCAAGCCGGCCGACGCCGAGGAGTTCGCGAAGGTCCAGCTCGACGACGGCAAGACCGTCGCCGAGACGATCAGTGCGCTCGCCGCGGTCATCGGCGAGAAGCTCGAGCTCGGTCGCGTGAGCGCCCGTTCGGGCCAGGTCGCCACCTACATGCACCGTCGTGCCAGCGACCTGCCGCCGGCCGTCGGCGTGCTCGTCGAGTACGAGGGCGACAACCTGGACGCCGCGCGTTCGGTCGCGATGCAGATCGCGGCCATGCGCCCGCGCTGGCTGACGCGCGAGGACGTGCCCGCCGACATCGTCGCCAAGGAGCGCGAGATCGCCGAGGCCACGGCCAAGGAGGAGGGCAAGCCCGAGCAGGCCCTGCCCAAGATCGTCGAGGGCCGTGTCAACGGCTTCTTCAAGGAGAACGTGCTGCTCGAGCAGTCGAGCGTCACCGACAACAAGAAGACCGTCAAGGCGGTCGCCGAGGAAGCCGGCATCACCGTCAAGGGCTTCAGCCACATCGAGGTCGGCGCCTGAGCCGCACCAACGATCGACGAGGGCCCCGTGGAGCGATCCGCGGGGCCCTCGTGCATTCCCCGGCGGTGACCGGTCAGTCGCGCGGGGCGCCCTGGCAGTTCGGGCACCAGTAGACGCGCCGCTGCTGGGTGGCCACGCGCCCCAGGGAGTCCTCGCGGATGGTGGTGCCGCAGCGCAGGCACGGCCGGTCGGTGCGGCCGAACACCCAGTGCAGCTCGCCGGCTCGCAGGCTGCCGGTGAAGGACCGCTCGATGCGATCGCGGTTGAGCCGGATCAGCTTCACGCCGCGGTCGACGATACGGCCGAGATCGGCCTCACCCACCGGGGTGTGCGGGTCGACCGCCGACAGGAACAGCATCTCGTTCACGAACTCGTTGCCGAACCCGGCGAGGTTCCGCTGGTCGTGCAGGGCGACGAAGATCGGCACCTCGGGGTCGTGCGCGAGGTTGGCGAGAGCGACGTCGCGTTCGAAGTCGGGATCGAGGACGTCGGGACCGAGGTGGCCCACGACCGAGTCCTCGTCCTCGCGCCGCAGCACCTCGACGATGCCGAGGCTGAAGCCGACGGCCACCCACTCGTCGGTGCTGACGATCGCCCGGACCGTGTGGGCCGGCCGTCGCAGCCCCCGGCCGCCGCGGCGCAGGGTGGCCGGGCGGTAGAGGTGCCACGAGCCCTCCATCTTGAGATGGGAGTGGATCGTCCACGCGTCGGTGCGCATCAGCAGGTGCTTGCCGCGCGGCACGACCTCGCGCAGCACCTCGCCGGACAGGTCAGTGGTGGCGTACCGCGGCACCCGGAACTCGGTGGCGGTGAGGACTCGGCCCGCCAGCGCCTCGTGCAGGTGGTGGGCGGCCCTCCAGACGGTGTCGCCCTCAGGCATCGAGCCGCAGCCCCTTCAGGTGAGCCTCGAACCCCGCGGCCGCGAGCGCCTCGCCCAGGGGTGTGGAGGCGACGGGCTCACCGTCGGCCGTCTGCACCGTGACCCGTCCGAGTCGTCCGCGCCGCACCGTCTGCACGAGGGAGGTCGCGGCAGCCTCGAGGGCGACAGCGCCGTCGGTGAACGTGAGCGCCGACTTGCCGCCACGCTCGAGGTAGACCACGGGACGGCCGTCGTGGACGACCACGAGCGATCCGGCCTTGCGGGCGGGGCGGTGGCCGTCGGAGCCCCGGTCGGGCCACGGCAGGGCCGCCCCGAAGGGGTTCGCCGGGTCGGTGGCCGCGAGGGTGACGGCGGGTGCGTCCGCCGGCTCGTCGGAGTCGCGCACGAAGGACCGCAGCCGGTCCACGACGCCGGGTGCGGCGAACTGGGCCGCGCCGAGCGAGTCGACGAAGTAGCCGCGCAGCGCCGTGCCGTTCTGCTCCATCTCGCGCAGCACGCGATAGGCAGCCGCGAAGCCGCCGGGGGTCTGCTCGGCCTGGACCGATCCGCGGGTGACCACGCCGTAGCGGTTCAGGAGGGTCTCGACGCGGGCGACGTGCTCAGCCGTGGTCTGGCCGCCCAGCGGGACGGAGAACCACCGGCCGGAGGCGATGGGAGGCACGACCGCGCGCGGGGCCCGCATCCGCCCGCCCACCATCCGGGCGCGCGGCGCCTGGCGGCGGGTGCGGTGGGTGCCGCCCCCGGCGACGAGGCTGCGCACCGGCGCGAAGGTGTCGTTGCTGACCTGACCGCTCCAGACCAGCTCCCACAGCCCCTCGACGAGGCCCTCGCGCTCGGTGTCCTCGACGCGTGCCGCCAGCTCGCCGAAGAGCCAGGCACCGGAGTCGCCGAGGACCTCGAGCAGGCGGCCGGCGGCGGTGTCGGAGCCCGCCACGACGAGGTCGCCGGTGGCCGGCGCGGGGGTGTCCCCGGGCAGCAGGCGGATCCAGCCGTCGCGCCCGGGGAGGGTGCCGGCGCCCGTCCACGTGACCTCGCCCGCGGTGGTGAGCTCGTCGAGCATCGCCGGGGAGTAGTCGGTGACCCGGGCCGGCAGTACGAGGCTCTCCCACGCGCTGGCGGGCAGCGCGGCTCCGGCCAGCTGGTCGACGACGGTGAGGACGCCGTCGACGCCGCGCAGTCGCGAGCCGACGTGCTGCCACGCGGGCAGGAACCGTGCGAACGCCGCGGAGTCGACCGGCTCGACCTGCTTGCGCGCCGCCGCGAGCGAGCGGTTGCGCAGCCGGCGCAGCACCTCGGAGTCGACCCACTCGGCCTCTCCGGAGGCCACCGGCAGGAACTCGCCGCGGGTGACCCGGCCCGCCTCGCTCAGGCGCTGGAGCGCGTCGCGCACCACCGCGGGGCCGAGGGCGAGGCGCCGCGAGACGTCCTCGCCCGTGAAGGGGCCGTGGGTGCGGGCGTAGCGGGCGACGAGCTCGCCGAGGGGGTCGTTCCCCGTGGCCAGGTGCGCGTCGGCGACGCCGAGCGGGAGCGCGGTGCCCAGCGCCTCGCGCAGACGGCCGGCGTCCTCGATGGCGGCCCACCGGGCCTGGCCGCCGACCTGGACCTCGATCGCGCGGCGCGACTCGCGCAGCTCCTTGAGCCAGGCGTCCGCCTCCAGTCGTGCGTCCTCGCGGGTGCGCTCGGCGACCTCGTCGACGGAGAGCGGGCCGAGCAGCCGCAGCAGGTCGGACACCCCCTCGATGTCCTTGGCCTGCCGCTCGGGCACGAGGCGCTGGAGCTCGGCCTCGGTCAGGGTGACGACCTCGGGATCGAGCAGCTCGCGCAGGTCGGCCCGGCCCAGCAGCTGGCCCAGCAGCTCGGGGTCGAGGGTGAGCGCCGCGGCGCGCCGCTCGGCCAGGGGCAGGTCGCCGTCGTAGAGGAAGGCACCGACGTAGCCGAACAGCAGGCGCTGGGCGAACGGCGAGGCGGCGTCGGTGCCGACCTCGACCAGGGCGACCTCGCGCGAGCGGAGCCGCCGGGCGAGGGTGACGAGCGCGGGCAGGTCGTACACGTCCTGGAGCACCTCGCGCGCCGTCTCGAGCAGGATCGGGAAGTCGGGGTACTTGCGGGCGACGTCGAGCAGCATCGCGGCACGGCGTCGCTGCTGCCACAGCGGCGCGCGGGCCCCGGGGTTGCGCCGGGGCAGCAGCAGGGCCCGGGCGGCGCACTCGCGGAAGCGCGCCGCGAACAGGGCGGACCCGCCCACGAGATCGGTGATCTGGGGCTCGAGGTCCTCGGGGTCCTCGAGGTCGAACAGGTCGGCGCCCGGCGGCTCGCCGGTGACATCGGGGACCCGCACGACGATGCCGTCGTCGGACGCCACGACCGCACCGTCGACGCCGAACCGCTGCTCGATCCGCCGGCCCACCAGCAGCGCCCACGGAGCGTGCACGGCCCGCCCGTAGGGCGACAGCAGGACGAGCCGCCAGTCGCCGACCTCGTCGCGGAAGCGCTCGACCACGAGCGTCGTGTCGGTGGGCAGCTGGCGGGTGGCCTCGTACTGGTCCTTGACGAGCGCCGAGAGGTTGCCGACGGCATTCGCGTCGAGGCCCACCTGCTCGACGCGCGCACGCTGCTTGGCGGGGGAGAGGGCGCTCAGCTCGCGCAGGAACGCGCCCATCGCCTCACCGAGCTCGTAGGGGCGCCCCATCGCGTCGCCGCGCCAGAACGGGAGCCGAGCGGGCTGGCCGAACGCGGGCACGACGATGACCCGGTCGGACGTGATCTCGAGGATCCTCCAGCTGGTGGCGCCGAGCGCGATGACGTCGTTGATGCGCGACTCGTAGACCATCTCCTCGTCGAGCTCGCCGACGCGGCGGCCCGCGGTGCCCTCCTCGCCGGCCAGGACCACCGAGAACATGCCGCGATCGGGGATCGTGCCGCCGCTGGTGACGGCGAGCCGCTGGGCCCCCGGCCGGCCGGTGAGCGTGCCGGCTTGCCGGTCCCAGACCGCCCGGGGGCGCAGCTCGGCGAACTCGTCGGACGGATAGCGCCCGGCGACGAGGTCGAGCGTGGCCTCGAAGGCGGCGTGGGGCAGCGTGGCGAACGGCGCCGACCGCCGCAGCGTCTCGAACCAGGCCTCGACGTCGATCGGCTCGAGGGCGCACGCGGCGATGGTCTGCTGGGCGAGGATGTCGAGGGGATTCGCGGGCACGGCGAGCCGCTCGATGCGGCCGGCCAGCATGCGCTCGACGGTGACGGTGGTGGACAGCAGGTCG
Source organism: Aeromicrobium sp. UBA7512 (assembly GCF_002476985.1). Lineage (NCBI taxonomy): Bacteria > Bacillati > Actinomycetota > Actinomycetes > Propionibacteriales > Nocardioidaceae > Aeromicrobium > Aeromicrobium sp. UBA7512. The sequence goes on from NZ_DLNK01000006.1 coordinate 41,226, forward strand.
TGGCGGCCGGTGGGGAACACCAGCCCGCGCGAGACCTCGCCGACCTGGTGGCCGGCGCGGCCGACTCGCTGCAGCCCCGAGGCGACCGACGGCGGCGCGGAGACCTGGATGACGAGGTCGACCGCGCCCATGTCGATGCCGAGCTCGAGGCTGGAGGTGGCCACGACGCACCGCAGGCGACCGGACTTCAGGTCGTCCTCGATGATCGCCCGCTGCTCCTTGCTGACGGAGCCGTGGTGGGCGCGCGCGAGCACCGGCTCGGCACCCGAGGACAACCCGGAGAGCCCGCCCATGTGGGCCGGCTGACGGTTCGCCGGCTCGGGCCGGTAGCCCGTCTCGCGCTCGACCCAGACCTCGTTCAGCCGTTGGGTGAGCCGCTCGGCCACGCCGCGGCTGTTGGCGAAGACGATGGTGGTGCGCGCCTGCTGGATCGCGTCGACGATTGCCTCCTCGACGTGGGGCCAGATCGTGCCGCCGGCCTCCTGCGGCCGCGACTCGTCGAGCCCGCGGGCGGCGCTGCCCTCCCGGGGTCCCTCGTGGCGGGGCGGCATCTCGGTGAGGTCCTCCACGGGAACCCGCACCGACAGCTCGAGCCGCGAGGGGGCGTCGGGAGCGACGACCTCGACCGGGGCGCGACCGCCGAGGAAGCGGGCCACCTCGTCGTGCGGGCTGACGGTGGCCGAGAGGCCGATCCGCTGGGCGGGAGAGTCGAGCATGTCGTCGAGCCGCTCCAGGGAGACCGCCAGGTGCGCGCCGCGCTTGGTGCCCGCGACGGCGTGGACCTCGTCGACGATCACCGTGTGGACGCCGCGCAGCATGGCGCGCGAGGCCGACGTGAGGAGCAGGAAGAGCGACTCGGGCGTGGTGATGAGGACGTCGGGTGGGTGGGACTGGAGCCGGCGCCGCTCCGCCGGCGGCGTGTCGCCCGTGCGGACGCCCACCGACACGGGAGCCAGCTCGTGACCGAGTCGCGCCGCCACCCCGGAGATGCCGACGAGGGGTGACCGCAGGTTGCGCTCGACGTCGACGGCGAGAGCCTTGAGCGGCGAGATGTACAGCACCGAGGTGCCCTGCGTCTCGACCGCGGGATCGCGGTGCAGCAGGCCGTCGATGGCCGACAGGAACGCCGCGAGGGTCTTGCCCGATCCCGTGGGGGCGACCACGAGGGTGTGGCGGCCCTTCTCGATCGCGTCCCACGCGCCGGTCTGGGCCGACGTGGGCGCACTGAAGGACTCGTCGAACCACGTGGCGGTCGCGGGGCCGAAGGACATGGAACCCATCGTGGCACCGGACTCCGACAGTGGCGCTGCGACGGCGACCCTGCCCGGAATTCCGGCGTGCCGGGGTCAGGGCGCCAGTGGCCCTCAGGCATGCTTGAGGCCATGAAGTTGCGGATGCTGTCGGTGACCTGTGCCCTCGTGCTGACCCTGGGCGCGTGCTCGGACGGGGAGAAGAAGCAGGCCCCCGACCCGAAGGAGCCGAACAAGACCACCGCGGCGAAGATCACGCCGATCAACCCGCTGACCGGTGGGCAGCTCAAGGAGACGCCCGCGAACCCCGTGTTCGTGGTCAAGGTCGACAACACCCCGGCCTCCGCTCCCCAGACGAACATCGACCGGGCCGATCTCGTCGTCGAGCAGACGGTGGAGGGTGGCATCACCCGACTCGCCGCCCTCTACTACACGGCGACCCCCTCGACCGTGGGCCACGTCCGCTCCATGCGCGCCACCGACATCGGCATCGCGAAGCCGGTGAACGGGCAGATCGTGGCCTCCGGCGGCGCCGGCAAGACGATCTCGCGCATCAAGGACGCGGGCATCCCGATCCACTCGCAGGACGCCGGCTCGGCCGGGATGTCGCGCGACGCCGGCTACGCGCCGTACAACGTCGTCGTCGACCTCGGCGAGCTCGCGAAGGACGTCAAGAACACGCAGCCCGAGCGCTCCTACTTCCAGTGGGCCGGCGCGGGCGCCGCGACGCCGAAGGGCCCGCAGGTCACGTCCGCGACCGTGAAGTTCTCGCGCAGCCACACCACGTCGTGGAAGTTCAACAGCAAGGCGTGGAAGCGCACGAACGGCACCAGCGACAAGGAGTTCGGCGCGAGGAACCTCGTCGTGCTGTGGGCCGACGAGAAGAGCGCGGGCTACACCGACCCGGCCGGCAACCCCGTGCCCGAGACGACGTTCCAGGGAGGCGGCAAGGCCGTCGTGTTCGTGGGCGGCACCCGGGTCAACGCGAAGTGGAAGAAGGCGAACAACGCCTCCACGATCGTGCTCACGACCCGCGACGGCCAGCCGATGAAGCTGCCCCGCGGCAAGACGTGGATCGAGCTGCTCAGCAAGGGCGAGTCCACGGCGCTCAGCGCCCGGTAGCCCGGATCAGGCGGACGGCTGGTCGCCCTCGGCGGCCAGCTCCTCCAGCTTGTGGCCGATCTCGACCTCGATCGCCTCGCGCAGCACGCTGCGGAACATCGCCACCACGACCTGGCTGGCGATCGGGATCAGCTGGTCGATCTTCTCGAAGACGGCCGGCCACTCCTCCTGCGGCAGGCCCGCGTCGAGGAACGGCTGCGCGACGTCGCGGCTGACGTGGTGGACGAACCGGTCGGAGATCTGCTCGAGGTGCTCGCGCATGTGCGGCACGATGTCGACCACGCTGTCGGGGTTCAGCCCGATGGCGACGGACGCCGCGCCGGGGCGCACGACGCTGGGCTCGAGCATCCGCACCGAGTCGTCGTCGACCTGCTCGAGCAGCCCCACCTCGATCATCTGGTCGATGAGCTTGTGGTCGGGGGGCAGCCCCGAGAGCGAGGCCAGCTCGGCGCGGCTGATGATCTCGCTGGGGTCCTGCGCGTCGTCGACCTCGAAGATGTTGAGCAGGTCCAGCGCCACGTTCGACGCGGTGGACGGGGACTTCAGGATTGCGTCCTCGATGGCCGCGAGGGTGAAGCCCCGGCCCAGCAGCGTGCGGATGAGGATGAGGCGCTGGAGGTGCTTCTGGGTGTAGTACCCGGTGCGGCCCTCGAGCCGCGGCGGATCGATCAGTCCGCGGGTGGAGTAGGCGCGCACGTTGCGCACCGTCATCGCGGCCCGCTCGGCGAGCACGTCGACGGTGAACTCCTCCTCGCGCTGGGCGTCCACCATGCCCGCAAGTCTAGGGGTGCGCGACCCAGGATCGGGCATCATGGGGGTATGGCAATGGTGCGAGGCCGCTTGTTGGTCGCCACCTCGGCGATCCAGTCAGGGCCCTTCTGGCGCAGCGTCGTGTACGTGCTCGACCACGACGAGGACGGCGCGCTGGGCGTCATCGTCAACCACCCGCTGGAGTCGGACGTCGACGAGGTCCTTCCCGAGTGGGCCGACTGCGTCAACGCCCCCGGCTGCCTCTTCGAGGGTGGACCCGTCGCGATGGACTCCGCGCTCGCGGTGGGCGTCGTCAGCGACGTCACCAGCGGCCCGCCCGGCTGGCGTCAGATGGCCGGGCGCGTGGGCCTGGTCGACCTCGAGGGCCCTCTGCCCGAAGGCGGCGAGCTGCTCGGGCTGCGGGTGTTCGCCGGGTACGCCGGATGGACGCCCGGACAGCTCGAGGCCGAGATCGAGGAGGGCGCGTGGCTCGTGCTGCCGGCCGAGGAGGGCGACCTCATCTCGCCCGTGCCCGACCGGCTCTGGAGCGACGTGCTGCGCCGTCAGCCGGGGGAGACCCGATTCTGGGCGAACCTGCCGGTCGACCCGGCCCAGAACTGAGCGCGTCGGCGTGGACCCGTCCTCGGTGTCGGCTCCGTCGCCTACGATGGGGTCGTGGGATTCTTCGGCCGCGGCACCCAGACCGTCCATGACGAGCGCACCGAGCAGCGCACCGACAACGGCGATCACGAGCGCTTCAGCCACTACGTGCCGAAGGACAAGCTGACCGAGGCCATGGTCATGGGCACCCCCGTCGTCGCGCTGTGCGGCAAGGTGTGGGTCCCCAGCCGCGACCCGCAGCGCTTCCCGGTCTGCCCCGAGTGCAAGCAGATCTGGGAGGACTTCAACCCCGGTGACGACGAGGACTCCGGGAGTGACTCCGACCAGTGAGCTCGGCCCAGTCACTCCGGGCCTGGCAGCGTGAGGCGTTCGACCAGTACGCCCGCACGCAACCGGCCGACTTCCTCACGGTCGCCACGCCCGGCGCCGGCAAGACCACGTTCGCGCTGACGATCGCCGCCGACCTCCTGCACCGCAGGATCATCGAGCGCGTCGTCGTCGTGGCGCCCACCGAGCACCTGAAGAGCCAGTGGGCCCAGTCGGCCGCGCGCTCGGGGATCGCGCTCGAGCCGAACCTCACGGGTGCGCTCGGCGCCCGCTTCGACGGCTACTGCGTCACCTACGCGGGCCTGGCCACGAACCCGGTCGGCCACCGCGTCCGGATCGAGCGCAGCCGCACGCTGGTCATCCTCGACGAGATCCACCACGCCGGTGACGCGATGAGCTGGGGCGACGCCGTCCTCGAGGCCTGCGAGCCGGCCGTGCGCCGCCTGGCCCTCACCGGCACGCCGTTCCGCTCCGACGACAACCCGATCCCGTTCGTCACGTACGCCCCGGTCGGCGACGGCTCGATCTCCAGCGTCGCCGACTACGCCTACGGCTACGGGTCGGCGCTCAAGGAGGGCGTCGTCCGCCCCGTGCTGTTCATGGCGTACTCCGGCGAGATGCAGTGGCGCACGAGTGCCGGCGACGAGGTGTCCGCCCGGCTCGGCGAGCCGCTCACGAAGGACCAGACCGCCCAGGCGCTGCGCACCGCGCTCGACCCCAACGGCTCGTGGGTCCCGGCCGTCCTGGAGGCCGCGCACAAGCGCCTGCTCGAGGTGCGTCGCGACATCCACGACGCCGGCGGGCTCGTGATCGCCAGCGACCAGAACTCCGCCCGCGCCTACGCGAGGCTGCTCAAGGAGCTCACGGGCGTCGAGCCCACCCTCGTGCTCTCCGACGAGGCGGGCTCGAGCGCCCGGATCGCCGAGTTCTCGGCCGGCACCGACCCGTGGATGGTGGCCGTGCGCATGGTCAGCGAGGGCGTCGACGTGCCCCGCCTCGCGGTGGGCGTCTACGCCACCACGGTCGCCACGCCGCTGTACTTCGCGCAGGCGATCGGCCGCTTCGTGCGGGCCCGCCGCCGTGGCGAGACGGCGTCGGTCTTCCTGCCCAGCGTCCCCGGCCTGCTGAAGCTGGCGGCCGACCTCGAGGCCGAGCGCGATCACGTGATCGGCCGCCCCGTGCACGACGAGGGCGACCTGTTCGCCGCCGAGGACCTGCTGATGGCGCAGGCCAACGCGTCCGAGGCCGCGAGCGACGAGCTCGGCAACCAGTACGCCGCCATCGGCAGCGAGGCCTCGTTCGACCGCGTCCTCTTCGACGGCGACGAGTTCGCGCCGATCGACTACGAGATGGTCGCCGGCGACAGCGACGAGCTCGACTTCCTCGGCATCCCCGGCCTGCTCGAGCGCGACCAGGTGGCCGCGCTGCTGCGCAGCGCGCGCACCCGCAAGCGCGAGGTGGCGCCGGCACGCGCCGAGGCCGACGTCGAGTACGAGCGCCGCGCCGAGCTGCGCCGCGAGCTGAACTCGCTGGTCGCTGCGTGGCACCACCGCACGGGGTCGCCGCACGGCGTCACCCACAACCGGCTGCGTCACGAGTGCGGGGGCCCGCCCGCCGCCCAGGCCACCACCGATCAGCTGAAGCGCCGGATCGACACGCTCCGCGACTGGGCCCTGCGCGCCTCGGGCTGACCCGATCGTGTGACGCAGATCGCGTCCGCACCCCTAGGCTGTGCGCGTGAGTGCCCCACTGCCCCCGCGCACCCGACTGTTCGCCGCGATCCTCGAGCGGACGGCCACGCCCGTCGAGGAGGCCACCGACTACGCCGAGCTGCGGGCCCAGCGCCTGAAGCTGATGAGGTCGGCGCCCGGCCGGATGGTCTTCGGCACGCCGGACCGCCGCGCCCGCGCCGAGACGATCGAGATCCCGCTGAAGGGGCGCACCCTGCGCGCGCTGGTCCACCGGCCCACGGGCGTCGGCGGGCCGCGACCCGTGATCGTGAACTTCCACGGCGGCGGGTGGGTGCAGGGCTCGCCCGAGCAGTCGGCCTGGCTGACGTCGCGCGTCGCCGCCGGCACGGGTGCGACCGTGATCTCGCCGTCCTACCGGCTGGCGCCGGAGCACCCGTTCCCGGCGGCGGTCGACGACACGTGGGAGGCGCTCACCTGGATCGCCGAGCATGCCGACGCCCTCGGGATCGACGTCGAGCGGATCGGCGTCATGGGCGACAGCGCGGGCGGCAACCTCGCCGCGGTCGCGGCCCAGCGCTCGGTGACGGAGGGAGGGCCCCGGTTGCGAGCGCAGGTGCTGATCTACCCCGCGGTCGAGATGTACGACAAGTTCGCGTCCGAGCTGCGGATGCCGCGCGAGCCGGTGCTCTCCTCGGCGAACATGTCGGCCTTCGCCCACCTGTACATGGGCGACGCGTACGGCACGGAGGACCCGCTGGCCTCGCCGCTGCGCGCCAAGTCGTTCGACGATCTGCCGCCGGCCTTCATCCTGACCGCCGACCACGACCCGCTGCTGGACAACGGCGACCACTACCGTGAGGCGCTGCAGCGCGCGGGAGTGCCCGTGCGGTACCGCGAGTACCCCGGCACCGTGCACGGGTTCATGAGCCTGCCCGGGGTGTCGCCGGGAGCCGCCGACGCGGTCTCGGACATCGTCGACTACGTCGCCGCCCGGGTGGTCCTTCCGCAATGAGCCGGCGGATCCGGTCGGCCGGGCTCGACCCGGCGGTGGACTACGAGGAGATCTCGCGGCTGTTCGGCCAGTACGACTTCCCCTGGGACCTCGAGCAGTCGCTGAGCTTCGCCCTCTTCCGGACCTACGCCGTGCCCTCGATCGGGCGCCTGCTGTACGAGACGGGCCAGTTCACCACCGACACGCAGCGCCGCCACGACGACACCGCGCTGCTGCTGGGGGAGATCGTCGATCAGGGCCTGGAGAGCGATCCCGGCCGGGCCGCGGTCCGCCGGATGAACCAGATGCACGGCCGGTACGGCATCAGCAACGACGACATGAGGTACGTTCTCGCGACGTTCGTCGTGATGCCGAACCGCTGGGTGAACCGCTACGGCTGGCGGCGCACGACGCCCGTGGAGGACGTGGCCGGCGTCAACTACTACCTTCGGCTCGGGCGGCTGATGGGGATCCGTGACCTGCCGGACGACCTCGCCGGGTTCGAGCGCCTCCTCGACGCGTATGAGACCGAGCACTTCAGGTTCGACCCCCGGTCGCGCGCCGTGGCCGACGCGACCCTCGACCTGTTGACCACGTTCTACCCACGCCCTCTGGCCCCGGCGGTGCGGCGCTTCAGCGTCGCGATCATGGATCCCCACCTGCGCACGGCGTTCGGCTACGACCACCCGCCGGCCTGGTTCGAGCGCCTGTGCCACGGCGCCCTGTGCGGCCGCGGCCGGGTGGTCCGGTTCATGCCCGAGCGCCGGGAGCCGCGGCGTGTCCGGGACTCCCGGCGGATCCGGAGCTACCCCGGCGGCTTCCTCATCGAGGAGCTCGGCACCTGAGAAGTCGCGCGAGCGCGAAAGTTGTGCGAACGTACCACTAAGGGTTCCTCTGGGAAGTGATGCCCGGCCCGGCGCTCCCTCGCCGGGCCGGGTGTCACGTACGGAGGGCCTCCACGACGCGGTCGAGGTCGTCCTCGTCGTTGTAGAGGTGGAACCCGACCCGTGCCGCCCCCTGGCGCACCGAGGCCCGCAGCCCGGCCTCCCGCAGCCGCGCGGCCGCGTGCTCCATCGGGATCGCGACGATCGCCGAGTCGCCCGGAGGCAGGTCCAGCGCCTCGCGCGCCCGTCCAGCCAGCCATAGGCAGTGGGCGGTCACGGCATCGAGGTCGAGGGTCGCCAGCCACGCGAGGCTCGCGGCCGCGCCCGCCACGGGGAACCACGAGGGGGAGATGTCGAACCGCCGGGCATCGGGGGCCAGGCGCAACGGCAGACCGTACGTGGTTCGCCACGGGTCGCCGCCCGCGTAGCGGTTGGCGTGGTGCGGGACGAGCCGGTCGGCCAGCCGGTCCGCGTAGGACGCCCAAGCGATCCCCGTGGGCCCGAGCAGCCACTTGTACGTCGAGCTGGCCACGACATCGGCCCAACCGAGGTCGAGACGCAGCCAGCCCAGCTGCTGGGTCGCGTCGAGGATCACGAGGGTCTCCGTGCCCTCGGTCGCGGCTCGCAGCGCGGCCAGGTCGACCCGCGCCCCGTCGGCCGACTGCACGGTGGACACCGCGACGGCGTCGTGGTCGCGGGCGAGCTCGGGAAGACGATCGAGCGGCGCCTCGGTGACCGAGACGCCCCGGCCGTGGTGGGCGGCGAAGGGAAAGCTGACGGACGTGAACTCGCCCTCGGGCACCAGCACGCTGGCCCCGTCGGGCAGCGCCGAGGCCACCGGTCCCAGCAGGGCCGCGACCGAGGAGCCCATCGTCACCGACGCCGCCGGGACCCCGGCGATCCGGGCGAAGGAGTCGCGCGCGGTGGCGATCTCGTCGTCGAAGTCCGGACCCGCCACGGTGCCCGCCGCCCAGCCGCGGTGGACTCGCTCGAGGGCGTCCACGGTGGACTGCGGCGGCAGCCCGTAGGCGGGGGTGTTGAGGTACCCCTCGGGCCCGATGAACGTCGCTCCGAATGCCTCGCGCATGGTTCGACGCTAACCGGCTCGGGAATCGAACCGGCGTCGCCCCTGTTGACCTCGGAGTGAAGCTCTCGGTCCTGGATCTCGTCCCTGTTCGCACCGATCAGACCACCGGTGACGCCGTCGCTGCCGCCACGGAGCTGGCGCGCACGGCCGACCGGCTCGGGTTCGAGCGGTACTGGGTGGCGGAGCACCACAACATGCCCGCCGTCGCCGCCGCGTCGCCGCCGGTCCTGATCGCCCTCCTGGCCGCGGCCACCGAGCGCATCCGCGTGGGCTCCGGCGGTGTCATGCTGCCGAACCACGCGCCCCTGGCGGTGGCCGAGCAGTTCGCGCTGCTGGAGGCTGCCTTCCCGGGCCGCATCGACCTCGGCATCGGGCGCGCCCCCGGCTCGGATCCCGTGACGTCGTGGGCCCTGCGCGGCGCCGCGGGTCGCGACGACTCCGACATCGAGAACTTCCCGCGCTACCTCGACGACGTCGTGGCGCTGATGGACGGCCGCGGCGTGCGCGTGCCGATCCCGAACCAGCAGTACGTGCTGAAGGCGACGCCCGCCGCCGTGAGCGCCCCGGACCTGTGGCTGCTCGGCTCGTCGATGTACTCGGCGCACCTCGCCGCGGCGAAGGGCCTGCCCTACGTCTTCGCGCACCACTTCAGCGGTCAGGGAACGGCCGAGGCGCTCGAGGTCTACCGCAGCGAGTTCCGTCCCAGCGACGTGTGCGAGCGCCCCACCACGTTCCTGACGGTGAACATCGTCGTGGCCGACACCGCCGACGAGGCGACCGCGCTGGCCCTGCCGAACCTGCAGAACATGGCCCGGCTGCGCACCGGCAAGCCCCTGGCCCCGATCGATCTCGTGGAGGACGCCGAGGCGCTCGACCTCGACCCCGGGATGGACTCGCTCGTCGACTCGGGCCTCGCCCGCATGGTCGTGGGCGACCCAACCACGGCGCGCAAGGAGCTCGAGGAGCTCGCCGCGCAGTTCGACGTGGACGAGGTCATGCTCCACCCGGTGGCCTCGGCGCGCCGCGGCGCCGACCCTCGCACGACCCCCGGCCGCGCGCGCACCCTCGAGCTCGTCGCGGGCTGACGCGTCTGCGTGATCTCGATACACCGTCTCGCTTCGCTCGCCGGCACTCGATCACCGGCCCGGTGATCGAGTAGCAGCGGGCCTGCCCGCCGGTGATCGAGTAGCTCGCGAGCGCAGCGAGCGGCGTATCGAGATCACGGTGAGGCGACGCCGCCTCAGTCCAGGTGTGGCGCCGTCGTCGAGACGCCGGCTGCCGCCCACTCCTGCTGCACGCGGTTGAGGTTCTCCGGCGAGACCGCGGCGGTCAGCTCCTGCAGCACCCGGACCGTGAAGCCCTCGGCCGCACCGTCGAGGGCCGTGGCGCGGACGCAGTGGTCGGTGGCGATGCCGCAGACGTCGATCTCCTCGACGCCGTGCTCGCGCAGGAAGTCCGCGAGGTCGCGACCCTCCTCGTCGGTGCCCTCGAAGCCCGAGTACGCGGCCGCGTAGGCGCCCTTGTCGAAGATCGCGGCGAACAGCTCCTCCTCCAGCGGCGGGTGCAGCTCGGCGCCGGGCGTGCCCACCACGCAGTGCGGCGGCCACGAGTCGACGTAGTCGGGGGTGTCGCTGAAGTGGTCGCCGGGATCGATGTGCGCGTCGCGGGTGGCCACGACGAGGTCGTAGTCGCCCTCGGCGATGAGGTCGGCCACGGCCTCGGCCACGGCGGCGCCACCGGTCACGGCCAGCGAGCCGCCCTCGCAGAAGTCCTTCTGGACGTCCACGACGACCAGCGTGCGGGGTCCGGGCATGTCAGTCAGTCCTCCTCGTAGATCGTCGGAATCGCGGGGTCGCCCTTCGAGAGTCGCCGGGCGGTGGAGGGCAGCTCGCGCAGGGATGCCTGCAGCCGCTCGCGTGACTCCTGCAGCGTCGCGTGGTCGACCCGCTTCCCGGCCTCGACCAGCGGCACCATGAGCTCGCGGTCATCGCCGTCGTCGCGCGGGGCGATGTCGATGCCCACCACCTCGGCCTCGGCCACGCCGGAGGCGCTGAGCCGGCGCATCGCGGTCTTGCGGCCGCCCACGGACGCCTTGTCCTTGCTCTTCTTGGCGACGCCGAGCATCGTGCCGTCCGCAGCCTCGCGGGCGACGAGCTTGTAGACGAACCCGCTGGTGGGGGAGCCCGAGCCCGTGACCAGCGAGGTGCCGACGCCGTAGCCGTCCACCGGGGCGGCGGCGAGCGCGGCGATCGCGTACTCGTCGAGGTCGCTCGTGACGGTGATCCGGGTGTGGGTGTTCCCGGCCGCGTCGAGCTGGGCCCGCGTGGCGCGGGCGACGTCGCCGAGGTCGCCGGAATCCAGCCGGACGCCGCCCAACTGCGGTCCGGCCACCTCGATCGCCGCGGCGACGCCCTGCGGCACGTCGTACGTGTCGACGAGCAGGGTCGTGTCGTGGCCGAGGGAGCGCACCTGGGAGGCGAACGCGTCGCGCTCGGTGTCGTGGACGAGGGTGAAGGCGTGGGCGGCCGTGCCGGCCGTGGGGATGCCGTGCCGGCGGCCCGCCTCGAGGTTCGACGTCGCGGCGAAGCCGCAGATGTAGGCCGCCCGCGCGGACGCCACGGCCGCCTCCTCGTGGGTGCGCCGCGTGCCCATCTCGATGCAGGGCCGGTCGCCCGCGGCCATCGTCATGCGTGTGGCGGCCGAGGCGATCGCCGAGTCGTGGTTGAGGATCGACAGGATCAGGGTCTCGAGGATCACGCCCTCCCCGAACGAGGCGTCGACCCGCAGGATCGGCGAGCCGGGGAACCACAGCTCGCCCTCGGGGTAGCCCCAGATGTCGCCGGTGAAGCGGTAGTCGGCGAGCCAGTCGCACGTGGCGTCGTCGACGACCTTCGCCGAGCGCAGGAAGGCGATCTCGTCGGGGTGGAAGCGGAAGTCGGCGAGCGCGTCCAGGACGCGTCCGGTGCCGGCCACCACGCCGAACCGCCGGCCCCCGTTGAGCCGGCGCCCGAACACCTCGAAGACGCTGCGCCGGGAGGCGGTGCCGTCGGCCAGCGTGGCCTGCAGCATCGTCAGCTCGTAGTGGTCGGTCAGCAGCGCGGTCGACACCATGGGATCAGCGTAGGTCCACGGCGACCTTCGTGCGGGTGAGCCGGGGCAGGCACAATGGAGCCGTGACCACCCCCACCCCCGTCGAGACCGAGCAGCCGGAGGCCGACCTCGTCGTCCAGCTCGAGGACCCGTGGGTCACCATCGTCTGGAACGATCCGGTGAACCTCATGTCGTACGTCGCGTTCGTGTTCCGCACGTACTTCGGCTACACCGAGGAGAAGGCCACGCAGCTGATGCTCGCGGTGCACGAGGAGGGTCGCGCGATCGTCTCCAGCGGTCGCCGCGAGGAGCAGGAGCGCCACGTGCAGGCGATGCACGAGTACGGCCTGTGGGCCACCCTCGAGCGGAGCGACGCGTGAAGCCCTTCCGCCGCCGGCGCCGCGGCACCGTCACGGCCACCTTCGAGCTCAACGAGGCCCAGCTGATGGTGAACCTCGCCAGCCAGGTGGTCGAGCTGCTCCAGGACCGCAACGGCCCCAGCGAGTCCGAGCCCGACCCGCTGGCCCAGCTGATCGGCATGACGGGGCCCGTCCAGCCGCCCGAGGACCCCGTGCTGGCCCGGCTGCTGCCCGACGCCTACCGCGACGACCCGGTCGAGGCCGCGGAGTTCCGCCGCTTCACCGAGCAGGCGCTGTCCGCCACCAAGGTCGGCAACGCACGCGTCGTGATCGAGAGTCTCGAGGCCGGCGGACTCGACGTGGGCGCCAAGAACGTCGAGGTCGAGCTCGACGAGGGGCAGGTCCTGGCCTGGCTGCGCGCGCTGACCGACATCCGGATGGCGCTGGCCGTCCGGCTCGGGATCGAGACCGAGGAGGACGCCGAGCGGCTGGCCGAGTCCGACGACGAGGCCACCGTCGCCATGGGCGACGTCTTCGACTGGCTCGGCTTCGTGCAGGAGACCCTCGTCCACGTCGCCTGACGCGCTGATCTCGATACGCGGCTCGTTCCTCGCCTGCTACTCGATCGGCGGACCGGGCTCCGGTGATCGAGTGACGGCGAGCGCAGCGAGACGTCGTATCGAGATCCCGTCCGTCCACCGGATGGGTGGTCCGCCCGTCGGGCGCCCTCGATAGACTCGGGAATCGTGTTGACCATCCTGCGTGACCACGTCGAGGCGATCGTCGCCCACGCGCGTCGCGACCACCCCGACGAGGCCTGCGGGGTCATCGCTGGGCCGATCGGCTCCGACCGCCCGGTGCGCCTCATTCCGATGCTCAACGCCGCGATGTCGCCCACGTTCTACGAGTTCGACTCCGGCGACCTGCTGCGCCTCTACCGCGAGATGGACGACAACGACGAGGAGCCCGTCGTGATCTACCACTCGCACACGGCCACCGAGGCCTACCCGTCGCGCACCGACGTCAACCTCGCCGGCGAGCCCGGCGCCCACTACGTGCTCGTGTCCACCCGCGACGGTGCCCACGAGGCCGGTCCGGTCGACTTCCGCTCCTACCGGATCCTCGATGGCGAGCTCACCGAGGAAGAAGTTCGCGTCGTGGACCGTTACACCGAAGACAGCACGACTGCCGCCGAGGCAGCCCCCCGAACCGAAGGTGACAACTGATGGCCGTCGAGGTCCGCATCCCCACGATCCTGCGCCCCTACACCGGGGGTGAGCGCGCCGTCGACGCCGAGGGCGCCACTCTCTCCGCCCTGATCGACGATCTCGAGGCGAACCACGAGGGCATCAAGGAGCGCCTGCTCGACGGCGCCGACCTGCGCCGCTTCGTGAACGTCTACGTCAACGACGAGGACGTCCGCTTCACCGGCGGCCTGCAGACCGAGCTGTCCGATGGCGACACGGTCGTCATCCTGCCCGCCGTCGCGGGCGGCGCGGCCTGAGCATGCGGTATGACTCGCTCATCGACTCGGTCGGTCACACGCCGCTGGTGGGCCTGCCGCACCTGTCTCCGAGCGACGACGTCCGGCTGTGGGCCAAGCTCGAGGACCGCAATCCCACGGGCTCGATCAAGGACCGTGCGGCGCTGTCGATGATCCTCGCGGCCGAGGCCGACGGATCCCTCACGCCCGGCTGCACGATCCTCGAGCCCACGAGCGGCAACACCGGCATCTCGCTGGCGATGGTCGCGCGCCAGCGCGGCTACCAGCTGATCTGCGTCATGCCCGAGAACACCTCGATCGAGCGGCGCCAGCTGCTGACGATGTTCGGTGCCGAGATCATCAGCTCGCCGGCCGCGGGTGGCTCCAACGAGGCCGTCCGGGTCGCCAAGGGCCTGGCAGCCGAGCACTCCGACTGGGTGATGCTCTACCAGTACGGGAACCCGGCCAACGCCGACGCGCACTACAACGGCACCGCACCCGAGCTGCTCGAGGACCTGCCCACCATCACGCACTTCGTCGGCGGGCTCGGCACCACCGGCACGCTGATGGGCGTCGGCCGGTTCTTCCGCGACCACAAGCCCGACGTGCGCATCGTCGCGGCCGAGCCCCGCTACGGCGAGCTCGTCTACGGGCTGCGCAACCTCGACGAGGGCTTCGTGCCCGAGCTGTACGACGCCTCGCTGATCGACGGACGGTTCTCGGTGGGCCCGCGCGACGCGGTACGTCGCGTGCGCCAGCTCATCGACGAGGAGGGCATCTTCGCGGGCATCTCGTCCGGCGCGATCCTGCACGCCGCGCTGGCCCAGGCCGCGAAGGCGGTCAAGGCGGGCGAGCGCGCCGACATCGCCTTCGTGATCGCCGACGCCGGGTGGAAGTACCTGTCCACCGGGGCGTACGAGGGCACGATCGACGAGGCGGAGGACCGCCTCGAGGGACAGCTGTGGGCCTGACCTGTTCACCGCGCCCCACCACCCGTTAGCCTTCGAGCCGTGAGCGACATCGTCGTGTTCTCGGGCAGTGCGCACCAGAAGCTTGCGGAGGAGATCTGCAGCAACCTGGGTGTCGCGCTGAGCCCTTCGGACAGTCAGCGGTTCAGCAACGACTGCCTCCAGGTCCAGCTGCTGGACAACTGCCGCCAGCGCGACGTCTACATCGTGCAGCCGCTCGTGCCGCCGACGCAGGACCACCTGATGGAGCTGCTGCTCATGGTCGACGCGGCGCGCGGCGCCTCGGCGGCCTCGGTCACCGCGGTGATCCCGCACTACGCCTACGCCCGCTCGGACAAGAAGGACGCCTCGCGCATCTCGATCGGCGGCAAGCTCGTCGCCGACATGCTCGCCACGGCGGGGGTCAACCGGGTGGTCACGATGACCCTGCACGCGCCGCAGGTGCACGGGTTCTTCTCGATGCCCGTCGACCACCTGACCGCGCTGGGCGAGCTCGCCGAGCACTACCGCGCCCAGGACCTCAGCAACGCGATCGTCGTGTCGCCCGACTTCGGCAACGCCAAGACCGCCTCGCAGTTCGCGCGCCTGCTGGGCCTGCCGGTGGCCGCCGGCAGCAAGCAGCGCAAGGCCGACGACAAGGTCGTCATCGACACGATCGTCGGCGACGTCGCGGGCAAGCGCGCGATCGTGCTCGACGACGAGATCGCCACGGGCGGCTCGATCATCGAGCTCATGGACAAGCTGGCTGAGACCGGCGTCACCGAGGCCTCCGTGGCCTGCACGCATGGGCTCTTCGCGGGCAAGGCCGTCGAGCGGCTGCGGTCGCACCCGGCGATCACCGAGGTCGTCACCACCGACACCGTGCCGGCCCCGGCCGACTGGCCCGAGCTCAAGGTCCGCTCCGTGGCGCCGCTGTTCGCCGAGGCGATCGCGCGCATCCACGCGGGCGAGTCCGTCTCCAGCCTCTTCGACGGCGTCGACCCGGCGCACGCGCCGCCGCAGCCCAAGCTGCCGCTCTGACCCTCAGCCCTCGAGCTCGTCGATGAGCCGGTCGAGGAGGCCGCGCAGTGCGCGGGCGTCGGATCCGCTCATCCCCATGCCCTCCACGAGCCGTGCGGGCACGTCGGCCACCCGGTCGCGCAGCATCCATCCCCGGTCGGTCACCGAGACGAGGACGCGGCGCTCGTCCTCGTGGTCGCGGGCCCGCGTCACCAGGCCCGCGGTCTCCATGCGCTTGAGCAGGGGAGTGAGGGTCCCGGAGTCCAGGTGCAGGCGCGTGCCGAGCTCGCTCACGCCGAGTGGCGCGTCGGCCTCCCACAGCGCCAGCAGGCACAGGTACTGCGGATAGGTCAGGCCGGCATCGGCCAGCAGGTCGGTGTAGCGCCTCGTCACCGCGCGCGAGGCCGCGTACAGCGGCAGGCAGAGCTGCTGGTCGAGCGCGAGCTGGGGGTAGTCGTCCACGGGACAAGACTACGCCTTGCGGCATTCAATTGCGCGCAATAGAGTTGTGCACATGAACCCCATCTACACTGCCTCCGCCGTCGCCACGGGTGACGGCCGCAACGGCCACGTCGAGTCCACCGACGGCATCCTCGCCGCCGACGTCCGCAGCCCGAAGGAGATGGGCGGCCCGGGCGGCGCGACGAACCCCGAGCAGCTCTTCGCCGCCGGCTACGCCGCCTGCTTCCACTCCGCGCTGCGCCTGGTCGGCAAGAAGGCCGGCGCCGACGTGTCCGACTCCGAGGTCGTCGCCGACGTCTCGATCGGTGACAACGGCAACGGCGGCTTCGGCCTGGCCGTCGCCCTCGAGGTGACGCTGCCGAACGTCAGCGCCGAGGACGCCCAGAAGCTCGTCGAGCAGGCGCACCAGGTGTGCCCGTACTCGAACGCGACCCGCGGCAACATCGAGGTCGACCTCAGCGTCGCCTGACCGCGCGCCGGCTGCCACCCCGGCCCACTTTTGGAACAGGATGCACGTAGTTCGAGCGTTCCGACGTGCGTCTCGTTCCAAAAGTCGGCCGGGGTCGGTCGGCAGGGCGGAGCGCGAGACGGTCAGCGCACGCCGCGAATCCGTACGACGGCCAGCGCGCCGGCCAGTCCGATCACGCCCGCAGTGACGTAGAGCGTCGTGTAGCCGCCGAGCACCGTCACGATCGGCGCGGCGATCACCGGCGCGAGCACCTGCGGCAGGGCGTTGGCGATGTTGATGACGCCGAGGTCCTTCGCGAAGCCCGCCTCGTCGGGCAGCACCTCGGTGACGATTGCGAGGTCCACGGCGATGAACGCCCCGAACCCGACGCCCAGCACGACCGCGGCCACCAGGACGCCCGGCCAGGTCTGCCAGAACGCCAGCAGCAGCGCCGCGACGGCCATGACGACTCCGGCCCAGATGACGAACACCTTCCGCCGCTTCACGCGGTCGGACCAGCGTCCGGCCACGACCGCCGAGATCGCCACCACGACCGAGTTCACCGCGATGACGATGAACACACCGCCGTCGGGGTCGGCCAGCCCGACCGCGTCGGTGAGGAAGTACAGCAGGTAGAGCGTCGCGATCGCGTTGCCGAGGTTGACCAGGAACCGCGTGAGCCAGGCCCACGCGAAGTCAGGATGCTCCGACGGCGAGACCCAGAACGAGTGGACGAAGCCCCGGGCCGACCAGGGCACGCGCTCGGTGACCGGCTCGTCCTGGCTGCGGGCGAGGTACGGCAGCGCGCTGAGCAGCAGGAACACCGCGCACGCGAGGTAGCCCGCGCGGGTGCCGCCGAACGCGATCGCGAGCCCCGCACCCACGAGGATGCCGAGGGTCTGCCCGAGCCCGACGAGCCCGCTGGCCCAGGCGCGCTGGGCGACGGGCACCCGATCGGGCAGGGTCGCGGTGATCGACGCGAGCGACGCGTTGACCGAGGCCTGCACGAGGCACCAGCCGACGACGACCTGCCAGAAGTCGCTCGCCCCGGCCAGGATCGTGAGGCCGAGCGCGCCCACCACCGAGCCGCCGGTGATCCACGGCGCCCGGCGGCCGAACCGCGAGCGGGTGCGGTCGGACAGTGCGCCGAACAGGGGATTGGCGACCATCGAGATCGCCGCGCCGATGCCCGTGACGACCGCCAGCGCCGTCTCCTTGCCGTCGCCGACGATCGCCTCGGTCTGCTGCGGCAGGAGCACCGCGAGCGGGCCGAAGAACGCGACGTAGGTGCCCAGGTTGACGACCGCGACCGACAGCAGCCACGGCAGCCGGACCGGGGCCAGTCGCTCGACCGGCGTGGTCACCCGGCCCGCTGGGCGTCGATCACCGAGCGGTACCAGGCGAACGAGTCCTTGGGGATGCGCTGCTGCGTCGCGTAGTCCACCCACGTCAGGCCGAACCGCTGCGAGTAGCCCTCGGCCCACTCGAAGTTGTCCATGAACGACCAGTGGAAGTAGCCCCGCACGTCCACGCCGGCGTCCATCGCCTCGCGCAGGGCCGCGAGGTGCGCGGCCGTGTAGTCGATGCGGCGCTGGTCGCGGATCCTGCCGTCCTGCCCGGGCGCCTCGTTGAACGCGCCCCCGTTCTCGGTGATGAGGATCGGCGGCAGCGCGTCGCCGTAGGTCTCCTTCAGCCCGGTCAGCATCTGCGTGAACCCGTCGGGGATGATCGGCCAGCCGAAGTCGTTGTACTCCAGTCCCTCGGGCGTGACCATCTCGAACGGGACGGCGGCACCCGGCTCGGCCGCGCCGATGTACTGCGGGTTGTACGAGTTGATCCCGAGGAAGTCGATGGGCTGGGCGATGACGTCGAGGTCGCCGTCGTGCGCCACCGGGTCGACGATCCCGGCCAGGGGCCAGGTCTTCAGCAGGATCGGGTCCAGGAACGCGCGGTTGTAGATGAGGTCGAACAGTCCGGCCGCGTCACGCGCGGCGTCCGAGTCGTCGATCGGGCGCACCTGGGTGTGGTTGTTGGCCGGGCCCACCTGCTTCGCCCCGGCGGCGCGCAGTGCCTGGACCGAACGACCGTGCGCGAGCAGCTGGTGCCACGCCACCTGCAGGGCCCCGAAGCCCAGCTCCTTGCCGGGGGCGTGGATGCCGGTGCCGTGGCCGAGCAGCGTGAAGATGACCGTCTCGTTGAGCGTGAACCAGCGCGTCACGCGGTCGGAGAGGCGCTCGCCCACGATCCGCGCGTACTCGGCGAACCGCTCGGCGATGTCGCGGTTCTCCCAGCCGCCGTCGGCCTCGAGGGCCAGTGGGGAGTCCCAGTGGAACAGGGTGGCGCTCGGCTCGATGCCGTGCTCGAGGAGGCTGTCGACGAGCCGGTCGTAGAAGTCCAGGCCGCGCGGCTCGACGCGCACGCCGTCGGGCTGGATGCGCGGCCACGAGATCGAGAACCGGTAGGCGTCCACCCCGAGCTCGGCCATGAGGGCCGCGTCCTCGCGGTAGCGGTGGTAGTGGTCGCACGCGACGTCACCGGTGTCGCCGTCCTTGACGCGACCGGGCGTGTGGGCGAAGTCGTCCCAGATCGAGCGGCCGCGGCCGTCCTCGTCGACCGCCCCCTCGATCTGGTAGGAGGCGGTCGAGACGCCCCACGTGAACTCGGGACCGAAGTGAGGCAGATCACTCATGGCCCCCATCCTGCACCGAACGAGGGTCCGGAAGCGGCGTGATGACGGACCTCACGCCCCTTCGATTGCCCGCCGGGGCCGGGAGGTGTCTACCCTCTGGGGTGTGAGTGACGCACCCATCGGCATCTTCGACTCGGGCTTCGGTGGCCTCACCGTGGCCCGGGCCGTGCTCGACCAGCTGCCGCACGAGCCGATCGTCTACCTCGGCGACACCGCCCGGCAGCCGTACGGTCCCAAGCCGATCTCCGCGGTGCGCGAGTACGCGCTCGAGTGCCTCGACCACCTCGTCGAGCAGGGCGTGAAGACCCTCGTGATCGCCTGCAACTCCGCCAGTGCCGCCGTCCTGCGCGATGCCCGCGAGCGCTACGACGTCCCTGTCGTCGAGGTGATCCTCCCCGCGACGCGCCGCGCCGTGAACGCCACGCGCAACGGCCGGGTGGGCGTCATCTGCACGGCGGCCACCGCCACCTCCGGCGCCTACGACGACGCGTTCGCCGCCAATCCGGGGATCGAGCTGCACACCAGCACGTGCCCCCGCTTCGTCGAGTTCGTCGAGGCGGGGATCACCGGCGGGCCCGAGCTGATCGCCGTGGCGCAGGACTACCTCGCGCCGTTGCAGGACGCCGGGGTCGACACGCTCGTGCTCGGCTGCACGCACTACCCGCTGCTGACCGGCGTCCTCGCGTACGTCATGGGCGATAGCGTGACCCTCGTGTCGAGCGCGGAGGAGACGGCCAAGGACGTGTACCGCCTGCTGGCGTCGCACGACCTCGAGCGCGACCCGGCCCTGCCGGCCCCGGCGCACCGCTTCCTGACCACCGGTCATCCCGCCGAGTTCGCGGACCTCGGGCGCCGCTTCCTCGGTCCCGAGGTGGAGTCGGTCGACCAGTTCGCGTGGGTGACGACGTGAGGCTCACGATCGTCGGCTGCTCCGGCTCGTTCCCGGGCCCCGAGTCCGCCGCCAGCTGCTACCTCCTCGAAGCGCCGTTCGAGGGCCGCACCTTCCGCCTGGTGCTCGACCTCGGATCGGGAGCGCTCGGTCCGCTGCAGGAGTACATCGACCTGCGCGACATCGACGCGATCAGCCTGTCGCACCTGCACGCCGACCACTGCTTCGACATGAGCGGGCTCTACGTCGTGCGCAAGTACCACCCCGCGGGCGCGCCGCCGAAGATCCCCGTCTACGCGCCGCCGGGCAGCGACTGGCAGCTCTCGAACGCCTACGGGACCACCGCGCCCAACGGGATGACGCTGCCGTTCGAGTTCCACGACCTCGTCGACGGCCTCGAGACCACCGTCGGCCCGTTCACCGTGACGGCGCGTCGCACCCCGCACCCCGTGGAGGCGTACGCCGTCCGCATCGAGCACGAGGGGCGCGTCCTGGTGTACTCCGGCGACACCGGACCCGACGACGGGCTGGCCGAGTTCGCCGCGGGCGCCGACGTGTTCCTGTGCGAGGCCTCGTTCGTGGAGTCCGCCGAGAACCCGCCCGACCTGCACCTCACGGGGGCCGACGCGGGCCGCATCGCCGGGAAGGCCCGGGTGGGCCGACTGCTGCTCACGCACATCCCGCCGTGGACCGATCGCGACGAGGTCGAGGCCGACCTCGCGACCACGTGGTCGGGGGAGCGGGCGCTCGTCCGCCCCGGCGACGTAGTCGAGTTGTAACCCTTCACCGCGTTGCCGGGTGGGTCCGGAGGTAGTTAAGTGACTCTCGGTGCCCAAAGCACCGTGCCACCAGGGTGCGGCGTGTGTGTCCGGGGGGACGGGTGCCAAGAGAGGTAGATCGTGACGATCTCATGGAAGCCACTCGCCCTGGCCGCCGCACTCGCGGCCTCGGCACTGACGGGGCCGGCGATCGCCGGCAGCACGGCCTCTGCCGCACCCGCCACCGCGAAGGCCGCCGAGCCGCAGCCGTTCCACCCCGACCAGGACCTGAAGGACATCACCTTCCAGGGCAAGAAGGTCGACACGTCGCTGGAGTACCAGGGCAAGAAGAGCTCCGCCCGTAGTCGCAGCGCCGCGCCGACCGCCGAGACCCCGCCCGTGGGCACGGTCCGCCCGTGGCTCGCGCTCGACGACGTCGAGGGCGGCATCTACCGCAAGGACTACACGCTGCGCGGCGCCGGCGACCACATCGAGGTGTGGGTGGCCAACGACATCGCGTTCCCCGAGGGCGACTGCCGTGGCGACGACGCCACCGTCGTCACCGACGCGCAGGTGGACAGCCTCGTGAACGAGTTCGACACGAACATCTACCCGAAGGAGTCCGAGGCGTTCAGCACGCCGCCGGCCCGCGACGGGTCGAACGCCCTCATCGAGGGAGACTTCAGCGGCGGCGGCGACAAGATCGTGACGCTCGTCGACAACGTCCGCGACGACAACTACTACGACTTCCCCGCGGCCCCGACGTACATCGCCGGCTTCTTCTGGTCGACGTTCAACGAGTACATGGACCGCAACGTCATGACGATCGACGCGTTCGACTGGGAGCACCGCACCGGTGCCGACCCGGTCGACGAGCCGACCGACGACCTCTGCACGAGCCGTCCGGCCCGTCCGCACCTCTACGAGGGCACGTTCGCCCACGAGTACCAGCACCTGCTGCAGTACTACACCGACGCGAGCGAGACGATCGCCGTGAACGAGGGCCTGTCCGACTTTGCGCAGAGCCTCGTGGGCTACGTCGACGGCACCAAGACCGTCGAGGACAAGGGTGGCGACAGCCACCTCTACTGCTTCCAGGGCTTCGGCACGGTCCAGACGCCGTACAACACCAACCCCCGCGACTGCGGTGGCCCGGAGAACTCGTTCAACCTGTGGGACGAGGGCAACACCTCGTCCGGCGTGCTGGCCGACTACGGCCACGCGTACCAGCTGATGCTCTACCTGTACGACCGGTTCGGCCAGGACGTCATCTCCGCGCTGCACCGCGACGGTGAGGAGCAGGGCATCGCGGCCATCGAGAAGCAGCTCGAGGCCGAGGGCACCACGTTCCGCAAGGTCTTCCACGACTTCCAGTCGATGACCCTGCTGGACCGGATCGTCGGCGACGCGAGGAAGTCGCTGCTCGTGGGCGCCTCGAAGTCCAAGGTCACGACGCCGAGCCTGCGCTCGACGGTCAACCTCGACAACCCGGCCTCGTACGCCACGCCGGGTGCGGCCCCGAACGGTGCGGACTACGTGCCGGTCAAGGTCAAGGGCAAGGCGCTCACGGGCGCCCAGCTGCGCAACGCCACGTTCGAGGGTGCCAAGACGCTTCCCGCGCAGCCGCTGCGCTGGACGTCGGTCACCGACGACCCGGATCGCCCCGGGGATGCGGTGCTGTTCTCCGGCAACGCCAACAGCCTCGACGTCGCGGCGGTCACCTCGGTGAACGTCCCGGCGGGCTCGCCCACGCTCACCCTCGACGCCAAGTACGGCGCCGAGGAGGGCTACGACTACGGCTACGTCCAGGTCTCCACCGACGGCGGCGCCACATACACGTCGATCTCCGGCGACCAGACGGTCGAGGGCCCGCAGGGTCCGGCGCTCGCCGGCACCACCGACGGCTTCGAGCAGCACACGTTCGACCTGTCGGCCTACGCCGGCCAGGAGATCCTGCTGTCGTTCCGGTACATCTCGGACGGTGGCGTCAACGAGGGCGGCCTGAAGATCGACAACGTGGTGGTCGGCGGCACGACCATCAGCGACGGCTCCAACATCGGTGACTTCTCGTCGCCGACGCAGGTCCGCCCGACGCCGGTCGAGAACTGGCACGTCAAGCTCGTCGGCATCCGCCCGGGCAAGGTGCCCTACGTGGCGCAGGTGGCCTCGGACGGCAAGAGCTCGGTCAAGCTCGACAAGCTGTCGCTGCTCAAGCTCAAGCCGGCCAAGCAGATCGTGGCCATCGTCAGCTACGACGACTCCACCGAGATGGTCCAGCAGTACGCGCCGTACAAGCTGACCGTCAACGGGGAGCTGCAGCCCGGCGGCAGCTGATGGTCTGACGGTTTTCCCGGTGGCGTGGGACACGAAACCCACGTCACCGGGGAAACCTCCGTCCGGCTACCGTGGGCGGGGTGACCCGAGAAGACGGCAGGACCCCCGACGAGCTGCGCCCGATCACCATCACCCGAGGCTGGCTCGACCACGCCGCGGGCTCGTGCCTGGTGGAGTTCGGCAAGACCCGCGTGCTGTGCGCCGTGGCCGCCACCGAGGGCGTGCCGCGCTGGCGCAAGGGCTCGGGCATGGGCTGGCTCACCGCCGAGTACGCGATGCTGCCCCAGGCCACGCACGACCGCTCCGCGCGTGAGTCGGTCAAGGGCAGGGTTGGCGGCCGCACCCACGAGATCAGCCGTCTCGTCGGCCGCTCGCTGCGCGCCGCGGTCGACCTGTCCCAGCTCGGCGAGAACACCATCGCGATCGACTGCGACGTGCTCCAGGCCGACGGGGGCACCCGAACGGCCGCGATCACCGGCGCCTACGTCGCGCTGGTCGACGCCGTGAACCACCTCAAGCAGCAAGGCGCCGTCAAGGGTGACCCGCTCGTCGACTCGATCGCCGCGGTCAGCGTCGGCATCATCGACGGCACCCCGATGCTGGACCTGCCCTACGTCGAGGACGTGCGCGCCGAGACCGACATGAACGTCGTGATGACCGGCTCCGGGAAGTTCATCGAGGTCCAGGGCACCGCCGAGAACGCGCCGTTCGACCGCTCCGAGCTCGATGCGCTGCTCGCGCTGGCCGAGAAGGGCTGCGCCGACCTCACCCGCCTGCAGCGCGAGGCCCTGGACGCGTGACCCGGGTCGTCCTGGCGTCGGGCAACGCGAAGAAGCTCGACGAGCTCCGGCGCATCCTCGAGCCGCTCGTGCCGGGCGTCGAGGTGCTCGGCCTGGCCGACGTGGCCTCCTACGACGAGCCCGCCGAGACCGAGCCCACGTTCGAGGGCAACGCGCTGATCAAGGCGCGGGTCGCCGCGGCCGAGACCGGCCTGCCGGCGCTGGCCGACGACTCCGGTCTGTGCGTCGACGCGCTCAACGGCATGCCCGGCGTGCTGTCCGCGCGCTGGTCGGGCGTCCCGAAGGACCAGGGAGGCGACGCGGCCAACAACCGGCTGCTGCTGGCCCAGCTGACCGACGTCCCCGACGAGCGCCGTGGCGCCGTGTTCCGCTGCGCGATGGCCCTCGTCCTTCCGGACGGCACCGAGATCGTCGAGGTGGGGGAGATGCCCGGCCGCGTCCTGCACGGTGAGCAGGGCGAGGGTGGCTTTGGCTACGACCCGCTGTTCGCCGCCGAGGGGTACGACGTCTCCACCGCGGAGCTCTCGCGGGACGAGAAGGACGCCATCAGCCACCGCGGACGCGCGCTGCGTGCGATCGCCCCGCGCGTCGCCGACGCGCTCCGCGACTGATCCTTCCGGGGTGACGCCGGGGCGATCCGCCCGCCCCTAGCGTGGGCCCATGGCACTCGTGGAGTTCAAGGACCTGGTGATCGACGTCGAGGACCCGGCGGCGGCGGCCGAGCGCTGGGGCCGCTGGCTGCACCTCGACGGCGAGACCGACGAGGTGGGCGCCGTCCTGCGAGGCGGGCATCCGGGCCAGACGATCTGGATCAACCCGGCGCCGCCGAAGACGGTCAAGGACCGGGTCCACCTCGACCTCGTGGCGCGCGACCTGACGCCGTTCGAGGGCCTCGAGCGCGTCACCGAGCCGGGGGAGTTCAGTTGGACGACGTTCCGCGACCCGGAGGGCCACGAGTTCTGCGTCTTCGAGGGCGACAAGCGGCCGGAGGGGCTCAAGGACGTCGTCGTGGACGCGGTCGACCACGCCGCGATCGGCACCTGGTGGGCCGACGTCTTCGGGGCCACCCTGGACACGGACGGCGACTACACGTGGGTGGACGACATCCCGGGCGCCCCGACGGAGTCCTTCGACTTCGTCACGGTCCCCGAGCCCAAGACCGTCAAGAACCGGATCCACTGGGACGTGACGCTCGTCGGCGACGCCACGGTGGACGACCTCGTCGCGCGGGGAGCCACCGTGCTGCTGCCGCCGGGCGACGACCGGGGCTGGACCGTCATGGCCGATCCCGAGGGCAACGAGTTCTGCGTCTTCGAAGCGGCCTGACCGCGGGTCAGAACCGGATCGCGTCGACGATCCGCACCCGCACCGCCACGATCGCGGGCAGCACCCCGGCCAGGGCGCCGACCAGCAACGACACCCCCATGCCGAGCACGGCGGCCGACAGCGGGAACGGCGGCACGTCGTCGATGCCCTCGAGGAGGTACTTCGCGGTCCACGGGCCGTTGACCAGCGCGATGGCGATCATCACGCCGACGAGGCCCGCGACGAAGGTGGCGACGATGCTCTCCATCACGACCGAGAAGAACACCCGGCCCGAGGTCGCACCGAAGCTGCGCCGGATGCCGATCTCGCGCACGCGCTGCTGGATCGTGATGACCGAGACGTTCAGCAGGCTCAGGGCGCCGAGAAGCAGGATGACCGAGCTGATGCCCACGACGACCCACTTCACGACGTCGAGGTCGTCGGCACCGCCCCAGGCGAGGTAGTCGCTGCGGTCGGCGGTGACCTCCAGTCCGGGCAGCTCGGCGTCCATGGACCGGGTGACGGCCTCGGCCAGCTCCTCGGCGCCCTCGGTGGGCACCCACAGCTTCCAGGACGCGTCGGTGACCGGCAGGCTCGCACCGAACCAGTGGTCGTAGGCACTGGCGAGCACGTAGGCCCGCGGGTGCTCGGCGAAGCGGGTGGACGAGGACGTGACGCCGACGATCGTGGCACTCACCGAGGTCTGGCCTCCCTGCAGGTCGACCGTGACCGGCAGGCGGGTGCCGACGAGTCCCAGCTCCTTCAGGAACCGCGGGTCGACCACCAAGGAGGGGGAGAGGTTCCGCGCGTCCGAGTCGACCAGCCACCGTCCCTGCGCGGTGACGACCCGGTGCATCGGGGCGTACGCGGGATCGACGACGATCGCCTCCACCGGGCTGGAGCTCGCGATGCGGGTCGCCGTCAGCTGGGCACCGCCCACCATCGACGCGTGGCTGATCCGGTACTGCTCCACCACCTTGTCGAACGCCGGCCGGATCGCGGAGGCCCTCGGGCCCATGCCGTCGCCCTGCTCCTGGTAGGCGTAGACGCTGAGCATCGCCGGACGGCCCTCCTTCTCGTACTGCTCGACGAGCGCCTGCTGCCCGATGTCGGCCACCGCCACGGTGCCGCTGAGCGCCGCCACGGCCACGCCGACGCCCACCAGCGACAGCAGGACCCTCAGCTTGTGGATGCGCAGCTCGTGCCACGCCTCGATGACCGCGGCGGCGAACCCGGTCAGCGCACGGCCGATCATGCGACCGCGTCCAGGGGGCGCAGGGCACCGTGCTCGAGGCGGTAGCGACGGCGCGCGATCGCCGCCACGCCCGGGTCGTGCGTGATGGTGATCAGCGCGGCTCCCGAGTCGCGGGAGACGTCGTCGAGCAGGGTCATCACCTGGCCGCCGGTCTCGACGTCGAGGGCCCCGGTGGGCTCGTCGGCCAGCACCACGCGCGGTGAGCGCACCAGGGCGCGGGCGATCGCGACGCGCTGCTGCTCGCCGCCGGACAAATGCTGGGGCCGGCTGTCGAGCCGGTCGGCCAGGCCGACGCGCTCGAGCATCTCGGCCGCGATCCGCCGCCGCGACCAGAACTCCCGGCCCGTGGCGTACATCAGCGGCGCGACGACGTTCTCCAGCGCCGACAGCCCCGGTAGGAGGTTGAACTGCTGGAACACGAACCCGATGTCGCGGCCCCGGATCCGGGCGGCGGCACCACCGGAGAGGGTGCGGACGTCGTGGCCCCGCCACTCCAGCGTGCCGTGCGTCGGCCGGTCGAGGAGCCCGAGCATGTTCAGCAGCGTCGACTTGCCGGTGCCCGAGCGCCCGACGATGCCGATGTGGTCACCGCCGTGCACCACGAGGTCGACGCCCGACAGGATCGTCAGGTCCTCGTCGTCGGGCAGGACCACGGTGCGGCCCACGCCCGTGAGGCGGACGAGCTCGACCGCCCCCGAGGCGCTCATCAGTAGCCCTCGTCGAACTCGGCGCCCTCGCCGGAGGAGGGCGCGCCCGGGACGTACTGCAGGATCTCCGTGCCCTCCTTCAGGCCCTTGAGGACCTCGACGCTCTTGCCGTCGTTGACGCCGAGCCGAATCGTGCGCTCGGTCGGCTCGCCACCGTCCTCGACGACCCAGACCGTGCCGCGCTCCAGCAGGCCCCGCACCGCCGTGACCGGGACGACGAGAGCGTCCTTCGTCGATCCCGCGTCGATGCGCATCGTCATGGACAGGCCGTCGAACACCGTGACGTCCTCGGGCACCACGCAGGTGACCTTCGTCCCCGCGGCCGACTCGCCGCCCTCTTCCTCCGAGCGCTCCTGCGCCGCGTCCTCACTGACCTCGTCGGCGATCCGCAGGTCGGCGCAGGTGAACGGCTCGGGCCCGCCGTCGATCGTCACCGTGGCCTCGTCGGGTGCGTCGAGCAGGCGGTACCGGTCGACCACGGCGACGGAGCCCTGGGCGGTGAACGTGGACCGCCTGATCCGTGCCACCGACGCGTCCTCGCCGACCTCGGCGCCGACCTTCGCGTTGAAGGAGGCCACCCGGCCCTCCGCGGGCGCCGTGACCGTCACGTACCTGACCGCGGGAGGAGCGGGCTCGTCCTCGTCGTCGCTGCCGGACTCGGTCGGCTCGACGGTCGTGCGCACCTCGAACAGCGGGTCGCCCTTGCTGACCTTCGCCCCGTTCGGGACGTGGGCGTGGGTCAGGACGCCCGCGGCCGAGGACTTCACCGGCACGGCCGGGTCGATGACGATCGTGCCGTCGAGGTCGAGCGAGTTCTCGATCTCGCCGCGCTCGACGGTCAGGCTCGGCGAGAGGGAGACGGCCGTGGGCGAGTCGCCGCCCTCGGACCCGGTCGCGTCACCGCCGAACGCCAGGACGGCGAGGCTGACGGCGATGGTCGCGCCGACGAGCAGCCAGGCGGTCGGGAGGACGAACCGGCGGAAGGTGCGGGTGAAGGTCACCGCCGGAAGGTACCACGCAATGCGCAGTAGTGGGAGTCGATCCCGTTAGGGTTCCCGTCATGGAGACTCTCGACCTGAATGCCGACATCGTCACCCTGACCCGCGCGATCGTGGACGTGCCGTCCGAGAGCCTGGACGAGGCCGAGCTGGCCGACGCGGTGGAGTCGGCGCTGCGGGCCCAGGCGCACCTCGAGGTGGTCCGCGACGGGCACACGATCATCGCCCGCACCGATCTCGGGCGCGCCGAGCGCGTGGTCATCGCCGGTCACATCGACACGGTGCCGGTGAACGGCAACATGCCGTCGCGCCTCGAGGGCGACACCCTCTGGGGCCTCGGCACGTGCGACATGAAGGGTGGCGTCGCCATCGCGCTGAGCCTGGCCGCCGCGGTCGCCGAGCCGGTCCGCGACGTCACGTGGGT
The DNA here is from genome assembly GCF_002476985.1 of Aeromicrobium sp. UBA7512. Classification (NCBI taxonomy): domain Bacteria; kingdom Bacillati; phylum Actinomycetota; class Actinomycetes; order Propionibacteriales; family Nocardioidaceae; genus Aeromicrobium; species Aeromicrobium sp. UBA7512. The sequence goes on from NZ_DLNK01000006.1 coordinate 69,917, forward strand.
GTTCTACGAGGCGGAGGAGATCGCCGCGGTCCACAACGGACTGGGACGCGTCGCCCGGGAGCACCCCGACTGGCTCGCCGGTGACTTCGCGATCCTGATGGAGCCGTCGAAGGCCGGCGTCGAGGCGGGCTGCCAGGGCACGATGCGCGTCGAGATCCGCACCGCCGGTGAGCGCGCCCACTCGGCGCGCTCCTGGATGGGCCACAACGCGATCCACGACCTCGGCGCGGTGCTGGCCACCCTGTCCGAGTACACCCCGCGGACGGTCGAGATCGACGGGCTGACGTACCGCGAGGGACTCAACGCCGTGGGCATCTCCGGCGGCGTGAGCGGCAACGTCATCCCCGACGCCGCCGTGCTCACCATGAACTACCGCTTCGCGCCCGACCGTGACGAGGACGCCGCGCTGGCCCACCTGCGCGAGGTGTTCACCGGCTACGACCTCACGGTCACCGACTCGGCTCCCGGCGCCCTCCCGGGTCTCGAGCGGCCCGCGGCGGCGGCCTTCGTGGAGGCCGTCGGTGGTGAGGTCGGGCCGAAGTTCGGCTGGACCGACGTCGCCAAGTTCACCCAGCTCGGCGTCCCGGCGGTGAACTACGGTCCCGGTGACCCGATCTACGCGCACAAGGCCGACGAGCAGGTCCCGGTCGAGCACCTGCACCGGGTGCACGCGCGCCTGCGCCGCTGGCTCACGGGCGACGCGGACTGACTCAGCGGCCGAGCGCCTCCTGGGCGATCCGCGCGATCTCGGTGTGCCCCGCGCTCGTCGGGTGCGGGTCGCCGAGCGTGCAGTAGTAGGTCCAGCGGCAGACGTCCTCGGCGCGACCCGGGATCGTCCCGAACGCGGCGGTCTCCACCGTGCGGTCGGCCGACTCGTAGGCGCCGAACGCCCGCGTCACGTCCACGAAGGTGGCGTCGTGCTTCGCGTAGACCGCGCGCAGTGCGGGGTTGAAGGTCGTCCGGAACATCTCCACCGTGGCGTCGGCGATCGCCGGCGCCGACTCCGCCTCGGGGTGCAGCACCGGCTCACCCGTCCAGAAGTCGGGGTACGTCAGCCCCAGGATCGGCACGTCCGCTCCGACGCGGTCGCGGATCAGCGTGAGCAGGTCGTCGATGGCCTCGGTGGCGGCCGGCATGGTCTTGCGGGCGCAGGCCTGAAGGTTCGAGTCCAGGGAGCAGCCCCGCAGGTCGTTGAGGCCCAGCACGACGGTGACGAGCTCGATCTCGTCGCCGTACCGGTCGAGGTGGCGGGTCATCTCGTCTGCCTCGGAGCCGCCGGTGACCGGCGGCGCGGCGGACCCGCGCCGCTCCTCGTCGCACGCCTCGCCCTCGAGGAAGGCCACTGCCGTGATGCCCGCGCAGCTGACGTTCACCAGCTCCAGCCCACGATCCTCGGCGATCTTCCAGGCGAAGCCCGACGTGGTGTTCTGGGCGGGCTCTCCGTTCAGCGCCGGGCGGTACCCGGCGGCGTAGGAGTCGCCGATCGCGAGGTACTGCGGGCCCGTGTCCGAGGCAGGCGGCACCGGGGCCGTGGAACAGGCGGCGAGGGCCGTCGTCGCCAGCGCGAGGGCGGCGGCGAGGCGGCCGAGGGGGACGAAGTGCACCCGCACCACCGTAATGACGATCGCCCGGGCGGCCACTCGGGGCGAACACTCAGGTGTGACCTGAAACTTACTGGCGGCCGCGTCGGCGTGCCGTCGGCGGTGCGCCGGGCGTCGCGCCTAATCTGGGCCGCATGTCCAGCCGCACACTTCCCCGCTCGCTGCGCGTGACATCCGCAGCGATCGTGCTTGCTCTGGCCGCCGTCGTCGTCATCGCCGCTGTGGCGATGCAGACGATTCCGGCCCTCATCATGGCCTCTTGCGTGGCCCTCTCGGCCGGTATCACATCGACCGTTCTCATGTCCGAGGAGATCCGCGAGGTCCGCCAGAAGTTCGCGAAGGACCGCGTACGCGATGCTCGTGTCATCGCCCAGCGCGAGCGCGAGCACCTCGACGTCGACGCGACGTTCCGTCGCGCCGTCAGCGAGCGCCTGCGCGCGAGCGAGGCCGAGATCTCCCGACTGCGCGCCGACCTGGCCGCCGGCAGCGCGCAGATCGACGAGCTCGAGGAGCGCCTCGCCACCGAGCAGGAGCTCGTCGCGATGCTCGGCGTGCGCCCCGAGATCGATCCGCGGATCGTCACGCCGGAGACCGAGGCCGGCGCCGCCGACCGGGCCGACGGCTCGGGCGAACTTCGCTCCGCCTGACGGCTTCTCGACCCTTGGCGTGATTCCGTCGTCGCGATGGGCGATAATGGATCTCGGCCCGAAATATCGGGCGACCAACGAGAGGGGTACAGATGGCCGCCATGAAGCCTCGGACCGGCGACGGACCGATGGAGGTCACCAAGGAGGGACGCTGCATCGTCATGCGCGTGCCGCTCGAAGGTGGCGGACGTCTGGTGGTCGAGCTCAACAACGATGAGGCCGCCACCCTCGGTGACGCCCTCAAGGCCGTCTGAGCTCGCTGGATGTACGGACTCTCAGTGCGTTGGTCCCTGACCGACGCGCCTGACGGCGTGCTGGAGCGTCTGCACGAGTACGTCGAGTCCGAGTCCCACGCGAAGTTCGCGGGCCTGCCCGGCCTGCGCTTCAAGACGTGGCGGGCTCGCGAGGGCGAGTGGTTCGAGGGCACCTACGTGTTCGTCAGCGACGAGGCGCGTGCGGCGTTCCAGGCCGACTTCGAGAAGCGTGCGGCCGACGCCCCCGGCACGGCCCTGGTGGGCGTCACGCCCACGATCGAGCCCTTCCAGGTCGTCGCCGTCGTGCGCGGCCCGGCGGGCTTCCGCTCCGCCGCCCGCTTCGAGGACTGACCGGCGCCGCGTGCGCGCCCCGCGATCAGTGGGGCTTCTGCAGCACCAGCAGGCCGTCGCCCAGCGGCAGCAGGAGGGCCGAGAGGTCCTCGTCGGCCCGCACGCGCTCCACCAGCTCGCGGATCGCCACGGTCTCGGGATCGCGCTGCGACGGGTCGGCCACGCGGTCGTGCCACAGGGCGTTGTCGAACACCACGAAGCCACCCGCGCGCGTCAGGCGCAGCGCCTCGTCGAGGTACTCGCCGTACTCCACCTTGTCGCCGTCGCAGAAGACCAGGTCGTAGCCGCCGTCGTTGAGGCGCGGCAGCACGTCGAGGGCCGAGCCGGTGATGAGGCGGAAGCGCGTGGGGGAGATGCCGGCGCCCAGGAACACCTGGCGGGCCAGCCGCTGGTTCTCGGCCTCGAGGTCCACCGAGGTGAGGACGCCGTCGGGCAGCATGCCACGCAGCAGCGCCAGACCCGAGACTCCCGTCCCGGTGCCGATCTCGGCCACGCTCTTGGCGCCGGCGGCGCCGGCCAGGAACGACAGGGCCGCGCGGGCTCCGGGCAGGACCGGGACCACGCCGACGGTCTCGGCGTGCTGGCGCGCGGTGCGCAGGTGGTCGTCCTCGGACTGGAACTGCTCGACGTAGGCCAGGCTGGCTTCGGTGGTCATCGTCCCCTCGCAATCGTTCGGCGGGTCGCCCCAGCCTATCGACGTGAGGTGCTGCGGACGCGTGGGACTCGCGGGGTCACGGCCACGGGACTTCGCCAACGCCCAGCCGGTTCTTCGGCTGCTCTCAGGTTGGCGGTCGAAGATCGAGGCATGCCCGACCGGAAGCCGTCCCTGCAGGACCAGGCCGAGATCTACGCCCAGCACGGGACGCAGGTCCGTCGCCTCGCCACGCGGCTCACCGGGAATCGTCAGGACGCCGAGGACCTCACGCAGGACGTGTTCGAGCGGGTGTTCACCTCGCTCGACCGCTACGAGGCCCGCAACCTGGCCGGCTGGATCCACCGGATCACCACGAACCTCTTCCTCGACCGCGCCCGTCGCGCGGGCCGCCAGCCCACCGCGGCGCTGACGGCGGCGCACGAGGCCCGCCTCGTCGACGACGGCTCGCTGCCGCACGACCTCGTGCACGACGCCGGGTTCGACCCCGACATCGAGGCCGCCCTGGCGACCCTGCCCAGTCACCTGCGGGTCGCGGTGGTGCTCTCCGACGTGGAGCAGCTCGAGCACGCCGAGATCGCCCTGCTGCTCGGCATCAAGGTCGGCACCGTCCGCACCCGGGTCCACCGGGGCCGCGCCGCGCTGCGTCGCGAGCTCGCGCACCGCGAGCCCCGCGCCGGCCGCACCCGCGTGCTCGGCGCGCTCGGCATCTGAGCGCCTCGCCAGGAGCGAAGGTCAGGTGGCTTCCGCGTCGAACGGAGGCACCTCGCCGGGCCGCAGGATGCGGACGCTCGGCACGGGCGGGGGAGTGGTGGTGTCCGACAGGATCACGTCACGGACCGCCGCGCGCGGGTCGAGGTCGCGCAGGTTGAGGTCCTTGAAGTCGTCGCCGAGCTCCTTGCCCAGCTCGGTCTTGGCGTTTTCGGCCATCTGACGCAGCGTGCGGACGAACTGCGCCGCCTGCCGCGCCAGCCCGGGGAGTCGGTCGGGGCCGAACACGATGATCGCCACGACGAGGATCGCACCGATCTCCATCCAGCCCAGGCCCACGGGCGCGATCCTACAGTCGGCCGGCGGGGGCCAGACCCAGCTGCATGCCGGCCAGGCCGCGCGAGCGGCCACTGAGCTGGTCGGCGACCTGCTGCAGGACCTTGGCGCTCTCGGCGTCAGGCTCCGAGGCCACGATCGGGGCGCCGGAGTCGCCGGTCTCGCGCATGCGTTCCTCGAGCGGGACCTGGCCCAGCACCGAGATCTCGTAGCCGAGGCGCGCGCTCAGGGTGGAGGACACCTGAGCGGCGCCACCGGACCCGAAGACCTCCATCTTCTCGCCCGACGGCAGCAGCAGCCACGACATGTTCTCGACGACGCCCACGACACGCTGGTGCATCATCGAGGCCATCGTGCCGGCGCGCTCGGCCACCTGCGCCGCGGCCTGCTGCGGCGTGGTGACGACGATGAACTCCGCGCCGGGCAGGTGCTGGCCCATGCTGATGGCCATGTCGCCCGTGCCCGGGGGCAGGTCGAGGAAGAGGGCGTCGAGGTCGCCCCAGTAGACGTCGGCCAGCATCTGCACGAGCGCACGGTCGAGCATCGGGCCGCGCCATGCGACGACCTGGTCCCGGCGCGGCTTCAGCATGCCGATGCTGATGACCTTGATCTCGATGTCGCCGATCCGCGCGGGGACAGGCATGATCATGTCCTCGACCTGGGTGGGGCGCTGGTCGCCCACGCCGAGCATGTCGGGGATTGAGTGGCCGTAGATGTCGGCGTCGAGGACGCCCACCTTCAGGCCACGCTTGGCCATCGCGACGGCGAGGTTGACGGTGACGGACGACTTGCCGACGCCGCCCTTGCCGGAGGCGACCGCGTAGACCTTGGTCAGCGAGCCGGGCTGCGCGAAGGGGATCTCGCGCTCGGCGCGGCCGCCACGGAGCTGCTCCTGCATGGCCTTGCGCTGCTCGTCGGTCATGACGCCCATGTCGACGCGCACGGTGTGCGCGGGGGCGACCTTGACCACGGCGGCGGTGACGTCGCGGGTCAGGGTGTCCTTGAGCGGGCAGCCGGCCACGGTCAGCAGCAGTCGCACGACGATCTCGGTCTCGCCGATCGTGACGGTGTCGACCATCCCCAGCTCGGTGATCGGGCGCTTGATCTCGGGGTCGTTGACGGTCGAGAGTGCCTCGGTGATCAGTTCCTGGGTGACGTCAGCCATGCCGTGAAGTCTACGGGGCCCTATCGAACGTCCCGGGGCCGCGTCAAGGTCTGGACGAAGCACCGCGATGCGGCGGCTCAGTCCTGGTCGGTGGAGGCGTCCTCGCGGTCCAGCTCGGCGAGGAAACCGCGCAGCTCGCTGCGCAGGAAGTCGCGGGTCGCGACCTCGCCCAGGCCGATGCGCAGGCTCGCGACCTCGCGGGCCAGGAACTCCATGTCGGCGTGCGAGCGGCTGGCCGCCTCGCGGTCCTGCTCGGCGGCGATCCGGTCGCGCGCCTCCTGGCGGTTCTGGGCCAGCAGGATCAGCGGCGCGGCGTAGGAGGCCTGCAGCGACAGGATCAGCGTGAGGAAGATGAAGGGGTACTCGTCCCAGCGCGGACGGTCGGGACCGTACGGCACGTTCCAGACGATCCACACGAAGATGAACAGTGTCATCCACGCGATGAAGGTGGCCGTGCCGAGGAAGCGCGCGGCGGACTCGGCGAACCGGCCGAACCGCTCGGGATCGGGGTCCTTGCGTGCGCCGAGGTTGCGTCCCAGTCCGCGGCGCAGGTCGCGCGGCTGGTCGAGGCGTTCGCGGTCAGCCATGCTCGCGCCATCCCTTCGGCAGCAGGTGGTCGAGCACGTCGTCGATCGTCACGACGCCCAGCAGGTGCTGATTCTCGTCGACGACCGGGACGGCCACGAGGTTGTACGCCGCCAGCAGGCCGGCGACCTCGGCCAGTGAGGCCTCGGGGCGCGGCCAGTCGATGTCGTTGACGATGATCTGGCTGACGAGCGTGGAGGGCGGCTCGCGCAGGAGCGCCTGGAAGTGGGCGGCGCCCAGGAAGCGGCCCGTGGGCGTCTCCAGCGGCGGTCGGCACACGTAGACCATCGAGGCCAGCGCGACGCTCAGCTCGGGCTCGCGCACGAGGGCGAGCGCGTCGGCGATGGTGGCGCTCGGGTCGAGCACGACCGGCTCGGTCGTCATCATGCCGCCGGCGGTGCGCTCCTCGTAGGACAGCAGGCGTCGCACGTCCTCGGCGTCGTCGGGCTCCATGAGCCCCAGCAGCTCCTCGGCCGTCTGCGCGGGCAGCTCGCCCAGCAGGTCGGCCGCGTCGTCGGGGTCCATCTCGCCCAGGACGTCGGCGCCGCGGCTCGGGTCGAGGATCCCGAGGACCTCCACCTGCAGGGCCTCGGGCATCTCCTCGAGGACGTCGGCCAGCTGCTCGTCGCCGAACTCGCGCACGATCTCCATGCGGCGCTTGGGCGGCAGGTCGCGCAGGGCGTTGGCGATGTCGGCCGGGCGCATCTCGTCCATCATCGCCAGCAGCGTGGTGGCACCCTGGGCGGCGGTCTCGCTGGCCAGCCCGTGGACCTCGTCCCACTCCAGGACGTGGCTCGTGCCGCGACGGCCGAACCGCTTGTGGTGCTCGGCCACGGCGACCGTGGAGACGTACCAGTCGCGGCGGGGGTCCTGCTCGATCGCGATGTCGTAGAGGGTGGCGGCCGTGCCGTCGGCGAGCGTCACCTGGCGGTCGAAGAGCTCGTGGGCGGCCAGCGTCTCGGTGGAGCGCTGCTGGAACCTGCGCAGGTTCAGCACGCCCGTGGTGATGACCTGGCCCGAGTCCATCGAGGTCACCCGGGTGATCGGCAGGAACACGCGGCGCCGGCCGAGGACCTCCACCACCAGGCCGAGGACACGAGGGCGCTGGGTGGCGCTGCGGACCGCCACCACGATGTCGCGCAGCTTGCCCACCTGGTCGCCGACGGGATCGAAGACGGACTGCCCGACGAGACGGGACACGAAGATCCGGGTCGGCTGGCTGCTCACGGGTCCGAGGCTACCGGCCGGCGGGCGCCGAGGCGGGTGTGGCGGGTGGGAGACTGGCGCGGTGAATCTCGTGCTCGCGATCGTCGCCGTGGTCGGGGTGTCGATGTCGGGCCCGCTGATGGCCGCCACGGCCGCCCCCGCGCTCGCGATCGCCTTCTGGCGCAACGCCATGGCCACCGGCCTGCTGGCTCCGATCGCGCTGACCCGGCACCGCACGGCGATCGCCGGCCAGGACCGCCACGGCTGGCTGCTCGCGCTCGTCGCCGGAGCGGCGCTGGCCGCGCACTTCGCGTGCTGGGTGGCCTCCCTCAAGCTGACCTCGGTGGCCGCGGCCACGGCGCTGGTCTCGATGCAGGTGCTCTTCGTCATCGGGATCGACGCCCTCCGGGGCCACCGGGCCGCCCCCGGCGTGGTGGTCGGCGCGCTGCTGGCCGTCGTGGGCGTGGCAGCGATCTCCGGAGTCGACCTGTCGCTGTCGGCCGAGGCGCTCTGGGGCGACGGGCTGGCCCTCGCCGGCGGCCTGTTCGCCGCGATTTACGTCATCGTCGGGGCCCGCGTGCGCGAGACGCTGTCGACCACGGCGTACACCTTCACGTGCTACGGCATCTGCTCGGCGATCCTGCTCGTCGCGTGCCTGGTCGCGGGCGTCCCGCTCGGTGGCTGGTCGGCGCAGGCCTGGCTGATGATCGTCGCCGTCATGGTCTGCGCCCAGCTGCTCGGGCACTCCGTCATCAACCACCTGCTGGCCGTGATGTCGCCCGTCGTCGTCTCGCTCATGCTGCTGCTGGAGGTGCCCGGAGCGGCACTGCTGGCCGCGGCGTTCCTGGGGGAGTCGCTGCCGTGGCTGACCTACGGCGGGATCGTGCTGATCCTCGCCGGGCTCGCCGTGGTCACCGCGTCGAGCGGCCGGGCACGCCGCGCCGAGACGCTCGTCGCGGACTGAATCCTCGCGTCCCCCGCCCGGTGCCCGGCCGTGCCTCGATGTAGGCTCGCCCCGATTCCCACCGAGATTCGAGGAGCACCGTCATGGGGCGTCTTGTCAGTACTGAGGGCCTGACCGAAGAGCAGGTCGAGATCCTCAAGGTCGTCCGCCAGTTCGTCGAGAAGGAGATCATCCCGGTCGCGACGGACCTGGAGCACAAGGACGAGTACCCGACCGAGATCGTCGAGGGCCTGAAGGAGCTGGGCATCTTCGGTCTGATGATCCCCGAGGAGTACGGCGGACTCGGCGAGTCACTGCTGACCTACGCGCTCGTGGTCGAGGAGATCGCCCGCGGCTGGATGAGCGTCTCCGGTGTGATCAACACGCACTTCATCGTGGCCTACATGCTGATCCAGCACGGCACCGAGGAGCAGAAGCAGAAGTACCTGCCGAAGATGGCCACCGGCGAGGTCCGTGGCGCCTTCTCGATGTCCGAGCCGTCGCTGGGCTCGGACGTGTCGGCTATCAGCACCAAGGCGACGAAGCTGGACGACGGCTCGTACGAGATCTCCGGCCAGAAGATGTGGCTGACCAACGGCGGCAGCTCGACGCTGGTTGCGGTCCTGGTCAAGACCGACGAGGGCGCCGACAGCGTCTACAAGAACATGACCACCTTCCTGGTCGAGAAGGAGCCGGGCTTCGGCGAGACGGCCCAGGGCGTCACCGTGCCCGGCAAGATCGAGAAGATGGGCTACAAGGGCATCGACACGACCGAGATGATCCTGGAGAAGCACAAGATCGGTGCGGACCAGATCCTCGGCGGCACGCCCGGCCAGGGCTTCTACCAGATGATGGACGGCGTCGAGGTCGGCCGCGTCAACGTCGGCGCCCGCGCCGTGGGCATCGCGAACCGCGCGTTCGAGCTCGGCATCGCCTACGCGCAGCAGCGCGAGACGTTCGGCAAGCCGATCGCCCAGCACCAGGCGATCCTGTTCCGCCTGGCCGAGATGGCCACCAAGGTCGAGGCCGCCCACACCATGGTCGTGCGCGCCGCGCGGCTGAAGGACTCGGGCAAGCGGATGGACGTCGAGGCCGGCATGGCCAAGATGCTCGCCAGCGAGTACTGCAACGAGGTCGTCGAGGCCTCGTTCCGGATCCACGGCGGCTACGGCTACTCCAAGGAGTACGAGATCGAGCGTCTCTACCGCGAGTCCGCCTTCATGCTCATCGGCGAAGGCACGTCCGACATCCAGAAGATGATCATCGGCCGCAACCTGCTCAAGGACTACAAGCTCTGACCCAGGTCACCGCTGCGACGACGGCCCGGCATCCACTCCGTGGACGCGGGGCCGTCGTCCGTCCGCGCGGCTACGCTGGCCGCATGGCCCAGATCTTCTCGTTGGAGTACCCGCAGTCCCTCGGCGTCTTCGATGACTACGACGCCGCCCAGAAGGCCGTCGACCACCTGTCCGATCACGACTTCCCGGTGGAGAACGTGCTGATCGTCGGCACCGACCTCAAGCAGCTCGAGCGGGTCACCGGCCGGCTCACGTGGGGGCGCGTGATCCTCAGCGGCGTGCTCGGCGGTGCCTGGTTCGGCCTGCTGATCGGCCTGCTCCTGGGCATCTTCGCCGCCGAGGGCGACTGGCTCGCCGCGGTGCTCACCGGCATCCTGCTGGGCGTGGTGTGGGGCGCGATCATCGCCGCGGTGGGCTACGCCGGCTCGCGCGGCCGTCGCGACTTCTCCAGCGTCAAGACGATCCTGCCGAGCAAGTACGAGCTGCTCGTCGAGCACAAGCACCTGGCGCGTGGCCAGGAGCTGCTGGCGGGGCTGCCGGGCTCCACCACGTTCTGAGCCCGGGCGCCTGCGTCGGATGTGACGCAATTTTGTTGGTGTGGCAGAAGAGAACGTAGAATCGGAGACTGTGCGGCCGCCCGCGTCGCCCCGCTTCTGGAGGTTCCCCGTGCGTTCCCGCCTTGCTGCCGCGTCCCTCGCGCTCGCCGTCGCAACCGGTCTGCTCACCGTCCCGCTGACCGCCGCTCCCGCCTCGGCCGCCCCGTCGCGGTGCGCGGCGTACGGCGACGTGGTCCGCGAGACGTCCCCAGGCGGGGTGCTGGCCGGCCGGACGCCGCTGCTCGTCGGCTCGTACAACGTCGCCGGCTACAACGCGTCCCGCGGCACGATGAAGCCGTGGGAGTCCCGCGCGGACCGCGTCGTCGCCAAGATCATGCACTGCGCCCCTGACGTGATCGGGCTGCAGGAGGCCTCGGAGGCGTGGATGCAGCGCCGCCCCGCGGGTGCGCGCAACCACGCGCAGTACGAGCACGTGGTCGACCTGATGAACGCGCGCACGCCGGGAGCGCCGTACCGGGTCACGAACACCCACCGGAAGCAGTGCCCCACCACGGGCCCGAACCCCGCGGTGTGGAACGGCACCTGGAAGGGCCAGCGTGCGCCGTGGCGCGCGTGCGCGACGTCGCCCACCAGGAGTTCCTCGGACAACCGCACGATCTACGACTCCCGCGTGCTGGCCGTGGTGCGCCAGGGCGTGCGCCGGCTGTCGAGCGCGACCTCGACCCCGCGCACCCTCGACTGGACCGTCTTCCGCGTCCTCGCGACGGGCCGCGAGTTCGTCTTCGCCAACACCCACCTCGACGCCCGCTACCGCGGCAAGGCGACCACGACAACGACGTCGAACACGTTCCGCCGCAAGCAGGCCGGCCAGGTGCTCTCGACCATGAAGCAGGTGCGCGCGCTGCGGGGCGGTGTCCTGCCCGCCGTGCTGGTCGGCGACCTCAACAGCGGGGGCCGCACGCGCAGCACCACGGCGGCCGACGACTTCACGCGAGCCGGCCTGGTCGACCTCCTGGGCACCGACCGCCGCAAGTACAGGTCGAAGTCGGCGCGGTGGCGCGGGTCGTGCAAGTCGGTGGGCGTCACCTCCTCGCTCGTGAACACGAGCAACTGGCGGGTCCCGCTGCACGTCAAGCGGCGGATCAACGTCGCGTACAACTCGTCCAACGCCGTCTCGGGCAAGGGGCCGGGCAGCGCGAAGAACACGTGCATGTACAAGGACAAGAAGCTGAAGCGGCCCCGCGGTGCCACCCCCGCCGCGTACTACCGGTACCAGGGCACGCGGATCGACTACGTCCTGGCGGCGGGTCTCCGCGGCCGCGGCTGGGAGACCGTGGTGGACGCGAACCTGCGCAAGGCGCGCTACCGCGTGACGCCGCCCTCGGACCACAACATGGTCGCGGCGACGCTGGCGTTCTGACGATCCGCCATGATGGTCCCGCACCATCGGCGACAGTGAGGACGACATGAGCAAGACGAACCCGGGCAACTTCTTCGAGGACTTCACGCTCGGACAGGTGATCGAGCACGCCACGCCCCGCACGATCACCGAGGGCGACCGGGCGGTCTACGGCTCGATCTACCCCACGCGCTTCGCGGTGCCCTCGTCCGCGGTGTTCGCCGCCTCGGTCGGCCTCACGGGATCGAACGGCGAGGGGCACCCGGTCGAGGACCTCATCGGCTTCCACGTCGCGTTCGGCAAGACCGTCCCTGACGTCTCGCTCAACGCGGTGGCCAACCTCGGGTACGCCGAGTGCCGCTTCCACGCGCCGATCGTCCCGGGCGACACGATCTCGACGTCGTCCGAGGTCATCGGGCTGAAGCAGAACTCGAACGGCAAGACGGGGGTGGTCTACGTCCGCTCCACCGCCGTGAACCAGCGCGACGAGGTCGTCCTGGACTGGGCGCGCTGGGTCATGGTGCACAAGCGGGACACCGAGGCGCCCGCGCCGGAGACTGTGGTTCCGGAGCTCGCTCCGTTCGTCGCCGCCGAGGACCTCGTGATCCCCGCCGGCCTGGACTTCACCGACTACGACTTCGCCGCCGCCGGCGAGCCGCACCGCTACGACGACTACGAGGTCGGCGAGAAGATCGACCACGTCGACGGGGTCACGCTCACCGAGTCCGAGCATCAGCAGGCCACGCGCCTCTGGCAGAACACCGCGAAGGTGCACTTCAACGTCGAGGCCCGCCCCGACGGCAACAACCTCGTGTACGGCGGCCACGTCATCTCGTTGGCCCGCGCGCTGGCGTTCAACGGTCTGGCCAACGCCCAGCTGATCGCCGCGATCAACGCCGGGGCGCACACGTCGCCCGCGTTCGCCGGCGACACGATCTACGCGTGGAGCGAGGTGCTCGACAAGGCCGAGACGTCCGCGCCGGGCGTCGGGGCGCTGCGGCTGCGGCTCGTGGCCACCAAGGGCCGCGACGAGTCGATGACACTCAAGGGATCGGACGGGAAGTACGCTCCCGGCGTGCTGCTCGACCTCGACCACTGGGTCCTCGTGCCACGCTGAGTCCATGAACGCCTACGAGTCCGACACCGAGCTCTGGCTCGTCCGCCACGGCGAGACCGAGTGGAGCCGGGCCTGGAAGCACACCTCGGTGACCGATCTCGAGCTCACCGACCTCGGCCGCGACCAGGCCAAGGCGCTGCGTCCACTGCTCTCCGGCGTGGCGTTCGACCGCATCTGGAGCAGCCCCCGACGCCGTGCCCTCGCCACCGCGGAGCTGGCCGGCTGCGAGCTCGGCGAGGTCGAGGTGGTCGAGGACGTCGTCGAGTGGGACTACGGGCAGTACGAGGGCGTCACCACCGAGGAGATCCGCCAGACGGTGCCGGACTGGACGGTGTGGTCCCACCCGTCGCCCGGCGGCGAGACGGCCGAGCAGGTCGGCGCCCGCCTCGACCGCGTGGTGGACCGCGCGCGATTGCTCGGCGGACGCACCCTGGTCTTCGCGCACGGGCACTCGCTGCGGGTCCTCGCGGCGCGCTGGCTGGGCCTGGACGTGGCCGACGGCCGTGTGTTCGCGCTGGACACCGCGACGTACTCGGTGCTCGGCGACGACCGCGGGCAGCCCGTGGTCCTGCAGTGGAACGTCCCGGACAGCACGCGCGCGCACAGGCTCTAGTCTTCGTAACGTGCGCATCGACCTCCACACCCACTCGACGCGATCCGACGGCACCGACACGCCGGGCGACCTCGTGCGCAAGGCGAAGGCCGAGGGACTCGACACGATCGCCCTCACCGACCACGACGCGACCGAGGGGTGGGCCGAGGCCCAGGAGGCGGCCGACGAGGTGGGCCTGCGGCTGATCCGCGGCATCGAGATCTCGACGCAGTACGAGGGCCTCAGCGTGCACCTGCTGGGCTACGAGTTCGACCCCGGGTACGGCCCGCTCGTCGAGGAGCTGGAGCGCGTCCTGGGTGGGCGGAACCAGCGCCTGCCGCGGATCCTGGAGAAGCTCGCCGCGCTGGGCATGCCGCTCACCGAGGCGGAGGTGTTCGCCGTCGCCGGCGACGCCGCGGCGTGGGGCCGCCCGCACGTGGCCGACGCGATGATCGCGAAGGGCTACATCAAGGACCGCGACGAGGCCTTCCGCGACTGGCTCGTGCCCGGCAAGCCCGGCTACGTCGGGCGCTACTCCGCGGGCCTGTTCGACGCGGTGCGGCTGGTCCGCGAGGCGGGTGGCCGGCCGGTGGTGGCCCACGCCTGGGCCCGTGACAGCCGCGGCAAGATGACCGCCGAGCTGCTGGCCGAGCTCACGGAGGCGGGACTGGCCGGCCTCGAGGTCGACCATCCCGACCACGACGAGCGGGCGCGTGCCGAGCTCCGGGCGATCGCCGACGACCTCGGTCTCGCGCGCACCGGGTCGAGCGACCACCACGGGACGGGCAAGGGGCCGGCGTTCCACCTCGGCGCCAACCTCACCGATCCCGAGCAGCTCGAGCGTCTCCTGGGCTGAGTCTCGGTTTCCGCCATGGCTTGCCACGATGGAAAGTCACGAGTTAGACTTTCCATGTTGGAAAGTCGCAGTGGCAAGTCGAGACGTGGAGGAACCATGACCGAACGGGACGAGGCGCGCGAAGCGCTCGAGCAGATCGCCGCCACGCGTCGGGAGACGGCGCGCCGGGCCGCGAGCCCGAAGGGCTACTACGCCGTCGCCGGCGTCGGGATGGGCCTGGTGATCCTCGGTCTCGGCCTCGACGGGCCGGTGCGCTGGGTCCTCTACGTCGTCGGCCTCGCCACCGCCCTCGGCGCGATGAGCTGGTACACGAAGCACACGGGCATCGTCACGTTCGCCACGCTGCGCGAGCCCGGCGCCTGGCGGGCATGGCTGATGATCGGGGTGTCGCTGGTCGCTCTCGCGGTCGCCTGGACCGGGCCGGTGGTGGCCGCGGTGGGCGCCGTGGTCACGGCACTGACCTGGGCCGTGCTGGGCCCGGCGTGGGACGCGGCATGGGTGCGCAGCATCGAGGAGCAGCCGTGAGTGTCGGCCTCTTCGATCCGCTGATCCACGCGCCGCACCGTCTGCAGATCTGCGCCATCCTCGACACGGTCGACAAGACGGAGTTCGCGCTCCTGCGCGAACGGCTGGACGTCAGCGAGTCGGTCCTCAGCAAGCAGGTCAAGGCGCTCGAGGACGCCGGGTACGTCAAGGTCACGAAGGCCACCCGCGCGGGCCGCGTGCGCTCCTGGGCCGCGTTCACGAAGTCCGGCCGCGCCGCCTACCGCGACCACGTCGCCGCCCTCCGCGCCATCGTCGGCTGACCGCCCGGCCCCGCCCGGCCCCGCCCGGCCCCGCCCGCCCACTCGCGACCCCGGTTTGCGCCACTCGTGGGGGAGGCGCGCCTCTGCTATCTTCGTTCTTGAGCAGGTGCTCAAGAACGAGAGGCGAGGCTATGAGACCGGTAGACGTGTTCGGAGCGGGAGTTGTCGCCTCCGCGGTGGCGGGTGCCGCATGCGCCCTGGGCTTCCTTCTCGTGGCCGAGGTTGATGGCGGGGTGACCGGCGAGCGCATCGGGCTTCCCTCGCTGCTCCTGATCTGGGTCGGGATGGCGCTCTGGTACGGACTCGGGGCCGGGATCGCGCTGGGGATCGTGCCGGCGGGCATCGCCGCGAGTGCTTGGCCGCAGCTCGTGCAGTCAGTGGGCGAGGACCGCGCCGTCCGTCGCCTGACGGTTCTGGTTACGGCGATCGTGCTCGTCGAGCTGGTCGTCGCGGCGATTGGCCTCTGGGGCGACCTGATCGCCGCTGTCCCGTGGGTGCTCGCAGCGACCGCGGTGTGCGCGGTGATCGCGTGGCTCCACCTGCGGGCCGCGCAGCGCATCGCCCAGCAGCACTCGCAACGCCTCATTGAGGGAGGACGCTCATGACGCGGCTCCAGTTCGCCGTGCGGGCGATCGTCGCCGCGCCGCTAGCAGGGGCGCTCTGCGCGCTCGGATTCTTCCTGGTCGCCTTCGCCATCGACGCCGGGAACGGTGGGGAGGACTCCGACCTCCACGGGCTCTTCTTCCTGATCGTCATCTGGCTGGTTGCTGCCGCCCCGATCGGGATGGCGGCCGGCGTGGGCCTGGGGGTGGTGCCGGCGACCGTCAGCATCCTCGCCTGGCCGGCGCTCGAGCGCCGGCTCGGAACATCGCACGCCATCGAGGCGAGCGTGGCTCTGGTCGCGGTGATCGGCTTCCTCGAGACACTCTTCGTGGCGCGGGCCTTCGATGCTCCGCTGCTCGAGGCGGTCGGATGGGCCCTCGGTGCCGCCGTCATGTGCGCACTGACCCTTCGCTCGCTGCTGCGTCGTGGGTTGCGGGCCGCCGAGCGCCGCGCCGCACGGGCCGTCGCGCCATACTGAACCCCGTGCCGCCGAAGTCCGCCGAGGAGTCCAAGCGCCGCCTGGTCGAGGCCGCGATCGAGGTGATGACCTCCGACGGCATCGCCGCCGTCTCCGCCCGCGCGGTGTCGCAGCGGGCCGGCGTCGCCCAGGGCCTGGTCTTCTACCACTACGGATCCGTCACCGACCTCGTCGCGCAGGCCTGCGTCACCGCGACGCGTGACCGGGTCGAGCTGCATCGCGCGCGGTTCGACGCGGCCTCCAGCTTCGGCGACCTCGTCCAGCTCGCCCGCGACGTGCAGGAGGCCGAGCGCGGCGCCGGGCACGTGTCGGTGCTGGGGCAGTCGCTCGTCCTGGCGCAGTCCGATCCCGGGATCGGCGCGGCCGCCCGCGACGCGCTCGCCCTGTGGCGCGCGCCGCTGCGCAGCGTCGCGGACCGGCTGCTCACGCCGGGCTCCCCGTTCGCGGGCGTGGTCGACGCCGAGGCGTTCACCGATCTGCTGATGGCGGCGTTCATCGGCTTCGAGCTCACCGACCCGGTGCGTACCGAGGCCGACTCCGATCGCTCGTTCGACGCGGTCACGGCGATGGCTGCCGCCCTCGACGGCCTCGGACCCGTGGCGCGCCGTGCCGTCGCCGCCACGCTGCGCCGCCGCCGCTGACTCACGCCGAGTGGCGCCAACCGGGGTCGCGAGTGGCGCAGAAACGCCCGCCACTCGCGGTCAGGGGGCGCGGAAGGCCGCTGGGCGCGGGCTCAGTGCGAGAGCAGGAAGTCGCGCCAGTCGTCGACGAACTCGTCGGGCGCCTCGACCGCGGGGGAGTGGGCCGCGGAGGGCAGGATCACGATCTGGGTGCCGAGCCGTTCGGCCATCTCGGCCTGGGCGTCGTGGGGCCAGGCGTCGTCGGCCTCCCCGCGGGCGACCCAGACCGGCACGCCGGTGGCCGCGACCTCGTCGACCCGGTCGGGGGCGTCGAGCAGGTGCTGCGTCATCGCCTTGAGCGAGGCCGGCGCATTGGCCGAGAAGCGCTTCCCGAGGAAGGCGGTGATCTGGGCGGGCCGCTTGATGCCCTGCTCGCGCAGCTGGTGGATGTCCAGCAGCGGCACCTTGCCGATGGCCGCCGCGATGCGCTTCAGGGGCCGCGTCGGGGAGTCGCCGAGGGCGCCCGGCCCCGAGCAGAGCAGGGTCAGGGTGCGTACCCGCTGGGGGTGGGCGATGGTCAGGTTCTGCGCCACGAGGCCACCGAACGAGTGCCCGAGCAGGTGGAAGCGCTCATCCTCCAGCAGCTCGTCGGCCACCGCGAGCGCATCGGCTGCGAGGGCCTCCAACGAGTAGTCGTCCAGCGGGTCGCCGGGGGACTCGTACTGTCCGCGCTGGTCGAACGTCACGACGTCGAACCCGAGTCCGGCGAGCAGCGGCAGGACGGGGGTGAAGTCCTCCTTGCTGCCGGTCCAGCCGGGCACGAGCAGGATCGATCCCCGGCGCTCGCCGGCGGCGCGCGCCCGGTGGACGGCGTGCTCGCTGCGGGCTGTCTCGGCGCGAAGGACTTCGACGCCCTCCGGGATCTCGAGGGTCTTGGGGACGCTCACCGGATCATCGACCCCGCTGGGCGATCTTCGCGACGACGGTGGCGGGGGCGTACCGCGCCACCGCCGTGAGCACCTTGTAGCGCAGCGAGGGGACGGAGATCGCCTTGCCGCGCTCGAGGTCGCGCAGGGAGTCCTTCACCACGTTGTCGGCCTTCAGCCACATCCACTTCGGCACGTCGCCGATCTCGGCACCCATCCGCTGGTGGAACTCGGTGCGCGTGAAGCCGGGGCACAGGGCCTGCACGGTGATGCCGACGTCGGCGTAGTGCCAGTTGGCCCACTGCGAGATGTTCACCAGCCACGCCTTGTGGGCGGAGTACGCACCACGCGGGGTGAATGCGGCGACGCTGGCGACGTTGATGATCCCGCCGCGGCCGCGGCCCGACATGGACTTGATGGCGGCGTCCATCAGGTGCATCGGCGCACGCACGAGCAGGTCGAGCTGGCGGTCCTCGTCGGCGATGGCGGTGGAGCCGAACCAGCCGGCGAGGGAGGCACCCGCGTTGTTGACCAGCAGGTCGATCGGGCGCCCCGACTCCGACAGGCGGTCCGCGACGCGGTCCATCCCCTGAAGGGTGGCCAGGTCGGCGGTGATGACCTCGACCTCGACCTGGTGCGCGTCGGTCAGCTCGGCGGCGACCTGCTCCAGTCGGACGGTGTCGCGGGCGACGAGGACGAGGTGGGTTCCACGCCGCGCCAGCTGCCGCGCGAACGCGTTTCCGATGCCGGCGGTGGCGCCGGTGATCAGGGCCGTTCGGGTCATGGATCCAGCATGCCAGTGAACCGATGTCCCGCCTGCGGTAGGCCCACCCCGGTCGATGGCACAATGTCGGCGTGACCACCACCTTGGCCCTCGCCAACCAGAAGGGCGGCGTCGCCAAGACCACCAGCGTCGCGTCGCTCGGCGCGGCCCTGCTGGAGGAGCGTCAGCGCGTGCTGCTGGTCGACCTCGACCCGCAGGGCAGCCTGACCTTCTCCCTGGGCATCGATCCCGAGGAGCTCGAGGTCACCGTCGCCGAGGTCCTGCTCGGCAAGATCCCGGCCCGCGACGCGCTCGTCACCACCGAGGAGGGCCTCGACCTGCTGCCGGCCAACGTCGCGCTCGCCGAGGCCGAGGAGAACCTCGTCACGCGCACCGGCCGCGAGCAGCGGCTGAGGGTGGCGCTCGGGAAGATCGCCGACGACTACGACTGGATCATCCTCGACTGCCCGCCGGCCCTGGGCGTGCTGACGATCGGTGCACTCTCGGCCGCCGACCAGGTGCTGATCCCGCTCCAGGCCGAGACGCTCTCGCACCGCGGCGTCGGTCAGCTGCTCGACACCATCCATGACGTCCGCCAGTTCATCAATCCCGACCTCGTCATCCGCGGCGTGCTCGCGACGATGTACGACGGTCGCACGGCGCACGCGCGCAACGTGCTGGCGGCCATCACCGAGACGTACGACCTCGAGGTGCTCGAGCCCCCGATCCCCAAGACCATCCGCTTCGCCGAGGCGCCCGCGATCGGGCGCTCGATCCTCAGCACCGCGCGGACCCACAAGGGCGCCGACGCCTACCGGGCCGTGGCGCGGCTGCTGGTCAAGGGCCGATGAGCCCAGCGACGCCCGATGAGGGTGGTTCCGCCACGCGCACCCCACGCGAAGTCGGCCATCGGCGCAAGGTGGCGCCTACCGTGGAGGACATGGCTTCCCCGCCCCGTGTCCACCTCGGTCGCATTGCGATGCTCGTCGGTGCCGTCGCGCTGACGGCAACGGTGTCGGCCGTCTCCCTCGTCCAGGCCGATCCAGCCGAGTCCGCAGGCCCGTCGCGCTCCGGCGCCGCCGTCGCCGAGACGGTGACACCGGCCCTGACGGCCGCCACCGCGCGTGCCGACGCGGCCGCCGCGAAGCAGGCCACCGCGAAGCAGGCCGCGCCCCGGGCAGCGGCCACGGTGAAGGGCCAGAGTGCCGCGAAGGACCAGCCGGCGCCGAAGGAAGTGCCCGCCACCACGAAGGCGGCCGCGGGACCCCCGCCGCCCGAGGGCTCGGGGGAGGGCCGGCGCATCGTCTTCGACCAGTCCGACCAGCGCGTGTGGCTCATCGAGGCCGACGAGAAGGTCGACCGCACCTACCTGGTGTCCGGCAGCCGCTTCGACAACCTCCAGCCCGGCTCCTACTCCGTCACGTCCCGGCAGCGCCACGCCACGAGCTTCGACTACACCGGCTCGATGGAGTACTTCGTGCGCTTCGCCACGGGCTGGAGCGCGCCGATCGGCTTCCACTCCATCCCGGTCTACAACAACGGCAAGCCCGAGCAGACGGAGGAGCAGCTGGGCGAGCCGCTGTCCGCCGGCTGCGTGCGCCAGAAGAAGTCCGACGCGAAGTACCTCTGGGACTGGGCGCCCGACGGCACCCCGGTCATCGTCACGGCCTGAGACGACGAATCCCCCGCCACCGGCAAGCCGGTCGGCGGGGGATCTCGTCAGGACCTGGTGCGTCAGGAGGCGGAGGCGGGCGCGGGACCCGACGCCTGACCACCCGAGGGACGGCGACGGCGACGGCGACGACGCGCCTGGCCCTCGCCCGCGGGCTGCTCCTCGCCGGACGCCGCGGGAGCGGTCTCGGCCGGACGGGCCTCGCCCTCGACGGGCTTGCCGCCTCGGGTGCGCTGACGGCTGCGGTCGCCGCCGTCGCGCGACTGACCATCGCGACGCTGACCATCGCGACGCTGACCGTCACGGCGGCCGTCGCGGCCACCCTCGGAGCGGGGCTCCTTGGGCGCCGGGGGCTTCAGCCGGCCCTTGACGTTGCGATCGATGCCGAGGTCCTGGAACAGGTGGTCCGACGTGGAGTACGTCTCCAGCGGCTCGTCGTAGGGCAGGTCGAGCGCCTTGTTGATGAGCTTCCAGCGCTGCAGGTCGGCCCAGTCCACGAACGTGACCGCGATGCCCGACGCGCCGGCGCGACCGGTGCGGCCGATGCGGTGCACGTAGGTCTTGTCGTCCTCGGGGCACGTGTAGTTGATGACGTGGCTGATGTTGGCCACGTCGATGCCGCGGGCGGCGACGTCGGTGGCCACCAGGATGCTGACCTTGCCCTCGCGGAAGCCGTCGAGCGCCTTCTCGCGTGCCTTCTGGGCCATGTCGCCGTGCAGCGGCGAGGCCGGGAAGCCGCGGTCGGCCAGGTCGTCGGCGACGCGCTGCGCCTGTCGCTTGGTGCGGGTGAACACCACGACGCGCTCGACGTCGTCGGCCTGCAGGATGCGGGCGACGACCTCGGGCTTGTCCATGTCGTGCGCCTGCCAGACGAACTGGCTCGTGGCGGGCACCATCTGGCCGGACTCGGCCGACTCGGCACGGATGTTCATCGGGTGGTGCATGTGCTTGCGCGCGAGCGTGACGATCGACGACGGCATCGTCGCGCTGAACAGCATCGTCTGGCGCGTCTCGGGGGTGCGGGCGAGGATCGACTCGACGTCGGGCAGGAAGCCCAGGTCGAGCATCTCGTCGGCCTCGTCGAGGACGAGCGACTTGACGTGGCTGATGTCCAGGGCCCGGCGGTTCACCAGGTCCAGGATGCGGCCGGGGGTGCCGACGACGATGTCGACGCCGGTCTCGAGGGCCTCGAGCTGCGGCTCGTACGGCACGCCGCCGTATATCGTCAGCATGCGGGTGCCGCGGTTCTTCGACGCCGTCTTGACGTCGTTCGCGACCTGGATCGCCAGCTCACGCGTGGGAGCGACGATGAGCGCCTGCGGCTTGCCGGGCGCGGCCAGCTGGTCGTAGTCGGGGTCGTGCGGGGCCACGGTGCGCTGGATGACGGGGATGGAGAACGCCAGCGTCTTGCCGGTGCCCGTGCGGGCCTGGCCGATGAGGTCGGTGCCCATCAGGGCGACCGAGAGGGTCATCTCCTGGATGGGGAAGGCCTCGATGATGCCCTTGTCGGCGAGGGCGTCGGCGATCTCGGGCATGACGCCCAGTTCGGTGAAGGTAGTCAGGGGTCTGCTCTGTTTTCTGTGTGCGATCTACTGTCAGCGGATCTCGAATGGCTTGGATCCTGATGGGACAGGATCGGCGAATACCCCTTCAGTCTAACGTTCCGCGCCGCGATGCGGGCCGGCGCCGCGCTACAGTCCCGATCATGACCTCCGATCAGGCGCCCGGCGGACCCTTCGACGATCCCGACTACCGGGCCGGCGTGGTCGAGCTGCTGGCGCTGCTCAGCTACGGCGAGCTCAGCGCGGTGGAGCAGCTGAACCAGGACTCCCAGGACGCACCCGACCTGCGCACGAAGGTCGCGATCCAGACGATGGCCGCCTCGGAGTGGAGTCACTTCGTGCAGCTGCGCGACCGGCTCGTCGAGCTCGGTGAGGACCCGTACGCGGCGATGGAGTCGTTCCGGACGACGTTCGCCCGCTTCCACGGCAAGACCGAGCCGTCCGACTGGCTCGAGGGGCTGCTGAAGGCGTTCGTCGGCGACGGGCTCGCGGCCGACTTCTACCGCGAGATCGCGGCGTTCCTGGACGCCGACACGCGTCAGCTGGTGCTGGAGACGATGAGTCAGACCGGCAACAGCGAGTTCGTGGTCGACCAGGTGCGCGAGGCGATCGCCGCCGACCCGCGGGTGGCGGGCCGACTCGCCCTGTGGGGACGTCGCCTGATGGGCGAGGCGCTGAGCCAGGCGCAGATGGTGGTGGCCGAGCGCGACGTGCTGACCGCGGTGGTGGTCGGCGCCGCCGACCGACCGGGGGGATTCGACCTGGCCTCGATCGGCCGCATGTTCACCCGGATCACCGAGGCCCACGCCCAGCGCATGGCCCGCCTGGGGCTCGACGCCTGAGCGGGGCCCGCTCCGTCAGGAGCTGGTGAGACCGAAGCCGACCTTGCGACCGGTGTCGGCGTTGAAGTACAGGTAGGCGACCTTGTCGGCCGGGACCGCCACGGTGTGACCCTTGCTGTCGGTGAGCGTGAACAGCGAGTCGTCCTTGAGCGCGCCGTTCAGCGTGGCCAACACGGTGTCGGGCTCGACATCGGTGTCGACGGACAGTTCACGGGCGGCGTTCTGGACGCCGATCTTGACCTCCACGGTCACTCATCTCCTTGGTTGGTGGGCTTGGGGAACCCGCCGATCCCGCGCCAGGCGAGAGTCGAGGCGAGCGTGACGGCGTCGTCGCGCGAGAGGCCCGACGCGCCGGAGAGCCAGGCGCGAGCGCCGACGTGACCCATCCCGACGAGGCCGGCCGCGAGCAGCTCGGCGGCTCCGCGCGACAGGCCGGTGTCCTCGACGATCACCTCGGCGATCGCGGCGGCGGACTCGGACGTGACCCGGTCGACCAGCTCGCGCACCTCGGGGTCGCTGGTCAGGTCGGACTCGAAGACGAGGCGGAAGGCCTTCTCGCGGTCGGCAACGCTGTCGTACCAGAGCTGCATGCTGGCCTGGACGCGCTCGCGGTTGTCCTGCGTGGACGCCAGCGACTCGCGCACGCCCTCGATCACCGTGTCGACCGCCGTGGAGACCAGGGCGGTGTAGAGGTCGAGCTTGCCGGGGAAGTGCTGGTAGAGCACCGGCTTGGACACGCCCGCGCGCTCGGCGATCTCGTCCATCGAGGCCGAGTGGTAGCCCTGCTCCACGAAGACGTCGAGGGCGACGTCCAGCAGCTGGGCGCGCCGTGCGGTGCGGGGCAGCCGCCCTGCGCGGGGGCGAGCCTCTGGGGTCTGGGTCACGTCCCCAACCCTAGCGGTCGGTTACCCGCGGGTCGTTTCCGACGCGGTGTCCACGGACCGGACCTCGCGCCACATGCTGGGACGGGCGAGGAACAATGGACGTCGGCGCCGGGTTGAGCCCGGTGAGCCCAGCAACCGAAGGAGAAGCCCGTGGTCGCGCCCCTGGTCGAACCCGCCGACGAACTGACCATCGACGAAGTGCGTCGGTACAGCCGCCACCTGATCATCCCCGACGTGGGCATGACGGGACAGAAGCGGCTGAAGAACGCGAAGGTGCTGGTCATCGGCGCCGGCGGACTCGGCAGCCCCGCCCTGCTCTACCTCGCGGCGGCCGGCGTCGGCACGCTCGGCATCATCGACGACGACGTAGTCGACGAGTCGAACCTGCAGCGTCAGGTGATCCACGGCCAGTCCGACATCGACAAGCCCAAGGTGCAGAGCGCCGCGGAGTCGGTGGCCGAGACGAACCCGTACGTCAACGTCATCACGCACAACGTGCGCCTGGACAACGACAACGTGCTGGACATCTTCAGCCAGTACGACCTGATCCTCGACGGCACCGACAACTTCGCCACGCGCTACCTGGTGAACGACGCGGCCGTCATCCTGAACAAGCCGTACGTGTGGGGCTCGATCTACCGCTTCGAGGGCCAGGTCTCGGTCTTCTGGGCGCAGGAGGGACCGCAGTACCGCGACCTCTACCCCGAGCCCCCGCCGCCGGGCATGGTCCCGTCGTGCGCCGAGGGCGGCGTGCTGGGCGTCCTGTGCGCCTCGATCGGGTCGATCATGGTCACCGAGGCGATCAAGCTGCTCACCGGCATCGGTGACCCGCTCATCGGCCGCCTCATGGTCTACGACGCGCTCGAGATGCGGTACACGACGCTGAAGGTCCGCCGTGACCCCAACGGCGTGCTGCCCACCGAGCTGATGGGCGACTACGAGGCGTTCTGCGGTGCGATCAGCGACGAGGCCGCCGACGCGGCCGCCGACTCCACGATCTCGGTCGCGACGCTCGACGGCTGGCTCAAGGAGCGCAATGACGGGGGTCGCGATTTCGTCCTGGTCGACGTGCGTGAGCCGAACGAGTACGAGATCAACCAGATCCCCGGCTCGGTGCTGATCCCCAAGGGCGAGATCCTCGCCGGCAAGGCGTTCGACCGGCTGCCGCAGGACAAGCAGGTCGTCCTGCACTGCAAGTCGGGCGTCCGCTCGGCCGAGGCGCTCGCGGTGCTCAAGGGCGCCGGCTACTCCGACGCCGTGCACGTCGGCGGCGGCGTCGTGGCCTGGGTCAACCAGATCGACCCGAGCCAGCCCAACTACTGAGGCTCGTCCGGCCCCGGTCCTGCTGACAGGATCGGGGCCATGGACGAGGACTTCACCGAGGCCGTGCTCGAGGTCGTCGAGCAGATCCCGCCGGGATGCGTCGCGACGTACGGCCTCATCGCGGAGCGGCTGGGCCGCGGCGGCGCGCGCCAGGTCGGGCGGGTCATGTCGCTCGAGGGTCACGGCGTGCCGTGGTGGCGCGTCGTCCGCGCCGACGGCTCCCTGCCGGCGCACCTGGTCGTCGACGCCCAGCAGCACTGGCGCGACGAAGGCACCCCGGTCCGCAGCGGCCGCGTGGTCGTGAAGGATGCGCTGGCTCCCGACTTCTGAGGACTGTCGGGGCCGTCTGGTTGCATGGTCCTGTGCCCGAACTCGTCCTCCGGCGGCCCGATGCCGTGCGTGCCGCAGCGCCCTCGCTCGACGAGGCCCAGCGCTCGGTCGTGGACCACCGTGGCGGGCCGCTGCTGGTCCTGGCCGGACCCGGAACGGGCAAGACCACCACGCTCGTCGAGGTCGTCGTCGACCGCATCGAGTCCGGCGAGCTCACTCCCGACCAGATCCTCGTCCTGACCTTCAGCCGCAAGGCCGCGGGCGAGCTGCGCGACCGGATCGGGCGGCGCCTGTCGGGCACCGCCGCCACCGTGCCGGCGATGACCTTCCATGCGTTCTGCTACGCCCTCGTGCGCGAGTTCAGCGATCCCGAGGCGTTCGCCTCCCCGCCCGAGCTGATGACCGCCCCGGCCCGCGACGCCGTGGTCGCCGACCTGCTCGGCGGGCACGACGCCGCCACCTGGCCCGAGTCCCTGCGCGAGGCGCTCGGCACCCGCGGCCTGGCGGCCGAGCTCCAGTCGTTCATGGCCGCGGCGGTCACGCGCGGCCTCGGCCCCGACGACCTGCGCGCGCTGGCGATCACGCGCGAGCGGCCCGAGTGGGCGCGCGTCGCCGACGCGATCGAGGAGTACCACCAGGTCATCGACTTCCAGAACCGCACGGACTACACCGACCTCGTCACGCGCGCCGCGGCGATCGCTGGCGACCGCGACCACCGCCGGGCGCTGCGCGACCGCTACCGACTCGTCGTGGTCGACGAGTACCAGGACACCGACCCGCTGCAGGTCCGGCTGCTGCACGACCTGGCCGGCGACGGTCGCGACCTCGTGGTGGTGGGCGACCACGACCAGGCGATCTACGGCTTCCGCGGCGCCGATCCGGCGGCGATCACGCGCTTCCCCCAGCAGTTCGCGTCTGCCGGCCGGCCCGCGCCCACCGTGGCCCTCACCACCACCCGTCGCTTCGGGCCGCAGATCCTGACCGCCGCGCGCGTGGCGCTGGGGAACCCGCCGGTTCCGCCGGGACTCGACGCCCGCGCCGCCGACCAGCACCGCAATCTGAAGTCGGCCGCGTCCGAGGACGGACGGGTGGAGGTCGCCACGTACGCGTCCGCCACCGCCGAGGCCGAGCACATCGCCGGCCTCCTGCGCCGGGCCCATCTCGACGACGGCCTGGCCTGGTCCGACATGGCGGTCCTGGTGCGCACCGGCGCCGACCTCACCCGGCTCCAGCGCGTGCTCGGCCCCGCCGGTGTGCCGGTGGAGGTGGCGGGCGACGAGGTGCCGCTCGTGGCCCAGCCCGCGGTCCGGACGCTGCTGCTGGCCCTCGAGGCCGCCGACCGGATCGCGCGCGAGGAGGCGCTCGACACCGAGACGGCCGAGGCCCTGCTCACCGGTCCGCTCGCCGGGCTCGACGGGCCGGCGATGCGCCGGCTGGGCCGTGCCCTCCGTCAGCGCGATCCGGAGACCCCGTCGAGCGACCTCGTGGCCGCGGCGCTTCTGGATCCCGCGGCGCTGGGCCTCACCACCACCGATCGCTCCACCGCCGACGCCGTCGGCGCGGCCCGCGACCTCGCCGCACTCCTCGGTCGGGCGGCGACCGTGCTGCGACGCGGCGAGCCGCCCGAGCAGGCGCTCTGGCTGCTGTGGGACGGCACCGGCTGGCCGGCCCGTCTGCGCGAGCAGTGGGCCGGCGTCGAGGGCCGCGTGCACGCCGACCGCGACCTCGACGCGGTGTGCGCGCTCTTCCGCCACGCGGCCAGGGCGGAGGAGGGCGGCCGCCGCCGCGACGCCGTGAACTTCGTGGCCGAGCTGCGCGCCCAGCAGATCCCCGCCGACCAGCTCGAGACCAGCGCCACGCGCCCCGATGCCGTCCGGCTGATGACGGCCCACCGGTCGAAGGGGCTGGAGTGGCCGCTCGTGGTGGTCGCCGGCGTGCAGGCCCAACGGTGGCCCGACCTGCGCACGCGCGGCAGCCTGCTGCGCTCGGAGCACCTCGACGGCCCGGCCGAGCCCGGTGCGCGCGGCGAGCAGCTGCGCGAGGAGCGCCGATTGTTCTACGTCGCCTGCACCCGTGCCACCAGCCGCCTGGTGGTCACCGCGGTCCAGACGCCCACCGACGACGGGGATCAGCCGTCGCGCTTCGTCGCCGAGCTGCTCGGCGCCGGGTTCGGCACCGACGCCGACCTCCCGCTGGGCCGGCCGGCGCGTCCCGTGTCGCTGCGCGGCGTCGTCGCCGAGCTGCGACGCGTCGGTGAGCAGGCGGAGGACCCGGCGGTGCGCGACGAGGCTGCCGCGATGCTGGCCGAGATCGTCCGTGCCGACCTGCCGCCCACCCGGGCGGCCGACCCCGACCGCTGGTGGGGGCTGTCCGGTCCCACCCTGTCCGACGCTCCGTGGCGACCGCAGGACCACCCGCTGGCCCTGTCCGGGTCGGCGGTCGAGGGGATCACCGCGTGCTCGCTGCGCTGGTTCCTCGGCCGCGAGGCGCACGGCGAGTCCGCCTCCACGTCGGCGCAGGGCTTCGGCTCGATCGTGCACGCCCTCGCAGCCGACGTGGTCCAGCGCGGGGTCGAGCCCGACGAGGTGGCCATGGCCGCCCGGCTCGACGAGGTCTGGCACCGGCTCGACCACCAGGCCGCCTGGCTGGGTGAGCGCGAGCGGCAGGCCGCCCACGAGACGCTCGTCCGGTTCGCGCGGTGGCACCGGGCCAACCCACGCTCGCCGTTGGCGGCCGAGCACGCATTCACCACCACGCTCGTGGTCGGCGGTGAGGAGGTCCTGCTCCGCGGGTCCATGGACCGCGTCGAGATCGACGCCGAGGGGCGGGTCCACGTCGTCGACTTCAAGACCAGCCGCAACGCGCCCGGCCCGCGCAAGATCGCCGAGCACGCCCAGCTCGGCATCTACCAGGTCGCCGTCGAGCACGGGGCCGTCGCGTCGCTCGGGGTCGACCAGGCCCGCTCCGGTGGTGCCGAGCTCGTCCAGCTCCGCACGCCCGCCGGCGCCAAGGACCCGGACTCCCCGAAGGTCCAGCCGCAGGCCGCACCCGCGCCCGAGGAGGCGTTCTTCGCCCTCGAGCTGCTGGCCGAGTCGGCCCGCGTCGTGCGCGACGAGAGCCTCGTGGCGCGCCCCAACGAGCACTGCGGCTTCTGCGACTTCCAGACCCTGTGCCCCGTGATCACCGGCCCCACGGTCGGGGGTCTCGAATGATCGGAGCACCGCAGTGACCCCGCTCGTCCGCGACACCGACCACCTGCGCGAGGTGCTGGGCATCCCCTTCAGCGATCCGCAGCTGGCCGCGATCACCGCCGACCCGGCGCAGCCCCAGGCGATCATCGCCGGCGCCGGTGCGGGCAAGACCGCGGTCATGGCGGCGCGCGTCGTGTGGCTCGTGGGCCACCTCGGCTACGCACCCGACCGCGTGCTCGGGCTCACGTTCACCTCGAAGGCCGCCGCCGAGCTGGCCGGCCGGGTGCGCGAGTCGCTCGACCTCGTCGGCGACTTCTCCGAGTTCGGTGAGCCCACCGTCTCGACCTACCACGCCTTCGCCGGCACGCTGATCGCCGAGCACGGGCTGCGGATGGGGATCGAGCCCGACCTGCGCGTGCTGGCCGACGCGACCCGGTTCCAGATCGCGGCGCGCACCGCCCGCGGGCACGACGGCCCGCTGCGGCACGTCTCGGCCTGGCTGCCCACGGTGATCGGCGACGTGCTCGAGCTCGACGGCCAGCTGTCCGAGCACCTCGTCACCACCGATGAGCTCCGGGCGTTCGACCGGACCACCATCGAGGCGGCCGAACGGGCCGAGAAGCCGCTCAAGTGGCACGAGGAGATCGTCGCCGCGTGCCTGAAGCGCGACGAGCTGGCCGACCTCGTCGACGAGTACCGCGCGGCCAAGGCGGACGCCGGCGTCATGGACTTCTCCGACCAGATGGCCTGGGGCGCCCAGCTCGCCACCGTGCCCGAGGTCCAGCAGGTGCTGCGGGAGCGCTACGTCGTGGTGCTGCTCGACGAGTACCAGGACACGTCGGTGGCCCAGCGCGACCTGTTGCAGGCCCTGTTCGCCGGCCGCCCGATCAGCGCGGTCGGCGACCCGGCCCAGGGCATCTACGGCTGGCGCGGCGCCGCCTCGGGCAACCTCACCGCGTTCCTCGACGACTTCCCGGGTGCGGGCGGCGAGAAGGGCCGGCTGTTCAGCCTCGACGTCACGCGTCGGTGCGCGCCGGAGATCATCGACCTCGCCGGCTACGTCGCCCGCGACTACTACGGCTCGCCCGGGATCGCCGAGATCGTGACGCCGCTGCGGGCTGCCCCCGAGAACCCGTCGGGCGAGGTCTCGGTCGCCCTGCACGAGGGGGTGGCCCAAGAGATCGAGGCGCTGGTCGACCTCGTCGTGCAGTCGGTCGAGAGCGGGCTGTCGCGACGCGACATCGCGATCCTGGTGCGCACCACCAACGAGAACCCGGAGATCGTCCGTGCCCTGCGCTCGCGGGGGCTCCCCGTCGAGATCGTCGGCCTCACCGGCCTGCTCCAGCAGCCCGAGGTCGTCGACGTCCTCTCCGTGCTGGCCGTGCTGGACGACGTCACCGCCAACCCGGCGATGCTCCGCCTGCTCACCGGGGTGCGCTGGCGGATCGGCGAGCGCGACCTCGCGCTGCTCGGCCAGCGAGCGGCCGAGCTCGGGCGCCAGTGGCGCAGTGGGGGAGAGCCGGACGGCTCCGATCCCGACGCGGTCCTGCAGGCGGCCCTCGACGAGGCCACGGCCGGCGTCGATCCCACCGAGATCGTCTCGCTCGCCGAGGCCGTGGAGGATCCGGGCCCGGGGCAGTACTCCGAGGCCGCGCGCACCCGCTTCGCCGACCTGGCCGCGATGCTGCGTCGGCTGCGACGCCATGCGCACGAGCCGCTGCTCGACCTGGCCCGCCGCGTCGTCACCGAACTCGACCTCGACGTGGAGCTTCCGGTCGCCGGCGTCCCCACCGACAACCTCGCGCTACTGATCGACGCGATCGGCGACTACGCCCAGCACGACCGCTACGCCTCGCTGCCGGGTCTCCTGGCGCACCTCGACGCGGAGCGCGAGTACAACGAGGGCATGGAGCTGAGCGCTCCGTCCGACGCCGACTCGATCAAGCTGCTGACGATCCACCGGGCCAAGGGGCTGGAGTTCGAGGAGGTCTTCGTCCCGTTCGTGTCCGGCACGGTCTTCCCGTCCGGCCGCGGGCGTTCGCGCTGGCCCACGGTCGCCAAGGCCCTCCCGGCGCCGCTGCGCGGCGACGTCGACTTCGTGCCGCAGGTCGCGGAGTTCACCGGCCCGGCGAAGAAGGCGTTCGAGGAGGACACCCGTCGCGACGCGCTGATGGAGGAGATCCGGCTCGCCTACGTGGCGTTCACGCGGGCCAAGCGACGCCTGCACGTCAGCGGCCACCGGTGGGGCCGAACCCAGCTGCGTCCGCGCGCCGAGTCGGGGTTCCTGGTCGACGTGCGCGACTGGCTGGCCCAGCGCGGCATCGAGCCCGTCGTGTGGGCCGAGCCTCCCGCCGACGACGACCAGAACCCCCACCTCGTCGACCAGACCGTGCCCTGGCCGGTCGCGCTCACCTCGTTCGACCGCCGCCGCGAGCTCGCCGACGCCGTCCGTCGGCACCTGCACGAGCCGCAGGCTCCTCCCGTCGAGGGCGACGAGCGCCTCGCCGAGCTGCGCACCGACCTCGACCTGCTCCTGGAGGAGGCCCGGGCGCGGGCGGAGCGGCGCATCGAAGTCACCCTCCCCGCGTCCCTGTCGGCCACCGACGTGCTCGCGCTCGACGCCGACGAGGAGGCCTTCGTCCGGTCGCTGGCGCGTCCGATGCCGCGCCGCCCGTCGGCGGCCGCGCGGTTCGGCACGAGGTTCCACGCCTGGATCGAGTCCCGGTACGGCCAGCAGACGCTGCTGGACCCCGACGAGCTGCCCGGGCGCGGCGATGCCGAGGTCGCGGACGAGTCCGATCTCGAGGCGCTCAAGGAGGCCTTCGAGTCCGGGCCGTTCGCGGGTCGCGAGCCGCTTGTCGTCGAGGCGCCGTTCTCCCTTCGACTCGGCGGCCAGCAGGTGATCGGCCGCATCGACGCCGTGTTCGCCACCGAGCCGGCCGACGGGCAGGCGGGGTTCGAGGTCGTCGACTGGAAGACCAACCGCACGCCGGACGCCGATCCGCTGCAGCTCGCGCTCTACCGGATCGCCTGGGCCGAGATGCAGGGCATCGAGCCCGAGCGCGTGGTGGGCACCTTCCACTACGTGCGGCTCGGCTCGTCGCGCACGTTCGACGACCTGCCCGACCGGGCGGCACTCGAGGCCCGGCTCGGGTTACGGTGAGGCGTGGATTTCGCGTTCGAACGGGCCAGGCACGACCGAGCGGGGAACCTGAGGCCGCGCGATGACCTGTGGAAGACGCCCGACACCCGGGTGCTCGTCCTCGGCGGCGAGCACGTCGCGACGATCGACGGCCCTGCGCTGCGGTGGACGACGGTCGACGAGGCGCCCGACGGCGAGTGGATCCTGCTCGGCGACCAGAACGGCACGCGTCACGCGGCCGTGGCGGTGCAACGGGTCCCGCGCGAGCTGAGTCCCGTCAGCATCCGGGTGCTGGCCCCCCTGCTCGGCCCCGACGAGCTCTCGTTGGCGATCCACGCCGTGGGCCTGGCGCGGTGGCTGCAGTCGCACACCTACTGCTCCCGCTGCGGCGAGTACCTCTACAGCGCCCAGGCGGGTCACCTGCGGGTCTGCCCGTCGTGCGGCACCGAGCACTACCCCCGCACGGACCCGGCCGTGATCATGCTCGTCACCGACGAGGACGACCGCTGTCTCCTGGCTCGCAACCCGAACTGGCCCGAGGGCCGCTTCTCCACGCTGGCCGGATTCGTCGAGCCGGGGGAGACCCTCGAGGACGCGGTGCGTCGCGAGGTGGCCGAGGAGGTCGGGATCACCGTCGGCGGGGCCACCTACCTGGGCAGCCAGCCGTGGCCGTTCCCGCAGAGCCTCATGCTGGGCTTCCGAGCGGTGGCCGAGTCCACGGACTTCACGCTCGACGACAAGGAGATCGCCGAGGCGCGCTGGTTCACCCGCGAGGAGCTCGTGCAGGCGATCGAGGACGAGACCGTCGCCCTGCCGCCGCCGAAGGTCTCGATCTCGCGGTGGCTCGTGGAGCAGTGGTACGGCGGCGACCTCCCTGGCACCTGGTCCTGACAGGGCCGGTTCAGCCCCGGTTCAGAGCCGGCGGAGGTCCGTCGCGGCGAAGTCGTCTCCGACGAACAGGAGCGGCTCGCCGGTTTCGGTCGCCAGGGCGTAGGCGAAGCAGTCACCGAAGTTGAGGCGGGCTCGATGGCCCGACCCGCGGCCGAAGTCGCGGTAGGCCTCGCGCGCGATCTTGGCGTGCCCTGCCGTGACGGGCTCGATGGCGACACCCCAGTCGCGCAACAGGGCGTCGAGCTGGCGCGAGAGCGCCGGGTCGCCTGCCTGGTCGACGACGATGCCGAGTTCGAGATAGGTGCCGGCGGACATGCGCGGACCCGCCGCCGAGGCGAGGGACCGGTCGATCGCCTCCCAGCCGGGCTCACGCTTGATCACGGCGACGACGGCCGAGGTGTCGACGATCACCGGGGCAGGCCGGCCTCGTCGTACAGGTCGCCGGAGTCCAGCGGCTTGTCGGCGGCGAGTTGCTGCATCACGTGGATGCGGTCGAGTCGGGCGGCGTCGGAGGACTCTCGCTCGAGCTCGGCCAGCAGCCTCTCGAGCGCGAGCTCGATGGCACTCGTCTGACTGCGGCCCGTGCGGAGGGCGACCTCGCGCGCCAGCTCGTGGACGTGCGCGTTCTTGATGTTGAGGGCCATGGTGGAATTCTACCTTGAGAAGGTGTCGTTACACCATCGCCTTCACAGTCAGAGCCCGAGCTGGGCCTTGACCTGGGCGACGGACGGGTTCGTCAGCGCCGTGCCGTCGGAGAACACGAGCGTCGGCACCGTCTGGTTGCCGCCGTTGGCCTGCTCGACGATGTCCGCCGACGCGGGATCCTGCTCGATGTCGACCTCGGTGAACTCGATGCCCTCGCGCTGCAGCTGCGACTTGAGTCGGTGGCAGTAGCCACACCACGGCGTGGAGTACAGGACGAAGGATGCGTCGGACATCGGGACCCTCTCGGTTCGGAACAGAAGCCTCTTCAAGGGTCAACGTGCCGCGGACCACGCCCATTCCCGGGGACCCTGTGTGCGGCGCCGGATCGTGTCGCCGGGCGGGGCTACGCTGGTCGCTGCCCACCCCCGACGCGATCTGGAGACCATGTCTGACGCCGACGACCTGCTGAACGGACTCGACCCCGAGCAGCGCGAGGTCGCCACCACGCTCAGGGGTCCGGTGTGCGTCATCGCCGGTGCCGGAACCGGCAAGACCCGCGCGATCACGCACCGCATCGCCTACGGCACCGCGACGGGCGTCTACAAGCCCACCGAGGTCCTGGCGGTCACGTTCACGGTCAAGGCGGCGGGCGAGATGCGCGAGCGCCTGCGCACGCTCGGCGCGGGCGGCGTCCAGGCCCGCACATTCCACTCGGCGGCGCTGCGGCAGGCCCGCTACTTCTGGCCGCGCGTCTACGGCACGGAGTTCCCCCAGATCCTCGAGTCGAAGTTCGCCTTCGTCGCCGAGGCCGCGCGCCAGGTGGGCGTGCGGGCCGACCAGGCCCTGCTGCGCGACCTGTCGGCCGAGG
This sequence comes from Aeromicrobium sp. UBA7512, assembly GCF_002476985.1. NCBI lineage: Bacteria > Bacillati > Actinomycetota > Actinomycetes > Propionibacteriales > Nocardioidaceae > Aeromicrobium > Aeromicrobium sp. UBA7512. Next base: position 103,733 of record NZ_DLNK01000006.1, read on the forward strand.
TCGAGTGGGCCAAGGTCTCCAACGTCCGGCCCGACGACTACGGCGCCGAGGCCGTGCGCCGCCAGCGCACCGTCGGCGACATCGACCCGGGCGAGGTGGGCGCCGTGCTGCGCGCCTACGAGCAGGTCAAGCGCGATCGCGGGCGCATCGACATGGAGGACATCCTCCTGATCACCGCTGCGATCCTGGCCGACGAGCCGGCGATCGCGGCCGAGGTGCGCCGCCAGTACCGGTGGTTCGTCGTCGACGAGTTCCAGGACGTCAACCCGCTGCAGTCCACGCTGCTCGACCTGTGGCTGGGCGGCCGCGACGAGGTCTGCGTCGTCGGCGACCCCCGCCAGACGATCTACACGTTCGCCGGCGCCTCGGCCACGATCCTGGGCGACTTCACCACGCGCCGGTTCCCCGACGCGCCGCGCATCGAGCTCGTGCGCAACTACCGCTCCACGCCCCAGATCGTCGCCGCGGCGAACGAGGTCTTCGCCGGACGCGGCCCCTCGGTCACCCTGGGCGTGCGGCTGCAGTCGCAGAACTCGCCGGGCCCGGCGGTGGACTACCGCCCGTTCCCCGACGAGCCCGCCGAGGCCGATGCGATCGCCGACCGGATCGTCGCGCTGCACCGCCAGGGTGTGCCCTACCGCGAGATGGCGGTGCTCTACCGGATCAACGCGCAGTCCGAGGTCTACGAGGAGGCCCTGGGTCGCCTCCAGATCCCGTACTCCATGCGCGGCGGCACCGGCTTCTTCCAGCGGCCCGAGGTACGTCAGGCCGTCACCCTGCTGCGCGGCTCGGCCCACGCGGGCGAGGGCTCCGGCTCGCTGGCCGACGACGTCCGTGCCGTGCTCGCGGCGATGGACTACTCCGAGACCCCGCCCGAGGGCCGCGGCGCCGTCCGCGACCGCTGGGAGTCCCTCCAGGCGATCCACACGATGGCCGTCGACCTCGCTCAGGAGCAGCCGCAGGCCGACCTCGCCGCCCTCGTGGCCGACCTCGACCGCCGCGCCGACCAGGCGCACGCGCCCTCCACCGACGGCGTCACGCTGTCCACGTTCCACGCGGCCAAGGGCCTGGAGTGGGACGCGGTCTTCGTCGCCGGCGCGCAGGAGGGCACGCTGCCCTACGTCGCCACGATGGACGAGCCCGCCGCGATCGAGGAGGAGCGCCGGCTCTTCTACGTCGGCATCACCCGCGCCCGGCGCCACCTGATGGTGTCGTGGTCGGCGGCGCGCAAGGCCGGCGGCCAGGCCCGCCGCAAGCCCAGCCGCTTCCTCGACCGCCTGCTGCCCGAGGACGTGCAGGTCTCGCGGGCGCCGAAGCGCAAGGTGCGGCTGCCCCAGCCCGACCTCGACTACGACGACGCGCTGTTCGAGCGCCTGCGTGCGTGGCGCAAGGAGGTCTCGCAGGAGGAGAGCAAGCCGGCGTTCACGGTGTTCAACGACGCCACCCTCAAGGCCATCGCCGCGATCCGTCCCAGCAGCGGCGACCAGCTGCTCCAGGTCTCGGGCGTGGGCCAGTCCAAGCTGGAGAAGTACGGCGACGGAGTCCTGGCGATCGTCGCCGACTCCTGACCGCCCTCGGGATCAGGCGGGCTCGAAGCCGGGCAGCGACTCGGCGACGATGGCGCGGAAGCGGGCCGTCGCGCCCAGCTGGCACAGCACGCCCACGCCGCCGGCCCACACCCGGTGGATCAGCAGGTAGCTCGGCGGCACGGTGAGCTTCAGGGCGGTCCCCATGCCCTCGGCGCCGGGGGAGGCGAGCCGCTGGCCCTGGCGGCGCAGCCAGTCGCGGTCGAAGGCGAAGGCCTCCACGGCGACGGGTTCGACGATCGGGGCCAGGTACCGCTCCAGGACGGCGGGGTCGACCCGGCTGCCCTGGCGGACGAATCCCTCCTGGCGCAGGCCCTCGGCCACGGTCTCGTAGTCGCCGTCGGCCGCCGCGCGCAGCAGCGGGCCCATGGGTGCGGGCAGGCCGTCGGGCAGTCGCGCCACGGCTCCGTAGTCCACGACTCCGAGCCGCCCGTCCGGCAGCACGCGGAAGTTGCCGGGGTGGGGATCGGCGTGGAGCAGGCCGGCCCGCGCCGGGCCTTGGAACAGGAACCGCACGTAGGTCTCGCCGAGGCGGTCCCGCTCCTCCTGCGTGCCGTCGGCGATCACGTCGGCGAGGGAGCGGTCGCCCGGGAGCCACGTCGTGACCAGGGCGCGCTCGGTGTGCGCCAGCGGCGCGGGGACCATGACGTCGGGGTCACCGGCGAACGCCTCGGCGAAGCGCGCCTGGGCGTCGGCCTCGAGCGAGTAGTCGAGCTCCTCGGCCACGCGCTCCTGCAGCTCGCGGACGAGGGCCTTGACGTCGACGCCGGGCATCATCGTGCCCAGCATGCGGGCGAGCCGGCCGATCTGGCGCAGGTCGGAGTTGAGCGCCTCCGCGGCGCCGGGGTACTGCAGCTTCACCGCTACCTCGACGGGCTCGTCACCGGGCTCGGCGATGAACCAGCTGTGGTGGACCTGACCGATCGACGCGGCAGCGGCGGGGGTCATCTCGAAGTCGGGGAACCGCTCGGGCCAGTCCTCGCCGAACTCGCGGACCATCACGCGCCGGACGGTGGGCGTGCCCATCGGCGGTGCGGCGTCCTGGAGCTTCGTGAGGGCCTCGCGGTAGGGCGCGATGACCTCCTCGGGCAGGGCCGCCTCGAAGATGCTCAGCGCCTGGCCGAACTTCATGGCACCGCCCTTGAGCTGGCCGAGCACGCTGAAGACCTGGTCGGCGGTGCGGCGCTGCACGTCGGTCATCACGGCCGCGGCGGGAGCGCCGACGAGGCGCCGGCCGATGCCCCACGTGGTGCGAGCGGCGAATCCCGCCGGCAGGCTCGCCAGGCGCGCACCGCGGCGCAGGGCGCTGCCCGTCAGCGGGGTGTCGGTCGTGTCGTCCGGGTCGGTGTCGGCCACGTGGTCAGGATAGTGGCGTGGGCCGCATCGGACCGGTCACGCGGCGAGCAGCCGGCACGGGCAGCCGGGCGCGAAAGGCACGTCGTCGACGTCGTTCAGTCCGTGTGCCGGGCCCACCGACACGACGCGACCGAGGCTCGGCGGACGTCGTCCCTCGCCGAGGTAGTCGAGGTGGTGCAGCACCTCGGCGGCCGCGCGGTGGAGCACGCCGGCCGGCAGTGCCGGGTCGAGGAGGCGCGCCTGCTCGAACTGCGGCACCAGCACGGACCAGGTGGGATCCGCCGCGGCCACGTGGGCGTCGAGACAGCCCAGGCACGGCGAGATCCCGGGCGCGACGAGCGGGCCGATCCGCACTCGTCGTTCGTCGAGCACGACCGGCAGATGGACCACGCCCCCGCTGACGAGGTGCTCGAAGGTCGACCGTGCGGGCTCGCCGGCGCTGACCAGGACCTCGATCTCGGGCTCGATGGCCGGCGGCCCCACCGCGTCGGTGAGCAGGGCGGCGAAGGCGGAGGTGGAGCGATCGTGCCGCACGGCCACGCGAAGACCCTCGGAGTGGGGCTCGGCACGCAGCACGGCACCGGCCGCCACCAGTTGGTGCAGGGTGCCGGCGAGATCGTCGGTGAATTCGGGGACGTCGCGCGCCACGAGCTCGGTCAGCAGGGGGAGCGGCAGGGAGCCGTCGAGGAGGCGCAGGACGCGGGCGAGGCCGGGCCGGTCACGCAGAACGATGCCGGGGCTGGTGCCCAGCTGGAGGGTCCGGGCGTCGCGGCGCAGCAGCAGCGCACCGGGCAGGAGTCGCGGTCCGCGGGCAGGAGAGGGGTGCGCCATCGGGCCATCGTGGCCGAGTCGAGCTGCCGGACGGGGCGTCGGTCCACAGGCGCCGCGCCGGCGTGGAGGCGGCGGGGACGACCGAGTCGCCCCCGCCGCGCCGCTCAGGCCTTGCCGAGGATGCGGTTGAGCTTGGTGCCGCACTCGGGGCAGATGCCCTTGGCCATGCGGGTGCCCTTCTCGCTGACCTGGACTTCACCGCTGGTCTCGCGCTTGTCCTTGCACTTCACGCAGTAGAACTCGCCGGTCCATGTCTCCGCCATAGCGGCCTCCTTGCCGATGTGTGCCGCCGAATGTGGCACAGGTCACGCTCAGCCTAAGCGCAAAAGCGTGGCAGGCAAGGCCGAAGCCCCGACCGGCGCGCCTTCCCCTTGCGCGTCGGAGCGGGGCTTCGACTGCGCTCAAGGTAGGCCCTCCCGCCGCGCATGGTCAATGGGTCGTCCGAGGCTCTGTCCACCGCCTGTGGACAATGTTGTGCACATCGTGTGGGGATCGCCGTGGACAGGTGTGGGAATCGGTGTGGACAGGGTCGCCGTGGCGTCCCGCCGAGAGGCTCCGAGCCGTCCCTGACCTGCACAGACGTCCCGTCGGCCTGTGGACGAACACGGGTCTCGATTCCTGCGCCGCGCGCTGCCTCCTCCGCTCGGTCGAGGCCGCGCTCTACCGTTGAGGCATGGCCGAGATCGAGGTGCGCCGCAGCGCGCGCCGCACCCGCACCGTGAGTGCGCGCCGCGAGGGCGACCGCACGATCGTGATGATCCCGGCGTCGATGTCGCTGCGGGAGGAGCGCCGCGCCGTGGCCGACATGGTCGCCAAGCTCGACGCCCGGGAGAAGAAGCGCACCGCGCCGCGCTCCGACGCCGGTCTCGCGCGCCGTGCGTCCGAGCTCGCGCGGCTCTACGTCCCGGAAGCCCCGGAGCCCGCCTCGGTCCGCTGGGTCACCAACCAGAACTCGCGCTGGGGCTCGTGCACGCCGATCGACCGCACGATCCGGCTCTCCCACCGCTTGCAGGAGATGCCCGACCACGTCGTCGACGCGGTACTGGTGCACGAGCTGACCCACCTGGTCGTCTCGGGGCACGGGCCGCGGTTCGACGCGATCGTCAGGCGCTACCCACGGACGGACGAGGCGATGGGCTTCCTCGAAGGCGTGACCTGGCAGCAGCGACGAGAGCCCTGACCGACTCGTCGGTGGGCCGGGGCAGGTCGTCCAGAGGGAACCAGCGCACGTCGTCGGACTCGTCCGAGCACTGCGGCTCGGCGCCCGGCGGGGCCACCGCCACGAACTGCACGTCGAGGTGATGACCGCCCTCGTGGCAGTACACCGGGTGGCGCGACAGCAGCACGGGCTCGGGATCGATCGCCAGTCCGGCGATGCCCGTCTCCTCCTGCGCCTCCCGCGCAGCCGCCTCGGCGAGCGACGGGTCGGCAGCCTCGCAGTGGCCGCCCGTCTGCAGCCAGCGACCGAACTTCGGGTGCAGCACGAGCGCCACCTGGTCGTGGCCGGCCGACACGACGAGGGCGCTGGCCGTGACGTGGTCAGGCGCGCAGGCGCGCGCGCCCGGGTCGTCGTGAGCCCCGGCGTGGTCGGCGAAGAGGCCGCGTAGGCGCTCCTGCTCGTCGTCCGGCGGCGACCACCGCGCCAGCACGGCGCGGATGTCGGCGGTCAGGCTCACGCGCGGTCGTCGGGGGAGTCGCCGGTCTCGCCCGGCTCGTCCGAGGAGAGCAGCTCCTGCAGGGCGGCGTCGAAGTCGGCGTCGCTCAGCTCCGCGGTCTGGTTCTCGCAGAAGCCCAGCGGGTCGTCGAGGTCGGCCGACGTCGGCAGCAGGTCGGGGTGGCTCCACACGGCGTCGCGCGCCTCGGGGCCGCGGCGGTCGCGCAGCGCCGACCAGAGGTTGGCGGCGTCGCGCAGGCGGCGCGGGCGCAGCTCGAGGCCCACCAGCGAGGCGAACGTGTCCTCGGCCGGGCCGCCGGTGGCCCGGCGGCGACGCATCGCCTCGGCCAGCGCGGGGGCGGCCGGCATCACGCCGGCGGTGGCGCGGGCGACAACCTCGTCGACCCACCCCTCGATCAGCGCGAGGAGCAGCTCGAGGCGCTCCTTGGCGCGCTCCTGCTCGGGCGTCGGAGCGGGATCGAACAGTCCGCCCGAGAGGGCCTCCTGCATGGCCTCGGGGTTCGACGGGTCGATCGAGCGCATCTGCTCCTCGATGGCGCCGGTGTCGATGCGGATGCCGCGGGCGAAGTCCTCGATCGCGCCCAAGACGGCGCCGCGCAGCCACGTGGCGTGCGCGTAGAGACGGTGGTGGGCGGCCTCGCGCAGCATCACGTAGAGCAGTACGTCGGCCTGGCTGGCCTCGAGGTCGGTGGCGAAGGCGCTGACGTTGTGCGGCAGCACGGCGGCCACGTGCTCGGGCCCCATCGGCAGGCCCACCTCGGTGGAGGAGAGGACCTCGGTGGCCAGCGCGCCGATGGCCGCGCCGATCTGCTGGCCGAACATGGCGCCGCCGGCCTGGTTGAGCATGCCGAGGAGAGGGCCGGCCATGGCCTTGGCCTCCGGCGGCATGGCGTCACCCATCGAGGCCACGACGTGCTCGGCCACCGGCTCGACCATGACCTGCCAGCTGGGCATCGTCTGCTCGACCCAGTCGGCGCGGCTCCAGGCCAGCGCGGAGGTGGCCGTCGCGGGCACGTCGGTGGCCTTGTCCAGCCACATCTCGGCCAGTCGCGCGGCGTCGGCGACGGCTCCGGCCTGACCGCTGTGGGGACTCGGATCCTCACCCGCGGCGGCCACGGCGTGACGGGCGACGTCGGCGGCGAGGGTGTAGTTGACGGTGCCCTCGTGCGGCTCGAACATCCGCTGCATCTGGGACATCATCTGGCCGAGGTCGAACTGACCTGCGCCCATCTGTCCGAACAGCCCCTCCAGGGGCGTGCCCTTGAAGGGATTCTGCGGGTCCTCGCGGGGTTCCTCGGCCATGGGGTCAGCCTAGGCGCTCCGGCCCAACGCGGGATTTCCGCCGTGCCTCTAGGGTGTTCGATGTGTCATCGCCGCAGCGCCTGAGTCGCCGCACCCTCACCCTGTCCGTCGGCCTGGCCGTCGTGACGGTGCTGACGTGCCTCGTGGCCTTCCTGCCCGTCCCGTTCGTGACGATGCGACCGGGCCCGGTGTTCAACACCCTCGGCGAGCTCGACGGCACCCCGATGCTGACCTTCGGCAAGGACGTGCGCACCTATCCCACGGACGGCCGCCTGGACTTCACCACGGTCTCGGTCACCCGCGCCGAGTCCAGGATGTCGCTCGCCGGTGCGATCGAGGGCTGGCTCGATCCCGACGTCGCGGTCGTGCCCCACGACTTCCTGTACCCCGACCGCCAGACGGACGAGCAGTCCAAGGCCGCGGGCGCCGCCGAGCTCGCCAGCTCCCAGGACGCGTCGCGGGCCGCGGCGCTGCGGGCGGCCGGCCGCGAGGTCGCCGAGGTCCCGAAGGTGGCCGGCGTCGTCGAGGACGGTCCCGCGCAGGGAAAGCTGGAGGTCGACGACGTCCTGCTGACCGTCGACGGCCGCAAGGTCGCCACGCAGGAGGCCGTGGGCCAGGCGATCGGGGCACGCAAGCCCGGCGACGACGTCACGATCGGGTACCGCCGGGACGGCCGCGACGGGACCGTCACGATCACCACCACCGCGATGGACGACGACCCCGACAAGGCGCGCATCGGCATCGCCGTCGGCTCGACCTTCCAGTTCCCGATCGACATCCAGAACCACATCGGCGACCGCGTCGGCGGACCGAGCGCGGGCACGATGTTCGCCCTGGCGATCTACGACGCGCTGACGCCCGGTGCGCTCACCGGCGGGCAGAACGTGGCCGGAACCGGCACGATCGATCCTGAGGGCACGGTCGGCTCCATCGGCGGCGTGCGCCAGAAGATGGCCGGTGCGGCGGAGTCCGGTGCCGACATCTTCCTCGTGCCCGCGGACAACTGCGACGAGGCGATCCAGGGAGATGACTTCGGCATGACGCTGGTGAAGGTGGAGAGGCTGCAGGACGCGATCGATGCGCTGGGCACGCTCGCGAAGGACCCGAAGGCGGAGGTGGTGACCTGTGAGTGATCCGGAGCTGACCGTGAGCGGCGGCGGCCTGGGGGCCGACTCGCCCGTGCGACGCGCCGCCCTCGAGGTGGAGGGCCACGTGAACGACGGCGGCTGGGACCAGGCGCCCCGGCTGTTCGCCCTCGTCCTGACCGCCGACCTGCTGGCCGCCCAGCCCGAGCTGGCCGACGAGCTCGGTGACCCCGACTCCTACACGCCGATCGAGCAGGAGCTGCCGCACGACCGCGAGGTCGAGGACCTGCTGCCCGAGATCGGCTGGCCCGGCGAGGTCGCCGGGTGCGCCGTGGTGATGGAGCGGATCACGCTGCCGGCGGAGGCCGAGGACGACCTCCCGAGCGACCCCGCGGCGGTGGCGGACTTCGCCGCCCAGCACCCCGATCGCCAGGAGATGCGGATCGTCGCCGCGGTCCTGCGCGACGGTCCCGCGCACGTGGCGGTGCGCCCGCGCGCTTCCGAGGACGCGCCGCTGATCGAGGGGCCCGATCTCGTGCCCGGACTCGTCGACCTGCTGGCGCAGACCCTCGCCGAGGACTCCTGACCCTGCGGTTCTTCCGCACCCCGTAGGCTGACGGGACCAGACCCACACCGTTGTGAGCCAGGAGCACCGTGAGCGACATCTTCGGATCGACACCCCCTCGACGCGAGCCTGAACCGCGTTCCGACCGAGGGCGGAGAGTGCTGATCCCCACGATCGTCACGCTGGCCGCCCTGCTGGTCCTCGGATCGCTGTTCGTCAGCCTCTGGACCGAGCGACTCTGGTACGCCTCGGTCGACTTCCAGGGCGTGTTCACCAAGGTCCTGCTGACGCGCGGTGTGCTCTTCGTGGGCTTCGCCCTCTTCGGCGCCCTCGTGATCGGCGCGAACATCTGGCTGGCGCACCGCAACCGCCCGAACCCGCTCGGGCTGCGTCGCGACGACCCCGCCGCCCGGTACCGCCTCGCGATCACCCCGATCGCCAAGTGGGCCCTGCTGGCGGTCGCCGGCTTCGTGGGCTTCTTCTCCGGCATCATCGGCAGCAGCCGGTGGGAGACGTTCCAGCTGTGGCGCAACGGCGAGGCGTTCGGCACCAAGGACGCCCACTTCGGCAAGGACGTGGGCTTCTACGTCTTCGACATGCCGTGGCTGCAGTTCATCGTGTCGTTCGTGTTCGCCCTGTTGCTCATCACCGCCATCGCGGTGGTGTTCGTCCACTACGTGTTCGGCGGGGTCCGCCTCGGCACGAAGGGCCCCAACTTCAGTCGCGCCGCGCAGGTCCAGGTGGCCGTGCTCATCGGCCTGGCGATGCTCGTGCGGGCCGCGAAGTACTGGCTCGACCGCTACGCGATGGCCTACGACAGCTCGGGCCTGTTCGACGGCATCAAGCACACCGGCGCGAACGCCGAGATCCCGGCCAAGAACATCCTCATGATCGTGGCCATCCTGTGCGCGCTGATGTTCTTCTCCACGATCTTCCTGCGCTCCTGGACGCTGCCGGCGCTGGGCCTGGGCCTGTGGTTCCTGACGTCGTTGCTGATCGGTGCCGCGTGGCCCGCGATCATGCAGCAGTTCCAGGTCAAACCGTCCGAGCCCGACCGCGAGGGTCCGTACCTGGAGAAGAACATCGAGGGCACCCGCGAGGGGTTCAACGTCGCCGACGTCCAGACGCAGGACTACTCGGCCAAGACCGAGCTGACCCCGCAGGAGCTGAACGCCTCGGCCGAGGCGCGCGTCAGCACCCGTCTGCTCGACCCGACCCTCATCTCCCCGGCGTTCCAGCAGCTGCAGCAGGTGCGCGGCTACTACACGGTGCAGAGCACGCTCGACGTCGACCGCTACGCGATCGGCGACGACCCGCAGCCGCAGGACGTCATCATCGCGGCGCGCGAGGTCGACCTCGACGGCCTGCAGGCCTCGCAGCGCACCTGGTCGAACGACCACACCGTCTACACGCACGGCTACGGCGTCATCGCGGCCTACGGCAACAAGCGCGGCTCGCAGGGCGAGCCGGTGTGGGTCGCGAAGGACATCCCGCCCACCGGCGAGCTGGAGTTCGAGGACGCGCCGCGCATCTACTTCGGCGAGAAGTCGCCGTCGTACTCGATCGTGGGCCGTCCCGACGACGCGAACCCCATCGAGGTCGACACGCCCCGTGGCGGCGGTACAGCCGAGGAGGAAGCCGGCGACGGCGACTCCACGGCCAACACGTACGACGGCAAGGGCGGCGTCGAGATGGGCTCCCTGTTCAACCAGGTGCTCTACGCCTTCAAGTTCGCCGAGCCGAACATCGTGCTGTCGGACCGCGTCAACAGCAACTCCAAGATCATCTACGACCGTCACCCGCGCGACCGCGTCCGCAAGGTGGCGCCGTGGCTGACGCTCGACGGCGACACGTACCCCGCGGTCGTCGACGGCAAGGTCGTCTGGATCGTCGACGGCTACACGACGAGCAACTCCTACCCGTACTCGGAGTCGCGCTCGCTGGCCGAGGCCACGAGCGACACGCTGACCGACGGCGCCAGCCAGATCGCGCTGCCGACCGACCAGGTCAACTACATGCGCAACTCGGTCAAGGCCGTGGTCGACGCCTACGACGGCACGGTGAAGCTCTACGAGTGGGACACCGAGGACCCGATCCTGAAGACGTGGTCGAAGGTCTTCCCCGACGTGGTGGAGCCGAAGTCCGAGATCAGCGAGTCGCTGCTGCAGCACCTGCGCTACCCCGTGGACCTGTTCAAGGTGCAGCGCGACGTGCTCAGCCGCTACCACGTGACCAACGCCCAGACGTTCTACGAGGACGGCGAGCGCTGGAAGATCCCCGAGGACCCCTCGGCCGCCGGCAGCACCAAGCAGCCGCCGTACTACCTCTCGATGAGCCGTCCCGGTGAGGAGGCCTCGCGGTTCAGCCTGACGAGCGTCTACCTGCCGAACAACCGCCAGAACCTGGCGTCGTTCATGAGTGTGAACTCCGAGGCCTCCGACACCGAGAACTACGGCAAGCTTCAGGTCCTGGAGCTGCCCAGCGACACGCGGGTCGGTGGTCCGAACCAGATCGCGGCCCAATTCGAGTCCGATGCCGGCGTGCGTGCTGCGCTGCTGCAGTACGAGCAGTCGCAGAACACGCGGATCCTGCGCGGCAACCTGCTGACCCTGCCGGTCGGGGGCGCGATGCTCTACGTACAGCCGATCTACATCCAGCGCGTGGGCGAGGGCTCCTACCCGGTGCTGCAGCTGATCACCGCCACCTTCGGTGAAGGTGTCGGCGTCGGCCAGACCCTCGACGAGGCGCTGCGTGCGGCGCTAGGCCTGGAGCAGAACGGCACACCCGAGCCGGAGGAGCCGGCACCCGAGGGTGAGCCCGGCGGCGAAGCGGGCGAGGCCAAGACGGCCGAGGAGTACCTGGCCGACGCGTCGCGCTACTACGACCAGGCGCAGGCCGCGCTGGAGGACGGCGACCTCGCCACCTACCAGGCTCGGATCGACTCGATGGCCAACGCGCTCGAGGCCGCGCAGCGACTCCTCGGCTAGTGGTCGCCGGCGCCCCCGCCGTCAGTCGGTGGGGGAGTCGGTGACATCGGCCACGGTGGCGTCCAGCGCGGCGATCACGTCGGCGGACTCCACCGTGACGGCCACGCCGTGGGCGCCCGCGCCCAGCGAGATCGTGCCCTCCACCGCGGCATCGGCGATGACCGGCCACGCGTGGCTCGAGCCGAACGGCGTGATCGTGCCACGCTCGTAGCCGGTGGCCGCGAAGGCGTCCTCGGCCGGCGGCATCGACAGTCGCGAGACCCCCAGCACCGCCCGCAGCTTGGGCCAGCTGATCTGACGGTCACCGGGCACGAGGACGAACAGGTACTCGTCGCCGGACCGGCGCACCACCAGGGTCTTGACGATGCGATCGGGATCGACGCCGCGAGCGGCGGCGGCCTCGGCCAGCGAGCCCACCTGCCCGTGACGGGTGACCGTGTGGCGGACGCCCGCGGCGTCCAGGGCGGCGATGGCGCGTTCCTCGCTCATGTGCCGAGCCTAGGTCCGCTCGGCGGGGTCCGCTCAGAGCACCTGACGCAGGTTCGCGCGGGCGAGGTCGATGATCTCGTCGCCGCGGCCCGACATCACGGTGCGCAGGGCGTAGAGGGAGAAGCCCTTCAGCTGGGTGGCGGTGACGGACGGCGGCACGGTCACCTCCTGGCGCTCGGTGATGACGTTGACCAGCGCCGGGCCGTCGTGCGCGAACGCCTCGGCGAGGGCGGGCTCGAGGTCGGCCGACCGGTCCACGCGGATGCCGCGCAGACCGATCGACTCGGCCACCTGCGCGAAGTCGGGGTTGCGCAGCCCCGTGCCCCAGTTCACGAAGCCGGCGGCCTTCATCTCCAGCTCGACGAAGTTCAGCGAGCTGTTCTCGAAGACCACCACCTTCACCGGCAGCTCCTGCTGGACGAGCGTGATCAGCTCGCCGAGCATCATGGTGAGCCCGCCGTCGCCGGCGAGGGCGACGACCTGCCGTCCGGGATGCGCTGACTGGACGCCGATCGCCTGCGACACGGCGTTGGCCATCGAGCCGTGGCTGAACGACCCGACCAGTCGGCGGCGTCCGTTCATGTGCAGGTAGCGGGCCGCCCACATCACGGGCGAGCCGACGTCGGGCAGGAAGACCGCGTCGTCGGCGGCGAGGCGGTCGATCGTCCGCGCCACGAACTGCGGGTGCTGGGCGCGCCCCTGCTTGACCGGCTCGGCGAGGTCGTCGAGCTTCTCGCGCGTCTTCCTGTAGTGGGACACGGAGTCGTCGAGGTGCTTGCGCCGCTCCTTGCGCTCGAGCAGGGGCAGCAGGGCTCTCGTGGTGTCGCGCACCGTGCCGACGAGTCCGAGGTCGAGGGGGACGCGGCGGCCCAGCTGCTCACCGCGGACGTCGACCTGGATGATCGTCGCGTCCGGGTAGAAGTCGGGGTAGGGGAAGTCGGTGCCCAGCATCAGCAGGGCGTCGCACGCCTCGATCGCCCGATAGCCCGAGGCGAAGCCCAGCAGGCCCGTCATGCCCACGTCGAACGGGTTCTCCCACTCGACGTGCTCCTTGCCGCGCAGCGCGTGCACGACTGGCGCGCCGAGGTGGTCGGCCAGCGTGATCAGCTCGTCGTGCGCCCCCGCACAGCCGGCACCGGCGAGGATCGTCACCTTGCCGGCGCCGTTCAGCAGGCCGGCGGCGCGCTGGAGCTCGGCGGCGGAGGGCGTGACGCGGGGCTCGGACTCCCGCACCACCGTGACGGCCTCGTCCCTCGCCTCCATCAGCGCGATGTCGCCGGGCACCACCAGCACTGCGACGCCCTGCTTCTCGATGGCCGTCTGCATCGCGATCCGCATCATCCGCGGCATCTGGGAGGGGCTCGAGACGTGCTCCACGAAGACGCTGCACTCGCGGAACAGCTCCTGCGGGTGGGTCTCCTGGAAGTAGCCGGTGCCGATCTCCGACGTGGGGATGTGCGCGGCGATCGCGAGGACCGGCACGCGCGACCGGTTCGCGTCGTAGAGACCGTTGATCAGGTGCAGGTTGCCCGGACCGCAGCTGCCGGCGCAGACCGCGAGGCGTCCCGTCGTCGCCGCCTCGCCCGCGGCGGCGAAGGCCGCGGCCTCCTCGTGGCGGACCTGGACCCACTCCACCTGCGAGTTCCGCAGCGCGTCGGTGAACCCGTTGAGGGAGTCGCCGGGGATGCCGTAGACACGCTGGACCCCGTTGGCCTCGAGCGTGTCGACGATGTTCTTCGCGATGGTGGCCATGACCTCGACGCTAGGCTCCGCCGCGTCCTGCCGCCACCGCGCGGGACAGCGCCTGCCTGGTGACGGTGACGCCGGGGGAGGGTGCCGAGGCGCGCCGCGCGGAGGTGAAGATCGTGCGGTGCGGGCGGCCCTCCAGCCGGTGCAGCGCCACGGGAGGCTCGCGGTTCAGCCACAGCAGGTCGGGGAGCAGCGCCACGGCGTGACCCGACTCGATGAGGCTGATCTGCGCCTGGAGGTCGGCGGTCTCGTAGCGGACGTCGGGCTCGAAGCCGGCCACCCGGCAGGCCTGCTCGGCGAAGTGCCGCGAGGCGACGCCCGGTGGCTCCATGACCCACGGTGCGTCGGCGGCCTCGGCGATCGAGGTGATGTCGCCGAACCGGCGGCCGGCGGGCGGCACGGCGAGCCGCACCTCGTCGGTGGTCAGGTCGACCGCGTCGAGCTCGGGATGCCACGGGGTGTTGTGGCCGGGGTACTTCTCGGCGATGACGAGGTCGAACTCGCGCGCCCACGTCTCGTACAGGGCCGACTCGGGCTCGCGCTGGGTCATCGTCACGCGCAGGCGGGGGTGCTCGGTCTCCAGGATCGACAGGGTCGCGGGCATCAGCGCCAGTGCGACGGACTGGAACACCGCGAGCCGGAACGTGCCCGTCGCCTCGTCGAGCGAGGCGGCCAGGTCGGACTCGGCCTGCTCGAGCCGCTCGAGAACGGCCGCGGTGTGCTCGACGAGGATCTCCGCCTGCGGGGTGAGCTGGACGCGGCGCCCGACCTTGCGCAGCAGCTCGACCCCGACCTCCTGCTCGAGCAGCGAGAGCTGCTGCGAGACGGACGAGGGGGACTGGTGCAGCGCGGCCGCGACGCTGGCCAGGGTGCCCCGGATCTGCAGCTCCCGCAGGAGCCGGAGGCGGCGGACGTCGAGCATGGGAACCCTTCATCAAATCTGATCGATACCGGTCACAAAAGATCGCTTTACCTTAACTTGTGGGCCGGCTCACACTGGAAGGACGCCGTGATCTCCCCGCTCGGAAGGCCTTCCCGTGATCGACCAGGTGACCCCCGTCCCCGCCCCGCCGACCGCCGACCCGCTGGCCGAGGAGTCGGTCGCGCTCGTCCGTCGCTGGCTCGCCGAGTCGGCGCAGGTGCCCGCCGACAAGGCCGGTGCCCAGCTCGCCGGACTGCTCAAGGACCCGAAGGGCCTGGACTTCACGGTGGGCTTCATCGACGGCGTGATCCGGCCGGAGGACCCGAGGATCGCGGCGCGGAACTTCGCCGCCCTCGCCTCCGACGTGCCGGCGTTCCTGCCGTGGCACCTGCGCAACGCCGTGCGCCTCGGCGCGTTTGCCGGACGCGTCGTGCCGCGCCTCGTGATTCCGGTCGTGCGCCGTGCGCTGCGGTCGCTCGTCGGACACCTCATCGTCGACGCGACCGACGCGAGGCTGGGCCGCAGCATCGCCAAGATCCGCCGCGACGGCGTGCGGCTGAACATCAACCTGCTGGGCGAGGCCGTGCTGGGCGAGCGGGAGGCGGCCCGCCGCCTACAGGGAACCCATGAGCTGCTGGCCCGGCCGGACGTGGACTACGTGTCGATCAAGGTGTCCTCGACCGTGCCGCCGCACTCGCCGTGGGCCTTCGACGAGGCGGTCGACCACGTCGCCGAGAACCTGCTCCCGCTGTACCGCGAGGCCGCCGCGGCCTCGTCGCCGAAGTTCATCAACCTCGACATGGAGGAGTACCACGACCTCGACCTGACGATCGCGGTCTTCACCCGGATCCTGGACACCCCCGGCCTGGAGGACCTCGAGGCCGGCATCGTGCTGCAGGCCTACCTGCCCGACTCGGTGCGCGCGATGATCCACCTGCAGGAGTGGTCGGCCGCACGCCGGGCACGCGGCGGCGCCGGCATCAAGGTGCGCGTCGTGAAGGGGGCCAACCTGCCCATGGAGCGCGTGGATGCGGCGATCCACGGCTGGCCGCTCGCGACGTGGTCGACGAAGCAGGAGTCGGACACCAACTACAAGCGCGTCCTCGACTACGCGATGCACCCCGAGCGGATCGCCAACGTGCGCATCGGCGTGGCCGGCCACAACCTGTTCGACCTCGCCCACGCCTGGCTGCTGGCGGGGGAGCGGGGCGTGCGTGACGGCGTCGAGATCGAGATGCTGCTGGGCATGGCGCAGAGCCAGGCCGAGGTCGTGCGCCGCGACGTGGGCGGGCTGCTGCTCTACACGCCGGTCGTGCACCCGAAGGACTTCGACGTCGCGATCGCCTACCTGATCCGCCGCCTCGAGGAGGGCGCGAGCCACGACAACTTCATGTCGGCCGTGTTCGAGCTCAACGACGACAGCGAGCTGTTCGAGCGCGAGAAGAACCGCTTCCTGGCCTCGCTGGCCGCGCTGGACGACTCGGTGCCCGCGCCGAACCGCACGCAGGACCGCTCGGCTCCCGTGGCCGAGGTCGAGCCGAGCGCGCCGTTCGAGAACACGCCCGACACCGATCCGTCACTCCCGGCCAACCGGGCCTGGGGCCGACAGATCCTCACGAGGGTGCCGGGCTCGAGGCTCGGGGAGGACCTCGTCGCGGAGCACACGCTGACCGATGTGGACACGCTGGAATCCGTCATCGCGTCGGCCGTCGCCGAGGGCGAGGCGTGGGGCCGCCGTCCCGCCGCCGAGCGCGCCGACATCCTCGAGCGAGCCGCGCTGCGCCTCGAGCAGCGCCGCGCCGACCTGCTGGAGGTCATGGCGTCCGAGGCGGGCAAGACACTCGACCAGGGCGATCCCGAGGTGTCCGAGGCGATCGACTTCGCTCGCTACTACGCGCACCTGGCCCGGGGCCTGGACTCGGTCGACGGCGCCACGTTCGTGCCGTCGCGGCTGACCGTGGTGACGCCGCCGTGGAACTTCCCGGTGGCGATCCCGGCGGGCTCCACGCTGGCGGCGCTGGCCGCCGGCTCCGCCGTGGTCATCAAGCCGGCGCCGCAGGCCGCGCGCTGCGGCTCGGTCATGGTCGAGGCCCTGTGGGAGGCCGGCGTGCCGCGTGAGGTGCTGCGGCTCGTGCACGTGGAGGAGTCCGACCTGGGTCAGCGGCTCGTGTCGGACCCGCGTGTCGACCGGCTCATCCTGACCGGCGCCTACGAGACGGCCGAGCTGTTCCGCAGCTTCCGTCCCGATCTGCCGCTGCTGGCCGAGACGAGCGGCAAGAACGCCATCGTCGTCACGCCGTCGGCCGACTTCGACCTCGCCGCCAAGGACATCGCGGCCTCGGGCTTCGGGCACGCGGGGCAGAAGTGCTCGGCGTCGTCGCTGGTGATCCTCGTCGGCTCGGTCGCGACCTCGAAGCGGTTCCGGGAGCAGCTGGTCGACGCGGTGACGTCGCTGACCGTGGGCTGGCCGTCGGACCCGGAGACGCAGATGGGCCCGCTGATCGAGCAGGCGAGCGGCAAACTGCTGCGCGGGCTGACCACTCTCGACGCGGGGGAGTCGTGGCTGGTGGAGCCGCGTCAGCTCGACGAGGTCGGGCAGCTCTGGTCGCCCGGCATCCGCACCGGCGTGAAGCGCGGCTCGACGACGCACCTCACCGAGTACTTCGGGCCGGTCATGGGGATCATGACCGCCGAGACGCTGGAGGAGGCGCTCTCGATCCAGAACCAGGTCGACTACGGCCTCACCGCCGGTCTCCATGCGCTCGACCCCGAGGAGATCGCGGTCTGGCTCGACGGCGTGCAGGCGGGCAACCTCTACGTGAATCGCGGCACCACCGGCGCGATCGTGCGGCGCCAGCCGTTCGGTGGCTGGAAGAAGTCGGCGATCGGCGCGGGCACGAAGGCGGGCGGACCTCACTACCTCTTCGGGCTGGGGGAGTGGACGCCTGCGCGGTCGTCGGCCGACGCCGCCCCCGAGCCTCGGGCCGAGCGACTGCTGCGGGCGGCGCGCGAGGCGCACCTCCCGGCGGACGACCTGGCCTTCCTGGAGCGAGGCTTCGGCAGCGACGCGGTGGCGTGGCGCGAGGAGTTCGGCGTCGCCCGCGACATCTCGGACCTCTCCGTCGAGCGGAACGTCCTGCGGTACGTCCCGACGCGGGTGCACATCCGCTTGGCCGCCGACGCGCGGCTGGCCGACGCGCTGCGCGTGATCGGCGCCGGCCTCACGTCCGGGGCACCGCTGCAGGTGTCGTCGGCGATCGACGTGCCCGAGGCAGTTTGGACCGCGCTGCGTGCGTTCGGGGTCTCGGTGATGGTCGAGGACGACGCCGCCTGGATCGCCATGGCGTCCCGCCTGACCAACGGCCGGGTCCGCCTGGTCGGCTCCAGCCGCTCCGCCGTGGCCGAGGCGACCGGCGGCAAGCCGGACCTGGCGATCTACGCGAGCCGCCCCACCGAGGCCGGCCACGTGGAGCTGCTCCCGTTCGTGCACGAGCAGGCCGTGAGCATCACCGCGCACCGGTTCGGCGCGCCGAACCACCTGACTGACGGCCTGATCTGACGGGCGTGGTCGTGAACACAGCCACCCCGATTTGGGCTCGCAGTAACCCTCCGGTAATGTTGTCTGAGCAACGCGGGGTGGAGCAGTTCGGTAGCTCGCTGGGCTCATAACCCAGAGGTCGCAGGTTCAAATCCTGCCCCCGCTACGAAGAAAGTCCAGGTCAGCCCATGGTTGACCTGGACTTTCGCTTTGGGGGCGAGATGCGATCCCATCGTTTACCCATCACATTGACAGGTGCGCCGCGCCGCCCGGCCGGGTGTCATCGCCGTCGGTTCCGGTTGCCTCGGGGCTGCTCGGTTCGGCTCGCGCACCTGATGGGCATGAACACTCAAGAACTGGGGCTGGAGCCCCTCATCGGGGTCGAGGAACTCGCCGAGTACCTCGGGGTCCCCGTGCAGACCATCTATGACTGGCGGCTGTCCGGCCGGGCACCGCGAGCCTTCAAGCTCGGCAAGCACCTGCGGTTCGCTGCCAGCGACATCGCCGAATGGCTGGAGCAGCGGCACGAGGGCGGCTCCCATGAGTAGGCCGCGCATCCCGATCGGCGGGTACGGCGAGATCGCCTTCATCCAGCGCGCCAAGGGCAAGGTCGAGGCGCGCACCCGATTCCGCGACTGGGACGGCCAGACCCGGCTGGTGCAGGCGACCGCGTCGTCGAGGCCGGCGGCCGAGGTCGCGCTGAAGAAGAAGCTCACGCAGCGCAACGCCTTCCAGCCGGTCGACACCACGCTGACGCCGGACAGCCCGTTCCCGGTGCTGGTCGACTACTGGCTGGCCGACCTCGATCTGGAGAACAGGATCGCCCCGGCAACCCGGTTCAACTACGAGCGCGACATGAGCCGGCTGGTGCTACCCGCCTTCCGTGGCTACGCGCTGCGCGAGATCGGCGTCGCCCGCTGTGATGCCCTGCTCAAGGAGCTCGGCAACCAGTCGTACGCCCGCTCCAAGCGGGCGAAGACGGTGCTCCGGCTGGCGTTCGGCCTCGCGGTGCGGCACGAGGTGATCCACCGCAACCCGATCGACGGGGTGGCTCGCCTGCACAAGCCGAAGCGGACGCCGACGGCATTGACCGCGACCGAGGTCAACGCGATCCGGGCGGTGATCAAGGCGTGGGAGCAGTCCCGCGGCACGTGCGGGCCGAACCCCGACGGTCAGCTCGGTCAGATCGTCGAGGTCATGCTCGGTACGTCGGCCCGGATCGGCGAGGTGCTCGCGGTCCGTCGCCGGGACTTGGACCTGACGACGACCCCGGCCACGCTGCGGATCTGCGGCACGGTGATCTCCGAGCGCGGCGTCGGGACCTACCGCCAGGAGCACCCGAAGACCGACCGCTCCAACCGGGTGATCGCGCTGCCGTCGTTCACGGCCGAAGCGCTGCGCCGTCGGCTGGCGATCATGGCCGACCATTCGCTGGATGCTCTGGTCTTCCGCAGCCGGGAGGGGACGCCGCTGACCACGGCCAACGTGCGGCGCCAGCTCCGCAAGGTCCTCGGCGACGCCGGCATCGAGGGCGTCAGCCCACACATGTTCCGCCGCACCGTCGCGACCGTGATCAACGAGCAGGCCAGCCTCAACCTCGCCTCGGAATTGCTCGGCCACACCGACCCGAAGGTGACGATCGAGCACTACATCCGCCGCAACGAGCAGGTGAACCCGCTGACCGCCGAGCTGCTCGACCAGGCGTTCGCCCGCGAGGACGACTAACGCGGGTCGACTTCGTCGGCCCAGACGTCGAAGTAGGCACGGATGTCGGTGATCGGCACGCCGATGTCGGGGAAGTCTTGATCGGCGACGCGTTGGTGCGACCGGAGCGTCTGCGCAAACACGGCGAGGTCAAAGCCCAGGTCGGCTTCGGCTGCGGCTCGCACTGTGTCGGCTCGATCGAACCGCTGGTTGAGCACGTAGACGTCGACGTAGTCGCGAGGTTCTGCGCGGCCGAACAGCGCGAGCGTCTTGCGCACCGCGAGCTCGGCGGGCGCGAAGGACGGTCCTGCGATGGTGACGGTGGGTGCGCCGGTCGGCGGGCTGTCGACGGCGAGGTCGATGAGGACGACTTCGGGGCCGGTGATTTCCCAGCGCCGGAATTCCTCGCCGGTCCGCTTCAACTCCACGGACCACCCGCGCTCAGTGACAGCGGCGATCAGCGCATCACTGGCCGCGTCGACGCCGCCATGTTGGCGGGAGGTGAAGAAGTCGAGGTCCTCGGTGGGCCGAGGCACGATGCCCTGCGCGATGAGCGCTCCGCCACCGGCGAGGAGGAATCCGGCTGACTCGGGCAGCGAGAAGAACAGCGTGGCCAGCTCTACTTGGAACTCGCTGAGTCCCGAGTCGGTCATGCGATCGCGCCGAACGACGTGATGAGCGGCGCCCACTCGCTTCGGATGCCCGCAGGGATAACCAGGTCGTCCCAAAGGTCGACCAGCAGCGCGCCGTCGATGTAGGTGAGCAGATCGCTCGGCTCGCCCTCGCGAAGGACGATCTCGTAGACCCTGGCCCGGTCGCGCCGGTCGCGCAGGTTGTAGGGACGGGACGGGCCGGACCAGTGCAGGTGCTGAGGCAGCGTCACGGTCCCGAAGGCCGTCGCGGTGTCTAGTCGCCACAACCGATCAGGCACGACGAACGGCTCGCCACGTGCGCCGGAGTGCGTGGCGAAGCTGACGCGGGGCACGAGGTCGAGATCGAAGCCACTGCTGTTGACGATCCGCTCGGCCACAGCGAGCGTCGGCGACTTGGTGCCGTGCTCGTAGGTCGACAAGGTCGGCTGCGAGGTGCCGGAACGGCGCGCCAGTTCGCGCTGCGACAGTCCACTGCCGCGGCGTGCCCGCTCGATGATCGTTCCAGCCATGTCCGTCATGATATCCGCTTAGATATCGCCGCTCAAGGTCCCGGGGCCGCGCTAACCTTGCTGCAGTACGCCCCGTCGTCCTCCGGGACTGGCGGGGCTTTTCACTGACTCGCTCGTGGTATTCGCACCTGACGATCTCCGACGGGCCCATGTCAGCGTCCACATCGCTGGCACGGTGAGGATGGGCGCTGGAGGAGAGACCGCCCGTCCAGGACGGGCGGGGCGCGCCCGTCCCGCGAAACCGCTGGTCAGCGAACCCCGCCCTCACGTTGTCGGCCCCTCCGCATAGCGTCCGCGCCATGGAGTTCGACGACGACTACGACTGGGATGCACCGGTCGAGATCACGAAGTATGAGCTCGAGGTGCTGCTCCACCTCGCGCGTCGCGGTGACAGGGTGCGGTCGTGGCGCTTCTGGTTCCGCAGGTGCCCCGTCTGCTCTGGCGCTGAGCGCGAGCCCGAGTGTCTCCAGTGCCAGGTGTTCACCAAGGCCGAGTCCATTCTCGGCCTGGCCGCGGGCTGAGTTCGGTCAGACAGGCTGCTCGGCAGACAGGCGCTCGCAGCAGTCGCCGCAAACGACTTGAACGCTGACCGGCTTGCCGCCGGCCATCCTGAACATGTTCGTCCGGCGGTGGCGACCCACGCGGCATACCGTTGCCGCACGGAGGTCCGATTTCCAGATGTAGCGCCACGCCATCTTGAGGTGCTTTCGGCGCCCGCCCGGGAGCGTGGCGCAGCGTTGGTCCCAGAGGCGGTGGTCGATGAAGTGGATCTCCGGATCGATGGTGATCTTCGAGGGGTCGATCTCGGGCGGCTCTCGGTACTCCATTGCTAGTTCACGTTACCTGGGTGGTCGACTGGTCGCTTGGCCTCCCAGCGCGTCATCCACCGCACTCACGCGGCAGACCACCCCGCGAAGACCGAGACTGACGCCCGTCAGGGCAACCCAGCGCGATCGAACTCCTGCTGCAGCCGCGGACGACGTCGATGGGTCTCGCGCAGCTCCGCGATCAGGTCGTTGACCTCCGCCGACTTCTCGGACCCGGCACTGAGCTTCCGCATCCTCGCCAGCCTTCGCGCTGCCAGCCGGTAATGCTGGGCGCCGGCCTCGACGAGCTCGTTCTCGACGAGTCGCTGGTGGATCGGCAGCGTGGCGATCGGGTCGACCTTCTCGTACGCCTTCAGCAGCTCGCTCCAGGTGTGGTCGCTGTCGAGCGCCAACGAGTGCGCGAGGTTCCACGCGAACTCCGGCTCCTTCAAGGTGAGGAGCGCGAACAGGACCGCGTCCCGCGGGCTCGCTGAGAGGGTTGCCACGACCTCGTCCCGGTAGTCGGGCCAGGACTTGCCCGCCGCCTTGTGCAGCCGGGCCGCCGAGGTCGACGACGGCCACTTGCGGAACACCGAGAGCCGCGCGTCGAGCGCTTCGGCCGGCCGATGCGCCTCCAGCAGCCCGCACCAGTAGTCCGCCGCCTCGAGCGACTGGTGCCCACGGTCGAAGTCGGTCGCCTGCTTGGCCCAGTCGATGGCGAGGTCGATCTCGCCGATCTCCTCGAACGCCTCGGCGGTGTCCTCCAGCCACGCCGCGACCTTCCTGTCCTTGGCATGGGTGCGGATGATGGCGTCGATGTCGTGGTCGAGGACCGCGAGCCTCTGGGCATTCCAGTCCAGGGTGAACCATTCGTGGGAGTGGCCGGACTGCCACCGATCGACGGGCCGCGGGCCGCGTTTCGCCTCGACTTCGGCCAGCCGCTTCCGGTATGACGCCATGCCGACCTCGCCGAGGGCTTGCGCGTACGCCACCGGGTCGAGCTCGAAGTAATCGACCTCGTCGTCATCGAACTGGAACTTCATCATCCAGTCGACCAGCTTCGTGACCGGCGTCCTAGCCGCGGCGGCCGCCCGCGGGTGGAGCTCCAGCAGTCGCCGGCACGCGTCGCCGATGATCCCGGCGCTGTCGTCCGCACGCGCGATCACCTTTAGCGCGGATGCCAGCGCCTTGTGAGTGACCGAGTAGATCTCGGCCGGATCGGTCGTCGGAATCGCGGACTCGAGGATGTCGACCGCTTCGTGCATGTCCCGCCCGTGCACGTTGGCGGCGCTGTACCTGTACAGGTCGGACCGGGTGCGGATCAGCGGGAGTACGGCGTCGGCCAGGTTGCTCACGGCGGCCATTCTCTCGTCCGCTCGTCCTCCACCCGCACCTCCCGGTTCTTCATGCTCATCCTCGTCCTGCTCGTCTACCTCTTCATTGCCTTCTTCCTGACTCCCTGAGCCCTCTGCCCGTCCCGTTCCCCACAACCTCCTGATTTCCTTCCACGCCTCTTGCAATCGAGGTCTAAAGGCCCGGGCGGGCGGAGCGGCGCGCACACCTACCTCCTACAAGGAGGTGGTCGCGGTGACCGTCACGATCTACAAGATGAGCGCCGGCAAGGGCTACGAGTACCTGCTGCGAACAGTGGCTGCGGGCGACGGCGACAGGTCGCTGTCGACGCCGCTGACTCGCTACTACACCGAGGCAGGCACGCCACCCGGGCGATGGATGGGCTCCGGAGTCGCCAGCCTGGAGACCGCGATCCGCGTTGGCGACGAGGTGACTGAGGAGCAGCTCAAGCAGCTCATCGGGCAGGGCGCTCACCCCATCACGGGCGAGCCGCTCGGCCGGCGATACCGCACCTACGACCAGCCGGAGGCAGGCAAGCGTCGCCACGCCGTCGCCGGGTACGACCTCACCTTCTCGATCCCGAAGTCAGCCAGCGTGCTCTGGGGAGTGGCCGACGGCGGCACTCAGGCGCTGATCGCCGAAGCGCACCACGCAGCGGTTGCCGACGCGCTCGACTTCCTCGAACGCGAGGTCGTCGCCACCCGCGTCGGCGACAAGGGGCCGAAGGGCGCGGTCGCGCAGGTCGAGGTCACCGGAGTCGTCGCGACCGGGTTCGACCACTACGACTCACGGGCCAACGACCCGCACCTGCACACCCACGTCGTCATCTCCAACAAGGTCAAGACCGTCCGCGACGGCAAGTGGCGCGCCATCGACGGCGCCCCACTGCATGGGTGGGTCGTCGCACTCTCCGAACTGCACGAGGCGTCGTTCAGCGACCACCTGACCCGCATGCTCTGCGTCGACTGGGAGCGGCGCCCACGCGGCCGAGACCGTAACCCCGCCTGGGAGATCCTCGGGGTCCCGCAGTCGCTCGTCGAGAAGTTCTCCGGCCGTACCCGCGCCATCGACGCGACGACCGACCGGCTCATCGACGAGTACGTCGAGCGACATGGCCGCCGCCCTCGCCGGGCCACAATCATCAAGCTTCGCCAGCAGGCCAACCTGTCGAACCGCCCCGCCAAGCACGTTCACTCGCTCGCCGACCTCACAAACCTGTGGCGTAGCCGGACCACCGACCACATCGGAACCGATCCGGTCGCCTGGGCGAGGGAAACCACGTCCAACCTACCCGCGCGGCAGCTGCGAGCAGACGACGTACCGCTCGACTTCATCGAGGAGGTCGGCCGCCGCGTGGTCGCCGCGGTCGGCGAGAAGCGATCGACCTGGCGCCGCGCCAACCTGTATTCCGAGGCTGCACGCCAGACCCTCGGATGGAGATTCGCCAGCGCCGCCGACCGCGAGGCAGTCACCGGCCTCGTCGTCGACGCCGCCGAGCGCGGCTCCCTGCGACTCACGCCGCCCGAACTGGCGACGACCCCGCAACCCTTCGTGCGCGAGGACGGCACCAGCACCTTTCGGCCCAAGCACTCGACCGTATTCTCGGCAGAGCACCTGCTCGCCGCCGAGGACCGGCTGCTCGAACGCTCGGCCACGACGACGGCACCCACCATCGGCATTGAGATCGTCGACGCCGTCGCAGCCCGATCGGTGAAGGGCAACCGGCTGAGTCCCGAGCAAGCAGAGGCGATCGCGAAGATCGCAGTGTCCGGACGAGAGGTGGACCTGCTCATCGGCCCGGCGGGCGCGGGCAAGACCACCGCCATGCGGGCGCTCCAGGACGCCTGGACCCGCCAACACGGCACGGGCAGCGTCGTCGGCCTGGCGCCGAGTGCGGCAGCGGCCGCCGTACTCGCCGGTGACCTGGGCATCGCCTGCGAGAACACCGCGAAGTGGTGCTACGAGCACGATCAAGGCCGGACCGCGCTCAGGAAGAACCAGCTCGTGATCCTCGACGAGGCCACGCTCGCCGGCACCATGACCCTCGACCGCATCACCGCCCATGCACAGGCCGCAGGAGCGAAGGTCCTCCTGGTCGGCGACTGGGCCCAGCTTCAGTCTGTCGAGGCGGGCGGAGCGTTCGGCATGCTCGCCGAAGCCCGCGACGACGCACCCGAGCTCGTCGACATCCACCGCTTCTCGCATGCGTGGGAGAAGGTCGCCTCCCTCGACCTGCGCCACGGCCGCCCAGAAACGGTCGATGCCTACCTCGCTCATCAACGCGTCAGCGACGGGGACGTAGACGACATGGCGGACGCCGCCTACGGAGCCTGGCGGGACGACATTGCTGCGGGACGCGCCAGCGTCCTCATCGCCGACACCTCCCACGTAGCCCACGAGCTCAACGCCAAGGCGCGCACCGAGCGGCTCATCAGTGGGGCGACGCGACAGGGCACCGAGGCGCGCCTGAACGACGGCACTCGAGCCTCGATCGGCGACTGGATCATCACCCGCAAGAACGACCGCCGCATCCGGACTCTTCGCTCGGGCTGGGTGCGCAACGGTGACCGCTGGCGCGTCACCGACCTCCGGATGGACGGCTCGATGGTCGTACGCCGCCTCGACCGCAAGCACAGCGGCGCCGTCGTTCTTCCCGCGGCGTACGCCGCCGAACACGTCGACCTCGGCTACGCCATCACCGCGCACCGCGCCCAGGGCGTCACCGTCGACACCGCTCACGTCGTCGTCTCCGACTCGACGAGGAGGGAGAGCCTGTACGTCGCGATGACCCGCGGCCGCGACCACAACCACGCCTACGTCGTCACCGTGGCAGCCGACGACAATCACGGTGCACCCGACGGCGACGAGGTCACCGCGCGATCTGTGCTGATCGGCGTCCTCGCCAACCGGGGAGCCGAGCTCTCGGCGCACCAGACGCTCACGGAGGAGCAGGAGGACTGGGGCTCCATCGCGCAACTTGCCGCCGAGTACGAAACGATCGCCGCAGCCGCGCAACGCGACCGCTGGGCCACCCTGCTCCGCTCGTGCGAGCTGACCGCAGACCAGGTCGATGACGTCCTCGCCTCCGACGCCTTCGGACCGCTCGCTTCGGAGCTACGCCGCGCCGAAGCCAACGGTCATGACGTGGACCGCATCCTGCCCTCGGCAGTGAACCGCCACGGCCTGGGTGATGCCGAAGACGTCGCCGCCGTCCTTCGCCATCGGCTCCAGCTCGTCATGAGCCAGCGTGCGAGCGGCCGGCGTGTGCGCTCGCGGCTGATTGTTGGCTTGATTCCTGAGGCAGTCGGCCCGATGGCTCCCGACATGCGGCGCGCCCTCGACGAACGGCGAGACCTGATCGAGCAGCGTGCGCGGACGCTCACTGAAGCAGCCCTGCGGGACAACGACCAGTGGGTGAAGGCGCTTGGTCCGAGGCCCGGCGATCGGGCACTCCGCGCCCAGTGGGACAACGCGGCGGCCACCGTGGCCGCCTACCGCGACCGCTACGGCATCGAGGACAAGCGTCTGCTCGGCCGCAGGCCCCAGGCCGTCGACCAGCGCCTTGATTTTGCGCGAGCCCTAGCTGCGATACGGCGGATGGAGACCGCGACGCCCCCCGTGGCCAGGATGCACCTGGGACGCGAGATCCATCTGTGATGAGCGAAGCCTGAGCTGAGAGCACTCGGGAGTTGCTCGCGAAGGGCGCCGGAGCGCGGAAAGCAATCTGCGTGAATGGCGTCCAAGATAGGATGCATGTGAACGCGATTCACACTTGACAACCTCCGTGGCTCGGACTAACTTTGGTCATGGAAGTCGACAATCGGATTCACATGTACAGATGGGTGATGTAATGTTTACACAAACGGCGGTGGCGCTCCCGCAGAAGAAGCGCTCGCTGCGGGGCCGTCGTCTCGTGGTGGTGGACATTGAGAACGTGGTGGGGGGAGCGGTCATGACGACTGAGCAGGCTGTAGGTGCACACCTCGCGGTCGAGCAGGTCGCCGGTCTGAGCGGCACTGAGCAAGTGGTGCTAGGCACGAGCCACTTTGGCGCCGTGCCGGCCGGGCTCGGTTGGCCTGGGTCCCGACTGGTGGTTCGCTCCGGGCAGGACGGTGCGGACCTCGCACTGCTCGAGGTCCTCATTGAGGAGCGGATCGGCGAACGCTTCGATGAGGTGGTGCTGGTGTCCGGTGACGGCATTTTCACCGAGGTTGTCACCGCTCTGGGAGCCGCGGGGGTCGAGGTCACGGTGGTGGCACACGCCGGCCGCTGCTCGAAGCGACTGCGCATGGCCGCTGCATGCTCCGTCGTCCTCGCAGAGTCCGCCATCGGTTTCGGGGGTGCCGCGTGACCGACAGCCTTGACGAAGGGCTGGTGTCGCCGAGCGACATCGCCGACATCGCTGGCGTGTCCCGCGGAGCAGTCAGCAACTGGCGCAAGCGCAACGAGTCGTTCCCCCAGCCTGTTTCTGGGACACCGAGCAAACCTCTCTTCTCGCTAAAGGAGATTTCTGAGTGGCTTGAACAGCACGCTGCCCAGACCAACAACCAGGCCCTCCTTGTCAAGGACAACGACTCCGCACCGATGGAGGTGTGGGCTGCTCTCAACTCCTTCCGGGGCCTTAGGTCTCCTGACCAGCAGGCAGACATGATGCTGTCCTTGGCCCTGGACCGGAGGAGAGGACTGTCCAAGCGACACGACACCACCTCCGACGGCAATGGAGCACTCGGGCGCCTGGTTTCCGCACTAGAGCGGACCCGGACGGATGACCTGGCGTCCGTTGTTGACTTCACCCTTGAGCGGCTGTCCCGCTCACAGGGCAAGAT
Organism: Aeromicrobium sp. UBA7512; assembly: GCF_002476985.1. Taxonomy (NCBI): domain Bacteria; kingdom Bacillati; phylum Actinomycetota; class Actinomycetes; order Propionibacteriales; family Nocardioidaceae; genus Aeromicrobium; species Aeromicrobium sp. UBA7512. Next base: position 131,669 of record NZ_DLNK01000006.1, read on the forward strand.
GGGTGCGGATTCCGGCTTCGTCGGTTCCCGCACCACGACCCTGTTAGCCAACCTGGCAGCTGCACGGCCTGGTGGCGTCCTGTACGACCCCGCCTGCGGGATCGCGGCGGCACTTCTCGAGTCCGAGCGCGTTGGGGCAAAGCCGACGCGGTTGGTGGGGCACGACATCGACGAGAGGGCGCTTCGCATCGCCGGCCGGCGGGCCGAACTGCACGACGTCCACCTCGAACTCACTCAGACCAATGTTCTGGCTGAGGATGTCGATCCAAGTCTGCTCGCCGACACCGTCATCCTTGAGCCGCCCTTCGGCCTGCGGCTGGACGCCTCCCGCCGCCTGACTGATGCTCGCTTCGACTTCGGTCCACCGCCGCGGTCGTCAGCGGACACGGCGTGGCTCCAACACGCCATCGCGCATCTAGCGGGCAACGGTCGGGCCTACGTCCTTAGCCCGACGGGCACGCTGTTCCGCGGGGGTGAAGAGGGAAGGATTCGCGCCGAGCTCGTTAAACATGGTTGCGTCGAGGCGATCGTGGGGCTTCCGGGCAAGCTCCTGCCGCACACGTCGATTCCATTGGCCCTGTGGGTGCTCCGCCGCCCCATCCGTGAACCCGCAGCCGAGCGCGTTCTCTTCATTGATGCCTCGGAGTCTCGGACGCCGGAGCTCCATGTTGCCCAGTGGCTGAACGATGAAGGCGCTCGCCAGGATGTCCCACGGGCCGATGTCGCGATCACCGATGTCCTCGCGGCGGACTCCGTCCTGACTCCGAACCGCTGGGTAGACCGCGCCGAGCGAGAGCCGGGCGACGTCTCCGATGCCTATCGCCACGGTTGGTCGGCGATCTCTGACACCATGACCAAACTGCAGAGCGTCCTCATATCGTTCGAGCACTTTGCAAGCTTCTCCAAGTCCCGCGTGATGACCGTGGGCGAGCTGATCGATCAGGGTGTCCTTGAGATGAGGATGGGACGTCCGAAGGACCGCTACGAGGATGCGCCAGAGCAGTTGCGCTTGCGACTCGCAACTGCGGCGGACGTGCGCGACGGCACGCTGCGTGAGTTCGGCCTTGACGAGGAGTACGACGATTACCCCGAGTTGACGTGGGAGGGCGACGTCCTGGTCACGACCATGAACACGATCAGAGCCCGAGTCGATGAGGCGGGGGGCCACCTGCCGTCAACCGGCGTGTATCGACTACGGGTCCGTGATCGCGATGTGCTGTCTCCGGGCTACCTCGCCATCGCTCTGGGTGGCAGTTGGAACGAGCGATTCCAGGGCGGCACCACAATCCAGCGCGCGTCGATCAAGGACCTCGAGGTCCCACTCGTTCCCGTGACGGAGCAGCGAGACATACAACTCGCGGTGCTCTCGACTCAACTGCTCCACGAGCAGTCGGCCCGTCTGGCCGAGGAGGCGGGCATCGTAGGGTCGGCGCTACTCGATGCTGTCCGCTACAACGCACGACTTGAGAATCCAGAGATTTCTGTCGGCCCGGCCGACGAAGATGGCCCAGTCGAAACCGAGGGAGCCAAGTGACCGATCGCATCACCCTGCCCGAACTCGAGCAGTACCTCGCCAAGGCGGCGGACCTCCTGCGCGGTAGCATCGACCAAGCCGACTTCAAGGCGTACATCTTCCCGCTGATGTTCTTCAAGCGGATCAGCGACGTGTACTTGGAGGAGTTTGAGGCCGCGCTGGACGAGTCGGGCGGCGACCACGAGTACGCAGCGTTCGCGGAGAACCACCGTTTCGCGATCCCCGAGGGCAACCTTTGGTCGGACGTGCGGGAGAAGACCGAGAACATCGGCACCGCGTTGCAGACGGCGTTCCGGGAGATCGAGAAGGTGAACCCGGAGACGCTGTACGGGATCTTCGGCAACGCCAACTGGACCAACAAGGACAAGCTGCCCGACCGCAAGCTGGCGGACCTGATCGAGCACTTCTCCACGAAGGCGCTATCCAACGCGAACGTCGCGCCAAATGTGTTCGGCAACGCCTACGAGTACCTCATCAAGCGGTTCGCCGACGCCTCGAACAAGAAGGCCGGCGAGTACTACACACCCCGCTCTGTCGTTGGCCTGCTGATCAACATCCTCGACCCGCAGGAGGGCGAGTTCGTCTACGACCCGGCGTGTGGGACGGGCGGCATGCTGATCGAGGTCATCGAGCACGTGAAGGCCGCCGGCGGTAGCCCCAAGACGTTGTGGGGCAAGCTCTACGGCCAGGAGAAGGTGCTCGCCACCTCCGCGATCGCGCGCATGAACCTGCTGCTGCACGGTGTCGAGGACTTCAAGATCGTTCGCGAGGACACCCTGCGCAACCCGGCCTTCTACACGGGCAACCACTTGGCGCATTTCGACTGCGTGGTCGCCAACCCGCCGTTCTCGCTCAAGGCGTGGGGTGACGTCGAGTGGGCGAGCGACAAGTGGGGCCGCAGCCAGCTCGGCGGGGTTCCGCCGAAGGGGTACGCCGACTGGGCGTGGGTTCAGCACATGCTCACCTCCGCCAACCCCAGGACCGGACGGGTCGCCGTCGTCCTCCCGCAGGGCGCGCTTTTCCGGCAAGGCGCCGAGGCCCGCATTCGCACCCACGTCCTCAAGGCCGACAAGATCGAGGCCGTCATCGGGCTCGCGCCGAACCTGTTCTACGGCGCCGGCCTTGCCGCCTGTGTGCTGATCCTGCGCCACGACAAGCCGGCCGACCGCCAGGGCAAGGTGCTCTTCATCAACGGCGAAGACCTGATGAAGAAGGGCCGTAACCAGAACACCCTGGAGCCTGAGCACGCGAGCGAACTGCTCAAGGCGTACGTCGGCTTCGCCGACATCGACGGCCGCGCCCACGTCGCCACCATGGAGGAGATCGAGGGCAACGACTTCAACCTCAACATCCCGCTCTATGTCGCACCGGCCGACACCGGCGAGAAGCTCACCCTGGCCGACGCGCTCACCAACCTCGAAGCCGCGCACGCCAGCGCACAGGAGACGCGCGCAGCCCTCGAAGAAGAGCTGGCGAAGTGGGGGTTGAGCGCATGAGCACGCGGATCACCCAGCGGGAGCTGGAGTCCTACCTGTGGGGCGCGGCGATCGTGCTGCGCGGCCTCATCGACGCCGGCGACTACAAGCAGTACATCTTCCCGTTGGTCTTTTTGAAGCGGATATCCGACGTGTACGACGAAGAGCACGCCGCCGCGATGGCGACCTACGGCGACGAGGAACTCGCGGACCTCCCCGAGAACCACCGCTTCGCCATCCCCGAGGGCTGCCACTGGGACGACATCCGCTCGGTCACCGAGAACATCGGTGCCACGATCCTCAAGGCGATGCGGGCGATCGAGTCCGCCAACCCTGACACCCTGCCTGGTGTATTCGGCGACGGCGACTGGGGCAACAAGAACCTGCTGCCCGACTCCACGCTGGCGGACCTGATCGAGCACTTCTCCACGAAGACGCTGTCGATCGCGAACCTGCCCGAGGACGAGCTCGGCAACGGGTATGAGTACCTGATCAAGAAGTTCGCCGACGACTCCGGCCACACCGCCCAGGAGTTCTATACCAACCGCACGCTCGTCCACCTGATGACGCTGATGCTCGAACCCAAGCCCGGCGAATCGGTGTACGACCCGACCTGTGGCACCGGCGGCATGCTCATCTCGACCGCCGCCGAGGTGAAGCGGCAGGGCAAGGAGTGGCGCAACCTCCGCCTCTACGGTCAGGAACTCAACTACGGGACGTCAGCCATCGCGCGGATGAACCTCTTCCTGCACGGCATCACCGACGGCCACATCGCCCACGGCGACACCCTGGCCCGACCCTCCTTCCTCAACGCCAAGGGCGGCCTGGAGACCTTCGACGTCGTGCTCGCCAACCCTCCGTACTCCATCAAGGCCTGGAACCGCGACGCCTTCGCTAAGGACGCGTACGGCCGCAACGTGTGGGGCGTGCCGCCCCAGGGCCGCGCCGACTACGCCTTCTTCCAACACATCGCGAAGAGCCTCGACCCGAAGACCGGCCGTGCCGCGATCCTCTTCCCCCACGGCGTTCTGTTTCGCCGCGAGGAAGCCGCGCTCCGCGCGGCGCTGGTGGAGTCCGACCTCATCGAATGCGTCCTCGGCCTCGGCGCCGGCCTGTTCTACAACAGCCCGATGGAGGCCGTCGTCGTCACGCTGCGCGCCACCAAGCCCGCCGACCACAAGGGCAAAGTGCTGTTCATCAACGCTGTTCACGAGGTCGCCCGCGAGCAGGCTCAGTCCTTCCTGCGTGACGCCCATCAAAGGAAGATCCTCGACGCCTACCGAGGCTTCACCGACGTCGACCAATTCGCCGCCGTCGCCACCCTCAACCAGATCGCCGACAAGGGCCACAGCCTTGCCATCCCGCTGTACGTCGCCGGAGCGAAATCCGCCGACCCGGGCGAGCAGATCGACGTCACCGAGGCGGTTGCTGACTGGCGAGCCGCCGCCGCCGCTTCCGACTCCGCACTCGTAGACGTCCTCGCGCTCCTGCGGGCGGAGGTGACGGCATGACTCTGAGCCTCGACAAGTCCGCGTGGAAGCGTGTCACCTTCGGTGACGTCGTTCGCAACGTCAACGAGACGGTCCGCGACCTCGACGCGTCAGGTGTCGACCGGATCATTGCCATGGAGCACATGGACCCCGGCGAGTTGAAGATCGGCCGCTGGGGGTCGACGGAGGACGGCACCACCTTCACGCGTCGCGTCAAGCCCGGGCAGACACTGTTCGGCAAGCGCCGCGCCTACCAGCGCAAAGTCGCCTACGCCGAGTTCGACGCCATCTGCTCCGGCGACATCTACACCTTCGAGGCTGACGACACACAGATGCTCGGCGAGTTCCTGCCGTTCCTCGTTCAGTCCAACGAGTTCTTCGACCACGCACTCGGCACCTCAGCCGGTTCGCTCTCGCCCCGCACCAACTGGCGCGACCTCGCCAACTTCGAGTTCGACCTCCCGCCCCTCGACGAGCAGAAGCGCATCGCCGACCTCCTCTGGGCCATCGAGCGCGAACGGCGCTCCATCGGGCTCGTTCTTGACCAGGTTGACTCGACACGACGCTTTGTACGCGACGACGCTTTCGCCTCGCTCGACGTTGTGCCAACGCGATTCGCCTCGATCTGCACGATTCCTTCTCAGAATGGAGTGGCACTGAAGAAGGCCGAGCGCGCTGGCGAGGTCCCGATGGTGAACATGGGAGAGATGTTCCGCGGGGAGGTCATCTCAACTGGCAGCGACTACGAGCGAGTTGTTTCACCTGGTGACAACTTCCTGCTGGCGAAGGGAGACCTACTGTTTGCGCGACGATCGATCGTCTTTGAGGGCGCAGGAGCTTGCTGCTTGGTCCCCGACCTGGACGAACCGTTCACGTTCGAGTCCTCCGTGATCCGCGTGCGTCTGGCTCACGAAGTCGACCCTTCCTACGTTCTACATTTCTTCCGCTCCCGGCGTGGTCGCGACCTGATGGCCTCGATTGTGCGGAGGGGCCCCGTCTCGGGCATCGCGGGCTCTGACCTACGAACCTTGGAACTCCCGGTCCCAGATCTGGCTACTCAGAAGAGAATCGTCGAGAGGATCGAGTTGGCAGGGTCCGCTGAGTCGGGCCTCCACGAGCGGATGGCTGCTGCGAGAGCACTTCAGCGGACAGTGTCGTCCGACGTATTCGGGGGTAACTGATGGCCCTGTTCGACGAGGCAAACAGCGTGCGCGACTTTGTCCGCGATCTGGTGAAGTCGGTAGACGTCCAGTTCGTGCCGGGTAGCGAGCTTCCGCGCCGTCCCGACGAGGTGCTGCTGGAGGGTGCGGTGCAGGCCGCGCTGATCCGGTTGAACCCGGAGGTCGAGGCGGACCCGAGGAAGGCCGACGAGGTCATCCATATCTTGCGGGCCATCCTCATCTCGGCTCGCACGACTCCGCACCCAGTGGTCGCGAACGAGGAGCTCACGGCGTGGCTGACCGGGCAGAAGTCGATGCCGTTCGGACCGAACGGCGAACACACGACGGTCCGACTGATCGACTTCGACCACCCCGAGGATGACTCGTCGAACCAGTGGGTGATCTCGACTGAGGTGACGTTCCAGGTCGGGCGCGTCGGCAAGCGGTTCGACCTGGTGCTGTGGTGCAACGGCTTCCCGGTGGTGGTGGGTGAGGCAAAGACGCCGATCCGAGCGGCGTACTCGTGGATCGACGGCGCCGCGCAGGTGCACGACGACTACGAGGCCAGCGTGCCGCAGTTCTTCGTGCCCAACGTGTTCTCGTTCGCCACCGAGGGCAAGGACTTCCGTTATGGCACCGTCGGAATGCCGGTCGAGCTGTGGGGGCCGTGGCGCGAGGACGAGACCGACCCCGACGCACCGGCGAAAGTTGGTCTGGAGGTTGTCAAGGACGCCGTGAACGGCGTCCTCAAGCCGGCGGCAGTGCTGGATTTCCTGCGTTTCTTCACGGTCTTCGCGACGGACAAGAAGCACCGCAAGATCAAGGTGATCGCTCGGTTCCAGCAGTTCCAGGCCACGAACCTGATCGTGCAGCGAGTCCTGCACGGGAAGATCAAGCAGGGCCTGATCTGGCATTTCCAGGGGTCCGGCAAGTCGCTACTGATGGTGTTCACAGCGTTGAAGCTGCGGGCGATGGCCGAGCTGACCAACCCGACGATCCTGATCGTGGTCGACCGGATCGACCTCGACACCCAAATCACGGGCACGTTCAACGCCTCCGACGTACCAGGCCTCGTGTCGACCGACTCGCGTAGAGAACTCCAGACCCTGCTGAGCCAGGGAGCACGCAAGATCATCATCACCACGATCCACAAGTTCGGCGAGGCCGACGGCGTTCTCGATGACCGGCACAACATCATCGCGATGGTTGACGAGGCCCACCGCTCCCAGGAGGGCGACTACGGGCAGAAGATGCGCGAGGCGCTGCCCAACGCGTTCCTGTTCGGGCTGACCGGAACTCCGATCAACAAGCGCGACCGCAACACGTTCATGTGGTTCGGGTCGCCTGAGGACGAGGGCGGCTACCTGTCGCGCTACACGTTCCAGGACTCCATCCGTGACGGGGCAACGCTCCCGCTGCATTTCGAACCGCGCCTGTCGGAGATCCACCTCGACCAGGAGAAGATCGACGCCGCGTTCGAGGAGCTGGCGGCGGATCGCAACCTGACCGAGGGCGAGAAGATCACGCTGTCGAAGAAGGCCGCCTCGATCGAGGTGCTCATCAAGGCCCCCGACCGCATCCGGCAGGTCGCCGCCGATGTCGTCGAACACTTCACGGCCAAGGTCGAACCTGAGGGGTTCAAGGCGCAGCTCGTGGCCTACGACAAGGCGTCCTGCGTGGCCTACAAGGAAGCACTCGACACGATGCTGCCGCCCGAGGCGTCGACCATCGTGATGTCGAAGTCCCGGACCGACCCAGCCGAATGGGCGAAGTGGACTCCGGGCGCCGAGGACCTGGAACGGGTCGTCGCGCGGTTTAACGACCCTGCTGATCCGCTGAAGATCATCATCGTCACCGCGAAACTGCTCACCGGCTTCGATGCGCCGATCCTGCAGACGCAGTACCTGGACAAGCCGCTCAAGGAGCACACCCTCCTGCAGGCGATCACCCGCACCAACCGGGTCTATCCGCCCAACAAGACCCACGGCCTCATCGTCGACTACCTCGGCATCTTCGACGACGTCGCTAAGTCGCTGGCGTTCGACGAGACCGCCGTGCAGCAGGTGATCTCCAACATCGAGGAGCTGAAGAACCAGCTCGCGCCCGCGATGGCGACCGCGCTCGCGTTCTTCCCCGGCGTGGACCGCACCATCGGTGGTTACGAGGGGCTCATCCAGGCGCAGGCCGCGATCGCCGACGACATGGTGAAGGACGCCTTCGGGTCGGCCTACAGCGTCGTGTCCCAGTTGTGGGAGGCGCTAAGCCCCGACCCGATGCTGAAGCCACATCGGGACGACTACAAGTGGCTCACCGACGTCTACGAGTCTGTGCGGCCGGCAGACATCACTGGCCGGCTGGTGTGGCACGCACTCGGCGCCAAGACGATCGAACTGATCAACGAGAACATCCAGGTCGAGATCCCGCAGGGCGCCGAGACCATCGTCCTCGACGCTCAGACGATCGAGGACCTTATGACGGGTAAGCGCAAGGACGTGCCCATCGAGGAGATCGAGAAGCAGATCACCGCCAGGATCGCCCGCCACCTCAACAACCCGATCTTCGTCGAGCTCGGCCAGCGGCTCAACGCTCTGCGCGAGAAGTATGCAGACATCCAGCAGTCCAGCCTCGACTTCCTCCGCGAGCTATTGGAGCTTGCGAAGGACACGGTCGCCGCCGAGAAGGCAGAGGAGCTCATCCCGCGGGAGGAGAAGGGCAAGGCGGCCCTCACTGAGTTGTTCGACGCGCTCAAGGGCGACGAGACTCCGATCATCGTCTCGAATGTTGTGGACCGCATCGATGAAGTCGTACGCGGCGTCCGCTTCGACGGCTGGCAGTCCACCATCGCTGGCGACCAAGAGGTCCGCAAGGCGCTGCGCCAGACCCTCTACGTCCAGTTCAAGATCCGCGACAACGACGTCTACGAGAAGGCCCTCGGGTACGTCCGGGAGTACTACTGATGGACGACGCCGCGGACCTGGAGGCTTGGCTGGCGTCGCTCCCGGCAGCCCGCGGCGAACCTCCTGTCGATGACGAGACGCCCCCGGATCGCATGTCGCTCTTGGCGCGGATCATCGACTACTACCTCGAGTCCGGCGACTTCAACGGCCTCGCCGTCGTGCCTTCGTCCGAGAGCCACGAAGGTGCCAGGACCTTGATCGCCGACGGCCTGGTGCAGCTGGTGACCGGTACCGATTACCTCAACACGCACATTCGGCCGTGGGTGCGGAGCGACTGGGAGCGTCAGCTGGACGAGTTCGACCAGGTGGTCCGGGGCGACACGGGCGGATGCTTGTACCCGACTGCCGCCGGAATGGCGGCCCTGGCTGCGTTGCCGACGGCCCCGGGGAAGCCCTTCATGGAAAGGCTCATGCGCGCCGAGTGCGGAACTCTCGACCTCGCGTTCTTTGAGATGGCGGCAATCGAGGGCTACCTAAATGATCCAGCCTTCCAGTTCAGGCTCGGTGACGACGGCTTCTCGTTCGCGGACGTGCCAGCGCTCACCGACGACCTCGACTTCGAGGACCTGACGCTGCTCAAGGAGGCTGGGTACGCGTACGACAACAGTGTCGACCCGAAGGGCCAGGAGCCGATCAGGCGGTATTGGGCCGCTCTCATGTGCGATCTCGCCGGGTTGCCGTCGCAGCATCAGCAGCGGATCAAGACGTACGAGCTGGTGAACCCCGATCCCGGCATCGAGCCGCATCCGATCTGGTGGGGCCGAATGATGGGTCACTGGCCCGAATCAATTGGCCCATTCACCAAGGTCTTGCTGGAGATGTCGGCGATCAATGAGGTCTGGAATCTGGCATTTGGTGCCCCGATCTTCACGTCGACGGAAAGGCCGCCGACGTGGGGATGGGTCCTACGTTCGACTTCGCGCGACTGGGAGGGGTTCATCCTCACGACAAGCACTCTGTTGGTGGACGGCCTGTCTGCGAAGGGCCTCGATGCGGCGGGCGCGCCGAAAAAGAACGACGTTGGCGACGTAGTCGGCACGCTGAACCGGCTGGGGTTGCTACTCGAAGCGAAAACCAGTCCAAGCACGACTTCGGAGGGCGTTAGGCGGCTACTTGCCCCGTTCCATGAGGTTCGGAAAGAGCGCCAGGCGCCTGCTCACAAGGTCAACGAGAACGTCCATGACCCGCTAATCCTGAACCGACAGCGTGACCTCCTGATGCGGCTGACGGAGACTCTGATCCAGATCCGTGAGTTCGTCAGCACCCATCCCGCAGTCCTCGGCGCAGGCTGGAAGCCCAACCGGCAACTTGAGCGGTGGGTCGTTTTGTGAGCACACGCGGACGAGTGGCAGTTTGGGGAGGAGGTGGCAATGCCGATGGGGCAAACTGAGGAGCAGTGGGGCTGGGAGCGGACCGGCCCCGTCTGGGGTGCCCGCGCGTTCGCGCCCAAGTCCGGTCAGGATCACCTCGGGCTCGGCTCGGTCAGCTCCGACAGGATCCTCCCGGCTCTGTCGCCCGGCATCAACGTGCTCACCGTTCACCCGCGCTACTGGTCGTTCTACTCATGGGTGCTCGACGACTTCTGGGCCGCCGATCTGCCGCGAAACCGCGCCAGCTTCGTCAGCTTCTACCGGCCCCGCGAGGCGATCTTCTCGATGGCCTGTCACGTGTGCGATGCCCCCGAACACGCCACCATCGTCGGCAACGTGAACGGCAGCAGGCGAATCAGTCCGAAGGCCAACGACCCGGACTTCGACCCGCAGTTCGACTACATCAAGGAGCCGCTCGGTGGCTACGGGCTCTATTACCGCTCCGCGATGGAACTCACCGGATCGCTGGTGGTGGCGTCGCCGGCCAACGGGTTCCCGGTCGATGCCCCAACCCCGATTGGGCGGTCTCTCGCCGAGGCATATCGCAACGCCGTCGCCGGGACGGAAGTCAGCCGCCTGCTCAGTGAGGGCAAGATAACGGAGCCGGTGTCACGCGAGGCCCTTGTCGAGTTCGCCCGGAAGGGCTGCCTCTGCCAGTTGCGCGCGGCGGAGGCGCATGACCTGCCCCTTTTGAGGGACCTGTTCCTCCACTCAGGGACAGCCGCTGAGGTGGCCTCACGCTGCGAGACCCTGCGCATGCTGCTGGATCTCAGCACGTGCCGACAGGCAGAGGAGCTCTCGCAAGACGACTTCCGGCAGCTCGTCTACTTCCGGCAACTCGACGGCTCCGATTACCTGCCAAGGCCCGAGTTGCTAGACGTGGCTCGTCGCTGGCGCGTGTACCAGGGTCGGGAGTACTTCGCCTACGTCTTCAACCGCCTGCTCCGCTGGGTTTCGCGCCGCGGACTTGCCGCGACCGACGGCGGCCTCACGGTGCTTCCGAAGGCAGAGCTGTGGGCACTCGTCGATGATTCCTTGACCCGCAGCTCGCAGGTAGACGATTTGGGGCTGACTCTTCCAGCGGTAGATGCCAGCACGCGCGCGTCTGCCCTGCTTGAGGGTCTCCTCGCCGAAGTCGACGTGTCGCCCGATGCCGACGGCGTCTGGCCGCGCGCCGGAGGCCTCGACGAGCACGCGCTGTACACCGCCTGCCGCGAATATGACCAGGACGACGGTGCCATCATGGTGGCACTTCTGGCTCTGGTGCTCCTGCTCCGCGAGCGGTTCGGACTTCCGAGTCGCGCATTGGAATACGCCAAGGAGCAGGTCCTTGTCGCAGAGGGCGGGAGTCTCCGCATCGGCATGGCCCGGTTCATGCATCAGTTGAACCAGCGCATGCTGCGCGACCTGACGCTCGGTGACCTCGCCCGATGGCTGATCGAGGACTTCGTGATCGTCCAGCACGAGCGAGTGGCCGCGGCAAAGCTCCCAGACGACACCTATCGGGTGCGACGCGTTGGAGATGCCGTCAGGTTCTTCGCCCAGGAGTCCCCGGCTGTGTTCAACGACAGCCGGTTCCGAGCTCTCAGCACGACCGTGCACGAGCTCGGTTGGGTCTCGACGTTCAACGAATCTGACCGTCAACTGACTGCTTCAGGACAGAGCCTTCTGGCCGACGGTGACTTGCCCGGGGGAGCGCTCGCCGCCGCGGCGGCAGCCTTCGGCGAATCTGACGCGGAGAGTTCGTGAGCTCGCCGCGCGCAGACGTCGTCATCCCTGAGCTCCTCCAGGGGCAGTGGACGACGGCCCTGATATGCACCTACGGCGCCGATCTCACGTTCCTCGAGACCAGACTGCTGGGCCAGCTCGCGCAGATCCCACTCCGCATCGTGCTGGCCGACGACGGGCAGTTGGCCGAGACGCTCGCTGAGTCGGCTCGGACCGGGCAGCGGCATCGGCTCGCGAACAAGGCATACGTCGCGGCCCCGGTCCGTCACCCTCGTGCTGCACACGGCAAGCTGATCGCGCTGCTCGGGCCTTCCAGCGGGCTATTGGTAGTCGGCTCGGGCAACCTCGGCTACGAGGGCTACGCGGCCCCCGGTGAGCTCTGGCATGTGTACGCCTACAGCGACGAGCGCCCGGAGCACCTGCAGGAGTTCGCCTCGGCACGGGCCCACGTTGACGGGCTGGCTCAACGAGGCCTGCTCGACTCGCCCGTCGTCGAACTGCTGCAAACCGCGTGGGGCCAGTCGCCGTGGATCCCGCCGGCACCTGCCAGCCCTTCGGCGCTGCGGAGCAGCCTCGAAGACCCGATCATTGATCAACTGCAAGTCGAGGTCGCCGGCCCGGTCGACGAACTCATCGCACACGCCCCGTTCCACGACGCCGACTGTGCAGCGCTGGAGGCGTTGGTCGACCGCTTTCAGCCCAAGCGCACCCGCCTCCTGCTCACTGACGCCACGTCTGCGGATCCGGCCTCCATCCAGAACGTCATGAGGAACGCCCTGGGTGCGGTCATCGAGCGCGTGCAGGTCAAGTCCGAGCCGGGTGCCTACATCCATGCGAAGTGGGTGCACCTGATCCATGGTGACTCGGAGACGTTGCTGACTGGTTCGGCCAACCTGTCGCGAACCGCGCTACTGCGGTCCGCTGAGAACGGGAACATCGAGCTCGGCGTCATCACCCACGGTGCGCGGGGAGCGTTCGACTCGCTTTACGCTCACCTGGAACGCAATGAGATTCACGATCCAGCGTCGCTCAAGGTCACCTATCAGGGCGCCCCACCCGGCGAGACGGTCGAGGGGCAACACCCGGTTCTGTTGTGGAGCAGACTCGACGGGCCCCGGCTCACGTTGGCCTTCGACCGATCGATTTCCGACGGAACCGCCATCCTGGTCGAGGACCACACCGGCAGCCCGCTGGATTGGACGGCCAAAGAAGTCGACGGCGCCCAGGTCCGACTGGTTCTCACCAAGGACTCGGCGGAGCGACTGGCCGAGGGCGGCCGGATCCAGGTCAGGCTCGACGGTGACGACAGCCAGATCAACCACTCGTGGCCGTATCACGTAGCCGAGCTGCGCGGGCGGCTCGACAAAGTCGGCCAACGAGACCGGCTCCAACACATCGGCGACCTTCCGGAGCAAGATGCAGAGCTTTACGGACTGCTCCAGGAGTTGGACGCGACGCTCATCATCGACCGCGCATCCGTCTGGCGGATCGCGAAAGGCAATGAGGCGACCCCAGTCGCTGCCGACAACGAAGGGGAACCGTCGATCAGGCTCGAAGACCTCGACTGGACCCGCGTCCGCCGCGATCACCGCTATGGCGGGTACTTCGGCCGCGGCGGCGGACCCGGCATTGCGCCGACGGATATCCAGGTGATCCTGGCTGCGATAGCCGGTCGGCTCGGGGACATTGGCATGGACGTTGGCGATCCGCCCGAAGACGAGGATGAGCTCGCCCGCGAAGGCGACACCACGACCTCCGACGGCGACGACGAGCGCGAAGACGAGCTCGAAGATGAGCTGCTGAGGCGTCGTCTTCCGGTCAGCACTCGCACCCGGATGGCGTTCGACCGATTCTCCCGCCGCTATTCCGAGGCACTTGCAGACTCGGGCTTCATCGAGGAACTCGGACCCGTTCCGGCAGCGACCAACGCGATCATCTTCAACCACCTCCTCGCTCGATTGCTGGAACGGAACGCGGTCTCGCCTTCGGTTGCGCTGGGTGCCCAGCTGGCGACGTGGGCATTCCTTTGGGGCAGACCCGGAGCCGCGGGCACCGGTGCGGACCTCGACGAGGAAACCGCCGACGTCGTACGGCAGGTCCTGCGGGACGGCCACGCGAAGGTCGCCACGGTTCGTGGGCTCGCTGCTGCTGCGGACCGACCCGCATCGGGTGAGGATGTCGCACGACTGCGAGAGTTGGCACAACACCTACTTGTGGACGACGACTTCGGCCTTGACATCGAACTGCTCGAGGAGGCAGCTGGCGCTGCCGAGATGGCGGGCGGGCTGCTGGATTCCCTGGCCCGTGCGGCGTCGCCGCACGGGCCGAGCGAGATTCTCGACGTTGTCGTGGGCGTCCACGGGGTCGCGCGAGGTTCGGTCCACTGGCGAACTGAGACCGTCCGTCGAGCCCGGGCAAACTACGACGCGACCACATTCGTCGTGACCTCAACGCTGCCCGGTCTCACCCCGGCGCTCGCCACCGAGATGCTCGGTCGGGTCGTTGTGGCGGCCACCTTCGCCGATCATCCCGGCTCGTATTGGCGGATTCGGTTCGAAGGTAACGGCAGCGCGGTGGCCTTTTGGGACGCCGACGCGAGCGACGGGGTCGTCATGGTCGATGGTCACGACGAAGACTTTGAATCGCTCGAAGTCGTGTGGCCTTCGTGGGTCCGCAGGATCGCCACTCTTCGCGGCGAACTGGTCACGCGCTCACATGTTGCGCAGCAGGCCGGATGACCATGCCGGTGTCCCACTTGCACGACCGGCTCCTCCGGTCCCGCACCCGGTGCGGTGCCGCTGAATCAGCGGGACCGTGTGACCTGCGGATTCACGAACGGTGGTGCTGATTCAGCACCACCGGCGCGACCTGCGGAAACACCGTCCCGGCCCCGGGCCGGGACCGCACGGTGGCCCCGAATCAGGACGACCGTGTTGACCCGCTCAAACGCGGGTCCGGCGACTCGCCGGAACCGGTGCCGGGGAGTCCCCGGCACCATCGACCGTGCCGCCGCGGCAGAGGCACCGAGCAGCTCGTCACGGTGGTGGGGACTCACCACCGCTGGCGCCGGTGAGTCCCCGGCACCGGGGGCTTCCGGCCAGGTCGTCACCGGTCCCGCTGATTCGGCGGGACCGTCCGCCCCGACTGGCGTCAGGGAGGCGATGACATCGTGGGTGCCCACCCATCGAAGGTGCGCCTGGTCGGAGCCGATGTCAACCACCGAATCTGGCCCGCCATCGGCGACTCCGAACTGGTCGAAGACAGTGCGAGACAACAGAAGACAACCAGCGACAACCAGCGGTGAAGATTCTTTCGGGCGCGTCTCGCCATGCGAACGTGGCTCATCACAGTTGACGGTGTAGGAGTTGGGGCCTGAATCCGCCGGTCTCGAGGAGGCTGCGGGCGATGTAGTTGGTCAGGTTGCGGAACCCGAGCGCGCTACCGCGGAGGTGTTCGAGCCGGCCATTGATGGCCTCGGTCGGCCCGTTGCTTGTTCCCGGTCGGTCGAAGTAGGCAAGTACGTCGGCGGCCCGCTTCTTCAACGTCCTGCCGAGCTTCGCAACCTCGGTCAGGGCCTTGGGCACGCCGGCACTGAGATCAGCGATGAGCTTGATCATCAACCTGCGTCCGTGGGCGCGGTCTTCGGTGCGGTAGGCGGCGATCATCCGCTGGTAGATGCCCCAGGTTGCTTCGACCTCGACATGTACCTCGTCGGCGAAGAGCCGATTGAGCCGGTCGATCTGTCGGTCGGTGAGCAGACCGCTGCCGGTGTGCAGCGTGCGCCGCGACTTGTAGAGCGGGTCGTCCCGGTAGCCGCGGTGTCCGTGGATCGCGAGCTGGACCCTACGTCGGCACTGATCGAGTGCGTCGCCGGCGAGCCGTACGACGTGGAAGGGGTCCATGACCGCGATCGCCTCGGGGACTTCTTCGGCGGCAGCGGTCTTGAACCCGGTGAAGCCGTCCATCGCGACGGCCTCGACGCCGTCACGCCAAGCGTCGGGGCGTTCGGTGAGCCAGGTCTTGAACGCCTGCTTGGAGCGGCCCTCGATCATGTCGAGCAGGCGGGCGGGCCCAATGCCGTCGCGGACTGGGGTGAGGTCGATGATCACGGTGACGTACTTGTCGCCGCGGCTGGTGTGGCGCCACACGTGCTCGTCGACCCCGATCACGGCGACTCCATCGAAACGCTGCTCGTCGTCGATCAGGACCCGTCTGCCTTCGGCCAGGACGGCGTCGTTGGCGGTGTTCCATGCGACCCCGAGCCCTTCAGCGACCCGTGCCACGGTGAGGTGTTGGACCACGATCGCTTCCAGGGCCCACCGCAGTGCGGTACGAGTCAGCTTCGCCCGTGGCTCGGCGGCCTTCGACGTGTCTTGTCGCCACACGTGCCCGCAGGCAGGGCATCGGTAGCGCCGCACGACGACTTCGAGCGTCGTGGGGCGCCAGCCGAGCGGGTCGTGGGCAAGGCGACGCACCACGGTGTCTCGCGGGTTTCCTCCACAGCCACAGCGATGGCACCACTGGTCGGGCTCGATGACTCGACACGCGAGGATTGCTCGGTCAGATTCGAGACGTTGGCCGGTGACTTCCAGGCCGAGTTCGTCCAAACGCGTGAACGCAGCCAGATCGGGCGGGCCGAAGCCCGAAGCTGGCTGCGTTGCGGGTCCCCTCGGGTGCTCAGGCGCGGCTACCGACGCCACCGTTAGGTACGAGCTCGGTGATGCGGGCCAGGTCCGTGTCAGTCAGGACGAGCTCTGCGGCGGCGATGTTCTGCGCTACCCGACTCGGGTTGCGCGAGCCCGGAATCGGAACGATGTAGTCCTTCTGGGCGAGCAGCCAAGCCAGGGCAAGCTGCGACAGCGTCGCGTCCTTGGCCGCGGCGATGTCGGTGAGTTCCTCGGCGATGTGGACGTTGGCGTCGTAGTTCTCCGGCGCCCACCACCCGATGAACTGCCGGAAGTCGTCGGCGCTGTAGGCGCTGCGCGGCTGGACCGCGCCGCTCAGGAAGCCGCGCGCCAGCGGGGAGTAGGCGACCAGGCCGATACCGAGCTCCTCGATCACCGGGAGCAGTGCCTCGGACTCGCGCGCGAAGATCGAGTACTCGGTCTGCAGGACTGAGATCGGATGCACGGCATGGGCCTTGCGGATGCTGTCGGCGTTCGTGTTGGACAGACCGAGGTACCTGACCTTGCCGGCATCGACGTACTCCTTCATCACGCCGACGACCTCCTCAACCGGCACGCTCGGGTCGTGCAAGTGCTGGTAGAGCAGATCGATCGAGTCGACGTTGAGGTTGCGCAGACTGTCGTCGACGACTTTGCGGATGTGCCCGGGACGGGAGTCGGGCACGAAGCCGCGCGCCGGGTCGGACTCGATGCCGAACTTGGTGGCGATGGTGATCTCGTCGCGGAACGGCGCGACCGCGGCGCCGAGGAGCTTCTCGCCTTCGCCCCAGCCGTACATGCGGGCGGTGTCGAAGTGGGTGGTGCCGAGCTCGAAGGCGCGACGGATCGCGGCGATCGACTCCGTGTCGTCACTCGGGCCGTAACCGGTGGCGGTGCCCATCGCGCCGTAGCCGATCGCGCTGACCGTCAAGCCTTCCCGTCCTAGCGTGCGTAGCTTCATGTCTGCTCCTTCGAGTCCATACCGAACCGTTCGGTTCGGCGCTGTATGAACCTACGCCCCGCTGCGTGCATTCCCAAACCAGACGGTTTGGTTCGTATCCTTTGAGCATGGACAGCGACTCGACCCGGGACCGGATCATCGCGGCCGCTACAGCCGAGTTCGCCGAGCACGGCATCGCCGGCGCACGCGTCGAGCGCATCGCGAAGACGGCTCGCACGAGCAAGGAGCGGGTCTACGCCCACTTCCGTGGCAAGGAGGAGCTGTACCGGTTTGTCGCAGCCCGCGAGCTCGAAGCGATGGCCACCGCGGTGCCGCTAGACCCGTCCGACCTGCCTGGTTACGCCGTGCGGCTTCACGACTACGCGATCAAACATCCTCAACGACTGCGTCTCATGCAGTGGGGCCAACTCGAGATGACGGCCAGTGCGGACGACGACCCGTTCCAGCGAATCGTCGAAGGCAAGATCGAGCAACTTCAGGGCGCCCAGGATGCTGGCGTCCTTGAACGGCAGTGGGAGGCCACCGACGTCTTGATGTTTGTGAGTCAGCTGGCCACCTCATGGGCAGGACAAGGCGACCTCGTGCCACCCGGCGTCGACCGTGACGCATTCCTGGCGTCGCGACGCCAAGCCATCGAAGCCGCAGTTCGGCGACTCTTTCCCGCCCACGTGACCTGAGGCGACAATGCGCAACGGCGCTCCCTCGCGCGACGTCGTCTCGCGGTCGTTACACCCTCAACTGCGAAGAGCCGCGAACGTCCGGCCGCGAGCGCCCATCGAAATCCCATCACCTACGGAGCGAGCGAGGCCGAGATGACCGGCACCAACAGGTAAAGTGGCGACGTCGGTGATCAACCGATCTCCGTGTAGATCGAGTCAACCGGAGCTGACCAAAGACATTCCGAAGTAGCGGAAAACGGACCAGATCGTCCCAGAGGTCGCAGGTTCAAATCCTGCCCCCGCTACCAATCAGGCCCGGAAATCCAGTGGATTTCCGGGCCTGAAAGTTTTGAGACTTGATCAACCCTCCACTTGCCCTCCACATTGGCCTCTCTGAAGGCCGATTTGCTGGTGCTTCTCACAGACGGCACCGACTCGCACCGAGTGATGACGGGCCGCCTGGGAGAAGTTGCTCACCTGATGGACATGAACACTCCATCACCAGCTCTCAGCGGGCTCGAGCCCTTGATCAGCGTGGACGAACTGTCCGAGTACCTCGGCATCCCGGTTCGGACTATCTACGACTGGCGCCTGACCGGCCACGGGCCCCGAGGCCTTCGCGTGGGGCGACATCTCAAGTTCGCAGTCTCCGACGTCGCTGCTTGGGTCGACGCCCAGCGCGAAGCCTCAGCACCTGGGGACTCACAGAGGGCGTGATCGGTCATGGCTAAGCCCAGGATCGAGATCGGCACCTTCGGCGTCATCGAGTTCACCACACTCGCCAGCGGCATGGTCCGTGCGCGCGCACGATTCCGTGACGAGGACGGACGGCTGCGTCGGATCGAGGCCAGAGGCGACACGTCCGCCAAGGCCGAACGGCGGCTGAAGCACAAGTTCGTCGAACGCCTCGAGCTCGCCACCGACGGCGACGAGCTGACTCCGGACAGCCTGTTCGGCCATCTCGTCGAGGTCTGGCTTGAGGATCTCGACCTGGAGAACCGGCTCGCCAGGAACACCCGCCAACTGTACGAGCGGAACATCCGCAACCTGGTCCTCCCAACGTTCGAACACCTCACACTCCGCGAGATCACCGTCCGTCGGGTCGATCGCTTCATCAAGACGCTCGCATCGACCAAGAGCTACAGCTACGCCAAGCAGGCCCGCACCGTGATGGGTCTGGCACTCGGTCTGGCCGTTCGCTACGGCGCTCTGCGATCCAACCCTGTGCGGGACATTGCGCCGCTGCACAAGCCGCCGTCGAAGGCCATGGCGCTGACGTTCGACCAGGTCGAAGCAATCCGCCGCGCTGCACGCGAATGGCGACGTGGCACCGGGTGGAACGGGCCGAGACCGGACGGGCAACTGGAGCTGATCATTGAGGTCATGCTCGGCACCTCGGCCCGTATTGGCGAGGTGCTCGCGATCCGCAAGTGCGACGTCAACGTCACCATTAGACCGGCGACCGTGAGGATCTGCGGCACGATCGTCTCGCCCAAGGGAGAGGCGACCTACCGTCAGCCCCAGACCAAGACGTTCCAGTCCACGCGAGTGGTCCACGTGCCCAGCTTCGCTACCGAAGCGATCCGACAGCGACTTGTCGTCATAGCCGATGAGGAGCCTGAACACCTCCTGTTCTTCACACGCAACGGCACGCCGCTCACGACGAACAATGTCCGTCGGCGGTTGCGCATGGTCTTGGACGACGCTGGTCTGCCTGGTGTCTCTCCACACGCGTTTCGAAGGACCGTGGCGACAACTTTGGATCGCGCCTCCGGGGCGGAACTGGCGGCCGAGATGCTGGGACACACGTCATCGAAGATCACGAAGGCGCACTACATCGAGCCGGACGAGATGGTCGACCCCGTCACGGCAGAAATCCTTGAGGCGTTGGCGCCCCGTCCTGATCAGTGGGACGGCGCATGAACATTGGGTCTAAGGCTGTGGAATGACGCGCCTGCTCCTGTGACGGATGGTTCGCCAACAGTTTGGTCGGCACGGGGTTGATTCGGCACCGGTTACCTACCGGAGTCGATAACCTCTCGGGATGGATTCGGACGACCCAGGAGCCCCGGACGAGAGTCGCGACTCGAATGAAGGTCTAGAACCCGACAAGAGCCAGCCGCTCGATGCTGCGCTCGCGGATGCCGCTCGGGAGGCGGTGCAGAGTCCGGACGTTTTGGAGGCCATCGATCACGCCGCTCGGCGCCAGGATCTTGGGGCTGGTGTGCTCGCGGGTCTGACCGGGCGGCCTACCTCCGCGGCGACGAGGGCGGTCGATGCTGCGCTCGCGGACGCCGCGCGGAGCGCAGTCCTGAGCCCGGACGTTTCCGAGACTCTCAGGTTGGCTGCGAGGAGGGGAGTCGCGCGTGCGAATCCGACAGACCCCGCACTTCTGTTCGCATTGGAACGATCGCGAGCCCCCGAGATCGACGCCCCGGAGGACGAACCAAAGTCTCCGGAGGCGCCACATGACCGGACGATTGCCTCTGTCGGCAGCTTTTCCCCTGACTTCGAAGGCCCGGGCAGCTTCTTCGCTGCTTACGAGCTTGTGATCAATTCCTTCGCTGAATTGACGAACTCGGTCCAGGCCCTCGCTGCTGCGCGGCGAGAGCTCACCTTCGTCTGGCGCGGCCAACAGAATGCCGAGTGGGGTCTCCACAGCAGCCTCTATCGAAAGCTCATGACTCACTATGGGTTGACGGTGGCGCCGACCTCCCCAGGCGAACCCGCCGTGCAGCGGTTTCCCGATGAGGCCGACATGCTCGCTGCTGAGCTCGCGATTCTTGACAAGGCCGTTGAATGGCGAATGTCAGACACATCTGCACTTGAGCTGTTCGCGCGCCTGCAGCACCAAGGTGGACCGAGCAGGCTCTTGGACGTGACTCGAAATCCTCTCATCGCGGCGTGGTTCGCAGTTGAGGCTGGAACGGCGGACGACTCGGATGCGCGACTATTCGCGCTAGCGACGGGCCCAGTCCTCGAAAGCCGCGACAGGCCGACAGACCCGCCCGTAATTAGTGAAGTCCTCGCTGGCAGTCGATATCCGTTCTGGGCGTACAACTCGCCCGAGGATCGAGTCTCTGCCGCTTGGGGGACGGGTTCCAGGCGACGCATCTGGATCCCGCCCGCATACGACGCGCGAATCGCGGCTCAGAACGCCGCCTTCCTGCTCGAGGGTGTCCCGATGCTCACGAAGAAAACTATGCGGCTATTCCTCAACCCCAACGGTCGACAGTTCAGTCCCGTCGACGTCGCCGCTTCAATGTCCGTCTACGCGAGGCCCGTCCATCCGCATAGCCGTCCACGACCAATCAAAGCGAACTTGGCGCCGATCTTCAGTTTCCGGATCGCAGCGAGTGCCAAGGAAGAGATTCGGGAGATGCTTGAGCGGACCTATGGCTTCTCGTCGTCCCTGATCTATCCAGACATTCAAGGCATGAGTAACCGACTCCAGACTCGTTCGGATTGGATCGGAGAACGCACATAGTGGGTCGCGGCTGCGCCGACCCTCAGTTCGACTGGAAGCGCCTGCGCACTGCTGCACGTCATCGTGGGCGGAGTGGGCCACCCATAAGGCGGATCGAGCGCATGTGATCAGACTGCTGGTGCGACGGGACCTTGTCCGTCGTCCGAGGGGCGCGAACGGAGTGCTGCATCGAGTCGAGTTCGGCTCTGTTGCGAATCGGTTGAGCGATCATCAGATCGCCTCGGAGCTCGAAGATGTTCCTGCGCGAAGGCCACGAGCCCGGCTGCGGCGGTTGAACGGACGGGGATGTACTCAGCCGCTTGAACCTTGACGAGCGCAGCGGATCGGCTTTCCATCTCCGGCAGCGGTACGCGTTCGAAAAAGAGTCTTTCGCGTGTTCCTGCTTCGATGATTCGGCCGATGCGGTCGTCGATGTGTCTCGACAGCGCCAAGAGCCGCTGTAGTTGCGGATCGTTGTGCAGGTCCTTGCAGGTCAACTGTTTGGCTCGGGTAGCGGCGAGGAACGCGTGGGGTACAGCGGGTGCGCCGTGGCCTGCCTGCCCGGAGAGATCTCTCGTCCAGCGCTGGAGGCGTTCGTACTTCCGCTCGCGGTCCAGCCACGCCTCGCGGAGGGTGGTGTCCTCCGTCGCGAGGCCACCGATTGTTCTGGAGACGATCAGCTGGGACGCGACGATCCGGCGCAGGTCGCGGGCATCGGGGATCGAACTGAGGGAGACCAGCAAGTTGTGGTGCGCGTGGACGACACCGGCGAGGCCAGCAGGTGCCGGTTCCTCTATCAGCTTCAACCTCGGCCGCCAGCCACGGAGGTCGACGCTGTGGTCGGTCCCGTGGGACTCAGCGAACTCGATGCACCGCTCGGCGGCTTCTTCCACGCGGAGCGCATGGCCTAACTGTGGCCAGCCTGGAGTGTTCGCGTATCGCTGATCCAGGACAACTAGAGCGCGGGTGACCGTCGCCGCGTCTTGCAGGACGGTTCGTACTTGGTCGCCGCGCAAGGTGCTGAAACTGACGCCGGCGCCGAAGTCGTGCTCACCGAGGCTCGCGGCACGCGCGGCCGCCTGCCACGCGGCAAGCATCGAGTACCTCTGTGGACTGTTCAGTTCCTCGATCGTGGGTCGGCGCATCGACGAACGCACCCACTCATCCAGTCGCATCTGCAGTTCGGTCGCTGGTGATCGGTCACGTCGTTCCGTGAGGGGGATGTGAGGACTGGGGTCGATGGCCCGCACGGCTTCGAGCGCCCAGACGAGCACGGCGTGGCGGTATCGGCCGAGCTGAAGTCCGAGCAGTCGCCGCTCCGCCGGGGTAGTGGTGACCGGCAGGGTGGGGATGCCGGGGCCGCCGATCCGGTGCTGGATGCGGTGTTGGCGCAGCAGGATGGCGAGTTGCTCGCGGATCACGCGGGTGTTCTCCCCGTACATCAGCCGTCGTCCTTCGCGCGGGCGGCGTCGAGCATGGACAGGACAAGCTCGAGCTCGAGGGCATCAACACCGAAGGACACGAGCAGGTCGATCGCGGTCTCGGCGATCCCGAGGAGGACGTCGCGGGAGTCGTCCAGCGCGGGGGTGATGCCTGGTGTGACGTCGTGGTGGGTCCAGTCGAGCTGCAGGAGGGCGCGTTCGTACTCGAGGGACGCATCGCGCGTATGGGCGCGGTCGGCCAGGGAGGCGATGGCTGAACGGGCCTCGGCGAGGGCGAGAGCGTGAGCGAGCAGCATGAGCAGGGAGTCCTTCCGTCGCGGTCGTGAGACCACCGTGTGTTCGTGACGCCCGGGTGGAGTCGGCTGCGTCCTGGATCTGTGGAGAACCCGACGCCGTTGGCGCGGGGGATGGTCAGGTCCGGCCGCCGAGTTCCACGTGGCGTCGGGTTTCGACGTCGTCGAGGACGAACTGGACGAAGTCGGCGTCGCGGTCCTCGACCACGGATTCGATTGCGGTGACGGTCGCCGGTTCGCCGGGCCACACGGTCTGGCGGGTGGGCCTGTCGCGGTCGAGCTTGGTGCCGCAGGTCGATACCCATTCGCGAAGCCGGTTGCGCGCGTCGGCGAAGTCGCGGTGCCATGCCAAGGGGCCTGAGGGCGAGCCGTCCGGATCGTAGGAGTTCAGCCAGTGCTGGTGCAGCGCCGACAGCTCCCAGACGAGCTCGTCGTGACGATGCCAGAACGGGGGCACGACGGTCGGGGGCAGCCCGTAGGTGTGCCGGAGCCAGTTGACCCACGCGTTGAGGTTGAGCCATTCGGCTTCGGCTTCGTCCGCGGTGAGCAGGTTCCAGTTCAGCGGCCTCACCAGTGCGTCGTCGAAGGAGGTGGTGGTCTGGAGCGGTGGGTCGTCGAACTCGCCGTCGGTGAAGAGCGGTTCTTGGTCGACGTAGTCGTGTGCGGCGCTCATGGCCGTCAGAGCCCCATGGCCGGCGCCGGGGAATCGGTGACGGCCATCTGATCAGCCGGCGGGTCGGGCTGGTGGGTGGGGGAGCGATCGACGCTGTACCGGGTGCGGGCGCAGTCATGTCCGATGCGACGGGCCACGAACTGCTCAACGGTGCGGCTGTCCTTGTCTCGCTCGTACTGGTGGACGTAGCCGGAGGCGACGAGCTGGTCGCCCACGCGGAACCGCGAGTAGGCGCGTTCGGCGGTCTTGTTGAACATCACCAGGTCGGCGAACGTGGGCTCCAGCTTGGTGAACGTCCCGTCGGCTTCCTTGCGGAACTGCTCGACGCCGACTCGCGCGTAGAACCGCGCCGCGCCGGTGCCGGTAAAGCTGAGGTCGGGTGGGGTCGCGATGAAGCCGTGCAGGCTCACTTGGGTGGGAATCGTCATATTGCACTCCTGGTCGCTGTGTCGGCCGGCCCGTGTCGGTCTCATCGGTCAGGTGCGCGACGTGCACCAGAAGAGCTGTGATCGAAACAGGCGTCATGTCCGGCGCTGCCCGACGTGCCGCCTCACCGTTCTGATCCCGAGCGACGGGTGACCAAGACGGACCACCGCATTTGTCAGATCCGTCGCCGTCGCCTAAGGTTCTCCCAAGAAACGGCTGTTGCTCTTGTGGCTCGTGTGACATCCGATGTATGCAGACGATCTCGGGGAGTAACGATGCGGGTTCACGCGACGCGGTCTGGCTTAGATGTCAGGCCCTCGGTCTTGGCGACGCTGGTCGCCGCGAGCGCGACGGCCTTGGTGGTAGGTATCGCAGCGGCACCGAGCGCCGTAGCTGAGGAAGCTCCCGCGCCGGACGCCGTCGAACCGCAGACCGCGCGAGATTCTGATGGCGACGGTTCGGTGGATCGCCCGGATGCGGTCTCGGCGTCTTCGACTGCTCGGGCGTCGGACGAGCAGGTCGAGGTGTTGTCGGAGCGGACCGCTTCGACACGGACGTTGGCGAATCCGGATGGGTCGTTTACGACCGATTCGTTCGCCGAGCCGGTCTGGACCGAGGATGAGGACGGCTCGTGGGAGCGGATTGATCTGACGCTGGTCGAGACTGAGGATGGTTGGTCTCCCAAGGCCGCCCCGGTCGATGCTGTGTTCTCGTCCGGTGGGGACGCGACTTTTGTCGAGCTGTCTGACGTCGAGGGTCAGGATCTGAAGTGGCAGTGGCCCACGGATCTGCCGGAGCCGACGGTGGATGGTGCGACGCTGACCTACCCGGATGTGGTGGAGAACGGCGACTTGGTGGTCACCGCACTGCGGACGGGTTTCAGTCACTCGATTGTCCTGCGTGAGCAGCCGACGGAGGATCTGCAGATCCCGATCCCGGTTCAGTTGGGCGATGCGGAGCTGCAGGTCAAGAAGGATCAGTCTCTGGCTGTGGTGGACGGCAAGGAAACGCTTGTCACGGCTGTGCCGCCGGTGATGTGGGATTCGACCGAGACTGCTGCCGGGGATCCGGCGAATGTGGCTCCGGTGGGGGTCGAGGTCGAGTAGGAGGGCGCCGACTCGACTCTGGTGTTGACGCCTGATGCTGAGATGTTGAGCGACCCGGCCACGGAGTATCCGGTGACGGTTGATCCGACGTTCGTGGTGCAGGCGGGCAGTAGTGCTTGGGTGCAGACCACCAACTACCCGAACGCGGTGCTGAATGATCCGTTCCTGCGGGTCGGTACCTACAACGGGGGGACGTATCGGGCGCGGTCGTGGGCGCGGTTCTCGTCGTCGCAGTTTGCGGGCAAGCAGATCTTGAGTGCCCAGCTGCGGTTGTGGACGTCAGTTTCGGAGGTGTGCGGGTCGGCGTTGTTCCGCGTCAAGCGGATCACGCAGACGTGGTCGGGGACGACGCTGAGCTGGGCGAACCAGCCGACGGTGACCAACGACGACCAAGCATCGGCGACTTTGGCGTCCAAGGGCGGACCGTCAGGTTGTTCGGCCCAGTCGCACGACTACGTCAATGTCACTAACATCGCCAAGTCGTGGGCGGCCGGTGCCGCGAACCACGGTGTGCGGATCACGGCCGATAACGAGACGGACAACAGGTCGTGGCGCAAGTTCCGTTCGGCGCACTACACCGGCGGTGAGTCCCTGATCCCGCGAATCACGGTCACGTACAACCGGCCTCCGGCGACGCCGGCGGCGGTTACGGTCGCGAACTCCACGTCCAGCGGCGGAACCCTGTACGCCCGGACTGCCAAGCCGCGAGTCTCGGTCACCGTCGCGGACCCTGACCGGGGCACGGTCCGTTCGAAGATCAAGATCTTCCAGGGCAGCACCCAGGTCGGCGCGGACCAGCTGTCCGCGTATGTGGCGTCCGGTGGCACGGTGGTCAAGGAGTTGCCGACGCTGGCCAATGGCAGCTATCAGTTGCGGGTCTACGCGAACGACGGACATGCCGACTCGGCGTCGTACAAGGCGGTTCCGCTGGTCGTGGACACGGTCGCTCCGCCGACCCCGACGGTGACCTGCACCGGAGGTGTCGCCTCGGGTCAGTGGTATGACACGCGGCCGGCCGAGTCGACCAGCTGCACGGTGACGTCGGCGGGCGCAAAGACGATCACTTGGACGCGTAACAAGCAGCCGCAGACCGCACTGGCGGCGAACGCCTCGGGCGTGGCCACGACCCCGGTGATGTCGATCGCCAACGATGGAGTCCTGGGTCTGAAGTTCATCGCGACCGACATCGCGGGCAACCCGTCGGCAGCGAGCGTGTTTGGGTTCGGTACCGGCGCGGGCGCGACAATCACCCCGGTCCAGGGCGAGCGCACCAGTTCGTCCACGTTGGTCACCGCTGAAGGCCCTGGTGGAGCTTCGGGTGCGCACATCGAGTACCGGGCACCCGGTGACGACACTGTGTCTTGGGTGACGGCGACGAAGGTCAGTGGAGCCAATTCGAGCGGGAGCGTGTCGGTGTCCACGTCTGACTTCGAGACGAGTCTGACTCCGTCGATGACGTGGGACATGGGTGCCGAGAATGGTATCGACGCACCCGCGGTGCGGCACATGCGCGTGTGCTTTGAGTTCGATGGCATCTCCAAGTGCACGCCGTCGCGTCAGGTGACGCTGGTGCCGGCCGCGTTCGGGTCGAGCTTCCCGACTGAGTCGTTCGGGCCCGGCACGCTGGCCCTGTCGACGGGCGAGTACTCGCTGGACCAGACTGATGTGTCCGTCCCGGGCTTCGGGGGCGATCTGACGATCGGCCGCTCGCATCGGTCCTTCGCTGGCGCTACCTCCCCGGCCGCGTCGGTGTTCGGCCCCGGCTGGGTGGCCGACCTCGCCGGCCCAGAAGCAGGAGAGGCTTCGCTGGAGGTCGTCGACCACACCGCCAACGAAGCCGCGATCACGCTGGTGTCCCCGGACGGGTCCTCGGCGACCTATGTGCATGAGGACGACGAGGCGGCCGCCCAGCTCGCCGGCTACTACCTTGGTGACGCCGAGACGAGCACGGACAATGATGTCCTGGAGCTCTACAGCGACTCCGGCGTCAAGAAGCTCACGTTGTCCCAAGAAGACGGCACCGAGACCACCTGGAAGCATGTGGGCTCGGGTAACTGGGTCATCGACGAAGTCCAGGAGCCCTTCGAGACCGGGTCTACCAAGTACGACCACCACGATGACGGACGCGTGAAGGCCATCTATGCGGCCGCGCCCACCGGCGTCAACTGCAGCCCCACGTCACAGACGCCCGGTTGCCGTGCGCTGGTCTTGGAATACGACACCGACAACCTCCTGACCCGGATCGACCTGAAGATCTGGGATCCCGTCCCCACCAGCGATGGCACACCGTCGAACACCACGGACCAGATGAAGACCATCACCGTCGCCGACTACACGTACACGAACGGCCGGCTGGCTTCGATGAGCGACCCGCGCCTCGACGCCTCGATGAAGACCGAGTACGAGTACGACACCATCGGCTCGAAGACGAAGATCACCAAGATCACTGTGCCCGGTCTGACACCGTGGCGCTTCACCTACGACACCTCCGAAGACAACAAGGGCAAACTGACCACGGTCAAGCGCGCCCAGACGACCGGGTCCGACGACGCCACCTGGACGGTCGACTACACGACACCGCTCAGCGGCACCGACCTGCCGGACGTCACCGTCGGAGGGGTGGCAAAGTGGGGTCAGACCAACCCGCCGGTGGCTGCAGCGACCGTGTACGGCCCTGACGCGCCCGCGAGCCCGGCTCCGTCCGACGGCACGATCTCCTATTGGGACACCGAAGGCCGCACCACCAACACCGCCACCTACGGCGCAGGGGACTGGCAGCTCGACACCGCCACCTACGACGCCAAGGGCAACGTAGTCTGGGCGCTCGACGAGGGCAACCGCAACCAGGCCATCGCCTCCAGCACGGAAGCGTCAGAATCGGCCGAGGTCGCGAACACGCTCGCCACGATCACCACCTACAATGCCGATGGAACCCGGGCCGAGTCGACCACCGGGCCGACCCGGACGGTCATGCTAAAGAACGGTGACGTGATCGCCGCGCGAGACTACTCCGAGACCGTCTACGACGACGAAGCCGCGGCCGAGAACGTCCCCGCCCCCGGTCGGCCGACCCCCGAACCCGACGCGCCGGCACTGAACCTGCCGGTCGAGGAACGCGGCGGCGTCATCGACGCCGAAGGCACCACCTACGACATCACCCGCACCCGCTACCGCTACGACCCGATCGAGACCGGCGACGGCGACGGCTGGGCCACCGGTAACGCGACCCAGACCTCCACCGAGCTCGGATCGGGCTGGTCCACCACCCAGACCCGCTACAACGCCGACGGTCTGCTGATCGCGAGCACGACCCCCGAAGGCGTCGCCGCCAGCGGTAGCGACCGCCAGGTCCGCACCACTGTCACCACCTACTACACCGCCGACGACTCGGCGTCGGTCGCGACCTGCCGCGACAAGGACCAGTGGGCAGGGCTTGTCTGCCAGACCGGCCCGGCCACTCAACCCGCCAGCGGCGAGCCGATCCCGGTCGAAAAGACGACCGGCTACGACTATCTGCTCAACCCCACACGCGTGGTCGAGGCATCCGGCTCGATGAGCCGGATCGAGGTGACCGGCTACGACACCGCCGGCCGCAAGATCACCGAGTCGACCACCGTCACCGGCGCTCCAGCTGGGGACCAGCCAGTGGCCGCGACCACGCACGCCTACTCGACCTCGACTGGCCTGCCTACCACCGTCACAAACGGCTCGCAGACCCAGACCACCGGCTACGACGCATGGGGACGGGTCACCAGCCAGACCGACGGCGCCGGAAACACGGCGGAGACGACCTACGATGCCGCCGGTCGGGTCAAGACCAAGAAGAACGACAAGGGCACCTACACCTACACCTACGACGGCACTGACGCCAACGGTGACGTCGAGAAGCGCGGCCTGGTAACCAAGCTCGACGTCGATCTCGCCTCCGGCCCGGACGAGATCACCGCCGCCTACAACGCTGACGGCAACACCACCAAGACCGTCTACCCAGGCGGGATCACCTCAGTCCGCAGCTACGACCCGGCCGGAACCGAGACCGCGCTGGCGTGGACCGACGCCAACGAGATCGACCTGGCAGCGTTCAGTCAGACCGTCGACGCCGACGGGAAGGTCCGCCAAGCTTCCTCACCCGGCTCGTCACAGACCTATACCTACGACGACCGCGACCGACTCACCAGAGTCCAGGACACCACCGTCGACGGCTGTACGACGCGCGCCTACCAACTCAGCCTGGACTCCAACCGCAGTGCGCTGACCACCAGCGGACCCGGCGCTGACGGAACGTGCACCACCAGCGGTGGCACGACCAGCACCTCGTCGTTCGACCAAGCCGACCGGATCGCCAACCCCGGCTACCTCGACGCCTACGACGCGCTGGGTAGGACTCGGACCGTCCCGGCTGTCGACACAGAGGCTCCGGACGGCAGCAACCTCACAGCCGCGTACCACGCCAACGACATGGTCGCGAAGCTTACCCAAACCGTTCCCGACGCCAGCGGCAATGTCACTAAGTCCAAGACCTACGGACTGGACGCGTCCGGACGAATCGGGACGATTGCCGACAACGTCGACGGGGTCGGCGTCCGCGAGGCCGTCAACCACTACGACGACTCCAGCGACAACCCGTCCTGGGTCGCGACCAAGACCCGACCAGACGCCGGCACAGTCTGGGAGGAGTCCTGGACCCGCAACGTCGAGGGTGTCGACGGAGACTTGGCAATCACCGCCAGCGAGGACGGCACTACCGAGCTCCAGATCTCCAACCTGCACGAGGATATCGTTGCCAGGGTTGATCTCGCAGCCGCGACTTCGGGCCTGACCGGCTACAGCGAGTCCACCGAGTACGGCATTAATCGTGAGGACGCCATCGGACTCGGCGGCCAGTACGGGTGGCTCGGAACCAAGCAGCGCTCGAGCGACAGCGTTGGCGGTTTGATTCTCATGGGAGTCCGCCTCTACAACCCAACGACCGGACTATTCCTCTCCCGCGACCCCGTCGCCGGCGGCAACGACAACACCTACACCTACCCCGTCGATCCTGTAAACGAGAGCGACATCTCCGGTGCTTGCCCCTGGTGTATCGCATACGCTGTGTACCGCGGATACAAGATCTACAAGACGTACAAGAAGGTCAAGAAGGCCTGTAGGAACAGTTTCCTGCCTAGCACCCCCGTGCTGATGGCGGACGGATCGACCAAGGAAATCGAAGAGATCGCTGTCGGCGACGTCGTGTTGGCTTCCGACCCGGAGACGGGCGAGAAAGCTAGCGAGGAAGTCACAGATCTTATCGTGGGCGATGGGGTGAAAACTCTCGTTCGTATCGGAAGCGATCCGGACGGCGACGGTGTGACGGAGTGGATTACCGCAACGAGCGGGCATCCATTCTGGATTCTCGGAAGAGGCTGGGTCGATGCGGCCGATATCAGGATCCGTGACTCAATGTTGAGTGCTGATGGACGCGCTGTGGAGGTCACGGCTCTGTCTGGTACGGCTCGGGTCGCTGTGGTGCACAACTTGACTGTCTCCCGCCTCCACACGTATTTCGTTATGGTTGGCGACGAATCGGTTCTCGTTCACAACTCGCAGGCCTGTCCTGTCCACGGCCATGCCCCCGGAGCGGGAAGGGGAGGGAAGGTTAAGAAGGGGAGGCACCAAGAAGGAGGCAGTCGTCGGCAGGCTGATCAGAAGCGAAGCAATAACAAGAACAAGCGCCAGAAGCAGTGCATTCGCGCATGGTGGTGCGTGAATTGAGCTTAATGATGCGTGTCAAAGGTAACGGGCGCCTACGCACCGAGGAGAAGGTGACTATGTCCACGCCCCTGAATGATCTTCTCGATGCTGAGCGCGCTCAGTATCCGGTCCGAATCGACCGACAGGACGAATGGTATCCAGATACTCTATTTGGTTACGTGGTGAGCGTCTCTAAACAGTGGTTCGCTGTCCAAGAGTTAAACGAAGCTGTCTTCTTCGACGCCTACCAGGTCGCGCGGACCCCGGATGTGGTGTCTGTGGAAGACGATCGCGAGGCAGGCTATATCGAGCGAGCTGTGGCTGCTTTGGGCCGGCCCCCCGTGGACTTCAGGCTTCCCGAGGAACCGTCGACTGCCGACGTATTGCAAGCTGCGGCTGCCCATTCGGAGTTGTTCGTGGTCTGCTTCGAACGTGAACCGGATCAGCCGACGATCGTCGGAAACCTCCTGGCCTTGAGAGAACATGATTTCTCAATGCAGATCATCAATCCACGGGGGGTTTGGGTAGATGGACCTACGGACTGGAAATACGATGACGTGACCCGAGTCAGGTCGGGCGGGCGGTATGAAGCTGCACTCGCGCGATTCGGCGAGAAGCGTCCTGAGCTGTGACTGTCATTGAGGACAGCACAGGCCTTTGACTTTCGGCCTGCTGGCCAGGTCGTCGCCACCGGCTGGCGTGGGCCACACAGGCAGCGCAAACCACAGATGCAGGCACCGCAATCAGCCTCAGGGAGACCACGGAGTAGCGCACTCCAAGGCGGGGTTGAACTCCCGCCGCTACAGATGGCTCGGGATCCATCAGCGTGACACAGGAAACCACCCTCGGGTGCCTTGCGCTGATGGGTGGCCGATTCTACAACTCCCGGACTGGGCACTTTCCGTCGCCAGACCCGGTGAGAGGCGGAAACGACAGCTCCCTGATCTACCCGTCTGATCCGCCGAGTAGTTTGATCTGGACGGGATGAAGAAGAAGCGCAAATAGTGCAAGAGGGCGGTCCGTCAGATGGAGTTGGCTTGGTACTGACCTGTAACCGGTTTCCCGGACACCGAGTCTGAGGCGATGATCGTCTTGGAGAGGAGTCCGCTATGCCAGCACCGAAGGATCCGGAGTTTCGTCGTCGGGCGGTTGAGCTTGCCCGGTTGCGGGAGAAGCCGATCGCGCGGATTGCGAGGGATTTGGGGATTGCCGAGTCCGGGCTTCGCCGGTGGGTGGCCCAGGCCGACATCGACGAGCAAGAAGCAGGGTCTGACGACCGATGAGCGGGCCGAGTTGGTCCGGTTGCGGCGTGAGAACCGGACGCAGGCGATGGAGATCGATCTCCTAAAGCGGGCGTCGGCCTACTTCGCGCGGGAGAACGTGCTGCCAAAATAGGGTCCGGCTCGTTCGTGAGCTTGCCGCCGATGGTTTCGCCGTCGCGGTGACGTGCCGAGTTTTGGGCGTGTCGACGTCGCGCTACTACGAATGGCTGCGGCGGCCGCCGTCACGGCGCGACCTCACCGATGCGTATTTGCTCGACGTGATCATCGATATCCACACAGCGACCCGGCAGACCTACGGCGTCCGACGGGTCCACGCCGAGTTCGTCCTGGGTCGGTCTCATCAGGTTGGCCGGCGCTGGGCGGCACGTCTGATGTCCTGTCTTGGGTTGGCCGGAGTTCACCGGCGCAAGTGGCGTCATCAGCGGCGTTCGGAGACGGTCTGGCCCGGCCACGTCGAGCGCCGGTTCCTAGCTGACGCTCCGGATCGGCTCTGGGTCACCGACATCACCCAGCACCGCAGCAGCGAAGGATGGGTCTACTGCGCAGCCGTGGTCGACGTGTTCAGCCGTCGGGTGGTGGGTTGGTCGATCACGGACCACCTGCGCACTGAGCTGGTCGTCGACGCGCTCGAGATGGCGCGACTGCGCCGACGTCCGGCCGGCACGAGCCTGCACTCGGACCGCGGCAGTCAATACACGTCGTGGCTCTTCGGACACCGGCTCCGCGAGGCCGGCCTGCTCGGCTCGATGGGCAAGGTCGCCTGCGCCTACGCCAACGCCCTCATGAAGTCGTCCTGGAGCTCGAAGCAGATCGAGTTGCTCGATCGTCGCTACTGGACCACCCGAACCGAACTCGCCCAAGCGATCTTCGAGTAGATCGAAGCGTTCTACAACCCGGTCCGGAGACACTCGGCCCTGGACTACCGATCCCCGGTCGAGTTCGAACGACTTCACACAGCCGCCCGACAAGCGACATGATCAACACACCAGAACCGTCCGGGAAACCGGCTACAGGTCAGCCCTGGTCGTCTACGTCGACGACGACCCGGCCGGTGGGGGAGCGCAGCTCGAATGGATCAGCCGGGACGAGCTCGTGCCGCTAAACGTCGACCCGAACCCGGCCACGGTCCTGCCGGCACGCGCCGCGCTCAACCCCGATGATCTAGGCGACTACTGGGCGTCAGCTGACGCCGGTGCCGGCGGCCACGGGGACAGCGAGTCGCGCCGGACGATCCGGGACGGCTTGCCCGGTGCGTCAAACTCGATCCCCCGTGCTCGTGTGAACAGTTGGCGTGCGCGATCGCCGCCAGCACGAGCGTCGCGGGGCCGCTGGTCGAGCCCGGACACCGCGTCGTTCAGATCCACCGGGTGCTCGGCCGAGAGCAGCGATCGCCGCGAGTCGCCGCTGGACCACGTGCCCGTCTCGGCGGGCAGTGGTCGACGCTGACCAGGTCGCCGTCGTGCCACAGCCACGGCGCTCCGGCGTAGACGGCCCGATCATCGCGAATCAGCAACTCGACGGCCGCCTCGAGCGGGAAGCTACCTGGCGGCCAGGCGCGCAGGCCCTCGTGAAGTTCGGTCATGATCGGCTCCCTGTCTCCGTCCGGGTTGAGGAGCCGTAGAACCCGACGGAATCAGGTGAGCGCCAGCGGGGATTCTCGCGAACGAACCTGCGCGGCCGATTCGAAGACCCGATCCCCACGACGTTGGGGGCCACGTTAGGCCAGGCGCTCAGCGTGGGGGCCAAACAAACGCGGGCTAATGCAGTTCGACTTCCAGGTCGGTCCAGTAGTCCGTGATGTTCTGGATCGGAATGAAGAAGGTCCGTCGCCAGCAGTTCCCGCCCGGACTGAACGCAGTCGAAGGGCATGAAACCTTGTCTGCCGCGACGTCGTAGATGCCTGCGGAGATGATGCCTCGGACTCCGGCCGAGCCGTCTGCCCGGACCCTATAGACGGGCCCGCCGCTGTCCCCGTGCGTGCTGGTCGCGGAGTTGTCGGAACGCTTCACGATGTGACCATTACAGATGCTCGACGAGTCGCCAGGGCACAGAATTTGGGCTCCCGTCTCAGTCACTAGCGCGTTGCAGTGGTCGCCGGAGTTTGCGCCTCCGGTGCAAAGTGCATCCCCAGCGGCGCTGCCCCCCGCGCCAGTGATTCATCGTGAACTCGAACTCCCGTAGCTGCCGGACCAGACCTTCGGGCTGGTTCCGCCCTCCGGATCGATTCGCATCGCGTCGATCGAGGGGTGACGTACCGTGACGTTGGTGCCTCCCGACGTAATCAGGGTGCCCGCTGCGGTCCGCCAAGCGGCGTTCCCGCCTGGGTCGCAATGAGCGGCGGAAATGAGCCGGCCGTATCCGCCTGAGGTCACTGCGGCGACACCCAGAGAACAAGTCGAGTTCGTGCTGTCCTTGCGCATGATTCCAGCTCCGAACCACGGGGAGCTGTCGTTCTGTCGGGCGAGGCCGGTTACTGACGCTTGGCGGCTACGAATCGTGACGGGAGTCCCCGCGATCCGTTCCAAGTCAGACTCCAGTTGATCGGTTGACCGCGTGTCGTCGGCTACGTCGCGAACGCTTGCGTTGAGGCCGCTGAAGTCTTCGGCAGGAGTGACGTAGGCGATTAACGGCTCGCCATTCTTGGCCCGCGCGTTGAGCAGGAGGGCGGCTCCAGCCTTTTCCAGTTCATCTTCTGAGTACTTGGACTTACGGATGATCAGTTCAGTCCCCGCGGGAGGGTTCTGCTGTAGTTCAGCGAGTTTTGAGGGAACTTCGCCCTTCCAGTTGAGGACCACGGTGGAAGGGTCGCTACCTGCCTGCAGCGCTGCCTCGTATCCGAGGACGTCATGCAACGCGGTGGTCAGCTTCTCCTTGCTCTCCGCGGTTCGAATGTCCTCCAGGCTGACTCCGTCTGGGATGGACGTGACGACCGTGTCGTCCTTCGGCTCCAGTTCGCCCACCACGTCATCTGGCGAAGGTAGCCCGGTAGGCAGCGCGGCCGCACCCGCCGGGATAAGGAACAAGGAAGCAACTGACGCCAGCACTATGAGCCGTTTCATGGACATCTCCTCTGTACGCGCGTCACCATGCTCTGTCTCGTGTCTGGTGTCAATCGAAGACGGGCGTCCATATGAGGAAGGTCCGGCTCTTGCAGCTCCTTTAGGGGGCGCAACTCTGTTTGGGGTCGGCGGTGGTCTGGGAGAGTGGCTTTGCTGAAAAGGCTCGCCGCGCTTTGGAAGTGGAGAGAATAGCTGGCTGACATAAGACATTGTGCGGCCCCCGTTTTCTGGTCCAGATCCTGGGAGAATTTTCGACAGGTGAGAGGACCGATGTGAGTTCGACGTGGCTGCAGCGAAGAGGTTGAGCCCGGAGCAGATCGTGGCCAGGTGACGTGATGCGGAGAAGTTGCAGGCGCACCTCGCTCAGCCGGTCCAGGCTTGCATGCGAGAACTCGAGCAAGCGGCGACAACTCAGCATCTCGACGTGCAACGTTTCCTAGGTGTACCGCACGTTCTCCACACGATAGAGCTCTCGCACATCGAGGTCCTCGACCTCACTGGACCGAAGACGCGCGACCGTCTTGGACTCGAGGCATCGGACCTTCTCGGCGCGCACGGCCCATGCCAGGAGGTCGGCCATGCCGCTTGGTTCCTGGAGCTTCACGGCGTGCTCGCGCCGTCAGCTGTTGGGGACGGCGTGACGTTGGCCTTGTTCGAGCACAACACCCCACCGAGCGCGATCTCCGTCCAGTCCACATAGAATTTCGATTAGGACCTCTACCAGTCGCTCGCCGACCTCGACTAGAGCCGGCGCATCGGAACCTCCGGGTTGTCGGCTTCGAAGAGGAAGAGGGCAGGCAGGCTCCCGCACGGGATCGTTGGCGGTGGTGAGCAGGATCTCGCGCAGCAGCTGGGACGGTGTGGGCCGACGCCGGGTCGCGATCACCGGCTGAACAGCAAGAGCCGGCGTAGCCACTGGCCACGCCGGCTCTGCGGTCTTCGGATTTGTGCTGGTCTGGTCAGTCCTGGCTTTTCTTGACGTCGATGAGGCCTCCAACGATGTACTCGCCGACAACCGTCTCGCCGTCCTTGGCGTAGACAGGGATGGCGATGCCCGCGGGATCAGGGTTCTTCTCCAGCGATTCGAGAGCCCGGGTTGACTCCTTGAGCGAGGTGTAGCCCACTTCGCCGTTGGTCGCCAACGTGGCGACCAGATCAGGAAGCGGAACGCCGTACTGGGGATCCTCCTGGGAGCCGTAGGTGCGTCCATCGGCCGTGTAACCGCGTTCGATGACCCAGCTCTTGGCCCAGCCGTCCCCACGGACCTCGACCTTCTGGTCTTGACCGAGCTGGCCTTTGCTCGCCGTAACTTCTTCGGCCGGTCGACTGCCGGTCCGGGCGTCACCGTCCGAGCCCGTGGCACCCGCGAACGTGTAACCCGCGACTCCGAAGGCAACGAACGCACCCGTGAGAATGCCGGCCATTCGGATCTTGCTGTTCATGCGATCGCTCCTCATGTCGAAGTGTACTTGCAGTCGAATCCGCTACGACTTGGCTCACCATCTGGCGCGTAGTAGCCGTTGATGACGCTGCTCCACTGGCGACCGACCGCGTTGGCTCGGTAGCAATAGCCCGAGATGGCAGTGAACCCGCCCTCGATCGTGGCGACAGCTCCGCCTGATGTGTTCCAAGCGTTGTCTTCGCCGATCTTGATGTTCTCTCGGAAGACGCTCATGTATACCCGCATGTACTGCGCGGGTCGACCGTGCAGGGTCGTGCAGGTGGTTCCGGATCGGTCCAGCGCTCGTTCATGTGCTCGAGCGAGACCATAAGTCGCAGTCGAGTTCGCGTTCACGCTCACTCGAGTTTGTCCGCACAATGGGGTGCTATTCGACGAGAACCGCACCCACGTGTCCCAGCCGGAACTGGAGGCTGCGGACGCTCCGGTGGCGAAGCCGCCAGCGCCGACAATCACCCCCACCAACATGACGCCCAGGACTTTTCGCCAACCCATTGCAGGCCCCCTCGCCTCGTTTCGAAGTTTGGGCCGCACGCTACATTGGAAACGCCTGTGTAGGAAGCGAAACTCTGCCATTGCTCAAGTGGGAGTGAGCCTGACGGTTGCGCTTCAGGTTGCCGAACGTCTCGTGGAGATGCAATCGGTCCCCGGCAACCGGCGGTGCTTCCCGACCAGTATTCAATCTCGCCACAATCGAGCAGACCGGTCAAGAACAGTTGGCTGACGTTGACCACGCACGTCGGCTGCCTGCTGCGACGACGCTGACTGCAGGCTCGGGGGCATCGAGGTGATCGGAGTTCTACAAGAAGGGAAAGTACCGTGCGATTAAGGGCCTCGGGACACCGTCTGTGAATCAGAGGCTCTGCAAGTACGGCCGAAAGAGCGGCCAGACGTGTGACAAGGTCCGGTCTCTCCAGACATGCCGGAACAGCTACTGCAGCTTGGTTGACATGCATAACCGAAAAGCAGATGGCGGCGACAGTGGTGGGCCCTGGTTCTTGGGCGGAACTGCATACGGTGTGCACTCCGGGTTCCACACGACAGGGATACTGCCTAAGAAGCGCGACCAGTTCACACCGCTCTACAGCACCTTGGCAGACCTTTCGGTGAAGTTGAGCAAGAAGTGATGTCTAGAGGTCTGGTGCTGTGCGCTGTCGCACTCGTGGCTAGCTGCGCGGGCAAAGATGCGGTCTCGGGGCCTAGCGTCGTCGCCGTGGACGGTGTCACGGTTGTGGTCGCAGCACCGCTGGAAGGCGGCATGGAAGCACTTGAGAGTGGCCGGGTTGCCGTGGTAGGTGATGACTGCCTCGGCCTAGAGACGTCACCAACCACGAGCGTCGTGATTGCGTGGCCTAGTGGGACTAGGGTGGCTTCGGTCGACGGTGAACTCGAGGTGAACTTCGGCGGACGAGCGATTCGCGCCGGATCAGAGATCGAAGGTAGCGGAGGCTACCTCCAACACGACAGTGCATACCTGCCGGACCTCCCGCGGGGGTGTGCCGACCTCGAAGTGTTTGCTCTTCAGGACCCCCAGTGGGGGACTGATCACGGTCCTGGCCTCCTCGTAAGCGTGCAGCTCGGGGCAGGCAAGCCGGGACTGGCAATCGAAGATGGTGTGCGGGGGACTGCTGCACGAACTGGTGACAGTTTGACCTGACCCACCAGAAGGGCTCCAGTTTTGGTGGCTAAGTGACAGCCGCTTCGAAAGGCTGATCATCATGCCCCGTGCGTATCCCGCCGAGTTCAGAGCGCGAGCTGTCGCGTTGGTTCGGGCCGGCAAGGAACAGAGACAGACTGCTGCCGACCTGGGCATCCACCCGGTGACGTTGGCGAAGTGGGTCCGGCAGGATCGGATCGACCGGGTGAGATCTCTGGGACGTCCATGAGTGAGTCGGCAGAGTTGCGTGCCGCGCGACGAAGGATCCGTGAACTCGAGACCGAGTTGGTGATCGTGCGTCAGGCGGCGAAGTTCCTGGGTGAGGATTGTCCGCGCCCAAAAGGCTCTACCCGGTGATCGACAGGCTCGCCGACGCCGGGGTACCCGTCGACCGAGAAGCCGACGCGAAGTAGGACCGTCAAGGCTGCAACAAAAGGAGTCGCAGGCGCTGGAGTAAGAACAGGATCAAGAGGGACAACTCGAAGAAGAGGAAGGTTGACCAGCACTACAGTGACTGGGCAAACCGCAAGAAGCGACGATGATGGTGAGCATCCATGACACTGATCTTCGAGATACTGATGGACAAATTCTTCGATAGGTGGACGCGAGACGCCCGTTACAAGGAGGTACGCGCTTCCTATGACGAGGCGATGAGAGCGCCAATAGTTGACCGGACTTCGGTTTTCGAAGCTGCGCTCATTCAGCAGGGAGTGAGTCTTGAGCCGGACCTGATGGGTCATTTTCTCGATGCATTGCGGGAGGGCATGCCTGCTCGGCGCGCCTGCGAAGTCCTGGGTTAGGACGCCTTTGATGCTTGGTGGAGTGGTACTAGTCGTGCTTGGCACGCTCGTCGCGATCATTGCGGAGGTGAAAGACGCCAATGAGGGGTCCGAAGCCTTGAATCATGCCCGAGGCAATGTTCGGCATCACGCATCGTGGACAGTGGCCTTCGCGCGTTCATTTGGACCGGAGGGCTATTGGTTCGAGCCCAGTCGTGGGAGCGCCTCAATCCCGCCAACTGTCGGCACGGCGGCAGCCAACGGGGGCCGCTGGTGCACAGGAACTCTTCGTAGGTCCGGCTTTCGACACGATCCCCGGTCTGGTCGCGCCTCCATTTGACGCCTCGATTGGGTCGTGAGTTTTCGTGATGCACCGGCTAGAATCCGTGGAGTCGGAAGCGAGGGATTCCTTGCACATCAAGGAGATTCCGCTGGTTCCGGAAATGATCGGTGGAGTCCAGAGGTCCGATGAGGTGGACCAGAGGTCGCAGGTTCAAATCCTGCCCCCGCTACCACGAGATCAGGCCCGGAATCCTCAGGATTCCGGGCCTGATGCGTTGCCGCTGCTGCATCAGACGTTGCGGCGGTACTGGCCCCCGACCTCGAAGAAGGCCTCGGTGACCTGCTGGAGCGAGCACACGCGGGCGGCGTCCATGAGGACGGCGAACACGTTCTCGTGGGTCGCGGCGGCCTCCTTGAGGCGGGCGAGCGCTGCCTCGGACTCGTCGCGGTGGGCCTGCTGGAAGTCGCGCAGGCGACGCAGCTGGGACTGCTTCTCGTCCTCGGTCGCCCGGGCGAGCTCGAGCTTCTGCGGGACCTCGTCGCCGTGCGGGTTCTTGAAGGTGTTGACGCCGACGATCGGCAGCGAGCCGTCGTGCTTGCGGTGTTCGTAGAGCATCGACTCGTCCTGGATCCGGCCGCGCTGGTAGCCGGTCTCCATCGCGCCGAGCACGCCGCCGCGCTCGCTGATCGCCTCGAACTCGCGGAGCACGGCCTCCTCGACGAGGTCGGTGAGCTCGTCGATGACGAACGAGCCCTGCAGCGGGTTCTCGTTCATGGCCAGGCCCCACTCGCGGTTGATGATCAGCTGGATCGCGAGCGCACGGCGCACCGACTCCTCCGACGGCGTGGTCACGGCCTCGTCGAACGCGTTGGTGTGCAGGCTGTTGGCGTTGTCGTAGATCGCGATGAGGGCCTGCAGCGTCGTGCGGATGTCGTTGAAGTTCATCTCCTGCGCGTGCAGGGAGCGCCCCGACGTCTGCACGTGGTACTTCAGCTTCTGGCTGCGGTCGTTCGCGCCGTACTTCTCCCTCATCGCGATCGCCCAGATCCGGCGCGCGACGCGGCCCATGACCGAGTACTCGGGGTCCATGCCGTTGCTGAAGAAGAAGGACAGGTTCGGCGCGAAGTCGTCGATGTCCATCCCGCGGGCCAGGTACGACTCGACGTAGGTGAACCCGTTGCTCAGGGTGAACGCGAGCTGGCTGATGGGGTTCGCCCCGGCCTCGGCGATGTGATAGCCCGAGATCGAGACGGAGTAGAAGTTCCGCACGCCCTGGTCGATGAACCACTCCTGGATGTCGCCCATCATCCGCAGGCTGAACTCGGTGGAGAACAGGCACGTGTTCTGGCCCTGGTCCTCCTTGAGGATGTCGGCCTGCACCGTGCCGCGGACGTTCTGCAGCGCGAAGGTGCGCAGCTCGGCGGCCTCGGCCTCCGAGGGCTCGCGGCCCTCCCGCTCGCGGAAGGCGTCGACCTGTTGGTCGATCGCGGTGTTGAGGAAGAAGGCCAGCACGGTCGGCGCCGGACCGTTGATCGTCATCGAGACGCTGGTGGACGGCGACACGAGGTCGAACCCGTCGTACAGGGTCTTCATGTCGTCGAGCGTGGCCACCGAGACGCCGGACGTGCCGACCTTGCCGTAGATGTCGGGGCGCTCTCCGGGGTCGCGGCCGTAGAGGGTCACCGAGTCGAACGCCGTCGACAGGCGGGTGGCCGGCTGTCCCTCGCTGAGCAGCTTGAAGCGCTTGTTCGTCCGCAGGGGATCCCCCTCGCCGGCGAACATGCGAGCCGGGTCCTCGTTGTCGCGCTTGAACGTGAACACGCCCGCCGTGTACGGGAAGAAGCCGGGCAGGTTCTCCCGACGCCAGAAGCGCACGAGGTCGCCGTGGGAGCGGTAGCGCGGCAGGCTGACCCGGCGGACCTGGTTGCCCGAGAGGGTCTCGCGCGCCAGCGCGAAGCGGAGCTCGCGGTCGCGCACCTTCACGACCTGCTCGTCGCCGGAGTAGGACTCGACGACCCCGGGCCAGGCGTCGAAGGTGTCTCTCACGTGCGCGGGCAGCGCGTCGAGCGCCCGGCGGGCAGCCTGCTGGACCGCCTCGTCGTCGGGCAGCATTGCCGCCGCCGTGGCCAGGTGCTGGGCGCGATCGGCCAGGTCGGCGAGCTGCTCGGTCTCGGCATGGAAGCCGCGCACCGTCTCGGCGATCTCGGCGAGGTAGCGGATGCGCTGCGGTGGCACGAGGTGGTGCTCGTCGGTCGAGTGCCGCACGTTGACCGCGGGCAGGACGCCGGGCTCCAGCCCCAGCACGTCCCGGAGCTCCTGGTAGAGCGCGGTCACCCCGTCGTCGTTGAAGTGGGCCGCCGAGGTGCCGAAGACCGGCATGTCCGCGGGCTGCTTGCCGAACGCCTCCCGGTTGCGCACCAGCTGGCGTCCGACGTCGCGCAGGGCGTCCTTGGCGCCGCGACGCTCGAACTTGTTGATCGCCACCACGTCGGCGAAGTCGAGCATGTCGATCTTCTCCAGCTGGCTGGCCGCACCGAACTCCGGCGTCATCACGTAGAGCGACCGGTCGACGAACGGCAGGATCCCCGCATCGCCCTGGCCGATGCCCGGCGTCTCGACGATGACCAGGTCGTGACCGGCCGCCTTGAGCACGTCGATCACGTCGCCGAGGTGCTCGGGGACCTCGTGGCTGCCCCGGGTCGCCAGGGACCGGAACGACACCGGGCCGCCGAGGGCGTTCATCCGGATGCGGTCGCCCAGCAGCGCGCCCCCGCCCTTGCGCCGGGTCGGATCGATGGCCACCACCGCGACGCGCAGCTTGTCGGCGTGGTCGAGGCGCAAGCGGCGCACCAGCTCATCGGTCAGCGAGCTCTTGCCCGACCCGCCGGTGCCCGTGATGCCGAGGACGGGCGTCGTCGACCGGGCGGCCGCCTCCGCGATCGCCTGCGCCAGCGGAGCCGGCATGCGGCCCGTCTCGGCCGCGGTCACGGCCCGCGACACCGCGGCGCTGTCCCCGGCCAGCACGGCATCGGAGTCCGGGACACCGAGCTCGGTCAGGTCGACGTCGCACTCCTCGATGAGCTGGTTGATCATGCCCACCAGTCCGAGGCGCTGACCGTCCTGGGGGCTGAAGATCCGCACCCCGGCCTCGCGCAGCCGCGCGACCTCCTCGGGCACGATCACCCCGCCGCCGCCCCCGTAGACCTTGATGTGGCCCGCGCCGCGCTCGGCCAGCAGCTGGACGAGGTACTCGAAGTACTCCACGTGGCCGCCCTGGTAGGAGCTGACCGCCACGCCCTGCACGTCCTCCTCGACCGCCGCATCGACGATCTCGGCCACGGAGCGGTTGTGGCCGAGGTGGATCACCTCCGCGCCCTGGCTCTGCAGGATGCGCCGCATGATGTTGATGCTCGCGTCGTGGCCGTCGAAGAGGCTCGACGCGGTGACGAAGCGCACCGGATTCACGGGAGCGTGCATGGTGACCTCACTGATTACTAGGATGTCCTATCAATATAGTAGGACGTCCTAGTAATTATCCAGCGCCTGTCGCGAGAACCGGTCTGGGCCCGCGAGGATTGTCGTGACCCGCGCCGACCCTTCAGGGGGCGGGCGGCGCCGGGCTGCGAGGCAGGCCCCCCAGGTTCGCGTTGCGCGTGAGGTCGAGCGCGATGTGACGGAGCTTGCGGTTCTGGGCCTGCGAGACGCGCGCGAGCGTCGCGAACGCCTGGTCGGGCGTCAGCTGGTACCGCTCCATGAGGATGCCCTGGGCCTGGCCGATCACCGTGCGGTGGGCGAGGGCGGACTCGTAGTTGTCGTGCTCCTGCGCGGCGAGCATCGCGACGGCGACATGCGCCGCGAGCGCCAGAGCCGTCTCCCTGCTGTCGGCGGTGAACGCGCCCACGGTGCCGGAGTAGAGGTTCAGGGCGCCGAGGCTGTCCTCGCTGACGAACAGCTGCACCGAGAGCATCGACCGGACGCCGAGCTCGTCAGCCGCCCGGCGCGACCAGGTGGGCCACCGGTCCTCTGTGGTGAGGTCGTCGCTCTGCACCGTCTCCTGCTCGCGGATCGACTGGAGGCAGGGACCCTCGTTCAGCTCGTACTGCAGCTGGTCGCCACGGCGGACGAGGTCGTCGGAGGCGGCCGCGGTCTCGACGACTCGGCGCCGCTCGACCACCGAGATGCCGGCATGGTCACAACCCTCCACCAGCTCGACGGCGCCGGCGACGGCGCGCTCCAGGGTCTGGTCGAGACCGGACTCTGCGCTCATCGCGCGGGCGACCTCGGCGAAGTGGTCCAGCGGGTCGTCGCTCATGCCTCACACTCCCACGGCAGCGGCCCATGTGGGTCTGGGTGGCACCCGGGTCGTGGCGCCTCGATGCGCCGAGGGTCTAGGTCGCGGGCGACGCCTTGATCGCCGTGGCGGTGAACAGTCCGGTCAGGCAGTGCTCTCCCGCCAGGGAGTCGAGGTGGACGTCCGCCGCGGCGACCATCGTGCGCCCGGGTGGCCCGACGAGACGGCCGACGGCGACGAGTCGTTCGCCGTGGGCGGGCCGGAGGTGGTGGGCCTCGATCGCGGTCGTCGCGACGATCCGGCCCGTCTCGACCACCGAGGCGAAGGCGGCGCCGACCGCGGCGAAGTCGGCCAGCATCGCGACGACCCCTCCTTGGCAGTGGATGCCGTCGAAGGTGAGCTCGGGCCGGAG
Organism: Aeromicrobium sp. UBA7512; assembly: GCF_002476985.1. Classification (NCBI taxonomy): domain Bacteria; kingdom Bacillati; phylum Actinomycetota; class Actinomycetes; order Propionibacteriales; family Nocardioidaceae; genus Aeromicrobium; species Aeromicrobium sp. UBA7512. The sequence continues at coordinate 176,026 of NZ_DLNK01000006.1, forward strand.
GGGCATGCTGACGACGGTCCGGTCCGGGTCGGTGGACTCGACCGACAGGCCGAGCAGCCGCGCGATCGGCATCGCCTCGATGGCTTCGGCGACACGGGGGAGTGGAGGGGTCATGGCTGAAACGTATCAACGATACAGAACCTACGATAGGGCCATGCCGCGACCGCGTACCCGTACCGATGCCCTGGCGACCGAGATCCGCGACGCGGCGCTCGAGATCGTCAGGAGTGAGGGCCCGGGCGCCCTCACCACGCGTCACGTCGCCACGGTCGCCGGCACGAACATCGCCGCCCTCAACCAGCTCTTCGGCGGTCGCGAGGGCTTGGTCAACGCCGTTGCGCTCGAGGGCTTCGAGCTGCTCGCGACCTCGCTGCCCCAAGCCTCCGGCGACGTGCGCCGCGGACTGATGGAGTACGCCGAGGCCACCCGACGCTTCTCCCGTGCCGAACCGGCGCTGACGGGGCTCATGTTCATGCGCCCCCTCGCGGGACCGATACCTCCCGGCCATGGCGCCTTGAAGTGCCGGCAGGTGGTCATCGAGATGCTCGGGTCCTCGGACGAGACCGACGCCCTGGCGTTCGCCGCGCTGCTCGCGGGCCTCACCGTGCAGGAGCGCCACGGACTGCTCGGCCGGACGGAGGAGCAGCGGGACCGCGTGTGGCGGGCGGCCGTCGAGGTGTTCGCCTCGGGCGTGCGTCCCGGGGCATGAGCCCAGGCTCGGAGTCCGCGGACTCCGAGCCTGAGACGTGGGCGGGGCAGGGTCAGACCAGCTCGGCCACGGCGGTGCGGGCGGCCTCGTCGATCGTGTCGGCGACGACGCCCGACTGGGTGAGGAAGAGCGCGTGGCTGGCCGAGACGTTGGTGATGCGGGCCCCGATCCGCGTGGCCATGTGCTGGAGCATGGCCTGGTCGAAGGCCTTGTCCTCGGTCGCGATGACGGCCCAGCTGGGGACGTCGTGCCACGCGGCCTTCGTGACGGGCTCCTCGAAGGAGGCCATGTTGATCGGGACCTGCGAGTCGGCCAGGAAGGCGGCGTCGGCGTCGCTCGTGTCGTGGGCGAAGCCCGCCTTGAACGCGGCGCGGTTGAGCCGTCCGAACCCGTCGTCGGCGACGTCGATGACGAACTCCGGAGTCGCGGCGAAGCCCTCGTACTGCTGGGCGCTGTTCTCGCCGGTGTCCGGGATGAGCGCCGAGACGTAGACGAGGCCCGCGACGTTCGGGTGCGTGCCCGCCTCGGTGATGACGGTGCCGCCCCAGGAGTGACCGACGAGGATCGCCGGGCCGTCCTGCTGGTCCAGGATCCGGGTGGTGGCCGCGACGTCGTCGGCGAACGACGTCAGCGGGTTCTGGACGATCGAGACGCGGTAGCCGCGCTCCGTCAGGTTGTCGTACACGCCGCGCCACCCGGAGCCGTCGGCGAAGGCGCCGTGCACGAGGACCACGTTCTTGATCTGCGAGAGCTGTGCGTTCATGGGAGTGCCTGTTCTGTCGAATCGTGATAACGTTTATCGCGATAAGTAAAGACTGCCCCGACGTGCTCGACGAGTCAAGGGGTCGGCGAAGAAAAGTTTTCGCGGTTATGATTATCGCGATAGGAGGAGTTCACATGACTGCAGCGACCAGCGCTCCGGCCACTCCGCTGGAGGACCAGCTCTGCTACTCGATCTACTCGGCGGGGATGGCGATCCAGCGGATGTACAAGCCCCTGCTCGACGAGCTGGGACTGACGTATCCGCAGTACCTCGTGCTGAGCGTCCTGTGGCGCGAGGACGAGCAGACCGTCAGCGCCCTCGCCTCGAGCCTCGCGCTGGAGTCCAGCACCCTCACCCCGTTGCTGAAGCGCCTCGAGACCGGGGGACTGATCACGCGTCGGCGCAACCCCAGCAACGAGCGGCAGGTCATCGTCGCCCTCACGCCCCAGGGCGACGCGCTGCGTGAGCGGGCCGGATGCCTCGGCTCGGCGCTGCTCGAGAGCTCGGGACGCACCCCGCAGGAGCTGGCGCAGATCAACGAGCAGATCCGCACCCTGCGCGACACGATCTACGCGACCGCCGACGCCTGCAGCTGGGACGCACCGATCTGACGTTCGGGCCCGCTCCGGTCCTGCGGGCCTGCGGGTCCAGGGCCCAACGCCACCGACGGCGCGGCGGAGGGTCAGAAGTCCACGCCGCCGAGGTCCGTCGCGGGCCTGCGGTCCGGCAGCCGCAGCATCCGGAAGGAGTTGAGCAGCCCGAGCAGCCCGGCGACGAGGGGGACCAGGAGGGCGATCTGGAGCGAGAGGTTGCGGGCGTCGTCGTTGATGGCGACGACCTCGGCCTCGACGGCCGGGGGCTCGCCGGTGATCTGCTCGGCCAGCTGGGTGCTGCTCATGATCTCGGCGTCGTTCTCGAGCGCGGCAGCGATCTGCTGCTGCTGCGCCGCCGGGATGACCTCGCTGCTCTCGGTCATCTGGGTGAAGCTGATCGACAGGGCCGCGAGCATGAGGCCGCCGGCCATGGCCAGGCCGAAGGAGAGCCCGAAGGAGCCGGCCGCGGAGTTGACCCCGGCGGCCTCGCTGACTCGCTCCTCCTCGACGGGCGCGAGCGTGTAGTTGTTGAGCTGCGACACGAGCAGGCCCAGGCCGCACCCCGTGATGGCCAGGGGGACGACGAGGTACCAGCCGCTGTCCACCCGGGGGACGAACGGGATGATGATCGCGATCCCCAGGCTGGTCAGCACGAAGCCGTCGCGGATGATCGCGGCCGGCCGCCGGCCGCCGGCCTTCCTGCCGGCCAGGACGGCCGCGACGAACATGGTCAGCGACAGGGGAGCCAGGGAGAGCCCGGCCTCGAGGGCGTCGTACTCGAGCGTCATCTGGAAGAACAGCGGCAGGGCGATCATCGCCCCGCCGAGTGCGACCTGCTGGAGCAGCTGACCCGAGACGCCGGCCGTGAAGTTCGGGTGCCGGAACAGGTCGGGGTCGAGCAGCGGGACCTTCTGCTCGCGCTCGCGCCGGACGAGCCACCGCGTGAGCAGCACGAGCGCGACGGCCCCGACCACCATCAGCAGTCCGACGTACTCACCGCCCTCCTGCCAGACGAGGATGCCGAGGACGACCCCGCCCATGCCGACGACGGACAGGACGGCGCCGACCGGGTCCACCTGCCGTGAGCCGGTGTACGGAACGTCGCGGACCAGCCGGATCTGGCTCAGGACGACGCCGATGATGACGACCTCCAGCGCGAAGCCGACCCGCCACGAGAGGAAGGTCGTGACGAATCCGCCGAGGAGAGGGCCGATCGCGGCCGCGATGGCAGCCGCGGCACCGACCAGCGCGTACGCCTTCTTCTGCGCGGCGCCCGTGAAGTTGCCGTGGATCAGTGACTGCATGGCCGGCAGCAGCAGCGAGGCCCCCAGCCCCCCGATGATCGCCCAGAAGACGACGATCGAGGTGAGGCTCTGGGCGAGGGTCATCGCCAGGGCTCCCAGCGCGTACGCCGCGAGCCCGAGGACGTAGGCGCGCTTGCGGCCGATCAGGTCGCCGACCTTGCTGTTGATCAGGATGAACGCCGCCGAGACGAGTGCCTCGAGCGCGATGGCGGACTGCACCCCGCTGGCGGTGGTGTCCAGGTCGTCGATGACGGCGGAGATCGACACGTTCATCAGGGACGTGTCGACCACCAGGACGAACATCGCCGCCGCCAGCAGCAGCATCAGGCGGGTGCTTCCGGCGTGCTCGGCTTCGACGCCCTCGTCCGGACTCGTGCTCATCTCGGCATGCTGGCACGCGGGTGGTCCACCGTCAGGCCGACAGGACCTCTTCGACCGTGATCGCCGAGTGGCCCACGGCCGCCCCCACCGCGGCGTTCGTCAGCTGCCCGTCGTGGGTGTTGAGGCCTTGGGCCAGACCGGTGTCGGCTCGCATCGCCTCGGTCCAGCCGTGCTCGGCCAGGGCGATCGTGTAGGGCAGCGTCGCGTTCGTCAGGGCGTACGTCGACGTGTGGGGGACCGCCCCGGGCATGTTCGCCACGCAGTAGAAGATCGAGTCGTGGACACCGAAGGTCGGATCGGCGTGGGTCGTGGGGCGCGAGTCCTCGAAGCAGCCGCCCTGGTCGATGGCGATGTCGACGAGGACGGAGCCGGGCTTCATCCGCGACACCAGCTCGTTGCTGACCAGCTTCGGAGCCGCGGCGCCCGGCAGCAGCACCGCTCCGATGACCAGATCAGCGGCGAGCACCTGCTGCTCGATCGCGAGCCTCGACGAGGCGAGGCCGTGCACGCGGTTGTCGTACCTCCAGAAGCTCATCCTCAGCTTGTCGAGGTCGGTGTCCAGGAGGGTCACGTCGGCGCCCATGCCGAGGGCGATGTTCGCCGCGTTCTGCCCGGACACCCCGGCGCCGATGATGACCACCTTCGCGTTGGCGACACCACCGACCCCGCCGAGCAGCACCCCTCGGCCGCCCTCGGCCCTCATCAGCGCGTGCGCGCCGACCTGGGGCGCAAGGCATCCCGCCACCTCGCTCATGGGGTACAGCAGGGGGAGCCCGCCGTTCGCGCCGGTCACCGTCTCGTAGGCCACGGCGGTGACCTTCCGCGCGAGCAGCTCATCGGTCAGCGGTCGGTCGGCCGCCAGGTGCAGGTACGTGAAGAGCAGCTGACCCTCGCGCATGCGGTGGTACTCCTCGGCGACGGGCTCCTTGACCTTCAGCACGAGGTCCACGCCGCCGTCGGTGCCCCAGGCGGACTCCGCGTCGTCGACGATGGTCGCGCCGGCCCCGACGTAGTCGTCGTCGGCGATCGACGAACCGACTCCGGCGCCGGTCTGGATGACGACCGAGTGGCCGCGGCTGGTCAGCTCGCGCACGCCCAGCGGGGTGATCGCCACCCGGTACTCGTGGTTCTTGATCTCCTGGGGAACACCGATCTTCACGGCCTCAGCCTCTCGTCGACGTGACACGGCTCACGCTACGCCGAGATCAGGTGATCCATGTCCCGTCGACCTCGAGGGCCGCCGTCGCATCCGGGCGGCTCAGACCAGCAGCGCGGCGAGCTTGTCCTTCGCCACGTGGCCCGGCTTCGTCCCCTCGACGATGCAGGCGATGGACGAGGAGTGCTCGGTGCGCAGCGGCAGGATCGCCTGGTAGCCCGGCGACTCGTACCAGTCCCGTGCCGCCCGGGCACTCGGAAACTCGATGACGACGAGGTCGCCGTCCCACGTGCCCTCGGCCGCGGTCAGGGTGCCGCCGTGCACGATGAAGCGGCCCTCGTAGGGCGCGAGGGTGTCGTCGATCCGCTCGAGGTACTCGATGATCTCGGGATCGAAGTCCACCTCGCGCAGGTAGGCGATGGCGTAGGCCGGGGTGGTGCTCATGATGTGCTCCGTTCGTCGGTGATGGGTCGATCCCACCCGACGCGCCGCCGGACGTCGATGACCTCGCAGGTCATGGCCGCGATGCCCTCCTCTTGGCTAGGTTGGCGCTCGTGAGCACCACCGCCGGCACCCTGATCCGTGAGTGGCGGCAGCGCCGCCGGCTCTCGCAGCTCGAGCTCGCGAACCGCGCCGAGGTGTCGGCCCGGCACCTCAGCTGGATCGAGACGGGCCGCAGTCGCCCGACGAGCACGATGGTGATGCGCCTGTGCGACCAGCTGGAGGTGCCGCTGCGCGAGCAGAACCAGGTGCTGCTGGCGGCGGGTCACGCGCCGGCCCATCCCGAGCGCGCGCTGGGCGACCCGTCGATGGCCGAGGCGAACCGTGCCCTCGAGGCGATCCTCGTGGCGCACCATCCCTATCCGGCGCTCGTGGTCGACCGCCGCTGGGACCTGGTCGCCGCGAACGACGCGACGTACGCCTTGCTCGCGGGAGTCGACGTGGACCTGCTCGAGCCGCCGGTGAACGTCATCCGGCTGTCCATCCATCCCCGCGGGCTGGGCGGCCGCATCGCCAACCTGGACGAGTGGCGGGCGCACCTCGCCGAGCGGCTGCACGGGGAGCACGCGGCGACGGGCGACCCGTTCCTCGCGGAGCTGTACGGCGAGGTCGTCGCCGGCGGCATCGCGCCGGTCGACTCGCCCGCCCTCGTCGTCCCCCTGCAGCTGCGTACCGAGGGTGGCGAGGTGCTCTCGTTCATCTCGACGACCACGGTCTTCGGGACCCCGCGGGAGGTGACGCTCTCCGAGCTCGCGATCGAGGCGTTCTACCCGGCCGACGAGCGGACACGGCGCCTGCTGGGGTGAGGTCGCCTCACTCGGGTGCGGCGAAGTGCTGGAAGTCGGGCTCGGGCCAGCGCCCGCCCCACGTCCAGCCGATCCGCTCGAACGCGTTCACGACGACGTCGCCGTCGTGGATGACCCCGGGCGCGGTCTCGGCGCCGGGGGAGCGGTCGACGCCGGCGAACGGCGCCCCGGCGTCCGGCAGGACCTGACCGGAGGTGACGTAGGGGTTCTGCACCGGGTTGAGGTCCACGGCGGCGCCGAAGGCGTGGCGCGACCAGTTCGGCTGCCCGAGGACCCGCCGGCAGTTGAAGCCCGACGTGTTGTTGGCGGCCATCGACGCATCGTCGTCACCGCCGTAGTCGCTGACCAGGCGCATCCGCTCGATGGGCCACCGCGCCTCGTAGAGCTCGCGGAAGACGGTGAGCAGGTCGTCCGCGTGATCGGCGTGCACGGCCAGCTCGCCCTCGCGGGCCCGGCCGTCGAAGCCCACGTGCGTCACCCGGAGGTAGCGCAGCGAGTCCAGCGGCACCGGGCACATGGCCGGGTCGTGGCTGCTCGCCATCCGACTGGCCAGCACGGCCCCGATCGGCTCGACGGAGCCCTCGAACGGCGGCAGCTCGGTGCCGGCCTCGACGGTGCCGTCGACGTCCACGGGCACGAGGCTGGTGCACGCGCGACGCGACTGCCAGCGCTCCTGCGCCGCGGCGGCCGCCGCCCCTCGCAGGGCGCGGGCCGGGCCGCCCCGCTCCGGGACGAGGCCGGGCACCCACTCCTCGCCGACCAGCTCGTCGCCGCGGAACCGCAGCCGCAGGACCCCCGTGTCCGCGTTCCTGCCGTGGTACCAGTGGAGGTTGCCGAGCCCGTAGTTCACGTAGGTGTCGCCGAGCAGGCCGCTGCCGAGCAGCGTGTGCGAGTGGGAGCCCGCGACGACGTCGGCACCCGCGTCGGCCAAGGACTTCGCGAGCGTCACCTGGTCCTCGGTCGCGCACGTCGCGCCCTCGGCGCCCCAGTGCGGCTGGACCACCACGAGGTCTGCGCGCTCGGCCGCCGTACGGACCTCGGCGAGCAGACGGTCGGTGCGCGGGACGCGCGCCGCGGCGATGCCGCCCCAGGTCGGCCCGGCCGCCCAGACCGGGTCGCGGCTCTCGCGGGTGGACGCGTCCGCCGCGAGCACGGCGACGGCGACCCCCTTCACCTCGAACTCCTGCGGGCGGAAGGCCTCCTCGGCGTCCCGCCCGATGCCGACCACCCGGACGGGACCGCGCGCGCCGGCGCGCAGGGCGTCGCGCACGCCCACCCCGCCGTAGTCGCCGGCGTGGTTGTTCGCCAGCGAGACGACGTCCACACCGGACCGGGCCAGCACGTCCAGCGCCGCCGGAGGGCTCCGGAACCAGTAGCGCGCCGACGGGGTCTCCAGCTCCTTGCGCGCGCGGGAGCCGCGGGACGTCAGCGCGCTTTCGAGGTTGACGATCGCCAGGTCCGCCTCGCTGAGGGCGGCGGACAGCGGGCCGAGCGTGCTGTCGGCCCGGCTGACGGACCGGGCGAGGCGACCCTCGAAGTGGACGTCTCCGCCGAACGCCAGCGTCACCTCGGGTCGGGGCAGCGCGTCGGCCTCCTCCGCGAGGAGGGAGCCGCGCGCGGACGCGCCCTCGTCCGAGGTGGACGTCACCCACGCCGCGAGCGAGGCCGCGACGAGCAGCGCCAGCACGATGGCGGGCAGCGGCTCTCGGCGCATGGGGGCACCTCCCTGGGAAAGATCTCCCCTGGAGAAAGCATGCCACCGCAGCCGAATCAGGAGTCCTCGATGATCTCCGCCAGGCCGCCGATCACGCGGGTGAGGCCCCACTCCCACGCGCGGTGCGCGTCGTAGGGACCCTGCATGCTCTCGCCTGCGGCGCGGCCGACCCGCTGGGCCAGCGCGAGGTCCGTGCCGAGGTAGGTCGCGAGCGACGGGGCCGACCGCTCCCACTCCTCGGCCATGTCGACGGCGGCGGACGCCTGCGCCATGCGCGACGCGGTCGACCGAGCGAAGTCGAGCACGAAGGCGAGCGCCGCGTCGCGGTCGAGGTCGTCGAGCCCGGTGTCGTCGAACGCGTGCAGCTCGTGGTCGTACTTCGCGATCGTGCCGGGCCCCAGGGCCGTCCGCGGATCGTCGACCCCCAGCAGCCAGGGTCGCGCCCGCAGCAGCTCGAGATGGGCCTCGGCGACGCGTCGCACGCGAGTGCGCCACCGCGCGCGTCCGAACGCCGGCGGCTCCATCTCGGCGTGGGCGCGGTCGGCCATCAGCACGAGGAGGTCGTCGCGGCCGTTGACGTGCGTGTAGACCGACATCGTCGTCAGTCCGAGCGACTCCGCGACCGCCCGGATCGTCACCGCGGTCAGTCCGCCCTCGTCGGCCAGCGCGATCGCCTGCGCGACGACGTCGCCGGTGGTGTGCGTCGCACGGGGACCCCGACGGCGCGGCGGGGGAGCGAGCGGGCTGTCCCGCCACAGCAGGTCGATCAGGTCTCTCGGCATGGGGAATCGATTCAGGGTTCGGTGCGTTATCTTGTACGTCGTACAGAGTTTAACGCCGGGAGGCACCCATGAACATCACCCAGACCGCCGTGTCGCTCAACGTCCCCGACGTCGAGGCGTCCGCGGACTTCGCCCGGACCCACTTCGGCTACACCGAGGCGATGTCCGCCGAGGGCTTCGTCTCGCTCCAGCACGCCGGCACCGGCTCCCACCTGATCTTCCTCGCCACGGGCCTGCCGACGTTCAAGCCTCGCGAGGCCGCGGGCTCCGCGGGTGACGGGCTGCTCCTGGTGTGCGTCGTCGACGGGCTCGATGCCGAGTTCCAGCGCATCGAGGCCGCCGGCGCCCGCGTGGTGACGCCGCCCGAGACCGAGCCGTGGGGCGAGCGCTACTGCCAGTTCGCCGACCCGAACGGCATCATCTGGCAGCTCGTCGAGTGGGTCGCCTGACGGCGCCCGCCCCTCGGATCACGCCCCGACGGAGGCGCGGCGGCGCAGCTCCAGCCGCGCGATGCTGCGCTTGTGGACCTCGTCGGGGCCGTCGGCGAGACGCAGGGCGCGCTGGTGGGCGTAGTACGTGGCGAGCGGGAAGTCGTTCGTCACCCCGGCGCCGCCGTGGACCTGGATCGCGCGGTCGATGATCTTCAGCGCCATCTCGGGCGCCTTGACCTTGATCGCGGCGATCTCGGTGCGCGCCTGCTTGTTGCCGACGGTGTCCATCAGCCACGCCGTCTTCAGCACGAGCAGTCGCGTGGCCTCGATCTCGATGCGCGCCTCGGCGATCCAGTCCTGGATGTTCGCGCGCTCGGCGAGCGGCTGGCCGAAGGTCACGCGGGACTGCGCCCGGTCGATCATCAGGTCGAGTGCCCGCTCGGCCATGCCGATCGAGCGCATGCAGTGGTGGATCCGGCCGGGACCGAGGCGGGACTGGGCGATCATGAAGCCGTCGCCCTCACCGGCCAGCAGTGCCGTCCTCGGGACGCGGACGTCCTCGAAGAGCACCTCGGCGTGGCCCTCGCGGTCGAGGTAGCCGAACACCGGCAGGCCACGCACGATCGTGATGCCGGGCGTGTCCTTCGGGACGACCATCATCGACTGCTGGCGGTGGGTGGCCGCGTCGACGTCGGTCTTGCCCATGACGATGAACACCTCGCAGTTGGCGTGCAGCGCGTTCGACGCGAACCACTTGCGGCCGTTGAGGACGTACTCGTCACCGTCGGCCACCATCGAGAGCTCGACGTTCGTGGCATCGGAGCTGGCGACGGCCGGCTCGGTCATGCAGAAGGCGGACGCCATCTCGCCCGCGAGCAGCGGCTTGAGGTACTTCTCCTGGTGCTCGTCGGTGCCGAACAGGGTGAGGATCTCCATGTTGCCCGTGTCGGGGGCGTTGCAGTTGATCGCCTCGGGGGCGATCTCGGGGCTGCGTCCGGTGATCTCGGCCAGGTGTGCGTACTGCACGTTGGTCAGGCCGGCGCCCCAGTCGCCGTGGGGGAGGAAGAGGTTCCACAGACCCTGGTCCTTCGCGACCTTCTTCAGGGACTCGAGGATCGGCGGGTGGAAGTTCGGGTCGCCGGACTCGTCCATCTCGCGGCGGTAGACCGGCTCGGCCGGGTAGACGTACTCGTCCATGAAGGCGGTGAGTCGCGCGGCGTACTCGCGCGTGGTGCTGTCGGGGGTGAAGTCCATGGTCCTGCTCCTTGACGTGGGGGGATCAGCGCGCGGGGAGGATCGCCCGCGCGCACGGGCGGCACGAGGCCTCGAGGGCGGGCGCGAAGTCCACGTCCCAGAAGAGCTCCCAGTCCATCGCCGGGGCTCCGCAGGCGCTCTCGGCCGAGCCGAGCCGTCGCGCGTGATGCGTTCCGTACGGCACGCGTGCCGTCCTGCCGTCCCAGGTGCCCCACGTTCCGCGCGGTGCGCTGGCGAAGTAGTCCATGTGGGGCCGGCCTCTCATGACGGGATGCTGCAGTGGGTGCAGAAGGGTCGGCGGCCACCCGGGCCGCCGACCCCTCACGTGCTCAGTCCTCCTGGGCGAACTTCGCGACGATGTCCTCGTACTTGACCTGGCCCTCCTTGAGCAGGCCGATGCGGACCGCGATCGCCGCCATGCGGTCGAACGCGTCACGGCTCATGCGCCACTCCGGGTCGGCCTTGGTGATGACGTTCTTCGACCAGTCGTCCACGTAGGCGGTGCTGAGGTCGGCGGCCTTGCCGTCGAACGTGTTCTTGTTGAGGAAGGCGGCGGCGTCGTCGGGACGCGCGAGCATCTCGTCCTTGATCGTCGTCTGCAGGGCGAGGTAGTTCTCCACGGCCTTGGGGTTCTTCTTGAGGAAGTCCTCACGCACGACGAGCGGACCCACCTCCTGGCCGCTGAGGACCTCGGGCGAGGTCGTGTCGGAGTACTCGACGTAGATCGAGCCGCCGGTCGCCGCTTCCAGCATGCGGCTCGAGGCCCACGTCTGGCTGACGACGGCGTCGACCCGCTTGGACTTCAGCTGGGCGATCATCGGCGGCATCTGGCCGACGGCGAGGCGGGTGACGGAGTCCTTGTCGACGCCGGCCTCCTCGAGCGCGAGGGTGAGCTCGGTGTCGGCTCCCGCGCCGATGGCGGTGACGCCGATCGTCTTGCCCTCGAGGGCCTTCATCTTCTCCTCGAACGAGGCGTCGGCACCGGGGCCCTCGAAGCCGTCGCGCGTGATGATCGCGTAGGTGACGGTGGGCATCCGCATGCCGACGATGATCGGCCGCTTGCCCTTCTGGCCGTTGGCGAAGGAGGCCATCGTCAGCAGGGTGTCCTGCTGCATCGCGTCGATCGCGCCGGAGGCCAGCAGCTGCGAGCCCTGGACGCCGTTCTGCGGGTAGATGAACTTGTCGACCTTCAGGTCGTGCTTGGCGAACAGCTTCTCGTTGAGCGCGAACTCGTCCATGAGGTAGACGTCGCTGGGCGACGAGGCGATCTTCATGGCGACGGGCTCGCCGCTGCCTCCGTCCGAGGCCTCGCCGGAGGCGCCGCAGGCGGCGAGCAGCAGGCCCATCGCGACGACTGCCGACGTGGCCTGGACGGCCGTGCGTCGGGGGTGGCGGGACCGGCGGCTGGTGGCTCTTCCGGCGATGGTGCGGAACATGTGCTCTCCTTGGATTCTGACCCGGGGGGACCAGTTCGTGGGGTGGTGCTGGGGGGGCGCAAGTGACCTGGGTCACTCTTTTCGATACTGCGAGTCTGGGGCGATTTTCCTTGTGAAGTCAATGAAAATCGGACCTATCACACTGATAGGCAAACCGGGGTCACGACAGGTGGAGGCGCAGGGGGATCGAGCCCCACGCGCGCAGGGTGTTGTTGTGCTGGCGCGTCGGCGCCGAGGACAGCTCGATGCGGTCGACCCGCTCGAGCAAGACGTTCAGGAGGGACTCCGCCTGGAGCCGGGCGACGTGCTGACCGACGCACTGGTGGATGCCCATCCCGAAGGCCAGGTGGCCCGAGGGATCGCGTCGCAGGTCGAAGCGGTCGGGATCCTCCCAGCGGCGCGGGTCGCGGTTGGCGGCGCCGTAGCAGATCAGCACGCGCCGGCCCTCGGGGATCGTGGCGCCACCGAGCGTGACCTCGGCCGCGCTCTTGCGGAACAGCATCTGCACCGGCGACTCCCAGCGCAGTGCCTCGTCGAACGCGACGCGGGCCAGGTGTGGATCCGACTTCAGCAGCTCCCACTGGTCCGGGTGCGTGGCGAAGGCGTAGAGCACCGCGGAGAGCCCGTAGACGGTGGTGTCCGTACCGGCCGACAGCAGCGACCTGGTCAGCAGGGGAGCCTGCTCGTGCAGGATGTCGCCGCGGTCCGCGGCGGCCCAGATGTCCGCGCCGAAGCCCTTCGGGCTCAGGGCGTCGCGCTGGCAGGCGCCCGTGGCCCACTCGGCGAGCTCGGGGGCGCGCGCCTCGCCCTTCTTCACCAGGTCGTTGCGCGGGCCACCGGAGTTGAAGACGTGATCGGCGTAGGCCGGGAGGTTCTCCCGGCCGCAGATGCCGGCCGCCTCGGCGAAGAAGTTGACGGGGAAGACCCGGCCGACGTCGCGGTAGCCGTCGATGGCGACCTGCCCGTCCTCGGCGCGCTCCTCGACGAGGCCGTCGATCAACGCCGCGGCCTGCCGTGAGCAGGCGTCGGCCATCGGACGCATGGCGCGGGCCGACATGACGTCGGCGAGGACCTCTCGAGGTGCGTCGTGCCGGGGCGGGTCGGTCTCGAGCAGGCCGGTCGTGCGCCACGGCTCGTTGAGCCCGACGCCGTTGCCCGAGACCAGCTCCTGCCAGTTGGCGAGCACGGTGCGCACCTCGTCGTAGCGGGCCACGACGTGCACGTCGTACTTCGAGAGGTAGGCGATGGGCCCGGCGTCGAGGAGTCGCCGGTGGAAGGGGATCGGGTCCTCCAGGATCTCCGGGGAGAAGGGGTCCTCGTCGAAGACGGGAAGGGAGGTGGGCATGGCGCCAGTGGTCATCGGTCGCTCCTAGAGATCCAGCACGAGTCGTTCGGTCACGGCGCGCGAGACGCACACGAACATGCGGTCGTTCTCGGCGCGCTCGGCATCGGAGAGCAGGGAGTCGCGGTGGTCGGGAACTCCGGAGAGCACCCCCACCTCGCACGTGCCGCAGACGCCCTGCGAGCACGAGGCCAGCACCGGGCTGCCGGCCTCGGCCACGGCCTGCAGCACTGATTCGCTCGGAGTGACCGTGATGGTCTTGCCCGACCGGGCCAGCTCCACGGTGAAGGGCCCCGAGCGCACCGGCGGAGCCTGCTCGACTGCGGCGAACCGCTCGAAGCGGACGGTTCCCGTGGGCCACGCCGAGGTGGCCGACTCGATCGCGGCGAGCAGCGGCTCGGGTCCGCAGGAGTAGATCTTCGTGCCCTCCACCGGCTCGGCGTACTCCGAGAGGTCGAGCAGCCCGAACTCGTCCTGGGGCCGGGCGACCACACGGTCCCCGTACGGAGCGAGCTCCTCCAGAAAGGCCATCGAGGCCCGGGTCCGGCCGCCGTAGAGCAGCCGCCACTCGACGCCCATCCGCTCGGCGGCGGCGATCATCGTCATGATCGGCGTGATGCCGATGCCGCCCGCGATGAACTCGAGCCGCTCGGCCGAGGCGAGCGAGAAGTGGTTGCGCGGGGTGCCGATGCGGATGAGGTCGCCCTCGGCGAGCTCATCGTGCAGGTAGACCGAACCGCCCCGTGACGCGGGCTCGCGCAGGATCGCGATCTGGTAGGAGTGGGCGTCCCAGCGGTCGCCGCACAGGGAGTACTGACGGATCGCGGACGACCCGTCGGCCTGCGGGACGACGACGTCGATGTGCGAGCCGGGGGTCCAGTCGGGCAGCCGCCCACCCGCCGGATCGACCAGGGTCAGCCGGGCGACGCCGTCGGCGGGGAAGTCCTTGCGGGCGACGAGGACGGAGTCCTTGCCGAACAGGGTGGGGTTCGAGTGCGAGGCATCCTCTCGGGACGCCTCGGTGGAGGTGGTCACGCGAGCGACGCTACCCACGCGAAGCGGTGTGACCTAGGTCTCAAGGCGTATCGCCGTGATAGGTGCGCAGCGGTTACCGGTGCGGTGCGCCGCTGCTTGACTACGAGCGATTTCCCACTGCCTGCAGGAAGCGATGCCCGATGACCCACCTGAACTTCCGACTTGATCTCTACGGTGAACCGGCCGGCCAGCAGGAGGACGTGCTCTTCCGCCGCGTCATGCCCGCGGACGACGCGACGTGGCTGCGCCTCTCCGAGCACGGCGACGATCCCGTGGGACCTGTCGCCGACCGGATGGTCGTCGGCTCGGTCGTCGGTGACGACCGCCAGCCCGGCGACGCGGTCGCGGGGCTGGTCTCGCTGATCTGGTACGACGTCCCGGCCGACGAGGCGAGCGCGTTCGAGGACTGGTTCTCGCAGGAGCACGCGCCGATCCTGCTGGGCGAGCCGGCGTGGCTGCGGTGCCGGCGGGTCCGGGTCGCGGAGGACACCGCAGGCTCGAGCGTGACCCACCTCGTCGTCCACGAGCTGGCCGACCGGAGCGCGCTGTCATCTCCCCACGTGGAGGCGGCGCGCGCCACGCCGGCCCGCGCCGACATGGCGGCACGCCCGTGGTTCGCCGCGAACGTGATGGAGCTCTTCGAGCGGGAGACCCCGGCCGGAGCGACGTCGTGAACACCGACGAGCTGCTCCTGGGACTGGCGAACAAGCTCCGCCCCGAGCACACGGCCCTGCTGATCGTGGACATGCAGAACGACTTCTGCAGCCCGGGCGGATTCATCGACCGGTCGACCGCCTTCGACGCGTCCTCCACCGACGGCATCGTGGGCAGCATCCAGCGGCTGCGCGAGGCCGCCGCGGCCCACGGCGTGCTGACCGTCCACATCACCTCCCGCTTCGACGAGCCCAGCCTCAACGCCCCGGCGCGCGAGCGTCTGGTGCGCAAGGGGATGGAGCCGTACTGCGTGCCCGGCACCTGGGGCGCCCGGATCATCGACGCGCTGGCTCCCACCCCGGACGAGCGGACGATGGTCAAGACCGCGTACGACGCGTTCTACGGCACCGACCTGGACGCCGTGCTGGCGGAGCAGGGCATCGCCACGGTCGTGGTGACCGGCCTGGCCACCGACAACTGCGTGGCCGCCACGGCCAAGAGCGCGTTCTACCGCGGCCACTACGTCGTCCTGCCGACCGATGCCTGCACGTCGGGGTCCCCGCAACAGCAGCAGGCCGGGCTCACGATCGCCGACCACGCGTTCGCCGAGCTGAGCGACTCTGCCACGGTGTGCGAGCACTGGGCCGCTGAGGAGACAGCGTGATCGGGCGACTCAAGGCGGGCCTGCGACGCCAGCGCGAGGCACGCGACCGCTCCGAGATCTGGGCGCTCCAGGTGCGGTACGCCGGGGCCTGCGACCGCGCCGACCTGGCCGCGATCGAGGGCTGCTTCGCGCCGAACGCGCAGTGCATCTACAACGGTGAGAAGCTCGCCCCGGGCCGCTCCGGGGTCAGGGAGTACCTGCTGGCGCGCGCGGCCCTGATGAGCGAGGCCGGCACGCCCGACTTCGCCATCCACCTCGTGGCGAATGTGGAGGTCGAGTTCGACCGCGCGAGCGCCCACGCGTGGACCTACGGGGTCCGCTACGTCGGACGGACGACGGACGCGGGACTGGTGCTGGAGACCCGCGGGCTCGTCTACGACGACGTCCTCGTGCGGCACGAGGGCGTGTGGATGGTCCAGCAGCGCGAGCTGCGGGCGCTGTGGGACACCGCGCAGCCCGCGTAGTGGACCGAACGGCCCTCAGTCGCGACTGATGGAGGCCGAGGCCGGGCCCTTCTGCGCGAGGTGGCTCACGCCGGCGACGGCGCAGTCCTCGTCCTGCTGGGCACTGCCGCCGCCGACGCCCACGGCACCGACCTGGACGCCGTCGACGAAGATCGGCACGGCTCCCTGGCAGTAGATGATGTGACCGCCCTCGGCCTCGGCGATCGCCGGCATGATCGGCACGTGGGCCAGCTCCGCGACGACGCCGCTCGGGCGGGCGAAGGCCGCTGAGGCGACCGCCTTGCCCTGCGATCCGTAGCCGGCGGCCCAGTGGCCGCCGTCCATGCGCTGGAAGGCGAGCAGACGGCCGCCGGGATCGCAGATGGAGACGCTGATCCGCAGCCCCTGGTCCGCCGCGTGGCGGATCGCGCCCTCGGCGACGAGATTGGCGTGCTCGAGCGTGAGTGTGGTCATGGCGATCAGTCCGCGTCGATGTCGGCGATGGCCTGGCCGGGGGAGACCATCTCGCCCTCGGTGACGTGGACGGCCACGATCGTGCCGCTGGACTCCGTCAGGACGGGGATCTCCATCTTCATGGACTCCAGGATCGCGATCGTGGCGTCCTCCTCGACCGTGTCGCCGGGCTGGACGAGGATCTTCCAGACGTTGGCCGCCAGGTCGGCGTGGATGGTCTCGGGCATGGTGGTGCTCCTGTTCATCGCGCGGGTCGCGCGCTCAATAGATGGGTGACCAGCTGGGTGTCGTACCGGCCGGAGTCGTACTCGGGCGAGTCCACGAGCCGGCGCAGGAACTCGAGGTTCGTCTGCAGCCCGCCGGAGATCTCGGTGGCGTCGAGCGCCTCCCGCAGCCGGGCCAGCGCGCTGGGCCGGTCGGCCCCGACGACGCAGAGCTTCGCGACGAGCGAGTCGAAGTACGGGGTGACCTCGGTGCCGGCGGCGAAGCCGGAGTCCACGCGGACCCCCTCGCCGGACGGCAGCGACCACACGTCGATCGAGCCGGGGCTGGGGAACAGGCGCACCGGGTCCTCGGCGCAGATCCGCAGCTCGAACGCGTGACCCTGCGGTCGGGGGTCGAAGTCGGGCGTGAAGTGCCCCGATCCGGCGATGGAGAGCTGCTGCTCGACGAGGTCGGTGCCCCACACCAGCTCGGTCACGGGGTGCTCGACCTGGATGCGGGTGTTCATCTCGAGGAAGACGAACTCCTCGGTCTCGGCGTCCAGCAGGAACTCGACGGTGCCCGCGCTGCGGTAGCCGATGCCCTTGGCCAGGTCGACGGCGCTGGCGTGCATCCGCGAGCGCACGTCCTCGCTCAGGTGAGGGGCCGGGGACTCCTCGGCGACCTTCTGGTGCCGTCGCTGCGGCGAGCAGTCGCGCTCGCCGAGCGACTCCACGCGGCCGAACGCGTCGGCGACGATCTGCACCTCCACGTGTCGCGCCCGGGCGAGGTACTTCTCCACGAAGACGCGGTCGGATCCGAAGCTGCGCTCGGACATGGCCTTCGTCGAGGCGAAGACCTTCGCCAACGCGTCCGCGTCGTGCGCGACGGCCATGCCGATGCCGCCGCCGCCACCGGACGCCTTCACCATGACGGGGTATCCGAGCCCGGACGCGGCGGCCAGCGCGTCGTCGATGGTCTCGAGGCTGTCGCCACCACCACTGATCGGCACACCGACCGAGGCGGCGAAGCTGCGGGCGCGGATCTTGTCGCCCATCGCGGTCATCACCTCGGGCGAGGGGCCGACCCAGGTCAGGCCCGCGTCCTCCACGGCCTGCGCGAAGTCGGCGTTCTCGGCGAGGAAGCCGTAGCCCGGGTGGATCGCGTCCGCGCGGCACTCGAGAGCGAGCGCGATGATCTGCGCCCCGTCGAGGTAGCCGCGGACCGGGTGGTCGCTGGTGAGCTCGTACGCCTCGGCGGCCTCGGAAACGAAGGGCAGACCGGCGTCGATCGGGGCGTACACCGCGATCGAGTCGAGGCCGAGACGGTTGACCGTCGTGACGATGCGTCGGGCGATCTCGCCGCGGTTGGCGACCAGGACGCGCTGGGGGAGCTCGGACATCGCGCTCACCAGCTCGTCGGCCACGAGCTGAGCAGGTGCTCGCCCACGCCGTGGGTCCGTCGCAGCTGGTGGTCACGCAGCGAGTCGATGAGGAAGCGGCGGGTGTCGGCCGGGTCGATGACCTCCTGGACGCCGAAGACGCGCGCGGCGTCGTAGCCGGTGGACTCGCGCGCCATCTCGTCGAAGCGGCGCTCGAACTCCTCGGGCTCCTTGTCCGGGTCGACGCCGTGGACGACGCCGACGGCGGACCGGGGGTCCATGAAGCTGATCTCGGCGGTCCACCAGGCCGCGGCGGCGTCCGTGGTGAAGCCGCCGCCCATGTTGGCGTAGGCCTGGCCGTAGTTCTTGCGCAGCATGACCGTCGCGGTCGGCACCGTGACCAGCGCCAGCGCGTTCATCCAGTTGATGATCTTGCCGGCGGCCCGGCCGTGCTCGGCCTCGAGACCGATGAGGAAGCCGGGCTGGTCGACGAGGAACACCAGCGGGATGTTGTACGAGTCGCACAGCACGAGGAAGCTGATGACCTTGTCGATCGCGTCGGTGTCGATCGCGCCGCCCTTGAACATCGGGTTGTTCGCCACGACGCCGACGCTGCGACCGTCGATGCGCACCAGGCTCGTGATCATGTTCTTCGCGAACGCGGCCTTGATGGGGAAGACGGAGTTGGTGTCGGCGATGATCTCGACGACCTTGCGCATGTCGTAGACCTGCGCTCGCGACACCGGGACGATCTCGGCCAGCTCACGGGCGTGCTGGCCGGAGTCCGACGGGACGGGCGCGACGGGGGGCGCCTCGCCGTTGTGCGACGGCAGGTAGGACAGGAAGGTCCGCACCAGGTCGATCGCCTCCTCGTCGGTGTCGGCCACCGCGTCGGCGAAGCCGGTGATGCGCGAGTGCACCTTCCAGCCGCCGAGCTCCTCGCGGTCGACGGTCTGACCTGTCGCCCGGCTCACCAGCCCCGGGCTGGAGACGGCCATGACCGAGCCCTTGCGGAACACCGCGAAGTCGGACGAGACCGTGTGCCAGGCGGCCGAGCCGAAGGCGTAGCCGAAGACGGCGGAGGCCCACGGGCTCTCGCGCCGGCGCAGGAAGCGGGTCTTCTCGTTGCCGCCGCCCATGCCGGTGCCGCCCATGATGTCGGGCATCCGGACCCCGGTGGACTCGGCGAGGTAGACCAGCGGCATGCCGCGCTGGGCCGCCAGGGCCTTCATGTAGGCCATCTTCTTGTTGCTGACGTTGCCGCTGGAGGCGCCCTTCACGGTGAAGTCGTACGCGATGACGCCCGCCGTGCGGCCGTCGATCTCACCGGTTCCGGTGACCTTGCCGTCGGCCGGCGTGGCGTGGCGGTCGGAGTCGAACTGCGAGGTCGCGAACAGGCCGCTCTCGCGGAAGGAGTCCTGGTCGAACAGCACGTCGACGCGCTGGCGGGCGTTGAGCTCGCCCTTCTCGGCGCGGGCCTGCAGCTTCCTGGGGCCACCCATCGCCAGGGCGGCGCTGCGGCGCTCCTCGTGGGCGGAGGCGAATTCGGAGTGGGGCATCAGACGTTCTCCTGGGGGCTGGTCGTCGGGGCTGGTTCGGCGAGGAGTGCGGCGGCGGAGATCGCGGCCGCCTCGAACTGGCGGTGGGCCGCGACGCCGAGGCTGCGGGCGCGTCGGGCGTACTCGCCGATGCGCTCCTCCATGTCGCTCTTGCCGTCGCCCTTGAGGACGAGGAGGTGGTGCGTGGTCTCGGTCTCGGCCTGGAGCCGGGCCACCGTCTCGATGATCCGTCCGGTGACGTCGCCGTGGGTCTCCTCCAGGTTGCGCTGGATGATCCCCACGTTGAGGTGGGTCACGACGACGGCAGGCTCGGTCGAGGCCAGGATCGTGCGCAGGATGTCGTCGGCGACGGCGCCGCTGCGGACGGCGAGCGTTCCGGCCGGCACGTCCACCGGGTTGGTCAGGCCGTTGCCGGGGGGCAGGTCGAACGCCTCGAGTGCAGCGACGACCTCGGGGGCGAGCGTCGGCGTGACCAGGCCGTGGCGGGCGAGCGCGTCGGTGGCCAGGACGCTGGCGCCACCGCCGTTGCCGAACAGCACCACGTCGCGGGAGGAGGGGCGGACCGACGGCTTGGCGACGTCGAATCCCAGCAGCACCGAGAGGAAGTCGTCGAGCGAGTCGACCAGCCGGAGACGGGCCTGGCGCGCCAGCGCGGGCCAGAGTCGGTGGTTGCCCGACAGTGCGCCGGTGTGGCTGGCGGCGGCCCTCGAGCCCTCGGCGCTACGACCGCCGACGAGCAGCACGATGGGCTTGGTGACGAGGCGGTCGCCCGTGACGAGCTCCAGCACCTCACGCGCTCGCTCGAGGGACTCCAGGTAGAGACCGATCACGCGCACCTCGGGCGAGTCGAGGAGGTGACCCACCATCTCGGCCGGCGTCACGTCGGCGCTGTTGCCGATGCTCGTGACGGAGTGGAAGCGCACGCCGGACGCGGAGCCGAGTCGCAGGATGTCGACGCTCAGGCCGCCGCTCTGGGAGACCACCGCGACGCCACCGGGCTCGTACGGCGCGTCCGCGATGAAGCCGACACCGCCGCGTGACGTGTGGGTGCCCAGGGAGTTGGGGCCGATGATGCGCGTCCCCTGCCGGCGGGCGGACTCGACCAGCTCGCGCTCCAGCAGCTCACCACCGGCGACCTCGGCGAACCCGCTCGAGACCACCTGGGCGAACGCGACGCCGTCGACCGTCCGGGACAGCGCCTCGGCGACCTTCGCGCCGGGCAGGGCCACGAACGCGTAGTCGATCGCACCGGCATCGGCCAGGGACGGGACCGTGGCGATGCCCTCGACCTCGTCGGCCTTCGGGTGGACCGGGACGATCCGCCCCGAGAACCCCGACGTCTGCAGGTGGCGCACGAAGAGGTTCGCGGCGTTGACCGCGCGGGTGCTGGCGCCGAGGACGGCCACGGCCTTCGGCTCGAAGAGAGCGCTGAAGTCGGTCGGCGGCACGGGCGTGCGGGTCCGGTCCGTGGTGAGGGTCGCGGCGGGGTCCACGACGAAGCGCGCGTCCACGGCGACGGCGCCGTGGGCGCCGAGCTTGATCGGGTTGAGGTCGATCTCGGTGACCTGCGGCGGCATGAGGTCCAGCAGGCCCCCGGGTCCGGCGAGCGCCTCGATCAGCTCGACGAGGGCGTCGAGGTCGGCGGGCTCGCTGCCGCGAGCGCCCTGCAGCAGCGGCAGGCCGCGCAGCTCGTCGATCATCTCCACGATCTGCGGACGCACCAGGGGAGCGACGCCGAACGCCACGTCCTGCAACACCTCGACGAAGACGCCACCGAGGCCGACCATCACCACCCAGCCGACGCCGGGGTTGCGCACCGCGCCCACGACGACCTCGTGCGGGCCGGCGGCCATCTCCTCGAGCAGGAAGGCGGACACCTCGTGCCCGGCAGCGGAGACCGTCTCGCGCATCGTCCTGGCGGCGGCGTGCACCTCGTCGGCCGCGAGGCCGACCGCGACGCCACCGGCGTCGGACTTGTGGATCAGGGTGGGGGAGACCGCCTTGAGCACGAACGGTCCGGTGAGGTCGGCGAGCAGGAGCTCGGGGTCGGCCCCGGTCCGGCCGGCGGGCACATCGATGCCGGCGGCGGCCAGGATCGACTTGGCCGTGGCCTCGTCGATCATCCGCGGACCGTCGGCCTGCGACCCCACGCGTTCGACCGCCTGACGCAGGAGGTCACCGACCTGGGAATCGAGAGTTTCTGATGGCACGACACACCTTCGTTCGCTGCGAGATGGTGAGGCTGACAGCCTTGGTCAGCTCCGCCTCGATTCTCGTGCGGAACCCTGGGCAGAGGAAGGTCGCGCGGCCTGTCGGTGTGATGCGCAACACCTATCGGCGAAGGCTCAGAGCATGGGCGAGGGACGCGCGCCCGAGTGGGCCTCGGCGTTCTTCTTGATGAGCCTCAGGAGGGTCTGCACGACCGGCGAACGGTGCTCGTCCTTGCGCAGCACGGCGACCAGCTTGGTGCGCGCCCACGGCTCGTTGATCGGGATGAGCGTGACGCCGTCGCCCGACCGGGTGGACAGCGCGAGGGAGTTCGCGATCGAGATGCCGACACCGGCCCGCACCATGTGCTGGGCGGTCTCGGCGTTGTGGGCGGTGTAGACGACGCGGGCCTCGAAGCCCTCCATGAGCCGCTCCATCGCCGTGCGCAGGATGCTGCCCTGGCCCATGAACACGAGCGGCTCGTCGTCGAGGTCGGAGAACTGGAAGTCCTCGGACTCGCTGAGCGGGTGGGAGTCGGGCACGCACAGGACGAGGCGTCCGGTGAGCAGCTCGATGACCTGGAGGTGCTCGTACTCGTCGGGCTGCTCGAGCGCCTCGATCCGGACGGCCAGGCCGATGTCGTACGTCCCGCGGGCCACGCCCTTCAGGACGGACTCCGACCCGCCCTCGTTCACGTCGAAGCGGATGTTGGGGTGCTGGTCGTGCATCTGGCGGATCACCGGGGGCAGGAGCACGCTGCTGCCCGTGGCGACCGTGACGAGTCTGACGTTGCCGACCTTCAGCGTCTCCATGGCGCTGGCCTCCTGGCGCAGCATGTCCTCGGCCCGGATCGCCGCCGTCACGTGGGGCAGCATCCGCTCGGCGGCCTCGGTCGGGGTGGCGCCGCGCGAGCCGCGGAACATCAGGACGACCCCGAGGTCCTCCTCCAGCCGCTGGATCTGGTTCGTGATCGTGGGCTGGGAGACCCCGAGCTCGCGGGCGGCCTGACGGAACGAGCCCGTCCGCACGGCCGCCTCGAGGTACCGCAACTGCTCGAATCTCACGTCATGATCCTGCCAGTCGGTGGGGCCAGGGGGAACGAGCGGGAGCGCTCTGCGTCAGTCCGCGGGGGTCAGGTCGTTGAGCCCGGAGGGGTCGGTGACGAACAGGCCGCCCTCGACCGGCAGCACCGCCCCGGTGACGTACCCGGCCGCGGGGGTGAGCAGGAACGCGACCGTGGCGGCCACCTCGTGGGGCTGGCCCAGCCGCCGCAGCGGCGTGTTGGCGCCCAGCTGCTCGGCCAGGTGTCCTCCGGAGGAGACGAAGCGCGGCGAGAGGAAGAGTCCCGGCGCGACCGCGTTGACCCGCACACCGGCGGGACCGTACTGCGTCGCCAGCTCGCGCACCCACATCTCCAGTGCCGCCTTCGCCGGACCGTAGCCGGGGGAGTGGTGCCCCGAGAGGGTGGCGTTGGTGCTGCTCAGGTGGACCACGGCCCCGCCCCCGCCCGCGACGAGCCGGGGCATCAGCTCCTGGGCGAGCAGGAACGCGTGCAGGACGTTGACGCGGAAGTCGCGGTCCCAGTCCTCGAGGGTGAAGTCGGGCAGCCGGCGCCGCGTCTGCTGGCCGATGACGTCGACGTAGCCATCGCACCGGTCCCACTCGCGGTCGACGGCCGCTCCGATCCGTGCGACGCCCTCGGGCGTGGTCGCGTCGGCGACCAGCCAGGGCGCGCCGAGCCGCTCGCCCACGGCCCGGGCGCCGTCGCCGTCGATGTCGACGCACAGGACGCGGCCGCCCAGAGCGGTGATCGTGGTGGCGACGTGCTCGCCGATGCCCGCGCCGGCGCCGATGACGGCGTGGTGCTGCCCGTCCAGCCGGAAGAGGGACGTGTGGTCGACGTCCTCGACCGGCCGCGGGGCGTGCGGGTCAGCGGGCACGGACCGGGTCCGCCTGCCGGGCCAGGAAGCCCTCGATGTGCGCCCAGGTCTCCTGCGGGTGGCTGATGTTGGGCGAGTGCATGTGGTCGATCTCGACGACGTCGCACCGCTCCAGGACGTCGACCAGGTGCTTGGTCCAGCCGCGCTCGACGAGGGCGTCGCGGACGCACTCGAACAGCAGCACCGGCGTGTCCACGTCCGAGAGGCTCGCAGGGAAGGCGTCGGCGGGCGGCTGGAACTTGAGCGGCTCGGGCACGGGCGTGTGGATCGCCATCGTGGCCGCGAAGTGTCCCGGTGCCTTGGCCCACGCGTGGCGTCGGTCGACCTGGTCCTCGATCCCGTCGAAGTCGTCGCACAGCAGTCCGACGATGCGCGCGGTGTCCTCGCGGGTGCCGTCGAACCGGCCGAGCGCGGCGCCGGCCGCGGTCCGCCAGGGGCCGCCCGTCCCGCTGATGGTCGTCACCGACGCGATGCGGTCGCGCAGCTCCGGCACCGTGAGGGCGCGCAGCGCCACGGAGCCGCCGAACGAGTTGCCCACGAGGTGGACCGGCTCGGTCACGCCGAGCTGGTCCAGCAGCGCGAGCACGTGCCGCAGGCGGAAGCCGAACGGCGCCTGGTCGAGCCGGACGGACTTGGCGCTGCCGCCGAAGCCGAGCATGTCCACGGCGACGACGCGGAAGCTCTCCGCGGCGAGCGGCAGGACGTCGCCCCACGTCACGTCGGAGCTGGCGCCCCACGCGCCGTCGTGGAGGAACACGACGGTGGGGTCGTCGCGCGAGCCTCCCTCGAGGAAGCGGGTCTCCAGGTCGTTGACGAGGACGGTCTCGGTGGTGATCATCGGCGGTTCCATTCGTTGAGCGTGTAGTGGGAGGGGTCGACCTCGGAGGTGCCCTCGACGTAGTCCCACGTGGGCAGCGGCCACATGATCGTCGAGCGGCCGGCGGCGTTCTGGTACCAGCTGTGGGTGCCGGACCACTCCCAGACGCGGTGGGCGCTGGCCGCGAAGATCTCGTCCCGGTAGGCGTCGAACTTCTCCCGCGTGAGGGTCATGGAGCTCGCGCCCTCGCGCAGCAGCAGCTCGATGGACTTCGCGACGTAGTTGGCCTGGCACTCCATGAAGAACACGACGTTGCCGTGCAGCACCAGGCCGGTGTTCGGTCCGTACATGCAGAAGAGGTTCGGGAAGTCCGGGATCGTCAGGCCCATGTAGGCGCAGGCGTCCAGGCCCCATGCGTCGTGGAGGTCCTTGCCGCCGGCGCCGGTGACCGTCATCGGGGTGAGGAAGTCCGAGGCGCGGAAGCCCGTGCCGAAGACGATGACGTCGGCGGGGCGCTCGGTCCCGTCGGCCACGACGCCGTCGGCGGTGATGCCGGAGACGGCGGACGTGACCAGCTCGACGTTGTCGCGCTTGAGGGTCTCGACCCACGTGCCGTCGTCGCGGATGATGCGCTTCGCGCCGGCCGGGTAGTCCGGGATGATCTTCGGGAGCAGGTCGGTGCGGTCGCCGGCCTGCTGCGTGAGGTACGCCGTGAGGATCACGCGGAGCCGCTCGTTGGCCTCCGAGACCGCGACCTCGGTGGGCGGGTAGCTCGGGTCCACCGTCGCCGCGTCCAGCTGGCCGATGGCCCGGGGCACGAAGATCGTGAAGCGGTAGAACGAGCGGTACAGCGGCAGGTTGTTCAGCAGCCACCGCTCGCTCTCGCCGATCTCCTGGCGCAGCTCGGGCGTGGGCATGAGCCACGGGGCGCTGCGCTGGTAGATCGTGACCTTCGCCGCCTGCCTCGCCAGCGTCGGGGCGAACTGCAGGGCGCTGGCCCCGGTGCCGATGACGGCCACGTTCTTGCCCGTGAAGTCGATCGAGTGGTCCCACTCGGCGGAGTGGAAGGCCGGCCCGGAGAACCCGTCGAGCCCGGGGAGGTCGGGGATCATCGGGCGGTTGAGCTGGCCCACGGCACTCACGAGGATGTCGGCGGACTCGACCGCGGCCTTGCGGTCGGGGTCGATGATGCCGACGTTCCAGCGCGATGCCTGCTCGTCCCAGGACGCCTCGCTGACCTCGGTGTTGAAGCGGATGTGCTCCAGCAGGCCGTTGTTCTTCGCGAAGTCGGTGAGGTAGTCGAGGATGACCTCCTGCCGGCCGAAGTACGACGGCCAGTCGTGCGCCTGGAACGAGTACGTGTAGATGTGGCTGTGCACGTCCGTGCGGCAGTCGGGGTAGGTGTTCTCCCACCACGTGCCGCCGATGTGCGGCGCCTTCTCGTAGATCGTGAAGTCGATGCCGGCCTGCTTCAGCCGCAGGCCGACCATGAGGCCGGCGATGCCCGAGCCGATCACGATGGCGCGGAACGGGCGGTCGGGCGCCACCTCGTCGATCGTCCAGCGCGGGGCCCGGGGGTCGGTGCCCTCGGCGACGAACGCCACCGAGAGCAGCGCGGCGATGTCGTCGTCGTCGGAGTCCAGGGCCCAGTCGGCGACGGCACGGAGGAACTCCTCCGTCGGCTGGGTGGGCCAGGGCTCGCCCGAGGAGATCGCCTCGGTGAGCCGAGCGGTGCACACGGCGCGAGCCTCGTCGTCCGTCGCGGGATCGAGTCCCGACTGCGGCAGCACGGCCGCGGACGGCTTCCACTCGGGTCGCAGGAGCGACAGGTCACCCGTGACGTGGGCGGCGAGCAGGACCAGCGTGGGCACGGCGGCCGCGTGGACGTGCTCCTCCAGACCGGCGCGGACGGTGGTCGGGACGGGGGTGGTGGTGCTCACGGGGACTCCGAACTGGGCAAGACGAGAAGGGATCAGGAGGCGAGGAAGTCGCGCAGGAGGGCGGCGACGGGCTCGGGGTGGGACAGGGGAGCGAGGTGACTTCCCGGGACGCTCTCGAGGCGGGCGTCGTCGTAGGCGGCCGCGAGGGCCTCCATCGTCGAGCGCGGCGTGCTGAGGTCGTCCTCGGGCGAGATCAGCAGCGTCGGGGGCGTCGAGCCGGGGTGGACGTCGTTGACCTGGGTCATCGCGCGCAGGACCTCGGCGTGGGTCCGCGCGTCGGTGCGCAGCAGGCGGGCGTGGGCGCGCTGGGCTCGTGCGTCGGTGAGGTCGCTCGCGCCGGCGCCGAACCAGCGGTCGATGAGCGAGTCCGCCATCAGGGCGAGGCTCCCGGCGGACAGCACCGCGTCGATGCGGTGCTGGGCGCCCTCGAGCGCCGCGTCGTCGAAGCGGTGGGCGGTGGCGATGAGCACGAGGTGCGTGACGCGCGAGGGTGCGTCGGCCGCGAGCGCCTGCGCCACCATGCCGCCCATGGACAGGCCGACGACGGGCGAGGTCTCGATGCCGAGGTGGTCCCACAGGGCGACGACGTCGGCGGCCATGGCGCGCAGGTCGAGGTCGCCCGCGGCCGTGTCGCCGTGGCCGCGCAGGTCCGGCGCGAGCACGCGGTAGTCGGGTCCGAGCACGTCGGCCAGCGGCTCCCACCAGGACCCGTCGAGGGCGAGCGAGTGCAGGCACGTGACGAGGTGCTTCCCGGTGCCGAACACGCGGTACGCCACGGTCACGCCCTCCAGCGCGACCTGCTCGGTCGGCACGCTGGTCATCACTTCTTCCTCATGTTCATCACGGCGGCGTCGACCTTGTCGACCTCGTGACGCAGGCGGTCCGACAGGTCCATGAAGTAGGAGCGGAACTCGGCGCCGCCGCGCATCTCCTGCGAGCGGGGCCGCTCGAGCTCGATGGCCATGTCGGCCACGATGCGCCCGGGCCGGCTGGCCATGAGGATGACGCGGTCGCTGAGCAGGATCGCCTCCTCCAGGTCGTGCGTCACGAAGATGACGGTGGGGCGCTCGGCCTCCCACAAGGAGATGAACTCCTCCTGCTGGAGGGCGCGGGTCTGCGCGTCGAGGGCCGCGAACGGCTCGTCCATCAGCACGACGCTGGGGCTCTGGACGAGCGTCCGGGCGATGGCCACGCGCTGGCGCATGCCCTGCGACAGGTGCAGCACGTCGGAGTCGGCGAACTCGTCGAGCCGCACGCGGCGCAGCCAGGCGTCGGCCCGCTCGCGTCGCTCCTTCTTGTCGACGCCGTGGACCTCCATGGCGATCTCGACGTTCGACCGCACGCTGCGCCACGGCAGCAGGGCGTCACGGGCGAAGAGGAACGCCACGTCGCGGGAGGTGTGCGACACGGTGGTCTCGCCGATCTTGACCGTCCCGCGGCGTGGGTGCACGAGACCGCCGGTCATCGACAGCGCGGTGGTCTTGCCACAGCCGGAAGGCCCGACGATGCTCACGAACTGCGAGGGAGGGATGTCGAGCGTGAAGTCCTCCAGGACGGGGACCGCGCGGTCCCCGTGGATGAAGCTGTGGTGGACCTGGCTGAAGGTGATCCGCTGCCCTCGGGCTGCCGTTTCGGTCTTCGTCATGGTGCGTGCCTCTTCGTGAGCAGATGGTGTCGAGCGGGGCCGGGACGCGGCGTCGGTGGCGTCGATTCCGTCCGTGTCCCTGCACCCTGAACGCTCGGTGATCCGCATCACATGAGTCAAGGCTGGAGAGGCCGGATCGGTCTATCGCCCTGATAGGACCGGTTCCCTTGCTCTTCGCTGTTCGGCGGGGTGACGCTACTCACACATCGACCTTTTCGAGAGGCAAGACGCATGTCGCAACACACCATGGATCGCCCCGCCACCGGCACCGCCACCTTCGACTTCACGGGGAGCTGCGCGGTCGTGACGGGCGCCTCCGGAGGAATCGGGTCGGCGATCGCCGAGGCCTTCGCCCGCGCCGGCGCCGACGTCGTGCTGCACGGCCGCAACGTCGAGGCGCTGGAGGAGGTGGCCGGACGCGTCACCGAGCTCGGCCGGCGCAGCGTGATCGTCAGCGGGAACATGCGCGATCCCCAGACGGCCCGCGCGATCGTGGACGCCACGGTCGAGGAGTTCGGCTCGTTCGACATCCTGGTCAACAACGCCGGCGGCAACTTCGCCGCGCGGCTCGAGGACCTGTCGGTCAACGCGTGGAACGCCACGATCGAGACGAACCTCTCGGGCCCCTTCCACCTGGCCAGTGCCGCCTACGAAGTCTTCAAGGACAACGGCGGCGGCGCGATCGTGAACATCGGCTCCATCTCCGCGAATTACGCCCACCCGCTCCGCGGCGCCTACGCCGCGGCTAAGGCGGGCCTGGCGTCCCTCACGCGCACCATGGCGTGGGAGTGGTCGGAGGCGAACGTGCGCGTCAACTGCATCGAGCCCGGCGCCGTGCAGACGCAGGCCTCGCGCTTCGTCGACCCCGACCTCGAGCGCCGCATCGCGTCCTTCAGCGCGCGTCCGCGCGTGGGCCGCCCCGAGGACATCGCGAGCATGTGCCTGTTCCTCGCGTCCGACGACGCCGACTACATCACCGGCGAGACGATCAAGGTGGCAGGTGGGCCTCCCATCTCGAGCCCGGCCGAGCTCGCCCTCATCCGACCCGAGCAGGGAGAGTGACCACGATGTCCACCACCATGGAGAATCCGCCGGCACACGACGTCGAGTCCGCGTCGATCGCGGCCGCCGTGGGCCAGGAGATGTTCGCGGAGCGCCGCCGGCGTGAGCGTCGCGCTCTCGCCCTGACCTGGACGCTGCGGGTCGTGGCGCTGGTCGTCTTCGTCGGCCTGTGGGCGATGGCCAGCAACAACGCGTGGATCGACCCGCTGCTGATCTCGCACCCGAAGGACGTCGTCGTCGCGGCGTTCAACGAGGTGCAGGACTCCACCTTCTGGACCGACGCCCTCAGCACCTTCAGCGGAGCGATGGTCGGCTTGGCGGTCGGATCCGTGCTCGGCATCTTCGTCGGCGTCGTCTTCACGCACGTTCCCGTGCTGGAGCGGGCGTCCGGACCCTTCCTCACGCTCTTCAACAGCCTGCCGCGTCCGGCCCTGGCGCCGATCTTCATCCTGTGGTTCGGCCTGGGCTTCACGCCCAAGGCGCTCGTGGCCGCCAGCGTCGTGTTCTTCCTGCTCCTCACCGCCACGAGCGGTGCCCTGCGCGGGATCGACCACGACGTGAACATGCTGGGCCGGTCGCTGTCGCTGACGCCCTGGCAGCGGTTCCGCAAGATCGAGCTGCCCAGCGCCCTGCCCACGATCATCGGCGCGCTGCGCCTCGGTGCGGTCTACTCCGTCCTGGGTGCCGTCCTGGCCGAGATGGTCGGCGCGTACTCCGGCCTGGGCCAGCGCCTCGTCGTCATGACGAACAACTTCCAGGTGGCCGAGTCGTTCGCGGTCCTGCTGGCCATGGGCTTCATGGCGATGTCCCTCGACTTCGCGATCTCCAAGCTGGAGCGCGTCGTCCGGAACCGGTCCAAGTGAGCGCGGCTCCGCTGGTCGTCACGGGCGGGAGTTCCGGGATCGGCGCGGCGATCGTCCGCCACCTGGCCCCGCGCCGGCCCCTCGTCAGCATCGACCGCGCGCCGATGGACGAGCTGCCGGAGAACGTCACCGAGGTGATCGGCGACCTCGCCTCCGCCGAAGGGGTGCGTGAAGCCGCGGACGCCGTCCGCGACCTGACCGGCGGCAGCATCAGCGGCGTCGTCCACTGCGCCGGGGTCGCCACCTCGGTGGGCCCGCTGGCCGACATGGACGTGGCCGAGTGGCAGCGAGCCATCGACGTGAACCTCGTCGGCGCGATCGCGATGGGCCAGTACTTCGGTCCGCTGGTCCAGGACGACGGTCGCTGGGTGTACTTCTCGTCCGGCACCGCGCTCAAGGGTCCGGGTGGGATGGCGGCCTACGTCGCGTCGAAGGCGGGAGTCATCGGCCTGACCAAGAGCCTCGCCGCCGAGCTCGGTGGACGAGGGATCACGGTGAACGTGGTCGCGCCCGGCTTCGTGCTGACCCCGCTCTCGGCCCACCTGTCCTTCGCCGAGCCGGCGAACCTGCAGTCGCGTGCCATCCAGCGCTCGGCCACCGTCGAGGACTTCGTCGGCCCCGTCGACTTCTTCCTCTCCGACGGTGCGAGCTTCGTCAGCGGCCAGACCCTGGTCGTCGACGGCGGCTCCTTCAAGCACTAGGAGCCCTCGGTCGTGAGAGCAGTGCAGATCACCGAGTTCGGTGGTCCCGAGGTGATGCGGGTGACCGAGGTTCCCGTGCCGCGGCCGGGTGCGGGCGAGGTCCTGGTCCGCGTCGCGGCGGCGGGGGTCAACCTGGCCGACACCAGGATGCGCTCGGGGCAGTACCCCCTGCCGGTGCCCCTGCCGTTCGTCCCCGGCTTCGAGCTCAGCGGTCACGTCGAGTCCGCGGGTCCGGGGGCGGCCTCCCTGGTGCGCGATCCCCGCGTGCTCACTCCCGGGGCACCGGTGGTGGCGGTCGATGCCCGAGCTGCCTACGCCGAGTACGCGCTCGTCCCGGCGGACCTGCTTCTGCCGCTGCCGGACGGGCTCGACGTCGTGGCTGCCGCCGCGGTGCCCGTCGCCCACTCCGTGGCTTGGATGGCACTGCATGACCGGGGCGGCCTGCGACCGCACGAGACGGTCCTGGTGCACGCCGCGGGCAGCGGCGTCGGACTGGCCGCCGTCCAGCTGGCGGCCGCCGCCGGGGCCGAGGTGATCGCCCTGGCCAGCACGCAGGAGAAGCTCGACCTGGCTCGCGCTGCGGGAGCCTCGGTCGCCCTCGGCTACCAACCGAACTACCCGGTCTACGACCTCCGCCTCCGGCTCGACCGCGGGGCGGACCTCCTGATCGACGGGGTCGGCGGGCCGGTGCTGGCCGAGGGGCTGTCGCTG
The DNA here is from genome assembly GCF_002476985.1 of Aeromicrobium sp. UBA7512. NCBI lineage: Bacteria > Bacillati > Actinomycetota > Actinomycetes > Propionibacteriales > Nocardioidaceae > Aeromicrobium > Aeromicrobium sp. UBA7512. Next base: position 207,496 of record NZ_DLNK01000006.1, read on the forward strand.
CTGCGCCCCGGCGGTCGTGCCGTGTGCTTCGGGCAGTCCGCGGGCCTCCCGATCGACCTGGACCTCTACCGTGCGGTGATCCCGAGGCAGCTCGACCTGCGTGGGCTGGCCCGCGGCGCGCTCGTCGACTCCCGTGATCCGCGCGACCGGGGACTGGTCGCCGACGCCGTCGCCCACGTGCTCGACCTCTGGCACCGGGGGATGCTGGCCGACCCGGTGGTCCGCCGGTTGCCGCTCGCCGAGGCGGCGCAGGCCCACGAGGCGATGTCCGACCGCGCGCACACGGGGAAGCTCGTGCTCGTTCCCGAGTGAGTCCTAGGTCGCGTGGTGCCGGGTCGTCCCGGCGCGGGCGATGCGCAGCAGCGCGTCGACGGAGTCCGGCAGGCGCCGCTCCATCAGCCAGATCGCGGTGAGCGGCCGCCAGAGATCGAGGTCGGTGGGGACCTCCACGAGCCGTCCGGTCTCGAGCTCGGAGGCGACGGCGCGCCGGGAGACGACGGCCGGGCCGACCCCCGCCCGCGCGGCGCCGATCAGCGCCGTCGTGGAGTCGGCCTCCATCGCGAGCTGAGGCTCGAAGCGCAGTGCACGCTCGAACGTGCTGCGGGTGCCGCTGCCGGTCTCGCGCAGCACCCACGCCTCGTTCCGCAGTGCCTCGTGCGGGACGGGGGTGCTGCGCCGGGCCCACGGGTGGCGCGGGTCGACGACCACGGCCAGCTGGTCCGACCCGACGAGCCGGTGAGCCAAGTCGCGGGGGACCGCGGCGCTCTCGATGAAACCGACGTCCACCGTGCGCGAGCGGACGAGCTCGGCCACCTTCTCGCTGTTGACGACGTGGAGCCGGGGCCGGACGACCACGGATCGGCTGCGGAGCTCGCCGAGCCAGCGCGGCAGGATGAACTCGGCGATCGTCAGGCTCGCGGCCACCTCGAGCTCGGCGTGCCGCTCGTCGCTCAGGGCCGTGAGGGCGGCCCGCATGAGGTCGACCTCGTGCAGCACGGTGCGGGCCCAGGACACGATCGCGAGCCCGTCGGTGGTCAGGGCCGTTCCGCGCGGCGACCGGTCGGCGACGATCACCCGCCAGCGCGCCTCGAACGCGCGGAGCCGGGCACTCGCTGCCGGCTGGCTGATGCCCCGGGCCTGGGCCGCCGCGCTGAGGCTGTTCAGCTCGGCGAGGTCCACCAGCAGGCGCAGGGTCTCCATGTCGACGTCGGGAGTCATCACCTTTGTTTATATCCCACGTCGATCGCGGGGTCTACTGCCGCCAACCGCACTCGGCGATGGTCGAGGTATGGCCCTCACCCTCGACGCCCGGACCTCGGGATACCGGCTCGCGCCGGCGCTCGTCGCGGCCGCCATCGCGGCCGGGGTGAACCTGGTGTTCCCTCTCGCGAGTCCGCTCCTGGTCGCGCTGGTGCTCGGCGTCGTCGTCACGAACACGCCTCTCGCCCGGCACCGGATCCTCCACGACCAGGAGCGGCTCACGAAGCTGCTGCTGCGCTGGGGCGTCGTCATGCTCGGCATCAAGCTGCCGATCGACGCCGTGTTCGGGATCGGGCTGGGCGGCGTCGCCGTGGTCATCGGCACCGTCCTGATCACGTACTACGGCACCTTGGCGATCGGAGCCCGGCTGGGCCTCGAGCCGCGCTTCGTGACCCTCATGGCGGCCGGCTTCTCGATCTGCGGCGCTGCCGCGATCGCGGCGGTCGCCGACACGGTGCGGGCCCGCCAGCGCGACGTGGCCCTGGCCGTCGCCCTGGTGACGGTCTTCGGATCGATCATGATCGCCCTCGTCCCGTGGGCCTCCCACCTGATCGGACTCGACGAGGCCCAGGCGGCCGTCTGGGCGGGCGCCAGCATCCACGAGGTGGCCCAGGTCGTCGCGGCAGGATCGGTCCTCGGCGGTGGAGCCGTGGCGCTGGCCACGACCGTGAAGCTCGGGCGGGTCGCGATGCTCGCGCCCATGTCGATCCTCGTGGCCCGCCGCTGCACCGACGAGGGCTCGAGGAAGGCGCCCCTGCTGCCGTGGTTCGTGGTGGGCTTCATCGCCGCCGTCGCGCTGCGGAGCACCGGTGTGCTGCCGGAGTCCGCGCTGACCGTGGCGGGCGTGGTGACCAACGTGCTCCTGGCGGCCGGCATGTTCGGTCTCGGCCTCGGGATCAGGATGCGGGAGCTGTGGCCCGTGCCCGCTCGCGCCCTGGTCCTGGCGACGCTCTCCACGGCCATCGCCGCGGGCTCCTCGCTGGCCCTGCTCACGCTCCTGATGTGAGGCTCGACAGCAGGTCGCGGCACGCCTGCTCACAGCGACGGCAGGCCTCGGCGCAGATGCGGCAGTGCTCGTGCATCTGCGCGTGCTGCTCGCACTCGTCGCCGCAGGCCCGGCAGACGCTGGCACACGCCTCGAGGAACGCGCGGCTGACGTCCACGGTGTCGGCGGTGAGGCGGGTCAGGGCGTTCCCCGTGGCCACGCAGATCTCGGCACAGTCCTGATCGGTGCGGATGCATCGCGTCAGCTCCGCGACCATCTCCTCGGAGAGGCAGGCATCGGCGCAGGCCGTGCACGTCTGCGCGCACGCGAAGCAGGCCTCGATGCAGGCGGCCAGCCTCTCGCGGTCGACGTTGCCCCAGTCCTTCGGTGTGGCGTCCAGCATCGTCGTGGTCATGGGTCCTCCTCGGGCCGTGGCTGTGGGACGCGGAAGTGCCCCGCTCCACCGGTTGCGTACCCGTTCGGACGACGACGATGCGTCCCTCAGGAGGGAGGCGGCCCCGTCGGGTGCTGCGTGCGGGCGACCTTGCGGTCGGTCATGAGGATCCAGACCGCCATCGCGATCCCGGAGCAGACGGCGAAGAGGAACAGCAGCATCGCCAGGCCGGGGTAGCCCAGCAGCGTCCACTCCGACGGGACGCGCATCGTCAGCGCGGCACCGAGGATCGTGGCGGCGATGATGATGCCGAGGGTCAGGCGGTTGGCGATCCGCTGCAGGACCATGTGCAGGCGCTGCTCGTCCATCGCGTCGACCTTGACCCGGAACTCGCCCTCGGCGAGGGCGTCCATGATCCGGTTGGCGCGCTTGGGCAGCTCGGCGACGAAGGTCTTCGACTCGATCGCGGCCGCGACGATCCCGCCCGGCGTCATGGTGAGCCCGGCGGTGAAGATGTCGCTGACGTTCTCGCGGATGGCCTCGGCGGGGGAGAAGCCCGGGTCGAGGTGCGACGTCGAGCGGTCGAGGTTGAGCAGCGCCTTGCCCACCATCGACATCTCGGCGGGCGGGCGCAGCCCGTGGGCACCGGACAGCCGGCTGAGGTCGACCAGCACGGCTCCGACGGCGACGTCGGCGCCGCTCGCGATCGCCTCGGACACCAAGTGCGACACGTCGTCGCGGAAGGCGCCGGCGTCAAACCCGTCCAGCGGGTGTCCCATGCTCGCGAGGATCGAGGCGGTCTCCTCGCCGTCACCGTCGCTGATGGCCAGCAGCAGCTTGATGATGTCGTGCTGGACGCGCGGCGGCACGGACGCGGTCATGCCGAGGTCGAGCAGGGCCAGGCGGCCGTCGTCGGTGAGCAGCAGGTTCCCGGGGTGGGGATCGGCGTGCAGGATGCCGGCGTCGAGGATCATCCGCAGGTAGGCGCTGAACAGCTGCTCGACGATGGGTCGGGCATCGAGGTCCACCAGGCCCAGCTGGCCGATGTCGGTGACCTTGCGGCCCTTCACGAAGTCCATGGTCAGGACCTTCGACGTGGTGTAAGCCGGCACGGGCTGCGGGACGAGCAGCAGGTCGTACGCGGCGGTGAGCTCGCCGAAGGTGACGAGGTTGCGCGCCTCCCGGCGGTAGTCGAGCTCGCCGGCCAGGGAGCGGCGGAACTGGTCGAGCAGGCGGCCGAAGCCGAACCGGTGGCCGACCTCGGTGCGCTTGTCGGCCAGCCGCGCGAGCCGGCCGAGCACCTTCATGTCCTCGCGCACGACGTCGCGCACTCCCGGGCGCTGCACCTTCACCACGACCTCGCGGCCGTTGCGCAGCACCGCCCGGTGCACCTGGCCGAGGGAGGCCGCGGCCAGCGGCTCGGGGTCGAACTCGGTGAAGCGCTCCCGCAGCGTGGCGCCCAGCTCCGTCTCGACGACCTCGCGGACGGCCTCGAACTCGATCGGCTCGACCTCGTCCTGCAACCGCTCCAGCGCCGTCGTGTACGACGCGGGCAGGAGGTCGAAGCGCGTGGACAGCAGCTGGCCGAGCTTGATGAACGTCGGGCCCATCCGCTCGAGGTCGTCGGCGAAGGCCTCCGCGCGCTCGGCGTCGCCGAGGGGAGTCTCGTCGTCGATGTCGAACTCGTCGAGCTGGGCCCCGGCGAGGAGGTCGGACCTGCCGTGGCGTCGCACCAGCCGGGCCAGCGCGACGTACCGGTTGTCGTCCAGGATCGTCATGTCGCAAGCATGCCGGTAGTGGCCGGCGGGCGCGCCGGTTCCCCTACGGTGCGTCGAGGAGCTGCTGCACGATCGGCCCGTACGCGGCCTCCGCCGCATCGAGATCGGCGAGGAGTGCCGGGGACTCGAAGAAGCGCAGGGTGGTCGCCAGCCCGAGGAGGGCCGAGACGGCCAGCTCGGCCCGCAGCTCCGGGCGCGGGCCCTCGAGGACCTCGGTCAGCGGCGCGACGTAGCCGCCGAGGAACTTGGCCCTCACGCACTCGGGGTCGGGAGCGTTGACGCGCAGCATCATCGCGCGCCCCAGGTGCTCGAGGTCTCCGCGCCGCTGCCGGTCGACGAGCTCGGCGACGAGGGCCGGTCCCAGCCGCGAGACGGGCACGTCGGGCAGGGCCGGTGCGCTGATCGTCGCCGTGCGGTGGAAGAGCTCCTCCTTGCTGCCGGCCACCTTCATCACGAGGGCGGGGGAGGTGCCGGCGCGGGCCGCGATCGCGCGGATCGTCACCTCGGGGTAGCCGTTGCGCGCGAACAGCTCGGCGGCTGCGCCCCACACGGCGGCGTGCAGGTCCGGCGCCTCGGGAGCCGTCATGCGAGGGGTGTCCCCAGCGTGAGGTCCGCGGTGCGGTTGGCCTCCCACACGGTGACGGGACGAGCCCCCGTCGCGCCGTTGTCCGCGATGGCGCTGAGCACGTAGCGGCCGTTGGCGGGACGCGGCACCGCGTAGTGACCGTCCTCGTCGGTGCGCGTCGAGTGCACCGCCTCGCCGGCGTGGTGGGTCAGGATCACGAGGGCGCCCGAGATCGGGGCACCGTCGGTGTCGCTGATCGTGCCCTCGAGCGTCAGCCGGTGGCGCAGGACGAGGGGCGGGAACCGGGAGTCGTCGTCGAGGGTGACGATGCGCGACCGGGGCTGCCACCCGTCCGCGGAGGTCACGACGAAGTAGTCGCCGCGCCCCGGAACGGCGACGCTGACCTGCCCCTCGGAGTCGGCCTGGCCCCAGTCGACGGCGGCGCCCTCGGTGGTCAGCACGGTGACGACGGCGTTCCGCACCGGCCGGGCGTGCTCGTCGACGACGCGCCCACGCACCACACGCGTGGGCCGGCTCGTGGTCGCGGTCCCGGAGCGGTCCGCCTCGGGCGCGAAGTCCGGCATCCGCAGGGTCGGGAACGTGACTGCCGCGCTCAGGATCGCCGCCGCCGCCGCGATCCAGAACAGCAGCTTGAGGGCGCCCTCGCTGGTTGCCTCCTCACCGCCGATCGTCACGATCGAGGCCGAGGTGACGGCCGCGACGATGGCGCTGGCGGTCGTGGTGCCGATCGAGCGCAGCAGGACGTTGAGGCCGTTCGCGGAGGCCGTCTCCGTCACGGGGACGGCGCGCATGATCATCGTGGGCAGCGCCCCGTAGACCATGGCCGTGCCCGCACCGACCACGACCGAGCCGATCACGATCTGGGTGAGGTTGTCGCTGAAGAACACGCGAGCGACGTACGTGACGCTCATGATGATGCAGCCGGACAGCGCCGTGACCTGCGGACCGAACCGCCGCGTGAGCCAGGCCGAGACCGGTGCCATGAGGCCGAAGGCCGCCGCGTTGGGAACCATCCACCATCCGGTCTCGAGGACACCGAGCCCGAGTCCGTAGCCCGATTCCTCCGGGAGCTGGAGGAGCTGCGTGGTGAGCAGCATGTTGGCGAACATCGCGAATCCGATGAGCACGGATGCCGAGTTCACCAGGACGACCGCACGCCGCGACGAGACGCGCAGGTCGACCAGCGGGCTCGGCGTGCGGAGCTCGACGGGGACCCAGATCGCGAGCAGGATGCCGCCGCCGGCGACGAGACCGAGCGTGGTCGGCGACGTCCAGCCCCAGATCGATCCCTTGGAGATGGCGAGCATGAGCGCGGTGAGCGCGCCGGAGAGCAGCACGGCCCCGCGGATGTCGAACGTGCCGCGGGTGCGGACCGGGGACTCCGGGAGCACCACCATGGCGGCCACGAGCAGGACCAGACCGACGGCCCCGGTCACCCAGAAGATCGCGTGCCAGTCGAGGTGCTCGGAGATCAGGCCCGCCACGGGGAGGCCGACACCGGCGCCGATCGCCAGCGTCGCGCTCATCAGCGCGACGCCGAGGGGGATCCGCTCGCGCGGCAGCTCGTCGCGCATGATCGCGATGCCGACCGGGACGACCGCCGTGCCGACGCCCTGGAGCGCGCGAGCGAGGATCAGCAGGGCGAGGTCATCGCTGACCGCGCCGACCATCGATCCCAGGACCGAGATCCCGAGCGCCAGCACGATCATCCGGCGCTTGCCGTACATGTCGGCCAGTCGCGTGACGGTGGGGGTGGCGATGGCGCCGGTCAGCAGCGTCGCGGTCACCAGCCACGAGGTGTCGTCGGCCGAGGCGCCCACGAGGTCGGGCAGCATCGGCAGCAGGGGCAGCAGGAGCGTCTGCTGCAGCGACACGACGATGCCGCACAGCGACAGCGTCGTCACGATCAGCGCGGCACTGCGCGCCGGCGGCGCGGTCCGCTGCGTCGCGGCCGCGGAGGGTGGGGAGGAGGTCACTCAGGGTCCGTTCGGAAGGTCGTGAACGCTTGTTCACGGCTCAGTCAAGCAGGTTCTCGGGCTCGCCGCGAGGCCGTTGTCGTCCCGGAGTTGCAGGCGTACAGTCGAATGACAGGTCGATGTGACCCTGGCGAACGGAGAGCATCATGGCGACCGCGCACCTCCATCTACCGCACGTCCACGTCCCGCACGTCGGGCAGCCCCAGGACCAGTCCCACCTCGAGGGCACGAAGCCACCTCGCCTCGGCGGGATCATCCTCGGCGTCGGGTTCGTCGTCGCTCTCGTGGCGTGGGGGGCCGCGCTCGTGGCCCTCCTCAGCATGGGACCGGCCCGCACGGGGTACGTCTCGGGCCCGGTGGCCGCCTGGACCGCGCTCGCGATCGCGTCGGCGATCAGTCTCTTCATGATGGGGATCTGGAAGGCCCACCGCGCCTGATTAGGCTTGGAATCCCAGTCCTTGGACGTGTTCCCATCCGGATCGCCGACGTCTCCGAAGCCCCCTCAGGAGGCCGGAAGCTCCGGCCGCTGAAAAGGGGAACATCATGAAGAAGGCAATCCTCGCGTTGCTGACGGTCGTGCTGAGTCTGGGGATGGCGACCGCCATGGGTACACCCGCGCAGGCCGCGTCGAAGAGCTCCGCCAAGAAGGTCGGCTACACGCAGGTCGCCGTCGCTCCGGCCGTCTACGAGCTCATCGGCAGCGCCGGCATCACGCCGGCTCCCACGGCGGGCGCCAAGGCGTTCGCGTACAAGGGCACGCTCGCCGCCCGGTTCCCGATCACGGGCTACCGCCTCAAGGGCCTGCAGATCAAGCACAGCGGCGGTCTCAACCTCAGCGCCGGCGCCTCGACGATCACGGTCTCGGACTTCAACATCGACCTCGCGCGGCTGCGCGTCAGCGGCAACGTCTCGGGCACGGTCGGCAACGTCGGTCGGGTCGACCTGTTCAAGATCCGCACGTCGGACCGTCGTGACCTCGGCGCGGTGAAGCTCACGCTCACCGACACCGCCGCCGGCGCGCTCAACGCCACCTTCGGCGTCAACGCGTTCGCCGAGAACGCCACCTTCGGCTACGCCACGCCGAAGCCCTTCTCGCGGTTCTGAGGGAAGCAGGAAGGCGGCCCCATCCCACCTGGGGCCGCCTTTCGCTCTGCGCGAGTCGCGCCGCGTCCGCGCCGGAGGTGAGGGCTTCGCTCGCCGACGACTTCGCGGCGGTCAAGTCCGCCCGTGATCGCGGGGGTAAGATGTTGATGTGTCAACCATTCAGAACTACGGACACCCACTGCGGTTCGGTGTCGAGACATCGGCTCCCGCTGAGACGGGCCACGACGTCGCGGTCCTGGCCGGTGCCGACGCGCTGACGCTCGCTGCGTGGTCGGCCGCGCGCACGGAGAACGTGGTGCTCATGCCGCGGATCGCGGTGGACGATCGGTCCCCAGCGATGGTCGCGCGGGCCGCTGGCAGTCTCCAGTCGCTGTCGGGCGGCCGGTTGGAGCTCGTGCTCGAGTCCGACGACGCGGACGCGGTGACAGCCGTGTTCGAGGCCGTTCGCGCCCTGGAGGTCGACCGGCTGATCCCGATCTGGCTGAGCGGAGCGGATCCGGAGATCGTCGCGCTCGCGGGCCGGATCGCCGACGGGCTGATCGTCGACCTGGACGAGTTCGGCGCCGACGTCAACGCCGCCGTCGACCGTGCCGCGACCGAGGCCGGCCGCGACGTCAGGGAGATCCGCCGCGCGGTCGTGATGAGCGAGGAGCGCTCCGCCGAGGACCTCGTCACGCTGGTCGTCGAGCACGGTGTCAGCTCCTTCGTGCTCCAGGCGGACACCCTGGACGAGGGGCTGGTGCACGCCGTCCGCGCGGGCGCCGAGCGCACCCTGCCGCCCGGCACGCTGTCCGCCCGCCCGATCCGCCGCGCTGACGTCCGTGCCCTCCGTCGCTCGGGCATCGGCTACGACCTCGTCCCGGAGGGCCTCGCCGAGACCGCCGTCGAGCCCGGCGACCCCGCGTTCGCCTCCGTCCGCTCCACCTACCTGCGCGGCGGCGACCCGGGCCTCGTGCTGCGTCCGTCCACCGTCGACGAGGTCGTCAGCGCGATCGAGTTCGCGCGCACCCACCGGCACCTCCCGCTCGGCATCCGCAGCGGCGGCCACGGGATCAGCGGCCGCTCCACGAACGACGGCGGTCTGGTCATCGACCTCAGCCGGTTGGACGAGATCACCGTGCTCGACGAGGACAGGCGGCTCGTCCGCATCCGTCCGGGCGCCCGCTGGCGCGACGTGGCGACCGCGCTGCAGCCGCACGGCTGGGCGCTGAGCTCGGGCGACTACGGGGGAGTGGGCGTCGGCGGGCTGGCGACCGCGGGCGGCATCGGGTTCCTCGGCCGCAAGCACGGTCTCACGATCGATCACCTCACGGCCGTCGAGATGGTGCTGGCCGACGGCACCTTCGTGCGCGCCACCGCGGACGAGAGTCCCGAGCTGTTCTGGGCGGCTCGCGGCGCCGGCGCCAACTTCGGCGTCGCCGTCGCGTTCGAGTTCGCGGTGGACGAGGTGGGCGACGTCGGCTGGGCGCAGCTGACGTTCCGCGCCCCCGACCCCGCGGCCTACCTCGAGTCCTTCGGCCGCGTGGTCGCCGACCTGCCGCGCGAGACAACGCCCTTCCTCATCCTCGGGCAGGGCGTGGCGCAGATCATGGCGATGGTCGACTCCGCCGACCCCGAGATGATCATCGGCCAACTCCAGCCCTTCGCCGACGCGGCGCCGCTGACGCAGCAGCAGGTCGTGATCGCCCCGTACGCCGCGGTGATGAACATGTTCCCCGAGTCCCCGCACCAGGGTCGCGGCGAGCCGGTCTCCCGCTCGGTCCTCGCGCGCGAGATCACGCCGGGCTTCGCGTCCGCGTCGGCCGACCTCATCAACAGCGGCGCCTCGCACTTCTTCCAGATCCGCACGGTGGGCGGCGCGATCGCCGACGTGCCGGCGGACGCCACCGCCTACGCGCACCGCGATGCGGGCTTCTCGCTCACCGTGATGGGCTCGAACGCGCAGCGCCTCGACCGGTGGTTCGAGCCCGTGCGACGCCAGTCGAACGGCCTGTACCTCAGCTTCGAGAGCGGACGGGACCCCGAGCGGATCACCGACGCGTTCCCGCCCGCCACGCTCGAGCGGCTGCGCCGGCTCAAGGCCGAGCTCGACCCCGACAACCTGTTCCGCGACAACTTCAACATCGCCCCCGCCGAGACGAGGAGTGCCTCATGACCGACACCACCGACTACGGCCACGACCTGTTGTTCGGCACCTTCGTGACCCCCGTGAACCGGCCCGTCCACCGGGCCGTCGAGCAGGCGACCGTCGCCGACCGCGCAGGTCTGGACCTGGTGACGTTCCAGGACCACCCCTACGTCGCGAAGTTCCACGACACGTCGACGCTGCTTGCATACGCCGCCGCCAAGACGGAGCGGATCCGGCTGGCAGCGAACGTCACCAACCTGCCGCTGCGGCCGCCCGCGGTGCTCGCCCGGTCGATCGCGACGCTGGACCAGCTCAGCGGCGGCCGGATCGAGCTGGGACTCGGCGCCGGCGCCTTCTGGGACGGCGTCGAGGCGATGGGCGGCCCCCGGCGCACGCCCGGCGAGTCGATCGAGGCGCTCGAGGAGGCCATCGCGATCATCCGCGGGATCTGGGACACCGAGGACACGAGCGTCCTGTCGGTCCGGGGGAAGCACTACGACGTGCACGGCGCCAAGCGCGGGCCGGCTCCGGCGCACCCGGTCGAGATCTGGGTCGGCGCCTACAAGCCGCGCATCCTGCGCATGACCGGTCGCGTGGCCGACGGCTGGCTCCCGTCGCTGGCGTACCTCGAGAAGGGCCCGGCGGAGCTGGCCGACATGAACCGCCGGATCGACGACGCGGCGACGGGCGCGGGTCGCGACCCGCGCGACATCCGTCGCTTCCTCAACCTGGCCGGAGACCTCTCGGCCGAGCAGCTCGCGGAGATCGCGCTGACGTACGGCACGAGCGGCTTCATCCTCCCCTCGGACGACACCGCCACGACCGAGCGGTTCGCCGCGGAGGTCGCTCCGGCGGTCCGCGAGCTCGTCACCGCCGAACGCGGGGCGCGCCGTGGTTGAGTGGCTCGACGCCGAGGAGCAGCGCACGTGGCGCAGCGTCCTGGCGATGCACGACGACCTGATGACGGCGCTTGCCCAGGGCCTGAAGGCCGAGTCCGACATCTCGGCGGCGGACTACGCCGTGCTGGCGAACCTCTCGGAGGCGCCCGACGGGGTCCTCCGTGCGCGCGAGCTCCGCTGCCACCTGCGCTGGGAGAAGAGCCGACTGGCCCATCACGTGCGCCGGATGGAGCAACGGGGACTCGTGCGCCGCGACGCGTGCCTGGACGACGGGCGGGCTCCCTTGGTGAGCATCACCGAGAGCGGCCGGGCCGCCATCGACTCCGCCGCACCGGCGCACGTGGCGCAGGTCCGGGAGCTCTTCTTCGACGTGCTCACGCCGGCCCAGCTGGCCACGCTGCGCGAGGCGGCGGAGGCGGTGGCCGCCCGCATCGCCCTCACCGAGGACGATGCGGACGCCGCCTGCTGATCACTTCCCGATGAGGGGCTTCTTCGGGGTCAGTCCGCTGATGAGCAGGCTGAGGCCGGCGCCCACCAGCCAGATGTCCTTCGCGATGGCCGTGCCGTCCTGACTCGGCCGGAAGCTGGAGCCCTCGGCGGTCATCCCGGGCGTGCTCAGGTACATCTTGATCATGCCGCCGCCGAACGCGGTCAGGGCGGCGCCGGCGATCGCCGACGGCACGAAGGGCGCCAGCAGGGCGGCGCCGAGGGCGATCTCGCCCTTGCTCAGCGCCTTGCCGAACGACTCCGGATCCATGTCCCCCGCCTGCGGGACGGCGTTGGCCGCCATGCCCTGGAGACCTGCTGCTGCCTCGGGCGGGAGGTTCCGCTTGTTCAGGCCGCTGTTGAGGATGAACGCTCCGGTGGCGAGTCGCAGCGGGACATGGCTCAGCTTCATGGGGGATCTCCTTCGAGGTGGGTTCCCCTTCACGCTACGTCGGAAGTCGCCTCCCCGCGCCTCAGGACGGTGACCGCGAAATCGGAGTCCGCCTCGAACGGATCGAGGTGCCAGGTGGAGAAGCGGTGCTCGACGCGCGCGATCCCGCGGCTCGCCAGCGTCGCCAGGTCGGCGTCGTACTGCTCGAACGGGTAGGTCGACTCCGGCCGGCAGCCGATCACGACGCGCCCACCCGGACGGGTCACCTCGCAGAGCCGCTCGAGGACACGCAGCTCGGTGCCGGGCGCCACGAAGACCAGCACGTTGCCGGCGCAGATCACGAGGTCCACCTGGTCGCCGCCGACGTCGTCCGTCGTCAGCTCGCTGAGGTCCGCGACGGCGTACGACGGGCCGGGGTGGTCGGTCTCCGCGGCCGCGATGAGCTCGGGATCGACGTCCACGCCGAACGCGACGTGGCCGGCTGCCTGCAGCGCCGCGGCCATCCGGCCGGTGCCGCAGCCCGCGTCGAGGACCCGCGACCCGCGCTCGGCCAGCATGTCGGCGAACCGCGCCTCGCCGAGCAGGTCCTTGCCCTCGGCCTCCAGGGCGCGGAAGCGCTCGATGAACCACTGCGAGTGGCCGGGCTGGGTGTCGGTGAACCACCGTGGCTGAGGGGAGGAGGTCATGCGGCCATCCTCCTCCACGGGTGTCACGGAACGGCCGCGGCCGGTGTCTTCATGCTGAGCGACCTCGACCGAGGTCCGACGAAGGAGAAGCCATGACCAGCTCGTTCCGGATCCCCGCCGCACCGATGACCTCGCCGGTGGCCCGCGCCGTCTCGGCGGCCGCTCGCCGGATGTACGGGCGCGTCCCCGACCTGGTGCCGGTGATGTGGCACCACCCGAAGCTGCTGCGCTCGGTGCTGGCGTGGGAGCGGCGCGTCGGCACGTGGGACGCACTCGACCCGCACCTCAAGTCGTTCGCGGTGATGGCCTCGGCCGCGAGCATCGGGTGCAGCTGGTGCCTCGACTTCGGCTACTACCTGGCGCACGACGAGGGGCTCGACGAGCGCAAGGTGCGCGAGGTGCCCCGCTGGCGCGACTCGGACGTCTTCACGCCCCTGGAGCGCGACGTGATGGCCTACGCGGAGGCCATCACGGCGACCCCGCCGACCGTCACGGACGAGCAGGTCGCGAGCCTGCGTGAGGCGTTGGGCGACGCGGCACTCGTGGAGTTGACCATGATGGTGGCCGTGGAGAACCAACGATCGCGCTTCAACTCGGCGGCGGGCCTGGCCAGCCAGGGCTTCAGCGACGTGTGCGAGCTGCCCCTGGTGGAGGGCCCGAAGGTGGAAGCTCAGTGACGGACGTCCTCGCCGAGTTCACGGCGCACCGCCCGCTGCTGTTCACCGTGGCCTACGAGATGCTCGGCTCCGCGGCGGACGCCGAGGACGTGGTGCAGGAGGTCTGGCTGCGCTGGAGCGCCGACGACCGCGAGGACGTCCAGGATCCGCGCGCCTACCTCGTGCGGATCGCCACCCGACTGGCGCTCAACCGCCTGCGCACGCTGGCCCGGCAGCGCGAGTCGTACGTCGGGCCGTGGCTGCCCGAGCCCCTCGAGACGGTGCCGGACGTCGCGGACGACGTGGCGCTCGCCGAGTCGGTCTCGACCGCGATGCTGCTCGTCCTGGAGACGCTCGGCAGCACCGAGCGCGCCGTGTTCGTCCTGCGCGAGGTCTTCGACCTGCCGTACGACGAGATCGCCGCCGCGGTGGACCGCACGCCCGACAACGTCCGTCAGATCGCGCGACGGGCGCGGGCGCACGTGGCCGCCAGGCGGCCCAGGTCGGAGGTCACGGCGCAGGAGCGCACCGAGGTCCTCGTGCGGTTCCAGCGGGCGATCGCCGAGGGCGACCTGCAGCAGCTGCTGGACGTGATCTCACCCGACGTCGTCCTGATCAGCGACGGGGGAGGGAAGGCCAGCGCGGCGCGCCGGCCGATCCTGGGCCGCGACAAGGTGCTGCGCTTCCTGGCCGGCGTGATGCCGGCCGACATGCGGGTGGAGCCGGTGTGGATCAACGGCGAGAACGGCCTCGTGATCCGCGAGGCCGGAGCCGTGACCGCGATCGCGACCGCGGTGGTGGAGGGCGGCGTGGTCACGGCCCTGCACATCGTGCGGAACCCGGACAAGCTCTCGCTGCCCGGGCCCGTCCGCCTCACGCGCTGACTCAGGAGAGCCTGCGGCGGTAGACGGTCATTGCGAGCACGTACGCGGCCACGAGGAGGGCGAGGCACCAGGCCACCGCCACCACGAAGTCGCTGCCGGCGGGCTGCTGGTCGAGCAGGCCGCGGATCGCGTCGACGATGGAGGTGACCGGCTGGTGTTCCGCGAAGGCACGCACCGGACCCGGCATCGTCTCGGTAGGCACGAACGCCGAGCTGAGGAACGGCAGGAAGATCAGCGGGTACGCGAACGCGCTGGCCCCGTCGACGGTCTTCGCGGTGAGGCCGGGGATGACCGCCAGCCAGGTCAGCGCCAGCGTGAACAGCACCAGCAGGGTGAGCACACCGAGCCACGCGACAGGGCCGGCGCCGGAGCGGAAGCCCATCAGCAGCGCCACGCCCACCACGACCGCGAGCGACACCAGGTTCGCCACGAGCGACGTCAGGACATGCGCCCACAGCACCGACGACCGGGCCACCGGCATCGACTGGAAGCGCTCGAAGATGCCGCCCTGCAGGTCCATGAACAGCCGGAACGCCGTGTACGCGATTCCGGGCGCCACGGTGATCAGCAGGATCCCGGGCAGCAGGTAGTCGACGTAGGCCTCGGTGCCGACCTCGATCGCGCCGCCGAACACGTAGACGAACAGCAGCATGAACATGATCGGCATGATCGTCGTGGTGATGATCGTGTCGGGGCTGCGCAGGATGTGCCGCAGCGAGCGGCCGGTCAGTGCGGCCGTGTCGCTGCCGCCAGTCCATCGAACACCGTGCGTGGTCATGCCGCCTCCTTCTCGAGGATCGCGAGGAACACGTCCTCGAGACTGGGTTGCTTCTCGACGTACTCGACCTTCGCCGGCGGCAGCAGCCGCTTGAGCTCAACCAGGGTGCCGTTGGCGATGATCCGGCCGTCGTGCAGGATCGCGATGCGGTCGGCCAGGTGCTCCGCCTCGTCGAGGTACTGCGTCGTCAGCAGCACCGTGGTGCCGCCGTCGGCGAGCGCCTTGACCGTCTGCCAGACCTCGAGCCGCGCCTGCGGGTCGAGGCCGGTGGTCGGCTCGTCGAGGAAGATCACCGGCGGGTTGCCGATGAGGCTCATCGCGATGTCGAGGCGACGACGCATGCCACCGGAGTAAGTGGACGCGCGGCGGCCGCCGGCCTCGGCGAGGTCGAACCGTTGCAGCAGCTCGTCCGCTACCGCGCCCGCATCGGGCAGGTGCCGCAGGCGAGCGACCAGCACGAGGTTCTCGCGCCCGGTCAGCATGTCGTCCACGGCGGCGAACTGGCCCGTGAGGCTGATCGCCCCGCGCACGTCGGCGGCCTGCGTGCCCACGTCGAACCCGGCCACCGACGCCTCGCCGGCGTCGGGGCGGAGCAGGGTGGCGAGGATCCGCACGAGCGTGGTCTTGCCCGCCCCGTTCGAGCCCAGGAGGGCGAAGACGCTGCCCGGAGCGACCTCGAGGTCGACCCCGCGCAGCACCTCCACGTCACCGAACGACTTGCGGATCCCGCGGACGGCGATGGCGCTCATGACCCCACCTCCGCGATCGCCTCGTTGAGCCGCTGGCGCTCCTTCGTCAGCCAGCGACCGGACGGGTAGTTCGTGATGAAGTCCTCCACGAAGGCCACCGGGTCGTCGCCGACGATGTCGCGCACGGCGGTGCCGTCGGCGGCGCTCTGCTCGAACAGCTCGACCATGTCGTCGAACATCTGCAGCAGCCCGTCGGCGTCGCTCACGAACACCGCTCCCACCCTCAGGAGGTAGTGCTCGATCGCCTCCGCCGCCGCGCGGTGCGGCTGGGGGAGTGCGGCCAGGCGCGCCTTGTACTGCCGCCACTGCTTCTTCTCGCCGAACATGCGGGTGATCGGGTTCGTCATGTCACTTGCCTCCTTCGTGGAGCTGTTCGAGCCGTTCTGCCAGGAAGTTCCACGTCTCCCAGAACTCGTCGAGGTACTGCTGTCCCTGAGCGTTGAGCGAGTACACCTTGCGCGGTGGACCCTTCTCCGACGGGACCTTCTCGACGTCGACGAGTCCGCGCTTCTCGATGCGGATGAGCAGGGCGTACACCGTGCCCTCGGCGATGTCGGTGAATCCCTGGTCGCGCAGGCCCGAGGTGATCTCGTAGCCGTACGCCGGACGTGCTGCCAGGATCGCCAGGACGATCCCCTCGAGCGTGCCCTTGAGCATCTCGGTCATCTGCTTGCCGCCCACGGTCACTCCTCCTGCCCTCTACTCAGTGTTGTTGAGTACCAGTAGATAGCATTACTGAGTAGAGGTCAAGGCGTAGCGCTCGAGGTGCCGCACGGGCGCGTCGAGGAAGCGGTCGTCGAGGTGACCGTGGGACTTCATGTTGTGGTGTTTCCTGCACAGGCAACGGAGGTTCGATCCGGTGGTCGCGCCACCGCTGTCGTAGGCCTTCGCGTGGTCGAGGTCGGTCTCGTGCACGGGGGCGCGGCAGCCGGCGACCCGGCAGGTCCCGTCGCGCCATCTCAGTGCTTGTCGGAGTGATTCGGGCGGCCGGTACTTCAGGACGGTGGTGTCGAGGACCTCGCCGACCGGGTCGAGGACCAGCCTGCGGAACACGGCGTGCTCGGACTGGGCCAGCTCGCGGACCCACTCGGCCCCGACCGGTTCGCCGTCGAGGGTGAGGCCCGGACCGTTCGTGAGGCCGATGAGGTCGGTCGCGTGGATGCTCACGGCGATCTCGGCCCGGATGTCGCCGGGGCCGGTGCAGGAGGTCAGCCAGTCGGCGACGAGGTCCGCCTGCTTCTGGTCGCGGGTGCGACGGTCTCGCTCGCCCGACTCCGGATCGACCGTCGGGAGGGCCTTCGCGGCCCGACGGAGCCGCTCGCCGACCGCGATGGCCAGGCCCGTGGGCAGCAGCGCGTTCAGCCAGGAGGTGCCGTCGTCGTTGTGGGTGATGGAAACGCGGCGCTGCTCGACGGCCCGTGCCCGCTCCGCCTCGGCCTCGTCGGGCTCGAGGCGCGCGCGGAGCCGGCGCAGCCACGCGCGCAGCTCGGCGATCGTGTGGGTGGCTGCGTACTCGGGCGCCGAGGCCTCCAGCACGGCCCAAGCCTGCGGGGTCTCGAGGCGTTCGGCGGTGTCGGCGATCGCGGTGACCCGCACCGCGTCGAGGTCGCCGTCGCGGAACGACTGCCACACGCCGGGCACCCGAGCGGCGACCGTGGCGAACTCGCTGACCATCGCCCAGACCTGGTGCTCGGTGACGTGGAGGGCCCGGGCCAGCTCGAGGGTCACCTCGCGGCGCGCGAGGTCCTTCGACAGTGGGATCTCGTCCGTCCGGTCGATCTCGGCGGTGCGCCGGGCGTGGAACGAGGCCACGAACTCCCACTCCTCGAACTCCGCGACCGCCCGCGCGCGACGCACTGCGTCACCCGTGACCACCGCTCGGCTCCAGCTCATGAACCCAACATAGTGGGCCCCACTGACAGAATCGGATGCGCCGACAGCGCGGTCGCGGGTCGGACTTGACCCTGACGCGACGTCACGGTCTGGACTGGAGCCATGCGGACACCAGCGCTCTACCTCGGCTCCTACGTCGTCTCGGTCCTCGGCAACTCGATCGCCGCCATCGCGCTGCCGCTCATCGTTCTCCAGGCCACCGGCAGCGCGATGTCGGCGGGCTGGGTGGCCGCGGCGACCGCGGTGCCCGCCGTGCTGGCGGGTCTGTTCATGGGCGTCGCCATCGACCGGATCAACCGGGTGACCTCCTCGGTGGTCACGGACCTCGTCTCGGCCGCCGCGGTCGCGGCGCTGCCGATCGTCGACGGGCTGGTCGGGCTCGAGGTCGGCTGGTTCGTCCTGTTCGGGATCATCGGCTCGCTCGGCGACGTCCCGGGCATGACGGCCCGCGAGGCGCTGCTGCCGGGGATCGCGCGGGAGTCGCGGCTCTCCCTGGAGCGGCTCATCGGGCTGCGCGAGTCGCTCGGCAGCATCTCGCTGCTGATCGGGCCGGCCGTCGCGGGCCTGCTCATGACCCTGTTCGAGGGGTCGACGGTCCTGTGGATCACCGCCGGCACCTCACTGCTCGCCGCGTTGCTGACACTCGGCCTTCCCCGGGGCGTCGGGACCATCGAGGACGTGCCCACCACGGCACCGCGGGGCGCCTGGGAGGAGTTCGTCGAGGGCTGGCGACTCCTGACCCGGACCCGCCTCATCGCGATGGTCACCGGACTGATGCTGTTCTCGGTCATGGTGCTGTCGGCGTTCCAGGCGCTCATCCTGCCGGTGCACTTCACGCTCATCGACCGGCCCGGACTGCTCGGGTTCGTCCTGACCTCGATCGCGGCGGGCCTGCTCGTCGGCAGTGCGGTCTACGTCGTGCTGGCCCAGCGGTTCACTCGGCGCGCCTGGCTCGTCACTGGTCTCTCCGTGGCGTCGCTCGGCTTCGCCGTGCTCGGCCTGCTGCCGGCGACGTGGCTGGTCTTCACCGCGGGCTTCGTCCTGGGACTCGGCAGCGGACTGTGCGGGGCACTGCTCGGCCTGCTGACGGTCAGCGGCGTCCCGGAGACCGCGCTCGGCCGGGTGATGGGCACCCAGAACGCCCTCGTGACGGCGGCGGCCCCCGCGGCGATCCTGCTCGCCGCGGTCGTGATCGAGCACGTCAGCCTCACCGCGGCCGCGCTCGGCTTCGTGGCACTGTGGGTCGTGACATCGGTCGCCGCGGTCGCGGGCCCCGCGCTGCGCGACCTCGAGCCGACCGAACCGGAGACCATCGATGCGTAGCGGGGAGCTCGCCGAGCTCGCGGGCGTGACGGTGCGGACGATCCGGCACTACCACCAGATCGGCATCCTCGAGGAGCCCCCGCGCAGCCCCAACGGCTATCGCGAGTACGACGTCGGTCATCTCGTGCGCGTCCTGCGCATCAAGCGGCTGGCCGACCTCGGTTTCGCACTGCAGGACCTGCCACTGGACGACGACGCCGACCACGACGCGAGGCTGGAGTCCCTCGACGAGGAGCTCGCAGCGCAGATCGACCGGCTGACGGCACAGCGGTCGGTCGTCGCCGCGCTGCGCGCTGGAGGCGTCGCGCCCGACCTGCCGCCCGAGCTGGGCGTCCGCATGGCGCTCGCGTCCGCGGTCGGCGTGCCGCCGCGCATGGCGAGGCTGGAGCGGGAGCAGATGCTGCTGCTCGCGCACCTCGGTGGAGAGGAGGCGTCTCGGCTGATCGAGGACCTCTACGACCGGTTCGCCGAGCCCGCAGCGGTGGCGGCGTTCGGCACGCTCTACGAGCAGTTCGACGTGATCGACGCGTCGACGCCGGCGGCCGAGCTCGAGCGGCTGGTGAGCGAGTCCGTCGAGGCGGTGGTCGCCACGGTGGGCGACCTCGACCTCACGACGCCTCTCGACCTCGGGACGGCCGAGAGCCTGCTCGACGAGCACGGAGCCAGCCACCTCAATCCCACCCAGCTGCGGGTGCTGGACGAGATCGGCGAGCGACTGTCGCAGCGGCTCGTCTGAGGCGCGTGGCAGGCTCGAGCGAACGACCGGAGGAGGCGCGGATGCGTGTCATGGCCCAGGAGTGGACGTCGCTCGACGGCTACGCGGCAGGGCCGTCGGGGGAGGGCGAGATCTTCGCCGCCGTTCCGCCGGAGGCCGACGCCGCGAGTCAGCGCTGGAACCTCGAGCTGCTCGACCGGGTGGACCACGTCCTGCTCGGACGCCGGACCTACGACCTGTTCGTCCAGTACTGGCCCGAGGCCGACGACCCGATCGCCGAGCGGGTCAACGCGATCCCGAAGGTCGTGTGCTCGCGGTCGCTCGACGCGGCACCGTGGGGAGGGTTCGCACCCGCCCGTGTCGTGCCGGACGCCTCGGCGCACCTGCGCTCGTTCCACGACGGCACGGACGGCGTCGTCCTGGTCTGGGCATCGCTGTCGATCGTGCACGAGCTGGTCGAGGCCGGGCAGCTCGACGAGCTGGACCTCTTCGTCGCGCCGGTCGTCCTCGGTGGTGGCACTCCGCTGCTGCCTGCTCCGGTCGGTCTGCGGCAGCTCGCGGTCGAGGACCTGTGCGGCGCCACGCACCTCCGCCTCGCCCTCGCGCCGCGCTGAGGGCGCTCGGTTGGGCGGTCGAACCTACGCTGAGCACACAGTTGTCCGTGCCGAGGAGGATCCCGATGAAGTGCCCCAATGACTCGACGACCCTGGTGATGAGCGAGCGCTCCGGCGTGGAGATCGACTACTGCCCCGAGTGCCGGGGCGTGTGGCTCGACCGCGGCGAGCTCGACAAGATCATCGATCGCGCGGAGTCCGAGGCGTCGCGCTCGGTCCCGCCCGCTCCCGCGGCCGCTCCGCCGCGCGACGACCGCTACGCGTCGCGCCCCGGCTATGACGACCGCGACCGTCGCTACGACGACCGTCGCTACAGCGGCAAGAAGAAGAGCCACTGGCTGGGCGAGCTGTTCGACTGAGCCCGGCCCCTCAGCCGGCCGGCTTCAGCTCCTGCGCGAGCATCACGATGATGCCGCTGGGCCCCCGAACGTACGTGAGCCGGTAGATGTCCTCGTAGGTCGCCACGCCGCGCAGCGGGTGACAGCCGTGCCGTGCGGCGATCTCGAGGGCCTCGTCGAGGTCGTCGACCGAGAAGGCCACCCGGTGCATGCCGATCTCGTTCGGGAGGGTCGGCTCGGTCTCGATCGCCTCGGGGTGGATGTACTCGAAGAGCTCCAGGCGGCCGTGGCCGTCGGGCGTCTGCAGCATGGCGATCTTCGCGTGGTTCCCGTCGAGCCCGACCGCGGTGTCGGTCCATTCCCCGCTCACCGTGTCGCGCCCCAGGACGGTGAGTCCCAGGTCGGTGAAGAAGGTGATCGTGGCGTCGAGGTCGCGGACCGCGATGGCGACGTTCTCGAGTTTGATGGGCATGCTCCGCACGCTAGCCGTCCGGACCGACGGTGGCGACGGTGTTCGCGCCGCCGGTGGCAGGGTGGAAGCGTGAGCGACGAGTACGAGCTGCTGGCCGAGGTGCCGGCGGAGACCGACTACCTGCACCTGCGCCGGGCCTCGGGCCTGAGTCCCAAGTCGCCGGAGCAGGCGCGCCCGGCCCTGGCGGGCGGCTGGGCCGCTTGTCACGTGCGGCACGTCTCGAGCGGCCGCACCGTGGCGATGGGACGGGTCATCGGCGACGGTGGCTGGTACTTCCACGTCGTCGACATGGCGGTGCTGCCCGAGCACCAGCGGCGCGGCCTCGGCGACCGCATCCTCACCCACCTGCTCGACGTGATCCGCCGCGACGCCCCGCCGGGTGCCTACGTGTCCCTCATGGCCGACCCGCCGGGACGGCGGCTCTACGAGCGCCACGGCTTCGTCGACAGTGCTCCCCACTCGGTCGGCATGGTCCTGCGGGCCGACGCCTGAGCGCTGGTCCCGGCGTCGATCCGTGGCTAGGCTGCTGGAGTCCGTGCAGGAGCAGAGGAGGTGGTCCCCGTGAACGAAGCGACGTGGGTGCTCTCCTCCGGAGTCACGGTCGGGCGATAGGTCGTCCCGGGAGCGCCGTCAGGTGCACTCCCGAAAGGCACGACCATGCACTTCCACTCCGAACGCCGTCTCGACGGCGACATCCTCGAACGCCACTTCACGCTCGGCGAGATCCCGGGCATCCTCTGGACGCCCGGGTCCACGCCGGCGCCGTTGATCCTCGCCGGCCATCCGGGCGGCCTGGACGGCATGTATCCCCGGCTGCTGAGCCGGGCCGTCCACGCGGCGCAGCACGGGTTCGCCTCCCTCTCCATCGAGCTGCCCGGGGGCGGTGACCGACCCCGGGTGCCCGCTCTCGAGGAAGCGCGCGCCAGACTGCGTGCAGCTCTTGCCGCCGGGGAACCCGTCGACGGCATCGTCGACGCTCTCGTCCTGCCGCTGGTGAAGGTGGCGGTGCCGGAATGGCAGGCGGCGCTGGACGCCGCGCTGTCCCTGCCCGAGATCGACGACGGCCCAGTGGGATTCTCCGGTGGAGTGATCGCCATCGGCATCCGCCTCGCGGAGGTCGAGCCGCGCATCGCGGCCGCCCTCCTGTTCGCCGGCAGCTACGTTCCCCGCTCGATGTTCGAGGAGGCCCGGCGGGTCACCGTCCCGTTGCACGTCCTGCTGCAGTGGGACGACGCCGGCAACGACCGCCAGCTGGCCCTGGACCTCTTCGACGCCTTCGGCTCGGCCGAGAAGACGCTGCACGCCAACCTCGGCGGGCACACCGGCGTCCCGGCGTTCGAGGCGGACGCCTCGATCCGGTTCTTCCTGCGGCACCTACGAGGCCGTGGCGACCACTAGGAGGAAGAGGGCCGCGGGGTGACGGTGGTTCCGCCCCATTCCGGGGGGTCGACGTCGCGCAGGGTCTGGTTGAGCACCCACTGATGACCGAAGGGATCCTCGATGGCGGCTTGGCGCTCGCCGTACTCCCAGTCGTGCATCTCATCGACCAGGCGGGCGCCGCGCGCCAGGGCTCTCTCGACGACCTCTGCCACGTCGGCGACCTTGAACATCACCTGGTGGGAGGTCTGGGGCAGCGGCGTCCGCCGCCCAGGACGCACCTCGGCGACGACGAGCTCTGCGGCGGGCCCGTCGGGCAGGCCCAGCTGCGCGCGGTGCCCCTCGCCGATCCGGACGTGCTCGACGAAGCCGAGGACCTCGCCGTACCAGGCCACGGCCGCGCGGACGTCGGCCACGATCAGGACAGGGGTCACTCGGGCGTGCGGTGCCGACCGGTTCGTGAGCACCCGGCCAGCGTAGGTCGCAGCCGGATCACGAACCCTGTCATGAGGACGGCCGGGCGACCGCGACGTCCTCGATGAGGTCCTGTGCCGGGTCCCACCAGCGGAGCCGGTCGGCAACCAGGTCGCGCGGGGTCGCGGTGGACTGGAGCACCTCGAGCGCCTCGGGCAGCAGGCGCCGTGGGACGCGTCGCGCCAGCGTCACGTGGGGAGTCCAGACGGGGTGACGCAGGGCCGGCACCAGCGCGCGAATCCGCTCGGCGGCGGCCGCCAGGGACGCGTTCGGCTCGACGAGGTGGGCGATGGTCACACGAGGTCCCTGGCCGAAGAGGACCAGCCCTCGCACCTCGATCCGCGCGGGCAGGAGGGGAGCGATCGCCTCGCGCGCCGTCGACACGGCAGCGGCCTCGACCTCGACCGCCGCCACGAGGGTGACGTGCGGTGCGTTGGTCATCGACCGGTGGTCCGCCTGCGACGGGATCCCGGCGGCCCTGAGCGCCTCCCACTGCGCCAGGACGGCGCCCGCGGAGGAGGGCTCGAAGCTGAGCTCGAGGGCTTGGTCCGGCACACGTGGAGGATAGGCCAGCCGGGCTGCGATCGAATCTTGAGCCGGTTTGGCCCCGATATGGGCCGAACCGGTACAACCTTCGGCCGGGAGCGGCTTGCCTGACCGGCCCTTGCTGTGGGTACCTGTCGGCATGAGCGCGTATCCCCGGATCCTGCAGACGGTCATCGACGCCACCGACGTGCGGCGGACGGCCGAGTTCTACCGCGAGCTCTTCGGGCTCGAGTACCGGCCAGGTGACGAGCCGCCGGCCGAGGGTGACGAGGACGAGGTCGACTGGCTCGTCCTCCGCGGCACCGACGGTGGGCACGGCCTGGCGTTCCAGCAGGCCGAGGAGCTGAAGGCGACCACGTGGCCGGACCCCGACGTGCCGATGCAGCTGCACCTCGACACCTGCGTGCCCGACACGAAGGAGCTCGAGCGTCAGCGCGCTCGCGCCGAGGGGCTGGGCGCCACGATCATCCTCGATCGCACGGACGACCCGGACGAGCCGCTCTACGTCTTCGCGGACCCCGAGGGGCACCCGTTCTGCATCTTCGTCGGCGACTGATCAGCGGCGCACGAGCCGACGCAGTACCCGCGTCGCCACCCAGGTGCCCACGACCGCCGGCAGCGCGAGGACGACCGGATCCAGCACCTGGTGCTGCAACAACAGGCCCCGACCTACGCGGCGAGCGTGAATGCGACGTCGCCGAACGGGTACCGAACAGGTGTACGCAACACCGAAAGGAACTCATCATGACCACGAGATCACCGATGACCTCGACCCCGATGCAGACCGCCGCCGCGCTGGTCGGTGGGGTCTTAGCCGGTGGCCGTGGCGTAGGACGCGGCGACGCGGGCTTCAACCCCGGTCGGGGGCCGAAGCTCTGATGGCGGCCTCGAAGCACTCCGCACGGCTCGCCGTCCGGGTGACCGAGCGGATCGAGGGTGCCCGTGTGCTCGACCCCGCCGTCCGGGCGCTCAGCCCGGTAGCGGGACGGCTGATCGGGACGGAGGGCCGCCGTCGCCTGCTCCAGGGCGACTGGCTCGGTCACGCGATCCATCCGCTGTTGACGGACCTGCCGCTGGGCTTCTGGACGTCGGCGTCCGTCCTGGACCTCGTCGGTGGTGACGAGGCCCGACCGGCCGCGCGACGGCTGGTGGGCCTCGGCGTGCTGTCCGCGATCCCCACGGCCGTCACCGGGTGGGCCGAGTGGGGCGGGATCTCGCGCCGGCCCGAGCGGCGGGTGGGCGTGGTCCATGCGGTGGCGAACGTCGCCGCCGTCGTGGCCTACGCGGCGTCCTGGCGTGCACGACGCCGCGGGCAGGACGCGAAGGGCCGAAACCTCGCGCTAGCCGGAGCGGCGGTCGCGGCCGGGGGCGGGTACCTCGGCGCCCACCTGAACGAGGTGCGCGAGGTCGCCACCAAGCACCCGGCGTTCGAGTGACCGGGGCGGCCGCGCCGCGGCTGCTGACGATCGGCCACGGCACGTCGGACCGGGCCGACCTCACGCGACGGCTCCACGACGCCGGCATCGAGGTGCTGGTGGACGTGCGGCGCTTCCCCGGCAGTCGGCGCAACCCCGACGTCTCCCGTGACGCGCTCGCGGACTGGCTGCCCGGGGAGGGAGTCGCGTACGTCTGGGAGGAGCGGCTCGGCGGCCGCCGCCGCGTGCCTGCGGAGGCTGGTGACGCCGATGCGTGGTGGCGCGTCGAGGCGTTCCGCGCCTACGCCGCGCACACGCGCACGGCGGAGTTCGACGCTGGGCTGCGTGACGCGCTCGCCCGTGCCGAGAGCGCCGTCACGGCCGTCATGTGCTCGGAGTTCGTGTGGTGGCGGTGCCACCGCCGGCTGGTCTCCGACGCCGCGATGCTCGTCCACGGCGTGCCCGTCCACCACGTCATGCCGGACGGCCGGGTCCAGGCCCACGAGCCGAGCGAGGGCGCGCGGCGCAGCGGCACGGGTCTTGCGTACCCGAGGGCTCCGGAGGCGGTGGAACCCCTTCGGGGCTAGCGTGACGGGCGAATCGACCCGGGAGGTGGATCGTGGCCGACGCGCCCGAGATGCAGGTTCCGACGCTGGAGGGGGTGGCCGGACCGCGTGAGGCACGCGGGGCCCGGCGGTGGCGGCGACTCGGCCTCGTCCTGCTGACGCTCGTCGTCGCGATGAGCTGCCTGGGCTGGCTCGGCCCGCGCGAGTCCACCGTCACCGACGCGACCGGCCGGCTGACCGTCACCTACCCCCAGCTCGCTCGGTCCGGGGCGGAGTCGGGGCTGATGGTGGAGGTCGAGGACGTGGAGCCCGGGACCGCGGTGGTGATCGAGGTCCCGGTGGCGGTCATCGACCGGCTGGGCCTCGAGGGCATGACGCCCGAGCCGCTCGTCCAGACCTCGGCCGGCGACGCGGTGCGCCTGCGGTTCGCGGCGCCGCCGGGCGGAGACTTCTCGGTCCAGTTCGCCGGCCGCCTGCCCACCCGGGCCGACCTCGGCCCGCTCTCGTTCGAGGTGCGCGTCGCCAGTGGGGCCGACGAGCTGTCAGTCGACACCCGGACGTGGGTGCTGCCGTGAACATCGTCCTGAGTGCCGCGGTCGTCTTCCTGCTGATCTGGATCGTGATGCGGGTCGTCGGCAAGCGCGAGCTGAGCGAGCTCTCCGCGTTCGACTTCGTGATCCTCGTGGTGATGGGCGACCTCGTCGCCGAGGCCGTGATCGCCGAGGACACCTCGATCACGGGTGCCGTCGTGGCGGTCTCGACCTTCGCGCTGCTGACCGTCGTCGTCTCGTGGATCTCGTGGCGGCTGCCGTCGAGACGGAAGGTCTTCGAGGGTGTGCCCGTGCTGCTGATCCGCGACGGCGAGCTCATCGAGGAGACCCTGCGGATCGAGCGGCTCAACACCGCCGACGTGCTGGCGGCCGCCCGTCAGGAGGGCATCGAGCGCCTCGACGACGTGAAGTGGGCCGTGCTGGAGCAGGACGGCAAGTTCTCGTTCTTCGTCGAGACCTCCGACCGCTGAGCGGCGCGGGACGTGTAGCACCGCAGGAGGCGGGTACATCTCCCACGGACCACGACATCGACAGTGAGGTGGGGACATGAAGGCTGTGACCTGGCAGGGCAAGCGCGACGTGCGAGTCGAGACGGTGCCGGATCCGACGATCCAGGACGACACCGACGCGATCATCGAGGTGACCACCACCGGCCTGTGCGGCTCCGACCTGCACCTGTACGAGGTGCTCGGACCGTTCATGACGCCCGGCGACATCCTCGGTCACGAGCCGATGGGCCGGGTCGTCGCCGTCGGCAGCGGCATCACGAACCTCGAGGTGGGCGACCGCGTCGTCGTGCCGTTCCAGATCGCGTGCGGATCGTGCTGGATGTGCACCCGCGACCTGCAGACCCAGTGCGAGGTCACGCAGAACCGCGACACCGGGATGGGTGCGTCGCTGTTCGGCTACTCCAGCCTCTACGGCGCGGTGCCCGGCGGTCAGGCCGAGCTGCTGCGTGTGCCGCACGCCGACTACGGGCCGATCAAGATCGAGTCCGACCTCGACGACGAGCACTTCGTGTACCTCTCGGACGTGCTGCCGACCGCGTTCCAGGCGCTCGAGTACTCGGCCGTGGGGGAGGGCGACACGCTGCTCGTGATCGGCCTCGGTCCCATCGGCGACATGGCCGCACGCCTCGCGCTGCACCGTGGCGCGCGGGTCATCGGCGCCGACCTCGTGCCCGAGCGGCTCGCCCGCACGGCCGCCCGGGGTGCCGAGACGTACGACGTGACGAAGGTCGACGTGGCCGAGGTCGTGCGTGAGGCCACCGGAGGACGTGGAGCGGACGGCGTGATCGACGCCGTGGGCATGGAGGCGCACGGCTCGCCCGTGGCACAGGCCGGCCAGACCGCCGTCGGCTTCCTGCCCGACTTCCTCGCGCGCAAGGCGATGACCACCGTGGCCGTCGACCGGCTCGGTGCGCTGCACCTCGCGATCGACGCCGTGCGCCGGGGCGGAATCATCTCGCTGAGCGGCGTCTACGCCGGCACGATCGACCCGATCCCGATGCAGACGCTGTTCGACAAGCAGGTCCAGCTGCACATGGGCCAGGCGAACGTGCGGCGCTGGGTGAACCAGGTGAAGCCGCTGGCAGAGGACTCCTCGGATCCGCTCGGCCTGGCCGACTTCGCCACCCATCGCGTCCCGCTCGACGAGGCGCCGGCGGCCTACAAGAACTTCCAGGACAAGACCGACTCGACGATCAAGGTGCTCTTCAAGCCCTGATCCGGGGCTGCGGAATCACCGCAGGACGCAGAACTCGTTGCCCTCGGGGTCGCGCAGCACGACGTAGGGGTCGTCGGGGGACTGGCCCACGTCGGCGTGGCTGGCCCCGAGGGAGACGAGCCGGTCGACCTCGGCGTCCACCTCGCCGTGGTTGACGCGCAGGTCGGGGTGGGCGCGGTTCTTCGTGGTCTTCGGGTCACCGGCGTGCTGGATCCACACGGTCGGGGCTCCACGCGGCGCCGCGGCGGGCGGCAGCAGGTGGCACGTCCCTTCGCCGTTGTCGTCGGTCTCGATGTGGTAGCCCAGCGCCTCCGACCAGAAGTCGGCCATCAGCTCGATGTCGTGGGCATCGATCGTCCACTGGATGACGGAGCACGTCATGACACTTCCTCCTCGTGGTGGGGGTCGGTGCGGCGGATCAGATCGGCCATTACGGCGGCGAGGTCGAGGGAGTCACCGGCCACGGCGCGCTGGCGGTCGGCGCCGGTGCCCCGGGTGAGGAGCCGGTGGATCCCGTCGGTGACCCGGTCGCGGGTGCCGGCCTCGTCGAGGGAGGCCCCGATGGTCTTCACGAGGGAGTCGAGGGCCTGCTCGGCCGGGACGAACGCGCGCGTGACGGGGTCGAAGAGAGTGCCGCCGAGGCCGTCGTGGCGTGCGCGCCAGCGGGCCGCCTTCAGCGTCTCGAGGCGCCACGGCGCCGGCTCCGTCGGCTCCTTGGCCAGGGTCGTGACGAGGCCACGTGTCACCTCCGCGACGAGCAGCGCGTCCTCCACGTCGGTGCACGCGTCGGCCACGCGTACCTCCACGGTCGGGAACCGCTCGGCGATGCGCGCGTCGAGGTAGAGCATGTGCTCGTCGAGGGCGGCTCCCGACTCGATCAGCTGCGCCACGACCGCACGGTAGGTCTCGAGGTCGCCGAAGGTCTCGACCGGTCCGGCGGTGGGCCACGTGTCCCACAGGTGCCCGCGCCAGCTGGCGTGGTGCGTGTCGCGGCCGTGGAAGAACGGGGCGTTCGCCGAGAGCGCGGTCAGCAGGGGCGTCCAGGGCCGGAGCGCGTCGACGACGTGGATCGCGTCCTCGTCCGCGACCTCCACGTGGACGTGCATGCCGCACGTCATGCCGTTGCGGCCGATCTCCCCGTAGCGGGCCATCATCCGGGCGTAGCGCGACTCGGGCGTGGGGCGCGGCTCGCTGCCGCCGAGCACGTCCACCGGCACCGCGACGGCGTTCAGTCCCACGGCCCTGGCGGCCGCGACCGCCGACGAGCGCTGGGCGACGAGGTCCTCCCGGAGCCCGTCGGGGTCCTCGTGCGGGCCCGTCTGCAGCTCGATCTGCTGGAGGAACAGCTCATGGTCGAGCTGCTCGTCCGGACCGAGTCGGCGGTGTGCCCGGACCACCGCCTCGGACTCGGGAACGACGTGCCCCCGGTCGTCGACGACGAACAGCTCCTCCTCGATGCCCACGCGATTCACGCCGGGCACGTACCCCGTGGGGACCGGCGCGAAACCGCGAGGGAGGTCACACGGCGCCGTCCTGCGCCTCGACCGCGTCCGCGAACTCGCAGAACGCCTCGTAGGCGCGGGCCCCGTGGACGGTCCCCGGACCTCCGCGCATGGCGATCGCCACGCCGATGGCCTCGGCGGCCTGCTGGCGGGTGGCGCCAGCCCCGGCCGCGGCCTGGCCGTGCGTGGCGATGCACCCGTCGCAGCCCTCGGCCACGCCGATCGCCAGGGCGATGAGCTCCTTGGTGCCGCGATCGAGCTCGCCGTCGGCGAAGGCCGCCTTCGTGAGCTCGCCGTACCCGCGGTAGACGTCGGGGATGGCGCGGTACAGCCGGCGGTGCTGGGGAGCGAGCCGGTGCAGGACCGCTTCGCCGTGGGCGGATTCCGTGGGGTGGTCGTGGCTCATGGTGTCCTCTCGGTGGGCGGCACGCCTTCCCTCGCGGGGAAGGTGGTCGTGACGGTAGCCCAGCTCCGCGGGGGTTACGAGAACCACGCGGTGGTGGCTCACGTCATCGCAGTCGTGCGTGAGGACTCAGGCGCTCCGCGGGTCGGTCCGGCGACGGAGGTCGGCCATCACCGCACGGAGGTCGGGTGGGTCACCCGCCACGGCGCGCTGGCGTACCGCGCCCGTGCCGTAGGTGAGCAGCCGGTGCACGCCGGCCTCGACCCGGTCGATCGTCCCGGCCGAGCGCAGGGCGGCGCGCACGGTCGTCACGAGTGAGTCCAGCGCGCGCGTCGCCGGGACGAAGGTCCCCGACAGCGGGTCGAACAAGGTTCCGTCCAGGGCGTCGCGCCGGGCCCGCCAGCCGGCGTCGCGCAGCACGTCGATCCGCCACGAGCCCGGCTCGGTCCGCTCGCTCACGATGGTCGCCACGAGCGCGCGGGTCAGCTCGGCCACGAGCAGCGCGTCGTCCACCTCCGTGCACACGTCGGGGACCCGCACCTCCACCGTGGGGTAGCGGGTGGCGATGCGGGCGTCGAGATAGACCATGTGCTCGTCGATCGCCGCGCCGGAGGCGATCGCCTGCTCGACGAGGAGTCCGTAGGCCCAGCGGTCGCGGAACGGCTCGACCACGCCTGCCGAGGGCCAGGTGTCGCGCAGGTGGCCGCGCCAGCTGGCCACCCGGGTGTCGCGTCCGTGCGTGAACGGCGAGTTCGAGGCCAGGGCGGCCACCAGGGGCAGCCACGGTCGCAACGTGTCGATCACACGGATGGCGTCGTCCTCGCCGACCTCCACGTGGACGTGCATCCCGCAGACCATGGTCGTCCGCGCCAGCTCACCGAAGCGCTCGACGATGCGGGTGTAGCGAGGGTGTGGCGTCACGACGGGGTCGCCCCCGCCCAGCACGTCGACCGGCACGGCAACGAGGTCGAGCCCGATCGATCGCGCGGCATCGAGAGCGGCACTGCGTCGAGCGACGAGGTCGTCGCGGAGAGCATCGGGAGCGGAGTGGGCCGAGGTCTTCAGCTCGACCTGCTGCAGGAAGAGCTCGTGCTCCAGCGGATGCTCGGGATCGTGGTCGCGGTGGGCAGCCAGTACCGCCTCCGCCTCGGGCACGAGGCGTCCGCGGACGTCGACGACGAACAGCTCCTCCTCCACGCCGACCCGGTGCACGACGCTCAGTCGGGGGCTCCGTCCTGCTCGGCCACGTCGGGCCGCGTGGGGCTCTGGGGCATGTCGTGGACGTCCTCGGAGGTCGTCGTGTCGGTGTCAGGAGGCGTCGGGTTGGCCGCCGTCTCGCTCACCGTCCCGCCGTCGTCCTGGCCCTCGTCCGGGCGTTCGGAGTCCTGGTGCGATTCGCGCGGATCAGTCGTCATGGCGCTGAGGTACCCCGGCGTCGAGGTCTTCACTCGCGCGCGCGGGGATTGAGCGCGCGGGGGATTGGTCCGGGCGCAGGCGGGTACCTCACGGGCACCCGCCGACTTCTAGGAGACTGCATGGACCCCAGCAAGGCTGCGAAGAACATCAAGGATGCCGTCGAGACCACGGCGGAGAAGGCGCTGGACAAGGCCGCCGAGCTCGCCACCCCCGACATCCCGGGCCGACCCGGCCCCCACCCGACCAGCTTCGACGAGCCCACCGAGCCCCGCGAGCCGCTCCCGCCGAAGGGCGACCAGAGCTCCCCGGACACCCGGTCGGCCACCGGCGCCCCCTCCGGTGCTCCCGAGGACGTGCGCACCCAGCAGGGTGCCTTCCTGACCACGTCGCAGGGCGCGCGACTGCGCGACAGCGACCACTCGCTGAAGGCCGGCCCGCGTGGCCCGATCCTCATGCAGGACCACCACTTCCGCGAGAAGATCACGCACTTCGACCACGAGCGCATCCCCGAGCGCGTCGTCCACGCGCGCGGCGCCGGTGCGCACGGCATCTTCGAGGGCTACGGCACCGCGGCCGACGTCACGCACGCGGCGTTCCTCCAGGAGGGCGTCACGACGCCGGTGTTCACCCGCTTCTCCACGGTGCTGGGCTCGCGAGGCTCGGCCGACACCGTCCGCGACACCCGAGGGTTCGCCACGAAGTTCTACACCGAGGAGGGCACGTTCGACCTCGTCGCGAACAACATCCCGGTGTTCTTCATCCAGGACGGCATCAAGTTCCCCGACGTGATCCACGCCGGCAAGCCGCACCCGGATCGCGAGATCCCGCAGGCCCAGAGCGCGCACGACACGTTCTGGGACTTCGTCTCGCTGCACACCGAGGCGCAGCACCACACGATCTGGAACATGTCCGATCGCGGCATCCCGCGCTCCTACCGGATGATGGAGGGCTTCGGCG
Source organism: Aeromicrobium sp. UBA7512 (assembly GCF_002476985.1). Classification (NCBI taxonomy): domain Bacteria; kingdom Bacillati; phylum Actinomycetota; class Actinomycetes; order Propionibacteriales; family Nocardioidaceae; genus Aeromicrobium; species Aeromicrobium sp. UBA7512. The sequence continues at coordinate 239,523 of NZ_DLNK01000006.1, forward strand.
TCCACACCTTCCGGATGGTCAACGCCGAGGGCGGCACCTCGCTGGTGAAGTTCCACTGGAAGCCGAAGCTCGGCGTGCACTCCCTCACGTGGGAGGAGGCCCAGCTCATCAACGGCATCGACCCCGACTTCCACCGACGGGACCTCGCCGACGCGATCGAGGCCGGCGCCTTCCCCGAGTGGGAGCTCGGCATCCAGGTGTTCGAGGACAACCCCGAGCAGGAGTTCGCCGGGATCGACCTGCTCGACCCGACGAAGATCGTCCCCGAGGAGCTCGCGCCCGTGCAGCCGATCGGAAGACTGACTCTCAACGCCAACCCGACGAACTTCTTCGCCGAGACCGAGCAGGTCGCGTTCCACCCCGGCCACCTGCCGCCCGGCATCGACGTCACCGACGACCCGCTGCTCCAGGCGCGCCTGTTCTCGTACATCGACACGCAGATCACGCGTCTGGGTGGACCCAACTTCTCGCAGATCCCGGTCAACCGGCCGCACGCACCGGTGAACGACATGTTCCGTGACGGGTTCCACCAGCACGCGGTCCATGCCGGCGTCGCCCCGTACAAGCCGAACTCGCTCGACGGCGGCTGCCCGTTCTTCGCCGGTGCCGACGACCGCGCGTTCGAGGACACGCCCGTGAAGATCACCGAGTCGACGAAGGTGCGCGCCAACCCGGCCACCTTCGACGACCACTTCAGCCAGGTGCGGCTGTTCTGGGCGAGCATGAGCCCGGTCGAGAAGGAGCACATCATCCGGGCCTACTCGTTCGAGCTGGGCAAGTGCTACGAGGAAGCCATCAAGGCCCGCCAGCTCCAGCACCTGGCCAACATCGACCCGGTGCTGTGCCAGGAGGTTGCCACGGCGCTCGGCATGCCGGCCCCCGAGCCGACGGTCGAGCTGACGCCGGAGACGCCCAGCCCCGCCCTCTCGCAGGTGGGCGGCACCTGGCCGGCCGACGGCCGGATGATCGGCATCGTGGTCGATCCCGACGGCGAGCTCGGCGGCGTCGAGGCGCTGCGCGCGGCCATCTTCGCGGCCGGTGCGGTCCCGCTCGTCGTCGGACCCCACGGCGGCAAGGTCGGTCCCCTCACGGTGCAGCGCACGTTCGCGACGGCACGCTCGGTCGAGTTCGACGCGCTCTTGCTGGCGGGTCACCCGAAGCCGGCGCCCGACGCGGTCGCCGCTCGCGACGACAAGGCCGGGGCGCACGGTGGCCCGGCGCTGGACCCGCGGGTGCAGCTGATGCTCGACGAGCTGTGGCGCCACGCGAAGGTGATCGGCGCCTGGGGCGACGGAACGACTGCACTCGAGGCCGCAGGCTACAGTGGAGGGTTGACCGGAGTGGTCGTCGGCGAGGACGCCTCAACGGTGCTCGCCCAGGTGCAGGAGCTGATGGCTTCGCATCGAGTCTGGGAACGTTTCCCCGCCTCGGTCTCCTGAGCTGGAGGAGAACCGTGCCCCCCGGATTCCCTGTCTCATCGCGCCGGATCACGGACGCTCGTCCGTGGTCCGGTGGCTCGGCGGACGCCCCCGAGCGCCCGATCCGGGTCGCCTCCGTGCCGTCGACGCACGTGTACGTCCGGCACCTGCGTCCGCCCGCCGGCCCCAGCCCGTTCGAGCACCTGCCCGACCCCGATCCGAACGAGCCGTCGCGGTCCACCACCAGCACGTGGTGGCCACCCGTGATGCTGCGCCCCGAGTGGGCGGCGGAGGCCGACTTCGACGTGTTCCACGTCCAGTTCGGCTTCGACGCGTGCTCGCCGGAGGAGCTCCGGCAGCTCGTCCGCGTGCTGCGCGATCGCGGCAAGCCGCTCGTGCTGACGGCGCACGACCTGCGCAACCCGCACCACCCCACCCGTGAGCTGCACGACGAGCAGGTCGGGGTCCTGATGGCCGCGGCCGACGCGGTGGTCACCCTGACCGAGGGCGCCGCCGCCGAGATCGCACGGCGATGGGGTCGCGAGGCGCTGGTGGTGCCGCACCCCCACGTGGTCGAGCTGGACACGATGGAGCGGCTGCGACGGGAGCGCGCGCTGCGGCCGACGGACGAGTTCCGTGTGGGCGTCCACATCAAGAGCCTGCGCGAGAGCATGGATCCCTTCCCCGTGCTGGAGGTTCTCGACCGAGTCGTCGCCGACCTGCCAGGCGGAGTCCTGCAGGTCAACGGGCATCGTGACGTGCTCGACCCCGACGGCGCCCGCCGGGCACCCGAGCTGGCGGCCTGGCTGGAGCAGAAGGCGGCCGCGGGACGGATCGACCTGCGGGTGCACGACTTCCTGCCCGACCCGCAGCTGTGGGAGTACCTCGCGAGCCTCGACGCGGCGGTCCTGCCGTACCGGTTCGGGACGCACTCCGGCTGGCTCGAGGCGTGTCGCGACCTGGGCACCACCGTGGTGGCCCCGACGTGCGGGCACTACGCCGACCAGGGGCCGGTGCTGAGCTACGGGTTCGACGAGTCCCACTTCGACGCCGAGTCGCTGGGGGACGCGATCGCCTTCGCCCACGCTGCCCGGCCCGACCACGGTGCCGACGTGGAGCAGCGACGCGCCCAGCGGGTCGCGGTGTCGCAGGCCCACGCGCGGCTCTACCGGGGGTTGCTCGCATGACGGGCCTGCGCATCTGCGTCATCGCCTCGAGCAGGTTCCCGATCCGCGAGCCGTTCGCCGGCGGACTCGAGGCGCACACCCACGCGTTGGCGCGACAGCTGACCGACCGCGGGCACGAGGTCTCGCTGTTCGCGGCACCGGGATCGGACCCGGGCCTGCAGACCCGCGAGCTCCCGGTGCAGGCGCTGCGCTCCACCGTGTTCAACCGGCCGGACGTCGACACGTCGCCGCAGTCGTGGATGAACGAGCACCACGCCTACCTCGGGCTGATGCTCGACCTCGCCCGCAACGCGCACCACTTCGACGTCGTGCACAACAACAGTCTCCACCACCTGCCGGTGGCGATGTCGTCGATGCTGGACGTGCCGATGGTGACGTCGCTGCACACCCCGCCGGTGCCGTGGCTGGAGTCCGCGCTGGAGTACGCCGCGGGCGACAGCACCTTCGTCGCGGTGAGCCGCTTCACCGCGCAGGCGTGGTCGCACGTCGTCCGCAGCGTCACGATCCCGAACGGGGTCGACGTCGAACGGTGGCGACCCGGGCCGGGTGGCGGATCGGCGATCTGGTTCGGCAGGCTCGTCCCCGAGAAGGGACCGCACTTGGCGATCGACGCCGCGCGCGAGGCCGGGATGCCGCTCGATCTCGCCGGGCCCTGCCTGGACGGAGAGTACTTCCGGACGCAGATCGGTCCGCGGCTCGGCGGTGACGTCCGCTACCTCGGACACCTCACCCACGAGCAGCTCCGTGACGCCGTCGGGCGCGCTCGCGTGGCGGTCGTGACGCCGACGTGGGACGAGCCCTACGGACTCGTCGCCGCCGAGGCGATGGCCTGCGGCACGCCCGTGGCCGCGTTCGACCGCGGTGCGCTGCCCGAGTTCGTCGACGACTCCGTCGGCGCCCTCGCCGCCCCGGGTGACGTCGCGGCGCTGGCCCGCGCGATGCGCGTGGCCGTGGGGGTCGACCGCGCTCGCGTGCGCCAGTTCGCCGTGGAGCGGTGCTCGATCTCGGTCATGGTGGACCGGTACGAGGACCTCTACCGCCGGGTGACGACCCCGATGGCCGCCGCATGATCGGCTACTACGTCCACCACCAGGGCAGCGGTCACCTCCACCGCGCGACCGCGCTGGCTGCGGCGCTCGACGTCCCGGTCACGGGACTGTCCTCGCTGCCGCGACCGACGGCGTGGACGGGGGAGTGGATCGAGCTGGAGCGTGACGACCAGTGGGCCGACGAGCCGGGCGACACCGCCGGTGACCACCTGCACTGGGCGCCGCTGGGCGAGCCGGGGCTCCGCTCGCGCATGGCGGCGATCTCGGCGTGGATCGCCGACGCGCAGCCGGCGGCCCTCGTGAGCGACGTCTCCGTGGAGGTGGCGCTGCTGGCGCGCCTGCACGGCGTCCCCGTGATCTCCGTGGTCCTCCCGGGAGACCGCGGCGACCGGGCGCACCGGCTCGGCCAGGCCGCGTCGAGTGCCCTCGTCGCCTTCTGGCCCGAGGAGGTCGAGGGCATGGTGCGGGGCGTCGACCAGCGGCTGCACCGGATCGGGGCCGTCTCGCGATTCCCCGTCCGCGAGTCAGCGGTGGCGCGCAGCGGTCGGATGCGACGCGTCGTGGTGCTCGGCGGACGCGGTGGCGGGGGCGTCACGGACGCGGACCTCGCCGCGGCGCGGGCGCAGACGCCCGGCTGGGAGTGGGAGGTGCTGGGCGGGGATGGCCCGTGGCTCGCCGACCCCTTCACGTCGATCTGCGACGCCGACGTCGTGGTGACGCACGCGGGTCAGAACGCGATCGCCGAGGTGGCCGCCGCGCGCCGGCCCGCCGTCGTGATCCCGGCCGACCGACCCCACGACGAGCAGCGCACCACCGCGCGCGCCCTGGCCGCCGGACCGTGGCCCGTGGTGGTGGAGCCCGAGTTCCCGGCGACCGGATGGGCCGACCGGCTGGAGCGAGCCTCGGCCCTCGACGGCTCCCGCTGGTCGCGGTGGTGCGACGGACGCGCGCCCGAGCGCTTCGCGGCGCTCGTCGGCGAGGTCGTCGGCGCGCAGGCGGCGCGATGACGTCGGTCGCGGTCATCACGGTCGTGCACGGCCGGCACGACCACCTGCGCCTGCAGGACGACTCCCTCGCGCTCAGCACCCGCCGGCCCGACGACCGGGTGCTCGTCGCGATGGACGACCCCGAGGTGCTGGCGTGGACGACCATCGCTCCGCCGGAGCCGCTCACCGTCTCGGTGCCGCGGCACCCGGACGGGCTGCCGCTCGCCGCAGCCCGGAACGCCGGTGCCACCGCGGCGATCGACGCGGGCGCCGAGGTGCTCGTCTTCCTCGACGTCGACTGCCTCGTGTCGCCGCGGCTCGTCGAGGACTACGCCGACGCGGTGACGAGTGAGCCGGACACCCTGTGGTGCGGCCCGGTCACGTACCTGCCCCCGCCCCCTCCGGGCGGGTACCGCGTCACCGACCTCGGGGCGTGGGACAGTCCTCACCCCGCGCGACCCGCGCCGGCACCCGGTGAGCGCCTCGCCGGCGGCGACCCCGACCTCTTCTGGTCGCTCTCCTTCGCGCTGCACCGCGACGCCTGGCGATGGATCGGCGGCTTCCACGAGGGGTACGCCGGGTACGGAGGGGAGGACACCGACTTCGCCCAGTGCGCCGCCGCGGCCGGCGTCGGCATCGGGTGGACCGGGGGAGCGCGTGCCTTCCACCAGCACCACCCCGTCCAGCGGCCCCCGGTGGGCCACCTCGACGACATCCTGCGCAACGGCCGGCTCTTCCGCCGCCGCTGGGGACGCTGGCCGATGACCGGCTGGCTCGAGCAGTTCGAGGAGCGCGGCCTGGTCGAGCGCGTCGGCGACGACTGGGTCCGGGTGTGAGACGGGACCGCCGGGGTACCTGCAGCACATGAGGATCGTCATCACCGGCGCCAGCGGGAACATCGGATCCGCGGCCCTGCGAGAACTGTCCGCCGGAGGCGACCACGAGCTCACAGCCGTGGCCCGACGCCTCCCCGACCTCGACGATGCCGGCGCGGCGTCCGTGCGCTGGCACGCCGCGGACGTGTCGCACGACGACCTCACGACGGTCTTCACGGGTGCCGACGCCGTGGTGCACCTCGCCTGGAAGTTCCAGCCCACCCACCGCCAGGACGTCACGTGGGCCACGAACGCGGTGGGCACCCGTCGGGTGCTCGACGCCGTGGCCGAGGTGGGCGTGCCGAAGGTGATCTGCGCGTCCTCGGTCGCGTCGTACTCGCCGGTCGAGCACGACACGCCGGTGGACGAGACGTGGTCGACCGACGGCGCCTCCGAGGCGACCTACTGCCGCGAGAAGGCCTACGTCGAGCGCACGCTCGACGGCTTCGAGGGCCGCCATGCCGACGTGAGCGTCGTCCGTTTGCGGCCCGCGTTCGTCTTCCAGCGCTCGGCCGCCAGCGAGCAGCGGCGCATCTTCGGCGGGGCGCTCGCCCGGCCGTCACTGCTGGATCGCAAGCGCATCCCGATCCTCCCGCTGCCCGCCGGACTGCGGCTCCAGGCGATCCACGCCGGTGACGTCGGCCGGGCGATCCGGGCGGCCGCGGAGCGGCCGGTCAGCGGCGCCTTCAACCTCGCCGGCGAGGGCGTGCTCCGCCGGGACGAGCTGTGCGAGCTCTTCGGGGCGCGCACCGTCGAGGTGCCCGCCCGGCTCGCGCAGGCGGCGCTCGGGGCGGCCTGGCGGATCCACGCCCTTCCCGTGCCGGGCAGCCTGTTGGGGGCCCTGATGCACGTGCCGCTGATGTCCACGGAGCGGGCCCGCACCGAGCTCGGCTGGACGCCGGAGCACTCGGGCTACGACGCCGTCGACGCCCTCCTCTCGGGCCTGCCCGAGCGCGCCGGCAGCACGATGCCGCCGCTGCACCCCTGATCGAGGATCACGCATGAGCCGACTGCTGAGCGCCGTCCCCAGCATCGCCGCCCGGGCCGGTGGTGCCGTGCTCGAAGGGGCCACCCACGCACTCGCCCTCGTCCGGAGGGCACCCAAGCCGCTCCACCCTCGCGGCACGGTCTGGGAGGCGGAGCTGACCCGCAGCGGCACCCTGCTGCCCACGGGCGTGCCCTGGCTGGACGAGCCCGGCACCGAGCGGGCGATCGTCCGGGTGTCCGCCGCGATCGGGCTGCCGCACGGCTGGCCCGACCTCCAGGGGCTCGCGATCCGGCTGCCCGAGCAGGGCGACGCGGACGTCCTGCTGGCCAGCACGGGCATCGGCCCGCTCACCCGCTTCCTGCTCCGGCCGGTGAGGTCGTCGGGCTGGCACCTGTCCACGACGCTGCTGCCCTACAAGGGACCCGAGGGGCCCCTCCTGCTCGCCGCCGCTCCGACGGGGGAGGGCCAGTGGGTCCTGCTGCGGGCCGAGGGGCAGGGTGCCTGGGTGGCGTTCGCGGTGCTGCGGCTGCTCAGGGAGACGGACGTGGAGCCGTCCTTCGACCCGGTGCGCCGGCCGCTGCCCGGCCTGCCCAACTACGAGTGGGTGAGCCGTCTCCGTGCTCCCGCGTACCGGGAGGCCCGCGAGGAGCGGGGCGAGGGACCGGCGTCCGCCGAGGCGTGACAATGTGACGTAGGTCACAGTAGGGTGCTCGAATCGGATCTCGGGCAGTCCTTTGGGAGCCAGGCATGCGTCACCATCAGCGTCGTCCCCAGCAGCGTCGTCCCCTTCGTCTCGTCCTCCTCGTCGGCACCGCCGGGCTGGCGCTCGTCGCCGGCGCCACGGTGGCCGCCGAGGCCGGATCGCCGCGCCACGGCAGCTCCCTGCGGATCGAGGTGCTGTCCAGTGCGCCGAACCAGGTGTCCGCGGGCGATGCCTTGGTCGAGGTCACCGTGCCGCGGCAGGTGAGGCCTGCCGACGTCGTGATCCGTGCCGGCGCGACGAACGTCACCGACGCCTTCGCCGTCACCGCCGACCGCACCTTGGTGGGGCTGGTCGGCGACCTGCGCACCGGCAGGACCACACTGCGCGCCGAGGTGCGCCGGGGCGCCCGGCCCGCGGCCCGCGCGGCCTCGCTCACGGTGACCAACCACCCGGCGTCCGGTCCGATGTTCTCCGGCCCGCAGCAGCAGCCGTTCGTGTGCACCACGGCGCGCGGGCGCTTCGACGGACGCAAGATCCTCGGCCAGCCGATCGTGGACAACCAGGACCGCCAGGGCATCGCGGTGGCTCGCGAGGACGCGAACGGCGACTACCCGCAGGACGGCCGCGGCTACCCGACCGCCGCGGCCGAGACGGTGGGCTGGAGCGCGAACTGCGCTGCCGAGCGCCGCATCGGCTACGTCTACCGGTCCACCACCGACGATCGGTTCCACTGGCTCGACGATCCCGCGAATCCGCCGTCGGACACCGCCACGACCACGACGAAGGCCGGCAAGAAGGTTCCCTACGTCGTGCGCTGGGAGCGCGGCACCGTGAACCGGTTCGTCTACAGCATCGCCGCGCTGGCTCCTGTGGGCGATGCCGACCCGGAGCGCCCCGACACCGCTCTGTGGAACCGCCGCCTGGTCTTCAGCTTCCAGGGCGGTGTGGCCATCGGCCACACGCAGGGCACCACGAGCGACAGCGCGATGCTGCCCGCGGACCTGCTCGGCCAGGGCTACGGCGTGATGTGGTCCAGCGGCACCCGCACGAGCACGCACTACAACCTGCAGCTCGGCGGCGAGACCGCACTGATGCTGAAGGAGCGTGCCGTCGAGACGTACGGCGTGCCCGACTACACCGTGGCCGTCGGCGGCTCGGGCGGCGCGATCCAGCAGTACGTGTACGCGCAGAACCACCCGGGGATCATCGATGCGGCGATCCCGCAGTACTCCTACCCCGACATGGTCACGCAGGTCATCCACGTGGGCGACTGCGAGCTGCTGGAGTACTACTTCGACGCCACCGACCGCACCAACCCCAAGTGGAAGGACCCCGAGGTTCGGCAGGCGATCATCGGCCTGAACGGCACCAAGGAGCCGAAGAACCTCTCGGCGGGCGAGATCGCGCAGTGGAACCAGCTGTACGGGGCGATGCAGGCGCTGGGCTACCAGGTCATGGACCGGGCGCCCGGCTCGGCGGCACCGCCGCTGATGGAGTGCAAGCCCGGCTGGTTCGGCCTCACGCCGCTGGCCCTGAACCCCACGTTCACCGACGTGGACGACCTCGACAAGCTGGCGCAGGGCACCGAGGGCGTCCAGTGGACGCACTTCGCCGACCTGGTGAACATCTACGGCACCGGGCCCGACGGCTACGCGCGGGTGCCGTGGGACAACGTGGGCGTCCAGTACGGGCTCAAGGCGTTGAAGGACGGCGTCATCACCCCGGCGGAGTTCCTCGACCTGAACGCCAAGGTCGGCAGCTGGAAGGAGTCGCGCGACATGGTGCCCGAGGGTGCCCCGTTCGACGGCCCCACGACGCCGCAGAACTTCGACCCGTGGAGCTCGCGGAACATGAACCTCAGCCCCGACGGCACGACCCCCGCGCCGCGGCGCGAGGGCGACCTGAAGGCGATCCGCGCCGCCTACACGTCGGGCATGCAGTTCCAGGGCGACATCGACATCCCGATCATCGACCTGCGCCCGTACCTGGAGGACGAGCTGGACATGCACAACACCCAGCAGTCCTTCGCGGTCCGCCAGCGCATGCTGAACGTCGACGGCGACGCCTCGAACCAGGTGATCTGGTTCGCCGACGCCCGTCCGGCCCAGGACTACGACCCGACGCTGCGCGCGTTCGAAGTGATCGACGAGTGGATGGCGAACATCGCGAGGAACCCGCGCCGCGGCGTCTCGGGCAACAAGCCGGCCCGTGCGGTGGACTCCTGCTTCACGACCTCGGGCGACGTGATCGCCGCCGGGTCGAAGGTCTGGAGCGGGATCATCGACTCCAGGGCGGCGGGGGAGTGCACCGAGCGGTTCCCGGTCTACTCGAGCTCGCGCCGGGTCGCCGGCGCGCCGTACGAGGGCGGGATCTGGAAGTGCGCCCTCCAGCCGGTCTCGAAGGCGGCGCGGGCCGGGCTCTACGGATCGTGGCGTCCCAGCCGCGAGGAGCTGACGCGCCTCGAGCAGGTGTTCCCCGACGGCGTGTGCGACTACCGCAAGGGTGACGTCGGCAAGCCGAGGCACCGCTGGGGCTGGGACCAGGGGCGAGGCTGACGGCGCGCAGACCCGCCCGGCGGGCTACGTTGGAATCAACCTGAGGAGGCCGCAGTGACCGATCCCGAAGAGATGAAGGCCAAGTTCCGCGAGGCGCTCGACAAGAAGAACGAGCGTCATCACGCCACGGCCGAAGGCGCCGAGCACGACGGCAGCGAGAAGTCGCACGGCGCCTCCAAGCCGATCGAGCAGCCGGAGTTCCGCCGCAAGGCGACCTGACGCGACCGTTCCTTCGGCACAGGGTGACCCGGGTGCCGCAGACGTGAGACGAGGCGTCGCGCACGCTCCCTCGGGAGCGCGCGCGACGCCTCGCGTCGCTTCCGGTGTCAGATGACGCCGAGGGCGAGCATCGCGTCGGCCACCTGGGTGAACCCGGCGATGTTGGCGCCCGCGGCGTAGTTGCCGGGGGCGTCGTACTCGTCGGCGGTCTCGAGGCAGCGGTCGTGGATGCCGCGCATCGTCTCGGCGAGGCGCTCCTCGGTGTACTCGAACGACCACCGGTCGCGCGAGGCGTTCTGCTGCATCTCCAGCGCGCTGGTCGCGACGCCGCCGGCGTTGGCGGCCTTGCCGGGGGCGAACGTGATGCCGGCCTCGGAGAACAGGCGCACGGCGTCGGGCGTGCACGGCATGTTGGCGCCCTCGGCCACGATCGTGCAGCCGTTCTGCGCGAGGACGGCGGCGTCCTTGTCGTCGAGCTCGTTCTGCGTGGCGCACGGCAGGGCGATGTCGCACGGGACGCTCCAGATGGAGCCCTGGCCGAGCTCCGCGGACTCGCGCTGGTCGACGTAGTCGCAGATGCGGCCGCGCTGGACCTCCTTGACCTCCTTGAGCAGCTCGAGGTCGATGCCCTGCTCGTCCACGACGAAGCCGCTGGAGTCGGAGCACGCCACCACGATCGCGCCGAGCTGCTGGAGCTTCTCGATGGCGTACGTGGCCACGTTGCCCGAACCGGAGACGACGACGCGCTTGCCGTCGAACGACTCGCCGCGCGAGCGCAGGATCTCCTGGGCGAAGAACACGGTGCCGTAGCCCGTGGCCTCGGTGCGCACGAGCGAGCCGCCCCACGTGATGCCCTTGCCCGTCAGGACTCCGGACTCGTAGCGGTTGGTGATCCGCTTGTACTGGCCGAAGAGGTAGCCGATCTCGCGGCCGCCCACGCCGATGTCGCCCGCCGGGACGTCGGTGTACTCGCCGATGTGGCGGTACAGCTCGGTCATGAAGGCCTGGCAGAAACGCATGATCTCGCCCTCGGAGCGACCCTTGGGATCGAAGTCCGAGCCGCCCTTGCCGCCGCCGATCGGCATCCCGGTGAGGGAGTTCTTGAAGATCTGCTCGAAGCCGAGGAACTTGACGATGCCGAGGTAGACGCTCGGGTGGAACCGCAGGCCGCCCTTGAACGGGCCGAGCGCCGAGTTGAACTCCACCCGGAAGCCGCGGTTGATCTGCACGTTGTTCTGGTCGTCGACCCACGGGACGCGGAAGATGATCTGGCGCTCCGGCTCACACAGGCGACGGATGACCGCCGCGTCGGTGTAGGCCGGATGCTTGGTGACGACGGGTCCGAGACTGTCCAGCACCTCGCGCACGGCTTGGTGGAACTCGGTCTCCCCGGGGTTCCGGTGGAGCACTTCGTCGTAGATCGTTCCGAGGCTCTCGTGCAAGGTCACCAGGCTTCATTCCCGTCTGCTTTGTTACGTTCACATTTCGTGGCGTGCGGGAACCAGCCTGCCTCATGCGACGAACGCACCGCGCCGCGCCCCCGGTGACGGGAGCGCGGCGCGGGTCGTCCGATTCAGGCCGGGACGGCGGCCAGCAGCTCGCGCTTGGCGTCGTCGTACTCGCGCTTGAGGCGGGCGACGAGCTCGGCGGCGGGGACGGTCGCGTCGACGGCGCCCAAGCCCTGGCCGGCGCCCCAGATGTCCTTCCACGCCTTCGCGTCCGTGGTGCCGCCGGAGCCGAAGTCCATCGTCGAGGGATCGCCCGCAGGCAGGTTCCGCGGGTCGAGGCCGGCGGCCTCGATGCTGCCCCGGAGGTAGTTCCCGTGCACGCCGGTGAACAGGTCGGAGTAGACGATGTCGTCGGCCGAGCTCTCGACGATCATCTGCTTGTAGCCGTCCACGACGTTGGCCTCGTCGGTGGCCAGGAAGGCCGAGCCGACGTAGGCCAGGTCGGCGCCGGCGGCCTGCGCGGCCAGGACGGATCGGCCGTGCGCGATCGAGCCCGAGAGCAGCAGCGGGCCGTCGAACCACTGGCGGATCTCCTGCACGAGGGCGAAGGGGGAGAGGGTGCCCGCGTGGCCACCGGCTCCGGCGGCCACGGCGATGAGGCCGTCGGCGCCCTTCTCGATCGCCTTGTGCGCGAAGCGGTTGTTGATGATGTCGTGCAGGACGATGCCGCCGTAGGAGTGGACGGCCTCGTTGATCTCGGGGCGCGCTCCGAGCGAGGTGATCACGATGGGCACCTGGTGCTCCACGATCGTGGCCATGTCCTCCTCGAGGCGGTTGTTGGAGCGGTGCACGATCTGGTTCACCGCGAACGGCGCGGCGTCGGTGCCCGCGAGCTCGGACTCGATGCGGTCGAGCCAGTCGTTCAGCAGTGACGCGGGGCGCGCGTTGAGCGCGGGGAACGAGCCCACCACGCCGGCCTTGCACTGGGCGATGACGAGCTCAGGGCCCGAGGCGATGAACATCGGGGACGCCACGACGGGCAGCGAGAGCCGGTTCTGCAGGACGGTGGGCAGGGACATGGAGACCTCCGGGCCGGGACTAGTGCAACAAGTTGCATAGTACCCGCGGTCGCGTGGGTCCACAACAGCGTGGGTTCGCGTCAGGCGGACTCGAGCGGGATCGAGTACCCGTCCACCACCTGCTGGGCGACCGAGCGCAGCTTCGTGTCCGTGCGCTCGGAGTGGCGCAGCAGGACGGTGAACGCCTCGTCGTCCGTGAGGTCGAAGCGCTCCATCACGATGCCCTGGGCCTGCCCCATCAGGACGTGGGAGTCCATGGCGGCGGGCAGGTCGCGCGCCGTCAGCGAGGCGGACACCGTGACGGCGGCGCGGCGGGCGAGGTCCTCGGCGACCTCCCGGTCGTCGTCGGCGAAGGCGTCCGGGCGCCGGGAGTAGAGGTTGACGCTCCCGAGCACGCGATCACGGGTCGACAGCTTCACACTGATGAGGCTGCGGAGCCCGAGCGCCGCCACGGCCTCCGCCCACCGGGGCCACCGGGACTCGCTTCGCGTGTCGGAGACCATGAGCGACTGCGCCCCGTCGAGCAACGTCAGGTCGGGGCCTTCACCGAGGTCCGCCTGGATCGCGTCGGCCCGCTCGACGATCTCGTCGGAGCCGGCGGCCGTCTCGATGGCGGTCCCGGGACCCAGCAGCAGAGCTCCGCCGTGCTCGGCGCCCACCGCGGCCTGGAGCTGGCACAGGACGGAGACGATCGTGGACTCCGCGGAGTCCGCCCGCGACAGGGTCGAGAGCTTCGCCGTGAGGTCCGGGATCCCGGGATCGTGCTCGGGGTCCTGCGATCGACTGGTCACGGGTGTCCCTCCTCTGGCAGGTGGTGCTGCTGGTGGGTTTGCTCAGGTCATGCAGCGGCGACGTCCGGGTGCCGACGGAGCGACGACAGCACCCTCGCGAGACGGCGCGACACCTGCATTTGGCTGATGCCCAGGCGATCGGCGATCGCCTGCTGCGTCAGCCCTTCCACGAACCGCCAGTGCAGCAGTTCCCGTTCGTCGCGCTCGAGCTCGCGCAGGCAGCGCGCCACGCTGAGCCACTCGTCGATGAACGCCAGGTCGTCGTCGGTGTGCCCGAAGTCGCGACGTCCGTGCGTGAGGTCGTCCATCGACTCGGGCTGGAAGCACCCGCGGGCGACGGTGGCGTCGCGAAGGTCCTCGGGTGCGACGCCGATGCGCGCCGCCATCTCCTCGAGGTTGGCACTCGTGAGCTCGGGCAACTGCTCACTCACGATGAGGGCCTGGATCTCCTGGATGCGCCGGGGCGGGCGCACCATCCAGGCCCGGTCGCGGAAGTGGCGCTTCAGCTCGCCCTGAATCGTGGCCGTGGCGTACGGCGGGAAGGGACCTTGGGCCGGGTCGTAGCGGCGAGCGGCCTTCACCAGGGCGAGGCGGGCGACCTGCTCCAGATCCTCGGTGTCCACGCCGCGTCCGGTGAACCGGTGGGCCAGCGCACTGGCGAGGGAGAGGTGGTCGAGGACGAGGTCCTCGGAGTTCGGGACGGCGGGGTGGTCAGACAGCACAGTCATGGATCCTCCGAAAAGCGGGAGCGAGTCCTCGAGGCTGGGCGTTCAACCGTCTTCAGCGTCACACGGGCTCAGGGAGTCGGCAACCGGAGCGCTCGTCGATCGCACGCAGCCGACCGAGAAGTCGCTTGCGGATGGCTGGTGCTCACCGCGGCGCCGAGCCCGAGGAGCTCCGCCGGGCCGAACTGCTCGTGGGAGACGTGTGAGCCGATCTGCATCGTCACCCCTCACACACCGATCCGGTCGTCGTCCTTCCCCTCCTCGTCCTCCTGGGCGTCCAGGCGCTTGAGGGGCTTGGTCGCGGGGCCGTTGAGGACCTCACCCTCGGAGGAGAACCGCGAGCCGTGCAGCGGGCAGTCCCACGAGCGCTCCTGGTCGTTCCACCGGAGCACGCCGCCGAGGTGCGTGCAGAGGCCCTGCACGCGGCAGGTCCCCGTCTCGGAGCGCGACTCCGCGACGACGCGAACGCCGTCGCGGTGGACGTCGCCCTCCCCGGGCTGCAGGGATCGCGGCGAGGTGGCGATCACGCGGGCGGCACCCGTCGCGACCTCCTTGGCGACCTTCGCGTTGATCGTCGCCCGGCCTTTGGACGAGAGCAGGGGCGAGGAGTGGTCGACGACGGAGTCCACCCACGGCAGCCGGTCGCCAAGGATGTCGTGCGCGATCGCCAGGGCCGCGGCGGTGCCGTTCGTGAATCCCCACTTCGCGAAGCCGGTCGCGAAGCGGATGCGGTCGCCGCCGCGGGGCATCCTGCCGAAGCGGGGGAGGCCGTCGCCGGTGGTGTAGTCCTGCGCCGACCAGGCCGCGACCTCGCGGGCCTCGGGGAAGTGCTCGGCGGTCCAGGTGCGGATCATCTCGACGTGATCGCGCTCGGACTCCGTCCGTCCGACGCCGTGCCCGAAGCCGCCGACCAGCAGCGCCGGCAGACCGTCCTCGGTCAGGGCGTCGCGCAGCGAGACCGACGGCGAGCCCGCCGACAGTGCCATCACCTGCGGTGGGTCGGCCAGCTCGTAGCCGACCGCGTACGAGCGCTGGGGCTCGAGGTCGCTGAAGGCCAGGCTGCGGTCCAGGATCGGCGAGCCAGTGGCGACGATCAGGGACTCGGCGCGGACCTTGCGGCCGTCGTCGAGGTGCGCGGTCGGAGCGCCGATCCAGTCGACGTTCATCACGCGGGCGTGCTCCACGAGCGAGCCGCCGTGCGCCCGGAGCTCGGCGGCGAGGGCCGCGAGGTGGGACCCGGGGTCGATCTGCGCCTGGTCCGCGAGCGTGACCGCGCCGTGGGTGGGCACGGGCAGGCCGGGATCGTCGGTCCAGTCGACCGGCAGCCCGACCGACGTGGCGGCGACGTACTCGGCTCGCGCGCGCGAGGTCTCGGTGGGCTTGGCGGCGAAGGTCGCCGCGGTCCGCCGGTCCATCCGGACGTCGTGCTGCCCGGCGAAGCCGACCAGCCAGTCGAAGCCGGCACGGTTCATGTCGACGTAGGCCTGGACGACCTCGCGCGAGTGGTCCTCGAGCAGGGTGGACAGGCGCGTGCCCTGCAGCAGCGAGACCTTGGCGGTGCTGTGGCCGGTGGACCCGGCTCCGACGTAGCGGGCCTCGACCACGCACACCTTCCGGCCGGCGCGGGCCAGCAGAACGGCGGTGGTGAGCCCGACGACGCCTGCGCCGACCACGAGATCGTCACAGGCGTCGGGGAGTGGGTCGTGGCCCGCCACGTCGGCGGGCACCAGCCACAGGGGTCGGTTGTCGTCGTTCATCGGCGGCTCAGACCCGCGACGACGGCGCGGTGGGGTCGGTGACCACCAGGTTCTCGGCACCGCCGTCCCCGTCGTCGCTCGTCGCGGGCGACTCGGGATCGTCGGGCTCGATCGGGTTGTCGGGCATCGTGGCGGGGTCGGCGGGGTCGGGGCCCTCGGCGGGTTCCTCGGGGTGCGGCGTGGTCATGTGATCCTCCTCATTCGGTCGGACAGGGTTTCACGTACCCGACTCGCGAGGAACCATGCGTCGGGGCACGATGGCAGCGCGGGCGACGCATGAGCCGCCCGCCCCGGGGTACGTGCCCCGTGACCTCCGTTTCGATCGAAAGGACCGCGGATGCCATCAGCCGTCCTCAGCGGCAGCCGGGCAACCACCTCGACCCTGCCCCAGCCCCGTGGCGACCTGAGTGCCGCGACCCTCGCGGCCCTGACCGGGGGAATGCCGTGGGACCGCGTGCCGAAGGTCAGCCCCTCGAGCACCGAGGACGGTCTGCTGACTGCCTGGATCGCCCACGAGCTGCACCACCGAGGCTTCGCCGAGGTGGAGGACGCGGAGTGGACGCCCGAGCTGATCGCGGTCCGCAACCGGGTGGAGCGCGAGCTCGAGGCCCGGCTGCGCGAGCGCGCCGAGGGCCGGCTCCCCGACTCTGCCGAGCCGGACGTGCTGCTCGACTTCGTGCGCGCCGACGAGGGCCGTTCCCTCGCGGAGTTCGTCCAGCGTGCCGCGACGGCCGACCAGGTCCGTGAGCTGCTGTGGTTCCGCTCGATCTACCATCTCAAGGAGGCCGACCCGACCGCGTGGACGATCCCGCGGCTGCCGGGTCCCTCGCGCGCCGCGCTGGCCGAGCTGCAGTACGACGAGTACGGCGGCGGCCGCCCGGAGCGCCTCCACGCGCACCTGTTCGCCGACGGCATGCGAGCGATGGGTCTCGACGCCCGGGAGAACGCCGCGATCGACGACGTGCCGGTCGAGGTGCTGGAGATGAACGTGACCCTCACGATGTTCGGCCTCCAGCGGCGCCTCCGGGGTGCGGCGGTCGGCCACCTCGTGGCGTTCGAGGCCTCCAGCTCGGGTCCGTCGCGGCGGATGTCGCGCGGCCTGCGCCGCCTCGGCCTCCCCGAGGAGATGGCCGCCTACTACGACGAGCACGTCGAGGCCGACGCCGTCCACGAGCAGACCGCCGCGCGCTTCATCGCCGGCGCCCTCGTCGAGGCGGAGCCGCACCTGGCCGAGGACGTCGCCTTCGGGGTGTTCACGTGCCTGGACCAGGAGAGTCGCTTCGCCGAGGCGATGTTCGAGAGGTGGGGTGCCTGATGGCGCGCAAGGTCGACGTCAGCGTGGTCCCGAACGGGCCGCTGCTGATCCGTGGGGACATCGCGGTCCACGCCCCGGACGGCGAGGTGCACCGCACCGAACGACCCGTCAGCGCCGTGTGCCGGTGCGGCAAGTCCGCGTCGCTGCCGTGGTGCGACGCGACGCACCAGATGATCAGGACCAGGTTCGACGAGGACGGAGCACGCGATGAGTGAGGAACAGGACGGTTTCCCGGCACAGCAGCAGGAACCCCCGGGACTGACCGAGCCGATGGAGCCCCGGCCGGACCACGGCGAGGAGAGCTACGTCGGGTCGGGCCGGCTCGAGGGGCGCAAGGCGCTCATCACCGGCGGTGACTCCGGCATCGGCCGTGCGGTCGCGATCGCCTACGCCCGTGAGGGTGCCGACGTGGCGTTCACGTACATGCCCGAGGAGGTCGAGGACGCTCGCGAGACGTCGCGGCTGATCGAGGAGGCGGGACGCACGAGCCTGCCGATCGAGGCGGACCTGCGCGACAGCGCGACGTGCGACCGCGTCGTGGCGCAGGCCCACGACGGCCTCGGCGGTCTCGACATCCTCGTCAACAACGCCGGCTTCCAGATGGCCCGCGACGAGGGTCTCGAGCAGATGGACGACGAGCGCATCGAGCGCACGTACACGACGAACGTGTTCGCGCTGCTGTGGCTCGTCCGTGCCGCCCTGCCGCACCTCGGTCGCGGGTCAAGCATCATCAACAACTCGTCGATCCAGGCGTACGAGCCGTCGACGAGCCTGCTGGACTACGCGTCCACGAAGGCCGCGATCAACAACCTGACGGTGAACCTCGCGGCCGAGCTCGGTCCGCGTGGCATCCGCGTCAACGCGGTGGCGCCGGGTCCGATCTGGACTCCGCTGCAGCCCGCCACGCAGCCCGAGGAGAAGATCGAGCAGTTCGGCTCCGACACGCCGCTGGGCCGGGCCGGTCAGCCGGCCGAGCTCGCCGGTGCGTTCGTGTTCCTGGCGAGCGAGAAGGAGGCCAGCTACGTCTCGGCCACCGTCCTGGGCGTCACCGGCGGAAAGCCGGTCTTCTGATGCTCCAAGCCTCGGAGCCGGAGGCGAGGACGACGACGTTCGGTGGCCGGCCGATCGGCTACGACGAGCGCGTCCTGACGCCCCGCCCGTGGACCGAGGCCCAGTCGCTGTGGGCGCGCGAGCTGCTCGACGCCGTGCCCCTGGGACCGGTGCTCGAGGTCTGCGCGGGCGCCGGCCACATCGGTCTGCTCGCCGTGGCCGACACGGGTCGCCACCTCGTGCAGGTGGACGCCGACCTGCACGCGTGCGTGTGGGCCTCGCGCAACGCCCGCGTCTGGGGCGTCGACTCCGACATCCGCCACGGCGCGATGGCCGAGGCCCTCATGCCGGACGAGCGGTTCGCGCTCATCATCGCCGACCCGCCGTACCTGCCGTCCGAGGGCGTGGGCGAGTTCCCCGAGGACCCGCTCACCGCGATCGACGGGGGGTCCGACGGACTGGACCTCGCTCGCGAGTGCCTGACGGTGATCGGGCGGCACCTCATCCGTGGCGGGGCGGCGCTGCTCCAGCTGCGCGACGAGGCGCAGGGTCGCGACCTCGCGGCCGACGCCGCGGCGTGCGGCCTGACGATCGACGAGAGCCGACAGTTCGACGGCGGAGCGGTCCTGCTGCTGCGTCGCACGACGGAAGGAAGAGCACATGAACAGCACTCCGACGAACGGTGACCAGACCGAGGGCAAGGCCGACAAGCTGGCCGACGACCTCACGGTGGATCCGCAGCACGAGGGCGTGAGCGAGCCGGGCGGCAACGAGCAGGAGGCCGGCACCGAGACGGTGCCCGGTGTCGAGGGTCCCGAAGGCGTCCCGGACCTGCCCGTCACCGACGACCCCGGCACCGGCGGGCCCGACGACGACTGACCAGGCGCTCGACCTCGCCCGAGACGGGTACGTGACGCGAAGTCAAGACAGGGAACCGCGGCGCTGGTAGACAACTGTCGGACGCCTCCTTCGAGGCGTCCGAACATCGTCACGTCAGCCGAGAGGTTCCCATGTCATTCGCCATCATCGATTTCGAGACAACTGGTCTGATGCCAGAGCGCGGCGACCGCGTGGTTGAGATCGGCGTGGTGCTGGCGGACGGTTTGGGCGGCGTCGAGGACGAGTGGACGACACTCGTGAACCCCGGTCGCGACATCGGGGCGTCGCACATTCACGGTCTGAGGACTGTCGATCTGATGGATGCCCCGACGTTCGCGGAGGTTGCCGACCACTTGGTTGGTCTCGTGGGAACTCGGACTGTCGTGGCGCACAACGCCGCCTTCGACATGCGCTTCCTTCAGGCGGAACTGGTGCGTACGGGATACGAGACCCCTCAGCGGCCTCCAGCCGTGTGCTCGATGAAATGGGCCGGACGCGTGATTGGTGCCGCCAAGCTCAAGCACTGTTGTGAGGCCCTGGGGATACGTCTCGATGACGCACATACGGCGCTGGCTGACGCTCGTGCGACTGCTCAACTTGTCGCACACCTTGCTCCCCTCGTGGGTGAGCATCACGAGTGGCAGGACGACCTCGCAGCGTGCGCTCGTTTCGCTTGGCCCAGCATCACCCCCGCTGACGCCCCTCGTGTGCTTCGTCGGGGCCAGGTCTCGGTCGACGAGTACGCCTGGCTGCGATCCGTGCTTCAGGCCGCGTGGATCCCCGGTGCACCCGAGGACGAGGCGATCTATCTCATTGCGCTGGACAGGGCTCTGCTCGATCGCGCCATCTCGCACACGGAGGGCCGAGAGCTGCTCGCGACTGCCGAGGCCGCGGGTTTGACGCGGGAGACGGTCGGTCGGCTGCATCACGACTACCTCCGCTCGGTTGCGCAGGAGGCGCTCGCTGACGGTGTGGTGACGTCCGAAGAGCGGCAGGACCTCGAGGCCATCGCATCAGCCTTGGGGCTGGGCGCGCCGTACGTGGACGAGGCGCTCAACTGGGCTCTGGATCACGCGCCCTCCGGGGACGCGCGGTCCTTCATTCTGGAGCCCGGGGACCGTGTCGTCTTCACCGGCGAAATGAAGCGCGGCCGCGACGAGTGGGTGGCCGAGATCGCGGCAGCGAGGCTTGCGTCCGGGGGAGTGACCAAATCCACCAAGCTGGTGGTCGCCGCGGATCCGGACTCCATGAGCGGCAAGGCTGCGAAGGCTCGCAAGTACGGAGTCCCGGTCGTCGGGGAAGAGGCCTTCGAGAGATTCTTCGCTGACTACTGCGCGCGCGTCGCAGCTTGACGAAAGTAGCCACGCCGCCACTCGATCCCTGATTTGACGGGAAGGATCGACCTTCGTCCGAGAGGTCGAGCCGCTGTCGGAGGGTGCCCCTAGCGTTCTCGACATGGAGAGCGCCGAGGTCACGATCGCCGTGATGCGAGCGACCGCCGGGGTGCTTCGGTCGGTCACGTCCTCGGTGTGCGACGAAACGCGAGCGCTACGGACGCTGCGCGATGCCGCGGACGCGGCCCTGACCGAGCGCCTCGCCGAGATCGAGCGGACCGGGGCCCACCTCGGCGAGGACGCCACGAGTGTGGTCACGTGGGCTCGCCGAGACCTCCGCCTGGAGGCCGGCGACACGCGAGCCCGCCTCCGCGCGGGCGAGGCGCTGGCCCAGCTGCCGCGCGCCGCGGAGGCCTTCCGCGCGGGCGAGATCGCCCTCGAGCACGTGAAGGTGCTCGACTTCGGGATGCGCCACGTCGGCGTCGAGGAGACCGTGCAGCTGGACGAGCACCTGACGAAGGTCGCGAAGGCGTTCCCGCCCGGCCGGCTCAAGTAGCTCGTCCGCAGGGCGAAGGCGATCCAGCACCCCGAGTCGCTCGACGAGGCGTGGATCAGCGGCATCGACCGGCGCGACATCCGGCTGTCGAAGACCTTCGACGGCTGGCACGTCACCGGCTTCCTTCCGATCCACGTCGGCGCCCAGCTCCACGCGGTGCTCGAGTCGCTGTCGGTGCCGCGCGCCGCCGGTGACGACCGCACGGCGTCCGAGCGGCGCTGCGACGGGCTCGAGGAGCTGCTGACCCGAGTGCTGGAGGAGGGTCTGCCGACCGACGGCACCGTACGGCCACAAATCCACGTCGTGGTCGAAGCCGGCACCCTCAAGGCCGCGCTCGCTCCCGACCCCGAGTCCGGCTTCGCGGCCGGCGAGCCGGCCGAGCTGGTCGGCTTCGGGCCGATCGGACGTGAGCTGCTCAGGCACCTGACCGAAGGCGCCGACCTGCGCCCGCTCCTCGTGGAGCGGATCGGACGGAACGAGCGCATCCTCGACGTGGGCGACCGGCACCGGCACGCCACGGCGAAGCAGCGCGAGGCGATCTGGTTCCGTCAGGACGGTGGGTGCGCCCGGGCCGGGTGCGAGAACCCCATCGACCACAGCCACCACGTGATCGCATGGTCCGAGGGCGGGCCCACCGACCTCGACCTGCTCGAGGGTCTGTGCGCGGCCTGTCACCACTTCGAGCACGCGATCCACCCGCGGGCGGGATGAGCGAGGGCCTCGTCAGTCGGCGAGGTCCTCGGGGGAGACCACGTCCTGGCGGTACTGCTCGCGCAGCCACTTCAACGCGGCCACGTGAGCCTTCTCGTCGGCCGAGGTGACCGCGCCGTCGGCGATCTGCACCCGGAAGTCGTGCGCGTAGGCGGTCGCGGCCGTCATCGCGATGCACGCCTCGGTGACCACGCCGGCGAGGACGAGCTCGTCCACGCCGAGCTCACGCAACCGCTCCAGCAGGTCGGTGCCGTGAAAGGCGTCGTCGCGCCGTTTCGTGAGCTCGAGGTCGGGACGCAGGTCCAGCTCGGTGAGCGTCTCGGCGCCCTTCGTGCCCTCCAGCACCACCGGCTGGTCGTCGTCGCGCATGTTGAGCGCCCACGTGGACTTGTCCTCGGGCAGCACGGTGCGGACCTCCACGATGGGCACGTCGTGGTCGCGCGCCCAGTCCGTCCAGCGCTGCACGGCGCGGACGATGTCGGAACGCTGCTCGCGCAGGTCCGGGGGGTCGAGGAAGTCCTCCTGCAGGTCGATGATCACGAGAGCACGCATGGGGCCATTGTGCCGTCGGCCCCTGGCCGCTGCCCGGCGAGTGCCGGTCAGCGCGGGGGCATCCGGATGGCGCCGTCGACGCGGACCGTCTCGCCGTTCATGTACGAGTTCGTGACGCACTCGACGACCATGCTGGCCAGCTCGTCGGGCTGTCCCAGGCGCTTGGGGAAGTTGACGGACTCGCCGAGCTTGGCCTTGAACTGCTCGGCCGCCTCGCCCTCGCCGTAGATCGGGGTGTCGATCAGACCGGGCGCCACGGTGTTGACGCGCACGCCGATGGCCGCGAGGTCGCGCGCCACGGGCAGGGTCATGCCCACGACGCCGCCCTTCGACGACGAGTAGGCCGCCTGGCCGATCTGGCCGTCGAACGCCGCGACGGAGGCGAGGTTGCAGATCGCGCCGCGCTCACCGGACTCCAGCGGCTCGGTGCGGCCGATCGCGGTGGCGGCGAGTCGGATCGCGTCGAAGGTGCCGATCAGGTTGATCGCGATGACCTTCTTGTAGGCGTCGAGGTCGTGTGCTGACTCGAACTGACCGTCGCGGCCGACCGTGCGCTGGGCCCAGCCGATGCCAGCCGAGTTCACCAGGACGCGCAGCGGCGCGAGCTCCTCGGCGGCGGCGACGGCGGTCTTGATCTGGTCGGTGTCGGTCACGTCGACGTGGATGAAGACGCCCCCGACCTCGCTCGCGAGGGCCTGACCGGCCTCGTCGTTGAGGTCGGCGACGACCACCCGGGCGCCCTTCGCGGCGAGCTGGCGGACGACGGCCGCGCCGATGCCCGAGGCTCCGCCGGTGACGATGGCTGATGCTCCACTGATGTCCATGCCCTGCATCCAACCACTCGCCCGTGGTCCATGCTGGAGGGGCCGACACACCCCAGGAGGAGCACCGTGGCCGTGGAGCGTCTGATGCCGAGCGACGAGGCGAACGACCTGATCGCCCTCACGCGCCAGATCGTGGACGACCAGCTGCGGCCGCGCGTCGACGCGGACGAGCGGTCGGGCACGTTCCCGCGCGACATCTTCCGCACCCTGGGCCGCGCCGGCCTGCTGGGCCTCCCGTACGCCGAGGACCTCGGCGGCGGTGGCCAGCCCTACGAGGTCTACCTGCAGGTCGTCGAGGAGATCGCGATCGCGTGGGCCAGCGTCGGCGTGGGCACGAGCGTCCACGCGCTGAGCTGCTTCGGCCTCGACCACGCGGGCACGCGGGAGCAGAAGGAGCGCTGGCTGCCGGACATGCTCGGTGGTGACCTGTTGGGGGCGTACTGCCTGTCCGAGGCGCACGCCGGTTCCGACCCGGGCGCGATGCGCACCACCGCCCGTCGCGACGGTGACGACTACGTGATCCGCGGCGCGAAGGCCTGGACCACCCACGGCGGCCAGGCCGACTACTACAAGGTGATGGCGCGCGCCGAGGCCGGCATCACGTGCTTCCTCGTCCCGGCCGACGCCGAGGGGCTCACCGCCGACGTGCCCGAGGACAAGATGGGCCTGATGGGCTCGACGACGGCCACGATGCTGTTCGACGACGTCCGGGTGCCGGTGGAGCGACGCCTCGGCGACGAGGGCCAGGGCCTCGCGATCGCGCTCGCCGGGCTCGACTCGGGCCGCCTCGGGATCGCGGCGGTCGCCACCGGCGTCGCGCAGGGCGCCCTCGACTCCGCGGTCGCCTATGCCAAGGAGCGCGAGGCCTTCGGCGTGCCGATCGTCGACCACCAGGGCCTGACGTTCCTGCTGGCCGACATGGCGGCGGCCGTCGAGTCGGCGCGGGCCACCTACCTGGCGGCCGCGCGGCTGCGCGACCTCGGCCGCCCGTTCTCGCGGCAGGCCTCGATCGCCAAGCTCGTCGCCACCGACAACGCGATGAGGGTGACGACCGACGCTGTGCAGGTCCTCGGCGGCGCCGGCTACACGAAGGACTTCCCCGTCGAGCGGTACATGCGCGAGACGAAGGTGATGCAGATCTTCGAGGGCACCAACCAGATCCAGCGCCTCGTCATCGGGCGCGACCTCAAGAAGCGCGGCTGACCCCGGCGCCCCGCCCTGCCCTGCCGCCAGCCGCCGCCGCCCCCGCTGCCCACTTTTGGAGCAGGATGCACGTTCTCCGGACGCATCGACGTTGATCCCGTTCCAAAAGTGGCCCAGGGGCTCGGGGGTGCGGGGCGCGGGGCGCGGGGACTGAGGGAGCGGAGGTGACCCCGGCCCGTGCGACGGTGAGCGGGTGGATGCCGGTGTGCACCTGCCGCAGATCGACTTCACCGCGACGCCGTTGGACGGCTCCCACCTCGCGGAGGTGGTCGACGCCGCCCGCGACCTGGGGTTCGCCGCGCTGTCGGCCAACGACCACCTGACCTTCCCGAGCCCGTGGGCCGACGGGCTCGTCCTGCTGGCCGCAGCGGCCGCGCGCTCGGGCGACCTGGAGCTGGTCACCAGCGCGGCGCTGCCGGTGCTCCGCGGCGCTCGCTCGTACGGGGCGGCGATGCTCACGCTCGAGCGGCTCGCCCCCGGGCGCATCGTGGCCGGGGTCGGTCCGGGATCCTCGCGGTCGGACTACGCCCTGGCCGACGTCCCGTGGGAGGAGCGGTGGTCGCGGTTCGACGCGGCCCTCGGTGTGCTGCGGGCACAGTTCGCGCGCCACGGGTCCCGGGCGCAGGTCCCGCTCTGGGTGGCCAGCTGGGGCTCGCCGGCGGGCATCGACCGCGTGGCCCGGTACGGCGACGGCTGGCTGGCCTCGGCGTTCCACACCACGCCTGCGGAGTTCGGTCGCACCCGCGAGGGCCTGGCACAGGCCTGCCACCGGCTCGGCCGCGCCGAGCCGCCGCACGCGCTCGTGACGATGTGGACGTGGGTCACCGAGGACACCCGGGTCGCCGAGCGGGTGCTGACGAGCCTGCTGGCCCCCGCCCTCGACCGCGACCCCGAGTCGCTGCGTGGTCGCGTGTGCGTCGGCCCGGCCGAGACGTGCGCCGAGCTGCTGTCCGAGTACGCCGCGCAGGGCTGCCGCCGCGTGCACTTCTGGCCCGTGGGCGACGAGGCCCGCCAGCTCCGGCGGCTCGCCGAGGACGTGCTGCCGCACGTGGTGGCGGCACCCCCGGTCTCAACCGGGTGAGGAGCGGCCTGCGGTGACGCGCTGGAGCAGTGCCACCATCGTGGTGGCCGCGGCCGGACGGAAGGGGTCCACCGGGCACGCGACCATGACCTCGCGGGTCGGGGCCGGGTCGTGCAGCGCCCGCACCTCGACCCCGGCGATCCGGCGGGAGGCCACGAGCCCCGGGACGACGGCGATGCCCAGTCCGGCGGCGACGAACGCCTGCACGGCGAGGTAGTCGTCCGACGCGATGCTCACGCGCGGCTCGAACCCGGCCGCACGACAGCGACCTCGGACGATCTGGAACCAGGTGCTCGACGGGCCGCCGCCCACCCACGTCTCCTCGCCGAGGTCGGCGAGCGACAGCGCTCCCTGCCGCGCGGCCAGCCGGTGCGACCGCGGAACGAGCAGCCGGTACGGGTCGAGGAAGAGCGACGTCAGCTCCACCCCGTGGTCGAGGCCCGGCAATCGGTGCTCCGCGCTGTCGTCGAAGACCAGGGCCACGTCCAGCTCGCGGTTGAGCAGTCGCGGCACGAGCCCCTGGAGGTGGTCGTCGACGACGGTGAACGTGACGTCCGGCGACTGACTGGCGAGCAGCGCCAGCGCCCGCGGGACGAACGTGGCCAGCGCGGTGGGGAAGCCGCCCACGCGCAGGCGACGGTGGTGGTGGCCGGCCAGCTCGTCGAGGTCGAGCCCGGCGGCCTCGAGCCGGGCGATGACCGCGGCGGCATGACCCGCGAGGACCCGTCCGGCCGCCGTGACGTCGACGGGACGGGTGCCGCGCTGGACGAGGGGGAGTCCCACCTGCTGCTCGAGGGCGGCGACGTGCTGGCTGACCGCGGACTGCGACATGCCGAGCTCGTCCGCGGCGGCGGAGAAGGAGTCGGCGCCGTCGAGGGCTGCGAGCACGCGCAGCGAGGAAACCGATCGCATCAGTTCCACTTATCGGACTGTAGCACCGGAACAGCCTGCGGATCCGGGCCGAACGCATGCTGGGAGAGCCCCCGGACGAGCCCCCTCAGGAGTCATCATGACCACGCAGCAGACCACCACCCCGACGATCGACCAGGACCGCCTGATGGCGTTCGTCTTCCGCGCCGTCGAGGAGGTCGGCGCCACCCTCAACACCGCACTCGTCGTCCTCGGGGACGAGCTCGGCTACTACCGTGCTCTGGCCGAGCACGGTCCGCTCACCGCGGCCGAGCTCGCCGGGCGCACCTCCACCGCCGAGCCCTACGCCCGCGAGTGGTGCCACGCGCAGGCGGCGGGCGGCTTCATCGACCTCGACGAGGCCTCGGGGCGGTTCACCCTGCCCGCCGAGCACGCCGTCGCGCTGACCGACGCCTCGAGCCCCGCCTACCTGCCAGGGCTGTTCCAGATCGCGCTCGGGACCGTGGCCGACGCCGGCCGGCTGGCCGAGGCGGCGCGCAGCGGCACGGGGGTCGGCTGGCACGAGCACGGCAACGACGTGATCGACGGCTGCGAGCGGTTCTTCGCGCCCTCCTACCAGGCGTACCTGGTCGATGCGTGGCTGCCGGCCGCCGGACTCGACGAGGACCTGAGGCGCGGGATCCGGGTGGCCGACATCGGCTGCGGGCACGGCGCGTCGACCGTGCTGATGGCGCAGGCGTTCCCGCAGTCGCGGTTCGTCGGGTCGGACTACCACGAGCCGTCGATCGAGGTGGCGCGCCGCCGGGCCGAGGACGCCGGCGTCGGTGCGAACACGAGCTTCGAGACCTCGCTCGCGGCGGAGGTCGGCGGCGAGGGCTTCGACCTGGCCACGACGTTCGACGCGCTGCACGACATGGGCGATCCCGACGGTGCCGCGCGGCACGTGCACCGCCTGCTCGCCGACGGGGGTCGCTGGCTCATCGTCGAGCCGATGGCGGGCGACGCTCCTCAGGACAACTTCAACCCGGTCGGCCGCGCGTACTACGGGTTCTCCACCCTGCTGTGCACGCCGGCCTCGCTCTCCCAGGAGGGCGCGGCCGCGATCGGCACCCAGGCCGGTCCCGCGCGGGTGGAGCAGATCGTCACCGGCGCCGGCTTCGCCTCGTGCGAGACGGTGGCCACGACGCCGTTCCACCGCGTCATGCTCGCGCGGAGGAGCGACTGACGCGGGCCGCGGATCAGGCGACGGCGCTGTGGGAGGGCGCCGGTGCCAGGTCAGCGCGGCAGAGGTCGACCACCGACTCGGCGGCGGTCGACCTCAGTCGCGCGCCGCAGGCGTCGAACGCCACGGACATCCCGTCGGCGTACCACTGCAGGAAGGTGGTGCTCAGGGCGTGCGCCACGGCCGGCGCCCGGCGTGCGGGACCGAGACTGGCGAGGCGGGTCAGGGCCGTGACGAGTCCCTCGGGATCGGTCGGGGCGAGGCGGAAGACCCACCGAGGCAGCGCCGGGAGCGCCAGGGCGGGGGAGTGCGCCGACGCGTGGACCAGCGTCGTGCCGAGCCCGGCGACGGCCAGCGTGGCGGCGGTGACGTTCATGGTTCCCAGGACGCGGGCCCGCACGATGTCCTCGGGCGAGGCGTCGGC
This sequence comes from Aeromicrobium sp. UBA7512, assembly GCF_002476985.1. NCBI lineage: Bacteria > Bacillati > Actinomycetota > Actinomycetes > Propionibacteriales > Nocardioidaceae > Aeromicrobium > Aeromicrobium sp. UBA7512. The sequence continues at coordinate 267,324 of NZ_DLNK01000006.1, forward strand.
CGTGGCGCCGCCGCCGGCGTGCACCACCGACGCGATGGGCCCGGCCTGGCGGGCGGCGCGCATGAGCGCCTCCACCGACGCCCGGTCGGTGACGTCGGCGACGATCGACTCGGCGGAGACGCCGAGGGAGTCCAGCTCGTCGAGCGCGCGGGTGAGCCGCTCCCCGCGGCCGTCGCTGAGGACCACGTGGTGGTCGCGGGCGAGCAGCTTCGCCGAGGCCAGTCCCACGGCCCCCGCTCCACCGGTCACCACCGCCACCGAACTCGTCACCTGAACCACTCCCGTCCCGGACGTCCCCGCGTCCACCCGCCCATCCTGCGCTCAGGAGGCCGCTGGCACGAGGGTTTCGGCGACATTCCTCGGGTATCTGAAAACGACTGGTATCCGAGCGAGTTTCGGCGGTGGAACGTCACTCTCGGTTACAATCGCGCTGCGCCGCGCGGACAGGCGCAGTGTGATCCACGCCGCATCTTGGACAACGCGCTGACGCAATCAAGTGACCCGCTGGTAACCTACGTCACACTACCCGCCGGTACACACAGGATCTGGAGAGATGATGGGCGACCTCGGTTACAAGTTGAAGGTGCTGCGCAGGATCGGCCTGCTGAAGGCCCAGAACCCCGTCCGGCTGGTGAAGGCAGGCAAGAAGCTCGCGGCGTGGGGCCCGGGCTTCCCGTCGGCCGTCGGCGCCGCCGCCGCGCGCAAGCCTCAGCAGGTCGCCATCATCGACGACGCCGGTCAGCTGACCTGGCGTGAGACGAGCGACGCGGTCAACCGCGTGACGCAGGCGCTCAAGGACCGCGGCTTCGTGCCCGGCGACCCGATCGCCGTGCTGTGCCGCAACCACCGCCACATGGTGATCGCCATGGTCGCGATCAGCCAGATGGGCGGCCGCATGCTGCTGCTCAACACGATGGCCAGCGCCGGCCAGCTCAGCGAGCTCACGAAGCGCGAGAGCGCCAAGATGGTCATCCTCGACCAGGAGTTCCTCCACGTCGCGGGCGAGATCGACCGCGACCTGCTCGTCGTGGCGTGGGAGGACGACGACACCCACGGCCTGCCCACGCTGAGCGGCCTGGCCGCCGGCAAGTCGGCCGCGGACCACCCCAAGCCCGAGAAGCCCGGCGGCATCGTGATCTTCACCTCGGGCACCACCGGCCTGCCCAAGGGCGCCAAGCGCAAGGAGCCCGAGAACCTCGAGCCGCTGCTGACCTTCTTCGGGTCCATCCCCTACGAGGGCAACTCCACCGTCGTCATCGCGGCGCCGCTCTTCCACTCGTGGGGCCTGCTGAACTTCGGGTTCGGCCTGTCCACGGTCCCCACCTACGTCCTGCGCCGCCGCTTCGTGCCCGAGCAGGTCATCCGCGACATCGACACCCACAAGGCCCAGGTCCTGGTCGTCGTGCCGCTCATGATGCAGCGACTCGTCGACGCCGATCCCGAGGTGATCAAGAGCAGCGACGTCTCCAGCCTCCAGATCACCGCCTCGAGCGGCTCGGCGCTGGCCGGTGAGCTCGCGACCCACTTCATGGACACGTTCACCGACTCGGTCTACAACTTCTACGGCGCCACCGAGACCGGCTGGGTCTCCATCGCCGACCCGAAGGACCTGCGCGCCGCGCCCGGCACCGCGGGCCGCGTGCCGTGGCACACCGTGGTCAAGGTGCTCGACGAGAACGGCCACGAGGTGCCCCAGGGCGAGACGGGCGTCATCTACGTCGGCAACTCGATGATGTTCGCCGGGTACACCGACGGCCGCACGAAGGACTTCCGCGACGGCCTCATGCACTCGGGCGACCTCGGCTACTTCGACGAGGCCGGCCGCCTGTTCGTCGCCGGCCGCGACGACGACATGGTCATCTCCGGCGGTGAGAACGTGTTCCCCCGCGAGCTGGAGGACGCGCTCATCGAGCACCCGAAGGTCCAGGACGTCGTCGTCACGGGCATCCCCGACCCGCAGTGGGGCCAGTGCCTCGCCGCGTACGTCGTGCCGCGCGAGGGCGAGACCCTCACGCAGGAGGAGGTCGTGGAGTACGCCAAGGAGCACGTCGCCCGCTTCGCCGTGCCGCGTGCGGTGATGTTCCTCGACGAGCTGCCCCGCAATCCCACGGGCAAGGTCATGAAGCGCAACCTGCCGGAGTTCCAGACCCAGGCCTGACCCCCGGCGCACGAGCGACGCCCGGTCCCTTCTCGGGGGCCGGGCGTCGTCGTGCGTGATCACTACCGACCCGGGACGAAGGTCCCGGACAGGTGGGTCCGTTCGCCTCATCCGCCCGGGTGCGGGGCTCCGTAGCGTCGGTGGTGACGCCGCAACGACGCGGAGTCACCGCACAGGAGGAACTGATCATGCGACGCTCCGCATTCGACAAGCTCATCTCGTGGACCGGACTGGTCCTGGCAGCCCTGCTGGTGGTCGTGGGCGGACTGGCCTCCTGGGCCCACTTCTTCATCGAGGACCAGGTGCAGTCGCAGCTGGTGTCCCAGCGCATCACGATGCCCGAGGGCGAGGCGATCAAGAGCCTCTCCGACGCGGACCGCAAGGCCCTCGAGCCCTACGCCGGCAGCGCACTGGACACCGGGGCCGAGGCACGCGCCTTCGCCGACCACTACATCCTCGCCCACATGAACGCCTCGAGCGGGAACCGCACGTACGAGGAGGTCAGCGGTGAGTTCATGCAGCTGACCGACCAGGAGAAGGCGTCCGAGGCCGGCCAGCAGGTCGCCGCGCTGCGCCAGTCGCTCTTCATGGGCAACACCCTGCGCGGGCTGCTCCTCAACGCCTACGCGTTCGGCACGATGGGCCTGATCGCCGGGCTCGCCGCCATCGCCTCCTTCGTGGGAGCCGCGCTGCTGGCCCTGCTCTCGGTGCTGGGCCTGCGTCACGCGAAGACCCGCGAGGCGGAGCTGGCCACCATCTGACCGGTTCGAGAGGAACGGCCGCCCGGTGTCACCGGGCGGCCGTCGCCGTCTGTCGTGGGGGAGCCGTCAGAAGGGTGGCCAGGGCACGGCGGGCATGTCGCCCTCGGGGGAGGGGAAGACCCGGTCGGCCAGCAGCCGGTCGCAGCGACGGGCCAGCGCCGCCAGCTCGGGCTCGCCGAGCCACTGCTGGAGCTCCTCGCCGAGGTCGGCGGCCAAGCCCTCGCGCACCCGGCTCACGCCGGCCAGCTCGTCGTCGGTCAGCGCCGCGCCGAGCCAGCCCCACAGGACCGTGCGCAGCTTGGGCTCCTCGTGGAAGGTCAGGCCGTGGTCGACCCCGTACCGGTGACCGTCCGGCATCGCCAGCACGTGACCGCCCTTGCGGTCGGCGTTGTTGACCAGGACGTCGAAGACCGCCATCCGCCGCAGGCCGGGGGAGTCCTCGTGCACGAGCGAGACGGGGCGGTCCTCGGCGTCCAGCCCGTCGAGGACGTGGCACCAGCCCCCGGGACGGTCGTCGGCCGGCACCAGGGTGACGGCCTCGGACTCGGGATCGGCGTCCTGCCAGAGCTGGAGCATGCCGGGCCCGTGCGGTCCGTCGGCCCACCACGTGGGCGGCACGATGTTCCAGCCCGTCGCCTCGGAGACCACCCGGGAGGCGATCTCGCGACTCGCGAGGACGGCGCCCGGGAAGTCCCACAGCGGGCGCTCCCCGGCGACGGGCTTGTAGACCACGCGCACGCCGTCGATGCGGCCGACGAAGGTGGCGTTCGAGGCCGGGAGGACGCGTCCCTCCAGCTCGAGGTCTCCCTCGAGCATCACCAGGTGTCGTCGTCGGCCGGACGGCACACGTGGCCGTCGTCGTCGATCGGGGCCAGGCACAGCGGGCAGGTGGGCCGGCCCGCGCCGACCACCTCGCGGGTGCGCTTGCAGAACGAGCGTGCCGCGCCGACGGGGATTCGCACGTGCAGCACCTCGGAGGGGCCGTCCTCCTCCGGCTCGAGGAGCGACTCGGGCGAGTCCTCGACCAGCGGGAACGCCTCGATCACGACCTGGGCCGTGGTGGGGTCGAAGCCGAGGGAGAGGATGCCCACGCGGAACTGCTCCACCACGGGGGCGTCCAGCGGTGCGTGGTCGTCGAGTCCCTCGGGCGCGGCGGCCGGGACGCTGAACGGGTTGCCGTCCTGGGACATCAGCTCGTCGAGGACCTCGTCCAGCTTCTCGGCGAGGGTGGCCGACTGCTCCTTCTCCATCAGGGCGCTGACGACGTGCTCACCCGTCCGCGCCTGGAGGTAGAAGGACCGCTCTCCGGGACGGCCGACCGTGCCGATGACGAGACGATCGGGCCAGTCGAATTCGTGCACCCGTTGAGCCATGCCTCCATGCTAGGAGTCCGATCGCGAGAGCGCTGGGCCGCGGGGGGTCTCAGCGACCCGCGCCGCCACCGACCGGGGCGTCGTCGGCGGTGGCCGGCGCGCGCAGCCAGGACAGGTCCCCGGCCGAGGTGTTGACGGCCACGACGTCGGGACGGCGGGCTCCGTAGCGCACGATCGACACCGAGGCCGGGTCGACGTGCAGCCGCTGGAACAGGTCGAGGTGCATGCCCAGGGCGTCCGCCAGGACGGCCTTGATCACGTCGCCGTGCGAGACCGCGACCCACACGGCGTGGGCGCCGTGCTCGGCCTCGATCCGCGCGTCGTGCCCGCGGATGGCCGCGACGCCGCGGGCCTGCATCGCGGCGAGCGACTCACCGCCGGGGAAGGCGGCCGCGGCGGGATGGTGCTGGACGGTCTTCCACAGGTCCTCGGCGGCGAGGTCCTTCAGCGCCCTGCCCTGCCAGTCGCCGTACCCGCACTCGGTGATCGACTCGTCGACCGTGGGCTCGATGCCGTGCCGGCCGGCGATCGCGGCGGCGGTCTCGCGGCAGCGCTCGAGGGGGCTCGTGACGACGTCGGCCAGGCTCAGGTCGGCCAGCCGCGCGCCGGTGGCCTCGACCTGGGTGAGGCCGAGCTCGTCGAGGTGGATGTCGGGGAGCCGGCCGGCCAGCGTGCCCGAGGTGTTCGCGGTGGACCGTCCGTGCCGGACGAGCAGGACGATCGCCATGCCCCGACCCTAGCGGGGACCCGCTGTGGCGAACGCCGCACGCCACCGGGCGATCCACGACGACCCGCCCGGCCCGGGGTCCGCGGATTTGTCGGAGCCGCTGGTTAGCGTCGAAGACGTGAAGATCCTCCACACGTCCGACTGGCACATCGGTCGGACGTTCCACCAGCACTCGACCGCCGAGGCGCTCGCCTCGGTGCTCGACGCGCTCGTGGAGGCCGTCCGCGAGCACGCGGTCGACGTCGTGGTGGTGGCGGGCGACGTCTTCGACTCGTCCACCCCGTCGGCGGCCGCGGTGGAGGAGCTCGACCGCGTCCTCGTCGCCCTGCGCGACACCGGGGCCCGGGTGATCGTCACCAGCGGCAACCACGACTCGCCGGCGCGGCTGGGCGCGAAGGCGGCGTTCCTGCACGAGGCCGGCGTCCACATCGTCACCCGGCCGCAGGACCACGCCACGCCGATCACGGTCGAGGACCAGCACGGTCCGGTCCACTTCTACGGCATCGCCTACCTCGAGCCCGCGCTCATCCGGCACGTGTGGCCCGACCAGCGCCTGGCCCACCAGGCCGACGCGATCGGATTCGCCCTCGACAACATCCGCGCCGACCTCGCCACGCGGGGCGGCCGATCGGTCGTGCTCGCCCACACCTTCGTGTCGGGTGCCGAGGGCGAGTCGTGCGAGTCCGAGCGGGGCATCACCGCCGGTGGTCTCGACCGCGTGCCCGTGCCGGTGTTCGACGGCGTCACCTATGCCGCCCTCGGCCACATCCACGGCCGCAACACGCTCGCGCCCCACGTCCGCTACAGCGGGGCGCCGCTGCACCTGTCCTTCTCCGAGCAGGACAAGCCGCGCGGGGCGTGGCTCGTCACGCTCGACGCCGACGGGCTCGGCCCGGTCGAGTGGCTCGACCTCCCGGTGCCCCGGGCGCTCACGACGCTCACCGGCACCCTCGACGAGCTCCTGTCCGACCCCGGGCTCACCGATCGCGAGTCGCACTGGGTCCGCGCGATCCTCACCGACGTCGCGCGCCCCGACGACCCGATGCGCCGGCTCCAGGGCCGCTTCCCGCACTGCGCGCTGCTGGAGTTCCGGCCCAGCCACGTCGACGCGTCGGCGTCGCCCATCGACCCGCGGCGCCTGGCCACCCTCACCGACCAGCAGGTGATGGCCGAGTTCCTCTCGTTCGTGCGCGGCGGCGAGGGCCCCACCGAGGCCGAGGCGCAGCTCCTCGACGATCTCGTCGGCCACGTCGCCGGGACGGAGGCGGCGCGATGAGGATCCACCAGGTGACGATGACGGGGTTCGGCCCGTTCCGCGACACCCAGACGGTCGACCTCGACGCGTTCGCCGACCACGGGATCTTCCTCATCACCGGCCGCACCGGCGCGGGCAAGTCCAGCATCCTCGACGCGATCGTCTACGCCCTCTACGACTCGGCCCCGCGCTACGCCGCCGCGGGCGGCAAGCAGGTGCGCAGCACGCACTGCGAGCCGAACGACCCCACCCGGGTCGAGCTGGTCTTCAGCGCGGCCGGCCGCACCTACCGGGTCGTGCGCACCCCCGAGTACCTGCGGCCCAAGGTGCGCGGCACCGGGATGACGCCCGAGAAGGCCACCGCCGAGCTGTACGTGAGGGAGGGGGATGAGTGGGTCGGCCTCGCCGCCCAGCCCCGCACGGTCGGCGAGGAGCTGCACGAGATCCTGCCGCTGCGCTGCGACCAGTTCCTCCAGGTCGTCCTGCTCGCCCAGGGTCAGTTCCAGCGCTTCCTGGTGGCCTCCAGCGAGGAACGCCAGCGGCTGCTGCGCACGCTCTTTCGCAGCGAGCGGTTCAGCGACTACGACACCGAGCTGCAGCGGCGCGCCGGCGAGCTGCGCCAGGAGCTGCGCGCGGCGGAGTCCGGCATCGCGTCCACGATCTCCACGCTCGCCCAGCACGCGGGGCAGGAGGCTCCCGCCGAGGCCGACGAGGCGTGGATCGCCCAGGTCCTCATCGCCTTCGACGCCGACGTCGAGCTGGCGAAGGCCGACCTCGACCAGGCCACGAAGGAGGTCGAGGCGGCCGCCGAGCTGCTCCGGCAGGCCACCGAGCTGGCCGAGCGCCAACGTCGCCTCACCAGCGCCACCGAGGCGATGGCCCTCGTCGTCGAGCAGGCGCCCCAGATCGCGGCCGACCGCCTCCGGCGCGATCTCGCCGTGGCGGCGCAGTCGGTCGAGGTCGCCCATCGCGCCCGCGTCTCCGCAGCCGGTCGTGCCGAGCAGGCCACGGCCTGCCTGGTCGCCGCCGAGGCACGCTTCGCCGAGGCCGTCGACGGCCCGCCGCCGGCCGACCTCGCCGCCCACCGCGATGCCCTCACCGCCGACCTCGCCGTGCTCACGGCGCGGCTCGCCGACGAGCAGGAGCTGGAGCGGCTGCGCGCGCTCTCGGCCACCCTCACCGAGCAGCTCGACGACCTCGCGCTGCGCGCCGACGACCTCACGGTCCAGTGCCGGAACCACGACGCCGTCCTCGAGCGCGAGATCGACGTCACGCCTGAGCAGGCCGGGTCCGCCCTCGAGCGGCTGCGCGCCGAGCTCGACCTCGCTCGCAAGCGGGCCACCGCCGAGCGCGACCTCGCCGAGGCCCAGCTCGAGGAGCTGAAGTGCGGCAAGGCCCGCACGGCCGCGTCCACGGCCCTGGACTCGCTCAACGAGCGTCGCCTCGCCGAGTACGCCGGCACCCTGGCCCAGGAGCTCGTCGCCGGCGAGGCCTGTGCCGTCTGCGGCTCGGCCGAGCACCCGGTCCCCGCCGTCCTGGCCGACGACCACGTCACCGAGGACGCGCTCGACCGCGCCAGGCAGGCGTACGACCGGGCCGACCGTCTGGCCCGGCGGGCGGGCGAGCAGGCCGCGGCCCTGCGTGCCACCGTGCAGGGCTGGGCCGAGGTCCGCCCCCTCGACGAGCTCACCGCGGCGGTGACCGAGGCCGAGGCCGTGCTGACTCGCGCCGAGCAGGCGGAGCAGGAGCGCGTGAGCTCGCGGGCCGCCAAGGAGCGGATCGACGCCGCGCTCGCCGACCTCAGCGTCCAGCGGGCCACCGTCGAGCAGCGCGCCGTCGCCACCGACCAGCAGGTCGTCGCGCTGGCCGCCACCGTCGCGCGCGTCCGGGGCGCGTCCGGATCGGTCGTCGAGCGCATCGCGGTGGTCACCGGCCACGTCGACGCCACGGCCCAGCTCATCGAGGCCCGCGCCACGGAGCGGACGGCGCGCGAGCGGCTCCGCGAGTGCGACGAGTCGTTCGCGACCACGCTGGACCACCACGGCTTCGCCTCCGAGGACGAGTTCCTCGAGACGTGCCTCGACGCCTCGGCGATCGCCGACCTCACTCGCCGCATCGAGGGGCACGAGGCACTGCGGGTCGCCAGCCAGACCGCCCTGGCCGCGCCCGAGCTGCAGGACCTGCCCGCCGAGCCGGCCGACGTCGAACGCCCGCAGGAGGTCCACGCGCAGGCGCGCGAGGTGTGCGGGGTCGCCACCGAACGCCACGGCGCGGCGAAGGAGAGCGCCGCCACTGCCCACCGTGTGGCTGCGGCGATCCGGCGTGAGTGGGCCACCCACGCCGAGGCGCGCGCCTCGTACGACGTGCTCGACCGGCTCGCGCGGTCGCTGCACGGCGAGTCGCCCAACACCCGTCGCATGCGGGTCGAGAGCTACGTGCTCGCCGCCGAGCTCGAGCAGATCGTCGCCGCTGCGAACCTGCGCCTGCACGCGATGTCGAGCGGCCGCTACGCCCTCGAGCGCAGCGACGTCACCGCCACCCGCGGGTCCAACTCGGGGCTCGAGGTCCGGGTGCGCGACGACTATACGGGGGTCACGCGCAGTCCCGAGTCGCTCTCCGGCGGCGAGAAGTTCCTCGCCTCGCTCGCGCTGGCCCTCGGCCTGGCCGAGGTCGTCACCAACCGGGCCGGCGGCATCACGCTGGACACCCTGTTCATCGACGAGGGCTTCGGGTCGCTCGACGCCGAGACGCTCGAGGTGGCGATGCACACGCTCGACGCGCTGCGCCAGAACGGCCGCACGATCGGACTGATCAGCCACGTCGAGACGATGAAGGAGCGGATCCCCGCCCAGCTCGCCGTCGAGCGCACCGCCGACGGGTGGAGCCGCGTGCAGGCGCGGGCCTGACGCGCGGCAGAACACCAGTCACTCCAGAACCACGGACACGGTGGCATCACGGCGATTATCCTGCGGAGGTGGAGGACGACGGACTGCTGAGCCTGCTGCCCGATCGCCTCGACCTGCCCCGGGGACGATCGGCCCTGTCGAAGTCGGCGGTGGAGGCCTCCCGTCGCGGGCGGATCATGCAGGCCACGCTGGACGAGGTCGCCGAGTCGGGCTACCACGCGACCACCGTCGCCGCGATCACCAAGCGCGCCCACGTCTCGCGCACCTCGTTCTACGACGCGTTCACCGACAAGGAGGACGCGTTCGCCAGCGCCCACTGGAGCGCGAGTGACCTGGCCGTCGCGCGCGTGTGGGAGCCCACGCTCTCGCGCCCCGACCTGGACTTCGACGATCGCATCGCGAGCGTCCTCACGGCGTACGTCGAGGTGCTCGAGTCCGCTCGATCCTTCACGATCTGCTTCTTCGTCGAGATCCTTGCCGCGGGGGAGCGCCTGGCCTTGCAGCGTGAGCAGATGCTGGACCGCCACGTGGAGATCCTGCTCGAGCTCGCGAAGGCCTCCAGGGCCAGTGACCCCACGATCCGGCTGCACGACCCCGAAGTCGTGCGCGGGCTGATCGGAGCCTTCGACCAGCTCGCGGCGCGACGGGTGCGCTGCCGGCGCCATGGCGAGAGTCTGGACCTGCAGTCGGTGGTGGCGCCGGTCACCCAGATCGTCCGCGCCGTGATGCACGACACGTGAGAATCCGTGTGCGCGCCGTGCGGACACAGATGTACTGACCCTGTACTTTTGCGTCTGACGGTGCGGCTCGTCTCCCCCCGACCGAGCCCCGTCGACAGGTCGGTGCCCCCGTTGACCCCCCCCGAACGCGGGGGCACCGGCCTGTCCTTCTCCGGGCCCGCGCCGGTCTCAGCCAGGGTCGAGCAGGCGGGCACCCGGACCCTGCGCGCCGAGGGCGTCGTCGGGGTTCTGCAGGCGGCACGTCCTGAGGGAGAGGCACCCGCACCCGATGCAGCCGTCGAGGTCGTCGCGCAGGCGCTGCAGGCGGGCGATGCGCTCGTCGAGCGAGGTGCGCCAGCGGCGGGAGAGCCGGGACCAGTCGGCCTTCGTCGGTGCCCGGTCCACCGGCAGCGTCGAGAGCGCCTCACGGATCTCGGCAAGGGAGATGCCCACGCGCTGCGAGGTGCGGATGAAGGCGATCCGGCGCAGGACGTCGCGGGTGTAGCGCCGCTGGTTGCCTGCGCTGCGCGTGGATGTGATGAGGCCCTCGCGCTCGTAGAAGTGCAGCGCCGAGACCGCGACGCCGGCACGTTCGGCGACCTGGGAAGGAGTGAGCAGAACGGTCATTGACCTCAACCATAGTTGAGGTTGTTCCATGAAGCCATGCTCCAGTCGAAGCCCTCCCGGCGCCGCCGGGTCCGCCCGTCCCTGTCCACCCGCGCCCGCCTCGTCGACGGCTGCATCCGGCTCGAGGAGAGGGACCGCTTCGTGGCCGCCGGCGTGATCAGTCTGCGACTGCGGTGAGCAGCGCACTGCGGACGGCGCCGTCCGGCTCGCCCTGGGCGGGCCCGCACCTGCGCACGACGGTCGGCGTCTTCTCGCTCGCCTTCCTGTTCGCGTTCGAGTCCCTGGCCGTCGCCACCGTGATGCCCGAAGTGGCTCGGGATCTCGACGGCCTCTCGCTCTACGCGCTGGCGTTCGCCGCGCCGATGGCCGCCTCCGTGGTGGCGCTGTCCGTGGCCGGTGAGTGGGTCGACCGGCACGGCACCGCCCGGGCGCTGGTCGTCGGTGTGCTGGTGTTCTGCCTCGGGGTCGTGGTCGCCGGGCTGGCGCCGTCGATGGAGGTCTTCCTCGTCGGCCGGCTCGTCCACGGCCTGGGTGGCGGCGTGCTGGGTGTCGCGCTCTACGTGGTCGTCGCGGAGTCCTACCCGGCCGTCCTGCGGCCCCGGGTGTTCGCGGTGATGACGGCCGCGTGGGTCCTGCCCGCCCTCGTGGGGCCGCTGCTCGCGGGGGTCATCGCGGACCTCGTGGGATGGCGTTGGGTCTTCCTCGCGGTTCCTGCCGTGGCTCTCGGGTCGTGGTGGCTCGTGCGGTCGGCAGCCGGGGCGCCGGGGGAGTCCTCGGTCATGGTCGACCGACGGCGACTGGGATGGGCCGCACTCGCGGCGACCGGCGTCTCGGCGCTGGCCGTCGGCGGTCAGCGCCAGCTCGAGGGCTGGCTCGTCCTCGTGGTGGGCGGCACCGTGGCCGCCCTCGTCGCCGCGGGGCGCCTGCTCCCTCCCGGAACCTGGCGGGCCAGGCCGGGACTGCCGGCCGTGCTCGTCGCGCGAGGTCTCGTCGGGGCGTCGTTCGCCGGTGCCGAGGCCTACCTGCCGCTGCTGCTGACGACCGAGCGTGGGCTCTCCCTCTCGCAGGCCGGACTGGTGCTGACCGCCGCCGCCGTGGCGTGGTGCCTCGGAGCGCAGGCCGCCGCGCGGGTGCCGGCGCTGGGCGACGAGCTGCTCCGCGTCCGGCTCGGCACCTCGCTGGTGGCGGTGGCGGTGGCGACCACGGCGACCGTGGGGCTCGGCGGCGTCCCGCTGGTGCTCCCCGTCGTGGCGTGGGCCGTCGCCGGGTTCGGCATCGGCATGGCGTTCTCGACGCTCGCGGTGCTCGCGCTCGCCACCGCCGACGACGGCGAGGCGGGTCGGGTCTCCTCGTCCCTGCAGCTCAACGACGCGCTGGTCCAAGCCTTTGCGATGGCCGTCGGCGCGGTCGTCTTCGCCGCGTTCGTCGGATCCTCGCCGGTCGTGGGAGCGACCCTGCTCGTGCTCGCCTCGGGCGCCGTCGCAGCCGCAGCGGTGCCGCTGCGGCTGCGATGAGGGGCCTGCGTCAGGCGGTGGCGAGCACCTCGCGCTCCAGCCGTGCGTAGCTGGTCTCCATGCCGTCCGTCATGCCGGTGGCCAGGATCTGGTCGCGCAGCTCGCGGCTCGGGTAGGTGATCACGACGGTCAGCAGGGTGCCGCCCTCGACGGGGGTGAGGGTCTGCTCGTTGAGCGTCCCCTCGCCCTCCATCCCGATCATCCGCTCGGTGGTGACGCTGCGGGTGGGGGCGTGGACCTCGAGGAGCTCGCCGGTGAAGCCGAACCGGTTGCCGCCGCCCTCCTGCTCCCACTCGTAGCGGTAGGTGTCACCGACCTCGGTGGCCACCTCGCACACCGGCATCGTCCAGCCGTCGGGCCCGAGCAGCCAGCGCTTCATGAGATCGGCCTCGGTGTGGGCGCGCCACACCTGCTCGACGGTGCCGCGGATGACACGGGTGATGCGCACGTGCGTGTCGTCGAGCAGCTGGGTCTGCGTGCCCGACCCGGCGGCGAAGGAGGCGAGGTCGGCCAGGACCTCGTCCATCTGGCCCATCGCCGAGGTCATGCCCTCCTCCATGCCGCTCGCGATCAGCTGCTCGAGGTCCTGCAGCGAGGCGAACCACGTGGTGGTGGTGACCCGCGAGCCCTCGCCGGTCTCCTCGAAGGCGAAGCTCATCCGCATGGACGGCATGTCGCGGTTCGGGACGCCGGGCTCGGAGGCGAAGCCGTCCTCGACCTCGAAGCCCTTGCCCTCGTCGACGGACAGGAACTTCCAGTACCCGGCGCTCGTCTCGCCCTCGGGGCCGGTCATCACGTAGTGCGACTCGCCGGCGGCGGTCATGTCATGGCGGCTGAACGTGGCGGGCCACTCGACGGGTCCCCAGAAGCGCTCGAGCTGGCGGGGGTCGGCGTAGGCGTCCCACAGCCGGCGGACCGGCACGGGGAAGTCGGCGACCACGGTCATGGTCAGGTCGTCGGTGTCCTTGGACACGGAGGTGATGGGCATGGTGGTGCCTTTCAGGAGGGGTCGGGGTCTTCGGCCAGCAGGGCGTCGAGACGCTCGACGCGCGAGCGCCAGAGGAGCTCGAACTCGTCGAGCAGGTGCTGGGCCCGGGCGATCGTGTCGGGATTGCCACGGACCAGTCGCTCGCGGCCTTGTCGGTGCTTGGTCACCAGTCCGGCCCCTTCCAGGACGGCCACGTGCTTCTGCACCGCGGCGAACGACATGTCGTACGAGTCGGCCAGCCGGGACACGGACGCCTCGCCCACGAGGGTGCGTCGGACGATGTCGCGTCGGGTGGCGTCGGCGAGGGCGTGGAAGATGCGGTCGACCTCGGCGTCGGTCAGCTCGTTCTGAGTATGTACAACCATTTGGTTGCAGGTTAGACCCGCGCCCGGACAGACGTCAACCCCTGCGCGACATGGCCGTGCAGGGGGTCGAGGAGTGTCAGGAGATGGCGACCAGGGTGTCGGCGCCGGCCACCAGGCCGAAGAGGTCCTTGGGATCGGCGGGGTCGGCGACGAGGTCCAGCCAGCCCACCAGGTCGGTGCCCGCCACGGACTCGTGCGCGTAGCGCAGCGCCGCGAAGTCCTCCACGGCGAACCCGACCGAGTCGAAGACGGTCACGTCGGTCGCGTCGCGACGTCCCGCGGCGGTCCCGGCGATGACCTGCCACAGCTCGGTGACGGGGTGGTCGGCCGCGACCGCCTGGATCTCGCCCTCGATGCGGGTCTGGGGCTCGAACTCCACGAAGATCGAGGCACGGTGCAGGATCGCCGGGTCGAGCTCGGTCTTGCCGGGGCAGTCGCCGCCGATCGCGTTCACGTGCACGCCGGGCGCCACCATGTCGTCGGTGAGGACGAGGGCGCGCTGCTTGTCGGCCGTGCACGTGGTGATCACGTCCGCGCCGAGCACCGCCTCCTCGGCGCTGCTGGCGAGGTGCACGTCGAAGCCGAGGGGTTCGACGTTGCGCACGAACTTCGCCAGAGCGCCGGGGTCGACGTCCCACACGCGCAGCGACCGGATGCCCAGCGCGGCGCGGAAGCCGAGCGCCTGGAACTCGGCCTGCGATCCGGTGCCGATCATCGCCATGACCTGCGCGTCCTGACGGGCCAGGTGACGAGCCGCCATCGCCGAGGTGGCCGCCGTGCGCAGCGCCGTCAGCACCGTCATCTCGGCCACGAACGTGGGATAGCCCGAGGCGACGTCGGCCAGGACGCCGAACGCGGTGACGGTCTGGAGGCCACGCGCCGGGTTGGCGGGGTGGCCGTTCACGTACTTGAAGCCGTAGGCCGCGCCGTCGCTCGTGGGCATCAGCTCGATGACGCCTTCGGGGGAGTGCGCGGCGACGCGCGCCGTCTTGTCGAACGCGGTCCAGCGCCGGAAGTCGGCCTCGACGGCGTCGGTCATGCCGGCGATGACCGCCTCGGCGCCGCGGGTGCGGACCCAGCGGATGGTGTTCGTGACGTCGAGGAAGGGCACGGAGCTCATGAAGCCAACGCTACGCAGGCGTTGTGGTGCAAACAATCGCGTTTTCTTGCGATCTCGCGTGCGAAACGTTGCGTCTCGGCGGGGTCGGAGCAACGATTCCCCACCCAGGTGTCGGGGCCGGGCCGGGGGACCGGCGAAAAACCCCGTGAGGAACAGGAGACACCCGGGAATTGCAGGGCTAGCCTGACCCGGTGCCCGACGACGCCCTGAGCCTGCTGCCCGAGCGGCTGGAGCTGCCGCGCGGCCGGGCGGCGCTGCCCGAGCGCGAGGTCGAGGCGTCCCAGCGGGGCCGCATCCTGCAGGCCGTCTGCGACGAGGTCGCCGCCGCGGGGTACGCCCGAACGACCGTCACCGGCATCACCCGGCGCGCGCGGGTCTCGCGGACCACCTTCTACCAGTGCTTCTCCGACAAGGAGGAGGCGTTCGCGTCGGCGCACGAGACGATCAGCGAGCAGCTGGTCCAGTTCATCCGCGACCAGGCGATGCGGACGCCGGACTCGGCGTGGGAGGAGCGGATCGAGCTCGGGGTGCGGGGCCTGATGGCCTGCCTGGAGGCCCGGCCCACGTTCGCCCGCAGCTTCCTGGTGGAGGTCCACGTCGCGGGCGACCGCGTGCGACGCCAGCGCGACCTCGTCGTCGAGCGCCATGCCCGCAGCCTCGCGCGGGTGGCCACGCTCGCCGCGGCGGCCGGGGCCGAGGTCCGCGTCCCCACCGAGCTCGAGGTCATCGGGGCGATCGGGGCGACCGAGGAGCTGGTGTCGCGCCAGATCCGCGCCACGGATCCGCGACGGCGGCTCCGGCTCTCGAGCGTCGTGCCCCCGGTCGTCGCGATCCACTCGGCGCTGCTCCGCCCCGTCTGAAGCTGCCGCGATTCTGGCTGGAATCCCAGTCAGGACATTGGTGAGTAAGTATTTGTTCCATTTTCGGGCGGACTTGTGTACCGGTCCGGTACTTTTGGCGGGCGGCAGGCTTCGAGCTCACACCCTCGAGTCTGCCGGGAGGGAGTACTCGGTCCCCCAGCCGAGTCGTGTCTGTCTGTGAGTCGGTGCCTTCGCACAACCCCCCGATGGCGGGGGCACCGACTCCGACCGAACCCCCGCCGCCGCCCGATCACCCGGCTCGCCGCCGCGTTCTGACATACCGTGGCTCCATGACCAAGCCAGCCGTCCGCCGCCGCGTCACCGTGGTGGAGCAGGGCCGCTCCCGCGTCCGTGAGGACCGGCTGACCGGCGAGGAGCCGCTCGAGATCCGGCTGAACGGCCGCTCGCTCGCCGTCACGATGCGCACCCCGGGCCACGACGTCGAGCTCGCGCTGGGCTACCTCGTGTCCGAAGGCGTGATCACGCGGCGTGAGCAGGTGCGCTCGGCGCGCTACTGCGCCGGTGCCACCGAGGAGGGGCTCAACACCTACAACGTGCTCGACGTCCAGGTGGAGTCCGATGCCCACGTCGACCACCTCGCGCTCGAGCGTCACGGCTACACGTCGTCCTCGTGCGGCGTGTGCGGCAAGACCAGCATCGAGGCGGTCACCACGAAGTCGGCGTTCGACGTCTCCGGCGACGCGTTGCGCGTGCCCGCCGAGCTGATGTCGGGGCTGCCCGACCGCATGCGCGGCGTCCAGTCGGTGTTCGACCAGACGGGCGGTCTGCACGCGGCGGGTCTCTTCGACGGCCGCACCGGCGAGCCGCTGGTCGTGCGCGAGGACGTCGGTCGCCACAACGCCGTGGACAAGGTCGTCGGCTGGGCGCTCGAGCACGAGAAGCTGCCCCTGGCCGGTTGCGTGCTGCTGGTGTCCGGGCGGGCCGGCTTCGAGCTCGTGCAGAAGGCGTCCATGGCGGGCGTCCCCGTGCTCGCGGCGATCTCGGCGCCCTCGTCCCTGGCCGTGGAGCTGGGCGAGGAGGCCGGCCTCACGGTCGTCGGCTTCCTGCGAGGGCCGTCGATGGTGGTCTACTCCCGACCCGACCGGGTGGTGGCGTGATGGTGCGCAAGCCTCCGGTCGACGACCCGAACGACGACGCCATCGAGGTCACCGGGCTGAAGAGCTGGGCCGCGGGCCTTCCCGGCGTCCTGCACGCGATGCGGCCTGCGCTCAGTGCGATGGGTGTGGCGCGGACGGCGAAGCTGCTCACGTCGATCAACCAGAAGGACGGCTTCGACTGCATGAGCTGCGCGTGGCCCGACCCGGGCCGGCGCCACTCGGCCGAGTTCTGCGAGAACGGCGCCAAGGCGGTCACGTGGGAGGCGACCCCGCTCACCGTCCCGCGCGAGTTCTGGGCCGAGCACTCGGTGCACGACCTCGCAGGCAAGAGCGAGTACTGGCTGGGCCAGCAGGGCCGGCTCACCGAGCCCGTCTACAAGGCGCCGGGGGAGGACCACTACCGGCCGGTGTCGTGGGACGAGGCGTTCACGCTCGCGGCGCAGGCGCTCAACGGCCTCGACCACCCCGACCAGGCGGCGTTCTACACGTCGGGCCGCGCCTCGAACGAGGCCGCCTTCGTCTACCAGCTGTTCGTGCGCGCCTTCGGCACGAACAACCTGCCCGACTGCTCGAACATGTGCCACGAGTCCACCGGCACCGCCATGGTCGAGACGATCGGCGTCGGCAAGTCCACGATCACCTACGAGGACGTGCCGCAGGCCGACCTGATCATCATCATGGGTCAGAACCCGGGCACCAACCATCCGCGGATGCTGTCGGCGCTGGAGCGCGCCAAGCATGCCGGCGCGTCGATCATCGCGGTGAACCCGCTGCCCGAGGCCGGGCTGATCCGGTTCAAGAACCCGCAGAACGTACGGGGCGTAGTCGGCAAGGGCACCACGATGGCCGACCAGTTCTGCCAGATCCGCCTCGGGGGCGACGGGCCGCTGCTGCAGGCCGTGATCCAGCGCGTCCTGGCCGCCGAGGACGCGGCGCCCGGCACCGTGCTGGACCACGACTTCATCGAGCGGCACACCTCGGGGCTGGAGGAGCTGCGCGCGAGCGTGGCCGACCTCGACGACGCCGCGGTGCACGCGGCCACGGGGCTGACCACCGAGGAGATCGACGAGTTCGCCCGGCGCTACCTCGCCGCCGACCGCGTCATCGTCACGTGGGCGATGGGGCTGACCCAGCACACCCAGGCGGTCGCCACGATCAAGGAGATCATCAACCTGCTGCTGCTGCGGGGGCACATCGGCCGCCCGGGCGCCGGTGCCTCGCCGATCCGCGGGCACAGCAACGTGCAGGGCGACCGCACGATGGGCATCTGGGAGAAGATGCCCGAGAGTTTCATGGACGGGCTGGCCGCCGAGTTCGGCTTCGAGCCGCCGCGGAAGCACGGCTTCGACTCCGTCAACGCGGTGCGGGCGATGCAGCGCGGCGACGTGCGCTTCTGGATGTCGCTGGGCGGCAACTTCGTCTCGGCGATCTCGGACACCGGGGCGGCCGAGGCGGCGCTGCGCGGCACGGCGATGACCGTGCAGGTCTCCACGAAGCTCAACCGCTCGCACGGCGTCACCGGCGAGGCCGCGCTGATCCTGCCGACGATCGGCCGCACCGAGATCGACCGCCAGGCCTCGGGCGAGCAGTTCGTCACGGTCGAGGACACGGTGTGCGCCGTGCACGCCTCCCGCGGGCGCGTCGAGCCGGTCGCCGACACGCTGCTGTCGGAGGTGGCGATCGTGAGCCGGCTCGCCAGGGCCACGCTGGGGGACCGGCAGCCGGTCGACTGGGCGGCGTTCGAGGCGGACTACCGGACGATCCGGCACCACATCAGCCGCGTCGTCCCGGGCTGCGAGGACTACGAGCGCAAGGTCACCGATCCGGACGGCTTCGTCCTGCCGCACGGGGCCCGCGACTCACGCACCTTCGACACCGCCACGGGGCGCGCGATGTTCACCGCCAACCGGTTCGAGCCGATCACGCTGGCGCCCGGACGCCTGCTGCTGCAGACGGTGCGCTCGCACGACCAGTTCAACACCACGATCTACAGCCGCAACGACCGCTACCGCGGCATCAAGTCGGGGCGCGACGTGGTGTTCGTCCATCCCGACGACCTGGCCGAGCGCGGCCTCGCCGACGGCGACCTCGTCGACGTGTCCAGCGAGTGGCCCGACCAGCCCGACCGGGTGCTGCGGGGGTTCCGCGCCGTGGCGTTCCCGACGGCCCGCGGCTGCGCCGCCGCCTACTTCCCCGAGGCCAACGTGCTCGTGCCGCTGGACTCCACCGCGCGCGACTCGAACACCCCCGTCTCGAAGGCGGTCGTCGTCCGCATCGAGCCCGCCGCCACCCCCCAGCGCTGAGCTGGTCTCGATACGCCGCTCGCTGCGCTCGCGAGCTACTCGACCACCGGGTCCGCACTCGCGAGCTGCTCGACCACCGGGTCCGCAGTCGCTCGCTGCGCTCGCGAGCTGCTCGACCACCGGGTCGGCAGCCGGTGGTTGAGTAGCGGGGCGAGGGACGAGCCCGCGTATCGAAACCACGGTCACCGGGCGAGCGGGTCGGCCGTCTCGGTGTGGGACTCCGCCGAGCGCGGGAGCAGCCACGCCACCGCGAGTCCGGGCACGGCCCACAGGGCCATGACGAGCAGCGCCGTGGCCGGGTCGCCGATCGCCAGCTGGACGGTCAGCACCACGAGCACCGCGCCGAGGTTGCCCGCGAGGAGCAGCAGGCCCGTGACGGTGCCGGCGCGCGTGGGCCCGACGTGCACCTCCGACCAGTCGAGCACCACCGGCAGCGTGCCCATCAGCATGAAGCCGACGAGCGCCAGGCCCACGTAGACCAGCCACACCGGCTGGATCGCCGCGAGCGTCAGCATCACCACGGCGAGCGTGGCGGTCGCGCCGATCGCGACGGCCCGCCGGGCGTCGCGCGCCGCCGCGAGGCTCGGCAGCACCGCCGCACCCGCGATACCCGCCAGGGTCATCGTGGCGATGACGGGTCCGGCCAGCCCGGGGTGTCCGAAGTCCACCAGGATCGAGTCGAGCCACGTCGCGATCCCGTTGTAGATCCCGAAGCCCAGGAACAGCAGTCCCGCCATCTTCCAGACCAGCCGGTCCGAGCGCAGCGCGCCCAGGCGGGCGCGGCCGAGGGTGTCGACGGAGTGGGCCGGCAGTCGCAGGCTCGCCAGGACCGCGGTCGCGGCCACGGTCGCGAGGACCGCGTGGGACACCAGAAGCAGGCGGAAGCCGCCCGCGTCCACCAGCAGGCTCGAGGTCAGCACCGCCACGAGGATTCCGGCGTACTGCGCTCCGGCCGCCACCGAGATGGCGGTGGTCTGCTCACGCGGCGGGAAGTGGCGCGCCGCCACCTTCGTCAGCGCATTGAGCACGAGCGGCTGTCCGATCGACATGATCAGCTGGCCCGCCAGGATCGTGCCGTACGACAACGGGTCGAGCGCGCGCACGATCGCTCCGGCCGCGGTGAACAGGGCACCCGCCGCGAGGGCGCGCTCGTACGAGCGGTCCATCCAGCGCCCGGCGGGGATCGCCAGCAGCACGAAGGCCGCGGCGTTGACCACGGCGAGGTCGCCGACGGCCCCCTCCGAGACGCCCAGGCGCTCGGCCGTCTGGGGCGTGACGGCGGCGAAGGTGAGCCACAGGACCTGCGTGGTCGTGACGAGCAGCGCGAACGCGGCGAGGGCCAGCCAGCGGGTCGCGAGGACGCGAGCGGCGTGGTCGGTCGGCGGGGGAGTCCGGGCCATGCTGCGCACGCTACTGGCTGGAGCGCCCCCTACGGTGGATGCGTGAACGACGATCTCTTCGCGGCCGCCGAGGTCATCGGGATCGTCGCCTTCGCGGTGTCGGGCGGGTACGCGGCCGTCCGCGCCGGCATGGACTGGCTCGGCGTCGTCGTGCTGGCCGTCGTGGTGGCGGTCGGCGGCGGCACGCTGCGCGACCTGATGCTCGGGATCGAGCCGGTCTGGTGGGTCAGCGCGCCCGGGATGCTGATCGTCGCGGCGGTGACGTCACTCGTGGTGATCGCCGTGGCGGCCCGGCATCCGCAGTCGAAGGTCGACTCCTGGCGCATCGTCCTCTACGCCGACGCCGTGGGGCTCGCCGCGTTCACCGTCACCGGGGCGTCGATCGCCCTCGCGGAGGACGTCCGTCCCTGGGTGGCGATCGTCTTCGGCGTCATCACCGGCACCGGCGGCGGCGTGATCCGCGACGTGCTGGCGCGCCGCAAGCCGCAGGTCCTCGTGGGCGAGATCTACGCCCTGGCGTCCATCGCGGGGGCGGCGCTCTACGTGATCCTGCTCGAGACCACGGTGCCCAGCGGGGCCGCCGCGCTGTCCGCCGGGGCCCTCGTGCTGGTGGTCCGCGCCGGCGCGATGCGCTGGCACTGGCACCTGCCCCGATTCCCCGAGCCCCATGCCTGAGACCCGTCCGAACCACCGACCCACCGAGGAGCACCGGATGTCCGACCGCGCCGAACGCGCGCCCCTGGAGGAGCTGTGGCGGCGGTACGACCGGTACCGCAAGCGGCTCGTCCTCGCCGTCGTGCTCTCCACGGTCAACAAGGTCGCCGACGTGGTGCCCGAGCTGCTGATCGGTGCCGCGGTCGACGTGGTGGTGCGCGGCGAGGGGTCCTTCGTGGCGGAGGTGCTCGGCGTCGAGTCGCGCTTCGCCCAGCTGGGCTGGCTGGCCGCGATCAACGCGCTCGTGTGGATCGTCGAGTCGGCGTCGCAGTACTTCGCCGCCGTCACGTGGCGCGGCCTGGCGCAGTCGGTGGAGCACGACCTGCGCGTCGAGGCGTACGACCACGCGCAGCGGCTGGACGTGCACTGGCACGAGGGCCGTCCGCAGGGGTCGACGCTGGCCACCATCAACGACGACGTGAACCAGCTCGAGCGGTTCCTCGACATCGGTGCCCCCGCGCTGCTGCAGACCGCGCTCAACATCGTGCTGGTCGGCGCCGTCTTCGCGATCGCGTCGTGGGAGCTGCTGCTCCTGGCGTTCCTGCCGATCCCGCTCATCGTGTTCGGGTCGCTGTGGTTCCAGCGCCGGCTCGAGCCGCTCTACGCCCAGGTGCGCGAGCGGGTGGCCGACCTGTCGGGCCTCATCGCGGCCAACCTCGGCGGCATCACCACGATCAAGGCGTTCACGGCCGAGGATCGCGAGCGCGATCGCGTCGAGCAGGCCTCGGCCGGCTACCGCCAGGCGAACGTCGACGCGATCCGGTCGTCGGCGGCGTTCGTCCCGCTCGTGCGGATGGCGATCCTCGTCGGCTTCACGTGCACGCTGCTCTTCGGCGGCTGGGCCACGCTGAACGGCGAGCTGGAGGTGGGCCTCTACTCCGTCCTGGTGTTCATGACCCAGCGCCTGCTGTGGCCGCTGACCGAGATCGCCGAGATGCTCGACCTCTATCAGCGTGGCCGCGCGTCGACCGCACGCATCCTGGCGCTGATCGACGAGCCCATCGACGTGCCGGCGGGCACGGTCGCGCTGCCCTCGCCCGTGGCCGGGCGCCTCGAGCTCTCCGGGGTCCGCGCGGGGTACGCCGACGGACCCGACGTGCTGCACGGCATCGATCTCGTGGTCCCGGCCGGCGAGATGCACGCGATCGTCGGTCCCACCGGCGCGGGCAAGTCGTCGCTGCTGCGTCTCATGCTGCGCTTCGACGACCCGCGCTCCGGTGAGGTCAGCCTCGACGGCCGCGACCTGCGCGAGCTCGAGTGGGAGTCGCTCCGCGGCTCGATCGGCTACGTCTCGCAGGACGTGTTCCTGTTCGCCGGCACGATCGCGGAGAACATCGCGTACGGGCGTCCCGGGGCCGACCGTGAGGCCGTCGCCGAGGCGGCCCGCCAGGCCGCCGCCGACGGCTTCATCGAGGCCCTGCCGCTCGGCTACGACACGTGGGTGGGGGAGCGGGGCGTCACGCTCTCGGGAGGCCAGCGCCAGCGGCTCGCCCTGGCTCGCGCGCTCCTGCGCGACCCCGCGGTGCTGATCCTCGACGAGGCCACGAGCGCGGTCGACAACGAGACCGAGGCCGCGATCCAGGTCTCGCTGCAGACCGCCACCCGCAACCGCACCGCGATCATGGTGGCCCACCGACTCTCCACGGTGCGTCACGCGGACCGCATCTGGGTGCTGGACGCGGGTCAGGTCATCGAGGCCGGGACCCACGACGAGCTCGTCGCCGCCCGCGGTGCCTACGCCGCCCTCTGGAGCGTGCAGACGGGCTCCGTGGCCTGAGGAGCGGTGTCAGCAGGTGGTCGTGGTGGGCTCGCCGGCGAAGCGGTCGGCGGTCCACGCGAGCAGCTCGTCGACGAACGGTGAGTCCTCGAGCAGCAGGTCGCCGTGGCCGCGGCCCGCGTAGGTGCGGTAGTCCAGGGACTGGCCGGCCGCGCAGCGCTCGCGCACGTAGGCGTCCTGCAGTCCGAGCGTGACGACCCGGTCGCGCTCGCCCTGCGCGATCAGGACGGGCGCCTCCATCGTCCCGGTCGCGTCGTTCTCGCTGAGCCGCCGGCCCAGCCCGCCCTCGTACAGCGAGTTCGCCACGAACCGATCGGCCATGATCCGCGCCTCGGTCACGGAGACCTTGGACGTGGGGGACCGCAGGCACCGGTCGGCGATGCGCTCCATCGGCAGTCGCGCGCTGGCCCGGACGTAGTCGCCGGGCTCCACGTCGGGGTACGTCCCCGCGTACGCGGCCAGGGCGTAGGCGACGAAGATCGTGCCGACGGGTCGGCGCTGGAGGTCGCGCAGGAACGTGGCCGGACTGCTGACGGGGGACATCGCGGCGACCCCGGCCAGCGGCACGTCGGGTGCGTAGGCGGGCTGCGTCATCGCGGTCCACAGGGCGGCGTGGCCACCTTGGGAGTGGCCCCACACGACGGTCTCGCTCGACAGCGACAGCTGCGGGATGCGCCGCGCGGCTCGGACGGCGTCGAGCACCGAGCGAGCCTCGCCCGAGCCGATGAGGTACGGCTGGACGCCGCGCGTGCCCAGGCCCGGGTAGTCGGGCGCGACGACCGCCCAGCCCTCGTCGAGGGCCGCGTGGACGGCCGCGATGCCACCGGCGCCGATCGTGCGCGTGCGGCGCAGGCTCGGCGCGCACCGCCGGTCGAAGCCGGTGGTGCCGTGGGCCCACGCCACGACGGACGCCCGGGCGCGGAGCCGCTCCTCGGGGACCGCGACCAGCGCACTGGCCACCGTGGGCTCGTCGCCCGCCTGCGTGGTGCTGTAGAGGATGCGCCACGCCCGCGCGCCCTCGGGCACGTCGGTGGTGAAGGGCTCGGCCCGCAGCAGAAGCCCGGGGGAGCGGGGCGCCTCGTCGGGCGCGGTGTAGAAGCCGTCGGGCTTCGGCGCGGCCACCGTGACGGCGACCGTGTAGCCCGCGAGAGCGACCGCGGTCACCAGCACGAGGCTCGCGACGAGGGGCCGCGGGACGCGCGCCCCCAGCCGCGGGAATCCGAACAGCACGAGCCGCAGGCCGAGGACGACGCCGATCACGAACACCGTGACGTCGGGCCAGGCCAGCGCGAGGACGCCGAGGATCGCGAGCCCGACGCCGAGGGCCAGCTCGGACCGGAAGCGCCGGCGCCTCACCCGGGTGAGTCCCTCGCCGAGCAGCACCACGGCGAACACGGTGACGAGGACGCGCACGTTCCAGTGCGGCTGGAGCGCCAGCACCACCGAAGCGACGAGCAGGACGCCGCCCACCACCCGGTCGCGCAGGCGGGATCCGGTCAGCGCCTCGTGCGCGCCGATCACCGCGAGCGCGGCGACCGAGACGACCAGCAGGACGTCCGTGGCGCTCAGGGGCCGCGCCATCAGCACGACGCCGACGACGATCGCCACGGCGACGAGCGCGGGCGCGGCGCGGCGGCGGGATCGATCGGGACGCATGGGGCTCCACCGTAGACCGACCGCCCCGCTCAGCGAGGGACTACTCCCCGGGCAGCACCATGCCCAGCTGGGCCCGCACCTCGTCCATCAGGCCCATGACCCGCCGGGTCTCCGACCACGGCAGCAGCGGCGACTCCGGCTGGCCCTCGGCCACGCGCCGGGCGAGCTCGGCAGCCTCGAACCGCAGGCCCAGGTGCGCGTCGGGCGAGGCGGGCGCCCACGTGTCCAGCACGCGATCGGCGGGATCGACCAGACGGATCGCCGACGGCTGGTAGAACGGCCCGTCGAGCTCGAGCCGGGCCTCGGTGCCGCTCACGCTCGCCACGGTGGGCGAGGTCGCGGACATGGTGGCGCTGATGGCCGCGATCGCGCCCGACGCGTCGCGCAGGCCGATGTTCTCCTGCTCGTCCACCCCCAGCGGCGTGAGGGTGCCCGTCGCACGGACCTCCACGATCTCCGGCATGAGCATCGCCGCGAGGTGCAGCGGGTACACGCCGAGATCGAGCAGTGCGCCGCCGGCGAGCGACGGCTCGGCCAGTCGCGCAGGACCGTCGGGGTAGAGCAGCTGCCCGTGGTCGGCCTGGACGAAACGGACGTCGCCGATCAGGCCGTCCTCGACGGCCCTCCTCACGACGTCGTACCCGGGGAGGAAGCGCGACCACATCGCCTCGACGCACGTCACGCCCGCCTCCTCGGCGGCCTCCAGCACCGCGTCGGCCTCGGCGGCGTTGCGGGTGAACGCCTTCTCGACCAGCAGGTGCTTGCCCGCGCCGATCGCCAGCAGGGCGTGCTCGAGGTGGGCCGAGTGCGGTGTCGCGACGTAGACCGCGTCGACCTCGGGATCGCCGACGAGGTCCTCGTACGAGCCGTGCGCCCGCGCGATGGCGGAGCGGTCGGCGAACGCGCGCGCCTTCGCGAGGTCGCGGGAGCCGACGGCCACGACCTGCTGCGTGGTGCCCTCCTGCAGCGCAGCGGTCATCACCGCGGCGATGCCCCCGGCGCCGAGGATGCCCCACCGCAGCGGCGGTGCGTCGCGAGGATCGGACGTGCGAGGCACGGGGAGCATCATGCTCTGCATCGTAGGTCGATGGCAGGATCAGGGCATGGATCTGAGCCTGAACGAGGACCAACGCAGCTTCCGCGCGCTCGCGCGCGACTTCCTGGACAAGGAGGTCGTGCCGTACCGCGCAGAGTGGGACCGCGTGGAGTCCGTCGACACCGCGATCATCCCCAAGCTGGGCGACATCGGCTTCCTCGGCCTCACGATCCCCGAGGAGTACGGCGGTATCGGGGGCGACTACGTCACGTACGTCCTCGCGATGGAGGAGCTCGGCCGCGCCGACTCGGCCATCCGCGGCATCGTCTCGGTCTCGATGGGACTGTGCGGCAAGTCGGTGCTCCAGTTCGGCACCGAGGAGCAGAAGCAGCGGTGGCTGCCGGGCATCGCCTCGGGTCGCGAGCTGGGCTGCTTCGGCCTGACCGAGCCCGACCACGGCTCCGACGCCGGCAACCTGAAGACGCGTGCGGTGCGCGAGGGCGACGACTGGGTCATCAACGGCTCCAAGATCTTCATCACGAACGGCACGTGGGCCGACGTCGCGCTGGTCTTCGCCCGGACGGGAGGACCGGGCGCGAAGGGCGTCTCGGCGTTCCTCGTCCCCACCGACACCCCCGGCTTCGAGGCCACCGAGGTGAAGGGCAAGCTCGGTCTGCGCGGCCAGGCCACGGCGGCCCTGTCGTTCGACGACGTGCGCGTGCCGGCCGACGCGCTGCTGGGCGAGGAGGGCCAGGGCTTCCGCATCGCGATGACGGCACTCGACAAGGGCCGCGTGGGCATCGCCGCCAGCTGCGTCGGCATCGTCCAGGGCTGCCTGGAGGCCACGGTCGAGTACACCACCGCGCGCGAGCAGTTCGGCAAGCCGATCGCCAGCTACCAGATGGTGCAGGACATGATCGCCGAGATGTCGGTGGACGCCGATGCCGCGCGGCTGCTCACGTGGCGCGCCGCCGACCTCATCGAGCGCGGTGAGCGCTTCAGCGTCGAGGCGTCGAAGGCCAAGCTGTTCGCCTCCGAGGCCGCCGTGAAGGCCGCCAACCTCGCGATCCAGGCCTTCGGCGGCTACGGCTACGTCGACGAGTACCCCGTGCAGAAGTACATGCGCGACGCGCGGGTGATGACGCTCTACGAGGGCACCAGCCAGATCCAGAAGCTCATCATCGGTCGCGCCGAGACCGGCATCAGCGCGTTCTCGTGAGCGGCACCGTGCTCGACCTCCTGGTCGCGCTGGCCATCCTCGCGGGGCTGGTCGGCGCCGCGGTGCAGGTCATCCCCGGCGGGCTCGTGGTGGGCACCTCCGTCTTCGTCTGGGGAGCGGTCACCGGCGGCACGCTCGGCTGGTCCGTGGCGGCGGTCGCGGTGGTCCTCACCGTGGCGGCGCTCGTGCTGAAGTACCTGCTCGCCGGTCGCTACCTGAAGGCGCGCGGTGTGCCGAACCGCAGCCTGCTCGTTGGTGCCGTGCTCGGCATCATCGGCTTCTTCGTCATCCCGTTCGTCGGCCTGTTCATCGGCTTCATCGGTGGCACCTACCTCGCGGAGCTGCAACGGCTGCGTGACCCGCGCGCCGCGAGGCAGGCCACGGCGCACGCCATGCGGGCCACCGGGATCTCGATCCTCGTCGAGCTGGCGCTCGCGCTGGTGACCGCGATGGTGTGGCTGGGAGCGGTGCTGTCGGTGCGCCTGTGACGGGCTAGCCTGCGGTCATGGTCGTCGAGGAGCCGCACGCCGGAGTCACGTCGCAGAAGCTGAACTGGCTTCGGGCCGGCGTGCTGGGCGCCAACGACGGCATCGTGTCGGTGGCCTCGCTCGTGGTGGGCGTCGCCGGCGCCACGAACGACACGAGCGCGATCGCCACGGCCGGGACCGCGGCCCTCGTGGGCGGCGCGATCTCGATGGCGCTGGGCGAGTACGTCTCGGTCAGCAGCCAGCGCGACTCCGAGCGCAACCTCATCGCGATCGAGAGGCACGAGCTGCGCGACGACCCCGAGGGCGAGCTCGCCGAGCTCGCCGAGATGCTGCAGGACCGCGGCATCAGCGCGACCACGGCGCGCCAGGCCGCGCGCGAGATGACGGAGCACGACGCGCTCGCCGCCCACCTCGAGGTCGAGCTGGGACTCGACGAGGACGACCTCGTGAGTCCGTGGCACGCGGCGTTCTCGTCGGCGGTCGCGTTCACGCTGGGCGGCTTGCTGCCACTGGCGGCGATGCTGCTCACCGGACTCGAGTGGCGCGTGGGCGTGACGTTCGTGGCGGTCCTGGTGGCGCTGGCGCTCACCGGCTCCGTCGCGGCCCAGATCGGGGGCGGGCCGAAGGGTCGTGCCGCGCTGCGCCTCGTGATCGGCGGCGCGCTCGCGCTCGTGCTGACCTACGCCATCGGCCAGGCGCTGGACACCTCTGGGATGGTCTAGCGGATCAGCCGTTCTCGTCCTCGTCCACCGGAACCGGGCGATCGGGGTCGGGGACGAGCAGGTCGTCGTCGTTCTGCCAGGCTTCGCGGCGCTGGTCGACGGCGTCCGCGGGGTCGGCCGCGGGCTCGAGGTCGGGATCGCCGTCCTCCAGGGGGCTGTCGGGCAGGGGGCTGTCAGGCAGCGGCTCGTCGGGGCTCGTGGTCATGGTGCCTCCTTCGGTCTGGTTCGATCCTGCCCCAGGCGGGGCCGGCGCGCAGCCCTGCGCAGCGGGTGCGGACCGACCGCGTGGCGCAGTAGGTTCGGGGCATGGAGCAGTACTCGCCCACCGAGCGCCGGGGCTATCGGCGCTTCGCCGTCGCCGGCATCCTCTTCCTGCTCGCGCTCGGCCTGTTCCCGGCCACCGCGGCGGTGCTGGACGACACCGCCGAGGGCCTGATCCTGCCGCTGTTCATCGCGGTGATGGTGGTGGCGGGCATGCTGATGTGGGCGCTCGTGCCCGGGGTGTCCAGCCGTCCCCACAGCCGGAGTCGCCTCGTGGGCCTCGGTGCCCTGGTGGGACTGATCGCCGCGGGCATCGCGATCGGCGTGTTCTTCGCGCTGCTGAACGGGTACTCGGGCGCCTGACCCCTGCGATCGCAGGCGGAAGGTTGATCGTGACCCGTGCTTCTGGTCACACTGGACGCATGCGCCACATTCTTTCGGCATTCCTGGTAGCCCTCGCGCTGGTGGTCGTCCCGGCCGCCCCGCAGGCGTCGGCGATGTCCAACGCCACGTTCGGCAAGAAGCTGCACCAGCAGACGAACACGTCGCGCGCGTTCCGCGACATCAAGAAGCTGAAGTACCAGAAGTGCATCGACCGCTACGCGCAGCGCCAGGCCAACCGGATGGCCAAGAAGCGCAAGATCTACCACCAGGATCTCGGCCCGATCCTGCGTGCGTGCGACCTCAGCCGCGTCGGCGAGAACGTCGCCACGGGCTTCACCTCGCCGAAGGCCAACGTCAAGGCGTGGCTCAAGTCGCCCGGCCACCGGCGCAACATGCTGAACCGCAAGTACACGCGGCTGGGCATCGGCGTGGCCAAGGCCGGCGGCCGCACCTACACCGTGCAGGTCTTCGGGCGCCCCGCCTGATCCCTCACTGGAGGGTCGCGGTCAGCCGCATCGCGTTGTCGACGAAGCGCGTGCCGGCCGGCCGCTCCTCCCACTCCTCGAGCAGCAGCTCGCGCGAGAGGTCGCGGTAGGTGTCCTCGACCACGCGGATGCGCTCGACCACGCCACGGTCGGGCACCATCAGGCTCATCTCGTAGTTCAGTGCGAACGAGCGCATGTCCATGTTGCTGGTGCCGACCACGGCGATGTCCTCGTCGATGCTGAAGTGCTTCGCGTGCAGCACGAACGGCTTGGGGTACAGCCAGATGCGCACGCCCGCCTCCAGCAGCTCGCGGTAGTAGGACGCCTGGGCGTGCCCGACCATGAACTGGTCGGCCTGCTCGCTGACGAAGAGCTCCACGTCGACGCCGCGCTGGGCGGCCGTGGTGACCGCGTAGAGCAGCGTCTCGTCCGGCACGAAGTAGGGGCTGGTCAGGCTGATCCGGTGCCGCGCGCTGTAGATCAGCGACGTGAACAGGCGCAGGTTGTTCTCCGCCTCGAAACCCGGACCGCTGGGCACCAGCTGGGCGTGGACGCCCACCACGTCGCGCGGGGAGTGCGGGGTCTGGTCGACCGCCTGCATCTCGACCTCGAGCACCTCGGAGGTCTCCAGCGCCCAGTCCGCCGCGAACAGCGCGTCGATCGTGGCGACGACCGGGCCCTCGAGGCGCATCCACAGCTCCACCCAGGCACGCCCGACGGCGAGGTTCTTGGGCTTGTTGTACGAGGGGTGCGTCAGGTTGAGCGATCCGGTGAAGCCGACCACGTCGTCCACCACGAGCAGCTTGCGGTGGTTGCGCAGGTCGG
Organism: Aeromicrobium sp. UBA7512; assembly: GCF_002476985.1. Classification (NCBI taxonomy): domain Bacteria; kingdom Bacillati; phylum Actinomycetota; class Actinomycetes; order Propionibacteriales; family Nocardioidaceae; genus Aeromicrobium; species Aeromicrobium sp. UBA7512. Next base: position 297,085 of record NZ_DLNK01000006.1, read on the forward strand.
GCCGGCGGAAGCGCCGCTTCAGCGGCAGCAGCGGCATCATCAGGTGCCACTGGATGTCCGAGGCGGCGAGCCGTTTCTTGAGGTCCTTGTACCCCGGGATCCCGCGGGTGCCGAGGTGGTCGAACAGCAGCCGCACCGTGACGCCGCGCGCGGTGGCGCGGTCGAGGGCGTCGAAGAACGGGATCGTCATCTCGTCGAGCGCCATGATGTAGAACTCGACGTGCACGTGCCGCTGCGCGGTGTCGATCGCCGCGATCATCTCGTCGATGGACTCCTGGTAGTCCGGCAGCAGCGTGACGTGGTTGCCCGCGGTGAGCGGCATCGACGCCAGGCGCTGGTTGAGCCGGACGATGGGCGGCAGGTAGTCGGGCGCGTCGTCCGGCAGCTTGCTGGTCAGGGCCTCGGTCTGCCGCGCGATGACGGCGTTGGCGGCGGTGAGCTGGCGGTGGCGCTGGTGGCCGATGCGGGCGCTGCCGAAGAACAGGAACGCCACCAGGCCCAGGAACGGCGCGAACACGATGAGGATCAGCCACGCCATCGCGGTCTGCGGGCGGCGACCCTCTGGGATGATGCCGATCGCCGCGATGTTGATCGTGACGATGGTGACGACGGCGGCCAGCGAGATCAGCGTGCCCGGTTCCATGGAGCGCAGGCTATCGGTCAGTGGGCCCCCGAGGGGGATGCTGCGGGATTCACCAGTCGCGGCGGTCGCGCTTGACCTGGCTGCGCCGCTTCTTGGCGTCCAGGCGACGTTCGACCGAGCCGCGCGTCGGCCGGGTGGGCCGGCGGCGCTTGGCCGGGCGCAGGGCCTCGGTCACGAGCTGCTCGAGCCGCAGGACGGCGTCCTCACGGTTGCGCAGCTGCGAGCGGTGGGTGGACGAGACGACCGAGACCTTGCCGTCGACGAGCCGGCCACGCAGGCGCGCGGCGACACGATCCCGCTGGTCCGGGGTCAGCACGGTGCTGTCGGTGGGGGACCACAGGACCTCGACCCGCGTCTCGGTGGTGTTGACGTGCTGGCCGCCCGGGCCGGAGGAGCGGCTGAAGCGCCAGCTCAGCTCCGACTCGGGCAGCCGGATGCGACCGTCAGGCGTCATCGTCCGCGAGGAGGCCGTACAGCTGGCGCCGGGCCTCGTTGACGACGTCGACCGCCTTCGCCTGCTGGGCCGGCGTGCCGACCGTCATGACCTGGCGGGCGGCCGCCGAGAGCGTCTTGAGCGACGTGATGAGGGCAGTCGACTCGGCGTCGCCGCCGCGCCGGAGCTGCTCGGGGTTCCACGGCTCGCCGAGCGCCTCGCGGTGCTCCTCGACGTAGGACTTCCCCTCGTCGGTGAGGGTCGCGGTCTTGCGACCGTCGACGCGCTCGAACTCGACGAAGCCCTCGTCCTCGAGCTGCTGCAGGACCGGGTAGATCGAGCCGGGGCTCGGCGACCAGGCGCCTTCGCTGCGCGCGGCGATCTGCTGGATCAGGTGGTACCCGTGGGCGGGTGCCTCGTCCAGCAGCAGGAGAGCGGCGGCGCGGACGTCGCCACCCTTGCGGCCGCGGCGCGGACCACGAGGTCCGGGGCGGCCCGTCCGGCCGGGACCGAGGTCCCAGTCGAAGTCACGGGGTCCGCCGGGGCGACGCCCGCGGCGGGGGTGCCGGTGCTGGCCGGCGGGTTCGGGAGGAGTGCTGTGCATGCTCGTCCCCTTTCGGTGTTCCTCGGCACCAGTGCGGTACCGATGCATTAACGATATATCGAATCTATATCGTCATGCAACGTGAGTACGGGCACACGGGTGCCCCGGGGCAGCGCGACGCGGGTCAGCCCTGGACGTAGTGGGTGAGCTGGTCGCGCTCGAACTCCAGCTGGTCCATCCGGAACTTCACGGCGTCGCCGATGCTCAGCACGCCGACGATCTCGTCGTCCTCGAGGACGGGGATGTGCCGGACGCGGTGCTCGGTCATCGAGCTCATGAGCGATCCGAACGAGTCCTCGGGCGTGCACACCTGCACGTCGGTGGTCATGATCTGCTGGACGGTCGCCTCGCGCGGATCGGGCAGCGCGCGCAGCTTGCGGACGATGTCGCGCTCGGACACGATGCCCGCCATCGACTTCCCGTCCGGGCTGACCACCAGGGCGCCGATGTTGTGCTCGGCGAGCAGGTCCAGCAGCTCGTCGACCGTGGCATCGGGCGAGATGGTGAACACCGCCGAACTGCCCTTGGCGCTGAGTACGTCACGAACACGCATATGGTGCCTCCTCGATGTGATCGGCAGTGTAGCCCGCATCACACCCGGGCGCAGGTGCCGATCTCGAGGGTCAGTCGTCGCGGGTGAAGCGCAGTCGCGTGACGTTGTCGGCGAGCTGCTCGCCGTCGCCCTCCTCGGGCTCGTCGGGCCACGAGGGCTCGTCGTCGGGGAAGTGGCCGAGGTAGGCCATCACCGTGTCGTGCAGGCGCCCGTTCGTGGCCACCGCGTTGGCGCCCCAGGGTCCGGGCTCACCGGCGAGGCTCGTGAACTGGCCGCCGGCCTCACGCACGATGATGTCGAGCGCCGCCATGTCCCAGACGTTCAGCTCGGGCTCGGCCGCGATGTCGACCGCGCCCTCGGCCACCATCATGTACGACCAGAAGTCGCCGTAGGCGCGCGTGCGCCAGCACTGGCGCAGCAGCGCGTCGAACTCGCCCTGGCGTCCGATCTGGCTCCAGCTGGGGGCCGAGGAGTACGACAGCGACGCGGCGGTCAGCTCGCGGACCCCGGACACGTGGATGGGCCGCGTCTGACGGAAGGACTTGCCGGTGTGGGCGCCGTCGCCCTTCATGGCCCACCAGCGGCGGCCGATGGCCGGCGCCGAGACGCAGCCGACGACGATCTCGCCGGCCTCCTCGAGGGCGATGAGCGTGGCCCACACGGGGACTCCGCGGACGAAGTTGGAGGTGCCGTCGATCGGGTCGATGATCCAGCGCCGGTCGGCGTTCTCGGCCGTGCCCTCGGTCTCGCCGGACTCCTCGCCCAGGACGATGTCGCGTCCGCGGGAGGTCTTGAGCGTGCGGCGGATCGCGTCCTCGACCGCACGGTCGGACTCCGTCACGTACGTCATGTCGGGCTTCGTGGAGACCTCGAGGTCGAGGGCTCCGAAGCGGTCCATGCTGAGGTTGTCGGCGGAGTCGGCCAGGACGTGGGCCAGGCGCAGGTCGTCCAGGTACGGGTTGGCCATGGGCCCACCCTACGGTCTGGCCTCCTCGCGCAGGTCAGTACTCGTCGGCGAGCGACCGGCTGGCCATGATGCGCCGGAACGACTGGAGTCGCGCCGGGTCGATCTCGCCGTTCGCGGCGGCCACGTCGAGGGCGCACTCGGGCTCCCCGGCCAGGTGCGTGCAGCCCCGGGGGCAGTCGCGGGCGGCGGTGTTCAGGTCGGCGAAGGCGCGCAGGATCCGCTCGATGTCCACGTGGGCCAGGCCGAACGAGCGGAACCCGGGGGTGTCCACGATCCGTCCGCCGAAGGGCAGCGGCAGGATCATCGCCGAGGTCGACGTGTGGCGGCCGCGGCCCGTGACCTCGTTGACGTGGCTCGTGGTGCGGTGCGCCTCGGGCACGAGGGCGTTGACGAGGGTGGACTTGCCGACGCCGCTGTGGCCGATCAGCACGCTGGTGCGATCGCGCAGCAGGTCGCGCAGCGGCTCCAGGTCGCCGTCCTGACGGGTCGTCACGGTGCGCACGTCCAGCGGCTTCAGCTGGGCGACGATCTCGTCGGCCGGCGCGAGGTCGACCTTCGTCAGGCACACGGCCGGGTCCATGCCGGCGTCGTAGGCCGCGACGAGGCAGCGATCGATCAGGCCAGGACGCGGCGGCGGGTCGGCCAGCGCGGTGACGATCACCAGCTGGTCGGCGTTGGCCACGACGACGCGCTCGATCGGGTCGTCGTCGTCGGCGCTGCGGCGCAGCACCGTGCGGCGGTCGCGGACCTCCACGATGCGGGCGAGGCTGCCGGGCTGGCCGGAGACGTCGCCCACCACGCGCACCTCGTCGCCCACCACGACGCCCTGGCGTCCCAGCGGTCGAGACTTCATGGCGGTGACGACGGTGCCGTCGTCGAACAGCAGCGTGTAGCGGCCACGATCCACCGTGGTGACGACGGCGACGACCGCGTCGGAGTAGTCGGGCCGGTCCTTCGTGCGTGGACGGGTGCGCCGGCGCGGGCGCTCGTACTGGGCGTCCTCGTCCCTCACGGCACCAACCGTCCCCAGTCGTCGGCGAACCCGGGATACGTCTTGGCGGTGGTGCCGATGTTCTCCACGACGACGCCCGGAACGCGCAGGCCGATCACGGCGGCGGCGTGGGCCATGCGGTGGTCGTCGTAGGTGGCGAAGCTGCCGCCGCGCAGGGGGGCTGGCGTGATGCTGAGGCCGTCGGGCTGCTCCTGCACGGAGCCGCCGAGCCGGTTGATCTCCGTGGCCAGCGCGGCAAGGCGATCGGTCTCGTGGCCCCGCAGGTGGCCGATCCCGGTCAGCCGGCTGGGGCCCTCGGCGAGAGCGGCCAGGGCAGCGACCACGGGGGTCAGCTCGCCCACGTCGTGGAGGTCGAGGTCGACGCCCGCGAGGCGCTCGGGACCGGTGACGACGAGGTCGCTGCCGTCGCGCTCGGCGCGGCCGCCGAACGCCACGGCGAGCTTGCGCCAGGCGTCCCCGGCCTGGTCGGTGTGCTCGGGCCAGTTCCGCACACGCACCCGGCCACCGGTGGCGAGCGCCGCCGCGACGAACGGGCCGGCGTTGGACAGGTCGGGCTCGATCGTGACGTCGAGCGCCTTCACCGGTCCGGGCCGGACGTGCCAGCGACCCGGTGCCTCGTCGACGACCACGCCGCGGCGGCGCAGCTCGGTGACGGTCATCGCGACGTGGGGGAGCGAGGGGAGGGACCCGCCCTCGTGGCGTAGGTCGAGTCCCTCGGTGAAGCGGGGCGCGACGAGCAGCAGCGCCGACACGAACTGACTGGATGCGGAGGCGTCGACCGTGAGGTCGCCGCCGCGGACCGCGGAGGCGCCGTGCACCGTGAACGGCAGGCTGCCCCGCCCGTCGTCGTCCACCCGCACGCCGAGGTCGCGCAGGCTCGAGATGGTGGTGGCCATCGGACGCTCGCGGGCTCGGGGGTCGCCGTCGAACCGTGCCGGACCGGTGCCGAGAGCCGCCACGGGGGGCACGAAGCGCATCACCGTGCCCGCCAGGCCGCAGTCCACCTCGGCCGACCCGACCGGCTCGATCGGGGTGACCGACCAGGACTCAGGTCCTCGCTCGATGCGGGCTCCGAGCGACACGAGCGCGTCGGCCATCAGCTCGGTGTCGCGGGCGGCCAGGGGCAGGTGGACGGTGGAGGGCCCGTCGGCGAGGGCCGCCAGCACGAGGGCGCGGTTGGTCTGGGACTTCGAGCCCGGCAGCAGCACCTCGGAGTCGACGGGCGCCGAGGGATGGGGAGCGTTCCAGTCCATCCTCATCCCCGCAGGTCGTCGAGCTGGTCGACGATCGTGTCCTTGGCCGCGAGGGCGGTGTTCCTCGCACGCCGGCCGAGCCACGGCTTGTGCGGATCCGGGTCGAGGGTCGACAGCAGCAGGCCGCCGGTGAGCGACACGTTCTTCATGAAGTGGGTGAACTGGTTCTTGCGGGCGACGGGATCGGTCTCGTTCCAGAACGGGTGCCCGGCCACCGTGGTGGCGGGCATCGTGGCGGCCAGCACGAGCGCGGAGGTGCGCGGGAGGTGGCCGGTGGCCAGCGTGGCGCCGGCGGCCACGTGCACCGCCGAGTTCAGCCGGATCAGATTCGTCGGCGAGAGATTCGCCTGGGGCGCGACCTTGCGCAGCACGTCGGCCACGGGCTGGGCCTTGTGGGCGAGCGCGCCGGGCTTGCGCAGCGCCATCACCCCGCCGGAGATGAACATCGAGGCGAGCATCGGACGGGCCACCGCGCGCAGGAGAGTCATGGGTTCATCATGCCGCAGAGCGGCCCTGCTGCCGAGGTCCGCTCAGCCGAAGGTGCCCGAGAGCGACGTGCCGCCGCTGGTGACCGAGTAGTTGCCCTGGGGGAACCACAGCGTGTTGATCCGCAGCGCCGGCAGGGTGCGGTTCGCCGCGACCGGCTGGGCGCAGTTCAGCGTGGGGCTGAACTGGCTGGCCCGCGTGCACGTCCAGCCGGACCACCCGGTGATGAGCTCGACACCCGGGAAGCCGCCGGTGAACGTGACGCGCATCTGCACCGTCTGGCCGGGCCGGACGTCGGGGCCGACCGTGAACGCGAACGTCGCCGAGGTCCAGCTCGTGGTCGCCGTGGCTCGCACCGTGCTGTCGGTCGGCTGCGTGGTGGGCTCGGTGGTCGGTTCGGTGGTGGGTTCCGTGGTGGGCTCGGTGGT
>NZ_DLNK01000006.1:303718-303951 GCF_002476985.1 Aeromicrobium sp. UBA7512
GTGGTGGGCTCGGTGGTCGGCTCGGTGGTCGGCTCGGTGGTGGGTTCCGTGGTCGGCTCGGAGGTCGGTTCCGTGGTCGGCTCGGAGGTCGGCTCGGTGGTTGGTTCCGTCGTGGGTTCCGTGGTCGGTTCGGTGGTCGGCTCGGTGGTCGGTTCCGTGGTCGGCTCGGTCGTGGGTTCCGGCGTCGGGATGGTGGTCGGCTCCGGCGTGGGCTCCGTGGTCGGCTCGGTGGT
>NZ_DLNK01000005.1:0-8127 GCF_002476985.1 Aeromicrobium sp. UBA7512
GTGCTCGATCCAGCGTCTCGCTTCGCTCGTCGCCACTCGATCACCGAGGGGCGGGGAGACGTTCCAGGAACACCGCCTGGGCCGCGACGACGACCTCGGCGGCGTCCTCGAGGCCGAACCAGGCGACCCGGTCGATCTCGGGGAACGCCTGCAGCGTGCCGGAGCCGGGCGGCCACTCGAGGTCGAAGGTGCCGGGCACGACCACCGTGGGATCCAGGTCGGCCTCGACGGCCCAGACGACGACGTCCTTGCGCGACTGGCGCACCGACCCGAGGTCGACCCAGGGGCCGTCGGGAACGGGGACGCCGAGCTCCTCGAGGAACTCGCGCCGGGCCGCGTCGGCTGGCTGCTCGCCCTCCTCGACCACGCCCTTGGGGATCGACCAGGCGCGCTCGTGGCGCTTGGCCCAGAACGGTCCGCCGAGGTGCCCGAGCAGCACCTCGCGCCGGCCGTCGCGCACGCGGTGCAGCAGGATCCCGGCGCTGAGCAGGCGCGCCATCACTCGTCCCGGCGCCGGCGCGACTCCTCGACCCGTGCGGCGAGCTGGTCGTCGGCGGGATAGACGACCTCCTCGAGCACGAGTCCGTGGGCCGGCATCACCTTCACGCGGGGGTCCCGCGTCTCGGCGGCGAGGATCTCGGCCGCGAACCGCGGCTCGTACCGCCGCTCGCCCACGGCGACGAGGCAGCCCATCAGCGACCGCACCATCGAGTGGCAGAAGGCGTCGGCGCGGACCGTGGTGGCGATCGTCTCGCCGCCGCGCACCGTGCGGAGCGTGAGCAGGTTGCGGATCGTCGTGGCGCCCTCGCGCTGCTTGCAGAACGACGCGAAGTCGTGCTCGCCGAGCAGGTGCTGGGCCGCCTCGTTCATGAGGTCGACGTCGAGCGGGCGCGGGGCAGCCGCGACCATGCGACGCTGCATCGGGTCGGGCCCCGCCGGGTGGTCGGTCATGCGGTAGACGTAGCGGCGCTCGATCGCGGCGAAGCGGGCGTCGAAGTGCTCAGGTGCTTGGGTGACGCGCAGGATCCGGATGTCCTCCGGGACGATCCGGCGCAGCCGCCGCTCGAGCACACCGGGGTGGCTGTCGACGTCGACGTGGGCGACCTGGCCGCGCGCGTGGACGCCCGCGTCGGTGCGTCCCGCGACCGTGAGGCGCGGCGGCTCGGGCAGGCGCAGCACGGTGCCGAGCGCGGCCTCGATCTCGCCCTGCACGGTCCGCAGCCCCGGTTGGGTGGCCCAGCCCCTGAACTCGGTCCCGTCGTAGGCCAGGTCGATCCGCATGCGCACGGGTCCACGGTACGCGCCGGCGACTCCCGCCCGGATGACGGATCCGAAGGACCGACCTACCGTGGAAGGGTGCGCACCGTGCCCGTGCTGGTCGCGGCGGCACTGGCCACCTCAGTGCTGCCGGCGGTCCCTCCTGCTGCGGCGGCCCCGTCGGGCATCCACCGGATCCTGCTCACGCCCACCGCGACGCCCGACCGCTCCCAGTACGTGTCCTGGAGCCGTGCCTCCGTCTCCTCGGGCCAGCGCGTCGTGGCCGTGGCGTCGAACGGCCTCACCGTCACCACCCCCGCGCGCCGCAAGCTGGGCACGACGCCGGGCACGGCCGGGAGCCGGCAGTACCGCTACGTCGCCAGCCTCGCCGGTCTCGCGCCGTCGACCCGGTACCGCTACCGGATCGTGGGTCGCGGGGTGACCACACGGTGGCGCGCCTTCACCACCGCGGGACCGGCGAACCGCTCCTTCCGGCTCCTGCAGTTCGGGGACACCCAGAACGACAACGACGGCATCCCGGACCGCATCATCACGAGGGCGACCGCGCGGTTCCCCGACGCGAGGCTGCTCCTGCAGGCCGGGGACGTCGTGAACAAGCCGTGGGTAGGTCGCGAGTGGTCGCAGCTCCACGAGGCACTCTCGCCGGCCGCGCAGTGGCGCAACTGGATCTCCTCGATCGGCAACCACGAGCAGTGCAGGCTGAGGTCCCCGTGCCGCTCGGGTGCGGGGCGGGGGTTCCGCTCGTACTTCCAGTTCCCGTCCAACGGGTTCCCCGACCAGCGCCGGACGTGGTTCTTCGTCGACCAGGGACCGGCCCGGGTCATCGTGCTCGACGCGTTCGCCTCCGACCTGCGCCGGCAGCGGTCGTTCCTGGCCCACGCCCTGGGAACGAACCGGCGGCCGTGGTCGATCGTGCTGATGCACAGCGGGCCGTTCGCCTCGGTGGGCGACCGGAGGAACACCGAGATGCGGAAGTGGTTCCTGCCGACGCTGGAGAGGTACGACGCCGACCTCGTGCTGTCGGGTCACGACCACTCCTACGCCCGCGGCCGCAAGGCGGGCGTCACGTACCTGACGTCGGTCAGCGGGCCGAAGTACTACGACTCCTCGAGCCGGGACTGGAGGGCGGGCGGGGCCACGCGGGTGAAGGCCGCGTACCGCACGTCGACCTACCAGGTGATCACCGTGACGCCCACGAGCCTGAAGGTGCGGGCGGTCGTGGGGCATCGCCAGGGTGCACGACCCGCGACGAAGGTGGGCCAGACCTTCGACGGGTTCACGCTCACGCGGTGATTCCGCGCCCGCGGCTCAGGTGGTGACGAACTTCAGCGCCAGATCTGCGTACTGCAGGCCGATCGCGGAGGGGGAGCGCGGACCGCTCTCGACGTACCAGCGGCTGACGTCGATGCAGACCGACATCAGCAGGCGGCGCGTGCCGGGGAGGTCGGGCACGGAGAACTGCCCGCTCGCGACCCCGGCGGCCAGGATCTCGTCGAGCAGCGCCATCGTCGCCCGCCGGACCTCGACGACCTCGGCGAAGTGCTCGTCGGTGAGCACCTGCATGTCGTTGTGGACGGGCCGGGCGATGAGGCTCCACTCCGCGTGCCAGGCAGCGTACGTGGCGACGAAGTGCCGCAGCCGCTCCACGGGGTCGGTGCTGAAGCGCAACGCCTGGACCAGTGCCTCGCACGAGGCCGAGTGGCCGTGCATGACGATGCGGAAGAACAGCTCCTCCTTGGAGGAGAAGTGGATGTAGATCGCCCCGGGGCTCATCTGCGCTCTCTGGGCGATCATCCGGGTCGAGGCGCCGTGGTAGCCGACCTCGTTGAACACCAGGGTGGCGCCGACGAGGATCTTGCGGGCGGCGCCCTCGGCCCGCGGCTGCCAGAAGGTGGCCACCCGCAGCGCGTCGTGGGCGGGGTCTCCGCTGGCTCGCGTGCTCACTCGTCTCTCCGTCTCGCCCGCGTCACGGGGGTCGAGGACGCGTGGTGGGAATGCTAGGTGGCCGCTCGCGCGGGTGACAAGCCAGGCGCGGCCGCCCGGAGCCGGGCCGGCTCAGGCCGGGGGACGCCGGTCCCGCAGGGCGGCACGGATCGGTCCGAGCACCTCCTCATCGTGCTCCCCGATCGCCGGGACCCGGAGCCGGCGCGGCCCGTCGGCCAGCCCGACCGAGGTCATCGGCCCCGGCGCGGCGACGGTGCGCCCGGCGGGGGACGTCACGCGGACCACGCTCTCGTCCCCTCGCGCGTCGAGGTGCCGTACCGCCTCGTCCAGCTCGCGGACGGGGCCGGACGGGACGGCCAGCTCGCGCATGAGGGCGAGGATGTCGTCGCACGCGCGGTCGCGGCACCACTGCGCCAGGTACTCGTCGACCTCGTCGCGCCCGGTCAGCACGGCCTCGTCGTACGGCAGCTCCTCGGCCCAGTCGTCGCGGCCGACGGCGCGGCAGAACCGCTCCCACTTGACGGGGCCGACGGGGGCCAGGTGCACGAAGCCGTCGCGGGCGGCGTACGTGTTCGCGATCGACACGGGCACCCGGTTGCCCTCACGCATGTAGGGGCGCCCGTCGAGCGACTCGTGGATGTCGTGGGCGAGCAGGCCCATGTAGGAGCTCAGCATGTTGACGTCGACGAACTGGGCCTCGGGCGAGACGTCGCGGACGCGCAGCGCCATCAGCACGGACATCGTGGCGCGGTAGGCGGTGATGTGGTCGGCGACGAAGGTGCCGATGAACATGGGGTCGCCCTCGGGTGTCCCGGTCATCTGCGGGATGCCGCTCATGCCCTGGATGATGCCGTCGAAGGCGAGCATCGCCCGGTCGGGACTGGTCGCGCCGAAGCCGGTGATGTGGACCATGATGATCGACGGGTTCACCGCCTTCAGGGCCTCGAACCCCCAGCCGAGCCGCTCGGGCACCTCGACGCTGTAGTTCGTCACCACGACGTCCGAGTCCTTTACGAGGCGCAGCAGCGCCGCCAGGTCGTCCGGCTCCTTGAGGTTCAGCACCACGCTGCGCTTGCCGCGGTTCTGCGCCGAGAAGTAGATGCTGTCGTCGTCGGCCAGGGGCATCGCCTGACGAGCGAGCTCGCCACCGGGCGGCTCGACCTTGATGACGTCGGCCCCGTGGTCGGCCAGGATCTGTCCGGTGTGCGGCCCCGCGATCGCGTGGGTCAGCTCCAGGACCCGGATCCCGTCGAGGGCAGGCGTGGTCGCCATGGGCGCTCCTTCCGACGTCACTGCGGCGCGATCGACGAGGCCAGCTTCTCCAGGCCGACCTTCGACACCTTGCCGGTCGGCGCCAGCGGCATCTCGTCGATGATCTCGACGCGCGGGATCTTGTACGTGGCCATGTGGTCGCGGCACCACGCCAGCAGGTCGTCGGCCGTGACCTCCGACGCCGCCCCGGGTTCGAGCTGCACGTAGGCGACGGGCACCTGACCCTTCTTCGGGTCCGCGATGCCGATCACGCCGCAGGCGGCGATGCGGGGGTGCCGGCTGAAGAGGTGCTCCAGCTCGGAGGGGAACACGCTCATCCCGTTGACCTTGAGCATCTCCTTGGTGCGGCCGAGGTAGTGCAGCGCGCCGGTCTCGTCGATCATGCCGATGTCACCGGTGTGGAGCCACCCGTCCCGCAGCGTCTCGGCGGTCGCGTCGGGACGGTGGTGGTAGCCACGCATCATGCTGGGGGAGCGCACGATGATCTGGCCCTCCTCGCCCACCGGGAGCAGCTCGCCGGACTGGAAGTCGACGATCGCCACCTCGGTGCCGGGGATCGGGATGCCGGTGAAGCCGGGCCGGCCCTTCAGGTCGGCGTCATCCTGCTGGAGCCCGAGGGTGAACGTGTCCAGGGTGTGGTCCTCGGTCATGCCGTAGGAGCTCTCGCGGATGATGCCCGGGGCGCCGGTCTCGCGCGCCCACCGCTCGCGGATCTCGACCGTGAGCTTGGTGACGAACGACATCGTGACGGGGGACTTCATGGAGGCCAGCGACAGGCCCGAGTCCTTCGCCGAGTCGAGGAGCTCGAGGTAGCTGTCGACCGTGCCGGCCATGGCGGTCACGCCGTACGCGTCGATGGACCGCAGGACCTCCTCGGCGTCCCAGCGGTAGTGCAGCACGCAGGTGCCGCCGGTCATGACGGACACGAGGAAGGCGTCCTCGCCGGCGATCCAGAACACCGGGACGAACACGAGGCTCACCGTGTCCGGGCCGCCGCCGAAGCCGAACTGCCCGCCGCTCACGGCGGTGTAGAGCATGTCGGCCTGCGTGTGCTCGCAGCCCTTGGGCATGCCGGTCGTGCCGCCGGTGTAGTTCAGCGCCGCGAGGGCGTGGGGGTCGTCGGGGTCGGCCGGCACGGGCAGGTCGTCGCGGTCGACAACCGAGAGAAAGCGCGTCGTGTCAGGGGTGACCGGCGCGTCGGCCACCATGCCGCGCGGGAGGTCGGCGCCGTCCGGCAGGAAGTCGGTGTTGGCCGAGGCGATGACCTCGGCGACGTCGGTGCCCTCGCCGCCCGCACGGAACTCCGTGGCGACCTCGTCGAGGATGAAGGCGAAGGTGGCGGCGGAGTCGAGCAGCTCGTAGTTGATCTCCTCGCGGCGGAACATCGGGTTCACCGGCACGTGCACGCCACCGGCCTTCAGGATGCCGAAGAACGCGATGATGAACTGCGGGCAGTTCGGCATCATCACGGCGGCCCGGTCGCCGGGGGCGAAGCCGCGGTGCACGAGGTACGCCGCGACCCGGTCGCTCGCGCGGTCCAGCTCGGCGTACGTGACCGTCCGTCCGTGGTAGACGATCGCGGCGTGGTCGGGGCGCTCCGAGGCCCACGACCGGAGGTAGTGCGTGACCGTGGACTCCCCGAAGGGGTAGTCGACGGTGCGCCCGACCGCCTCGGGCCAGGCGCGCTGGCGGAGGTCCGCCAGGTTCGCCAGGTACGGATCGATCTCGCGGTGGAACTGCTCCGACATCCTCACAGGAAACGCACCTCTCGGCCGACGATCTGACTTGAAGTTGAAACAAGTTTCAGTTTGAACACTATGACCTTCATCACGTCTGGTCAACGCCACATTCGCGCGGGCCGGTCGGGGAATTCCCGCTGAACGATCGTTCACCACTGGGGCGTGGCGAGTTGAGGTCCGTGCGGTGCCGTTGAAGATTTCCCCTTGCCTGATGTGATTTCCGTCTCTATCGTCGTCGGCACGAGGACCTAAGCAGTCGCTTAGACCACTCGAGCGTGACCACCTGCGAAAGGAACCAGCTCATGATCAGGTCCCGAATCGGCGTCGCCGTCGCGGCCGCCGTGCTCGTCGCGGTCAGTGCCTGTGGAGGAGGAGGGTCGGACGAGGGATCGGGCAGCGGCACGCTCCGCGTGGCCACCCAGGCCGACATCTCCTCGATGGATCCCATCAGGGGCAACTCCGGTGGCGACCACCAGATGCTCTACCCGCTCTACGACACCCTCGTGTCGTTCGACAAGGACCTGAAGCCCCAGCCCGGGCTGGCCGAGTCGTGGGAGTACAAGTCGCCGACCGAGCTCGTGCTGAAGCTGCGCGAGGGCGTCACGTTCCACGACGGCGCGCCGTTCAACGCCGAGGCGGTCAAGTACAACCTCGAGCGCGCCGCGGCCGAGGGCTCGAACATCGTCGCCGACGTCGAGTCGATCGAGTCCGTCGACGTCGTCGACGACCTCACGGTGCAGCTGAACCTCGCCCAGCCGAACTCCGCGCTCGTCATGACCCTGGCCGACCGCGCCGGGATGATGGTGTCGCCGAAGGCGGCCGAGGCCGCGGGTGGCGACCTGAGCACGAAGCCGGTGGGCGCCGGCGGCTGGAAGTTCGTCGAGTGGAAGCGCGGCGCCTCCATGACGTACGAGAAGTTCGACGACTACTGGGACAAGGACGTCGAGCGGATGGACAAGGTCGTCATCAGCGTCATGCCGGAGCCGAAGACGCGAGCCACGTCGCTGCGCTCGGGTCAGCAGGACATCGCGTGGGACATCGTGCCGTCCGACGCCGAGTCGATCCAGAAGGACGACAGCCTCACGCTCGACGAGCAGCCCCGCATGTGGACCTGGATGATCTACACGAACCGGGCCTCCAAGGAGCTCGGCGACCCGCGGGTCCGCCGGGCGCTGAGCCTGGCCATGGATCGCGACCTGCTCCTCAAGAGCGCGTACTTCGGCCTCGGTGCGAAGCCGCGCGGCTTCCTGCCCGACGGCTACTGGGCCGAGCCCGCGGACGACGTCCAGCTGGACTTCGACCTCGACGAGGCCAGGAAGCTGATCGCCGACGCCGGCGCGGAGGGCCTGACCTTCGACATGCTGCTCTACGCGGACGCCACGTCGACGCGCGTCGGGGAGATCCTCAAGGAGCAGTGGTCCGAGATCGGGGTGACCGTCAACCTGATGCCCCGTGAGGTCAACCAGGCCAACGGCGACTACTTCAACGACATCAAGACGCCGGCGTTCTTCGCGGCGTGGACCGGCCGTCCGGACCCGGCGCTGACCTACCGGCTGATGTTCACGAAGGAGGCGTACTTCAACACCTCGAAGCAGTCGACTCCCGGCATCGAGGAGGCGCTCGCCAAGGACGCCGGCCTGACCGAGCCGGAGGAGCGCAAGGCGGCGCTCGACGATGCGTCGCGGGCCGTGGTCGACGACATGCCGATCATCCCCATCGTGTTCCAGCACTCCCTGACGGGGCTGGGGGAGAAGGTCGAGGGCTTCGAGAACAACCTGCTCGGCAAGCCGAAGCTCACGGGCGTGACGTTGAAGGAGTGACCCGAGGGAGCGCCCCGGACCGTCGTCGAGGACGGTCCGGGGCGTCTCACGTCTCGACCGTGCTTCGCCGTTGC
>NZ_DLNK01000005.1:8371-400760 GCF_002476985.1 Aeromicrobium sp. UBA7512
CTTCGCCGTTGCTGCGTCAGCTCACTTCCAGCGCTCGCTGGCCGGAACGAAGTCCAACTGGCGTCCGCCGGTGTAGATCTGCTTGGGGCGGGCGATCTTCTGCTCCGGGTCGTCCACCAGCTCGAGCCACTGCGCCAGCCAGCCCGACGTGCGGGGGATGGCGAACAGGACCGTGAACATCTCCGGCGGGAACTGCAGGGCCTCGTAGATCAGGCCCGAGTAGAAGTCGACGTTCGGGTAGAGCTTGCGCTTGACGAAGTACTCGTCCTCGAGCGCGATCTTCTCCAGCTCCTGGGCGACCTCGAGCAGCGGGTTGACCCCGGTGACCTCGAAGACGTCGTCGCAGGCCTTCTTGATGATCGTGGCGCGCGGGTCGTAGTTCTTGTAGACGCGGTGACCGAAGCCCATGAGGCGCTCGTCGCCGTTCTTGACGCCCTCGATGAAGGCCGGGACGTTCTCCTTGGTCTTGATGCGCTTCAGCATCTTGAGGACGGCCTCGTTGGCGCCACCGTGCAGCGGGCCGTAGAGGGCCGCGATGCCGGCGGTGACCGCCGAGTACGGGTCGACCTGGCTGGAGCCGACCGAGCGCACCGCGTTGGTGGAGGCGTTCTGCTCGTGATCGGCGTGCAGGATGAACAGCACCTCGAGGGCCTTGGCCAGGCGCGGGTCCGGGTCGTACTTCGGCTCGCTCATGCGGAACAGCATCGAGAGGAAGTTCTCGGTGTACGACAGGTCGTTGTCGGGGTAGACGTACGGCTTGCCCTGCGCGTGGCGGAAGGACCAGGCGCCGAGGGTCGGCATCTTCGCGATCATGCGCACGATCTGCTCGTGGCGGATCTGCGGGTCCTTGATGTTGCGGGCCTCGGGGTAGAACGTCGACAGGGCGCCGACGCTCGACAGCAGCATGCCCATGGGGTGCGCGTCGTAGCGGAAGCCCTGCAGCTGGCTCTTGAGGTTCTCGTGCACGAAGGTGTGGAAGGTGATCTCGTGCACCCACTGGTCGTGCTGCTCCTTCGTGGGCAGCTCGCCGTGGATGAGCAGGTAGGCGACCTCCAGGTAGGTGGAGGACTCGGCGAGCTGCTCGATGGGGTAGCCCCGGTACTCGAGGATGCCCTTGTCGCCGTCGATGTAGGTGACGGCGCTGCGCGTGGAGGCGGTGTTGGTGAAGCCCGGGTCGTAGACGGCCAGGCCCGGGTCGTCGTCGGACTTGCCGATCTTGCCCAGGTCCGCGGCGCGGATGCTGCCGTCGGTGATCTCGACCTCGTACTCCTCGCCGGA
Organism: Aeromicrobium sp. UBA7512; assembly: GCF_002476985.1. NCBI lineage: Bacteria > Bacillati > Actinomycetota > Actinomycetes > Propionibacteriales > Nocardioidaceae > Aeromicrobium > Aeromicrobium sp. UBA7512. The sequence continues at coordinate 9,650 of NZ_DLNK01000005.1, forward strand.
GCGGTTGTCACGAATGGTCAGCGTCTGCTTGTCGGTCACGATTCGGGTCTCCTGTGACGTCAGAGAAGTAACGGCCGCGGGGGTGAGCGACCCACTCCAACCTAGTGTCCCCCGCACTCTCGCGCGAGAGCAGGGTCACGTTGTGGTGACCCGTTTTGACCCGCGTGGGTGCGGGCAGGTAATCTGGGCAGTCGTTGTGTTGCGGCATGTCATGTGGATCGTGCCCGACCGACGCGAGAGTCCCGACTTCACAGATTTCGATTTGCAGCGAGAAGGTCACGCCGTGCGTACGTACAGCCCGAAGCCTGCTGACATCACCCGTCAGTGGCACGTCATCGATGCCCAGGACATTGTCCTGGGCCGTCTCTCGGTTGCTGCGGCGACCCTCCTGCGAGGCAAGCACAAGCCCACCTATGCGCCCCATGTCGACGGTGGTGACTTCGTCATCATCATCAACGCCGACAAGGTCGCACTGTCGGGCAACAAGCGCTCCGACAAGAACGTCTACCGCCACAGCGGTTACCCGGGCGGCCTGAAGCAGATCGCCTACGGCGACCTGCTCGACAAGGACGCCCGCAAGGCGATCGAGAAGTCGGTGCGCGGCATGCTCCCCAAGAACCGTCTCGGCCGTCAGCTCATCACGAAGCTGAAGGTCTACGCCGGCCCGGATCACCCGCATGCCGCCCAGAAGCCCCAGCCGTTCGAGATCACGCAGATCTCCCAGTAAGCGAGAAGCAGGTTCATCGTGGCTGAGACCACCACCGAAGAGACCGAGTACACCACCAACTCCGAGGGTGTCGCCTACACGTCGGAGTCCTCCGGCGCTGCCGCGACCGGCGAGATCAAGTCGATCATCGCTCCCGGCTCGGCGACCGGCCGTCGCAAGGAGGCCGTGGCCCGGGTTCGCATCGTTCCCGGCACCGGCGTCTGGACCGTCAACGGCAAGCCGCTCGAGGAGCACCTGCCGAACAAGCTGCACCAGCAGATCGCCAAGGAGGCGCTGGCCGTCACCGGCCTGGTGGACTCCTTCGACGTGATCGCTCGCGTCAGCGGCGGCGGCATGACCGGTCAGGCCGGCGCGCTGCGCCTCGGTGTGGCCCGTTCGCTCAACGCGATCGACGTCGAGGTCAACCGACCCACCTTGAAGAAGGCCGGCCTCCTGACCCGCGACTCGCGGATCAAGGAGCGCAAGAAGGCTGGACTCAAGAAGGCCCGCAAGGCGCCGCAGTACAGCAAGCGCTGATCTGCCGGCGCGCATGGGCCGGATCTTCGGTACCGATGGTGTTCGGGGTCTGGCCAATCGGGACCTGACCGCCGAGCTCGCGGTCGACCTCTCGGTCGCCGCGGCCCACGTCCTCGGCGAGGCCGGTGCCTTCGCCGACCAGCGCCCCACGGCAGTCGTCGCCCGCGACACCCGCGCCTCCGGAGAATTCCTGGAGGCCGCGGTGGTCGCGGGTTTGGCGTCTGCGGGGGTCGACGTGCACCGCCTCGGCGTGGTGCCCACCCCCGGTGCGGCCTACCTGACGGCGTTCCTCGAGGCCGACATGGGCGTCATGATCTCCGCCAGCCACAATCCGATGCCCGACAACGGCATCAAGTTCCTGGCGCGCGGCGGGGTCAAGCTCGACGACGCGATCGAGGCTGCCATCGAGCAGCGCCTCGAGGAGCCATGGGACCGGCCCACGGGTGCCGACGTGGGTCGCGTCGGTGACAGCCACGCCGGACTCGGCGCCTACGTGCGCCACCTGCTCGACACCCTGCCCACCCGCCTCGACGGGATGCGTGTCGTCCTCGACTGCGCGAACGGCGCCACCCACGAGGCGGCCCCCGACGCCTTCGCCCGGGCGGGCGCCGAGGTCATCGCGATCCACGCCGAGCCCGACGGCCTCAACATCAACGAGCGCTGCGGCTCCACCCACCTGGACGACCTGCGCCGCGTGGTCGTCGAGCGTCGGGCCGACGTCGGCTTCGCGTTCGACGGCGACGCCGACCGCTGCCTGGCGGTCGACCAGTTCGGCGAGGTCGTCGACGGCGACCAGATCCTGGCCATCCTGGCCCTGCGCGACAAGCGCGAGGGCCTGCTGGTCGACGACACGGTCGTGGCCACGGTGATGAGCAACGTCGGCTTCTCCCGCGCGATGGACGCCGCGGGCATCACCGTCCTGCGCACGGCGGTCGGCGACCGCTACGTGCTCGAGGAGATGCGCGCCGGGGGCTACACGCTGGGCGGCGAGCAGTCCGGCCACGTCATCATGGGCCGCCACGCCACCACCGGCGACGGCACCCTCACGGCGCTCCAGCTGGCCGCCGAGATGGCCACCACGGGCCGCACGATGTCCGAGCTGGCCTCGGTGATGCAGCGGCTGCCACAGGTGCTCGTCAACGTCGGCGGCGTCGACCGCGCCGGTGCCGCCAGCCACGAGGTGCTGCTGGCCGAGGTCGCGGCCGCCGAGGAGAAGCTCGGCGACTCCGGTCGCGTGCTGCTGCGTCCCTCGGGCACCGAGCCGCTCGTGCGCGTGATGGTCGAGGCGCCCACCGCCGACCAGGCGCAGGAGATCGCCGACCACCTCGCCGGCGTCGTCCGCACGACCCTCGCGCTCTGACCGTGGTCACCGTGGAGCCCGGAGGGCTCGAACGTGACGACGTCCGCGCGCTGCTGTCCGAGCACCTCACCGAGATGTTCGCCACCAGCCCCGCCGAGAGCGTGCACGCGCTCGACTTCGACGCCCTGCGGCACGAGGCGATCAGCTTCTGGACGGCTCGCGAGGACGGCCGGCTGCTGGGCTGCGGAGCGCTCAAGGACCTCGGATCGGGGCACGGTGAGATCAAGTCGATGCGCACGACGGCGCTCGCCCGCGGCCGCGGTGTGGCCACCACGCTGCTCGAGCACCTCGTCCGGAACGCGCGCGAACGCGGCTTCACCCGGCTGAGCCTCGAGACCGGCACCGAGCCGTACTTCGCTCCCGCCCGGCGCCTCTACGTCCGTCACGGGTTCGAGCCGTGCGAGCCGTTCGCCGACTACGTGCCCGACCCCCACAGCGTCTTCCTCACCCGCGCGATCTGACCCTGTCGGCGCCCGTGCTTCGGTGCGAGAATGCCCGGGTGAGCTTGACCATCGACGTGCTCGATCCCACCGACCACGGCAGTTTCGTGGAGTTCCACGACGTCTACCTGCGGTCCAACGAGCGCTACATCGACCAGCCGTGGTCCGCCGACGAGCTGCGCGTGCTGCTCATCGGCGACGCCTACACCCGCTGCGACTCCCTGCTGCTGCGCGACGGCGAGACCGTCGTCGCGGTGGCGCTGGCCGAGCTGCCCGAGCGAGACAACGCCACCACCGCGTTCGCGGAGGTGTGGGTGCCGCCGGAGCTGCGCCGGCGCGGCCACGGCACCGCCCTGCTCGAGCGCCTGGAGCTGCGCGTGGCCGAGGACGGCCGCGACCAGGTCCTCACCGAGACGCTGCGCCCGATCGAGGACGAGACCGGGTCCGGGCGTGAGTTCATGCTGGCCCGCGGCTACCGCTTCGACACGCAGTTGGTCCAACGCGAGCTCGCCCTGCCGGCCGACGTGCCGCCCGCCGAGCCACGGGACGGGTACACCCTGGCCGCGTGGCGGGGCGCCCCGCCGCAGCAGTGGCTCGAGCAGTACGCGCACCTGCGCGCGCTGCTCAACCAGGAGGCGCCGTCCGGGGAGACGCAGCTGGAGAACGAGTACTGGGACCCCGACCGGCTGCTGCACGAGGTCGACCAGTGGAAGCGCCAGCGCCGGGTAGCCCAGACCGTGGTGGCGGTCGCGCCCGACGGCACGCTCGCCGGCCACACGCAGCTGCTGTTCCCGCACGGGACGCCCGAGGTCTACCAGTGGGACACCCTCGTGCTGCCCGAACACCGCGGCCACGGGCTCGGCTTCTCGCTCAAGCAGCAGGCCATGCGCGAGTCCAGCGACCTGATGCCCGGCCGTCGCCGCGTCGTCACGTGGAACGACGCCCAGAACGACCACATGATCGCCGTCAACGAGGACCTCGGCTACCGCGCCAGCGCGTGGGCCGACCAGTGGGTCAAGCACCTCGCCTGACGGTGCCAGCGGTCAGAGCTTGCGCAGCCGGACCCACTCGACCGTGTGGTCGGCCGACTTGCGCAGCACGAGGTCGGCGCGGCCGCGGGTGGTGGCCACGTTCTCGCGCAGGTTCGGCCAGTTGATCGTGTCCCAGAGCTCCTCGGCGCGCATGACGGCCTCGGCGTCGGTCAGGGTGCTGTAGCGGTGGAAGTACGACGCGGGATCGGCGAAGGCGGTCTCGCGCAGCCGCAGGAACCGGCTGATGTACCAGCGGCGGATGTCGCGGCTGTTCGCGTCGACGTAGACCGAGAAGTCGAAGAAGTCGCTGATCGCCAGGCCCGGTGAGCCGTCGCCACGGGTGCGCGGGGGAGCGAGCACGTTGAGGCCCTCGACGATGAGGATGTCGGGACGCTTCAGCGAGACGGTCTCGTCGGTGCGGTCGTAGGTGAGGTGGTCGTAGACCGGGGCCTCGATGTGCTCGGCTCCGCTCTTGGCCTGCATGACGAAGCGCAGCAGCGCCTTGCGGTCGTACGACTCGGGGAACCCCTTGCGGTGCATGATGCCGCGCCGCTCGAGCTCGGCGTTCGGCAGCAGGAAGCCGTCGGTGGTCACCAGGGCGACGTGGGCGTGGTCGTCGTGCTGCGCCAGCAGGTCGCGCAGCAGGCGCGCGGTGGTGGACTTGCCCACCGCGACCGATCCGGCCAGGCCGATGATGAACGGCACACGGTCGGGCTGGGGGTCGCCGAGGAACCGCTCGGTGGCTCGGTAGAGCGCCTCGGCGAGCCGGACGCGCAGGCTGATGAGCTGCGTGAGGGGCACGTAGACCTGCTGCACCTCCTCGAGATCGAGCTCCTCTCCGAGGCCTCGGACGCGCTCGATCTCCTCGCCGGACATCGGTTGGACGGCATCGCGTGCGAGCTCGGCCCACGCGGAGCGCTCGAGCTCCACGTAGGGGGACGGGTCCCGTGACATACCGACCATTGTTGCCAGCGACCTCGCCCACCGCTCAGTCGGTACCCTGAACCCATGTGTGGAATCGTCGGATACGTGGGCCATCGCCAGGCGCTGGACGTCGTGATGGGCGGTCTGCGACGGCTGGAATACCGCGGCTACGACTCCACCGGAGTCGGCGTCGTCGACGGCGACCGGATCGCCTGGGCGAAGAAGGCCGGGAAGCTCGCGAACCTCGACGCCGAGCTGTCCGAGCACCCTCTGCCCGCGTCCACCACCGGCATCGGCCACACGCGCTGGGCCACCCACGGCGGCCCCACCGACGCGAACGCCCACCCCCACCTCGACCCGGGTGAGCGGGTCGCCGTCGTGCACAACGGCATCATCGAGAACTTCATGGTGCTGCGCGACGAGCTCGAGGCCGCGGGTTACGAGTTCGCTTCCGAGACCGACACCGAGGTCGTCGCCCACCTCCTGCACCGCGAGCTGCAGCAGACCGCCGACCTCCCCGACGCCGTGCGCGCGGTGTGCCGGCAGCTCCAAGGGGCGTTCACCCTCGTGTTCGCCGACGCCCTGAACCCCGGCGTCGTCGTGGGCGCCCGGCGCAACTCCCCGCTCGTGGTGGGACGGGGCGACGGCGAGAACTTCCTCGGCTCCGACGTGGCGGCGTTCATCGACTACACGGCCGAGGCCATCGAGCTGGGCCAGGACCAGGTCGTCACGATCACCGCCGACTCGATCGAGGTCACCGACTTCGACGGCCGCGAGGCGCCCACCACCGCCTACACGGTCGACTGGGACGTCACCGCCGCCGAGAAGGGCGGCTACGAGTGGTTCATGGCCAAGGAGATCGACGAGCAGCCCAAGGCCGTCGCCGACACCCTGCTCGGCCGCGTCGGGGCCGACGGCCGGCTCCAGCTCGACGAGATGCGCCTGTCCGACGACGAGCTGCGCGAGATCGACAAGATCATCGTCATCGCGTGCGGCACCGCCTCCTACGCCGGCCTCGTGGCCAAGTACGCGATCGAGCACTGGACCCGCATCCCCTGCGAGGTCGAGCTCGCGTCGGAGTTCCGCTACCGCGACCCGATCATCGACCGCTCCACGCTGGTCGTGGCGATCAGCCAGTCGGGCGAGACCATGGACACCCTCATGGCCATCCGCTACGCGCGCCAGCAGCGCGCCCGGGTGCTGTCGATCTGCAACACCAACGGCTCCACGATTCCGCGCGAGTCCGACGCGGTGATCTACACGCACGCCGGTCCCGAGATCGCGGTCGCGTCCACCAAGGGCTTCCTCTCGCAGATGGTCGCCTGCTACCTGCTCGGTCTCTACCTGGCCCAGGTCAAGGGCGCGAAGTACGGCGACGAGATCAGCCACGTCATCGACGAGCTGCACGCCATTCCCGCGAAGGTCCAGCGGATGCTCGACGAGGGTGACCAGGTGCGCAAGCTCGCGGCCGACCTCGTCGACCGGCGCTCGTTCCTCTTCCTGGGCCGCCACGTCGGCTTCCCCGTGGCGCTCGAGGGCGCGCTGAAGCTCAAGGAGCTGGCCTACGTCCACGCCGAGGGGTTCGCGGCCGGTGAGCTCAAGCACGGGCCCATCGCGCTGGTCGAGAAGGGCCTGCCGATGTTCGTCGTCGTGCCGCCCCGGGCGCGCGACCAGCTGCAGGAGAAGATCGTCAGCAACATCCAGGAGGTGCGGGCCCGCGGTGCCTACACGATCGTCCTGGTCGAGGACGGCGACGACTCGGTCGTGCCCTTCGCCGACGTCGTGATCCGGCTGCCGAGGACGCCCACCCTGCTGCAGCCCCTCGTGGCCACCGTGCCGCTGCAGATCTTCGCGGGCGAGCTGGCCGAGCTGCTGGGTCACGACGTCGACCAGCCGCGCAACTTGGCCAAGTCCGTCACGGTCGAGTGATCCGATGCTGACCGCCCACACCGTCGCGCAGGTGCGCGCGGCGGAGGAGGTCGCCGCCGCCGAGCGGGGCTGGGACGCCCTCATGCAGAGCGCCGCCACGGCGCTGGCGGACCGGGTCTCGCGGGTCGTGCCCGCCCACGAGGCGCTCGTGGTCCTCGTTGGTCCGGGCAACAACGGAGGCGACGCGCTGTTCGCCGCCGCGCACTGGTGCCGCGAGGGCCGTCGGGTCAACCTGTGCCTGCTCGACCCGTCGGCGGTGCACCCCGCCGGGCTGGAGGCCGCGCGCGAGGCCGGTGCCCGCGTGGTCGGGGGACCCGAGGGCCACCGCTTCGTCGTGGACGCGATCTTCGGCATCGGGGCGCGCCCCGGGCTCGAGGGCACGGCGGCCGCGTGGGCGCGGTGGATCGAGCGTGAGCGGCCCTTCGTGGTGGCCGTTGACGTGCCATCGGGCATCGGCGTCGACGACGGCCGGCTCGACGGGCCCGCGGTCCGAGCAGACCTGACCGTCACCTTCGCCACCGCCAAGTACGGCCTGCTGGCCGGTCCGGCGGCCGAGCTGGCCGGCGAGGTGGACGTCGTCGACATCGGACTCGACCTGGCCGCCGAGCCCGCCCTGGAGGCACTCGGACCGGGCGACGGGCCACGGTTCCGCGACGCGATCGTGCCGGGCCGTGACGCCCACAAGTACACGCGCGGCGTGCTGGGTGTCCGAGCCGGCTCCCCGCAGTACGCCGGTGCCGCCCACCTCTGCGTCGCGGGGGCCCAGGCCGGTCCGGCGGGCATGATCCGCTTCGTCGGCGCGCAGGAGCTGGCGCGCCGGGTCGTCGACCGCGCGCCCGAGATCGTCGCCCGCCGCGGGCGGGTCCAGGCGTGGGTCGTCGGGTCGGGCGGCGAGGACACGCCCGCGCCGCTCGCCGCCGCGCTCCGCGACGACGTGCCGGTGGTCGTGGACGCGACGGCGCTGCACCACCTGCCCGACACCTTCGAGGTCGACGCCCTCCTGACGCCGCACGCCGGCGAGCTCGCCGCGGTGCTGGACACCGACCGCGAAGCCGTCGAGGCCGACCCGCTGCGCCACGCCCGCGAGGCCGCCGCGCGGTGGGGCGCCACGGTGCTGCTCAAGGGACCGCGCACCGTCATCGCCGCCCCGGACGGCCGCCTGCGGGTGAACCTCACCGGTACCCCGTGGCTCGGCACGGCCGGCTCCGGTGACGTGCTGGCCGGCTTCATCGGCTCCCTGCTGGCCGCCGGCCTCGAATCCTTCGACGCCGGCTCGGTGGGCGCCCTGCTGCACGGGCTCGCCGCCGAGCGCCTCGGCGGCCCTCTCGTCGCCTCCGACGTCGCGCGCGAGCTGCGCCCCGTCCTCCACGACTTCTGTGACGACGTTCCCCGGGGTGGCCGTCCGTGAGCGCCAACGCGGAGCTCGTCATCGACCTCGACCAGTACCGCGCCAACCTCGCGGCGCTGCGGGCCCACGCGCCCGGAGCCCTGCAGATGGCCGTGGTGAAGGCGAACGCGTACGGGCACGGGATGGTCCCCGTCGCGCGCGCCGCCCGGCAGGCCTCGGTGGACTGGCTCGGGGTCGCCACGCCGGCCGAGGCGCTCGAGCTGCGCGCCGCCGGCGACCACGGGCCGCTGCTGTGCTGGCTCGCGGTGCCCGGCGCTCCCTTCACCGAGCTGATCGGCGCGGACGTCGAGGTGACCGCCTCCGGCGTCGATCAGCTCGAGGCCATCGCCGCCGCCGGCGACCGCCCGCGCGTCCAGCTCAAGGTCGACACGGGGCTGTCGCGCAACGGTGCCTTCGGGCCGCAGTGGGACGATCTCGTGGCGGCCGCCGCTCGCATGCAGGCCGCCGGCCGGATCGAGGTCACGGGCGTCTGGTCGCACTTCGCCAGCGCCGACGAGCCCGAGCACCCGGCGAACGACCACCAGGAGGCCGTGTTCCGGGCCGCGGTCGACCAGCTGGCCGCCGCGGGCGTCCACCCGGCGCTGCGCCACCTCGCGAACTCCGCCGCGGCGGTCACACGCCCGTCCTCGCACTTCGACCTGGTCCGCCTCGGCATCGCCACCTACGGCATCGCCCCCGACCCGGCGGTTCCCGTACCTGACGTGCGTCCGATCCTCACCGCGCGCACCGTGCTGGCGAACGTCAAACGGGTCCCGGCGGGCAGCTCCGTGTCCTACGGCTGGCGCTGGAGCGCCGACCGTGAGACCACCCTCGGCCTCGTCCCGGTGGGCTACGGCGAGGGCATCCACCGCACCGCCTCGAACCGGGCGCAGGTGGGGTTCGCGGGCGGCCGCGCGCCCGTCCGTGGGACGATCTGCATGGACCAGCTGGTCGTCGACCTGGGCGACCGGCCCGCCCGGATCGGCGATCCGGTCACGGTGTTCGGGCCCGGCGACGACGGCGAGCCCACCGCCCAGGACTGGGCGGACGCCGCCGGCACGATCGCCTACGAGATCGTCACGCGCCTCGCCGGACGGTGGTCCCGGACCTACCGAGGAGAGCGATGACATCGGTCGCAGGACGTGTCGCAGCCACCGCAGGCGCCTTCGCGGCGGCGGGGGTGGCCGGTGCCGCCGCGACGATCCTCAACAAGCGCAAGACCGAGCAGCGCCGCCTCCAGCGCGGCGAGGAGATCGCGTTCGGCACGGTCCGCGGCGACTCGTACTACGTCTCCGCCGCCGACGACGTCCCGATCCACGTCGAGGTCGACGAGGGCCCGGCGCCGACCGTCGTCTTCGTGCACGGCTGGATGTGCGACCTCGACACGTGGCACTTCCAGCGCCTCGCGCTGCGCGACCAGGCCCGTCTCGTGTTCATGGAGCAGCGATCGCACGGACGCTCCGGACGCAGCGGTCCGCGCAACTCCTCGCTCCACGACATGGCCGACGACCTGCGCCGCGTGCTGGACGCGCACGCCGCCGAGGGGCCCGTGGTCATCGTCGGGCACTCGATGGGCGGCATGGCCGTCATGCAGCTGGCCCAGCTCGATCCCGAGCTGTTCGACGACCGCGTGAAGGGCGTCGTGCTCATCAGCACGAGCGCCGGCCAGCTGATGCGACGCAGCCCCGGCCTGCGCTTCGTCGTGCCGCTGGTGAAGGCCGCCAGCCCGCTGCTCGACTGGGGCCGCGAGTTCAACAGCTACTCGATCATCCGTCGCTGGGCGTTCGGGGCGCACGCGCAGCCTGCGATCGTCGACATGGCCGACGAGATGATCCTGCGCGCCCCCACCGCGGTGGTGCTGAACTTCTACGACAACTTCGTCGAGCTCGACCTCGGGGCGGGACTGGGCGCCATCTCGCGCTGCCGCACCTCGGTGGTGTGCGGGACGAAGGACGTGATGACGCCGTTCAGCCACAGCCGCTGGCTCGCGCGCCACATCGCCGGAGCCGAGCTCGTGCCGGTCAACGACGCCGGCCACATGGTGATGCTGGAGGAGCACGAGCAGGTGACGGAGGCGATCGAGCGGGTCCTGAAGGACATCGCATGAGCGAGCGCCAGCGAGTGATCGAGAGTCCCCTCATGCCGGTGCCGACGTACTGTGCTTCTCCCACGGAGGTGGCGGCATGAGCAGTGAGCTCGACGTCACGCTGGTCGGCCCGGATCGCGCGGCCGAGGTCGTCGGAGTCATCCACCGTGCCTTCGCCGCGCGGCCGCGCCTCGATCCGCCCGCCACGGCCGGCGACGAGACCGTCGAGACGGTGGCCGCCTCGCTCGAGCGCGACGGCGGCCTGCTGGCCACCCGCCGCGGCCACCCGATGGGCGCGATCCTGTTCGACCGCTCCCGCCCGGGGATGCTGGGCCTGAAGCGCGTCAGCGTCGACCCGCTCGGCCGCGACCGCGGGGTCGCGTCCGTCATGGTCGGCGTCGCCGAGGACGTCGCCGAGGAGCAGGGCATGGACGGCATCTGGCTGACCGTGCGCGAGGAGCTTCCGGCCAACTACCGGTTCTGGAACCACCGGCTGTACCTGCCGGTGCGCCAGGACGGTCCCACGATCGAGATGGGCAAGACGCTGTGGCTGGCGCGCGAGGTGCCCGACGCCGACGCGATGCGCGACCTCGCCGCACGCGTCGCCGGGCTGCTGCGCCCCGGTGACCTGCTCGTGCTGACCGGTGGTCTCGGTGCCGGGAAGACCACGTTCACGCAGGGCCTCGGCGAGGCGCTCGGCGTCCGCGGGCCCGTGACGTCCCCGACCTTCGTGATCGCGCGCACCCACCCCAGCGAGGTGGGCGGCCCGCCGCTCGTGCACGTGGACGCCTACCGCCTCGGCGACGCGGCCGAGATCGACGACATCGACCTCGACGCCACGACGGACGAGTCCGTGACGGTCGTGGAATGGGGCGAGGGGATGGCCGAGCAGCTGTCCGACAGCTGGCTGTCGATCTCGATCGAGACCCGCGCGGCCAGTCCGGGCGATCCGCTCGGCACGGCCTGCGGCATCCCGTCGGACGAGATGCGCGTGGTCTCGATCCGGCCCCACGGCCGGCGCTGGCTCGAGGTCCCGCTGCGCACCGCCCTGCTCGGCTGAGCCCGGCACGCCGAGCGCGTTCGGACCCTGCGATGCCCCGCAACTAGGCTGGGCCCGTGCTGCTGCTCGCGTTCGACACCGCCACCCCGGCGATCTCCGTCGCCCTCCACGACGGCTCGTCCGTCGTCGCCGAGGCGACGGGGGAGGGCGCCATGGCTCACGGCGAGCTGCTGGCGCCCGCGATCCGCACGGCGCTCGCGCGGGCTGGGGCCACCGCCGCCGACCTCACCGACGTCGCGGTCGGCGTCGGTCCGGGCCCGTTCACCGGGCTGCGTGTCGGTGTCGTCACGGCACTCACGCTGGGCCAGACCCTCGGCCTGGCCATGCACGGCGTGTGCTCGCTGGACATCCTCGCCGCCGAGGCCGCGGGCCTGCTCGACACCGACTTCGTCGTGGCCACGGACGCGCGTCGCAAGGAGGTCTACTGGGGCCGCTTCCGCGCCGACGGGTCGCGCGTCACCGGCCCCGACGTTGACTACCCCGACACCGTCGCCGCGCTCGGACTGCCGGTGGTGGGCCGCGGGGGAGTGCTGTACGCCGACCGGCTCACGGCGGTCGAGGGCGCGCCGCTCGACCCGTCCGCCGCCGCCCTGGCCGGCCTCGTCGCCGCCGGGAGGGCCGCCGAGCTCCCGCTCGAGCCGCTGTACCTGCGCCGACCCGACGCGATGCCCCAGGTCGCGCCCAAGCTGGCATGATCCGGTCCGCGGGCCTGCGCGACCTCGACACGCTGGAGTCGATCGAGAACGCGAGCTTCGGCCGCGACGCGTGGTCGTCCGGCCAGGTCCGCGACGAGCTCGTGGGCGACCGGATCGTCCTGGCGCTCGTCGACGAGTTCGGCGTCCGCGGCTACGCCTCGCTGCGGATGTTCGCCCCCGACGCCGAGCTGATGCGCATCGCCGTGGGTCTGGGGTCGCGGCGCCAGGGTGTGGGCTCGGAGCTGCTCGAGGCTGTGCAGGACGCGGCCCGCGCTCGCGGCGCCGAGCGGCTCCTGCTCGAGGTCGCCGACGACAACGAGGCTGCGCTCGCGCTCTACCGCCGTGCCGGGTACCGCGAGACCGGCCGCCGCCGCGGCTACTACCGCTCGGGCTCGGACGCCGTGCTCATGGAGCTGGGCTTGGCATGACCGAGCTGCTCGACTCCATCCGCGCGTGGCCGTGGTTCTGGGCGTGGCTGACGTTCTTCGTCATCGTGCTCCTGCGCGCCGGCGCCACCTACGGGATCGGGCGCGCGATCGCCGCCGGCCTGCTGCGCGAGCGCGAGCCCGGTCCGCGCGTCCGGGCCGCCATGCGACAGGTCGACCGGTGGGGTCCTCCGGCCGTCACCGTGAGCTTCTTCACGGTCGGTGCGCAGACCGCGGTGAACCTGGGCGCGGGCCTCGCGCGCATGTCGTTCCCGCGCTACCTGACCGGTCTCGTGCCGGGCGCGGTGATCTGGGCGACCATCTGGTCCACCATCGGGATGAGTGCGTTCCTGGCCGTCTTCACGGGCGGATCCGAGCGTCTCGCCTGGCTCTTCGTGCTGATGGTCGTGGTCGTCGTGGCGGTCCTGCTGAAGCGCTCGGCCAGCCAGGCCGACCCCGCGCGCGAGCCCGGCCCGGACTGATCCGCACGACCGGCGCCTGCTCCGGGTGCGTGGCAAGGTGGAGGCATGACTGATCCGCGCAACCAGCCCCCGGCCCCTTCCCAGTACCTGAGCCAGGACCAGGACCAGGACACGCTGCTCGGTCGCGAGACCCATGACCCGCTCGACGAGGGGCTGACCGCTCCCGAGCGCTGGTCGGCCGGCGAGGGATTCGGCACGACGGTCGACGAGCAGATCCAGGGCGAGTCGTTCGAGCAGCGCCTCTCGCAGGAGGAGCCTGACGTCGACCCCGACTCCGAGTGGAGCGAGGAGGACCTCGACGACGGTGAGGTCGGAGGTCGTCGCTCGGGCCGCCTCGTCGACCCCGAGGGCGGCAACGGCGTCGACCACGTGTCCGAGCTCGTCGGCGACGATGTCGGCATCGACGGTGCCGGTGCGAGTGCCGAGGAGGCCGCGGTCCACGTCGTCGAGGACGAGTGACGAGAAGCCTCATCGGTGAACGCGCGTGCACTAGGGTTCACGCATGCGCGACGTGACGTACCCGCCGATCATCGGCACGGCCAAGACGCTGTTCCGGGTGCTGGGCATCAGCTTCCAGACGTCCGGCACCGAGCACATCCCGCGTGAGGGCGGGGCCATCCTGGCCTCCAACCACGTCAGTTACGTCGACTTCATCTTCAACGGTCTCGCGGCCCAGCCCGCCGGTCGGCTCGTGCGCTTCATGGCGAAGAAGGAGGCGTTCGAGCACAAGGTCTCCGGACCGATCATGCGCTCGATGCACCACATCCCGGTCGACCGGGCCCAGGGCGAGGCGTCGCTGCACGAGGCCGCCGAGTACGCCCGTCGCGGCGAGATCGTCGGCATCTTCCCCGAGGCCACCATCAGCCGGTCGATGGAGGTCAAGGAGATCAAGACCGGTGCCGTGCGCGCCGCGGCCGAGGGCGGCGTGCCGCTGATCCCGATGGTCGTCTGGGGCACGCAGCTGCTCAAGACCAAGGACCACGACGCCGACCTGTGGGGCCGGGGCAAGACGATCGCGCTCCACGTCGGCGAGCCGATCCCCGTGACGGGTGAGGACCCGGTGGCCGAGACGGCGCTGCTGCACGACTCGCTGACGGCCCTGCTCGACAAGGCGATCCACGAGTACCCCGTCTCGCCCGAGGGCCAGTGGTGGGCCCCGGCCCGCTACGGCGGCACGGCTCCCACGCCCGAGGAGGCCCGACGCCTCGACCTCGAGGAGAAGGCGGCCCGCGACGCCAGGCGCGCCGAGCGGGGCTGAGCCTGCGCACCGACGGCACGGCGCTTCCTGCTCCACGGCACAATGGACCGGTGAGCGAACCGCTGGTGCTGGGCATCGAGTCCTCCTGCGACGAGACCGGTGTCGGCATCGTGCGAGGCACCACCCTGCTGGCGCACGCGGTCGCGTCCAGCGTCGAGGAGCACGTGCGCTTCGGTGGCGTCGTCCCCGAGGTCGCGAGCCGGGCGCACCTCGAGGCGATGGTCCCCACGCTCGAGCAGGCCTACGAGCAGGCCGGCGTCGACGTGCGTGACGTCGACGCGATCGCGGTCACGAGCGGCCCGGGCCTCACCGGCGCCCTGCTCGTCGGGGTCGCCGCGGCGAAGGCCCTCGCCCTGGCCCACGACAAGCCGCTCTACGGGGTCAACCACCTGGCGGCGCACGTCGCGGTCGACCAGCTGGAGCACGGCCGGTACACCGAGCCCTCGATCGCGCTGCTGGTCAGCGGCGGGCACACCGAGCTGCTGCTCGTCAACGACATCGCCACCGACATCACGTTGCTCGGCGGCACGATCGACGACGCCGCCGGCGAGGCCTTCGACAAGGTCGCCCGGCTGCTGGGCCTGCCGTACCCCGGCGGCCCGGAGATCGACAAGGTGGCGCGTGACGGCGATCCCACCGCGATCGCCTTCCCGCGCGGCCTCACCACGGGGCGCGACCTCGAGCGGTACCGCTGGGACTTCTCCTTCTCCGGGCTCAAGAGCGCGGTGGCCCGCCACGTGCAGCACGAGCAGCGGATGCAGCGCCCGGTCGCCGTGGCCGACGTCGCGGCCTCGTTCCAGGACGCGGTCTGCGACGTGCTGAGCCGCAAGGCGATCAAGGCGTGCCTCGAGCACGACGTCCCCCGGCTGATCCTGGGCGGGGGCGTGGCCGCGAACGGCCGCCTGCGCCACCTCGTCCTCGAGCGCGCCGAGAAGGCCGGCGTCGAGGTCCGCATCCCGCAGATCTCGCTGTGCACCGACAACGGCGCGATGGTCGCGGCGCTCGGCGCCGAGGTCGTCCGCCGCGGCATCGCCCCGTCGTCGCTCGATCTCGCCGTCGACTCCAGCCTGCCCGTCACGCGCATCGTCGCCGCCTGACCCAGCCCGCCCCGCCACTCGCGACCCCGGTTTGCGCCACTCGGCGTTTGTGGGTCGGAGCGGGCGATCCCGCGTCAGGCGCGGTGGCGGCGGAACCGCAGCGTGTCGCCGGGCCGCAGCTGGGCGAGCACGTCGGTGTCGGCGTCGAGGACCACGCCGATCACGGGGTAGCCGCCGGTGACGGGATGGTCCGGACCCAGCACCACCGGACGACCCGAGGTCGTCACCTGGATGCTGCCGCGCACCACGGGCTCGCTCTCCAGCTCACCCTCGCGTGCCCGGTCGAGCGCTGGTCCGTCCAGCCTGACGCCGATGCGGTCCGAGACGGGGTCGACGCCCCAGCCGGTCGAGAGCAGCGTCGCGACGGCCGCCGGGGTGAACCAGTCGTCGCGCGGGCCCAGCACGACCCGGACCGCCACCTCGCCCGTGGGAAGCAGGGGCGGCAGTCCTTCGAGCGAGACCGGTCCGACGGGAGGACCCACCGCGAGCTCGTCGCCGGCCGCCAGGGCATCGGGGCCGAGGGAGGCGAGCGTGTCGCGGGAGCGGCTGCCCAGGACCGGGGGCACCGCGATCCCGCCCGCGACGGCGACCGTCCAGCGCAGCCCGGCGACCGGCGCCCCGAGCCGCAGCACGTCGCCACGCCGCAGCGCGAGGGGGCGGCCGGAGTCGACCGGCCGGCCATCGACGGTCAGCGGCCCCGCCGCCCCCGTGACGGCCACGACGTGCGGCAGGGTCGCCACCAGCGCGAGACCGCCGCCGAGCGCCTCCACGACGGCCGCGTCGCCCGGATTGCCGACGAGGTGGTTCGCGGTGCGCAGGGCGCGGCGGTCGAACGCGCCCGACGGCCCTACGCCAAGATCGCCCAGCCCGGGACGCCCGAGGTCCTGCACCAGGCTCAGGGCGCCTGCCTCCAGCACGCGCAGGGTCATCGCGTCACCTCGACGAACCGGACGGTGTCACCCGGGTGCAGTAGTGCAGGGTCGTCGCGATCGAGGTCCCAGAGCGGCGCGTCGGTACGGCCGATGAGCCGCCAGCCGCCGGGGGAGGCGCGGGGGTAGACGCCGCTGAACCGGCCGGCGAGTCCGACCGAGCCCGGCTCCACGCGTGGCCGCGGACGGTCGAGCCGCGGGACCTCGAGGCGGGGATCGCCCCCGGACAGGTAGGCGAAGCCGGGCGCGAAGCCGGCGAACGCCACCGTCCACGGCGTCGCCCCGTGGAGGCGCACGACCTCGTCCGGGTCGAGTCCGCAGTGTCGCGCCACGGCCTCGAGATCAGGTCCGTCGTACACGACCGGGATCTCCACCTCGGCCCCGGCGACGGCAGCCAGATCAGCAGGGGTGGTCGCGCCCACCAGCGAGCGCAGCTCCTCGGGCCGCCCGCGCAGCAGCACGGTGGTCGCCCCGAGCGTTGCACCGCGATCGCGCAGCGCGGCATGCCAGCGACGGGCCTCGTCGGCGTCCGCGCAGTCGAGCAGCACGGCGCGATCGCCGCAGGGCAGGATCCTCATCTCAGTGGAATGGCTCGATCTCGACGCGGTGCTCCACGAGGACGCCGCGCACGTGGCGAAGCAGGCGCTCGGCGCCAGGGCTGTCGCCGTGCACGCACAGCGAGTCCACCGATCCCACCAGCTCGAGGGCCTGGGCGGCGGCCTCGGCCGGATCGGTCAGCACGGCACCCGGCTGGTCGCGGGGCACGAGGCCACCCTCGGAGGTGTACGCGCGGTCGGCGAAGCCCTCGAGCACGACACGGATCCCGGAGTCCTGCGCCATCTCGAGCGCGACAGAACCGGGCATGCCCACGAGGGGCAGCGGCGTCCCGTCGGCCAGCAGCGCCTCGACGACGGCCTCCGCCTGGTGGGGATCGTGGCCGATGCGGTGGTAGAGCGCACCGTGAGGCTTGAGGTAGGTGACCAGGCCGCCGACGCGGTCCGCGAGCTCGCGCAGGTGGTCGAGCTGGCGCCGCACCTCGTCCACGAGGTCACGGGGCGGCAGGTCCACGAACCGGCGGCCGAATCCCTCGCGGTCGCGGTAGCCCACCTGCGCCCCGATCGCGACGCCGTGCTCGACCGCGGCCTCGCACGTCGCGCGGATCAGGTCGTCGTCGCCGGCGTACGCGCCGCAGCAGACGTTCGCACTGGTCACGAGGGGGAGCAGGCGCTCGTCCTCGCCGGACGCCCACCGCTCGGGCGACTCGCCGAGATCGACGTTGAGGTCCACGCGGCCGGCCATGGACCGACGCTACCGCGCGCCAGGTCATCGCTGGCGGTGACGTTCCGGGGGTCCGCACCGGCGTGTCGACCCCGCGAACGTCACGCTCAGCGCTCCCGTTCCACCAGGAAGGCGCGCGCCTCGTCGGCCACGCGGGTCAGCACGACCGTCGCGGTGCGGGTCCCGGTGAGCTTGAGGCGAGCGACGAGCCGTTCGGGTACGACGTCGACGCCGCGCTTCTTGATCGTGAGGGTGCCGATGTCGCGTTCGCGCAGGGCGGCGCGGAGCTGCTTCTCCCGGAAGGGCAGCTCCTCGACCACCCGGAACGCCCGTCCGAACGGCTCGGCCCCGGGGGAGTCCGTGGTGATCCAGGCGATGCGGGGGTCGAGGAGGTGGCCGCCGAGGTCCTCGGCGAGCTCGGCCACGAGCCCCGCCCGGATCACGGCGTCGTCCGGCTCGACGAGGTGCGACAGGGCGTCCCCGACGTGGGCCCGGGCGCCGCGACCCACGAGCGTGGCGCCGCTCGGCAGCACGGTGGCGCGACGGGCCGGGTCCTGGCCGAAACCGGCCCCCCAGAGGCTCGCCTCGACGAGGTCGCCGCCGTGCGAGACCCACTCGGCCTGCACGCCCGGCGGGACGGCGTCGTGGGCGATGCCTGGCATCAGCTTGGCCACGGCGCGGCCCTCGAGCAGGCCTGTGACGAAGTCCCACGAGGGCACGAGCGCGTCGAGACGGAACGTGCGGCCGGCGCCGTCGCGGCGCGCAGGGTCGACGAAGGCGACCTCGTCGGCGCCGATCGCGGTCGTCGTGGCGTCACCGACCTCGACCGTCCCGGCGAGGCCGAGGGCGGCGAGGTTGGCTCGCGCGATCGCGGCGCGCACGGGGTCGAGCTCGACGCCGCGCACCTCGAGGCCCGCCCGGGCGGCGGCGATCAGGTCGCCGCCGATGCCGCAGCCGAGGTCGACCAGGCGCGTGGCGCCGAGCGCTGCCAGCCGGCTCGCTCGGTGCGCCGCGACCGGGGCCCGCGTGGACTGCTCGAGGGCGTCGGGGGTGAAGTAGAGGAGCTCGGCGTCGGCCCCGAACTTCGTGACCGCGCGCCGCCGCAGGTGGTGCTGGGTGACCGCCGCCGCGACGAGCTCGGCGGGGTGGTCGCGTCGCAGTCGCGTGCCCAGTGCGAGGTCGGACTCGCTCCCCGCGCCGCGGGCCACCTCGGCCAGCAGAGCCTGCCCCGCGGGGGCCGTGAGCTCGGCGAAGGTGTGCGCATCCACGCGCCAGAGTCTGCCACCGGGCGCCGTCCCGCCCTCGGCTCTGGCACTCCGTTTGGTCGAGTGCCAGCCGGTGCTAGGCTGACTTCTGGCACTCCCACCGAGTGAGTGCCAACCGAACGTTACTCATCCGAAAGGGGAGGTCGACCAGTGTCGGTCACCATCAAGCCGCTCGAAGATCGCATCGTCATCAAGGCCGGAGAGGCCGAGCAGACCACCGCGTCGGGTCTCGTCATCCCCGACACCGCCAAGGAGAAGCCGCAGGAGGGCGAGGTCGTGGCCGTCGGCCCCGGTCGCGTCAGCGACAGCGGCGAGCGCATCCCCGTCGACGTGGCCGTCGGCGACAAGGTGCTCTTCAGCAAGTACGGCGGCACCGAGGTCAAGCACGGCGGCGAGGAGTTCCTCATCCTCAACGCCCGCGACGTCCTCGCCGTCATCGCCTGAGTCCACCCAGCCAACCGTTAGGGAGCACTCGTGCCCAAGATTCTGGAATTCGACGAGGACGCACGCCGCGCCCTCGAACGCGGTGTCGACAAGCTCGCCGACACCGTCAAGGTCACCCTCGGCCCCAAGGGCCGTTACGTCGTCCTGGACAAGAAGTGGGGCGCCCCCACGATCACGAACGACGGCGTGTCCGTCGCGCGTGAGATCGAGCTGGACGACCCGTTCGAGAACCTCGGCGCCCAGCTGGCCAAGGAAGTCGCCACCAAGACGAACGACGTCGCCGGTGACGGCACGACGACGGCCACGGTGCTGGCCCAGGCCATGGTCCACGAGGGCCTGCGCGCCGTCGCGGCCGGCGCCAACCCGGTCGGCCTGAAGAAGGGCATCGAGGCTGCCGTCGAGGCGGTCACGAACGAGCTGCACTCGCGCGCCCGCGCCGTCGACTCGGTCAAGGACATGTCGGCCGTCGCCACGGTCTCCAGCCGTGACTCGGTCATCGGCGAGCTCATCGCCGAGGCGTTCGACAAGGTCGGCAAGGACGGTGTCATCACGGTCGAGGAGTCCAACACCATGGGCACCGACCTCGAGTTCACCGAGGGCATGCAGTTCGACAAGGGCTACCTGTCGCCGTACATGGTCACCGACACCGAGCGCATGGAGGCCGTCCTCGACGATCCCTACATCCTCGTCAACCAGGGCAAGATCTCGGCCGTGTCCGACCTCCTGCCGCTGCTGGAGAAGGTCGTCCAGTCGGGCAAGAGCCTGTTCATCATCGCCGAGGACATCGAGGGCGAGGCCCTGTCCACGATCGTGGTGAACAAGATCCGCGGCACGTTCACGTCCGTCGCGGTCAAGGCGCCGGCCTTCGGCGATCGCCGCAAGGCGATGCTGCAGGACATCGCGACCCTCACGGGCGCGACGGTCGTCACCCCCGACGTCGGCCTCAAGCTGGACCAGGTCGGCCTCGAGGTGCTCGGCACCGCGCGTCGCGTCGTCATCACGAAGGACGACACGACGATCATCGACGGTGGCGGCGACCAGGCCGAGGTCGAGGGCCGCGTGGCCCAGATCAAGGCCGAGTTCGAGCAGACCGACTCCGAGTGGGACCGCGAGAAGCTGCAGGAGCGGCTGGCCAAGCTGGCCGGTGGCGTCTGCGTCATCCGCGTCGGCGCGGCCACCGAGGTCGAGCTCAAGGAGAAGAAGCACCGCATCGAGGACGCCGTCTCGGCGACCCGCGCGGCCATCGAGGAGGGCATCGTCCCCGGCGGTGGCTCGGCGCTGGTCCACGCGGTTGGCGTGCTGGACCAGGACCTGAACCTGTCCGGCGACGAGGCCCTCGGCGTGCGCATCGTCCGCAAGGGCGCCGACGCCCCGCTGGAGTGGATCGCCCGCAACGGCGGCGTCTCCGGCGAGGTCGTGGTGGCCAAGGTCCGCGAGTCCGGTGAGGGCTACAACGCGGCCTCGAACGAGTACGGCGACCTGCTCGCGCAGGGCATCCTCGACCCGGTCAAGGTCACGCGTTCGGCGCTCGCCAACGCCGCCTCGATCGCGGCCATGCTGCTCACCACCGAGACCCTCGTGGTGGACAAGCCGGCCGACGAGGCCGACGATCACGCTGGTCACAACCACTGATCGGTCCCTGCTGACGATCTCGTCACGTACGAAGGCCCCGGGCACCCGCCCGGGGCCTTCGTCGTGTCCGGAGACGCCGCGACGCGTGGGTGAGACACCGGGACGACAAGGCGCGCCGGGCCCAATAACCTAGGGGTCGACCCGGTGTCCGCACCCGTTGATAGGACTGCCCCATGACGACGCCATCGACCACCTGCCCGTGGTGGTGCACCGACCACCGCTCCGGCGAGACGGCTGAGGACGAACAGCACGCGCGCGTGTTCCCGGTGCCCGGGGGCGCTTGGGTGGCGATCCTGCACGGCACCCTGCCCGGCGACCGGATCGAGCTGGCCTACGGCGCCGAGGCCTACGCCGCGTCCGCGGGCGAGGGCCGGGCCTTCGCGGCCGCCCTGCAGCACGCGGCCGACGTGTTCGACCGGATCGTCGCCGACGTCGAACGGGCCGCCGGGCTGGCCGGCGACCGCAGGAGGGTCAGCGCCCGGCGGAGTCCATGAACTCGCGGACCTCGACCAGCAGGTCGCCCAGCGACAGCCCGAAGGCCGCCTCGAGGGCCAGCAGGGTGTCCAGGCTCGGGTTGGCCGACGACCGTCCGGTGGCGTTGTTGTTGCGGTTGTTCTCCAGGTTCTGCACCTGGTTGCGGCTCAGGCCCGCGCGGTGCGCGAGGTCCTCCTGGGTCATGCCCGCGCCCTCGCGCCGTTGGCGCAACCAGGAGGCGAAGGCGCTGGCGACCTCGGCGGTGTGGGCCGTCGGTGTGCGTTTGGGCATGCACAACAGCATGGGCCCAATGGGCAGTCGGTGCAGCCCAATACGGTAGGGCTGAAGTCCGGTGCCCGGAAGTCTGGTGACACGCCTCACATCTATGTTACATTCACAATGTCACATACCGCTGACCGAGGAGATCGCATGACCGTCACCGACGATCGCGCCGCCGTCGAGTTCCGCCAGTCCATCGACATGGACACCGAGCTGGAGCGACTGCTGGAGTCCGCTGCCGTCCTGTCGTACGACCCCGACCAGGAGATCGACTGGGCCAAGCCCCTCGACCCCACCAAGTACGGCCTCAACCCCGAGTGGTCCACGCTCTACGGCACGCCGCTGTGGGACTCCATGACCGAGCAGCAGCGGATCGACCTCACGCGCCACGAGGTCGGCTCCATCATGAGCACGGGCATCTGGTTCGAGACGATGCTGCAGTCGATGGTGCTGCGCTCGCAGTACTCCGCCGACTACGGCGACCCGGAGTTCCGCTTCGCCCTCACCGAGATCGCCGACGAGTGCCGGCACTCGCTCATGTTCAGCAAGACGTGCAGCAAGATGGGCGTCCCGCACTACCGCCCGCGCCGGCTCTTTCACGAGCTCGCCCGCGTCTTCCGCAGCACCGCCAACGGCGAGCAGTCCTACGCGTCGATCCTGGTCGCCGAGGAGGTCCTCGACGTCATGCAGCGCGACTGGATGCGCGGCGAGAACGTGCTCGAGGAGGTGCGCACCACGAGCAAGATCCACGTGGTCGAGGAGGCGCGCCACATGAAGTTCGCGCGCATGGAGGTCAAGGAGTACCTCGAGGGGGTCTCCAAGCCTCGGCGTCACCTCGCGGCCTTCGTCATCTCGGTCGTCGCGGCGATCATCGTGGACTCCCTGGTCAACGACGACGTCTATGCCAACGTGGGTCTGGACCCCGAGGTGGCCAAGGCGGCCGTGAAGGCCAACACCCACCACCAGAACCTCATGCGGATGAGCTGCGTGCACCTCATGGACTTCCTGTCCGAGGTCGGCCTGCTCACCCCGGCCGCGATGCGGATGTACCGCACCGTCCACATGCTCTGACCCGGCCCGGCCGACCCTCGAACCCGAAAGCACCCGCCGTGGCCTACGCGATCACCCAGTCCTGCTGCAAGGACGCCTCGTGCGTCTCGGTCTGCCCCGTGGACTGCATCCACCCCACTCCCGACGAGCCCGACTTCGGCACCACCGACATCCTCTACGTCGACCCGAAGGCCTGCATCGACTGCGGGGCCTGCGCCGACGCGTGCCCCGTGGCGGCGCCCAAGGCGATCGATCTGCTGCGCGGTGCCGAGGCGGTGTTCGCCGACCTCAACGCCGAGTTCTTCGAGCGGCGCCCGCCGCGGGAGAAGCCCAAGACCCACACGTGGGACGAGATGGGCGGCGACCTCGAGCGCTCGCTGTCGATCGCGATCGTGGGCACCGGCCCGGCGGCCGCGTACACGGCGCGGCAGCTGCTGCTGTCCACCGATGCGAAGATCACGATGATCGACAAGCTGCCCGTGCCGGGCGGCCTGGTGCGCGGCGGGGTGGCGCCCGACCACACGGACACGAAGAAGTTCGCCGACCTCTTCCACTGGGCCTACCGCCACCCCCGCACGAAGATGGTGATGAACGTCGAGGTGGGCCGAGACATCTCCCACGCGGAGGTGCTGCAGCACCACGACGTCGTGATCTACGGCGTCGGCGCCCGCCGCGACCGCGAGCTGGGGGTGCCGGGGGAGGACCTGCCCGGCGTGTACCCGGCGCCCGAGGTGGTCGGCTGGTACAACGGCGCGCTCGACGTGGCTCCCGACGGCGTCGTGCTGTCCGGCGACCGCGTGGTCGTGGTGGGCAACGGCAACGTGGCCCTCGACCTCGCCCGCCTGCTGCTGCACGACCCCGAGGTGCTGGCCCGCACCGACATGCCCGATCACGCCGTCGCCGCCTTCCGCGGTCTCGACGTGCGCGAGGTCGTCCTGCTCGGTCGCCGGGGTCCTTCGGCCGCGGCGTTCACCCGTCCCGAGCTGCTGATGATGCCCCCGGGCATCGACGTGGTCGTGGCACGCGACGAGTTCACCGAGGCCGAGCTGGCCGACGCCGAGCCCGAGTCGAACGCCGCCGTCCTGGCGGCGCTGCCCCTGGTCGACGTCGACCTCACCGCACCGCCCGGCGACCGTCGCCGGCTGGTGTTCTCGTTCGGCCGTCAGGTCGTCTCGGTGGAGGGTGACGAGCGCGTCGAGGCCGTGCAGGTGGCCCCGTCCGGAGTGCCCGAGCAGGCCCAGAAGGTCCCGTGCGGCACCCTGATCCGCGCCACGGGTCACCGCGGCACTCCCGTCGCGGGCCTGCCCTTCGACGAGGCCACCGCCACCGTGCCCAACGAGCACGGGCGCGTGGTCGACCCGGCCACGGGCGAGGCGGTCCCCGGCACCTACGTCGTCGGCTGGATCAAGCGCGGCGCCACCGGCGGCATCGGCACCAACCGCACCTGCGCCCACGAGACGATCGCCACGATGGTCGCCGATGCGAACGCCGGTCTCATCCCGCCGGCACCGAAGCGCAGGCTCACGTTCGGGCCGTTCGTGCGCACCCGGGTCGACCGCGTCGTCGGCCGCCGCCGGATGCTCGCGATCGAGAAGGCCGAGGAGACGCGGGGCCACCGCGAGGGACGCCCGCGCGTGAAGTTCGAGTCGGTCGACGAGATGCTCCGGGTCAGTCCCGCCACGAGCCTGCACTGACGGCTCAGATCACATCCCGCGCGTGTGGGAGCGCGGTCGCGCGCGGGTAGACTCGGCCCATGGTGGGCATCCCCGACAAGTTCTCCTCCCTCGGCCTCACGTACGACGACGTCCTGCTGCTTCCCGGCGAGACCGACGTCATCCCCAGTGAGGTCGACACCACGACCCGGCTGACGCGCGAGATCTCGTTGCGGATCCCGCTGCTGTCCAGTGCGATGGACACGGTCACCGAGTCGCGCATGGCCATCGCGATGGCGCGCGAGGGTGGCATCGGCATCCTGCACCGCAACCTCTCGATCGACGACCAGGCGTACCAGGTCGACCTCGTGAAGCGCACGCAGACGGGCATGATCCCCAACCCCGTCACGATCGGCCCGAAGGCCACGCTCGAGGAGCTCGACGAGCGCTGCGGCGAGTACCGCGTCTCCGGCCTCCCGGTCGTCGACGAGGACAACACGCTGCTGGGCATCGTCACCAACCGCGACCTGCGCTTCACGCCCGTCGCCGAGTGGGCCACCACGCTCGTCCACGACGTCATGACCCACATGCCGCTCATCACCGGCCCGGTCGGCATCAGCCGTGAGGACGCCTCCGCCCTGCTGCGCCAGCACAAGCGCGAGCGCCTGCCGATCGTCGACGACCAGGGCAAGCTCGCCGGCCTCATCACCGTCAAGGACTTCGTGAAGTCCGAGCAGTTCCCGATGGCCAGCAAGGACGCCGAGGGCCGCCTGCTCGTCGGTGCGGCCGTCGGCTTCTTCGGCGACTCCTACGAGCGCGCCACGCGCCTCATGGAGGCCGGCGTCGACGTGCTCGTGGTCGACACGGCCCACGGCCACGCCCGCGCCCTGCTCGACATGGTGCGCAAGCTCAAGGCCGACTCCGCGTTCGACGGCGTGCAGATCATCGGCGGCAACGTCGCCACGCGTGAGGGCGCCCAGGCGCTGGTCGACGCAGGCGTCGACGCCGTGAAGGTCGGCGTCGGGCCGGGCTCCATCTGCACCACGCGCGTCGTCGCGGGTGTCGGCGTGCCCCAGATCTCCGCGGTCTACGAGGCGTCGCTGGCGGCCGAGCCCGCGGGCATCCCCGTGATCGCCGACGGCGGCCTGCAGTACTCCGGCGACATCGCCAAGGCGCTCGTCGCCGGCGCCGAGAGCGTCATGGTGGGCTCGCTGCTGGCCGGCTGCGAGGAGAGTCCCGGCGAGCTGATCTTCGTCGCGGGCAAGCAGTACAAGACCTACCGCGGCATGGGCTCGGTGGGCGCGATGGCCTCCCGCGGCAAGAAGTCCTACTCCAAGGACCGCTACTTCCAGGCCGACGTCACGAACGACGAGAAGATCGTCCCCGAGGGCATCGAGGGCAGGGTCGCCTACCGGGGTCCGCTCTCCTCGGTCGCGCACCAGTTGGTCGGCGGCCTGCACCAGTCGATGTTCTACGTGGGCTCGCGGTCGATCCCCGAGCTGCGTGAGCGCGGACGCTTCGTGCGGATCACGTCGGCGGGGCTCAAGGAGAGCCACCCGCACGACATCCAGATGACCGTCGAGGCGCCGAACTACACGATCCTCTGACGCGATCGGCGCCCGATAGGCTGGGCGGGTGAGCATCGACATCGGACTGGCCAAGCGAGGCCGGCAGGGTTACCACTTCGACGACATCGCCATCGTGCCCAGCCGTCGCACGCGCGACCCGCAGGAGGTGTCGACGCACTGGCAGATCGACGCCTACCGCTTCGACCTGCCGGTGATCGCCGCGCCGATGGACTCGGTGATGAGCCCCGAGACCGCGATCGCGCTCGGCAAGTTCGGCGGCCTCGGCGTGCTCAACCTCGAGGGCCTGTGGACCCGGTACGAGGATCCCCGCCCGCAGCTGGAGGAGATCGCCCGGATCGAGCCCGCGCAGGTCACCCGGCGCCTGCAGCAGATCTACAGCGAGCCGATCAAGGCCGAGCTGATCACCGCCCGCCTGCAGGAGATCCGCGACGCCGGCGTCACGGTCGCCGGCTCCCTGTCCCCGGGCCACACCAAGCAGTTCGCCGACGCGGTCGTGAAGGCCGGCGTCGACCTGTTCGTCATCCGCGGCACCACGGTCTCGGCCGAGCACGTCTCGGGCAACGCCGAGCCGCTGAACCTCAAGGAGTTCATCTACGAGCTCGACGTGCCGGTGATCGTGGGCGGCTGCGCCACGCACCAGGCCGCGCTGCACCTGATGCGCACGGGCGCCGCGGGCGTGCTGGTCGGCTTCGGCGGCGGCGCCACCCACACCACGCGCAGCGTGCTGGGCGTCGCGGTGCCGATGGCCTCCGCCGTCTCCGACGTCGCCGCGGCACGCCGCGACTACCTCGACGAGTCCGGCGGTCGCTACGTGCACGTCATCGCCGACGGCTCGATCGGCCGCAGCGGTGACCTCGCCAAGGCGTTCGCCTGCGGTGCCGACGCCGTCATGATCGGCTCGCCGTTCGCGCGCGCCACCGATGCGCCGGGCCAGGGCTTCCACTGGGGTGCCGAGGCCTGGCACGACGACCTGCCGCGCGGCGAGCGCGTGGAGATCGGCACGGTCGGCTCGCTCGAGCAGGTGCTGTTCGGCCCGTCGCACGTGCCCGACGGCACGATGAACCTCGTCGGGGCGCTGCGCCGCGCGATGGCCACCACCGGCTACACCGACCTCAAGGAGTTCCAGCGCATCGAGGTCGTCCTCGGGTGACGCTGCGCGTCGCAGCCGGCCAGTACGCCTCGGCCGGCGACGTCGAGGCCGACATCGCCACGGTGGTCCGGGCGATCGAAACGGCGCGCGCCGACCTGCTGGTGATGCCCGAACTCTTCCTGGGCGGCTACCGGATGCCCCCGATCGTCGTGGGGGAGACCGACCCGCGGCTCCAGCCGATCGCCGACGCGGCCGCGGCGGCCGGCACGGTGGCGCTCGTCGGCGCCTGCCTCGACGGCCCCGACGGCTTCACGATCTCCACGCTGGCGTTCGGCCTGGGCGACGACCCGGCCGGCCGGCGGATCTACGACAAGCAGAACCCCTGCGGCGACGAGAATGACCACGTCGCGCCAGGTGCCCACAGCGTCGTCATCGACGTGAAGGGCTGGGCCGTGGGCCTCTCGATCTGCTACGACGGCTGCTTCCCCGAGCACGCCCGCGCCGTGGCGCTCGCCGGCGCCGAGGTCTACGCAGCCTCGGTGGCCTACTTCGCCGGCAGTGCCCATCGCCGCGAGGTCTACTACCGGGCCCGTGCGGTCGAGAACGGGATGTTCGTGGTGGTCAGCGGACTCAGCGGCTCGGTGGCCGGTGCGGAGTTCGACGGCGGCAGCGCCGTGTACGACCCCGAGGGACGCGTCCTCGCCGAGGTCAGTGAGGTCGAGGGGCTCGCCGTGGCCACACTCGACCGGCCGCTGCTGAAGGCGACCCGCGCCACCCACACGATGCTGGCCGACGTCCGCGACCCCGGTCCGGTGGTCCGGCGGTGACTGCGGAGATCGTCGAGGTCGACTTCCTCGACCCGCGGGCCGCTGCGCTGCGCAGCCGCATGGCGACGGAGATGGCCGAGCTCTACGGCGAGGCCCGCCACGGCACGGGCGCCGAGGGGATCGACCCCGACTCGGTGCTGGCCTGCCTGCTCGTCCTCGATGGCGACGAGCCCGTGGGCACCGTGAGCCTGCGCCGGCTGCGCGACCTCGTCGAGATCAAGCGGATGTACCTCCTGCCGTCCACCCGCGGCACGGGCATCGCGGCGCGCCTGCTGGCCGCGATCGAGGCGCGCGCCGCCGAGATCACCGACCGTGTCGTGCTGCACACGGGGGAGCGGCAGCGCGCCGCGATCGCCCTCTACGCGCGGTTCGGTTACGAGCCCATCGAGGTCTACCCGCCGTACGACCAGGTGCCGGAGTCGGTCTGCTTCGCCAAGCGCCTCGACAGCACCGGCGCGGTGTAACCGTCGTTGACATGATGTGACAGACGCGGTGTCACATCAGGCCGTTCCGGGGTATCGTCCTCTTCATGTCTGATGTCGCCCAGATCACAGTCGCGCCCGCGCGCATCGCCGAGCTCACCGCCCTGATCCGGGCCACGGGCACGGAGACCCGCACGACCGTCTCGCCGCTGGACGGCGCCGACGTCGCCACCGTCCCGGTCTCCACCGACCAGGACGTGCTCGACGCCTTCGCCGCGGCCCGCGTGGCCCAGCTCGACTGGGCGCGCACGCCGCTGCGCCGCCGCAAGAAGGCGCTGCTGCGCCTCCACGACCT
Source organism: Aeromicrobium sp. UBA7512 (assembly GCF_002476985.1). Lineage (NCBI taxonomy): Bacteria > Bacillati > Actinomycetota > Actinomycetes > Propionibacteriales > Nocardioidaceae > Aeromicrobium > Aeromicrobium sp. UBA7512. The sequence goes on from NZ_DLNK01000005.1 coordinate 38,353, forward strand.
CGTGCTGAAGCACCAGGGCGAGCTGCTCGACCTGATCCAGCTGGAGTCGGGCAAGGCCCGCTCCCACGCGTTCGACGAGGTGCTGCACACGGCCCTGACCGGCCGCTACTACGGGCGCAGGCTGTCGCGGATCCTCGGCCCGCACCGGCGCAACGGGGTCTACCCGGTCATCACGGGCGTCCGCGAGCACCACCAGCCGAAGGGCGTCGTCGGGCTGATCACGCCATGGAACTACCCGCTCTCGATGGCGCTCGTCGACGGCCTCGCCGCGGTCGCCGCGGGCAACGCGGTGGTGCACAAGCCCGACAGCCAGTCGCCCCTCACTGCTCTGGCGATCATCGAGCTCATGCACCGCGCCGGCTTCCCGAAGGACCTCTGGCAGGTCGTCAGCGGGGCCGGCTCGGTCATCGGCTCGGTGATCATCGACCACGCCGACTACATCTGCTTCACGGGCTCCACGGCCACCGGCAAGCGCGTCGCCGCGCAGTGCTCGCAGCGGCTCATCGGCTGCTCGCTCGAGCTGGGCGGCAAGAACCCGATGATCGTCCTGCCCGGCGCCGACGTCGAGAAGGCCGTCGAGGGCACGGTGACCGCGGCGTTCAGCTCGGCGGGTCAGCTGTGCGTCTCCATCGAGCGCGTCTACGTGCACGACTCGATCTACGACCGCTACCGCGACGGGCTGGCCGAGCGCCTCTCCCACCTGGCCTACGGCGCGAACGCCGACTGGGAGGTCGAGATGGGCACCCTCGTCTCGCCGTCGCAGCTGGCCACCACCCAGAAGCACGTCGCCGACGCGCTCGACCACGGGGCAACCCTCGTCTCGGGCGGTCACGCCCGCCCCGACATCGCGCCGTGGTTCCACGAGCCCACCGTGCTGGAGGACGTGCCCGAGTCGGCGCTGTGCTTCGCCGAGGAGACCTTCGGCCCGCTCGTCTCGCTCCACCGGTACCGCAGCATCGGCGAGGCCGTGCAGGCGGCGAACGACACCCCCTACGGACTGAACGCCAGCGTCTGGGGTCCGGCGCGCCGGGCCCGCAAGGTCGCCACCCGCATCAAGGCCGGCACGGTCAACGTCAACGAGGGCTTCGCCGCCACCTTCGGCAGCATCGGTGCGCCCATGGGCGGGATGAAGGAGTCGGGCACCGGCCGCCGCCAGGGCGCCGAGGGCCTGCTGCGCTTCACCGAGACCCAGTCGATCGGCGTCCAGCGGGTGATCCCCGTGGGGGGCCCGTCGTTCCTGTCCAAGCGCACCTTCGGTGCCCTCCTGACCATGGGCCTCATCGGCCTGCGTCGCTTCACCCGCCGGGCCTGAGAGGAAGACGAGCATGAGTGAGTTCGACTACGACGTCGTCATCGTGGGATCGGGGTTCGGCGGCAGCGTCTCGGCGCTGCGGCTGACCGAGAAGGGCTACAAGGTCCTCGTCGTGGAGGCGGGCCGACGCTTCGCCGACCACGAGTTCGCCAAGAACTCCTGGCACCTGCGCGAGTACCTGTGGGCGCCGAAGCTGGGGTGCTACGGCATCCAGCGGATCAACCTGCTGCGCAACTCCCTCGTGCTGGCCGGCGCGGGCGTCGGCGGCGGGTCGCTGGTCTACGCCAACACCCTCTACGAGCCGCTCGACCCGTTCTACGAGGATCCGGCCTGGAGCCACATCACCGACTGGAAGAGCGAGCTCGCGCCCTACTACGACCAGGCGAAGCGCATGCTCGGCGTCAACCCGGTCACGCAGATGAGCCCGGCCGACACGGTCGTGAAGAACACCGCGGAGCGCCTGGGCTACGGAGACAGCTTCCACTTCGCGCCCGTCGGCGTGCTGTTCGGTGACGACGAGGGACGCGACGTGGGCGACCCCTACTTCGGCGGCGTCGGTCCGGCCCGCCGCACCTGCATCAACTGCGGTGAGTGCATGTCGGGCTGCCGCCACAACGCGAAGAACACCCTCGTGAAGAACTACCTGTACCTCGCCGAGCAGGCCGGAGCCGAGGTCCGCGACCTCACCACCGTGGTCGACGTCCGCCCGGCGGGTGGCGGCTACGAGGTGCACACGCGCTCGACGAGGAAGTGGCGCGGCAGGCAGCCGGTCATCCGCGCCGAGCAGGTCATCTTCGCCGCCGCCTCGCTGGGCACCCAGCGGCTGCTGCACCAGTTGCGCGACTCGGGCAGCCTGCCGAACATCTCCGACCGGCTCGGACTGCTCACCCGCACCAACTCCGAAGCCCTCATGGGGTCGGTGGCGATGCACCGCGACGTCGACTACACCCGCGGTGTCGCGATCACGTCCTCCATCCACCCGAACGACACGACCCACATCGAGCCCGTCCGCTACGGCAAGGGCTCCAACGTGATGATGTTCGTGCAGATGGTGCTGTCCACCGACGGCAGTGGGAACGGCAAGCCGAGCGTGTTCACGGTGCTCAAGAACATCGTCAAGATCGCGCCGCGGCTGCCCAAGCTCTACGACGCGTTCCACTGGTCCGAGCGCACCGTGATCGCCCTGGTGATGCAGGCCCGCGACAACTCGATCACCACCTACACGAAGCGCCGGCTGTTCGGTGGTCGCAAGATGACCACGAAGCAGGGGTCGGGGGAGCCGAACCCCACCTACATCCCGGAGGCGCACCGCGCGGTGTCGGAGATGGCCGACTACATGGACGGCGTCGCCGGCGGCATCGTCACCGAGCCCATCGGCATCCCGATGACGGCGCACTTCCTGGGCGGCTGCGCGATCGGAGACTCGCCCGAGACCGGCGTGATCGACCCGTACCAGCGGCTCTACGGCCACGAGGGACTCCACGTCATCGACGGCTCGGCGATCAGCGCGAACCTGGGCGTGAACCCGTCGCTCACGATCACCGCGCAGGCCGAGCGGGCGGTGGCGCTGTGGCCCAACCGCGGCGAGCGCGACGAGCGACCCCCGCTCGGCCGCGCCTACCGCCGGCTCGAGCCGGTGATGCCGAAGAACCCGGTCGTCCCCGAGTCCGCGCCGGCCGCCTACCGCCTGCCGATCGTCCAGGTGTCCTGAGGCGCGCCGGCCGTTAGGGCTGTCAGTCCCGTTCGGGGCGGAACGTGCCCGAGGGAGTGAGGACGAGGTCCACGGGCCGGTCGTGCGGCTCGCGGGGCACGTGCGGCAGCAGCTCGTCCTCGAACACGACGGCGCAGGTGACGCCGGTGAAGTCCGCCAGGGCGCGGTCGTAGTATCCCGCGCCCCGGCCGAGCCGGTTCCCGGCGTGGTCCACGGCCAGTCCCGGCACCAGGGCCACGTCGCACATGGCGAGGGCCTCGGGGCCCAGCGTGGGGCCCGTGGGCGCGGGCACGCCCAGCGCGCCGGCGACCACCGCCCCCGGCTCGTACGCCGCCCAGTCCAGCGTGCGGTCGGGCCGGCTCACGGGCACCAGCACCTCGACGCCCCGTCCCACCAGCATCTCGAGCAACGGGGCGGTGCCGGGCTCGCTCGGCAGCGACAGGTAGGCCGCGACGCGACGCGCCCGCACCAGCGCGGGGAGCGCGGCGGCATGCAGGGCGATCGCCTCGGCCGCGAGGACCCGATCCCCGGCCGGCCTGGCCCGTCGACGTGAGGCGACCGCTTCGCGCAGGTTGGACTTCTCACCCGTCACGGAAGTCGACATGGCGCTAGCCTAGGGCCGATGAATGCACTGGCAGCCGCACAGGAGAAGATGCGCTCGGACGGACTGCCCGAGCAGGCCATCGACGTCTTCACGGCGTTCTACCACCAGCTCCACGAGGGCGCGTCCGGCCTGATCCCGGAGTCCGAGGTCGAGCCGCTGAAGGACGTCGCGAGCATCGAGTCGCTCGACTTCGACGCCGAGACCCTGCGTCGCGCCGCCGCCGAGACCGTGGTCATCAAGCTCAACGGCGGGCTCGGCACCACGATGGGGATGACGCAGGCGAAGTCCCTGCTGCCGATCAAGCACCGGCTCAGCTTCCTGGACCTCATCGTCGACCAGGTCTGGCACGTGCGCTCCACCCTGGGCGTCGACCTGCCGCTGCTGTTCATGAACAGCTTCCGCACCCGTGACGACACCCTCGCGACGCTGGCGCGATACCCGGAGCTCCGGGTCGGTGACCTGCCGCTGGACTTCCTGCAGAACCGCGAGCCGCGCCTGGACGCCGAGACGCTCGAGCCCGTCGACTGGCCCGACGACCCGTCGCTCGAGTGGTGCCCGCCCGGACACGCCGACCTCTACACGGCGCTCGACGCCTCGGGCGTCCTGGACCAGCTGATCGAGGCCGGCTACCGCTACGCCTCGATCTCCAACGCCGACAACCTCGGCGCCGTGCCCGACCCCGCGATGATGGCCTGGTTCGCCCAGACCGGGGCGCCGTACGCCGCCGAGGTGTGCCGCCGGACCCCCGCCGACGTGAAGGGCGGCCACCTCGTCGTGCGCCGCTCGGACGGCCGGCTCATCCTGCGCGAGACCGCCCAGATCGCCAAGGACGACCGCGACGCCGCCGCCGACCTGTCGGTCCACCGGTACTTCCACACGAACAACCTGTGGTTCGACCTGCCGTCCCTGCGCGCCGAGCTCGACCGGGCGAACGGCGTGCTCGACCTGCCGCTGATCCGCAACCAGAAGAATGTCGACCCCACCGACCCCGACAGCCCGCAGGTCATCCAGATCGAGTCCGCGATGGGTGCGGCCATCTCGGTGTTCGAGGGCGCCACGGCGATCGAGGTCGACCGGGCCCGGTTCCTGCCGGTGAAGACCACCGACGACCTGATGCTGCTGCGGTCCGACGTCTACGACGTGGGCCCCGACTACCAGATGCGGGCGCGCGTGGACGAGGTTCCCTCGGTCTCCCTCGACAAGCGCTACTTCGGCGCGATCAGCGAGTTCGACAAGCGGGTGCCGTTCTCGGTGGGTCTGCTGTACGCCTCGTCCCTCACCGTGCGCGGTGACTGGAGCTTCGGCGAGGGCGTGGTCGTGCGCGGCGACGTGGTCCTCGAGGACGAGGGCCGACCGCGCCACGTGGCCTCCGGAACGGTGCTGTCCGGGATCTGAGGCGGAACGGCCGTTAGGCTGGCACGCATGTCGTCAGGTCAGCTGCCTCCGCGGACGCGTCCCGTCAGCGTCGCCCCCGGGCGCCTGACGGTCGAGGACCATCTCGAGACGATCCTGCGGGGCGTCGGACCGCTCGCGGCCTACGACCAGCCCGTCGTGGAGTCCCTCGGTCTGACCCTGCACGAGGACGTCATCAGCAACGAGGACCTGCCGCGCTTCTCCTCCGCCGCGGTCGACGGCTACGCCGTCAACGCCACCGACGTGGTCGGGGCCCGACCCGGTGACCCCGTCGAGCTTCCCGTCGTCGCCGAGATCGTCCCCGGCCTGGGCAAGCCCTTCGCCATCAGCGGCGGCTCGTGCGTGCGGATCATGGCCGGCGCGCCGCTCCCGCGCGGCGCCGACGCCGTGGTGGCGGCCGACTCCACCGACGGTGGTCGCACCCGCGTCGCCATCAGCCGCGCCGTGCTGGCCGGCTCGGGCGTGCGGCACGCGGCCGGTGACCTGTCCCGCGGCGGCATCGCGCTGCCCGAGGGCGCGGTCCTCGGTCCTCGCGAGATCGGCCTGCTGGCGGCGATCGGACGCGACCGCGTGCGCGCCCGGCCCCGCCCGCGCGTGGTGGTCATGTCCACGGGCCGCGAGCTGCGCGAGCCTGGGGCCCACCTCGACGCCGACTCGGTGCACGACGCCAACTCCTCGATGCTCGCGGCCGCCGTGCGTGACCTCGGCGCGATCGCCTACCGCGTGGGCGTCGTCGACGACGACCCGGCGCACTTCAAGCGCGTCCTGTCCGACCAGCTGGTGCGCGCCGACCTGGTGATCACCACCGGCGGCATCACCGGCGACGAGCGCGCGCTGGTGAAGCGCACGCTCTCCGAGATCGGCGAGGTCACCTTCTCCGACATCGCGATCAGCCCGGGGCGCACCCACGGCTTCGGTCGCGTCTTCGACGAGCAGACCCCGGTCATCACGCTGCCGGGGGATCCCGTCTCGGCCTACGTCGGCTTCGAGGTCTTCGTCGTGCCGGCGATCCGCCGCATGCTCGGCCGCACGCCCTACCGGCGTCCGCAGGTGCACGCGGTGCTCGCGGAGGACCTCACCTCCGACACCGGCGTCCGCGAGTACCGCCCCGCGTTCTTCGAGGTCACGCACCGCGGGGCGAAGGTCACGCCGTTGCCGCACACCGGGCCCCACCTCGTGGGCGCGCTCGCCAAGGCCAATGCCCTGATCGTGGTCGGTGAGGACGAGAGCGCGCTGCACCTCGGCGACACCGTCCGCACCCTCGTGCTGGACCGCAACTTCTGATGGCGCGCGGCTGGCCGGCGACCCTCTCGGACGGCTTGATCGGCGTGCGACCCCTCACACGTCGCGACGCCTCCACCTGGGCCCGGCTGCGTGCGGAGAACCTCGAGTGGCTGTCTCCCTGGGAGGCCACGCTGCCGCGCGGCGAGGGAACCGCCCCCGACTCCTACGGTGCCACGATCGCGGCGCTGCGACGCAAGGCCCGCGAGGGCCTTGCGATGCCGTTCGCCGCCACGTGGGCCGGCGACATGGTCGGGCAGGTCACCGTCACGGGAATCACACGCGGCTCGGCCCTGTGGGCGAGCATCGGCTACTGGGTGGCCCGCAGCCATGCCGGCAAGGGCGTCACGCCCACCGCCGTGGCGCTCGTGTGCGACCACCTGTTCGCCAAGGCGGGCCTGCACCGGATCGAGATCTCCATCCGTCCGGAGAACGCGGCGAGCCTGCGGGTCGTGGAGAAACTGGGCTTCACCGAGTTCGGTCTGGCCCCGCGCTACCTGCACATCGCAGGGGACTGGCGCGACCACCGCGTCTTCCAGCTGCTCAAGGAGGACGTGCCCCACGGGGTGCTCGAGCGGCTGCGTCAGGAGCGTCCCCCGGCCTGAGCCGGACGGGGCCGGCGTGAACTCTGGTGCGACACACCCCGCTCGCTCCCACGGATCGAGCGCTGCACGACCTACGGTTTCAAGCGTGGGTTCCAGCGGATTGATCGTCGCGTTCGTCGTCGCACTGTGGGCGGCGTACTTCGTGCCGCTCGTCCTGCGTCGCTACGACGAGGCGAGCAAGAACTCCTCGTTGGACCAGGACGGTCCGACCCGCCGCGTCGTCGAGCCCCGCCGGGTCTCCGTCGCCGCCGAGGAGCGCCCCGTGGACGCCCTTCCCGTGCAGAACGGCCCCGTGGTGAAGAGCCCCGCGGCCCCGCAGCGCGCCGAGGCCGCCCCCACCCCTTCGACTTCCCCTCGTGTCGACCGGACTTCTCCGGCGGTCGACACGCAGCGTCCGCGCGTCACGCGCGACGCCGCCCGGATCGCGGCCCGACGCCGTCGCAACGTGTTGCTGACGCTCGTGGCCGTGCTGGCGGCGCTCTCCGGCCTGGCCGTCGGCCGGGTCGTGCCGGTCTGGACCCCGGCCATCGGCGTCGGCCTGATCGTCGGCTGGCTGGTCCTGTGCCGGGTCATGGTGCGCCAGGAACGTGGCATCGCCCGCCGCTCCTCGCAGGGCCGTGTGCTGCGTGGGCTGCGCGCCGTGCCCGCCGCCACGGGCCGGGTCCTCGGCTGGGCCGCCGGCCGGGTGGGCGACCGCAGCTCCACCTCCGTGGGTGGCTCCGCGGCCGACGAGGAGATGACCGTCGTCGTCTCCGACCAGGTCGAGGACCTCGACCCCGACCGTCGCAACGTCATGGAGATGGACGCGCCCCTGGGTGCCGACGCCCTCGACGAGCAGCTGCAGATCGCCGTGCCCAGCGTCTCGGCCAACAGCGGCGAGCCGCTGTGGGACCCGCTGCCGATCACGGTGCCCACCTACGTCAGCAAGCCGCGCGCGGGCCGCACGGTCCGCACCATCGAGTTCGGCCAGCCGGGCGCGTGGACCTCCGGTCACGTCGAGGGTGAGCAGACCGAGCTGCCCGGCGTGGACGAGGGCGATGCCGGCACCGACCAGCACGCCGTCGGGCACTGACCCGACTCACCGACCCTCGGGAGCGACTGGCTCGACGGTCTTGCTATCCTGAATCACGACCTTGGGGCATTGGCGCAGTTGGTAGCGCGCTTCGTTCGCATCGAAGAGGTCAGGAGTTCGAATCTCCTATGCTCCACGTCTGATCGACGCCCCCGGACCAGCTCCGGGGGCGTCGTCGTCTGTCCGGGGGGTGCGAGCCGTGGCCGTTGCTACATCGAGTGGTTCTTTGGCACCACCTTGGGACGAAAGTCCTCCCAGCAGTCACATGCGCCCCTAGGCTCACGCGCATGATCCCCCCGAAGAACCAGTCCCGAGTCCTGTCCGGACTCCTCACCGGCGCCCTCGCGGCCGGTGCTCTCGCGTTCGCCGCGCCCGCCGCGACGGCAGCCCCCGAGCCGGAGACGCCCGGCGCCAAGATCGCCCTGCTCAACGACCCGAGCTTCGTCGACACGACCGACCTCGAGAACGTGAGCACGGACCCGGGCCACGAGGCCGCCAACATGATCGTGGGCCTGCGCGCCGACGGCCACACGGTGACGCCGTTCACCGGCACGACCGCCGAGGCCGTCACCACGGCACTCGAGGGCCAGGACACGCTCGTGGTGCCCGAGCTCGAGCGCGGCGAGTGGGTGCCCGCCTTGGAGCCGGCCGCGAAGTCCGCCATCGTCTCGTGGGTCAACGCCGGTGGCACCATCGTCGTCGCCCTGGACCACCTGGGAACCCTCAACGGACTGTTCGGGTACGAGGTCGCGGCCACCAGTGACGACCAGTGGCTCAACGTGGCACCCACCGGGAGCCCGTTCCACGGTGGCCCGGCGACGCTGCCGAGCAACAACGGCTCGATGTCCTACCAGATCTCCACGCTGCCTGCGGGCGCCGTGAGCCAGTACGCCGACGCCGACAACGACAATGCCGGCGTGTATTCGACACGTGAGGGCAAGGGCACCACGGTGTCGCTGGCCTGGGACTGGTTCTACGCGAGCCCCGCGCAGGCCGAGGGCCAGGACGGCGGCTGGCGCACCGTCCTGGACACCGCGGTGCGCACGGGCATCAAGGCCCCGGTGGTCGTCCCCGAGCCTGACCCCGACCCCGTCCCCGTCCCCGTCCCGGCCGCGCCGAGCAACGCGTTCACGCTGCCCAAGGCCTCGGCCTACTCCCGTGCCGCCGCGGTGAAGCTGAAGATCCAGCTGCCCGGCGCCGGCCGGTTGACCGTCGGCCCGTCCCGGAAGGGCGCGCTGAAGACCGTCTCGAAGCGGGTCGGCACCTCCGGCAAGGCCGCGGTGTGGGTCAAGCCGTCACGCGCGACGATCAACAGGCTCAAGAAGGAGCTGAAGAAGAAGGGCGCCGCCTCGACGAAGATCCGTGTCAAGGCCACGTACACGCCGACGGGCGGCAAGCCCCGCACCGTCACGAAGGTCTACGTCTTCAGGATGAAGCGGTAGTCCCTTCGACTCACGCGCGGTGGATCGTGGCTCCGGCCACGGTCCACCGCGCTGTCGTTCCCGGGAGCGTAGGCTCGGCGCGCACCCGTGCCGTCACCACCGAGAGGACTCCCGTGCGCGCTGACGACGCCACCGCGCGGCCGCTGTTCCTGCAGCCCGCCGTGCTCGCCCTCGTCCTGGCCGGCGGCGCGATCGGCACGGCCGCGCGTGCCCTGCTCACCGACGCCCTCCCCGTGGCCCACGGGGACTGGCCGTGGGCGACCTTCGGGGTGAACGTGGCCGGCTCGTTCCTGCTCGGGCTGCTCGTGGCGCTGCTCGCGGTGCGTGGTGGTCGTTCGGGCTCGTGGCGGTTCGTTCGGCCCGCGTTGGGCGCCGGGGTGCTCGGCGGCTTCACGACCTACAGCACGTTCGCGGTCGAGGTGGACCGGCTGCTGGGCGGCGGCTCGGTGGGGCTGGGGCTTGCGTACGCCTCGGTGAGCGTCGTCGCGGGAGTCCTCGCGGCGGCGCTCGGAGTGCTTGCGGGCGGCGGCGTCCCGGCGCAGCGGTCCGGGGAGGCCGGCCGATGATCGCGCTGGTCGCCCTCGCCGGAGGGCTCGGCGCCGCGCTCCGCTTCATCGTCGACGGCGTGGTCGCCCGGTGGGTCCGCGGATCGGTCCCGCTGGGCACGTTCGCCGTGAACGTCACCGGGTCCTTCGTGCTCGGTCTCGTGGTGGCATCGACGACGGCCGGCTCCGACGTGCGCGCCGTCGTCGGCACGGGCCTGCTCGGCGGCTACACCACCTTCTCGGCCGCCAGCGTCGAGTCCGTGCTGCTGGCCCGCGCCGGCGGGACCCGCGCGCTCACCGCGGCCGCGCTCCACGCCGCCGCGATGCTTGCCCTCAGCCTCGTCGCCGCGGCGCTGGGGCTATGGGCGGGTGACAGTTTCCCCGGTTAAGCGGGGAAACTGTCACTTCACGAGGTTCGCAACCCTCGTGAAGTGACAGGAAACCCACTTAACCGGGGAAACCGACAGCCTCAGAGGACCAGCTCGGCCATCATCCGCAGGGTGTCGGCGTCGCCGCCGACCATGAGGGTCGTGACGACGGACTCCTTCCAGGCGGCGAGATCGTCGCGGATCTTCTCCTTCGGGCCGATCAGGGCGATCTTCTCGACGAGGTCGAGCGGGACCGCCGCGGTGGCCTCGTCCTTGCGGCCCTCGAGGTAGAGGTCCTGGATCTTCGCGCAGACCTCCTCGTAGCCCAGGCGCGCGACGGCGTCGAAGTGGAAGTTCGCGCCCTTCGCGCCCATGCCGCCCACGTAGAGGGCGATGAACGGGCGGATCCAGTCGGCCGCGGCCTCGAGGTCGTCCGAGACGATCACCTGCACGGGGCAGGCGATCTCGAACTGGTCGCGGGGGAGGCGCTCGGGCGCGCGCCGGGCGAAGCCCTCCTCGAGCGCGGTGTGCGCGAAGTCGGCGTCCCAGGGCGAGTAGAAGAACGGCAGCCAGCCGTCGGCGATCTCGGCCGACAGGGCGATGTTCTTCGGGCCCTCGGCGGCGAGCAGCAGTGGGATCTGGTCGCGGACCGGGTGCAGGGTCGAGCGCAGCGCCTTGCCCAGGCCCGTCGACTTCATCCCGTACTTGTCGACGTAGGGGATCTGGATCTGTGCGCCGTCGTGCTCGACCCGCTCGCGGGCGATGGTCTGGCGCAGCACCTCGAAGTACTCACGGGTGCGGGCGAGCGGGCGCGGGTACGGCTGGCCGTACCAGCCCTCGACGACCTGCGGGCCGGAGACGCCCAGGCCCAGCAGCACGCGGCCGCCCGAGAGGTGGTCGAGGGTCATCGCGGCCATGGCGGTGGCGGTGGGCGTGCGGGCCGACATCTGGACGATGCCGGTGCCCAGCTTGATGCGCGAGGTGGAGGCGCCGAGCCACGCGAGCGGGGTCAGCGCGTCCGAGCCGTAGGCCTCCGCGGTCCACACCGAGTCGTAGCCGAGCTCCTCGGCCAGCGCCAGCTGTTCGGCCTGGCCCGGCGGCTGTCCCTTGCCCCAGTAGCCGAGGCTGAGTCCGAGCTTCATGTGCACCTCCGTGGTCCGGGCGGCCCTCGCCCGCGTCGAGGCTCACGCTGCCACATCGAGGGGCGACCCGTCCCGGGGCCCGGTCAGACGAACGATGAGGCGTTCGGGTACCGGCGTGGGGCGGAGTGCATCAGCGTTCGTCGCGCCGTGCCCGCCACCGTCGGAACGCCAGCGCGACGGCGGCCACGAGCCCCAGCGGGAGCAGCCACGGCACGGCCACGCCCACGGCGGTGACGAGCGCGTCGACGGTGTCGACCAGCGCGTTCCAGCCGCGGGTGAGCCCGCCGACGAAGCCGTCGCCGGGATCGACCGACCGTGCGGCGTCCCGCGCCACGACCGACACGTCGATCGTGGCCAGCGAGGTCTCGTCGCGCAGGGCCCGGCGCTGCGCCTGCAGCGACTCCAGCTCGCCCTGGCGCTGGGTCAGCTGCGCCTCCGCGTCCAGGAGGTCGCGCGTGGAGGAGGAGTTCGCGATGATCGCCCGCAGGCGCCGGATGGAGGTCTCCAACGACTCGATCCGCGCGTCGACGTCGGCGATGACCGTGGCCTGGTCGGAGCGCTCGATGAAGACCCCGGAGAGGTCGCCGAGCTCGTCGAGCTCGCGGCGCAGCGGCTCCACGTCGCGGGCCGGGACCCGCACCACGAGGCTCGCGCTGGATCGCTCGAGGCTCTCGGAGTCGATCCGACCGCCCGTGCCGCCGACGAAGTCACGGATCGAGGCGACCGCGTCGTCGACCGCGTCGACCTCGACCGACATCGACCCGCGGGTGACGACCGTGGTTTCGAACGGCGCCTCCGCGTCGTCGGCCTCGGCACTGTCCTGGACCCCTCCGGCGTCCTCACGGGCGGCCGGTGCCTCGAGGTCGCTCACCTCACTGGTGCCCGAGTCCGAGCCGCCGGTGGTCCCCACGAGACCACCGCTCAGCCCGATCCCCACGCCGCCCACGACGAACACGGCAGCCGCGGCCGCGCCGGCCAGAACGCCGCGCACCCGCCGGCGCTGGCGTCGCGACTGCGCCTCGTGCTCGGTGACGGCGTCCATGACGCCCGCCCTCATCCGCTCGATCCGCTCCGGCTCCAGCACCGGCAGTTCCGTCCCGGTCATCACGCACGCTCCTCACGCAGGTCGCCGCGCAGGCGGGTCCGCAGCCGCGACACGCGGTTGCGGACGGCGCCGTGGGTCACGCCCAGCTCGGCGGCCGCCTGCTCGTAGGTCAGGTCGCCGTCGACGCACAGCTCGAAGAGCCGGCGGTCGACGGCCGAGAGGCGGGACACGGCCGCCTCGATGGCCGCCGCGACGGCGGCCTCCTCCACGCGGCCGGCCGGGTCGGCGGCCGCGTCGGCCGGCTCGTGCTCCAGCGTCACGGCGCGCAGCCGCGCCCGCTTGCGGCCGGCGTTGAGCGCCGTGTAGCGGGCCGTGACCATGAGCCACGGCAGGATCGAGCGGTCGACGATCGTGATGTCGTCGACCCGCCGCCACGCCGTGACGAAGGTGTCCTGGCAGACGTCCTCTGCCTCGTCGGCGTCGCCGACCACGCGGTGCGCCTGCCAGTAGACGGCACCGACGTGCCGGTCGAACAGTGCGCCGAACGCCCACGTGTCGCCGCGCTGGGCGCGGGCCAGCAGCGCGGCGTCGCTCACCGGCGCGTCGGTCGACGCGGGCTCGGCCGGTCCGGCCATCGTCTCGATCCTTGCCTCCACGACCTCACATGTCGCGGATGCGGTGATCGTCTCAGATCCAGCGGTCCCACCACATGCGTTCGCGCCACTGGTCGTACGTGATGATCCGGTTGGCCAGGATCGGGTAGAAGTACCAGAACGCGACGACGACGACTCCGAGGTAGGCCCCCACGGCCGGCCACCACAGCCGGTCGGGGACGCGGCGCCGGATGGCGTTGAGCACGAGGCACAGCGCGATGATCATGAACGGCACGATCGCGACGGCGTAGAAGGTGAAGATGGGGCGGCCCGACGTGATCCACCACGGGGCCCACGTGGCGAGCACGCCCACGAGCGGCAGGCTCCAGCGCCACGTGGGATTGCGGATCCAGGCCACCAGCGCGGTGACGAGGCCGAGCGTGCCGACCCACCACAGCGCGGGGTTGCCCAGCGTCAGCACCTGGCGGACGCACTTGGAGTCGGCCGCCGCTCCACAGACGTCGGCGGCGATGTCGAAGTTCGACGAGACGTTCGTGGGCCGCCACTGGATGAGCCAGCCGAAGGCGTTCGACTGGTAGGGGTGGGTCTTGGTGGCGAGGTAGTCGCCGGTGTGGAAGTCCAGGGTCATCACGTGGAACGCCCACAGCGAGCGGAACGCGTCGATCACGCCGCCCAGCGGGCCACGCGTGGGATCGGAGACGCTGCCCCACACGGGCTCCTCGCCGTACCCGTGGCCGAACCGGGCCTCGAAGACGTCGTGGTGCAGCAGCCAGCCCGTCCAGGTCAGCAGGTAGACGACGAGGGCCACGCCGACGAGCCAGCCGAACGCAGGCAGCCCGACGCGCAGGACGCGGGTGGCGGCCTCCTGCCAGGTGGTGACCCGGCCGCGGGCCCAGACCTCCCAGATCACGACGGTGACGCCGAACGCCGCCAGGACGGTCAGGCCGCTCCACTTGGTGGCCACGGCCATGCCGAAGCAGGCGCCGGCGGCCAGCTGCCACGGCCGCCACGCGTAGTAGCGCCGGTCGACGGCCAGCCGCTCGCCGAGCCAGTCGCGGTCGACCGCGAGGCAGGCGACGGCGCACAGGATCCAGAACGCCAGGAAGATGTCCAGCAGCGCGATCCTCGACATCGTGAAGTGCAGCCCGTCGAGCGCCAGCAGCAGCCCCGCGATGCACCCGAGCGCGAGCGAGCCCGTGAGGCGCAGCACGAGCCGGGCCAGCACGAGCACCATGAGCGAGCCGACGACGACCGCCGCGAACCGCCAGCCCAGGGGCGTCAGGCCGTAGATCTTCTCGCCGATCGCGATCAGCCACTTGCCGCCGTCGGGGTGGACGATCCACGTCGGGTCCTGCGTGAAGACGTCGGTCTCGCCGTTGATGATGCGGCCGTTGGCGTCGTCCGTGGCGTCCCGTGCGTAGCCGCCGTGGATCAGCCCCCAGGCGTCCTTGGCGTAGTAGGTCTCGTCGAAGGTGAGCGAGTTGGGGCTGCCCACCTTCCAGATCCGCAGCGCGAACGCCACGAGGGCGATGGCGATCGGTCCGATCCATTCCCACGCGCGCAGGCTGATCCTGTCCAGCAGAGTCACTCGCACACCCTAGCCAGACGCGGCGCTCCGTGGGAGAGGCTGGCGAACTCCGAGTTACATTCTTCGTCCGCCGCCGGACCTGCGGCGCAGGGCCGCCGTGGCAGTATCGAGGGGTGCTGATCCTCGCCGCGACGCCCATCGGAACCGTGGCGGACGCGTCCGGGCGACTCGCCGTCGCGCTGGCCGAGGCCGACGTGGTGGCCGCGGAGGACACGCGGCGCTTCCGCCGGCTCGCCTCCGACCTGGGGGTCGAGGTGCCCGGGAAGGTGGTCTCGTACTTCGAGGGGAACGAGCAGCAGCGCACCGTCGAGCTCCTCGAGCACCTGCGTGACGGCGCCACGGTGGTGCTGGTCACCGACGCCGGGATGCCCAGCGTCTCCGACCCCGGCTACCGGATCGTGGCCGCCGCGGTGGCCGAGGACCTGCCGGTCACGGCGATTCCCGGTCCGTCGGCCGTCCTCACCGCCCTGGCGGTGTCGGGGCTGCCGGTCGACCGGTTCTGCTTCGAGGGATTCCCGCCGCGCAAGCCGGGAGAGCGGGCCCGCGTCCTGGGCGCCCTCGCCGCCGACGAGCGCACGATGGTGTTCTTCGAGTCCCCGCACCGCACGGCCCCCACGCTCGAGGCGATGGCCGAGGCCTTCGGTTCCGACCGCCGTGCCGCCGTGTGCCGCGAGCTGACCAAGACCCACGAGGAGGTCAGGCGCGGCCCGCTGTCGGAGCTGGCCGCCTGGGCCGCCGACGGCGAGCGCGTGCGCGGCGAGATCACGATCGTGGTCTCCGGTGCCGAGCCGCAGGCGCCGGCCGACCTCGCCGAGACCGACCTCGCCGCGATGGTGGCCGAGGTCCGCGCCGAGGGTCTCAGCACGAAGGATGCGATCGCCGACGTCGCGCGGCGCACCGGAATCTCCCGCAAGGTGGTCTATGCCGCCGCCCACGCCCCGAAGGAGTCGTCATGAACGAACGCCAGCCGCTGAAGCTGGGATACAAGGCCTCGGCCGAGCAGTTCGGTCCGCGCGACCTGGTGGAGTTCGCCGTCTCCGCCGAGGCGCACGGGATGGAGTCGGTCTGGACGAGCGACCACTTCCAGCCATGGCGCCACGTCGGCGGGCACGCCCCGTTCTCGCTCGCGTGGATGACCGCGGTGGGGGAGCGGACCGAGTCGGTCGTCATCGGCACCTCGGTGATGACGCCGACCTTCCGCTACAACCCCGCCGTGATCGCGCAGGCGTTCGCGACGATGGGCTGCCTGTACCCGGGTCGGATCGTCCTGGGCGTCGGCACCGGCGAGGCCCTCAACGAGATCGCCACCGGATTCCGCGGCGCGGGCGAGCAGGACTGGCCCGAGTTCAAGGAGCGCTTCGCCCGCCTGCGCGAGTCGGTGCGGCTCATGCGCGAGCTCTGGTCGAACGAGCGCGTGTCGTTCGAGGGCGAGTACTACTCGACCCACGACGCCTCGATCTACGACCGGCCCGACGAGCCCATCCCCGTGTACATCGCGGCGGGCGGGCCCATGGTGGCCCGCTACGCCGGCCGCGTCGGTGACGGCTCGATCTGCACGTCCGGCAAGGGCGCTGAGCTCTACACCGAGAAGCTGCTGCCGGCGTTCCGCGAGGGCGCCGAGAAGGCCGACCGCGACCCCGACGCCGCCGACCGGATGATCGAGATCAAGCTCTCGTACGACACCGATCCCGAGCTGGCGCTGGAGAACACGCGGTTCTGGTCGCCGCTGTCGCTCACGCCAGAGCAGAAGCACTCGATCACCGACCCGGTCGAGATGGAGAAGGCCGCCGACGCGCTGCCCATCGAGCAGATCGCGAAGCGCTGGATCGTGGGCTCGGATCCCGACGAGGTCGCCGCGATGATCGGCCAGTACGTCGACTGGGGCTTCAACCACCTCGTGTTCCACGCCCCCGGCCACGACCAGGAGCGCTTCCTCGAGCTGTTCGAGCGCGACCTCGCCCCGCGCCTGCGCGACCGCTGAGCCGGGTCAGAGCGCGATCTCGGGCTTGATCTGCGAGACGCGCCAGATCCGGCGGCGGTAGGCGGCGCCCGCGGAGATGGCGACGCCTCCGACGACGTAGGCGGCCAGCACCGCGATGTCGCGCGGCAGCGAGTCGAGGTTCGCGCCGTACATCAGGTGCCGGATCCCGTCGATCGCGTAGGTCATCGGCAGGACGTGGTGGATCGACTGCAGCGTGGGTGGCAGGGTCTGCCACGGGAACGTGCCGCCCGCACTGGCCAGCTGGAGCACCAGCAGCACGAGCCCGAGCAGCTGTCCCACGGGACCGAGCCAGGCGTTCAGGGCGTGCACGATCGCCACGAAGGCCGCTCCCACGAGCAGCAGGAAGAACGCCACCTGCGTCGCGCGCAGGACGTCGATGCCGACGACCGACATCACCACCGCGAGCATGATCAGCACCTGTGCCGCGGCGAGTGCGGCAGGCGTGAGCCAGCCACCCAGCGCCGTGCGCCACGGCGACTGCCGCGCCGCGATCGCGCGGTTCGACAGCGGGCGCACCAGCAGGAACATGACGTAGCCGCCCACCCACGCGCCGATCGCGAGGAAGAACGGCGCCAGTCCGGCACCGTAGCTGTCGGCGGAGGCCTGGGCGACGTCCTCGGTCCGGATGGGCGAGGCGATCGTGCGCGCCGTCTCGTCGCGGCGTTGCTCGGAGAGGTCGGGGATCGACCGCACGCCGTCGGCGAGCCCGTCGGCCAGCTCGCGGGAGCCGTCGCGGGCGCTCTCGAGCCCGGAGGCGAGGGTGCCCGCGCCGTCGGCCAGCTGGGCGGCGCCGTCCTGGGCGTCGGTCTGTCCCGCGAGGAGCTCGGCGTTGCCGTCGCGCGCAGTCTGCAGGCCGTCACGCAGCGTCCCGGCGCCGTCGGAGAGCCGGGTGGCTCCCGCGCGGAGCTCGCCCGCACCCGAGGCCACGCGGTCCGCCCCGTCGGCCAGCTCGTCGATCTGGCCGGTGGTGGTCTGCACCCGCTCGTCCAGGTCGTCCAAGGGCTGGCGCAGGTCATCGAGCGAGGCGAGGATCGCCTCCTGCTCGGCCGGGTCCAGGCCGGAGGCGGCCAGCCGCTCGGCGATGTCGGCACGTGCCGTGTCGAGATCGCCGTTGGCCTGCGCGGACGCCTCGGCGATGCGGTCGGCGACTGTGGCCAATTCGGCGTTGCCGTCGGCGACGCGCCGCGCGCCCGAGGCGAGCTCGCCGGCGCCGTCGGACAGCGTGTCGGCCCCAGAGGCCAGCGTGCCGGCTCCGGTCGCGGCGTCGTCCAGGCCGGCGCCGAGGGCGCGCTGGCCCTCCACCAACCTGGCCTCGCCCGCGGACAGCTCGGTGGCGCCCGCGCTGAGCCGCTGGGCGCCGTCGAGTGCGTCGACGAGGCCGTCGGCGAGCGTCTCGGCGCCCTCGCCGGCCTCCTTCAGCTGGTCGTGCAGCGTCGAGAAGCCGAGCAGGAAGGAGGAGGCGGCCCGCTCGCTGACGTTCTCGGCGATGGAGGAGCTGACCTTCGTCAGCACCTGCTCGGCGATGGTCGAGGAGAGGTAGTTGTTCGCCTCGTTGGTCGTGAGGATCAGCGTGCCCTGCGCCGGGTCGAAGTCCGCCGTCGACGCGAGGGCGGTGGAGAAGCCGCGGGGGATCGTGAGGGCGAACAGGTAGGTGCCGTCCTCGACCCCGGCCGCGGCCTCGTCGGACCCGACCTGCTGCCAGTCGAACGAGCCGTCCTCGACGAGGTCGCGGGCCACGTCCCGCCCGGCGTGCACGGTGCCGCTCTGGGCGCTGTCGGCGGGCACGTCCTCGACGACGAGCGCCGCCTGCACGGAGGCGAGCTTGCCGTAGGGGTCGTGGTTGGCCCACAGGTAGAGGGAGGCGTACATGGTCGGGATCAGCACGATCGCCAGCACGGCCAGCCGCGGCATCCGTCCGGCGGTGAGGCGGCGCAGCTCGCTCAGGGCGAGCCTCAGTGCGGTCACCGGGCACCTCCGAGGGTCGCGTGCGAGGTCCTGACGTTCCGCAGCGAGTTGGTGGTCAGCTGCAGGCACACCGCAAGGCCTCGGTCGGCCAGCTCATGGGCCACGCCGAGCGCGGCGTGGGGATCGGCGCCGTACCGGTCGGGGCAGCACAGCACGAGCGCCGTGACACCGGGCCGCCGGGCCGCGATGTCGGCCAGCAGCGCGAGCCGCACGTCGGGTGGGACGTCCTCCACGCGGGTGCGCCGCCACTCCTGCGCGTCGCGCTCCTCGAGCCAGTCGCGGACGTCGCGTCGACCCGCGGGCCTTCGCGCCATCGCCAGCTCCTCGCCCATCGTGGTGGCCAGCGAGACGACGTCGTCGGGCTCGGAGACGTCGGGAACGTCCACCAGCGCCACCTCGTCGCGCAACCGCTGCCCGTCGGCCTCACCGTCGATGAGCACCCGTCCCGAGGACGGGACCAGCCGGCCGCCGAGCAGCAGGCTGAACGCGGTGTGACCGGTGCCGGGCGGGCCGTCGACGACGGTCACCCCTCCGGACTCGATGGTGGCCGAGGTCGGCTCCAGCACCGCAGAGTGCGGGCCGTCCACCGACGTGGCGATCGCTTCGATTCTCATGATTCTCGCTCCCGGGGCCGGGGAGGTGGCCCGACCTTCCAGTCTCCAGCGTCACCCGCGGTTGCCCCAGAGGCGAGGCGGGTGATTCTCGTTACGCGCGCCGGGCGGTCCGGACCCTGTCGGCGCGATCACTAGACTCGGACTCGTGCCCGAACCCACCTTCTACGCCACGACGCCGATCTACTACGTCAACGACGCTCCCCACATCGGTCACGGCTACACGACCACGATCGGCGACGTCATCACGCGGTGGCACCGCCAGCGCGGCGAGCGGGTCCACTACCTGACCGGCGTCGACGAGCACGGCCAGAAGGTGCTGCGCAAGGCCGACGCCAACGGCGTCTCGCCGCAGGAGTGGGTGGACCGCCTCGTGGAGAACGAGTGGCTGCCGATGCTGCGCACGATCGACGCGGCCAACGACGACTTCATCCGCACCACCGAGCCGCGCCACGAGAAGGGCGCCCAGGCGTTCTGGCAGGACCTCAATGACCGCGGCGAGGTCTACCGGGGCGAGTTCTCCGGCTGGTACAGCGTCGGCTCCGAGGAGTTCGTGGCCGACGAGTACGTCGCCGACGGCGAGGGGGAGGACGAGGGCTTCAAGGTCTCCACCCTCGACGGCAGCCGGCTCGAGCACGTCACCGAGGAGAACTACTTCTTCCCGCTGAGCAAGTACGCCGAGCGGCTGCTCGCGCTCTACGAGGAGCGCCCCGACTTCGTCCAGCCCGAGTCCGCCCGCAACGAGGTCATCGCGTTCGTGCGCGGCGGCCTCAAGGACCTGTCGATCTCGCGCTCCACGTTCGACTGGGGCATCCCGCTGCCGTGGGACGACTCGCACGTCATGTACGTGTGGATCGAGGCGTTGCTCAACTACGTCACGGCCGCCGGGTACGGCGTCGACGACGAGCGCTTCGAGGACCTGTGGCCCGCGAACGTGCACTTCGTCGGCAAGGACATCGTCCGCTTCCACGCGGTGATCTGGCCCGCGCTGCTGATGGCCGCCGGACTGCCCGTGCCGCACCGCGTCTTCGCGCACGGCTGGCTGCTGGTCGGCGGCCAGAAGATGAGCAAAAGCAAGGCCAACGGCATCCACCCCACCGAGATCGTCGGCACGTTCGGCTCGGACGCCTACCGCTACTACTTCACGCGCGCCCTCACGTTCGGCAGCGACGGCTCGATCTCGTGGGAGGACATCGGCGCGCGCTACCACGCCGAGCTCGCCAACGGCTTCGGCAACCTCGCCTCGCGCGTGGCCGCGATGATCGGCAAGTACTTCGACGGCGAGCTGCCGCCGGCGGGCCCGCTGAGCGACGCCGAGCAGCACATCGTCGACACGGTCGCGGCCGCGGTGACCGAGGCCGACGAGGCGATGGAGCGCATCGCGCCGCAGGACGCGCTCGCCGCGATCTGGCGCATCGTCGACGCGCTGAACCTCTACATCACCGAGTCCGAGCCGTGGGCCGTCGCGAAGGACGAGTCCCAGCGCGAGCGCCTCGGCACGATCCTCAACACCGCCGCCGAGGGCCTGCGGGTCCTGGCCGTCACGCTGCACCCGGTGATGCCGAAGGCGACCGCCTCGCTGTGGGAGTCGCTCGGTGCCGAGCCCGGCCTGGGCGCGCTGGCCGACCAGCGCATCGACGAGGCCGCGCAGTGGGGCCGCCTCCGGCCCGGGGCCACCATCACGAAGGTGCCGTCGCTGTTCCCGCGCATCGACCTCGCCGAGGCCTGAGCCGGTGACGCTCACCGAGGGCTGGCCGGCCGCGCCCGAGGCGCTGCCGCGCCCGGTCGTGGACAACCACTGCCACCTCGACACCCGCATCCGCGGGGGCGCGCTCATCCCCGTCGACGAAGCGCTCGACCGTGCCGCCGCGGTCGGGGTCACCCGCACCGTGCAGGTCGGCTGCGACCTGGCCGGCTCGCGCTGGGCGGTCGAGGTCGCCCGCACGCAGCCGAGCGTGGTGGCGGCGGTCGCGATGCACCCCAACGACGCGGCCCGCAGCGACACCCTCGAGGCCGACCTCGCCGAGATCGACCGGCTCGCCGCCGACCCCGTGGTGCGCGCCGTGGGGGAGACGGGTCTGGACTACTTCCGCACCGGTCCCGAGCTGCGTCCGCTCCAGCACCACAGCTTCCGCCAGCACATCCGCATCGCGAAGCGCCACGACCGCTCGCTGGTGATCCACGACCGTGACGCCCACGACGACGTGCTCGCGATCCTCGACGGCGAGGGCGTCCCGGAGCGCGTGATCATGCACTGCTTCAGCGGCGACGCCGAGTTCGCGCAGCGGTGCGTCGACCGGGGCGCGTACCTCTCGTTCGCCGGCACCGTCACGTTCAAGAACGCCGAGAACCTGCGTGAGGCACTGCGCATCGCGCCCCGCGACCGCATCCTCGTGGAGACCGACGCGCCCTTCCTCACGCCCATGCCGCACCGGGGCGAGCCGAACGCCTCCTTCCTCATCCCGCACACCGTGCGCTTCATGGCCGAGGTGCTCCAGACCGACGTGGCCGAGCTGTGCGAGGCCATCGACGAGAACACCGATCGGGCGTTCGGCGGACACTGGCCGGAGCGAGTCGCTACAGTCACATGAGTCACAGGATTTGAAATTGCCGCCACCAACACGCATGGTGGAAAGGTTGTATCTCCAACCCCTGAGGTAGTTTGTGCCCCGTTTGTTGCCTGAAGTCACCCCCCGGAACACCGTCACGATGGCCCTGGTGGCCGTCGGTCTGGCCGTAGCCGTCGGCGGCGTCGTCCACGCCTCGACCTACGACGACCTCGTCCGCTTCGACGTCGACGGCGTCGTCACCGAGGTCCGCACCGAGAGCGAGACCGTCAGCGAGCTCCTCGCAGAGAAGAACGTCACGCTCGACCCCGCCGACCAGGTCAGCCCCGCGCCGGCCACCGACCTCGACGACGGCGACGTCGTGAAGGTCCGCCGCGCGAAGGCCGTCACCCTCGTGGTCGACGGCAAGATCAGTCAGCGCACCGTGAACGACGTCGACGTCGCCGGCGCGCTGGAGACCCTCAACGTCCAGCCGAAGGAGGGCGCCTCGTTCTCGATGGCTCCCGACGAGCGGCTCGGCCTCGAGGGCAACAGCGTCGTCGTGAGCAACCCCAAGCCCGTCATCCTCAAGGTGGACGGCAAGAGGCAGAAGCTCGTCACCGCCGCCCCCACGGTCCAGTCGCTGCTCCAGCAGCGCGGCGTGAAGGTCGGCGAGATGGACGAGGTCAAGCCCGGACTCGGGTCGTACCTCAAGCCGCGCCAGTCGCTGCGCGTCGTGCGGATCGAGAAGGTCACCCGCACCGAGAAGATCGAGGTCGACCACGAGGTCGAGTTCACCGACGACTCCTCGCTGTACGAGGGCGACACCGAGGTCCTCAAGGAGGGCCGCGACGGTCTCGTCCGCGCGAAGGTCGAGCTGATCCTCGCCGACGGCGAGGTACGCAAGCGCCGCGTCATCTCGCGCAGCACGGTCCGCCCGCCGATCGCCGAGGTGCAGAAGCGCGGCACGAAGAACCCCGACACCGTCGACGGCGGCGTCTGGGACCGCATCGCGAAGTGCGAGTCGGGTGGCAACTGGAGCATCAACACCGGCAACGGCTACTACGGCGGGCTGCAGTTCTCGGCCGCCACGTGGCACAGCGTCGGCGGCCCCGGGCTCCCGCACCAGCACAGCAAGGCCACCCAGATCAAGTACGCCAAGATCCTGCAGGCGCGCTCCGGGTGGGGCCAGTGGTCCTGCGCGGCGAAGGTCGGCGTCAACTGAGCGAGTCCGGAGCCGACCGCTCCGTCCGCCTCCTCGGCGCCGCCGACATCCGTCGGCTGGCGGCCGAGGCCGGCGTGCGCCCCACGAAGCAGAAGGGGCAGAACTTCGTCATCGACGGCAACACGGTGCGCCGCATCGTCGACGTCTCCGGTGTCGGCCCCGACGACGTCGTGGTCGAGATCGGGCCCGGTCTCGGCTCGCTGACGCTGGCCCTGCTCGATCGCTCCAGCCACGTCACGGCCGTCGAGATCGACGACGTGCTGGCGGGTCTGCTGCCGGCCACGGTGGAGGAGTTCGCGCCCGGTACGGCCGACCGCTTCGACCTCGTGGTCGCCGACGCGATGCACGTCCGCGAGCTGCCGGGCCCGCCGCCCACGGCTCTCGTGGCGAACCTGCCGTACAACGTGTCGGTGCCGGTGCTGCTGCACTTCCTCGAGACGTTCCCGTCGCTGCGCACCGTACTCGTGATGGTGCAGGCCGAGGTCGCGCACCGGCTGGCCGCCGGGCCCGGCTCCAGGACGTACGGCATCCCCAGCGTGAAGGCCGCCTGGTACGCCGACGTACGCCTGGCCGGCAACATCGGCCGCAACGTGTTCTGGCCGGCGCCCAACGTGGACTCCGCGCTCGTCGCCCTCACCCGGCGCGAACCCCCGGCGGGCGACCGCAAGACGGTATTCGGCGTCGTCGACGCCGCGTTCGCTCAGCGCCGCAAGACACTCCGCGCCGCGCTGTCGGGCTACGCCGGTGGCGGCGACGTCGCCGAGCGCGCCCTCCTGGCGGCGGGCATCGACCCGCGCACCCGCGGCGAGCAGCTCACCGTCGAGCAGTTCGCTGCCGTCGCCGACGCCCTGCCCCCGCGCTGAGCCGACTTTCCGTCGCCGCTGTCGCGATCGCGCGGTTTCGGCTCCGGCTGGGACACGATCGGCTTGAATGAGACCTCACACCGCCTGAGATCGAGGTTGCCGCGTGGCCAGACTCCTGCCGCTGATTTGGATCACCTTGGTCCTCGCCCTGGGCGTCTTTATGCCCGTGACGGCCGATCTCTCGGAGTTCGGAGCGCCGTCGTTCGACTGCGGTCCCGTCTGGAGCGCCGGAACGGCAGCCGACGATCTCTCCCCGGTCGTCGACGAGATCTGCGAGCGCAATGTCCGCAGCCGTCCGTGGATCGTGCTCGGCGCGATGGCGCTCGGGCTGCTGGTCGGCTTCGTCGTCCGACGTGCGACCTCGTCCAGGCCGAGCGTGCCGCCCAGGTCGGATGTCTCGCAGAAGTCGTCCGAGGTGACCCTCGTCGTCCTCGCGTTCGCAGCGCCGCTGTTGAGCCTCGGGATCCTCCTTCCCTTCGTCCTGTACTGGGCGACGCGACGGAACCCACGGCTCGCGGTGCCGGTCGCCCGAGCATTCGACTGCCAGCTCGCCGGCCTGGTCGTGGGTGTCGTGACGGCCGGCCTGGTGCTCTCGTCCACTCCGTCATCCGCGCCGGGAGCGGTGGTCCTGGTTCCCGTCCTCCTCGGGTCGGTCACTGCCATGCTCGTGATCGCGTGGCGAACCATCCGGCGCAGTCTGACCGGCGAGGCATGGACGTCGTCGTGGCGCCCGCTGCTCGTGCCGCCAGCGGTCACGGACTCGAAGTCGACCTCGGCGGGCCGCGCAGTAAAGCCGCGATCGGTACGCCAGCAGCGAGGCTGAAGGCTCACCGCCCGGGCGCGTCCGACCGGCGTGATCACGGCGCGAGGCGTACCCGCAGGCACGCCCGTTAGGTTGGTGCCCGTGGTGACGAGGGTGACCGTGCGCGTGCCGGCCAAGATCAATCTGTGCTTGGGCGTCGGACGCGTGCGCCCTGACGGGTTCCACCCGCTGGCCACCGTCTACCAGGCCGTGGACCTCCACGACGAGCTGCGCATCACCGCGCGCGAGGACGGCGAGCTGAGCGTCGCCGTGCACACCGAGTTCGACCTGCCCGAGGGCATGAGCGTGCCGGAGGGCCCCGACAACATCGCCGTCCGCGCGGCGCAGTTGCTGCGCGAGCGGCTCGGCGACCCGAACCTCGGCGCGGACATCGCGATCCGCAAGGTGATCCCGGTGGCCGGTGGCATGGCCGGCGGGTCCGCCGACGCGGCCGCGGCCCTCGTGGGCTGCAACGAGCTCTGGGGCGGTGGGCTGGGCCGGGCCGACCTCGAGCCGCTGGCCGCCGAGCTGGGCAGCGACGTCCCGTTCCTGCTGCACGGCGGCAACGCGATCGGCGGTGGTCGCGGCGAGACCGTCAGCCCCGTCCTGGCTCGCGGCGGCTACCACTGGGTGTTCGCCACGTCGTCCGAAGGACTCTCGACCGCTGCGGTCTACGCCGAGTTCGACCGGCTCAACCCGGACGCGCCCGAGGTGCCCGAGGTGCCCGACGAGCTGATCAACGCGCTGCGCGCCGGTGATGCCCACGCGCTCGGGCGGGCGCTGTCCAACGACCTCACCGATGCCTCGCTCTCGCTGCGTCCCGAGCTGGCCGACACCCTCGAGGTCGGCCTCGAGGCCGGCGCACTCGGTGCCGTGATCTCGGGCTCCGGTCCCACCACGGCCTTCCTGGCCGCCTCCGAGGAGCACGCGCTCGACCTCGCGATGGCGCTCGCCAGCACGGGGTCGGCCGCCGACGTCATCCAGTCCCGCGGACCCGTGTCCGGGGCGCGGCTCGTCTGATGCCGCCCCTCGTCGTCGGCGAGCGCATCGCGCAGTCCTTCCCGTCCGGCACCGTCCTGTCCGACGTCACGATCGGCGTCGGCGACGGCGACCGGATCGGCGTCGTCGGCCGCAACGGCGACGGCAAGTCCACCCTCCTGCGCATCCTGGCCAAGCGGCTCGAGCCCGACTCCGGCCGCGTCACGTGGCGCCGCGACCTGCGCGTGGGCGTCGTCGAGCAGGACGACGTCCTCGACCCGAGCCTCACCGCGATCGGCTCCGTCGTGGGCGACCGGCCCGAGCACGAGTGGGCGTCCGACCCGGCGGTCCGCGATGTGCTCGCGGGGCTGATGGGCGACGTCGACCACCACGCCGAGGTCGGCACCCTCAGCGGTGGGCAGCGGCGCCGCGTCGCGCTGGCGCGCACGCTGGTGCGGCGCTGGGACCTGCTGATCCTCGATGAGCCCACCAACCACCTCGACCTCGAGGGCGTCACGTGGCTCGCCGACCACGTGCGGCGGCGCACCGAGGCGCTCCTCGTGGTCACCCACGACCGCTGGTTCCTCGACGAGGTATGCACGCTGACGTGGGAGGTCCACGACGCGCGCGTGGACGCCTACGAGGGCGGCTACGCGGCCTACGTGCTGCAGCGCGTCGAGCGCGACCGGCAGGCCGCCGCCAGCGAGGAGCGGCGCCAGAACCTCATGCGCAAGGAGCTGGCCTGGCTGCGACGCGGCGCGCCCGCCCGGACGTCGAAGCCCAAGTTCCGCATCGACGCGGCGAACGAGCTGATCGAGCGCGAGCCGCCCGTGCGCGACTCGGTGTCCCTGGCCAAGCTCGCCACGGCGCGGCTGGGCAAGGACGTCGTCGACATCCTCGACGTCTCGGTCTCCTACGACGACCGACCCGTCCTGCGCGACGTGGAGTGGCGGATCGGTCCGGGCGACCGCGTCGGCATCCTGGGCCCGAACGGCGCGGGCAAGAGCACCCTGCTCGGCCTCGTGACGGGCGAGGTGACGGCCACGTCCGGCCGGGTCAAGCGTGGCAAGACCGTGAAGATCGCGGCCCTCACGCAGCACCTCGCCGATCTCGACGCCGTGGCGGACGACCGGGTCAGCGAGGTCGTCGGCCGCAGGCGCACGTCCTACGAGACCGAGGGCAAGGAGATGACCCCGGGCCAGCTGCTGGAGCGCCTCGGCTTCACCTCCGCCCAGCTCTCCACGCCGGTGCGCGACCTGTCGGGCGGCCAGAAGCGACGCCTGCAGCTCATGCTGATCCTGCTCGACGAGCCGAACGTGCTGATCCTCGACGAGCCGACGAACGACATGGACACCGACATGCTCGCGGCCATCGAGGACCTCCTCGACACGTGGCCCGGCACCTTGCTGGTGGTGTCGCACGACCGCTACCTGCTCGAGCGCGTCACCGATCACCAGTTCGCCGTCCTCGACTCGCACCTGCGCCACCTGCCGGGCGGGGTGGACGAGTACCTCCGGCTCCGGGCGGCCCAGCCCGTCGCCGCTTCCGGCGCCCCCGCGAAGCCGGCGGCGCCCGCGTCCTCGTCGCAGCGCGGTGGCCAGAACGAGCGCCAGCTGAAGAAGGACGTCGCCCGGATGGAGCGCCAGATCGAGCGGCTCACCGAGCGGATCGCGGACCTCGACCGCGCGATGGTCGACGCCTCGACCCAGCCCTCGCGGCTCATGGAGCTCGATGCCGAGCGCCGCCCGCTGGCCGAGGAGCTCGAGGCCACCGAGGAGGCGTGGCTCGAGGCCTCGGCCGAGCTCGAGTCCTGACCCGCGGGTCAGCCGTTGAAGTGAGCCGTGAGGGTGCGCAGCGCGTCGGCGACGTGGTCGCGCTCGGACTCCGGGAGGTCCGCCAGGATCGTGGTCTCCAGGGCCAGCAGCGTGTCGAGCGCGCCGTCGACGCGACGGCGGCCCTCCGGCGTCAGCCGCACCAGCACGCCGCGCCGGTCGGAGGGCGCGGGGCGTCGCTGCACCAGGCCGCGCTGGACGAGCCGGTCGACGCGGTTGGTCATGGTGCCGCTCGTGACCATCGTGGCGGCGACGAGGTGGCCGGGGGAGAGCTCGTAGGGTTCGCCCGAGCGACGGAGGGCCGAGAGGACGTCCCACTCCCACACGTCGAGCTCGTGCGTCGTGAAGGCCTGCTTGCGGAGCCGCTCGAGGTGCTTGGCCAGCCGCATGAGCCGGCTGAAGACCTCCAGCGGGGAGACCTCGACGTCCGGGCGCTCGCGGCGCCACGCCGCGACGATCTCGTCGACCTCGTCCATGTCGCCACGGTAGACCATCAAGAATCTTGACGTAGAGATAGTTCCCCGGAGCGCTTCACGGGGGCGTCGGCGGACCGCGCGGCTCCGGTAGCCTGAGGCCACCGATCCCCGGTTGGTCTGCCGGCAGGGCCCGCCTGACTTTGAATCAGGACTAGCGACGTAGGTTCGACTCCTACCCGGGGAGCCGTCTCAGCGGTAGAAGCCCTCACGCAGGTTGATCCCGTGCTCGACCCACACCTTGAGGGCGGCGAGCATCCCCGTCCAGCCCTCGCAGTTGCCGAACGCGTTCGTGGCGCCCTCGGGGGTCACCGTCCACGACTGCTCGGAGATGGTGACCAGGGTGCGGCCCTCGTCGCCCTCGACGGGCTCGAGCTCGAACGTCGTCCGCGTCGTGCCGCTGTCGCTCGTCGTCGCGTTGCCCTCCCACTCGATCACGAGGCGGCGGGGCGGGTCGGCCTCGACGACGGTCACCGGGAAGCGGCCGGGGTAGTCGTGGAAGTCCCAGGTCACCTCGGCGCCGGGCTCGAGGCGGCCGCGCGCCCCGCCCGTCGTGAAGTACCGGGAGAGCTGGTCGGGATCGACGATGGCCTCGTACACCTCGACGCAGGGTCGGGCGATGCGGCCGGAAACGGTGAACGACAGGGTGTCGAGACGCGTGGAAGGGCTCATGTGTTGTAAATTTACAACATGAATGCCGCCACGAAAAGGAGTGACGACGACCTGGTCTTCAAGGCCCTCGCCAATCCCGTCCGCCGGCGGATGCTCGACGCGCTCCGCGAGGAGCCCCTGACGACGGGTGCGCTCTGCGCGGCATTCGACGACCTCGACCGCACCACGGTCCTGCAGCACCTGCGCGTGCTGGAGCGTGCCGAGCTGGTCACGGGTCGGAAGATCGGTCGCGAGCGCCACCTGTCCCTCGCCCCGCTGCCCATCAAGCGCATCCACGACCGCTGGATCAGCGACTACGCCCGCGCCGCGGTCGACCTCCTGGGGCGCCTCGACGACGACTGACCCGCTGGGCTCGCGGGAGGCACCTACACTCGGAAGGTCGTCAACGAAGGAGTGCCGTGAGCGAGCAGGTCACCGCGATCGTCCTGGCCGCAGGGGCCGGGACGCGCATGAAGTCACGCCGGGCGAAGGTGCTGCACGAGATCGCCGGGCGCCCCATGCTGGGCCACGCGCTCGACGCCGTGCGGGCCGCCGGGGTCGACCGGGTCGTCACCGTCGTGGGCCACGACCGCGAGCAGGTCGAGGCCGCCGTGGCCGCGCTCGACCCCTCCGTCACGATCGCCGTCCAGTTCGAGCAGCGCGGCACCGGCGACGCGGTGCGCGTGGCGCTCGACGCCGCGGGCGCCGACGCCGCCACCTACCTCGTCACCTACGCCGACGTGCCGCTGCTCTCGGCCGACACCCTGCGCGCGCTCGTGGGCGAGCACCGCGCCAACGGCCGCGCCGTCACGATCCTCACCTCCGAGCCCGAGGACCCCACCGGCTACGGCCGCATTCTGCGCGACGGGACCGGCGCCGTCGTGGCGATCCGCGAGCACAAGGACGCCACCGACGACGAGCGCGCGACCCGCGAGGTCAACAGCGGCATCCTCGTCGTCGACGGACCGTTCCTCGACCGCGCCGTGCGCGCGCTCAGCACCGACAACGCGCAGGCCGAGCTGTACCTCACGGACATCGTCGGTCAGGCCGTCACCGAGGGGCTGCCCGTCGGCGCGCACGTCCTGGAGGACGTCTGGCAGACCGAGGGCGTCAACGACCGTCGCCAGCTCGTCCGCCTCGGCCGCGAGCTGAACACGCGGATCGTGAACCACTGGCTCGCCGAGGGCGTCACGATCCTCGACCCCGGGACCACGTGGATCGACACCGGTGTGACGATCGGCCGCGACACCACGATCCTGCCCGGCACGCAGCTGCTGGGCGCCACCACGATCGGCGAGGGCGTCACGATCGGACCGGACACCACGGTGCGCAACGTCGAGATCGGCGACGACGCCTCGGTGGTGCGCACGCACGGCTCGGACTCCGTCGTCGGGCCCCGCGCCAGCGTCGGTCCGTTCGCCTACCTGCGCCCGGGCACGGTCATCGACGAGGGCGGCAAGGTGGGCACGTTCGTCGAGGTCAAGAACAGCCACATCGGCGCCGGCGCGAAGGTGCCGCACCTGTCCTACGTCGGCGACGCCGAGGTGGGGGAGGGCAGCAACCTCGGTGCCGGGGCGATCACGGCGAACTATGACGGGGTGAACAAGCACCGGACCACCATCGGTGCCCACGTGAAGACCGGCTGCCACAACGTGTTCGTGGCGCCCGTCGAGCTCGGTGACGGAGCGCACACCGGCGCGGGAACGGTCGTGCGCGACGACGTGGCGCCGGGGGCGCTGGCCGTCCCCGCCGCTGGACAGAGGACAATCGAGGGGTGGGTCGCGAGCCGGCGACCGGGTACGCCTTCCGCGCTTGCCGCGGACCAGACCACGCAGGAGACCAGCGGTGGCCACTCACAAGAGCCTCAGTAAGCGCACGCCCACGAGCAACCTCATGTTGTTCTCGGGCCGCGCGCACCCCACGCTGGCGAAGGAGGTCGCCGAGCTGCTCGAGGTCGACTGCGTTCCGACCACGGCCTACGACTTCGCGAACGGCGAGATCTACGTCCGCTTCGAGGAGTCGGTCCGCGGCTGCGACGCCTTCGTGATCCAGAGCCACGCGGCGCCGATCAACGAGTCGATCATGGAGCAGCTCATCATGATCGACGCGCTCAAGCGCGCGTCGGCCAAGCGCATCACCGTGGTGCTGCCGTTCTACGGCTACGCCCGCCAGGACAAGAAGCACCTGGGCCGCGAGCCGATCAGCGCGCGCCTCATGGCCGACCTCTTCCTGGCCGCCGGCGCCGACCGCCTCATGACGGTCGACCTGCACACGGCGCAGATCCAGGGCTTCTTCGACGGCCCGGTCGACCACCTGCTGGCCATGCCGATCCTGACCCGTCAGGTCCGCAAGCGCTACGGCAAGAAGCCGCTCGCCGTCGTGTCGCCGGACGCCGGTCGCATCAAGGTGGCCGAGCAGTGGGCGCGCCAGTTCGACAACGCGCCGCTGGCCTTCATCCACAAGACCCGCGACGTCTCCAAGGCGAACGTCACCAAGGCCAACCGCGTCGTGGGCGAGGTCGCCGGCCGCACGTGCATCCTGGTCGACGACCTCATCGACACCGGCGGCACGATCTGCCAGGCCGCCGAGGCGCTCATGAACGACGGGGCGGCCGAGGTCGTCATCGCGGCCACCCACGCCGTGTTCTCGGGCGAGGCGATCGACAAGCTCAAGAACTCCGTCGCCACTGAGGTCATCGTCACCAACACGCTGCCGCTCGCCGACGAGCACCGCTTCGACAAGCTCACCGTCCTGTCGATCGCGCCGCTGCTCGCGCAGGCCGTCTCGGCCGTGTTCGAGGACGGTTCGGTCACCAGCCTGTTCTCGGAGTGAGGACGCCGTGACCACGGGACAGGTGCTGCGCGCCGCCGTGCAGCTGGGCCTGCTCTACGCCGCGATCGGCGTCCTCGCCACGCTGCTGCTGGCGCTCGTGGGCGGCGGTCTCGGCGAGTCCCTGCTGCTGCCGCTGGTGGTGCTGGCCGTCGCGCTGTTCGTCGCCGCCGCCTTCATCGTGGTGCTCGCCCGGCTGGCCGCCGGCTGGCTGCAGGGACGCGTCCGCGATCCCGTCGCCGGCGCGATCATGATCGCCTCCGCGGTCGTGCTGCTCAGCGGAGCGCTCACCGTGCAGTCGCTCGGCGTCCTCGCGCTGGCCGTCTCCGCCCTGATGGCGCTGGCCACGCATCTCGTGCTGACCCGCCGCTGGGCCTGATCCCGGGTCCGCAGCCGATTTCGGCTCCCGCTCGAGGGTGCGTTAGACTCGTGGGGTTGCCTCGGCGAGGGTCCACCTGACCGTGATCGACAGGGCGCTCCACAGGAGTGCTGTGTCGAGCGCCGAGACCAAAGACTTCAGACTGAACCCCCTCCCAAGGAGAGAATCCCCGTGGCCGAGATCAAGCTTTCCGCCGAGCAGCGCACCGAGTTCGGCAAGGGTGCCGCCCGCCGCATCCGTCGCGAGAACAAGGTTCCCGCCGTCCTGTACGGACACGGCTCCGACCCCATCCACGTCACGCTGCCCGGCCACGACACCATGCTGGCGCTCAAGACCGCCAACGCGCTGCTCGCGATCGACCTGGGCTCGGACAACCACCTGGCCATCCCGAAGCAGGTCCAGCGCGACCCGCTCAAGGGCTTCATCGAGCACGTCGACCTGCTGATCGTCAAGAAGGGCGAGAAGGTCACCGTCGACGTCGCGATCACCGTCGTCGGCGAGCCCGAGCCGGGCGTGCTGCTCGTCACCGAGAACACCACCGTCTCCCTCGAGGTCGAGGCCACGCACATCCCCACCGACATCGAGGTGCCCGTCGCCGGCCTCGAGGTCGGCGCCCAGGTGCTCGCCTCCGACCTCGCCCTGCCCGAGGGCGCGTCCCTCGCGGTCGAGGAGGACCTGCTGATCCTCAACCTGACCCACGCGCCCACCGCGGCCGAGGTCGACGCCGAGCTCGAGAGCGCCGAGGCCGATGCCGGCATCGAGCACGACCAGCCCGAGACGCCCACCGAGGGCGCGCCCGAGCCGGAGTCCTCCGAGGGCTGATGACCTGGCTGGTCATCGGGCTGGGCAACCCCGGCCCGTCCTATGCCGCCACCCGGCACAACGTCGGGTACCACGTGACCGATGAGCTGGCCGCCCGCATGGGCGGCCGGTTCTCGTCT
The DNA here is from genome assembly GCF_002476985.1 of Aeromicrobium sp. UBA7512. NCBI lineage: Bacteria > Bacillati > Actinomycetota > Actinomycetes > Propionibacteriales > Nocardioidaceae > Aeromicrobium > Aeromicrobium sp. UBA7512. The sequence continues at coordinate 71,192 of NZ_DLNK01000005.1, forward strand.
CTGAAGGCGGCCCGCGCCGACATCGTCTCCGGACTGCTCGCCGGCGAGCGCACGGTCCTGGGCCGGTCGCGTGCCTACATGAACGAGAGCGGCGGCGCCGTCTCGTCACTGATGAAGTACTACGACGTCACGCCCGAGCGCCTCATCGTCATCCACGACGAGCTCGACCTCCCACTCGGCTCGCTGCGCTGCAAGTCCGGCGGCGGCGACAACGGGCACAACGGCCTCAAGTCGATCCGTCAGTCGATCGGCACGGGCGACTTCCTGCGCGTCCGGTTCGGGATCGGCCGCCCGCCGGGACAGCAGCCGGTGCACGACTTCGTCCTGAAGCCGTTCGCCAAGACCGAGCGCACGGAGGCCGACATCGTCACGCAGGAGGCCGCCGACGCGGTCGAGAGCCTGATCTCGGTGGGCCTGGAGAAGACGCAGAGCGCCTTCAACTCCTGAGCGCGATGCGTCAGAGGCGCTTGAGCTGGACGAGCTCGCCCTCGGCGAAGACGCCGACGTAGCGCGTCGCGACACCGCAGGCCGCGAACTCGCGCTCCTGGATCGAGCGCACGCCCTTCGCCGCGAGGCGGCGCAGTGGCGCCAGCTCGGCGTTCGCCTGGGCCATCACGTTCGGGTCGCCGGCGTACAGCTGGGAGAGGCGCGCCGAGTGTTGGAGCACCTGCGACACGTCGACCCGCTCGAGGACGCCCGGCGAGCGCATGAGCCGCTGGGCCTGCGCCAGGGTGGTGCCCCTCACGGAGGGGGAGTACGCCGCGTCGACCTTGAGGGCGCGCACGTCGGGTGACGTCGCGCAGGCGTTCTGGCGCACGACGAGCCGCAGGGATCGGCGGGTGGTGCTGGTGCGGCCCCTGGCCTTCGACTTGACCTTGACGACGAGGCGGTAGGTGCCGGGGCGCAGGCTCACGGCCCGGCGGTTCGCCTGGCGCAGCTTGCCGGAGCGGTAGACGGTGATCCGCTTGGAGACGACCTTGACGCCGGACCCCTTCTTCACCAGCGGGGTGACGCGAACCGACCCCGACCAGCCCACCACGCGCTGGGTGGGGTTGGTGATCTTGACCTTGCCCTTCGGCACCTTCGTCGCGGCGCTGACGGTTCGCGGGGCCGGGGAGCTGGCCTTGGCGGACGTGATCGCACCGGCCACGAGCACGGCGGTCGCGATCGTCGCCACGAGCGATCCCAGCGCCCACGTCTTGGTGTTCACCCCTGAAGTATGGGGCACATGTGACTCGCGTGACCACTGATATGCCAGATACAGGTTGCTACTCGTGGTACCGCAGCGTGCTGGACGCGTATCACCGCCGGCCCCGGAGCGCTCATGGGCAGCAAGGTCGGTTCGCCGGGAACGAAGTTTCGAACCACATACGTCGCACTGGTCACAACATTGGTGAAGGCGCCAAAGTGCAGTCGTTCCAGTCGTTAGGCTCCACTCACGGGGGTGCTCGCGGTCGGTCACGTTCACGGCGCGCCGCGTGGCAACGGTGAAGATTCGGGTCTCATGCGTCGCACAGGGCGGGAGTTGCAGAGGCCATCGGTGAAGGACGGCACGATGCTCCATCTCAACCCTCCCGGGCGACGCACAGCTGCCATCGCAGCCGCGCTGGTCGTCCTGACGGCGGCGCTCCAGGGCCCCGCCGCGGCGGAGACGGAGGCGACGACGTCCCCCACGGCACCGACCTCCGCGCCCACCAGCACGCCGACCTCGGCGGCCCCCACCACGGCACCGACCACCGCACCGACGCCGGCGCCCACGCCGGCGCCCACGAGCGCGCCGAGCCCGTCCGCCTCCGCGCTGACCGTCCCGGACTACAGCCGCTCCGTGCTCGACACGTCGCCGTCCCAGCTCGCCTTCGGGACCCGCCACGCCGTGCAGTGCGACGGTGCCCAGACCGTCTCCGTCGTCACCTGGAGCGGTGACAACCTGCCCTGGGTCGCCTCGGCCGACGCGTCGTGGATCACCCTGTCGGCCACGTCCGGAGCCAGCCCGGCGCAGTTCACGGTCACGGCCGACTGCGACGACCTCGCCGTGGGCGTGCACTCCGCCCGGGTGACGGTCCGTGACGACGTGCCCGGGGTCGACCAGAGCCAGACCGTCGACGTGCGCGTCGTGGTCAACCCGTCCGGTCCCGTCGGCATCTCCACGTGGAAGGACGGCCACCGCGGCGCGTTCAGCTCGTCGACCGATGACAGCTTCTCGTCGGGCTATCCCGAGCTCAAGGCGGCCGGCACCACGGGCACCTTCGTGATGAACGGCAGCACGCCGCCCGCTGACTACGCGCAGATGTACGCCGACGGGATGGAGCTCGGATCGCACCTGCTCTACCACCTGTGCACGCTGGTCAGCCGGACCAGCCTGATCTCGCACATCACCGGCAGCATCAATGGCGTGGCCCAGGCGACCGGCTCGGCCGACGAGGTCCAGAGCCTCGTGTGGCCGTGCGGCTTCCGCAACATCGAGTACGGCGTCATCGCCGCCGACTACTTCCTCTCCGCCCGCGGCTACAACTGGAACGCGCTGGAGGACACGACGCCGACCGACTTCATGGACATGAAGAGCTTCAACTCCCACGAGCACGCGCCCGCGCCGCCGGCCGACCTCAAGACGATCGTCGACATGGCGCAGAGCCAGGGCAAGTGGGCCAACCTCGTGCTGCACGACATGACCAACGACGACGGCGCGATCGCCTACGCGGCGACGAAGGACGTGTGGAGCGCGCCCATCGGCACCGTCGTGAAGTACATCCACCAGCGCAACCGCACGGTGATTGACGACGTCGTCGAGGGCGAGGACGCGCTCGACTTCACGATCCGGCGCCTGGGCCTGCCCGAGGTGCCGCAGCGCGACGCCGAGGCGTTCGTGAAGTCCCGCGACAAGCTGACCTTCACGGTCGACGTCACGGGCGTGCCGCACGTCTCGGGCGTTCGCGTCGCCGGTGCCGCGGTGCCGTTCCGCATCCGCACCGACGGGGGCACGTCGACGCTGTACTTCTCCTCGGCGGTCACCACCGACAAGCAGTCGGTGAAGGTGCTCAAGTCCGAGACGGTCCCCGCGATCCTCGACGCCGACGACGCGCCGCTGACCCTCACGGCCGCCGAGGGCGGCGCCGCCGTCGAGAAGGCGCTCGGCGTCCGCAACGCCGGCGAGGGCACCCTGCAGTGGACCGCCGAGGTCCTCTCGGGCGAGTCCTGGCTCTCGGTGTCTCCGGCATCCGGCACGGGCAACGGCTCGTTCACCGTGCGGGCCACGCCCGGCACGCTCGCTGCGGGATCGCACACGGGCTCGATCAAGGTCCACGCCGCGGGTGCCGCCGGCAGTCCCGTCACGATCCCCGTGACGCTCAAGGTCACGCCGCGCGGCGAGGCGCGGTACGCGCTGACCTATCCCGACCGCCAGGCGCTGCTGGCCGACGGCTGGGACTTCCGGGCCAGGACCGCTGCGGGCGCGGTGCGCGACACCGAGCGCACGAGCGGATCGGTCGTCGCCTACTCGGCCTCCGGGCTGCGGATGCCCGTGGACACCGGCGACATCTGGTCGTCCATGAACAACTCGCGCAACTCGCTGCTGCGCGACCTGCCGACCGGGTGGAACCGCGTCGAGCTGAACGTCCCGTCGTTCGCCCCGACGCGGAACTACCAGTCCGCCGGCATCGGCGTCTATGACGACGACGACAACTACGTGCTCCTGACCCGCAGCTTCAACGTCGGCCAGCGGGTCTCGCTGGTCAACGAGGTCGCGGGCAACGCCCAGATCGTCCTGGCCCAGACCTCGACCGCGACGAGCCTGCGGCTGCGCCTGACCCGCTCGGGCAACACCATCACGGCGGCGATGTCGACGAACGGCGGAACCACGTGGACCCCCGCCGGGTCGGTCACGTCGACGCGGGCGTTCTCGCGCCTCGTCCTGCTGACCGGTGCCGACGCGCAGTCCACGTCGCAGCCGACGGCCGTCTACGACGAGGTCGTCGTCGCCTCCGCGGGCGAGTCGACCGAGCCGACGACGACGCCCACGACGCAGCCGACCACGACTCCCACCACGACTCCCACCACGGTGCCGACGACCGAGCCGACGACGACGCCCACGACGGTGCCGACCACCGAGCCCACGCCCACGACGCCCACGCCGACGCCTCCGGCGCCGAGTGCGGGCACGTTCTCGCTGGGCTACCCGAACCGCGCCGCCCTCGTGGCCGACGGCTGGGACTTCCGGGGCCGCACCGGCGCCGGCCTGGCCCGCGACACCGAGCGCACGTCGGGCAGTACGGCGACGTACTCGGCCCAGGGCCTGGGCCTGCCGACCACCTCCGGTGATCTGTGGTCGACGTCGAACAACTCCGACAACACGGTCCTGCGCGACCTGCCGAGCAACTGGAGCTCGGTACGCGTCCGACTCACCCACGCCCCGAGTGCGAACTACCAGCACGCCGGCATCGTGCTGTACGACAACGACGACAACTACCTCGAGCTCGCGCGGTCGTACCACTCCACCGCGGGCGGGCAGATCGTCATGGCGATCAACGAGACCGCGGGCACGCCGGTGGCCCAGGCCGTCGCGGGCGTGACGGCGACCGATCTGGTGCTGCGCTTCGAGCGCAACGCGGCGACGAACCAGATCGTGTCGTCGTTCTCCACCGACGCGGGCGCCACGTGGCGCACGGTCAGCACGGTGACCCGCGGGTTCACGGCGCCGCGACTGGCGCTGAACTCCGGCGGCGCCACAGGTGCGCAGGTCACTGCGACGTTCCGCGAGGCCACGGTGCAGGTGCCCACGACCGTGGCTCCGACCGAGCCCGCGCCGTCGCCGACCACCCCGTCGCCGTCGCCGACCACCCCGTCGCCGACGCCGACCACCCCGTCGCCGACGCCCACCACGCCGACGCCGACCCCGACCCCGACGCCGACCCCGACGCCCACGGTCCCGACCGAGACGACGGACACGCACGTGCTCGACCAGACCTCGCGCACGGCACTGCTGGCAGCGGGCTGGGACTTCGCCGCCCGTACGGCGGCCGGCGCGGCGCGCAGCACCGAGAGCGCGACGCTCGCCCCGACGTACGCGGCCAACGGGCTCGGCCTGGCGACCGGCCCGGGCGACCTGTGGCAGGCGATGAACAACACCGCGAACACGGTGTTCCGCGACCTGCCCAGCACCTGGACCAGCGTCACCGCGACGATGGCCTACGCGCCGACGGCGAACTACCAGCACGGCGGCATCGTGCTCTACGTCGACGACGACAACTACATCGAGCTGACCCGCGCGTACAACTCCGGTGCCGGCGGGCACAGCGTGGCCCTGATCGACGAGCGCGCGGCCAGTCCGATCGTGCAGCGCGTGCCCACCACCGCCACGTCCCTGAGACTGCGGTTCACCCGTGATCCGGCCACCCAGGTGATCACCGCGGCCTTCTCGGCCGATGGTGGCTCAAACTGGAGCGAAGTCGGTCGCGTCACCCGTACGCTGACGAACGTGCGCATCGGACTCAACGCAGGCGGAGCCGTCTCCGGCGCGCCCGTGGCGCGGTTCGAGCGGGTCGTCGTCGGCCGGAGTGCGAGCTGATCCATGCGCGTCGGAATCATCGGGGGCGGCTTCTTCGGCTTCCACATCGCCCAACAGATCGAACGGCGCTTCGGCGACGTCCGGGTCGAGATCTTCGAGCGTGAGCCCACGCCGCTGATCGGCGCCGGCACGACCAACCAGTGCCGGCTGCACATGGGCTTCCACTACCCCCGGTCGGGCTACACGATCTACCAGTCGATCATGGGCTTCGACCGCTTCACCGCCGAGTACTCCGAGTTCCTCAGCGACGTCGACGAGAACCTCTACGCCGTGCACCACGACGGTCTGGTCTCGGTCGAGGAGTACCTCGCCGTGATGAGCTCGTTCCACCTCAAGTACGAGGTGCTGCCGATCACCGGAGAGCTGCTGCGCCGCCCCGACGACTACGGGCTGCTCATCAAGGTCCTGGAGAAGTCGATCGACGTGAAGGCCCTGCGCGAGCGCCTCGTCCGCCGGTTCGACGGCGTCCTGCACGTGGACACGCCCGTCGACGAGGTCGACGCCGCGACCGGCACGATCCGCAGCGGCACGCGCGAGTTCGGGCCGTTCGACTACGTCATCAACGCCAGCTACACCGACCCGAACATGGGCCTGCCGGCCGACAAGCACTTCCGGATCAAGTGGGAGCTCGCGGCCCTCGTGCTGGCCAAGACCTCGCTGCACTCGAGCATGGCGGTCACGATCATGGACGGCGACTACGTCTCGGTCTACCCGGCGTACGACGGCCTGCACACCCTCTCCTCGGTGGCCTACACGCCGATGCGGCGCTACGACACCCACGCCGAGCTGATGGCCGACTACCCCCACCGTCACGAGATCGCCGAGCGCGAGCACGTCGCGGCGAAGATCGCGCAGGACGTGGGGGAGTACCTCCACGTGGAGCACGACCAGAAGGAGCTGTGGGTCACCGCGAAGACCAAGCTCGCCACCGACATGGGCGACTCCCGGGTCACCGAGGTCCGTCACCACGACCGGCTCTTCTCGGTGCTCTGCGGCAAGATCGACGCCGTCTTCGAGGCCTCCGACGCCATCTTGCGAGAGATGCGGTGAGCGAGCCACGGCGGCTGTCGATCGGCATCCGCGACTCCATGTTCGGCGACGACTGCGTCGTGGCCGAGTGCGTCAACGTCTACGAGGCCACCTTCGGCGACCGGTGCTTCGTGGGTCCGTTCGTCGAGGTCCAGAACGACGTCGTCTGCGGCACGAACGTGCGCATCCAGTCCCACACCCTGGTCTGCGAGGGGATGCGGATCGGCGACGACGTGTTCATCGGCCACGGGGTGATGACCGCCAACTCCCGCTACCCGCAGGCCGGTGCGGCCGACTGGACCTGCGAGCCGCCGGTCGTGGGCGACCGCGTCTCGATCGGCTCCAACGCCACGATCCTGCCGGGCGTGACGATCGGCGACGACGCCGTGATCGGCTCCGGCGCCGTGGTCTCGCGCGACGTCGCGGCAGGCACCATCGTGGTGGGTACCAACCGTGTCCTCGAGAAGCCGGAGCCCGCATGACCGTCCCCTTCCTCGATCTCGCCGCCCAGCAGGCCGAGATCGCCGACGAGGTGCTGCCGCTGTGGCAGGAGGTCTTCGCGTCCGCGGACTTCGTCGGCGGACCCCACGTCGAGGCGTTCGAGCGTGAGTACGCCGCCTACGTGGGCGTCGAGCACTGCATCGCCGTCGCCAACGGCACCGACGCGATCGAGCTGGCGCTGCGCGCCGTGGGCGTCGTGGCCCAGGACGAGGTCGTGCTCCCGGCGAACACGTTCGTGGCCACCGCGGGCGCGGTCGCCCGGATCGGAGCGGTGCCCGTCCTCGTCGACGTGGACCCCGACCACCTGCTCATCGACCCGGCCGCCGTGGACCCCGTGATCACGGACCGCACCCGCGCGGTCGTCCCCGTCCACCTGTTCGGCCAGACCGCGCCCGTCGAGTTGGTGCGGACCGTGGTGCAGGACCGGGGCATCTTCATCGTGGAGGACACCGCCCAGGCCCAGGGCGCCCGCTCGGCGGCCGGCACCGCCGGCGCACTCGGCGACGCGTCGTCCACGAGCTTCTACCCGGGCAAGAACCTGGGCGCGGCCGGCGACGCCGGCGCGGTCCTCACCCGTGACCCGGTGCTGGCCGAGGTGGTGCGCAGCACCGCGAACCACGGCAGCACGGTCAAGTACGTGCACGACCGGGTCGGCATCAACTCGCGCCTCGACGCCGTGCACGCGATCGTCCTGAGCGCGAAGCTGCGCCGCCTGGAGCGCTGGAACGACGCCCGCCGCGCCGTCGCCCAGCGGTACGCCGAGCTGCTCGCCGACGTCACCGGCGTCCGCACCCCGCGCACGCGGCCGGGCAACGAGGACGTCTGGCACCTCTACGTGGTGCAGGTCGACGACCGTGACCGCGTGCTCGCGCGCCTGCACGAGGAGGGCATCGGGGCGGCGATCCACTACCCGACGCCCGTGCACCTCACCGACGCGTACGCGCACCTCGGGTACGGGCCGGGCACCTTCCCGGTCGCCGAGGAGGCCGCCGGCCGGATACTGTCGCTGCCCATGCACCCGCACCTGAGCGCCACCGACCAGGACCGCGTCGTCGACGCCCTCGGCCGCATCGTGGGGGAGGGCACCGCATGAAGGTGCGCTGGCCGAGCCGGCCCACGGTCGGCCGACTGCCCCACGTCGAGGTCGTCGTGCCCTGCTACAACTACGGCCACTACCTGCCCGGCGCCGTCGAGGCGGTCGTGCGCCAGCCGGGGGTCACCACCACCGTCACGATCCTCGACGACAAGTCCACCGACGACTCCGCCGAGGTCGCCGAGCGGCTGACCCAGCAGCACCCGAACGTGCGCCTCATCCGCAACGAGCAGAACCTGGGCGCCGTCCCCACCTTCAACAAGGGCGTCTCGCAGGCCGACTCCGACTACGTCGTCCTCATCTCGTCGGACGATCAGCTGGCGCCCGGTGCGCTGGGCCGGGCCACGGCGCTGATGGAGACGCACCCCAGCATCGGGCTGGTCTACGGCAAGACGCAGAAGTTCCTCACCGACCCGGTGCCGCGGCCCACACGGCCGGCGGTCACCTGGACCACGTGGGACGGCGACGACTGGATCCGCATGCAGCTGCGCCGGTCGTGGAGCAACATCGCCTCGCCCGAGGCCGTCGTGCGCACCTCGGTCCAGCACGACGTCGGTCCGTACGACGAGGACCTGCCGTTCACGCACGACGCGCTGATGTGGCTCAAGATCGCCGCGGTCGCCGACGTCGGCCACGTCAACGGCGTCGACCAGGCCTACTACCGGCGCCACCCGAGCAGCATGTCGATGCAGGTCGGCCTCGCGCGCGACGCGTGGGAGCGTTGGCGCGCCTACGACCGCTTCCTCTCCTCGTGGCCGAACCGCGCCAGCGCCGAGCGGCTGCACCCGCACGTGCGCCGGCGGCTGGCCGACGAGGTCCTGCTGACCGCGCTGCTCCTCGGCGCGGAGTCCCCGCTGACGGACGGGGCGTTCGACGAGGCCTTCGACACCGCCCGCCGGATCGACCCCGAGGTCGTCGGCCGGGCGCAGTGGTCGGATCTCGAGGCCCTGCGCGACGGCCGCCCCGCCGAGGGCCTGCCCGCGCACGCCCGGGCGGCGGCCCGGACGGCCGCCCTCAAGTCCCGGTGGCAGCGCTGGCACCGCTACCGCTACTTCGGGTAGGACGATGAGCTCCCTGCGGTCGCGGCTGTCGCGTCCGGTGGTCCTCGTGGCCATCGCGCTCACGGTCGTGCTCGTCGCGGTCGTGGCGGTGGCCGTCCTGGCCACCCGGGGCGACCCCGGCGACGGTCAGCGGTCGACCGCGCCGCTGCCGCAGGAGCCCGGCGAGCTCCTGGAGGCGACGCCCGTCGCCGAGGGAGCGCCCGAGGGCAGCCGCGCCTGGCGCATCCTCTACACGACCACCGACCGCGAGGGCACCACGATCGAGGCGACGGCCGGCGTGTACGCGCCCGCGGACACGTCCCTCACCGACCTGCCGGTCGTCGCCTGGGGTCACGGCACGTCCGGCTTCGCGCGGGCGTGCTCGCCCAGCCTTCAGCCCGACCCCATGGCCGCCGGCTCGATGTACGTGGCCGACGAGGTGATCGACCGGGGCTGGGTGCTGGTCTCGCCCGACTTCCCCGGCGTGGGTGACGACGGCGACCAGCCCTACCTGATCGGCGAGGGCGCCGGCCGGGCCCTGCTCGACGCGGCGCAGGCGGCGCGCGACCTCGACGACCTCGACACGGCACCCGAGACGGTGGTGTGGGGCTTCTCCCAGGGCGGTCACGCGGCGCTGTGGGCCGGCGGGCTCCAGCCGGCCTACGCCCCCGACGCAGAGCTGGCCGGAGTCGCCGCCCTCGCGCCGGCCACCTTCCTGAAGGAGACGTTCGACCGGCTGCCGGCGCAGGACCGGATCTTCGCGGCCTACACGATGGCCTCCTACGACGCGGCCTACGACGACGTGCGCTGGAGCGACTACGCGACCGAGGAGGGCGAGTCCTTCGGGCGCGAGGTCGCCGCCGAGTGCCTCCCCGACCCGCAGGCCTACTCCGAACTGGCGACGGAGGTCATGTCGTTCCAGGACGGCGCGCTGTTCGACCAGTACTTCGCCAGCGGTGCGATGGGCAAGCGGCTGGCCGAGAACGAGCCCGAGCTGCCGGTCGAGGCGCCGCTGCTGATGGCCCAGGGCGCGACCGACACCGTGGTGCTGCCCGAGCGGCAGGCCGAGTTCGCCACGCGGGCGTGCGCGCGCGGCCAGGTCCTGGAGTACGTCACGGTCGAGGGCCGTGACCACCTCGGTCTCGTGCTGGAGGACTCGCCACTGTTCCCCGACCTGTTCGCCTGGACCGAGGCCCGCTTCGGCGGGACCCCCGGTCCTGCCGAATGCGTCCGGCGCACGGCCGGCCGCGGGTAGGCTCGGCGCGATGCTCGACTACGCCATCGTGGTGGCCACCCGGAACCGGCTCGACATGCTGCGCGTCTCGCTGCCGCTGTTCGTGGCGCAGTCCCGGCCCGCCTCCCGGATCGTCGTGGTCGACCGCAGTGACGACCACGAGGCCGTGCGCGCCTACTGCGAGTCGGTGGCCCGGGAGACCGAGATCCCCCTGGTCGTGCGGTACGGCGACCAGGCCAACCTGCCCGCCCAGCGCAACCAGGGCCTCGATCTCGTGACGGAGCCGGTCACGATGTACCCCGACGACGACTCGCTGTGGTTCCCCGACACGGCCGAGCACCTCATGGACGTCTACGAGGCCGACCGCAACCGCCGCTACGGCGCGATCTCCGCCACGCCGGTGGCCGCGGCCCCGCCCGGCGTCGACGTGCCGATCGCGCCCACCCGGCGACTGACGAACGTCCCGGTCGTGATGGCGATCAGGAACCGCGTCGAGCGGCTGATCGTGCCCGCCCCGTTCGTGCTCTTCGGCGCCGAGCGCACGAAGGCACTGCGGTCCGGCGCGGAGCAGGACGGTCTGGACCACCCGCTCGTGCCCACCATCGGCGGCTACCGGATGACGTTCCGCACCGAGGTCCTGCGCGAGCTGCGGTTCGATCCCACGCTGGGCTCGCGCGTCGGGTACGCCACCCACGAGGACATCGACATCGGCCTGCGCGTCCTGGCCTCGGGATCCCTCGTCGCGGCGGCGCCGCGGTCGCTGGTGTTCCACTGCGTCGCCCCCGGCGCGCGGGCCGCCGGGTTCGACTACGGCTTCTTCCACGTCCTGAACTACCTGTACATCTGCGCGAAGGTGATGCCCGAGCGGTCGCTCGCGCGGCGCCGGCTGCGGCGGTACCTGCGCTACAAGCTGTTCCTCTACGCGGCCAAGCGACGCGACCAGTACGGGCGCGAGGTGCACCAGGGCGCGAAGGCGGCGTACGCAAGGTTCGACGAGGTCATGGCGGCCGACCAGTCCTCGCTCCCCGTGCTCTACGGGCAGGTCGCCGACGCCGAGCGCGCGGCCCACGCCGCGTCGCTCACCGCTCGCAGCTGAGCGGCCCGAGGGCGCTGATGTCGCCGTCCGGCGACACCGACACGATTTCGTTGCCCGCGCCCCAGGTGGTCCGGTCGCACGTGGTGACGTTCGAGGGCCCGTACTGCCAGGAGTCGGCGACGACCTTGAGGCCCGAGACCCGGCCCGGGGTGCCGAGCCGGAACGAGAAGCCACCGCCGCCGACCAGCACGTTCTCCACCGTCAGACGCTCGTTGCCCGAGTTCTCGGGGTGGAAGATCGCGCCGTTGCCCAGGCACCCCTCGTCGTGGTTGAGCAGGATCGTGGTGTCGCGGATCGTGGCGGGGGCGGCGCTGTTGGCCTGGAAGCCGTCGCCGTGCCAGTCGACGTCGGGGCAGCCGTCCGCCGGGGCGATGCTGAGGTAGGAGTCCTCCACCACGACGGGGCCGCAGCCGTGCTCGGCGCCACCGGCCCGCAGCCCCTCGGACAGGCCGATGACCTTGACCCGGGTGGCTGTGTAGCCGCCGAACTGCACGGCCGGCTGGAACAGCTCGGTGTCGCCGCGGACGAAGCTGGAGTCCTCGATCACGAGGTTGTTGTTGCAGGCGTTCGCCTGCAGGTTGTCGATGCGCGAGCCGACGAACTCGACGCGTCGGATCGTGACGTCGGGGGCGCGGACGTGCAGCACGCCGTTGACGATCCTCACGTCCTCGAGCACGGTGCCGGGCTCGTCGACGTCGAGGTCGCCCGTGTACGTCTGCTCCGGCTCCCAGTCCTCGGGCACGCCGGTGTCGGCCGACGTGGGGTAGCCGGAGGCCTTGAAGTCGTCGGTGTCGACGATCTTCGGGTCGGCGGGGGCCGCGGCCTCGGGCACCTTGCCACGCGGCATGAACAGCGGGTCGACCCAGTACTGGCTGGACTCCCACGACTTCGTCGGGAAGTTGCTCTCGGCGCCCTCGGCGTAGACGCCGCTCTTGCCGGGCTCGATCTCGAGCGCCCCGGAGTACGACTGGCCCGAGTAGCCGACCGTCTGGGCGAAATTGCCCTGCGGTGCGTGGTACGACACGACGTGGCGCTCGCCCTGCTCGATCTCGACGGGCTGGTCGAACCACGCGGTGCGCCACCCCTCCTGGCCCCCGGTCTCCCCGAAGTCGACGGTGGCGAGCCGCTCGCCGTCGGACGACCACAGGCTGGCCACGTGGGGCCCCTCGTTGCGGGGTGTCCACCAGAAGCGCACGCCGGCGACCGCGCCCTCGACCTTGCTCGTGAACGCCGTGCCGAGCTCCACGGGACCTTCGTCGTTCACCACGCCGACGTGCGCAGGGGGGACTTCGGGCCACAGCGAGACGACGTCGCCCGAGGGGGCACCGTCGTCGAGCGGGTCGATCACGAGGAACGCGACGACGGCGAGGGCGACGAGGGCGACGATGACCCCGAGGCTGATCAGCAGGAGCTTGCGCATCAGCGACCCGCTCCCGCGTCGACCGGCCCGCGCGAGGTCTCGTCGCGGTTCCACGCACGCGTCGAGCGCACCCGCGCGTGCAGGCGGGCCGCGACCGTGACCGCCACGTAGACGAGGGCGGCGGGCAGCAGGCGCGGCTCTTGGCGCACGATGTCGCGCCACGTGGGCCGCGGTGCCTGCACCCGGTGGCCGAGCGCGGCCAGCTCCTGGTTCCCTGCGACGATGCGCACCTGGCGGCGGTAGAGCGAGCGCAGGGTGCGCGGGGGATGCACGGTGAAGGTGGCGCCGTCGGGGTTGTGGCGCTCGGCGTGCTCGAAGTGGGCGTAGACGAAGCCGTCGTCGGCGATGACGTCGGGGAAGGCGCCGAAGCGGGCGCGGCCCTGCTCCGAGAGGGCGTAGACCCCGGCGCCGATCACGTGGTGCCTGACGTAGCCCAGCCGCGAGCGGATCGCGTAGTAGGCCCGGCACGGGAGCGAGAGGCCGGTCGTGTCGAACATCGGCCGTGGCGCCGCCGCGAGGTGGCCCGACTCGAGCGCGCCGACGACCGCCTCGAGGGCGCCGGGCGACAGCACGACGTCGGCGTCCAGGTAGACGCGCGGGAAGGCCGAGACGGCCGCGTCGCCGGCGTTCAGGGCCGCGGTCTTGGAGGCGGTGGGGATCTCCACGACCCGGACCCCGTCGTACGCCGCGGCGACCTGCGCGGTGGCGTCGGTGGTGGCGTTGCAGACCACGACGGTCTCGAAGTCCGCCGGGTCGAGGCCGTCGAGCGCGGCCTCGATCGTGCGGCCGATGACGCGCTCCTCGTCATGGGCCGGGATCACGATGCTCGCTCGGGCCGGGTTCATCGCGCCTCGCCCGGGAAGCCGTCCCACCACTCGCCGCGGCGGCGCCACGTGGCGAGCCACTTCGCGCCGCGGCCGGTGAGCCGCGAGCCGAGGGCGCGCAGGCCCACCCCGGCCCGCAGCAGCGCGACGCCGAGCGGGGCGCCTCGACCGTGGTGGGTGCGGGCGTAGGTGATCTTGCCGGCCAGCAGCAGCGGCTTGCTGCCCGCCGTGCCCTCCGACGAGCGGCCGACGGCGTGGACGACCTCGACCGCGGGATCGATCACCGGCCGGGCGCCGAGTGCGCGGGCGCGGGCGCTGAGGTCGGCGTCCTCGCCGTAGACGAAGTAGCGCTCGTCGAAGCCTGCGAGACGGTTCCACAGGTCGCGCTCGACCAGCAGCAGGCAGCCGGTGATCATGCCGACCTCGCGCACGGTGTCGCGCGGCCAGCGGCCGAGCGACTCGGGGTCGAAGACGGTGGAGTGGCGGAAGACGGTGGACAGGCCCGACGCGAAGCAGAACGTGCTCCACAGGCTTGGCAGCCCCCAGCACGACGAGGGCTCGAGCTCGCCCTCGGTGGTGAGCGTGCGGCCGCCGTACATCCCGTGGCCGGGGTGGCCGCGGGCGAAGTCCACGAGCTCGGCGAGGGAGCCGGGACGGGCGTCCATGTCGGGGTTGAGCATGAGCACCCACGGTGCGGAGCTCGCGGCGGCGCCCTGGTTCACGGCACGGGCGAAGCCCACGTTGGCGTCGTTGCGCAGCAGCATGGCGTGCGGCGCGTGGAGCGAGACGACCTCGGCGCTGTCGTCGGCCGACGCGTTGTCCACCACGACGAGCTCGGCGGACAGGTCGCCCAGGGCGGCCGGGAGCGAGTCCAGGCAGCGGCCCACCCAGTCGGCGCTGTTGTAGGTGACGATGACGATCGCCAGGTCGGCGGTGCTCACGTGGCGGCACCGCGGCGGCGCACGACCTTGGCCGGGACGCCGGCGGCGACGGAGTCGGGCGGCAGGTCGCGGGTGACCACGGCGCCGGCGGCCACGATGGTGCCGTCGCCGATCGTGACGCCCGGCAGCACGACGACCCGCGTGCCCAGCCACGTGTTCGCGCCGATGACGACGTCGGCCTCGCGCTTGGGCAGGTCCATCACGGGGCCCGGCCCCGCGTCGAAGTCGTAGTTCGAGGCGGTGATGAAGACGTCGGGGCCCAGGAGGGCGTGGTCGCCCAGGGTGATGCGGCCGTTGGAGTCGCCGGCCCACAGGCAGCTGCCCTGACCGATGTGCGAGCCGTCGCCGATCGTGACGCGGCTGCCGTTGCGCACCGAGACGGTGGGGGAGAGGCGCACGCCCGCGCCGATCGTGGCGTCGTCGATCGAGGCGCCGTCGTACCCGGCGAAGTTCGCCATCCGCGCCCAGCGACGCCACGTGCGGGGGCGCAGGACGCGTCGCGCCGCACTCGAACCCGGTCGACCGTCGCTCATGAATCGGTCCTCTCGACGTCGCCCGCGAGGTGCGGGCGGTCTGCGCATTCGGCCTCTGACGGACAGTGCCGCGCAGTACAGTGTATTGCGGTCGGGCGCTGCCTTTCCGGGGTTTGGGGCGATGGACCGAGGTCCGTGCGATGGGGTGGGAATGAGCGAAGACACCGGACTCGCCCGGCACACCTCGATCAGCGTCCTGTGGATGACCGCGCAGCGCTGGATCACCCGGCTCGGCGGCTTCCTGACGATCATCATCCTCACCCGGATCCTGTCGCCCGAGGACTTCGGCGTCGCCGCCACGGCCACGACGCTGCTCCCGCTGATCTACGTCCTGGCCGACGCGGGCTTCTCGGCATACCTCGTCCAGGCCGACGAGGTCGACGAGCGCACGCTGGCCACCGCGTTCTGGTTCTCGCTCGTGTCCGGTGCGGCCCTCGCCGGGGTGATCGCGCTCGCGGCGCCGTTCATCGGCGCGGCGCTCGACGTGCCCGAGGCCGCTCCGCTCCTGCAGGTCATGGGCCTGTCCGTGCTCGCCGTCGCGGTCGGCTCCGTGCCGATGGCGCTGCTGCGGCGCGCGATGGAGTTCCGCAAGCTCGCCCTGATCGAGGCCAACGCGGCCATCATCGCCCAGGTCGTGGCGATCACCGTCGCGGTCACCGGCGGGGGTGCCTGGGCGCTGGTGCTGCAGGTCCTCTGCGGCCAGGTGATCGTGCTGGTCTCGGTGTGGATCGTGGCGCGCTGGCGGCCCCGCCCCGGCTTCTCGCTCGCGCGGTTCAAGGTGATGGTCGCGTTCGGCTCGCACGTCGTCGGCAGCGGCCTCGTGTACGCGCTGCGCGTCTGGGCCGAGACGGCGATCGTCGTCGCGGGGCTCGGCGTGCGCGAGATGGGCTTCCTCTCGATCGCCCAGCGGCTGGTGCAGACGGCCCAGGACCTCTCGATCTCGGCGCTGCTCCCGGTCTCCATGGCCGCGTTCGCGAAGATCCGCGACTCCGTCGACCGGCTGCGCGGCTTCTACCTGCGTGCCTCGGCGGTCGCGTACGCCGTGATCACGCCGCTCATGGTCTTCCTCGCGGTTGCGGCGCCCGAGGTCGTGGAGCTGCTCTTCGGCGCCGACAAGTCCGAGAGCGCGCTCGTGGTCCCGGCGCTGGCGATCATGGCGATCGCGGGCGTGGGCTGGGCCGTCGACCAGGCGCTCCTGGTGGGCACGGGTCACCCGGGCCGCTGGTTCGCCTTCATCGCGGTGATCTACAGCCTCGCGCTGCTGGTCTCGCTGTACCTCGTCCAGTTCGGGCTGATCGCGGTCGTCACCGGGTGGGCCGCCATCGCGATCGCCGAGGCGCTGCTGCGCTCCATCCCCGTGGCGCCGGTCATCGGCGCGACGCGGTGGCAGGTCATGGCGCCGTTCGTCAGCGTCGTGCCCACCGCCGTGCTGGCGGGGGCGGCCGGCTGGGGCGTGCTGTGGCTGGCCGACCCGCTGCCGCTCCTCGTCGAGATCTTCCTGGGCGGGATGTCGGTCCTCGTCACCTACCTCGTGGCGATGGCCCTGCTCAAGCCGGCGACGACGGCCACGGTGCTGTCGGTGCTTCCCGGCCGCATCGCCGGTCCGGTGCGCGCCGTGCTCGGCCGTCGCCTCCGCGTCGGGGACGCTCCCGGCGCCTGAGGTCAGCGACCCTCGAGGGCGCGGCGGTAGAGCGTCTCCAGGTGCTCGACGCGGCTGTCCCAGAGCGAGACCTCCGCGCTGCGCTCCCGCGCTCCCGCGGCGAGGCGGGCCCTCAGACCCGGATCGGCGCACAGCCTCGTGAGGGCGTCGGCGAGGTCGCGGGCCAGCTGCTCGGGATCGGTGACGGGCACCCGGATGCCGCAGTCGTCGGTGACGGTGCTCGCGGGGCCACCCCGGTCGCACGCCACCACCGGCAGCCCGTGCGAGAGCGCCTCGATCACGACGATGCCGCCGGCCTCGCGGTAGCTGGGGAAGACGAAGACGTCGGCGGCCGCGTAGAAGTCGTCGACCGCCTCGTGGTCCACGCGACCGTGGAAGTGGACGAGGTCGGCGATGCCGAGCTCAGCAGCCAGCGCCTCGCACGCGGCCCGGTCGTACCCGTCGCCGACCACGTCGAGGGTGGCGGTGCCGCGGGGGAGCAGGTGCAGGGCGCGGACGGCGTCGCGGACGCCCTTGTTGCGGATGACGCGGCCCACGTAGAGCAGCCGCACGCCCTGGGTGCGGTCGGAGCCGGGCGCGGCGGGCGGCAGGACCTCGATGCCGGTGTCGCTCATCGTGGTGAAGTCCCGCACGGGGATGTCGCCCAGCTGGTCGCGCACGTAGTCGGCGATGCCCACGACGAGCGAGGCGTTCGCGAACGTGGCGCGCAGCGCGGGGCTGCGCCGCAGGCGAAACCGGTCGAGCCGGCGCAGCCCGGTGAACCACGGGGCGCCGCCCTCCTCGTCGGCGAAGGCCGGCGGCGACTCCAGGCTGCCCCCGACGGGCCCGATCACGTACGGGACGCCCGCATCCCGCAGCGGCGAGGCGAAGCGCAGGGACACCGGGGTGATCTGGTGGGCGAGGTCGAAGCGCTCGCCGCGGGCCAGCGCCCGGCGGATCCAGCGGCGGGCGCGCCACGCGAACGGGTAGTAGCCGGGGTTCAGCATGGCCTTGAAGCGCTCGTGGCGCCCGATCAGCGGGGGCTCGTCCCACTCGACGATGCGCGCGCCCTCGACCGTCCCGGTGAGCGGCAGTCCGGCCCGCTGGCGGTAGCACAGGACGGTGACGTCGTGGCGCTCCGCGAGGCGCCGGATCCACTGGTGCGCGATCCACGCCTCGCCCACGGACTCCGGGTGCGCCGTGGAGACGACCAGCAGGAGTCTCACGCGCCGCGCCCCACGCGGACGGGGACGAGGAGGACCTCGGGATCGGACATCGCAGCGCTCACCTCGGCGTCGGGGACGGTCGGGCACATCGTATCGGCGAGACGCCCTCGGGCGGGCGATTCCGCGACTAGGCTCGGGCCATGGCAGATCCATCTCGGCTGGTGCCGATCGCCGGGATCGACCGGCTCCTGGGCGGCTCGCGGATCCGCCAGTCCTTCAGTCCACTCGACCTGCCGCCGCTGGAGCTGCTGGGTGACGCGCTCGTGCGGCTCGCCGCCCACGGCCCCCACACCCGGGCCGGGTTCGTGAAGGCCGACGACGAGCACTGGCGCTACGTCGGCGCCGGCATCGCCGAGCGGCTGCCCGAGATCTTCCGCGTCGTACCCGAGGGCACGGCCGAGTCGGCCCAGGACTGGCTCGCGGCGCACCTCGTCGAGGACCTCCCGCTGCAGTTCGCCGTGAAGGGCGACGAGCTCGCCTCGGCCTTCGACCACGTGCTGCTCGACGCACCTCTGGCCTCGAGCATGCCGACCATCATCGTGACGATGGCCGGGGGAGCGCCGGTCCCGTCGCTGTTCGACACGGTCACCGAGCGGCCCGTGACGCGCGCCCTGTGGAACACCTTCGGCCGTCACCCCGGCACCCTGCTGACCCTCCTGCGCAGCCGCGGCGCTGCTCCCGAGGTGGCCGCCCTCCCGGCCGGTGCGGTCGAGCGCGAGGACGATCGCGTGCCCCTCGTCGATCCCGGGCACCTGACCCACCGCCTGCACCGCTCGTGCGACGTCGAGCAGATGGCCGGGGTCCGCGAATGGGGTGCGGCGCACGGTCTCGGGATCAGTCCCACCATGATACTGCTGGCGGCCGCCGCCACGCAGCAGGCCGGCATCCCCATCGAGCCGCAGGGCGACCTGGTGGTCGACCTGCGCCGCTACCTGCCGAAGGGCGTGACCACGGGCGGGAACTTCATCACCGGGGTGTCCGTCCCGGTGTGGGGCGAGGGGTTCGAGCCGCCGATGGTGGGCGAGCGCCTCAGCACGATGCTCGACTCGGGCCGGCCGCTGGCGGCGGTGGCCGCGCGACTGCTGCGAGCGCGGCGGCGCCCGCCCACGGCCCCGACCGAGGCCGACACCGTGCCGCGGCCGGTGCGCGCCCGGACGTCGGTCAGCAACCCCGGCGTCCTGCGGATCTACGAGGCGCTGCCGTGGAAGGTACCGCCGGCCGAGCGCCGGGTCGTACACGGCACCGACGGCGTGGTGCCGAACGCCATCGGCTGGATCAGCTCGACCGACGCGGGACAGTTCCGCGTCTCGGTGTCCTTCCGTGCCGACGTGTTCGACCCCGCCCTGGTGGACCGTGCCGCCACGCTCATGTTCACCGATCCGGTGGGCGTGCTCGACGCGATGGTCTGACGCCTCAGCGCGCGCGGCGGAGGCGGCGGCGCACCGCGCCGACCCAGCGCCGCGGGTGCGGGACGGCCGGCTTCGTCAGCGCCAGCGCCGCGGGACGACGTGGCTCGAGCACGACGATCCTGTGCACCGCTCCGGCCATGCCCAGCAACAGGAAGTACGTGCCCATCGTCATCGGGAACGCGAACGAGTCGAACAGCGCCATGCCCGTGGCGCCGGCGGCGATGGCGGCCAGCAGGGACAGGCCCAGGTCGCGCGTGTCCTCGTCCTCGGCGAGCAGGCGCACCCGCAGTGACACCCAGAGCCCGGCCACGGCGAGCAGCAGGAAGGCCGCCGTGCCGACCAGGCCGATGCTGACCATGAGCAGCAGGTACTGGTTGTCGAAGATCCGGTACTTGGGCAGGAACGAGCCCAGGCCGCGGCCGAAGAAGGGCGACTGCGCGATGTACGCCCAGGCGATCTCGTAGCTGTCGGTGCGCGACGTGATGCTCGGGTCGGTGCCGACGTTGCGGAACAGCGACTGGATCGTGCCGAACAGCCGGGGCACGGCGGCGAACAGCACCACCGCCATCGCGAAGGCGCCGGCGAGGAAGAGCCGACGACGCTCGCGCGGCCAGCCGATCACCAGCACCGCCGCGGCGACCGCGGCGCTGACGTAGGCCGAGCGCGAGAAGGTCAGGGCGATCGTGACACCCACCATGAGCGTGGGGATCCACTGCAGCAGCCGTCGCCCGTGAGTGGTGTGGAACGCCGCGTGCAGCGTGAACGGCAGCATCATCGCCATGATCACGCCGAACTCGATCGGGTGCGTCGCGGTGGCCGAGGGCCGGATCGTGTCGCCGCGCGTGAACACCTCGAACTGCGCGGCGGACAGGCCCGGGATGGAGATCCGGTTGATGATCGGGTCGCTCGTGACGACCTGCATGATGCCCAGGAACGCCATCAGGCCACCGGCCCACGCCAGGCCCGTCGCCAGCGTGCGGGCGCGCTCCATGGAGGAGATGCCGTCGTGCGCGACCAGCAGCGTGCCCGACCACGAGAGGACGACCGCCATCGCGACGTTCACGGGGCTGATCTCGTCAAAGTCGATCGGCCGGGACATCGCCACGACGTAGGTGATCGCGACACAGGCCACGAAGCCGAACAGGGCGCGCCGGACGGGCAGCACCTCGCGGGCGTGACTCTGGCTGGTGGTGCGCCCCACCTGGTAGAGCGCCCAGCCGCCAAGGCTGATCAGGCCGACCAGCATCGAGGGCGAGCCGGCACTGCCGAGCGCGGGGACGACCAGCCGGGACGGGATCGCGTAGAGGACGGTCAGGTAGAGCAGGAGCCAGGTGACCGAGTCCATCCGCGCCGGAGTCCGGACGGACGAGCTCATGGCGGGGTGAGGCTCCGGGGGCTCCGGCGGGCGAGCTCCTCCTCCGTGGGCTCCCACGTCTGCTCGTTGCCGGGGGTGTCGGTGCCCCCGTCGGTGTCGGAGGTGGCGTCCTTCACGGACTGCTCGTCGGCCAACTCGGTGGCCACGGCGTCGTCCGTGTCGGTGGAGTCGGAGGTGACCGTGCCGTCCGTCGCGGGGACCGGAGTGGCGTCGGCCTCGCGAAGGCGGCGCGCACGACGGCGGCGCGCGATCGCGTCGATGCCTGCGGTGGCGCCGGCGGTCAGCGCCAGACCCACGGCGACCGCCGCGACGACGGCTCGCGTGGTGGCGCGGGTGACGGCGGTGGCCTCGAGGTCGGCGGCGAGCTGCATGGACGTGATGGAGTCACCCTTCGGCACGTCCTGCTGGGCCTGCAGGTCGGTGAGCGCGGTCGGCGCCGCGGCCAGGACCGCCTCGAGGGTGTCCACGGTGGCCTTGGCGCTCTGCGCCGACACCTGGACGAGGACCACGGGACCGCGCATCGTCGGGTCGGTGGTGACCTCGTAGAGGGCGCCCGGCTGCTTCTCGAGGATCTGCTCGCGGACCTCGTCGCCGTTGAGGCGGGCCACCACGAGCGACGTCGGCACGTCGAGGTTGTTCAGCTGGAGGAACGGGTTCTTGATGCCTTCGCCGCTGACCTGGTCCTCGGGAGGCAGCAGCAGCACCGTGCCGCTGGCCTCGTAGACCGGGGGAGTGGACGAGTACGCGGCGTAGCCCAGGACTCCGGTGAGGAGCAGGCCCGCCACGACGACGTACCAGCGTCGCAGCACCGTCTTGATGACTTCTACCAGCATGGATTCCCCAGTGGATCTCGTTCCCCGACTCCCGCGCGATGACCCTGTGCCGGCCGCCGTGGTCCCATCGTAACGAGGGGATCGCGATGCGGGGGGCTTTCCGCCCGGCGGTGGAACACCGTGATCGGCCCGGAACGACGGGAGTGCGTGCCAGACTGGAGGGCGACGCGGACGCCCGGTCCGCCGGAGGAGGAGTGACGTGGTCTTCTGGGACGTGCTCGTCGCCGCCTTCCGGCGCTGGTACGTCGTCGTGCTCGGGCTCGGGATCACCTACGTCGCCGTCGCGGCGGTCGGCTCCGGACAGGACGTCTACTACCTGCGGGGACAGGCCGTCTTCGTCTCCCCGGCCAGCGAGGTCTACCCGAACAAGCTGCGCGTCAACGCCGCCGACCTGATCACCGTGGCCGGAATCGTCGGCAAGCGGATCAACGGCATGGACGCGCTGCCGAAGACGGCGTCCTCGGCCGCGACCATGGTGGGTCGCGGGGTGCGCGACGGCGTGCTGATCACGCTGCCCGACAACGGGGTCCAGTGGGCGCCGTACTTCGACACCCGCGCCCTCTACATCGAGGTGGCCGCCCCCGATCCCGAGATCGCGCGAGCTCGGCACCGCGAGGCGCTGCGCCAGATCTCGGCCGAGCTCCAGACCCTCCAGGACGAGCAGGACGTCGCCGCGGACGAGCGGGTGACGATCGCGCCCTCGCCCGAGTCGCCGGCCGTGGTCCAGTTCCGCGGCCAGCCCAGGCTCGCCCAGCTGATGGTGCTGGTCCTCGGCGGCGGCGCCACCCTGCTGTGCGTGGCGGCCCTGGAGCGGAGCGCCCAGCGCCGCCGCGACCGCAAGCCCGCGGCTGCCGACGACGACCGTGAGCTCGCTCGGGTCTGACCTCCTCCTGCCTGCACGACGAAGCCCCGCGCACCATCAGGTGCGCGGGGCTCCGTCGTCACGATCGCAACGGGCGGTGCGGGGTCAGCCGCGGAAGCCCAGGCACGAGAGCGGGCGACTGGACGACCAGGCTCCGGTGCTCTCGTTGTAGTTGACGTACTCGTTCCCCGAGCCCCAGGTGATCCCGGCGCCGCAGGCCTGGTTGTGGCTCGGCCCGTAGATCCAGGAGTCCTCGGCCACCTTGAGGTTGGTGACCTGACCCGGGGTGTCGAGGCGGAAGACGAAGCCGCCGCCGGACACGAGCACGTTGTCGATCACGGCACTGGTGTTGCCCTGGGTGGGGTAGAAGAACGCCGAGTTGCCGATGCAGTACGGCGTCGGGTTCAGCTTCAGCACCGAGTGCCGCACCGTGACCTTCGCGCCGTTGTAGCCCTGCAGCGCGTCACCGTGCCAGTCGATGCCACTGCCGGCACGCTCGCAGCCGGCGTAGGCGTTCACGCTGACGAACGAGTCGACGACGGAGACCTCGCCGCAGCCGTAGTCGCGGCCACCGACGCGCAGGCCCTCGGACGGACCGTCGACCTTGACCCGGCGCGCCGTGTAGCCGCCGAACTGGATGGCCGGCTGGCCGATGTCGGTCGACCCGCGCAGGATCGTCGTGTCCTCGACGACCAGCCCGTTGGAGCACTGGCGGTTGAAGACGTTGCTGATCTGCCCGCTGCTGATCTCGACCCGCCGGACGGTGACGTTCGCCGCGCGGATGTTGAGGTTGCCGTTCACGATCCGCAGGTCCTGGACCACCGCGCCGGCCGTGGTGACGTTGTGGTCACCGTTGATCGTGCGGGTGGGGGTCCAGCCGGCCGGCGTTCCGGTGTTGGCTCGGGTCGGGAAGTTGGAGCCTCCCGCCGGCGGGCTCGTCGGCGCGGTCGTCGGGCTCGTGGTGGGCTGGCTCGTCGGTGCCGTGGTCGGAGCACTGGTCGGCGCTGTCGTCGGAGCCGTGGTGGGTGCCGAGGTCGGAGCCGTGGTGGGCGCCGAGGTCGGAGCCGTGGTGGGCGTCGTGGTGGGCGGGGGCGTCGTGGGCCCGGCGTCGCCGGTGGAGACCACCACGTCGACGTGGTAGTTCGAGGCGCGGTACGTCCGCGTCGGGAAGTTGCCGAGGCGTCCGCTGTAGACACCCGCCTCCGGGGCGGCCCGCAGCACGCCGTTGCTCACCGCACGGGTGAACTGGCGCTGGTCCTGGGGCTGGCGGCCCTGGGGTGCGGAGTAGGAGACGACGTAGTTCTCGCCGGGCTCGAGCAGCACGGGGGAGTCGAGGTCCACCGTCTGCAGGCCGGTCTGGCCCGAGGCGGGGAAGGTCGCGGTCGACAGCGGCGAGCCGGTGGGCGACCACAGGGTCGCGATCGTGCCGCTGCTGAGGGTCTGGCTCCGGTACACCTGGATCGACTCGGCGTAGGCCGGACGGGTGACCTGGAACTTCAGCCCGACCTCCCAGGGGCGGGAGTCGCCCAGCGCGCGGGGGCGCAGGTCGTCGGGGAGGAGGCTCTGCGTCTCCGCGGCGGCGGAGGTGCGCTCCGTGGCGGCGAACAGGGCTGGGGTGGTGAGTGTGACGGCGAGCAGTGCCATGACGAGGCTGCGTCGCGAGAAGGAGAGTTTCCGCTTGGCCGAGATCCTGCGGTGCTTTCGGGGGGACTGGGGGGTCAACGGCATGGAGATAGGCCTTGAAGTAGAGGCGTGAACTCGCCAACCCTCGCACGCCCCGACACGGCGATGCAAGCGAAATGGCAGGCAGAACCGGCCCTCGGGCGAGAGTGGAGTGACTCAGGATGCGGGTGGGACTGGGCCCCGCGAGAGCACGAAGCGCTCGAACTCCTCCTGTGTGACCAAGTCCACATAGTTCTTTCTGACTGGTCCGGCCTCGTCCGTGGTACCCAGCAGGGCCCTCCAGACGCCGACGTAAGCCTCCGACTGCGGTTTCCAGTCCAAGTGGGTCGAAACGCGTTCGCGGGCCTCTCGCGCCAGCCTGACGCGCAGTTCCGGGTCGTCGAGCAGGCGCTCGACGGCATCGGTGAAGGCGCCGATGTCACCCGATTCGACGTACAGACATGTCTCACCTGCCGAGACCCGGGTCTCCACGAGGTCGAACGAGACGGTGGGCAGCGCATAGGCCATGTACTCCATCGTCTTGTTCATCGTGGAGACGTCGTTCAGCGGCGTCTTGAGGTCGGGGCACAGCCCCACCGTGGCGGCGCTGAGGTGCCGCGCGATCTCGGCCGGACCGACCCGACCGGTGAAGGTGACGAGGTGATCCAGGCCCAGCTCGGTGGAGCGCCGGCGCAGGTCCTCGTAGCAGTCGCCGAAGCCCATGAGGACGGCGTCGACGTCGGTGCGTCCGCGCCGGTGCACGAGCTCGTCCATGACGTCGAGCACGGTCTCCACGCCGTCCTGCGGGCCCATGATCCCGAGGTAGGCCAGCGTGTGGCGGGTGGGCGTGGGGGCACCCGGGTCGTGGATCGGCCGCATCGTCGAGGTGTCCGGGCCGCTGCGCACCACGGTGACGTCCTCCGGACGGAACCCGCCGCGCTCGAGGGCGATCCGCTTGTACGACTCGTTCGTTGAGATGACGTGGTCCGCCGTGGCGTACGTGCGGCGCTCGAGCCACTTCAGGAAGGAGAACTGCAGGCGCTGCATGAGCGAGGAGGGCTCGCCGAAGCGCGAGAGGAAGAGCTCGGGATTGAGGTCGTGCTGGTCGAACACGAACGCCACGCCGCGCCGGCGCCACAGCCGGGCCAGCGCCCAGTAGGTGTCGGGCGGGTTGCAGGCCTGGATCGCCTGGAAGGGGCGCTCGCGCCACACGCGCAGCGAGAGCCAGGCGGTGCGCAGCCACGAGTAGACGAACTCCACCAGGTAGCCGAGCGCGCCCGAGGCCTGCGGCGCGGGACGGTACTTGTGGATGCGGACCCCGTCGAGGGTCTCCGCGGACGGGTCGCCCGGGCCCTTGGGGCAGATCACGCTCACGTCGAACCCGGCGGCGATCAGCGCCCGGCACTCGAGCCACACGCGGCGGTCCAGCGGAACCGGCAGGTTCTGGACGATCACGAGGACGTGCGGCCGGGATGCGGGCGCGTTCGACATGGGCACCAGCGTAGGCAGTCCGCCGGGCCGTCGTGGCGAAACCGCGAGTCTGTCCCGACAGCCGCGTTTCGTGGCTCGACCGGCGGCCCTCGTCCGGTGCCATACTCCTGCCATGACGACAGACCAGGAGCCCGCGAAGCCGACCGCGCCGGTCGTCACCGACCCCACCGAATGGGACATGTCGACGTGGCAGGGCCTGCTCGACATCGTCCGTGAGGACATGGCCTCGCACGCTCCCGGCTGGCTCGTGCCCGCCAAGCACATGCTCGCGGTGCACCGCTTCGGCGAGTGGGTCCACGCCCCCGCGCGCGGCTTCCTCGTCCGCCGCCTCGGACGGGTGCTCTACAAGTTCGTCAACGCCGCGTACGTCCGGAACGTGCTGGGGTTCGAGGTCAGCCACGACACGGCGATCGGTCACCGGGTGGTCTTCGTCCACCAGAACGGCGTGGTGCTCCAGCCCGGTGCCGTCATCGGTGACGACTGCATGATCTACCACGGCGTCACCCTCGGCCGCCGGTGGGAGCCCGACCATGCGGAGTCCTATTACGCGCCGCCACGGATCGGCCGCGGCGTCCACCTCGGCGTGGGCAGCGTCGTCATCGGAGCGGTGCGCGTCGGCGACGGCGCCAAGGTCGGTCCCAACGCGGTCGTCGTCACCGACGTCCCGGCCGGCGGCAGCGTGGTGTCGCCCCCCGCCCGGTCGCTGAGGCTGCGATGACGGGTGTCTCGTTCGCCGACCTGCTGCGGTGGACCGACGACCCGCAGCGCGTCGCGGTGATCGACGGGGAGACCGTCCTCACGCGTGGCGACCTGTTCACGCGGGCGCTCGAGCGCGCCGAGCACATCGCGGCCACCGTGCCGGCCGACGAGCGCGTCGCCCTGTCGGGTGCGGGGCACGAGGCCGTCGTCGACATCGTCGCGGTGCTCCTGTCGGGCCGGTCGCTCGTCATGCTGCCGCGACCCACCCCCGAGCGCACCCGCGAGCTCGCGGCGCGGTCGCGGTGCCGGTTCGACCTGGCGGCCGGCACCCTCGAGCCGTTCGGCGTCGAGCCCTCGACCGATCCGCGCCACCTCCCCGCCGACGGCGTCGACGTCGTCGGCTCGCCCGAGGCGCTGCTCCTGTTCACCTCCGGCACGACGAGCGAGCCGAAGGGCGTGCGGCTCTCGGCACGGAACGTCGCGTGCAACGTCACCGCGGTGAACCAGGTGGTGCAGCCGTGGGACACCGACCGGGACGTCCTCGGCTTCATCCTCGACCCGACGCACTCCTACGGGTTCTCGATGGTGCTGCTGGCGCTGATGCGCTCGGTGCCCCTGCTGATGACGTCGGGCACCCTGCCGTCGCGGCCGCTCGCCGATCTGCTCGACCAGCACGGCGTGACGATCCTGCCGTGCGTCCCCTACTACCTGCGCCTCGTCGCGCGCCGCTTCACGCTCGGCGAGGACTTCGCCCCGGCCCTGCGCATGCTGCTGCTGGCCGGCGGCGGGGTGTCCGACGCCTCGCTCGCCGAGCTGACGCCGGGGTTCGGTGGCGGCACGCACCTCATGTACGGGCTCACCGAGGCCACCGCCCGGGTGGCCGTGCGGCCGCCGGGCAGCACCGCGCCGGCCGACTCCGTGGGCCTGCCCCTGCCGGGCACCACGGTCGACCTCGTCGACGCCGACGGCCGGGTCGCGACGGACGAGGAGGGACGCATCCGCGTGAACGGCCCCTCGGTCTTCATGGGCTACCTCGGCGACCCGGTGCGCGAGCCCGGCACGCCGCTGGTCACCACCGATCTCGGCCGGATGGACGCCCACGGCCACCTCACCGTGACCGGACGGCTCGCGGAGATGATCAACTTCCGCGGCAACCGCGTCTCGGCCGTGGCGGTCGAGGCCGAGGTCGCCCGCGTCGACGGCGTGGCCGGTGCGCTGCTGCTGGCCGACGACACGGTCGAGGACGCGCAGTGCTCGCTGTTCGTCGAGCTGGCGCCCGACGCCGATCGCGAGGGACTCACGCGGCGTGTGCTGGCCGCGGTCGACCCGCGCGGCCTCGTGCGCGAGGTGGTGGTGGTCGACCGCCTCGAGACCACGCGCACCGGCAAGCTGGTCAGGCGCCGCCCGGCCGGCGCCTGAGGCTCACAGCGACGTCAGCAGGTACTCCGCGTACAGCGCCCGGCGCGTGTAGAGCTCGAAGAACTTCTCCACGTCCGAGGTGCCCAGGCCGAGGCGCTCGGCGGTGGCCGCCGGGTCCTCCTGCTGGTCCCAGGCCAGCCACAGCTCGTCGTTCATGCGCACCGACGTGCCGTAGAAGTACTCCTCCTGGCTCTGCGGCGCGCTGAACGTGTCGGTCGTGGGCGGCCGCTTCTGCACCGACTCGGGCACGCCGATGTGCGCCGCGACCTCGTACACGTGCGACTTGAGCAGGTGGCGCAGCGGGAAGACCTCGCCGCAGCCGTCGCCGTGCTTGACGTAGAAGCCCTGGTCGAGCTCGAGGCGGTTGGAGGTGCCCACCACGATCTGGTTGCGCTCGTCGGCGATGCGGTAGGTCGAGAGCATCCGGATGCGCTGCTTCTGGTTGGTCGCGGCCATGATCGTCAGGAAGTCGCGGCCGCCGAGGCGGTGCATCGTCTGCTCGCCGCCGCGGATCACGTTGAGGCGGAAGGACTGGAGCTGCTCGTCGTTGCCCAGCGCCGGATCGAACTCCACCGAGTAGCGGTCGCCGGCGTCAGCGTCGAACTCGGGCACGATCTTGCGGACCACCGCGAGGCGGTCGTCGTAGCAGCCGAGGGCGTCCAGCGGGGCGGTGATGTCGCGGTGCAGCAATTCGACGCCGAACGCGTCGGCGACCTCCTGCGCGTAGCCCACGGTCTCGCCCGAGCTCTCCTTGTCGGGCAGCGTCAGCGCGACGACGCGCTTCGCCCCCAGCGCGCGCACGGCCAGGCCCAGGCAGGCGGAGGAGTCGATGCCGCCGCTGAGCGCGACGATCGCCCCGGTGCGGCGGAAGTGCCGCGCGGTGTCGCGGATGGACGCGACGAGCAGGTCGGTGGTGGCGCCCACGTCCTCGAGGTCGATCCGGCGGCTCAGTTCCTGGATGTCGGTCATGCGGTTCCCCTTCGAAGGTCGGCGTCCGCGTCCGCGAAGCCGTAGGTCTGGACGAGCATCGTGGTGCTGAGGATCCACACGAGCGCGAGGTCGTCGTGGAAGCTCGTGCGGCTGCGATGGGTCTTGTCGATGAGCCACGCCACCCGCCGGGGGTCGAAGACCCCGGTGTCGGCCACGGCGTCGGGCGAGAGGTACCGGTCGAGCAGGGCGCGGCCGGTGGGCGAGCGGAAGACGCCGCCCTCGGGCGCGGTGTAGGGCTGCTTGACGCGCTCGGTGACCGCGGCCGGGAGGTGGGCGCGCACCGCCTCCTTGAGCACGAGCTTCTCGTTGAGGTCGTGCAGCTTCGAGGCCTCGGGCAGCGTCAGGGCGAAGTCGATGACGTCCTCGTCGAGGAACGGGTAGCGGCACTCCACGCTCTGGGCCATGAACGGGCGGTCGCACTGGGTGGCCAGCAGCGAGGTGCCCAGGAAGTAGGTGGCCTCGAGGTACTGCGCCCGCTCGACCGTGGACCACCCGTGGAAGGCGTCGGGCAGCCGGTCGCGGACGCGCCCGAGGGTGCCCTCGAGCGAGGTCTGCTCGCGCAGCGGCTCGGCGAGGTACTGGGTGATCCGGAAGGCCGCCGACCAGCGGTGCAGGTGCGAGAAGACGGGGTCGTCGCGCTGCTCGAGTCCGCGCTCGTAGAACGCGGCGCTCGCTCCGCGACCCAGCTGCTCCTGGTGGGCCAGCGCCTTCTCGAGCAGCCGGCCGAAGGCGGGGGAGTCGGGGTCGGCGGCCCACGCGTCGCGGATGGACGCCACCTTGAACACGTCGTAGCCGCAGAACAGCTCGTCGGCGCCCTCGCCGCTGAGCACGGCGCGCGAGCCGCTCTGCTTGATCCGCTCGGCCAGCGCGATCGAGGACCCCGGCGCGGTGCGCATGAGCGGCAGCTCGGCGTGGCGCGTGATCAGCTCGAGGGCCGACGCGACGGACTCGTCGTCGCACACGATCGCGTCGTGGTGGGTGTCGAAGTGCTCCGAGACGAGCGCTTGGTAGGGAGCCTCGTTCAGCCCCTCCTGGGCGAACTGGATCGAGAAGCTGTCGATCGTCTGGTCGGGCCGGATCGAGCGCAGGGCAGCGAGCACCGCGCTGGAGTCCAGGCCACCCGACAGCAGTACGGCGGGATCGCCGTACTGGGGGACCCGACGCTCGACCGCGGCGGTGAGCAGCCCGAGCAGCTCCTTGGCCTGGTCGTCGACGCTGCGGTCGTCGCGCTGCTCGGCGAACTCGAAGCGCCAGTAGCGCGAGGCGGTCTCGTGGCCGTCGTGGGACTCGACGAAGCCGCCGGCCGGGACGGAGGAGACGCCGTGGAACGCGGTGCGGCCCGGGTGCAGTCCCCACAGCACCCCGGCGTCGACGATGTCGGGCAGCGACATGGGGGTGCGCAGGCCCGCGTCGGCGAACGCCTTGACCTCGGAGGCGAAGACCAGCTCGTCGGCGGGCGTCCGCGTCCAGAACAGCGGGACGATGCCGAGCCGGTCGCGCGCAAGCAGGAGCCGACGGCGATCGGCGTCCCAGAACGCGATCGCGAACTGGCCGCGGAAGCGGGCGAACGCGTCGGAGCCCCACTCCATCAGGGCGTGCAGCACGACCTCGGTGTCACCGGAGGTGCGGAACGTGTGCCCGACGCCCTCCAGCGCCGACCGCAGCTCGGCGAAGTTGTAGACCTCGCCGTTGAACGACAGGAGGTAGCGCCCCGCGTCGTCGGCCATCGGCTGGCGGGAGGTGGGCTTGTCCACCAGCGCGAGCCGGACCGTGCCGAAGTGCGCGGCGCCCGAGCTGGTGGAGAGGCTCTCGTCGGGGCCGCGGTGCGCGATGCTGGCCAGCATCCGCTCCACCGACCGGAGTCGGTGGGCGTCGTCGTGGGACGCCGGTGCGACGATCCCCGCAATTCCGCACATGGCCGGTCCGGTGGCGAATCAGCTGTGCTGCACGATGAAGTCGACGACGGAGTCGACGGACGCGAAGGTGGCCCGGGTCTCCTCCTCGGCGGCGAGGGGCCGCCCGATGCGGTCCTCGACGAACACGGCGACCTCGGCGATGCCGAGGGAGTCCAGGACGTCGTCCACGAGGGGGGAGTCGTCCTTCAGCTCCTCCGGATCGAGGGGGATCAGCTCCCCGAGGATCAGCTCGCGCAGCTCGTTCACGAGCTCTTCTCGCGTGGCCATGGGCACTCCTTTACCTTCTGTCACACCTGCCGATGCCAGCCCGGGGTCGACCGTCCCGGTGTCCGGACACTACCAGTCGAATTACGGCGAATTCACGGGTTTCCGGCAACGGTCGGACGGTACGATCGGGGCACCGGATCACGTATCTCCCACGAGTCCTGCGGCTCCTTGGTGATACCACCGCGACGAGAGGAGTTCGACGATGCGCAAGGCCTGGGTCATTCTGGTGGCGCTGCTGGCCGCCGTCGCCCTCGCCGCAGGCATCGGGATCGCCGTCGCGGCCGACGTCGACGAGGTCGCCGGCGAACCCTTCACCCCCGTCGAGGCGAGCGAGGCCGACATGGAATCACTGGGCGACACCAAGGTCTTCTTCGCGCACCAGTCGGTGGGCGACGACGTCCTGCGGGGCATCGGCCTGATCCACGAGCAGGAGGGCCTGCCCGCTCCCGAGGTCACCGAGGCCACGTCCGTCGCGGGTCCCGGCATCACCCACATGCACGTCGGCACCAACGGCGATCCGCTCGGCAAGATCAAGGAGTTCGACTCCGTGGTCCGTGCCGGGGTGGGCGACCAGGCCGACGTCGTCGTGTTCAAGCTCTGCTACGTCGACCTGTGGGCGTCCTCCGACCTCGACGAGGTCTTCACGGCCTACCGCGACACGCTGCGCTCGCTGCAGGAGGCCTACCCGGACACCACGTTCGTCGCCACGACCGAGCCGGTCACCACGCGACGCAGCTGGAAGGGCTGGGTCAAGAAGGCGATCGGGCGCGACGACGGCCTCGCGAACGAGAACAACGTCGCCCGCGAGCGCTACAACCAGATGATCCGCGCGGAGTTCTCCGAGCCGGGCGAGCTGTGGGACGTCGCCGCGATGCAGTCCACGACACCCTCGGGCGAGCGGGTCGCGGCCTCCGAGGACGGCCAGACCTTCTACTCCCTCTACGACGGGTACGCCCGCGATCCCGGCCACCTGAACGAGGCCGGCAGCATCGTCGCCGCCCACAGCTTCCTGGCCACGGTGGCGGCGGCGAACCGGTCGTGACCCCCGGCGTCGCCTGCGGGGTCGACATCGTGTCGGTCGCCCGCATCCGGGCCGCCGTGGAGCGCTCGGGCCCCCGGTTCCTGCAGAAGTACTGGACCGAGGACGAGCTGGCCTACTGCGCGGGGCGGCCCGAGCGACTGGCAGCCCGGTGGGCGGCGAAGGAGGCCGTGATGAAGGTCCTGGAGGGCGGCTTCGACCGGTTCGACCCGCTCTCGATCGAGGTGCGCCGCGACGTCGGGGGAGTCCCGCGGCTCGAGCTCGCGGCTGCCGCCGCCGACCGCGCGCGCGAGGTCGGCCTCGCATCGTGGTCCCTCTCGCTCTCGCACGAGCAGGAGCACGCGATCGCGATGGTCACGGCACTGCGCTGGCCCCCGTCGTCCTGAGGCTCGCCCGGCGGGTCCCGCGCGGTCCCAGCCCGTAGGCTTGACAGGCCATGGCACAACCTGAACTGACCGCGGCGGTCGCCGCTGAACCCCATCTCGTCGAGTTCGCCTCCGCCCTGGGCGGAGGTGCCGCGACGGCGCAGCTGACGGCTCCTCCCGCGTTCCACCCGTTCGTCGCCGCGGCCCTGTCCGGCGACGAGTCCGTCGTCGTGGCCGTGACCGCCACCGAGCGCGAGGCCGACGACCTGGCTGCCGCGGTCGGCGCCCTGATCGGCCCCGAGCTGGTCGCGTCGTTCCCCGCGTGGGAGACGCTGCCCCACGAGCGGCTGTCGCCGCGCTCGGACACCGTGGGCCGGCGGCTCGCCGTGCTGCGCCGCGTCGTCCACGGCGGCGACGAGCGCCCGCGCGTCGTGGTGGCGCCGATCCGGTCGATGCTGCAGCCGCAGGTCAAGGGGCTGGCCGACCTCGAGCCGGTCGAGCTGCGCGCCGGCCAGGACGTCGAGCTCGACGACATCGTCGCCCGCCTGGCCGCGGCCGCCTACACCCGCGTCGACCTGGTCGAGCGGCGCGGCGAGTTCGCCGTCCGCGGTGGCATCGTCGACGTCTTCCCGCCCACCGAGGACCACCCGCTGCGCGTGGAGTTCTGGGGCGACACGGTCGACGAGATCCGGCGCTTCGCCGTGGCCGACCAGCGCACCCTCGAGCCGGTCGACCGGCTGTGGGCGGCGCCGTGCCGCGAGCTGCTGCTCACTGACGAGGTCCGCGCCGCCGCCTCGCGGTACGCCGTGAGCCACCCCTCGCTGGCCGAGCTCTTCACGAAGCTGTCGGAGGGTCACGCGGTCGAGGGCATGGAGTCGCTGGCCCCCGTGCTGGCCGGCGAGATGGAGCTGTTCGTCGACCTGCTGCCGCCGGGGTCGACGATCGTGACGTCCGAGCCCGAGCGGATCAAGGCGCGCGCCGCCGACCTGTTCGCCACCAGCGAGGAGTTCCTCGCCGCGTCGTGGGCCACCGCTGCCGGCGGCGGCGAGAGCCCGATCGACCTCGGCTCGGCGGGCTTCCACGAGCTCGACGACGTCCGCGAGCACGCCGCGAAGCTCGGACTGGGCTGGGGCGAGGTCTCGTCCTTCGCCCTCGACGAGTCGCACGTCGTGCAGGCCGAGCCGGCCCCGCAGTACCGCGGTGACACCGAGGCGGCGTTCGCCGACATCGTGAAGTGGCGGTCCGAGGGCCGCCACCTCGTCCTCGTGGCCCCGGCACACGGGCAGGCCCAGCGCACCGTGGAGTGGCTCGCCGAGCACGACGTTCCCGGCGCCATCGTCGACCGCGCCGACGGATCCGACGGCATCGAGCGCGGCGTCGTCCAGGTGATCTGCGCCGAGATCGGGCACGGGTTCGTCTCGGACTCGCTCGGCCTCGTCCTGCTGACCCGCGACGACCTCGTGGGCCAGCGTGCCGTCGAGCGCACCACGAAGTCGATGCCCGCGAGGCGCCGGCGGCAGATCGACCCCCTCGAGCTCAAGCCCGGCGACGCGGTCGTCCACGAGCAGCACGGCGTCGCCCGCTACGTCGAGCTCGTCAACCGCGTCGTTCACGGCGCGGCCCGCGAGTACCTCGTGCTGGAGTACGCGCCGAGCAAGCGGGGCCAGCCCGCCGACCGGCTGTTCGTCCCGATGGACCAGCTCGACCAGGTCAACCGCTACATCGGCGGCGAGTCGCCGTCGCTCGACCGGCTCGGCGGCGGCGACTGGTCGAACCGCAAGTCCAGGGCCCGCAAGGCGGTGCGCCAGATCGCCGACGAGCTGATCAAGCTCTACGCCGCGCGCCAGTCCACGAAGGGCCACGCCTTCGGCCCCGACACCCCGTGGCAGGCCGAGCTCGAGGACGCGTTCGCGCACGTCGAGACCCCCGACCAGCTCGCCACGATCGACGAGGTCAAGCGCGACATGGAGCGCACCGTCCCGATGGACCGCCTCGTGTGCGGCGACGTCGGCTACGGCAAGACCGAGATCGCGGTCCGCGCGGCGTTCAAGGCGATCCAGGACGGCAAGCAGGTCATCCTGCTGGTGCCCACCACGCTGCTCGTTCAGCAGCACTACGCCACGTTCGCTGAGCGCTTCGGCCAGTTCCCGGTCACGATCCGGCCGCTCTCGCGGTTCCAGAGCGACAAGGAGTCCAAGGCCACCCTCGAGGGACTGGCGGAAGGCTCCGTCGACCTCGTCATCGGCACCCACCGGCTGCTCCAGCCCGGCGTGCGGATCAAGGACCTCGGCCTCGTGATCGTCGACGAGGAGCAGCGCTTCGGCGTCGAGCACAAGGAGGCGCTCAAGCACCTGCGCGCCGCCGTGGACGTGCTGAGCATGTCGGCCACCCCGATCCCGCGCACGCTCGAGATGGCCGTCACCGGCATCCGTGAGATGAGCACCATCGCCACCCCGCCGGAGGAGCGCCACCCGGTGCTGTCCTTCGTCGGGCCGTACGAGGACAAGCAGGTCACGGCGGCGATCCGGCGCGAGCTGCTGCGCGAGGGCCAGGTCTTCTACCTGCACAACCGCGTGCAGAGCATGGACAAGACCGCCGCCCACATCCGCGAGCTCGTGCCCGAGGCCCGCGTGGCCGTGGCCCACGGCAAGATGGGCGAGCACCAGCTCGAGGAGGTCATGGTCGCCTTCTGGGAGAAGCGCTTCGACGTCCTGGTCTGCACCACGATCGTCGAGTCGGGCCTCGACGTGTCGAATGCCAACACGATGCTCATCGAGCGCGCCGACACGCTCGGCCTCTCGCAGCTGCACCAGCTGCGCGGCCGCGTCGGCCGTGGCCGCGAGCGCGCGTACGCCTACTTCCTCTACCCGCCCGACAAGCCGCTCACCGAGACGGCGCACGACCGGCTCGTCACGATCGCGCAGCACTCCGAGCTCGGCGGCGGCATGGCCGTGGCGATGAAGGACCTCGAGATCCGCGGTGCGGGCAACCTGCTCGGCGGCGAGCAGTCCGGGCACATCGCCGACGTCGGCTTCGACCTCTACATCCGGCTCGTCGGCGAGGCGGTCGCGGAGTTCCGCGGCGACGCGGCGCCCGAGAAGGAGGTCAAGCTCGAGCTGCCCGTCGAGGCGCACCTGCCGCACGACTACGTGCCCAGCGAACGGCTGCGCCTTGAGATGTACAAGCGACTCGCCGACGTGCGGGCCACCTCCGACATCGACGAGCTGCGCACCGAGCTGCAGGACCGCTACGGCAAGCTGCCCGACTCCGTGGAGGCGTTGCTCGACGTGGCGGCGCTGCGGGTCAAGGTGCGGGCCGCGGGCCTCACCGAGGTGACCTCGGCCGGGTCCAACATCCGGTTCAACCCCGTCACGCTGCCCGAGTCCGCGAAGCTGCGCATCAACCGCATCTACCCCAAGAGCCTGTACAAGGAGGCCGTCAAGGTCCTGCTCGTGCCGGCTCCGCGCGAGCCCGGGATCGGCGGCAAGCCGCTGCGTGGGCGCGAGCTGCTCGACTGGGTCGGGCGCGTCGTCGACACCATCGTCGGCTGACTCCGGCGCAGCCTCCTGAGAGGTTGCTGAATCCGCGGAAACACCGGCGGAATCTCGGTTACTGTCAGGCGGTGACCGACACCGAAGCCCCCGTCGCCGCGGCGCCCAAGCCGCGGTGGCGGCGCGTGCTGCGGAGCCTGGTGATCGTCACGACGATCGTCGTCACGGTCGCGGTGCTCGCGGCCGTGGGCACCGGCGTGTGGGTCCAGAGCCGGCTGGGCGGCCAGGTCGAGCACCTGCCGTCGGCGATGCCGCAGGGGAAGCGCCCCGCGGAGTCCGCCGGGGACTCGATGAACATCCTGCTGATGGGCAGCGACAAGCGCGTCGACGGCTCCGTCGCCGGCCAGCGCAGCGACACGATGATGGTGGTGCACGTCCCCTCCGACCGCAGCGGGCTCGGTGTCGTCGGCATCCCGCGCGACTCCTGGGTGCAGGTGCCCGGCCGCGGGCCGGCCAAGATCAACGCCGCGTTCGCCTGGGGCGGCCCGGCGCTCGCCGTCGAGACGGTCGAGAACCTCACCGACGTCCGCATCGACCACGTGGCGGTCATCGACTGGGAGGGCTTCAAGGCCCTCACCGACGCGATGGGCGGGGTCGAGATCACGGTGCCGGCCACCGTCACCGACGGGTACTCCGGCCGCACGTGGCAGGCCGGCACCCAGCGCATGGACGGCGCGACCGCGCTGGACTACGTGCGTCAGCGGGCCGGGCTCGCCGGCGGTGACTTCGACCGCATCAAGCGCCAGCAGAACTTCCTGCGCGCGCTGATGGCCCAGGTGCTCTCCACGCGGACCTTCGCCAATCCCTTCCGCATGTACGACGCCCTCGACGCGGTCACCGCGAACCTGACGGTGGACGCGGGCTGGAGCACCGGGGACCTGCGCGACTTCGCCTGGTCGCTGCGGTCGATCCGCTCCGAGGACGTGGCGTTCACGACCGTGCCGGTGAAGGGCACGGGCATGGAGGGCGACCAGAGCGTCGTCTACCTCGACCGCCAGGCCGGCGAGGAGATGTGGCAGGCCGTCCGCGAGGACGCGGTGGCCGAGTGGGTGGCCGAGACCGGCACGGGCCTGCCGGCTGACGTGAACTGAATCACGCTCCCGGTACGCTGACGCCATGTCGAAGACCCGCCTGGCCGTCCTCGGGCTCGCCGCGCTGCTGATGGCGGGCTGTGGCCCCGTCAATCCCGGTGCCGCGGCCGTCGTGGACGGCACCCGGATCCCCATGTCCGACGTCGAGGACGTCGCCGACGTGTACTGCACCGCCTCCCTCTCGGGCCAGAGCGGCAGCGCCGCCGGCATCGACTCGGCCGCCCTGCGCCGCCAGTCGGTCGCCGACCTGGTCTCGGGCGAGGTCGCCGACCAGGTCGCGAAGGACCGCGGCTACGACGTCACGGTCCCCGCGCTGGGCTCCGCCGAGCAGGCGCAGCTGGAGCAGATGTTCGGCGACGAGCTCCCGGCCGCGCTGGACCTGATCGAGCGCAACCAGCGCACCGGCGTCATCGCCCAGGAGATGGCCCGAGAGGCCGACGCCTCGATCCAGGAGGGCGAGCAGCTGCTCCAGGCCGGTCAGCAGCTCCTGGCCGAGGCCACCGCCCAGGCCGACATCTCGGTCGACCCGCGGTTCGGCCTGGACGAGACCATCCAGCAGATCTCCGAGACCGGGTCGCTGTCGGTGTTCGGCGGCGAGCTGGACGCCACGGCCACCGAGGACCGGCCCGCGGCGCTCCAGTGCTCCTGACGTGAGCCGGGAGTTCGACCGCCTCGTCGAGGTGATGCGGCGGCTGCGGACTGAGTGCCCGTGGACCCGCGAGCAGACCCACGCGTCGCTGCGGCGCTACGTCATCGAGGAGGCCTACGAGACCGCCGAGGCGATCGACCTCGCCGACTCGAGCCACCTGCGCGAGGAGCTGGGCGACCTGCTGATGCAGGTCGTCATCCACGCCGCCATCGCCGAGTCCGACGACGAGGGCTGGACCACCGACGACGTGGTGCGCGAGATCGCGGACAAGCTGGTGCACCGGAACCCGCACGTCTTCGGCGACGTGACCGTGACGTCAGCGGCCGAGGTCGACGCCAACTGGCAGCGCCTCAAGGCCGAGCGCAAACAGCGCACCCACCCCACCGAGGGCATCCCGGCCGACCTGCCGGCCCTCATGGCCGCCGAGAAGGTGCTGGGCCGGGTCGATCGCCCCGTCGAGGGCGACGACCTCGGCGCGGACCTGCTGAGACTGGTCGAGAAGGCGCGCGCCGCCGGCCTCGACCCCGAGGCCGAGCTGAGGCGAGCCACCCGCCGCCACGCCGACGGCTGATCTCGATACACCGTCTCGCTGCGCTCGCCGGCACTCGATCAGCGAGCCACCCGGTGGTCGAGTAGCTCCGCGAGGGACGAGCGGGCGTATCGAGACCACGCCCGGCCGCTGACCCCGAGCCTGATCTCGATACACCGTCTCGTTGCGCTCGCCGGCACTCGATCAGCGGCTCGCCCGGTGGTCGAGTAGCTCCGCGAGGGACGAGCGGGCGTATCGAGACCACGCCCGGGCGGCTGACCCCGAGCCTGATCTCGATACACCGTCTCGCTGCGCTCGCCGGCACTCGATCACCGGGCCGCCCGGTGGTCGAGTAGCTCCGCGAGGAACGAGCGGGCGTATCGAGACCACGCCCGGCGGCTGACCCCGAGCCTGATCTCGATACACCGTCTCGCTGCGCTCGCCGGCACTCGATCACCGGGCCGCGCGGTGGTCGAGTAGCTCCGCGAGGAACGAGCGGGCGTATCGAGACCACGTCCGGCCTCAGACGACGGTGATCTGCGGACCGTAGAGCGCCATCACATCGAGGGCCTTGGCGTGGTTCTCCGGCGTCGACCCGGCGCAGGCCTGCGCGACGACGCGAACCGTCGCACCCGCGTCCGCGGCCGCCAGGGCGGTCGAGATCACGCAGCAGTCCGTGGCCACCCCGGCCACCACCAGCTCGGGCGCCGGCCCCGTCACGGCCTCGAGCGCCGGCCACTTGCCGAACGTGGTGGCGTCGACGGTGCCACCGGCGGCCAGGTCGGCCACCTCCGGCACGAGGTCGAACAGCGCGTCCCCGGGCGGGCGGTCGGCGAAGGGCCACGCCTCGAAGTACGCGTTCCAGGCGCCCACCCGCTCGTCGCCCACCGCCGGCACCCACCGCGTGACGATCGTGCGGTGCCGCGCCGCGAGCTCACGCACCGGCTCGACGATCGCCCCGAACATGGGCGAGCCCCACGGCGAGTCCGGCGCCGCGAAGACCCGCTGCGGGTCGATCACGACGAGCCAGGGCTCGCTCACGCGCGCTCCTCCTGGCGGGCCACCCGCCCGCGCTGCAGCAGCAGGGTCGCGAGGAAGCCGATCGCGAAGGCCAGCAGGACGCCGAGGTTCGCGTAGGCCCAGTTGCCGTCCCAGTACGCCCCGTCCTCGACCCACGTGGCGAGGCCGAGCGGCTCGAGCAGGTAGCCCTGCCAGTTGTTCCAGGAGGCGTCCTGCGCGAAGTTGTTCACGACCAGGCCCCAGCCGATGACCGACGCGACCACCATCGCGGCGATCGCACCCCAGTTCACCGCGCCGTACCGCCCGCCGGAGTCGAACAGCGCCGCCTCGTCGTAGTCGCTGCGGCGCAGGGCGATGTCGGCGATCACGATGCCTGCCCACGCCGCGATCGGCACGCCGAGCGTGATGAGGAAGCTCTGGAAGGGCGCCAGGAAGCTCTCGGCGAAGAAGACCACGTAGATCGTGCCGAGCGTCAGGATCACGCCGTCGATGAAAGCGGCGGTGGGCCGGGGGATCTTCACACCGAGGCTCAGCAGGGTGAGGCCGGAGGAGTAGATGCCGAGGACGGCGCCGCTGACCAGGGCCAGCACGGAGGCGACGAGGAAGGGCACGAGGTACCAGGTCGGCAGCACCGTGGCGAGCGTGCCGATCGGGTCGTTGACGATCCCGGCGCTGAGCTCGGGCGAGGACCCGGCGAGCAGGATGCCGTAGAGGACGAGCACCACGGGGGCCAGCGCGCCGCCGACGGTGTTCCACAGGACGATCTGGGCACCCGGGGTGGAGCGGCGCTGATACCGCGACCAGTCGGCGGCGATGTTGATCCAGCCGAAGCCGAAGCCCGTCATCACCATCACGAAGGCGCCGATGGTGGCCTGGCCCGAGCCGTTCGGCAGCGCGGTGACGGCGTCGAGGTCGATCTCGTCCAGCGTGAGGAGGATGTAGCCGATCGTGGCCAGGCCGGTGAGCCACGTCAGGACCGACTGCATCCGCATGATGATGTGGTAGCCCGCCACGGAGGCGGCCACGATGAGCGCGGCCACCACGAGCATCGCGATGACCTTCACCGCGTCGCCGCTGCTCCAGCCGAGCTCGCGGAACACCGTCGCGGTCGCGAGGGTCGCCATGATCGCCAGGAACGTCTCCCAGCCGATCGAGATGATCCAGCTGAAGACGCCCGGCAGCTTCTGGCCGACGACGCCGAACGGCGCGCGGGACAGGATCATCGTGGGCGCTGAGCCGCGCTTGCCGGCGATGGCCACGAGTCCGCACGCGGCGAACGACACGACGATGCCCACGACGGCGACGAGCACGGCCTGCCACAGCGAGATGCCGAAGCCGAGCACGTAGCTGCCGTAGGAGATGCCGAAGACCGACACGTTGGCCGCGAACCACGGCCAGAACAGGTCGGAGGGCTTCGCGGTGCGCTCGCTCTCGTCGATGATCTCGATGCCGGTGGTCTCGATGCCCGCGCGGCGCACCGCATCGAGGCCCCTGCCGGGCCCCTCGCTGTGAATCGTCATGTCCGTCCTCCTGCCGATGCCTGGGCTCACTGTCCCACGCAGGCGACGAAGGATGAGGCATTCGGCCCCGCTGCGGTACCCGAATGCATCATCGTGCGTCCGGCGGGCGCGGGGTCACCCCGGCACAGGGGCCCACGGCGCTACGCTGGGGCTGCTCGACTCCCACACCTTCCGCCACCCACCGAGGAGCCTGCCGTGGCCATCATTCATGACGTCGCCGCCCGAGAGATCCTGGACTCCCGGGGCAACCCGACCGTCGAGGTCGAGGTCGTCCTGGACGACGGCACGCTGGGTCGCGCCGCGGTCCCCTCGGGTGCCTCCACCGGTCAGTTCGAGGCCGTCGAGCTGCGCGACGGCGGCGACCGCTACCTCGGCAAGGGCGTGCTCAAGGCCGTCGAGGCCGTCAACGGCCCGCTCGCCGAGCTCCTCGTCGGGTTCGACGCCGACGACCAGCGCGCGATCGACGAGGCGATGCTCGACCTCGACGGCACGCCCAACAAGGGCCAGTACGGCGCCAACGCGATCCTGGGCATCTCGCTCGCCGTCGCCCACGCGGCCGCAGAGTCGGCCGGCCTGCCGCTGTTCCGCTACGTCGGCGGCCCCAACGCCCACGTGCTTCCCGTGCCGATGATGAACATCCTCAACGGCGGTGCGCACGCCGACTCCAACGTCGACGTGCAGGAGTTCATGGTCGCGCCGATCGGCGCCGAGAGCTTCGCCGAGTCGCTGCGCTGGGGCGCCGAGGTCTACCACGCGCTCAAGGGCGTCCTGCACGACCGCGGCCTGTCCACGGGTCTGGGCGACGAGGGCGGCTTCGCGCCCAACCTCGAGAGCAACCGCGCCGCGCTCGACCTCATCGCGGTCGCGGTGGAGAAGGCCGGGTTCACGCTGGGCTCCGACATCGCGCTGGCGATGGACGTCGCCGCGAGCGAGTTCCACGGCGACGCCGGCTACACGTTCGAAGGCGTGGCCAAGTCGACCGACGAGATGATCACGTACTACAGCGAGCTCGTCGCCTCCTACCCGATCGTGTCGATCGAGGACCCCCTCGACGAGGAGGACTGGGCCGGCTGGACCGCGATCACCGCGGCGCTGGGCGACAAGACGCAGCTCGTCGGCGACGACCTGTTCGTCACCAACGTCGAGCGCCTGGGCCGCGGCATCGCCGAGAAGGCCGGCAACGCGATGCTGGTCAAGGTCAACCAGATCGGCTCGCTCTCGGAGACCCTCGACGCCGTCGACCTCGCGCACCGCGCCGGGTTCCACAACATGATGAGCCACCGCTCGGGCGAGACCGAGGACGTCACGATCGCCGACCTCGCGGTCGCCACGAACTGCGGCCAGATCAAGACCGGCGCCCCGGCCCGCTCGGACCGCGTCGCCAAGTACAACCAGCTGCTGCGCATCGAGGAGCTGCTCGGCCCCGCCGCCAGCTACGCGGGCGCGCAGGCCTTCCCGAGGTTCGCCTGAGCCATGGCAGGACGCGGATCGTCCCCGTCGTCGCGCCGACCCACGGGTCGGCGCGACGGCCGGTCGACCCCCCGCACCACGTCACGCCCCACCACCGCACCCGTCGTCGCGGCGGCGCCGGGCGGCTCCGGTACCCGGTTCACCACCCGCGCCCTGATCCTGCTGGGCGTGGCCGTCATGCTGATCGCCTCCTACACGGCCTCGGTGCACGCGTGGTGGCAGCAGCGGTCCGAGATCGCCGCGCTCGAGGCGCAGAACCGACAGACCAGCGCCGAGATCGAGGACCTCGAGGACCAGCAGCGCAGGTGGAGCGACCCGGCCTACATCCGCCAGCAGGCGCGCGAGCGCTTCGGCTGGGTCATGCCCGGCGAGATCGGCTACCGCGTCATCGGCGTCGACGGCGAGCTGAAGGGCCAGTCCTCGCGGCTCGAGGAGCCCGAGGTCGCACCGCGC
This sequence comes from Aeromicrobium sp. UBA7512, assembly GCF_002476985.1. NCBI lineage: Bacteria > Bacillati > Actinomycetota > Actinomycetes > Propionibacteriales > Nocardioidaceae > Aeromicrobium > Aeromicrobium sp. UBA7512. Next base: position 113,938 of record NZ_DLNK01000005.1, read on the forward strand.
CAGCCGTGGGTCGAGCGGCTGTGGGGCTCGGTCGAGGCCGCCGGGACCCCCGAGCAGGAGTCCGCGCCGCAGGGCGACCCCGAACTGGAGACCGACGAATGATCGACGCCGCCGACATCGCCGCGATCACCGAGCAGCTCGGCCGGCCGCCCCGCGGGATGATCGAGATCTCCTCGCGCTGCCCTTCCGGGCACCCGAACGGCGTGAAGACCGAGCCGCGGCTGCCCGACGGCACGCCCTTCCCCACGCTGTACTACCTGACGTGCCCCCGCCTGACCGGCGCGATCGGCACGCTCGAGGCCTCGGGCCTGATGGCCGAGATGACGCAGCGACTCGCCGAGGACGCCGAGCTGGCCGCGGCCTACCGCGCGGCCCACGAGTCGTACCTGGCCGAGCGCGAGGCGATCGGGCACGTCGAGGAGATCGACGGCATCAGCGCCGGCGGCATGCCCGACCGCGTCAAGTGCCTCCACGTGCTGGTCGGTCACTCGCTGGCGAAGGGCCCGGGCGTGAACCCCCTCGGCGACGAGGCGGTCCGCCTGCTGGGCGACTACTGGGGCCACTCGGCGTGCGCCCCGGCCGACCCCGCCTGACCGAGGCCTCGCACCGGTGCGGAGCCGGGCCACGGCGCCCCGATAGCCTGACGGCATGGCTGGGAGCACGGTGGCGGCGATCGACTGCGGGACCAACTCCATCCGTCTGCTCGTCGCGCAGGTCGACGGCGGCACCAAGACCGACCTGCTGCGCGAGATGCGCGTGGTGCGGCTGGGGCAGGGCGTCGACCAGTCGGGCACCCTCGCGCCGGAGGCCGTCGAGCGCACGCTCGAGGCCTGCCGCGAGTACGGGCGGGTCATCGAGGCCATGGGCGTCGACGTCGTCTCGTTCGCGGCCACCTCGGCGGTGCGCGACGCCGACAACGCCACCGAGTTCTCCGACAAGGTCGCCGAGATCCTCGGGGTGCGGCCCCGCGTGCTGAGCGGGCAGGAGGAGGCCCGTGCCTCCTTTGAGGGCGCCACCGGCGACATCGCCGAGGCGCTCACGGCCGTGATCGACCTCGGCGGCGGATCGACCGAGGTCGTGCAGGGCCTCGGAGCGCCGACGTTCTCGCACTCCTTCGACCTCGGCTCGGTGCGCATGACCGAGCGGTTCCTCTTCACCGACCCGCCATCGGTGGGCGAGGTCACCGCCTGCATGAGTCACCTCGACGCCGTGCTCGCCCCGGTGCTGGGCTCGCTGCCGGCCTCGGACGAGATCGTCGGGGTCGCCGGCACGATCACCACGATCGCCGCCCACTCCCTGGCGCTGCCCTCCTACGACAGCGAGCTGATCCACCAGGCGCGCATCCACGTCGACGACGTCCGTGCGGCCTGCGGCAACCTCATGCAGATGCCCGTGGCCGACCGGCGCGCGCTGCCGTACATGCACCCCGGACGTGCCGACGTCATCGCCGGGGGAGCGCTGATCCTCGACCGCGTCCTGGAGCACCTGCCGCGCAACACCGACGAGCTGGTCGTCAGCGAGCAGGACATCCTCGACGGCATCGCCTGGGCCGCAGCGAGGGAGATCGCCTGATGCGAGTCTCTGTTCCCGACGAGTCCTGGCTGGACGTCCTGGCCGACCTCCCGGTCGACGTGATCGTGTGGGACGGACGTGCACCCCAGCCCGAGGGCCGCATCGACCTCGCCGTCTGGCCCTACACGCTCGACCCCTCCGACATGGCGGCCGTCGACGCGTCGCGCATCGGCCTCATCCAGGGGCAGTCGCTCGGCTACGACGGGGTCGCGGCGGTGCTGTCGGCCGGTGGCCGCTACGCCAACGCGGTGGACGTGCACGAGGACTCCACCGCCGAGCTGGCGGTCGCGCTGCTCCTGGCCGCGGTCCGCGACCTCGACGTCTTCGGGGCCCAGCAGGCGCAGGGTCTGTGGCGCAAGAGCTGGACCACCAGCCTGCTCGACCGCCGGGTGATGCTGCTCGGCGTGGGCGGCATCGGCCGTCGCGTCGCGGCCCGCCTCGACGGCTTCGGCTGCGAGATCGTCCGCGTCGGCTCCCGGGCCCGCGACGACGAGCACGGTCACGTGCACGGCACCGACGAGCTCGCCGACCTGCTGCCGTCGGTGGACGCCGTCGTGGTGGCGGTGCCCCTGACGCCCGACACCGAGGGCATCGTCGATGCCGGGTTCCTCGCACGGCTGCGCGACGGCGCCATCGTCGTCAACGTGGCGCGCGGACGCACCGCTGTCACCGAGGCGGTCCTGGCCGAGGCGGGGCGCGTCCGCTACGCCTCCGACGTGTTCGACCCCGAGCCGCTGCCCGAAGGTCATCCGCTGTGGTCGGCGCCCGGCGTCATCATCACCCCTCACATCGGCGGCATGACGTCGGCGATGGCACCGCGGATCCAGGCCGTCGTGCGCGGTCAGGTGGAGCGTCTGCTCGCCGGGCAGGAGCCGGCCGACGTCGTGGTGGACCACAGGGACGCGCCCGGATCGTAGGCTGGGCCAGGCTCCCGTAGCCCAACGGCAGAGGCAGACGGCTTAAACCCGTTTCAGTGCGGGTTCGAATCCCGCCGGGAGCACCTCAGGACTGGGTGAGCTGCACCGCGGACCACGTCTCGTCCAGTGCGGTGGGATCCGTCGTGGTCCAGCCGTACTCGTCCACGCCGGTGCGCAGGATCGGCAGCGGCAGGGCGTCGGTGGGGTAGAGCACCCACACCCGCCCGATCGAGCCGAGCCGCGGCAGGACGTCGTCGAGCCGCATGTGGAACTCCTGGGTGTTCGACACGGCGATGAGGGCGGTGTCGATGCCCGAGGGCTTGTCGCGCTCGGCCGGCTCAGGATGGTTCTCCGCGCCCGTCCAGGTGTCGTCGAACCAGCGCTCGCTCTGCTCGGGCTCCTCGTCCTGGTACGTCTCGACGCCGTCGGGGAGCGGGTCGAGCAGCGCGGTCTCCTCGATGGAGTCGCCCACGATCCAGACGAGGGTGCCCGGCTCGATCCCCAGCAGGTCGGCCGTCGTCTGCTCCTGCGTCATGCGCTCATCCTAGTGGCGCTCAGATCCCGGATCGTGCGTCCCTTCGCCGTGCCCTTGGCCTCGAAGCGGGTGACCGGGCGACCCGCGAAGCGCTCCTCCCAGTCGCCGGAGGTGGCGAAGCCCTCGGCGCGGCCCAGCACCTCGAGCATCTGGTCGGCGTAGTCCTGCCAGTCGGTGGCCAGGCGCCAGGTGCCCCCCGGCTTCAGGACGCGGCGCACGAGGGGGACGAAGTCGTCGGTGACCATGCGGCGCTTGTGGTGGCGCGTCTTGTGCCAGGGATCGGGGAACCAGACCCGCAGCTCGTCGAGGCTCTCCTCGGGCAGCACGCGGGTGAGGGTGGGGACGGCGTCCACCACCGCGAGTCGCACGTTCTCCACGCCCGCGTGGCGCAGACCGATGAGCGTCTGGGCGACGCCCGGCACGTAGACCTCGAGGCCGAGGAAGTCGGTGCCGGGGTTCTCCTTCGCCGCGTGCACGAGGGACTCGCCCCGTCCGCTGCCGATCTCGAGCACGAGCGGAGCGCTGCGGCCGAAGAGCTCGGCCGGGTCCAGCGTGAAGCCCTCGGCGGCCGAGGTGCTGGTGCGGCCGCGCGGAACGTCGACGACGAACCGCTCGGCGACGTCGTCCCACGCGTCCTGCTGGCGGTCGGAGAGGCGGCCTCCCCGCCGGGTGAACGACACGATCTCGCGGCGGAAGGGCTCTTCGTCTCGATCCGTGCGGTCTTCGGCGGTTTCGGGCATGGTCCGAACCTATCGAGCCTGCCATCGTGGCCGGCATGGCGATCATCCCTGACACGAAGGACTGGACGTGGGTGCTGGAGCGCACCTGCGAGGAGTGCGGCTTCGACCCGGCCGCCGTCGACCCGCCGCGGGCGGGGGAGGAGGTCGCGGCGATGGTGCCGCGGTGGCGCGCGGCGCTCGAGCGGCCCGACGTGCGCGAGCGGCCCGACGACGCGACGTGGTCGGTGCTGGAGTACGCCTGCCACGTCCGCGACGTGCTGCTGCTGTTCGCCGAGCGCCTCGAGCTGATGCGCGAGCACGACGGTCCGGAGTTCGCGAACTGGGACCAGGACGCGAGCGCGGTGGGGTACGCCCGTGAGTCCCCGGCCGCTGTCGCCGCCGAGCTCGCCCCGGCCGCCGACGCCTTCGCGGCGCAGATCGAGGCCGTCACCGACTGGGCGCGCCCCGGCTACCGCTCCAACGGCTCGGCCTTCACCACCGACACCCTGACCCGTTACGCGCTCCACGATCTGGTGCACCACCTGGACGACGTCCGGGCCTGACAGTTTCCCCGGTTAACCGGGGAAACTGTCACTTCGCGAGGTTCGCGAACCACGTGAAGTGACAGGAAACCTCCGTCAGTCGCGACACGCCGGGCCGGTGTCGTGTCGTGCACACTAATGCGGATTGCGTGGTACTGTCCGACGCATGGATGCGACCCAACTGCTCAAGGGAGTGCTCGACGTGGCCGTGCTGGCCGTCGTCGAGGGCGAGGACGGGTACGGCTACGACGTGGTCCGACGACTGCGCGCCGCCGGGCTCGAGGAGGTCGGCGACGCCTCGGTGTACGGCACGCTGCGACGGCTGTACTCCGCCGGCGCCCTGACCTCGTACGTGGTGCCCAGCGAAGAGGGCCCGCACCGCAAGTACTACGGCATCACCGACCAGGGCCGGTCGATGCTCGCCGCGCAACGCAAGACGTGGGCCGAGTTCGCCCGCACCATGGACCGCATGCTCGAAGGGAACGCCGCATGAACGCCACCACCCTGCCCGCCGAGATCATCGCGTTCGCGGCCGCAGTCCGCACCGCGCTCGCCGACCTGCCGGCCGACGAGGTCGAGGAGCTCACCGACGGGCTCGAGGCCGACCTGGCCGAGGCCTACGCCGAAGACCTGGCGCGCGAGCTGCCCGATCCGGCCGCGTACGCCAACGAGCTGTGCGGCGCCGCCGGCCTGCCGACCCCCGTCATCGAGCGCGGCAGCCGCCTCCGCGCCGTCGTGGAGCCCTTCTCCGAGATGGTCCGCGACCTCGACCGCAACCTGCGCCGCAGCCCGGCGATGGCGGCCGTGCTCGACTTCCTGGTGACCCTGCGTCCGGCGTGGTGGATCGTGCGCGGCTGGGCGGCCTACCAGTGCGTCGGCGCCTTCTTCGGGTTCGAGGGCGACCTGCTCCCGACGGGTGCCCACTGGCTCGTCCTCGCCGTGCTGGTCGCCGGCAGCGTTTTCGTCGGTCTGCGCCGGTGGCCGGGGTGGGTCCGGGTGCTGATCGCCGTCGGCAACGCGATCGCCGTCGTGGCCACGGTGGTGGCCGTCGCGCAGGTGCCGTCGAGCGAGGACGTGGGCCGCGCCTGGTCCTACGCCGACTCCGCCTACGAGAACGACAGCGCGATGGTGGGCCCCGACGGCACCGGCATCTGGCTCAACGGAACGCAGGTGACGAACATCTTCGCCTACGACGCGAAGGGTCAGGTGCTCGACGGCGTCCAGCTCTTCGACCAGGACGGCAAGCCCCTGGCCACGTCGGTCCCGGGCGGCAACGGCTGCCTGGCCAAGGACGAGTGGGAGGAGTGCACGACCCCGGGGGCGTGGGTGCCCACGCAGCTCGAGACCGGCGCGACCGCCTGGAACGTCTACCCGATGCGCATGGCCGAGTCCAGCTTCGAGGACCCCACGGCGCCGCTCGCCGGCGCCGTGCCGCAGGAACGCCCGGCACCCTTCGTGAAGGTCCCGGCCCTGATGACGGTCACCCCCGAGGAGAAGGCGCCACCAACCGAGGAGAAGTCACCCGCCCGGGAACAGTGAACGCGGTGGATGCGTTGGATAGTGTAGGAACACCGACCCCGCCACCACCGGCGCGCGGGGCCAGATTCTCCGGAGGAGATCATGAGGAGCAGCAACCCCGTCTTCGCCAGAAGCGAAGAGTTCAACGGTCGCAACACGACCCAGTACGCCGATCCGTCGCAGTGGAAGATCGACCTGTCCGGATCGGGTGACGGCTCGCAGGCTGCGGGTCTGCAGGCTCCCACGTCCCCCGGACGCATGACCCTCGACACCGTCGTGGAGAAGACCGCCATCACGCTCGGCCTCGTCGTGCTCGGTGCCGCCGTCGCGTGGTTCCTGATCGGCGACATCGACTCCGACGCCGCGCTGGCGACGGCGTGGACGTTCTCCATGGGCGGCGCCCTCATCGGCTTCGTGCTGGCGATGGTGAACTCGTTCAAGAAGGTCATCAGCCCTGCGCTGGTCATGGTCTACGCCCTCGTCGAGGGTGTCTTCGTCGGCGCCTTCTCCAAGATCGTCTCCACGTGGGTCGGCGACGCCGGGATCGTCTTCCAGGCCGTCCTCGCCACCTTCGTGGCCGCCGGTGCCACCCTGGCCGCCTACAAGTTCTTCAACATCCAGGTCACCCCGAAGTTCCGCCGCGTCGTCATGATCTCGCTCTTCGCGTTCATGGGCGTCATGCTGCTCAACCTGGTGCTGAGCCTGTTCGGCGTGTTCCCCAACGGCGGCCTGCGCAGCATGGACAACCCGATGCTGGCGGTCCTCGTCGGCGGCGTGGCGATCGTGCTGGGCGTCCTGTGCCTGATCATGGACTTCGACTTCGTCGAGCGCGGTGTCGCGGCAGGCCTGCCCGAGCGCGAGTCCTGGCGCGCGGCGTTCGGCCTGACCGTCACGCTGGTCTGGCTCTACCTCGAGATCCTGCGACTCCTCGCCATCTTGCGCGGGGACAGCTGATCCACCCCGCACGAAGGCCCGTCACCGTCAGGTGGCGGGCCTTCGTCGTGCCGGGCGGGTGAGCGCTCAGCGGCGACGCAGGACGGCGGCCCAGCGGCGGCCGCGCGGCGCGGGGGCGACCTCGGTGCCGCCGTGCTCGGAGGCCCATTCGGCGGCCTCGCCGAGCGGCATCTGCTCGACGGTGCCGGCCTCGACCGGCTGCTCCTCGCGGGAGCGCCACTGGGCCACGCCGGCCGCCACGAGGAAGCCGCACACGGTGGAGTAGCCGTCGGCGCTGGGGTGGAACCGATCGTCGCCGAACAGGGCGTCGCCCTTCACCAGCAGCAGGGGCTCGAGCACGTCGGCCAGCGACACCACGCGCGCGCCGGCCTCGACGGCCGCCACGGTCTGACGCCGCGCGAGGTGGCGGCTCCAGTAGCGGCACACGGTGCGCAGCGGGTCGGGCAGGGGCTTGATCGTGCCGAAGTCGGGCACTGATCCCACGACGACCTCGGCCCCGAGCGCGCGCAGCCGCGAGACGGCCCCGGCGAGCCGGCGGGCCGAGCGCTTCGCGGGCACCTGGTGGGTGATGTCGTTGGCGCCGATGAGGATGATCGCCAGGTCGGGCCGCTGCTCGTCGGAGGCGGTGATCTGGTGCATGAGGTCGCGCGATCGGGCTCCGACGGTGGACTCGTTGCGGATCCTCACCGGACGGTCCAGCAGGTGCGACAGCCCGGTGCCGATCAGGGCCGAGGGGGTGTGCGCGACGTCCTTGACGCCATAGCCCACCATCGTGGAGTCACCCAGCAGCAGGCAGTGGAGCGGCTCGCCGGGGAGGTCGTCGCCGTAGAGCCCGTTGCCCGAGGGCGGGCGGTCGGCGGTGGTGCCGATCCGCTTGCGTGCCAGGAGCGCCTGGGCGACCAGGATCGCGTAGGTGCCGAGGCTGACGCCGGCCGTCCTCGCGGCGGCCTTGGCGGTGGTCCTCGCGGGGCTGGGCACGCATCCAGTGTAGGAACCCGCGCCAGAGGGTCGGACCCGGTTCCTAGGATGGGGGCGTGAACGAGACCGTCCCCAACCTCCGCGACCTCGGCGGCACCTCCGTCGAGGGTGGCGTGATCCGCACGGGTCGCCTGCTGCGCAGCGCCCTGCCCCTGCCCGACGACGTCGCCCCGCCCGAGATCGAGTGGCCGCCGACGGTGGTGATCGACCTTCGCTCGCTCGCCGAGACCGAGGCCCAGCACCCCTTGTCGGCGCCGGGCGTCAGGGTGCTCAACTTCCCGCTGCTCAGTGCACTGCGCCCGGGGGTGGCGCCGCCGGAGTCGCTCGCCGAGCTCTACCAGCTGATGCTGCGCACGACGGCCGATCACTTGGTCGAGGTGGTCGACGCGGTCGCCTCGGCCGAGGACGCCACCACCTTGGTCCACTGCGCGGCGGGCAAGGACCGCACGGGGGTCAGCATCGCGATGGTGCTGGCGCTGCTCGGGGCCAAGCGCGACGACATCGTCGAGGACTACCTCGCCACCGCCCAGCACGAGCAGGAGATCCAAGCGCGCTTCCGCCGGCTCTTCGGGCAGCGCAGCGCCGAGCTGCCGGCGGCCTACATCGCCACCCCGGTCGAGGCGATCAGCGGCGTCCTCGACACCTGGGACGAGCACCCGGGCGGGGCGCTCGGGTGGTTCCACCACTGGGGCGGCAGGCCGGAGACGGTCGACCGGCTCCGCACTACGCTGGTGGGATGAGCGCTGGCGCGATGAGCCCCGACCGGACGATCGACCCGCGCGAGGTGCCCCTCGGCGGGCTGCGCGGACTGCTCGTCCACCGCACCCTGCCGAGCAAGGAGATCCCGCTCATCGGAGCGTGGTGCTTCCTCGACCACTTCGGTCCCACCGACCACCGGATGCAGGTGCTGCCGCACCCGCACACCGGACTCCAGACGGTCACGTGGCCGCTCGTCGGACGGATCCGCCACCGCGACAGCCTCGGCAGCGACCTCGTGCTGGAGCCGGGCGAGCTCAACCTGATGACGTCCGGAGACGGGGTCTCGCACTCGGAGTTCAGCGAGGGCGAGCCCGGTCCGATGCACGGCCTCCAGCTGTGGGTGGCGCTGCCCGACCACCGCCGCGCCGGGCCGGCCGCCTTCGAGCACCATCCCGACCTGCCCCAGGTCGAGGGTGCGGGCTGGACGGGCGTCGTCCTCGCGGGCACGTTCGCCGGAGCCACCTCCAAGGCCACGGTCCACACGCCGCTGGTCGGCGTCGAGCTGCGGCTCGAGCCCGGCCGCCACGAGTTCGACCTCGACCCGGCGTTCGAGCACGGCGTCTTGGCCGTCGACGACGCCGTCACCGTCGCGGGCCGGCCCGTGCCGCACCGGTCGCTGCAGTACCTGGCGCCCGGCCGCGCCCGGCTGGCGCTGGAGGTCGAGCGGCCGACGATCGTCTTGCTGATCGGCGGCGAGCCGTTCGAAGAGCAGATCGTCATGTGGTGGAACTTCATCGGCCGCAGTCACGACGAGATCGCCGCTGCGCGCGAGGACTGGGAGGCCCACGAGCCTCGCTACGGCCACGTCGACGGGCACGACGGACAGGTCATCCCGGCACCTCCGATGCCCCACGTGAGACTGCGTCCGCGCGTTCGTCGCGCCTGAGCCTGCTTTTCGGATACTCTCGGTATCCGGAGGTGGGTATGACGTACTTCACAGGCAAGGTCGCCGTCGTCACAGGCGCGGGATCGGGCATCGGGAGGGCCCTCGCGATGGGTCTGGCGCGACGCGGCGCCCGCGTGGCGATCAGCGACGTGGACGCCACGGGTCTGGCCGAGACGGCCCAGGCGCTCGAGGCCCTCGGGGCCACCGTCCGGGCCGACCACCTCGACGTCTCCGAGCGCGAGCGGGTCCTGGCGTACGCCGACGAGATCGCCGGGCACTTCGGTGTCGTCCACCAGGTCTACAACAACGCCGGCATCGCGTTCACCGGCGACATCGAGGCGATGGACTTCAAGCACCTCGAGCAGGTGATGGACGTCGACTACTGGGGAGTGGTCAACGGCTCGAAGGCCTTCCTGCCCCACCTGATCGCGTCGGGCGACGGGCACGTCGTCAACATCTCGAGCGTCTTCGGGATCATCTCGGTGCCCACGCAGGGTGCGTACAACGCCGCCAAGTTCGCGGTGCGCGGCTTCACCGAGGCGTTGCGCATGGAGATGGTGGCGCGCGGACGCCCGGTGAAGGTGACGTGCGTGCACCCCGGCGGCATCAAGACGAACGTGGCGCGCAACGCCGGCCAGGTGGACGGGCTCGATCACGACTCGCTGGCCTCGTCCTTCGACCGCGTCGCGCGCACCACCCCCGACCAGGCCGCCGAGGTGATCCTGCGCGGGGTGGAGAAGGGCAAGGCGCGCGTCCTCATCGGCGCCGACGCCCGCGTGATCGACCTGCTGGCGCGGGTGACCGGCCCGCACTACCAGCGCCTCGTGGCGCGCTTCGCCGGGAAGGCCGGACTGTGAGCCTGATGACCGTCAAGAACAGCTGGGGTGGCCAGCGGTTCCCGCACCCGCCCGGTCGCCGGCCGATCGCGTACGACGCGCTCACGATGCGCACGGGCACGCCGCTGGCCAACGTCATGCGCGTGGGCCAGGACCTCGGGCCGCTCTTCGAGGTGCGCGTCTTCTCGCAGAAGTTCGTGTTCGTCACGGGCGCCGAGCTGGCCGCCGAGCTGTGCGACGAATCCCGCTTCCACAAGAACCTGCCGCCGGCGCTGGTGGCACTGCGCGAGTTCGTGGGCGACGCGCTGTTCACCGCCTTCGACCACGAGCCGAACTGGCAGACGGCGCACGGCGTGCTGATGCCGGCGTTCTCCAAGGCCGCGATGCGCGGCTACCACGGCACGATGCTCGAGACCGCGGCCGAGATGTTCGCCGTGTGGGACGACCTCGAGGGGCCGATCGACGTCACGGCCGACATGACGAAGCTGACGATGGAGACGATCAGCCGGTGCGCGTTCAGCCGCGACTTCGGCTCGTTCACCTCGCGCGAGCGGCACCCGTTCGTCGACGCCATGATCGCGGCGCTGATGACCGGGATGCAGAAGTCGTCGCTGGACTCGATCCCGGGCGGGAAGCGGATCGCACGGCGGATCGACGAGCAGAACGCCGAGCACCGCGCGTACGTCGACGAGCTGGTCGACGCGATGGTGCGCGAGCGGCGCGCCTCGGGGGAGCGGCGCGACGACCTGCTCGACCGCATGCTCTACGAGGCCCATCCCGAGACGGGGGTCCGGCTCGACGACCAGAACATCCGCGAGCAGATCCTCACCTTCCTGGTGGCGGGTCACGAGACGACCTCGGGCGCGCTGAGCTTCGTGCTGTACTACCTGTCGCGCAACCCCGAGTTGCTCGCGAAGGCCCAGGCGGAGACGGACGCGCTGCTCGGCGACGACCCCGACCTCGAGCCCACGTTCGAGCAGGTGCCGCGGTTCAGGTACCTGCGTCGCTGCCTCGACGAGGGGCTGCGGCTGTGGCCGACGGCCCCCGCGTTCGCGCGCTCGCCCCGCGAGACCACGACCATCGCGGCAGGGACCGACCACGAGGCCGTCATGACGCCCGATGACTGGGCGATCGTCGTGCTCCCGATGATGCAGCGCGACCCGGCGGCCTGGGGCCCGACGGCCGAGGAGTTCGAACCCGACCGCTTCCTGCCCGAGAACTCCAAGGGCCGGATGAAGAACGTCTACAAGCCGTTCGGGACGGGCGACCGCGCCTGCATCGGGCGCCAGTTCGCCCTCCACGAGGCGATCCTCGTGCTGGCCCGGCTGCTGCACCGGTACGACATCACCGGCGACCCGGACTACGAGCTGCGGATCGACGAGCGCCTCACGATCGTGCCCAAGGGCTTCGAGGTGACGCTAACGCGGCGCACGCCGGGCGCGCGTCCCGAGCCCGAGCCGGTCGACGAAGGTCCCGCCGAGGTCGCCTCCGGCTGCCCGGTGGCCCACTAGCTGCGCCACCTCAGCGCAGCGTGGTGCGCCCGTCCTCGTGCACGGTCCAGAACGGGTTGTGCGCGATCTCCCACGGGTGGCCGTCGGGGTCGGCGACGTAGCCGGAGTAGCCGCCCCACTCCGTCGCCGTGGCGGGCTTCAGCACGCGCGCGCCGGCTGCGCGCGCCTGCTCGATGACGGCATCCACCTCCTCGGGTGAGCCCACGTTCTGGGCGAGGGTGACGCCGCTGAACGTGGCCCCGGTGTCTTCCACCGCCGCGTCGACGGCCAGGCCCTCGCGTGTCCACAGGGCCAGGATCAGGCCGGGCAGCTGGTAGAAGGCGATGCCGTCCTCGTCGTTGTCCTTCGTGAACCCGAGGCCCTCCTCGTAGAAGGCGCGCGCACGCCCGAGGTCGGCGACGCCGAGGGTGATGAGGCTGAGTCGTTGGTCCATGAGCGTCACGATAGGCGCGGCCTCGGACACGCGAGGGGAGTCGCGATCGAATTCGTCACAGGAGCAACTCCCGTAACTTGCCTCGCGCTCGACACATCGTCGGTAACCTGCGTGCCGGGCGCCGTTCGGATCGGCCACGGCGCTGTGCCCGGAACGAGTGGAGGGCGAGGATGAACTCCTTGCGGATGGTGTTGGCGTGCGGCGCGGTGTCAGCGGTGATCGGTGCCGGAACGGCCTTGGTGGTGACGACGGCCTCGGGCGATGACGCGGTGCGGGTCAGCTCGCCGATGTACGGCTGCATGGACGTCGCTGAGGGATCGCTCTACCTGTCGGACGAGTCGGCCTCGTGCGCGGACGACCTGGTGCCCGTCACGTGGCAGGGCTCGGAGGAGGCCGCCGACGGTTCCGATGGCGAGGACGACTCCGACGGTGAGGACGGCTCGGACGGCCTCGATGGCGCCGATGGTGCTGCGGGCGCCGACGGCGGCTCCGGTGCGAAGGGCGCCGATGGCCAGGACGGCGCCGCGGGCGACAAGGGCGCGAAGGGTGACGACGGCGCTACCGGTGCGAAGGGCGACAAGGGTGACCCCGGCGCTGCGGGTGCGACCGGCGCCAAGGGTGACGACGGCGCGACCGGCGCGGCAGGTGCCAAGGGCGACAAGGGCGACGAGGGCGCTGCCGGTGCGGCCGGCGCCAAGGGTGACGACGGCGCGACAGGTGCCGCGGGTGCCGCGGGTGCCAAGGGAGACAAGGGCGACAAGGGCGACGACGGCGCCGCGGGTGCGACCGGCGCCAAGGGCGACAAGGGCGACGACGGCGCCGCAGGTGCCAAGGGCGACAAGGGCGACGACGGAGTCGTCCCGTGGAGTGCCGTGTCCACGTGGAGTGCCTCGACCACCTACAGCGCAGGCCCGCCGGCCTCGGTCGTGACCCGCGGCGGCAGCACCTACGTGGCCGCCCGGTCCTCGATCGCGGCCGACCCGGCCGCCTCGCCCGCGGACTGGATCCTCGTCGCGGCAGCCGGCGCGAAGGGCGACAAGGGCGACCAGGGTGAGAAGGGTGACGATGGCGCGACCGGCGCCGCAGGCGCCGCAGGAGAGAGCGGGCCCGCCGGCCCGGTCGGCCCTGCGGGCGATACCGGTCCTGCCGGACCGACCGGTCCGATGGGACCCGCCGGACCGCAGGGCCCCGCCGGCAACTCCCTGCTCTCCGGGCAGTTCAATCAGTGGCAGGGCTCCGGTCGCGCGTTCCGCGATGACTACGACTGCACGATGGGCAGCATCGTCCTCGGCGTCGGTTGGCGCGGCATCCCGGCCGACGGCCGCCTGATGGCGATCCAGCAGAACTCGGCGCTGTTCTCCCTCATGGGCACCACGTTCGGCGGGGACGGCGTCAACACATTCGCGGTTCCGGATCTGCGGGCCGTGACCCCGAACGGACTGCGCTACAGCGTCTGCTCGATCGGCATCTATCCGTCGTCGGAGTGACGGAAGCGCCTCACGCGAGCAGGCCCGCGGCCTGCGCCGCCTCACGGTAGGCGCGGGCCAGCGACTCGACGGTCTCGTGGGCGTTCAGGCCGCTGGGGTTCGGCACGACCCAGACCTGCGCGCCGGCGAGGTCCTCGGGCTGGCGTCCGGGGCGCGCACCCCGCTCACCGAACGCGGTGCGGTACGACGTGATCCCCGCGATCGCGACCACGCGAGGCCGGCGTTCGAGAACGAGCTCGGCCAGGCGGGCGCGTCCCTCGACCAGCTCAGCCGGGTCGAGCTCGTCGGCGCGCGCCGAGGCCCGCGCCACGAGGTTGGTGATCCCGACGCCCCGGGCCCGCAGCTGGTCGGCCGCGGCCGCGGGGTCGTCGGTGTCCACCAGTCCGGCGCGCACGAGCGCCGGGTAGAAGCGGTTGCCGCGCCGGGCGAAGTGCAGGCCCGTCGCGGCACTCACCAGGCCGGGGTTGATGCCGACGAACAGCAGTCGCAGGTCGTCGGGCATCAGGTCCGGGATCGTGCTCCCGGCGAACGACTCCAGCTCGGCGCGGCTCCAGCCCACGCGATCAGGCGTAGCTGACGCCGGTGGCGTGCAGCGGGCAGTAGCCGTACGGGTTCTTCACCAGGTACTGCTGGTGCGGCGCCTCGGCGTAGTAGTACGCGTCGAGGGGCCGGATCTGCGTGGTGATCTGTCCGTACCCGTGGTCGGTCATCTGCTTCTGGTACGCGTCGCGCGACGCCTCGGCCTCGGCCTGCTGCTCGGGGCTCGTGGTGAGCAGGATCGAGCGGTACTGCGAGCCGCGGTCGTTGCCTTGGCGCATGCCCTGCGTCGGGTCGTGGTTCTCCCAGAACACCTTCAGCAGGTCGGCGTAGCTGGTGACCGAGGGGTCGAAGATGACCTTGACGACCTCGGCGTGACCCGTGCGACCGGTGCACACCTCCTCGTACGTGGGGTGCGGCGTGTGGCCGCCGGCGTAGCCCACCGAGGTGGACCAGACGCCGGGCTGCTCCCAGAACGTCTTCTCCTCGCCCCAGAAGCAGCCGAGGCCGAAGACGGCGACGCCGAAGCCCTCGGGTCCGTCGGTCTCGATCGGGTTGCCCGTGACGAGGTGGCGGTCGCCGACCTCGAAGGGGCGGGTGTCGCGGCCGGGCAGGGCCGAGTCGGCCGTGGGCAGCGTGGTCTTGTCGAATCCGAATCTCATGGAACCTCCTGTGTCGTCTTCAACACCGTGCGGCGTCGGGGTGTTCCCGTAGCCTCGAACCGTGAGTGACGAGACGCCACGCGGGTCCGGGCGATACGAGGTTCCCATCGGCGTCGAGATCGCCGCGGCGTGGGCCTGGCGGGTCGTGGTGATCGGAGCGGCGCTCTACGTCCTCGCGCTGGCTCTGGGCCACTTCTCCGAGGTCACCATCCCCGTCGCCGTGGCCATCCTGCTCGCGGCGCTCACGGTCGGCGGCGTCGACTGGCTGCAACGTCACGGGGTGCCGCGGCTGCTGGCGGCGCTCGCGGTCGTGCTGGGGCTCGTCCTCGCCCTCGTGGGCATGCTCGGGCTCGTCGGGCAGCAGCTCTCCACGCAGTTCGACGACCTGCGCGACAGCGTGGTCAAGGGAATCTCGCAGCTGCAGGACTGGGCGCGCACCGGCCCGCTCAACCTCTCCGACCGCCAGCTGGCCGACTGGATCGACCGGGTCGAGAAGGCCATCTCCAGCAGCGACACCTCCGTCGTGAACCAGGCCACCGAGGTCGGCACCCAGATCGGCCACTTCGTCACGGGGTTCTTCATCGCCCTGTTCGCGCTGTTCTTCTTCCTCTACGAGGGCGCCCGGATCTGGTCCTGGGTGGTCACCCTCTTCCCCAAGGCGTCCCGTCCGCGCGTCACCTCCTCGGGCCGTGCGGCGTGGGGCTCCCTGACCGCCTTCGTGCGAGCCACGGTGCTCGTGGCACTCGTCGACGCGATCGGCATCGCCGGCGTCGCGCTGATCCTGCAGGTCCCGCTCGCAGCGGCGATCGGCGTGCTGGTCTTCCTCGGCGCGTTCGTGCCGATCGTCGGCGCCCTCCTGTCGGGCATGGTCGCGGTGCTGGTGGCCCTCGTCGCCCAGGGGCCCGTCACGGCCCTGCTGATGCTGGCCGGCGTGATCGCCGTGCAGCAGCTCGAGTCGCACGTGCTCCAGCCGTTCCTCATGGGTGCGATCGTCGCGCTGCACCCGCTGGCGATCCTGCTCGCGATCGCCACCGGACTCGTCGTTGCCGGCATCGTCGGCGCGCTGCTCTCGGTGCCGTTCGCGGCCTGCCTCAACAGCGTCGTGCGGCACCTCGCATCGGGGGAGCCACCCGACACCGACGGCATGCTGGGCGAGGAGTCACGGGACTTCGGCGACCCGCCTCCGGCCACGGCCTAGGCTGGATCCGTGGACCTCGACGATGCGCGCGCGGCGCGTGAACTGCTGGACGGGGTCAGTGAGGTCACCCCGCTGACCCACTCGCGATGGCTGCACTCCCTCACCGGCTGCGACATCCGGCTCAAGTGCGAGAACCTCCAGCGCGCGGGGTCGTTCAAGATCCGCGGTGCCTACACCCGGATCGCGCGGCTCTCCGAGGAGGAGCGCTCGCGCGGTGTCGTGGCGGCCAGCGCCGGCAACCACGCCCAGGGTGTCGCCCTCGCCGCCGCCCAGCTCGGCGCGCACGCCACGATCTTCATGCCCCACGGGGCCGCCCTGCCCAAGGTGGCAGCCACCCGCGGGTACGGAGCCGACATCAGGTTCCACGGCAACGGCGTCACCGAGGCGCTCACCGCGGCGGAGGAGTTCGCGGCCGAGACCGGCGCGACCCTGATCCACCCGTTCGACCACCCCGACATCGTCGCCGGCCAGGCCACCGTCGGCCTCGAGATCATCGAGCAGCTGCCCGAGGTCGCCACGATCCTGGTGCCGCTCGGCGGCGGGGGACTGGCCGCGGGCATCGGGCTGGTCAAGACCGAGCGCCCCGACATCCGGGTGATCGGTGTGCAGGCCGAGGCCGCCGCGGCCTACCCCGACTCGCTCGCCGAGGGGATGCCCGTCCAGGCCGAGCTCGGCGCCACGATGGCCGACGGCATCGCGGTCGCTCGGCCCGGCGAGGTGCCCTTCGGGCTGATCCGCGAGCACCTCGACGACGTCGTCACCGTGTCGGAGGAGTCGATGAGCCAGGCGCTCATCGGCCTGCTCGAGCGGGCGAAGCTGCTCGTGGAGCCCGCGGGGGCCGTCGGCGTGGCCGCGCTGCTGGAGCACCCCGACCGGTTCGAGGGCCCGATCGTCCCCGTGCTCTCGGGCGGCAACCTCGACGCGCTGCTGCTGATGGAGGTCATCCGGCACGGCCTGGCGTCCGGCGGACGCTTCCTCATGTTCCGCGTGCGCATCTCCGATCGCCCCGGCGAGCTGATGCGCCTGCTGACCGCGCTGGCCGAGATGGACGTGAACATCCTCAACGTGCACCACGACCGCGGCTCCGAGGCCCTCGGCGTGCGCGAGGTGGAGGTGGCCCTGCAGGTCGCCACCCGCGGTCTCGAGCACCGCGCCGAGGTCTGGCAGCGGCTCGAGGAGCTGGGGTACGACCCGATCTGACGGCGCCGCCCCGCGAGTGGCGCAGAAACGCCCGCCACTCGACGAGTGGCGGGCGTTCTTGCGCCACTCGAAGAGTGGCGCTGGGGGATCAGAAGGGCTTGGCCTCGACGATCTCGACGGTGAGCTTCTTGCCGTTGGGCGCCTCGTAGGTGGCGGTGTCGCCGGCGGACTTGCCCACGATGGCCTCGCCCAGGGGCGAGGTGGGGGAGTAGACGTCGAGGTCGACGCTGGAGTCCATGCTCAGCAGCTCGCGCGAGCCGAGCAGGAACGTCTCGGTGTCGGTGTCGCCCTCGAAGCGGATCGTGACCTTCATGCCCGCCTCGACGAGACCGTCGTCGGCCGGGACCTCGCCGACCTCGGCCCGGCGGAGCCGGTCCTCGAGCTGGCGGATCTGGGCGTCGGTCTTGCCCTGCTCCTCGCGAGCGGCGTGATAGCCGCCGTTCTCCTTCAGGTCACCCTCTTCACGCGCGTTGGCGATCTTCTGGGTGATGTCGGGCAGGACCTCGTTCTTGAGGCGGTTGAGCTCGGCGACGAGTCGGTCGTAGGCCTCCTGCGTGACCCAGATGGTCTCAGTCGACATGGCTGTTCTCCTCACTACGTACGACACCCCGGGACCTCCCGGGGTGAAACCTCGAGTCTACAGCATCAACGGGGTTCGCAGGAGTCCAAGACGGCGGTGACGGCCCGCCGTTCCGTGCGGATCTCCGCGACCACGCGGACCTGGGCGGCGTCCGAGGCGGGCACCTCGATCGTCTTCTCGCCGACGACGACCTTGTCCTGGCTCTGGGCGAACACGCGGCACGTCAGGGCCACGGGCTCGTCGCGGAAGATCTCCAGGTCGACCTTGGTGGTGCTGGCGTCGACGACCTCGTAGGAGTGGACGCGCGCCTGGTGGACGGGGACGTCGGTCCACGACGCCCACGCGGCCCACGCCACGCCGAGGGTGATGCCGACGGCGGCGACGACGGGCCACAGCCAGCGCGGAGTGGTGCGGCGGTGGCGTCCGTAGCGTGCGTCGAGGTCGGTCACGACATCCATTGTCTCAGGGGCGTGGAACACTAAGGGACGTGGTCGAGAACGCCGAAGCCGGCACCCTGCGTCTGATGCACGTGCACGCCCATCCCGACGACGAGTCGAGCAAGGGCGCCGCGTCCACCGCCAAGTACGTCGCCGAAGGGGTCGACGTCCATGTCGTCACCTGCACCGGTGGCGAGCGTGGATCGATCCTCAACCCGGCGTTCGAGCATCCGGGGATCCTGGAGAACCCCGAGCTCATCGCCGAGATCCGCCGCGAGGAGATGGACAAGGCCCGCGAGATCCTGGGCGTCACCCAGGACTGGCTCGGCTTCGTCGACTCCGGCTGGCCCGAGGGCAACCCCAAGCCGCCGCTGGAGGAGGGCTGCTTCGCGCTGGTGCCGATCGAGGAGGCCGCCGCGCCGCTCGTGCGCCTGATCCGCTCGTTCCGTCCCCACGTGCTCACCACGTACGACGAGAACGGCGGCTACCCGCACCCCGACCACATCAAGTGCCACGAGGTCAGCGTCTACGCGTTCGAGGCGGCCGCCGACCCGGAGCGCTACCCCGAGCTGGGCGAGGCCTGGCAGGTCAAGAAGCTCTACTACCACCACGGCTGGTCGCGGGCGCGGATCGAGGCGATCAACTCCGCGATGGAGCGTCACGGCCTCGAGTCGCCCTACAAGGACTGGCTGCAGGAGCGCGAGCTCGACCCCGAGCGCGAGAAGCGGATGACCACGCGCGTGCCCTGCGCCGAGTACTTCGACGTGCGCGATCGCGCGCTGATCGCTCACGCCACGCAGATCGACCCGAACGGGTTCTGGTTCGCGGTGCCGCGCGAGGTGCAGGCCGAGGCGTGGCCCACCGAGGACTATGAGCTGGTCACGTCGTTCGTCGACTCGCAGGTCCCCGAGGACGACCTCTTCGCCGGACTGCGCTGACCCCGCTCAGCGACCCAGGGTGCGACGCGCGAGGCCGCGCACGGGATCGAGCACCGTGCCGATGCGGGCATGGGCCAGCGCGGCGCGCGCCGCGTTCATGCCGGGAGCGCCGTGCACGCCGCCGCCTGGGTGGGCTGATGCGGAGCCGAGGTAGAGCCCGCCGATCGGCGTCTCGGCGCGGCCCAGGCCGGGGGTGGGCCGGAAGACCAGCTGCTGGTGCAGCTGGGCCGTGCCGCCGTTGATCGCCCCGCCGACGAGGTTCGCGTCGCGCGCCTCGAGCTCGCGCGGACCCAGCACGCGGCGCGTCATGATGCGCGACCCGAAGCCGGGCGCCAGCGCCTCGATCCGGGCCTGCATGCGGTCGGCGAACCGCTCGACGTCGTCGTGGTCCCACGTGCCGCGGATCGACCCGTCGCCCGCGTCGGCCACGGTCCTCTGGGGCACGTGCGTGTAGGCCCAGACCGACTCGGTGCCCGCCGGCGAGCGCGTGGGATCGGTCGTGGTCATCTGGCCGGCCAGCAGGAACGGGTGCGCCGGCACGCGCCCGGCGTGGACCTGCTGGAGCGCCTGGTTCATCTCAAAGCGCGAGTCGGCGACATGGAAGGTGCCCGGTGCGTAGAGGGGCGGCGTGGCCCAGGGGATCGGCCCGTCGAGGGCCCAGTCGACCTTGACCGTGCCGGGGTCGAGCCGGAAGTCCTTGATCCGCCGGTTCACGCGGGCGGGCACGTCGGCGGGGTCGAGGAGGTCACCGTAGAGCTGAGTGACGATCACGTCGGCGATCACGGCGCGGGTCGCGGTGTGGTGCTCCCCGTCGGCCGTGCGCACCCCGGTGGCCCGGCCGCCGGCGACGTCGATGTGGGCGACGCGGGTCGACGTCTCGATGCGTCCGCCCAGCGACTCGAGCCGGCGCGCCATCGCCTGCGTCAGCATCCCGGCGCCGCCCTCGGGGACGGGGAACCCCACGGTCTGGCCCAGCATCGTCATCATCAGGCCCATCAGCCCGGACCCGGGGGCGTCCAGCGGGATGTCGGCGTGTCCGGCGTTGCCGGCCAGCAGGAGCGCGGGGGAGGGGCCGCGGAAGCGGGTGTCGGCCAGGTCGATCACGGGGCTCAGCAGCGTCTTGACGAAGTCCATGCCGCCGACCCGTGGCAGCTTGGCGGCCGTGCTCAGCCCTCCGCGCAAGGGCGGGAACGGGGTCAGCAGCGACGTGATGAGCGCGTCGCCGATCGTGTCCCACGCGGCGCACAGCTCGAGCCATGCGTCGCCGTCGCCGGGCTGCTGCTGCTCCATGAGGGCTGCGGTGATCGCGCGGTCGCGGTGCAGCAGGGCCCAGCTGCCGTCGGTGGAGGGGTGACCCAGCACCGCAGGCGCGTGGCGCCAGACCAGCCCGTGCTCCTCGAGGTGGAAACCCTGGATCGTCCGCGACGCCGCCGCCAGGGGATAGAAGGTGCTGAAGGTGTCGTGGACGAAGCCCGGGTGGACGTCCTCCGCGCTGCGCACCGCGCCGCCGACCGTGTCCTGCTCCTCCAGGACCAGCACCGACCAGCCGGCGTCGACGAGGTGGTTCGCGGCAACCAGGCCGTTCGGCCCGGCGCCGATGACGATCGCGTCGTGGGTGCTCATCGGTGGTCCACCTTCTGCAGCGAGGACAGGACGTTGCCTGCCGTGGCCCGGACGGTGCGGTCGGCGTCGGTCGCCAGCCGGGCGAAGAGCGGACCGATGAGTCGATCGTAGACGCGCGGTGTGGCGACGAAGCCGAGCCGCAGGACGTGGTTCAGCATCGGGACCTGCGTGTTGCGCCGTGGGCGCTCGAGGCGTCGCACGATCACACGGGCGACGGCGTCGGGCGACAGCACCGGAGGCGGCGGCGTCCCCGCGTTCCCCGTGTAGTTCGCGGCGTGGGGGTAGATCGGCGTGTCCACGCCGCCGGGGGAGACGCACGAGACGCTGACGCCGACGTCGCGGTTCTCGACCTGCAGCTGGCGGCACAGGGCCCGTACGGCCCACTTGCTCATGACGTAGGGGGTCATCGTGGGGACGGTCAGGTGCCCCACGACCGAGCTCACCACGACGATGGAGCCCAAGCCGCGGGCGCGCATCGGCGGCAGCACGTGGCGGACGACGTTCACGACGCCGAGGACGTTGGTGCGCAGGACGCCCTCGAACACCTCGGGCGGGACCTCCTCGGTGCGGCCGTAGGAGACCACGCCGGCGCTGCACACCACGTCGTCGATCCGTCCGTGCCGGGCCAGCGTCCCGCGCACGCACTCCGCGACCGCGTCGTCGTCCCCGACGTCCGTCGGCGCGATGTGCACCGAGGCGGCGCCCGCGGCCCGCGCCTCCTCGGCGGTCCGCTCCAGCGCCTCAACGCCGCGGGCCACGAGGGTCAGGTGGTCGCCGCGCGCGGCCAGGCGGCGGACCACGGCCAGCCCGATCCCGCTCGACGCCCCGGTGACGAGGGAGACGCGAGGGGTCATGAAGTCGGCAGCTCGCGCCGCTCGGCGATGAACGCGAGACGCCGCAGCGACTCGGAGTTGCGCCAGCGCAGGGACAGGCCGCGCACCGGCTGCGGGATCAGCGTGGCCGGGCCGCTGACCGGCTCCTCCTCGATCGTGACGAGCGTGCCGGCGCCCTGCGGCGAGAGGGTGATGACCACCTCGGCCGCTCCGGCGGGCCAGCCGCGGGCGTGCAGCTTGATCCGGCGACCGGGGTCGGCCTCGATCACGCTGGTGCTGTCGTCGATGAGGGCCGGCCAGACGCCCACCGAGTGGTGCAGCTTCGCGCCGACCTGGGGCCAGTGGCTGTCGACGTCGCGCATGCGTGAGGCGCCGACGACCCAGAGCGGGTAGAGCCAGCCGTCCGAGAGGACCTCCCAGACGCGCTCGGGCGTGGTCTCGACGAGTCGGGTGTTGGTACTCATGCCTCGCAGGTACCCACCGGCGCGCGCCACACACCCCGCCGCGGTGGCCGCGTGGTTGCCGGAATCGCCTACGCTGCGTGGTGACAACAGTTTTCGACAGTGAGGATGCGAGCCCATGTGCTCTCCGGTCCCGTGCAGGCAGTGCGGCAAGACGACGTGGCGAGGATGCGGCGAGCACGTCGACCAGGTCCGTGCGGCGATCCCGGCCGACCAGTGGTGCGGTCACGAGCAGGACTAGGCTGATCCGGTGACCATGCTGGATCTCGCGGTGCTCGCCACCCAGGAGATCGACCCCAAGGGCAACCAGTCGATCGGCTGGCTGGCCGGCCTCTACACGCTCGGGCTGTTCATCGTGATCGGCCTGCTGCTGTGGTCGTTCACCAAGATGGCGCGGAAGGCGCGCGAGCCGTGGGAGGGCGAGGACACCGACGCCCGCCGTCCCGAGGACGATCCGCCGGCGCCGTGACCGACCTGCCCCGCCTCTGGCACGAGTTCGTCGAGGCGCACCCCGAGTTCGCCGGCGAGAGTCCGGAGGTCGAGCCGTTCGGCGACACCCCCGAGATGGCCGATCGCCTCGGGCAGCTGGTGCTGGACGGGACGAAGCGCGCCACCGCCGGACCCGTCGAGGAGGGCGTGCCCCCGGACGGCGCGCACTGGGTGCTGCTCGACGGTCGAGGCGAGGCCGTGGCCGTCATCCGCACCACCGAGATCCGCATCGGCCGGCTCGACTCCGTGGACGACGCGTTCGCCTGGGAC
The DNA here is from genome assembly GCF_002476985.1 of Aeromicrobium sp. UBA7512. Lineage (NCBI taxonomy): Bacteria > Bacillati > Actinomycetota > Actinomycetes > Propionibacteriales > Nocardioidaceae > Aeromicrobium > Aeromicrobium sp. UBA7512. The sequence goes on from NZ_DLNK01000005.1 coordinate 136,813, forward strand.
GAGGGCGAGGGCGACCGCACCCGCGACTGGTGGCTCGACGCCCACCGCGGCTATTTCCGCCGCCGACTGCCGCACGTGACCGACTTCGACGCGCTGCCGACCGTCTTCGAGAGGTTCACCGTCGTCTGGCCGCCCGCGCTGGCCGACTGAGCGGGGGCTCCGTGACCGAGCTGACGACTGAGCGCCTGACACTGCGCCCGTGGACGCCCGCCGACCGTGAGCCGTTCGCCGAGCTCAACGCCGACCCCGAGGTCATGGAGCACTTCCCGTCCACGCTCGACCGCGCGGGCAGCGACGCCCTCGCCGACCGCATCGAGACGCGCATGGCGCACCAGGGTTGGGGTCTGTGGGTAGTGGAGGCGCCCGACGGCCGCTTCGCCGGTATCGCCGGGCTGAACCCCGTGCCGCCGGATGTCCGTTCGCTGCTGCGCGGCACGCCCCCGGTCGAGGTGGGCTGGCGCTTCGCCCGCTGGGCCTGGGGCCACGGCTGGGCCACCGAGGCCGCCACGGCCGCCGTGCGCCACGGCTTCGAGATGCTGGGGCTGGTCGAGATCGTCTCGTTCACTGCCGCCGGCAACTTGCGCTCGCGAGCGGTGATGGAGCGCCTCGGCATGACGCGCGACGAGGCCGACGACTTCGACCACCCGGCGCTGCCGGTCGACAGCCACCTGCGCCGGCACGTGCTCTACCGCTTGCCGCGGTAGCCGCGGCGTGGCCAACCGGCTCGTGCTGGCTGTTTTCCACAGCCAGCCTGCACGTGGGTTGTCGTGGCACCGCGACGTCGGGAGGCTGTCGTCCGAGCGAGCGACTCCTGCGCTCGCCGGTCGAATCGGGGGATTCACATGCTTGGTAGTCGCGTGGGCAACAGGGACACACGTTGTCCGGTCGGGCTGGTCGTCACCTTCGTCGCGGAGATGTTCTTGGGCCTTGTCAGCCCTTCGCCGGCCGAAGCGGCCGGTGCGTGCGGGGACCGCTCGCTGAACTCGATCAAGAGGTACTACCCGACGAAAGCCGGGAAGGTCCCGCTTCGCTGTGGCTTCCACAACCATGAGGAGAACAAGGGCTTCGGGGTGCGACACCTTGAAGCTCGAGGACGATACAACGTCTGGTTTCGGGGCATGATCGGTGCAACGCTCGAAAGTCCAGCGTCGATCAAGCGCGAGGGGACGACGTTCATCTACCGCACGAAGTACTTCACCAACTGCGACCCGGTGTACCGGTTCAAGGTCGTCGTTCAGACGAAGAACATCGGCGGAACGAGACTCATGCGTGGTGTCATCACCGCCTACCAGGAGAAGAGGAAATGATGGCCAAGCGGGATCTCATCTCTGAGTTCAGGACACTGCGCGACCTGTTGGTCGGTGTGCAGCGCACGGATGACAACGGCCCGGTCCTCACGATCGAGGACGTGGTCGTCGTGTCCGAATCGGCCGACGTCATCGAGGGCCGCGTCCTCTTCACCGACTACCGCGCTGCCGGTCGTCCTGCGCGGACGTCCGACTTTCACTACGAGGTCAAGCAACTCGCGGTGGACGGGCCCGAGGATGCGGCGGACCTGCTGATCGTCAATCTCGAGGAAGAGGTCCTCGCCATCGACTGATGGGAGTCACGGCTTCGTGCCGAGCACAAGACTCGGCGACCAGCGGCGCGACCTCAGACCGCCATTACGTCGGCATGTGATCTGTCGCCCGCCCCGGTAGCGTGACGAAATGGCCAATCGACTCGCTCAGTCCCAGTCGCCGTACCTGCTGCAGCATGCCGACAACCCCGTCGACTGGTGGGAGTGGAGCCCCGAGGCACTGGCGGAGGCCGAGCGCCTCGACCGGCCGATTCTGCTGAGCGTGGGCTACGCCGCCTGCCACTGGTGCCACGTGGTCGGGGTTGCGCTCAGGTCGGACTCGATCGGGCCGGTTCACGCTTGATTCGAGCGTGATTCAGGCCGTTCAGGTCTGCCGCTGGTCGTCGTTGGACGCGCGTTCCGGACGAATTCGTATCAAGATTTCGTATCGTCGGCCAGTGCTCACGGTAGGTGAACCAAGACGCGCTTCGGCTGAGACGCGACGACATCCTCACTACGGCCGAGGTCTCCGAGCCGGTCGGCTGATGACGCAAGTCCCCAGGTGAAGCCGTCGATGCCCTCGACGGTTCGCTGCCGCAGGCGATCGAACCCCTCCGCTGATGTGACTGCCAATCCACAGCTAAAGCGAAGATGCCGATTGTGTGGCCCGTACGGCGTGTTCTTTGCACGCCGAGACTGGGCACCGTTTCGATCCCAGGCGGCCGCGAGGATGACCTCCGCAGAACCGATTCGTCCGGAACCGATGTGCGGTGCGACCCGTTGATGGGCAACCTCGAGGGCCTGTTGCTCCGACCAGGAGGGATCCCATTCGCCGAGGATGCGTAGGTGTGCCCCATCGCGAAGAGCGCCATCCAGGCTACGGACGAGCCACTTGGCATGGTCGCCAGACGCCTTCGTGAGGAAGTAGCGATCCAAGAGCGTCGCCTCGTCCGAGATCTGGGCGAGGGGTCGAAGAACCGCATCCCAGATCTCGTCCCTCGAAGAGCCCTGCGCAAAGTTGCCGCGGTCGCGAAGTCCGCGAACGGTGTTGGCGGTCGCACAATGCGCGAACGAGTCGAGGTAGGCCAGTTCTGGCCCGTCGTTCCGACAGACGAACCCCGGGCTTTCAGGGACGCCCTGTGCATGTCCGGAGACATCACTGACGACGAGCACGTCGACGTCGCTGCTGAGATCGAGTGGAAGCGGCGTCTTGAGGGCGACCTCCCGGGACGTTTCCGTGCCGTTGCCTCGGCGGATTCGATTCACCCCGTCCAATGCCGTCAGGGTCTTCACCCACAGGGTTTGGGTATCCGAGCTCAGATTGGTGATGGCGTCGAAAAGTTCGACGAGGTCGTCGTTGTTGCGGGCCTCCAGAAGGCCAAGGCTTTCGAGACTTGTAGCCATCGCACGCTGTGCATTCAGTGACGCTCGCGAGGAGTCTTGGAAATCGAGAAGGGCGCTTGCATCAACACCTACCCTGGCCAGCAGCCCTGGATGGCGGATCACCGCGTAACCCCGAGGATGTCAGCCAAGGTGTCATCGAAGAACCCGGTGGGCCACGGATCAAGGAGCTCACCTTGTGCGCCGAGGCGAAGTCTGCGAACGGTGACGCCGTCGTCGGGCGTGTTGTCGACATACAGGACCGCGACCTCGTCCGGCAGGAGCTGTCCGGCACGGACCAAGCGGCGGGCCCGCAAGAGGAGGCTCTCGGAGTGTGTCTCCACAACCACCTGGTTTCCGCGGCGTAGGACGGAGAAGGCAAACAGGTTCGCCAACTTCGCCTGAAGGCGCGGGTGCAAATGGAGCTCGGGCTCCTCGATGGAGATCACGCGTTGCGTCGCATGCGCACACGCGTCGATCACGGGCAGCAGCTGGCTGACCCCGTATCCGACCTCCGACAGTGGAACAGGCGCTCCGGACCGTCGGTCGGCCAATATCCAGTCGGATACACGGACTCCGCCCTGGTCGGATGTGAAGGCTGGCTCGAATGAGTGGGGGATCTCCAGCTGTTCCAAGAGTTGGTTGAGGACCTCGTATCCCTCGAATCCTGCTACGCCCCATCGTGGGGCGCCGGCGATTCCCCAGTGGTCCGGGCCAGCGATGTCCGCGAGGTCAACCGGGGAGTATTTCTCTGCAGGGTTGCCCCGGTGCGGCCCGAAGTGCGTGAGCTGACCGGCCAGTCGGAACAGAGTTCGCTGGAGGTGGACGTCGGCATCCCCAAACAGCAGGTGGTCGACGTCCCGCTTCATTGGCTCCGAGCGCTCACCGCCGGACCACTCACTGACCTCCCACCGGGGTCCGATGTTGCCGAAGTCGCCACGATCGATTGGGTCGGCATCCTCGAAGTTCAGGAAGAACTCCTTGCGGGCCTGGGCTGGGTCGCCTGCCAGGCCGATGGTCGACGACTGCCATGGACCGATGTCGGAGCTCTGGAATCCAAGCTCGGCCCGGGCGAGGTCGCCGGAGCGTGGGAGGCGGTAGTCGACTCCGAGCACGAGCGTCCTCGTCTGAGAGAATGGGGTGTCCTCAGGCTGGCGCTCCCAGGTGACCACGCTGTCAGGGCGAACGTCCGGAAACGCTCGACGCCAGAGATTCAGGGCGTCGGACCTGCCGGTGTCGACGGCATGCATGAACAGTTGCAGTGCCTTGAGTGCCGTCGACTTTCCGGCGGAGTTTGGTCCGTAGACCAAGGTGAGTGGCGCGAGCGGGATCTCGTGACGGCCTGCCAGCGACTTCAAGTTCTCCACGTGGAGACGCTCGATGAGTGGCTGCGGGCGAAGGCGCTGCTTCGGCTCTCGCGGTTCGGTTGCGCCGCCCGCAGGGCGAGGGTCGTCGGCGTGTCGATCGAGGAATGCCTGGAGCTGCTCCTCGCTGCGCTTCTGCTCCTCGCGCCAGCGTTCGCCAGCCTCGCGCATGCGACGTACAGTCTCCTCCTGCCGAGCCTTCATCGCCTCGCGGTCGAGGCTGACCCACTCGGGCGGGATCGGGCGCTCGCCCCCGGAGGTGCGGGTCGAGTCGGGCATGGAGTGCTCCTTTGGGTTTGTGCGAATGCTATTCAGTCGATCGATCGGCTGCGGTGCAATCGGAGCGAACGGCCGACGCCTCGGGTCAGGCGGCCGAGACGCGATGGTTCCTGCCAGGCGACGCTCTTGACGTAGGGCGGGCCGAAGCCGGGAGCCGGGTCTGCGACCACGACGAGGAGGGTGCGGCTGCCGATGTCCCGGAACAGCTCGATGGCGAAGTCTTTTGGACTGCGCCGCCGCTTGGACGGATAGGCGATCACGGCCTCGATGTGCTCGGCAGTGATGTTGTGCTGGGCCATGTCGGCCCGAGCCTCGGGCGAATAGGTCACCCGATCTCGATCCGCCTCGGCTTGCACGAGCGCGGAGTGAAGATCGTCCCTGCCGATGACGGCGACGAGGTGGCGCATTCGGGAGCGTTGCTCCTCAAGCAGGTGTGTGACCTGGGCGGCCGCCTGGCTCCGGCCCTCGAGTGAACGGCGTCGCAGGGCAACGACGTTCCGGACGGTCAGCAGCATGAGAATCATCCAGACGACGCCCACCGTCAGTGTGAGCGAGAGCAAGGCGAGGTCGGGTACGCCGCTCATTGACCGGCCTCCTTCGCCGGGGCGGACAGGGCGGCGCGCCATGCCTGCTGACTTCCCTCGGAGAAGTTCCACGCCGCGGGGCGGAAGAGGCGTTCGACCGCCTCGTGCACGGCGGCAGGTGGGGCGGACGGCACGACTTTGAGTACGACGCGGCTGACGGCAGGAGCCACGCTGTTACTCATGACGTCGGCGAGAAGCGATTGCAGCAGCAACGTGAGCATGATCAGGCCTCGCTCACCAGGGCGAAGTTGAGCTGGCCCTTCTCATTCTTGCTGGTCACCTTGACGTAGACCGACTGGCCGACATTGGCGACGAGCGTGGCGTTGGCGAGGCGGCGACCGTTGTTGAGAGGGTGCATCTCCGAGACGTGGAGCAGGCCCGACTCTCCAGACGGCAGCAGGATGAAGGCCCCGAACGGCTTGACGCCCGTGACCTCACCCCAGCACGGCTCGTACCCGCGTGCGGGCGCAGGCGGGAGCGCGGCCTGGATCTTGGCGGTCTCGACCATGTCGGTCGCCTCGATCATCGCGAGCTCGACGCGGTGCCGAACCTGGGCAAGCATCTCGTCGATCACCTTCGACGGATGCGTACGTCCCCGACGGGTGCGGGTGGCGACAAGTAGTTCCTGCTCCAGGTCTGCCGAGCAGGCGCTCCACAAGATCTCGTCAGCGCGAGCCTCGGGAGAAGCGATCACGCCGGACGGTGCGCCGCGGAGGATCCCGATCAGCTCGTTGCGTGCGCGGGTCAGCGACTTCGCCAGCGTCCCCTTCGCGATCGTCAGCGCCTTCTCAAGCGCACGGATCTGCGCTGGGTCGGTCGACTCAACGAGGGGCTGGAGCAGGGTGGTGACGAGCTCCGGGACGTAGGCGAACGGAGTAGCGCCGACCGAGGCGACGGGCGTAGCTACGACAGAGGTGATGGTGGCGACCGCGGGAGAGCGGTGCACGGTGAGCTCGGACATGGTGGTTCCTTCCTCAAGGACGATGTTTGGGTCTTCGGCCACGCACGACGTGGTGGCCGACATGGCCTCGGTGGTCGAGGCGGTGTGCGCAGGCATTCGCTGCGCGGTCATGTGTTCAAGCACTTCGTCAATGAGGGGGTGGAACGTGGTGCTACTTGAGTTGGCAGCCTTGCTCTGGCTGCCGGTGCCGCGTCGGACCGACTCGCCGATGGTCTGCCCGGCTCGGCCCTTGCTGTAGTACTTGCCGTCGAAGTTGCCGGTCGACTTCAGGACAGCGATCTGCCTAGCCGTCGCCGGCTGAGACCACATCCACGAGTTGGAGGATCGGGTCGCGGATGATCCGGCGGACGTGCGCGAGGAACCTCGGGACGAGGCGGTGCTGCGACCGCCCGCCGACCGGGATCCCTTCGCCATGCTCATCTCCTTGGGTACGTCGGCCAACGGTGTGCTGACCGAAATATGCAAAGTCGAAAAACATAACACCCCTGTCAAGTCCTGCTGTCACTTGGCGTTGTCGGGTGTTGGTCTCGTGCCGACCGATCGCTGGGCCGAGCTCGGCCCATCGACTCGGACGCTCGACCTCCACGCACAACAACGGCCTGAATGTGTCGGGGCCTCGCCCTACGCTCGTTACACCAGCCTCGGGGCTGCACAACACGGCTCACCAACGAGGAGGGAGGCCATCCCCATGGCCAAGTCGGCGTTCTTCAGTTTCCACTACAACCGTGACGCTTGGCGGGTCCAGCAGGTCCTCAACATGGGCAAGCTGGAGGGCCAGCCGCTTCGAGGCGGTACGCCGGCGTCGCGGTTTTCGCGAGATCCAGCACGAGTCGGTACGGCGCCAGCTGATCGGCTTTGAGAGCGGTGACCACCAGCCGGGTGATCAATGGCGGCACCTCATAGCCGCCGCCCTGCAGATCCCGCACGATCGCCTCTTCGGCCCGTCCGCGCCTCGCGCGTTGCCCAACCCGATGCTCGCCTCGACGCACGTCACCGAGGCCACCGTGCAAATCCTCCTCCGGCAACGCGCACTCCACGCCGAGAACGAGCACATCTTCGGCCCGTTGCATGTCCAGCAGCAGGCGTACGCCGATCTCCAGATCGTCAACCAACTCCTCGCTGTCACACCGGCCAAGCTCCGACACGAAATGCACCGCGCAGCGGCCTCGGTTGCCGAGTTGTTCGGCTGGATCGCCCAGGACAGTGGTGACACCAGGCTGGCGCTGACGCTCACCGACGAGGCGCTGGGCCACCTGAACGTCGTGAACCACGCCGACCCTGCCTTCAAGGCGATGGTGATCATGCGTCGGTCGAACATCGTCACGGTGTCCGATCCGAGGACCGCCGTGGAATGCGCCGAGGTCGCGGCGCAGCTCGCCGAGCATCTCCCAACTGGCCGGCTGCACGCTGCCATCGGCCGCCAGCAGGCGCTCGCAGCCTTGGCTGCAGGGGAGGAGCGTGCGTTCAACGAGCACGTCGCGTACGCGCTCGACCTCGCTGAGGCGGACAGGACGACCGACGACCTCGCTGCCTACGCCACCCGCGGCTACGTCCTCTCCGAGATCACGCCCGGCATGATCAGACTCAATCGAGCCGATGAGGCAGCAGACCAGCTGATCGGGCACCTGCCGCACTGGCCAGACGGCCAACAGCGCGACCACGGGATCGCCCAGCTACGTCTCGTGCGTGCACTCGCGGCGACCGGCGACTACGGCACCGCGCTCGAGTACGTCGAGGACGCCGTCGCCGCCTGGCGAGCAACTCCGTCCGCCAGGGCCCGGCACGAGCTTGAGCAGCTCGGGAACCTTCTGCGAGACCGATCCCGCCGGCAGCCGGCACTACCGTTGAACCAACTCCGCGGCCGGGTCAAGGACGCACTTCAAGGAGGCAGCAGCGATGGCTGAACACCACGTCCTACCCGCGACCGCGACCGCGGACGCCGCCGTCATCGAGCCGAGTGTGGCAGTCCTTCCGGTGGGTGCCTTCGAGCAGCACGGCCCGCACCTTCCGCTCGCAACGGACACGCTGGTCGCCGTGGCGATCAGCAACGCGATCGCCGAGGTCGTACCGGTACGACAACTTCCGCCCGTGACGATCGGCTGCTCCCACGAGCACGCCGCCTTCCCGGGGACACTCAGCATCAGCGCCACCACACTGGCGGCGATCGTCGCCGACGTCGCTGCCTCGCTCCGAGGTCAGGGGATCGAGCACCTGATCGTGGTCAACGGCCATGGCGGCAACTACGTCCTGTCGAATGTGGTCCAGCAGGCCAACGCCGTGCGCCCGCGGTCGATGGCGCTCTACCCCAACCGCGTCGACTGGGACGAAGCGCGCGCGGCCTCAGGCATGACCACGACGGCGCACGAGGACATGCACGCCGGCGAGCTCGAAGCCTCGATCCTGCTCGCCGCTTGGCCCGAGTACCTAGGCGATGGCTGGCAAGAAGCCTGGACCGACGCCGACCAGACCGCCGCCGACCGCCGCCACCTGCTCACCGTCGGCATGGACGCCTACACCACCACTGGCATCATCGGCAGGCCCTCGTTGGCAACCGAAGCCAAGGGACAGGTGGCCCTGCACGCCCTGGGTCAGAACGCGGTGAAGGTTGTGGAGATTCTGACCAGCGGATCACCCAGCCAATAGGGCGACGCGGTCCGCTCCTTCGTCGCTCCCCGCGCCGCCCACGACGGGGAGTGGGGGAGGCGACTGTGGCCGGATGGACCAGGAGCCGACGCTGGGCCGTGTGGCCGTCTGGCCGCCTCCGTTCAGACTTTCTCTACTGCATCAAGACCGGGGCCAACGACATTCGCGATGCTGTCGGGCGCAGCAATCTAGGCGCTGGCGGTCAGGCCCGGCGCTCCTTTCACCCGTGCGACGATGGCGGCAGCAACGTCGTCGGCGGACGTCATCCAAAGGGAACGTCCGCCGTGATCTTTAGAGACAAAGCTGGACGATGCTGGCGCAACGAGCCATCCCGATGCCGCGCCGGCGAACAACGCTGGCCGGTCGCGCATGTACCCGAGGAGCTGGGACAGCCCGCTGCCGAGGTACATGCCTGACCCGGAGGCCTTGAGCTCCAGCAAGACGGCGCTCGACGAAACCCCATCGTCGACAACCTCGACGACGATGTCAGGCCGCGTTCCTCCCGAGGGGAGTTCGTAGTGGCGGATGGCGTCGTTGAGCTCGGACGGGCGGGTCGCTGGTGGCCATCTCTGGTACCAAACGCGGACCTGGCGCGTCGAGGACAGCCGGTAGACGGCGAACGGACGGGTCTTGTTGTCGTGGAAGAGCATGGTCGGGTTCGCGCGTCCGCCGACCGCGCTGAGCGCAGTGGTGATGCGAAGCAGAACGGCAATCTCGAATAGCTTCCAGTCTTGCTTGGGCTCAAAGTAGCGCTGGCTCAGCGCATCGACGATGTCGGCGGCAGATGGCGCGACGAGCAGACGGCGCAGGTAGCGCGCGGCCTCGGTCACGCGCAATCGGTAGAAGCCCATCCTGTCAGCCTTGAGCCGGAAGTAGACCTCGTCACCAGGCCAGGTAGGCGGGACGGACTCCAGCCAGGCGGTTTTGCGTGCTCGGCGGACTGTTGTGGTCATCGTCCGGATCTCTTCTGCCCATGCGCCATAGGCCTCGCCCAGCGGGGCAATCGCCATTACGCCGCGTTCGTCGATCGTTCTGAGCACCCACGCCAGCGCTCGGTTCTCGGGGATGTTGAATATGCGGTTGGCTGGTCGGGTCACCCAGATATCGCCCAGTGGACTCGAGGTGGCTCTGTGACGGGAGGTAGCCGCCCAGTCGATGCCGGATGTTACGGACCTTCCGGCGATGCGAGGGCGCACGGAGGATGTCAGGGGACGACGGACCCCTGTGGGGAGAGCCGCCGCCAACTCGCGCACGGGTCGCGACAGCATCATGTGTACGGCCAGGACTCGTCGTAGATCCGACTCCGGGAGACTGAGGAGCTCGACCGCGGCGTTCACCGGTCCGTCCCGTTCGATGCTTGCTGCACTCAGGAATGCGGGGAGCAGTTCTTGGACCTCCGACAGCATCACCGCGCGCAGGGCGGGCTCTATGCTGCTGTCGATCTGGCTCATGACAACGCGACCTCACGAAGCGCCGCTTCCAGAGCGGAGCGGGCGGGCAACCCATCGGTAGCCGCGAGTTCATCGATAATCTCGAGGAGCTTCTCGCCCGACGTGAGCGGCTGCCCTTCGTATTGGGGGACGACCAAGAGGCGAGCGGCGGTGAGGATGGCTTCCTCGTCACTGGCAAAGGTTGGCTCCCCGCTGGCAGTCTCGGTGAGCCCTTCGACGATGAGCTGTGCAAAGTCGCGCCCGATAGCCGGTCCGATCGGTACCGGGCCGCCTACCACCGCCATTGCCAGCTCGACGAAGGTTGTCGCGTCCTCACGGCCGAGTGCTCCGAACCAGCGACCAAACAGCGTCCGGTAGTCGTCCTCTGCTGGGAGCGGTACGTCGATGACCGCAAAGCGGCGGAGGAAGGCGAAGGACAGCCGGAAGAGGCTTGCCTTGTCGGAGACATTCAGCGTCCCGACTAGGCGCCATGAGGGCGTGATCGCGAATACACCCTCGGTCGAGCTGCTACTCGACGACCACTCGATGGTCACCGGCTTCCCATCACTCGTCATGTAGGGGAGCACAGAGGTTCGTCCGGTCGATCCCTCGCCACCGGAGAGAACGGTGAACAGCGGACCGAAGGCCTTGTCGATGTCTGCGCGGTTGACCTCATCGATAATCAGCCAGCCGTTCGTCCGGAGCGACCGCAGCACCACGCCTGGGACGAACTTCAGGCCGCTCTCGTCGGGGAGGTAGCCGCCGATGGTGTCGAAGGTCGTCCAGTCGGCGGTCGCGGTGGTCACGTCGTAGTTGGTGCTGACCACCGCTCGACACAGCGCCTCAGCGAGGGTTGTCTTGCCGGTTCCCGGTGGGCCGCCCAAGAGAAGGTGCTTGCCTGCCCGGAGTGAGGCCACGGCGGCCGCAACGACGCTCCGTTCGATGGAGAAGCCGTCGGGGAGTTCGGCAAGCACAGCCTCAACCGACAGCCCCTGGAGAGCTGCCGCAGCGTCGGCGTCCTCCGGAGCTTCCTCCGCCTCAGAGGCCACAGGGGCGTCGGCTGGAAGCGGCCGCTTGGCGAGGTCGATGGCTTGGGTGACCGCTCGGCTCAGCGTCCGGAATTCGTAGAAGGCCGCGAAGTCGTCGACTGCCTTCACGGGCTGATCCGCACTCAACAGGCCGAGGAGCTCGTCCGTGGCCGCGATGGCCGGCGTGGCATTGAACGGATCAGAAGGGGTGGCCTTCCGCTGTGCATCGATCAGGAGGGCCTTGATGTGCTCGGGCGTGTACGCGATCGGTTGTTGGGGCTGGGTCAGCGTGCCGCTGGCATCTGCGGTGGCGAGCCCTGGCATAGCTGCTCGCGTGACGAGGAACGCGAGGTCGCCCTCGCGCGGGGGACGACCAGCGTCAGTCAGTAGCTGGGCAGCTGTCTGAACGTTCTGAGCGGCAACCAGGCTCAGGTTTCTGAGGAGGGCGCTCTCATCTCGATCGGGACCGGCCGCTGTTCGGACGCTGGCACTCAACGAGCGGGGAACCTCCTGGATGGGGCGCGCCGGAGCTGACCCCTTGAACTGAGACGCCACGGTGTCGCTCAGTGCCCGCAGCCGCAGGAAGTCGGCCGCCGGCAGCGCGTTGGGGAGGGTCTCGATCTCAACAGGAACCACGACCAGCGTCTCGGTGCCATCAGCCTGGTCATTGGCGCCGCCGGACACACGCAGCAGGTGCGGGACCTGGCCGGCGACGGCCTCGTAGGCGGTGAGCAACTCATCTAAGGAGAGATGCAGCAGGTTGTCGGCCAGGTCGTCGAGCGCTCGCAGCTCGTCCTCGCCGTGCGCTGGCGTCGACTCGTACAGCGGAACGACGTGCTCGCCGGGGGACATGCGGCGGAGCGCATCGGCGACGGCGGTGCCGGGCTTGGCGGCCAGCTGGCCATTCCGAACGTGCGCGTACACCCGCGCGTTGGCGAACATGGCGTAGTCGGTCACGACAGTAAGTTATCGGTCGCACGGCCGGGGCACCCGGAAAGTGTCGGCCCGAGCCTCTATGTTGACGACGTGATCCACCGACGAACTCCTCCAGACTGGGTCGCGCCGTCCTCCCCCGGTCATAACCGCCCGCTTGTGCCGCGCGTGGAGCGGCTCGCACGGGGCGTCCGCGCCGCCGCTGTTCAGGTCCAATCCCGAGTCGACCTGCCGTTCGAGGATCTCTACCGTCCCACCCGAGTTGGGGTCGGCTTCACACTGCCTGACGATGACCTGGCGCGACGGTCCGCTTGGGCGCTCCTTGGCGAGTGGCTGGTCGCTGCGTCAGTGCGAGCCCCTTGCCTTGGGCAAGGGCTGGCGGCCGCCCACGACTGGTTCTGGCAGGGCAGCGGACGGGAGATTGGAACGGCTCCCGACGTCGACGTCGACCTCGAGATCGGAGACGCTGTCGAGCTCCGTGCCCTGCTGCCGTACCTCCTCGACCCCATGGCAGCAGCTACGCGACGTGACGTTCTGAGTGCCCAGACCACTGCTCATGAACGGCGCTCGCGGAAGGCGTCCGGGGTGTACTACACCCCCGGCGACGTCGCCTACCTGATGGTCGAGCGCGTGTTGTCCGGTCATGCCGGCACGGATGAGGATCTTTGGATCGATCTCGCTCACGGCAGTGGCGTGTTCCTGCGTGCCGCGTTCTGTGCCCTCGGGGGACGGTCTGAAGCGGCCGACCGCCTTTATGGAGTCGACCTCGATCCCATCGCCGCCGAGACAGCCTCTTTCGTCCTGACTGCCGAGGACCTGGTTCGCAATCCGGACGCTGGTGCCCCGTGGGAACGCTGGCACCGGTTCCGTCGGAACCTTGCAACGGGCGACGCTCTCCTAATCGACACCAGCACTACTCCGGCTCAGCCAACGCTGCAGTTTCACACGAGGACTGATGCGATCGACGGGCATCCGCTCGGGCGGTTCGAGCCGTGGGGGCTTTCGGCGGTGTTTCCTGAGACGGCCGGTCGAGGCTTCGCGCGTGTGATCGCGAACCCCCCATACGCTCCACTCCAGCGCAGCGCAGCGACGTTCCATGTGCCATACCTGCACGGTGTCACAGGACGTGCTGCGGGCGCAGATATCTCGCCCGTGTTCGTTGAGTTGGCTGCCAACATACTGTCGGACGATGGCGCGCTGGCAGTCGTGCTGCCGCTTTCCGTGGTCTCCTCGACGAGGGCGCCGTTCCCTGAGCTTCGGCAGCAGCTCGCAGCCCAGCGGGGCTGGCTAGAGTTCCTGTCCTTTGATCGTGTCCCCGATGCCCTTTTCGGTGACGACATCAAGACGCGCAACGCGATCGTGCACCTCGATCGGAGTGCTCCGAGCGATCTGACCGTCAGCCCGCTGTATCGGTGGACCAGTCGGACCCGGGAAACGGCGCTCCCCAACATCCCTGTGGTGTCGGTTGCTGGCGTAGAGGGTGTACCGGGTGCCATTCCGAAGATCGGCAGTGAATGGGAGCGGGAGCTGCTGTCGGCGTGTGGAACCCACGGGACATACCTCGAGCACTGGCAATCGCGACGGCGGCAGCTGCCCCTCGAACGTGTCACGCGCAGCGTTGACGACGTGCAGTCTGACGTCCTCGCGTTGGCGCCGACGGCGTACAACTTCCTCGGCGTGATGCGTGACCCGTTCCGCGCCGTGACCGATGGGCACAACTCGCAGAACGGTTTTTCGATCATCCAGTTCAGTAGCGAGCGGGACGCCTCAGCGGCGTACGCCTTGCTGAGCAGTCGGTTGGCCTTCTGGCTGTGGCACGTAACCGGCGATGGCTTCCACGTCACGAGCACCCTGCATCATCGCCTGCCGATTCCGCCGGGGGACGAGGATCGGATCGAACGCCTCGCCGACCTCGGTGACCGGCTATGGAAAGCAGCGCTGGAGGGCCCAGTCGTCAGCAGCAATCGCGGTCGCACTACCGTGGCCTATCCGACATGGCCGTACACCGAGTTGATCGATCAGATCGATGCCGAGGTAGGCGCATACATCGGTGTGGCATACGGAGCTCGGTTGGCCGCATGGCATGAGCAGCTCGTTGTGGTCGACCTCGACTCTGAGCGACGCAACTTGATCCGAAGGAAGAAGTAATGAGCCTGGTCGTAACCCGAGAGCAGCGCGATTCCAGCGCGATCACGAAGGAAGAGTGGCGCGAGTACACCAAGACGGTGTGGAGCATTGCCAACACTTCGGATCCGGAGCACCCGGCCGTCTTTCCCCCGGAGATCCCACGACGTCTGATCAAGATGTTCAGTTTCGTTGGCGAGACCGTGCTCGATCCGTTTGGTGGGACCGGCACGACTGGCCGGGTCGCCGCTGAACTTGATCGCCACGGTGTGTGCGTCGACCAAAGCGACATCTACGTCGATCGGATGCTGCGCGAGAAGGCGCTCCTCAACGGCTCCGGCCATCTGTTCGACCCGACCCTGGGCGACGCCCGCAAGCTCGACCTGGGCGATGAATCGGTGGGGCTGGCCGTCACGAGCCCGCCGTACTGGAACAAGGCCGACTACGGGGACGGTGGGGACAACCTCGGCAACGTGGATGGCTACCTGGAGTTCATCGAGTCACTTCGTCCGGCCTTCGCGGAGGTCTTCCGCGTGCTGGCTCCTGGCCGGAAGTTCTGCGTCAACACCGCCAACGTGAACCAGCACACCGAGCACGGCTTGCTGACGTTCCCCCTTGCGACGGATCTTGTGATCCTTCTTCGCGAGCTTGGCTTCGTGCTGGTCAACGAGATCATCTGGAACAAGGACGGGACGGGCGGCAAGTGGGGCTCTGCCAACGGCCAACGGCCCATCTTTGGTAGTTACCCGTACCCGCCAAACCTCCTGTTCAAGAACGTGCACGAGTACGTCATCATCGCGGCGAAGCCCCCGACAAAGAAGTCCACGGGCAAGACGGTGCTCCCATACGACGAGATCATGCGGGCACCCGAGACGGCTCGGTGAGGCACCATGAGTTCACAAGTACCCGACCTCCTGACGGGCACCGAGGTTGCTCTAATCGGATGGGTCGGTAAGGCAAACAACAGCAACGGGCTGCCGCGTTGGCAGCAGGTTCACTTCAACCAGGACGTCGCTCGGCAGTTCTTTAACCTTGAGCCCGGCGACGACCGGTCAATTACCCTGGAGAAGATCTCAGCCGCCGGCCGGGTTACCGAGCGAGTAAGCAAGAAGCTGGTGTTCTCGGAGCGCAACAAGAACCCGAAGATCGAGTTCCATTTCGGTCCACGGGACTTGGCCTACCCTCCGGATCCGCTGCGCCCGCTCTTGGTCGTGGTGGAGTCGGCCTATCTGACCTATCGCTACCGCACGCTGATGCCCGGCGACGCGGGCCATGACGGCATCGAACAGCTGCTCCTCGCCGGACCGAGCCTGGGGAAAGGGCTGAACCGTCGCATCGTCACACTCGACGAGGTCGAGGCGGCGTGGCCCCAAGCGGCGCTCCGCGGCGGGGTGTAGGTCGACGCCAGCGAACGCACGACTTCAGGGCTGACCCGGTGCGACCATTAGCGGTCGGCCAGCTTGCTGACCGTGTCGCGGAGGGCGTCCTCGCCGGCGCGGACGTAGTGGCCGAGGACGGTCGTCAGCTTGTCGCCGAGGTACTGGGCGACGACCTCCCAGGACTCACCGAGCTCCTCGTGGAACCACTTGGTCGCGGCATGGTGGCGGAGGTTGCGGTAGACGATCGTGCGCGGCCAGGTGTTGTCGGGGTCATTCTCGTCGACCCACTTGCGGATCCGGTGCCAGCGTTCGTTGTGGAGCTCGGGCTTCACGGGCAGGCGCGTGACGGTGTCGACGAAGATCCACTGCTCGTTCTCGAGCGGGATCGGGTAGTTCCACCAGGCAACGCTCTTGTCGGCGTCGCGTGCGGCGAGCTGGGCGCGACGCTGGCGCTCCTCCTCCTGAGCGTTCACTACGCGCTGCAGCGATGCGGTGGCGGGAAGACCGAGGAGTTCCTTCACTCGCGGAAGCAGCTCGTCGTGCATGACCGAGCGGGGGAGGGGGACCTCGTGGATGACGTGGTTCTTCACGGGCCCGCGGAAGCCGGGGGAGTGCCTGGGCGTGATCCAGCTGCCGTTGACCTGGACGTATCCCCGCTCGAAGAACACGTCGATCGCGCGGAGGCCGTTCTGCTCGCCCAGGCGGAGGCCTCCAAAGCCGGCGACGCGAATCTTGGTGCCGAAGAGCGGCAGCCGGGTAAGCAGCGGGTCCGTGCCGTCCGGGCCGCAGAGCTTGTCGGCTGCGTCGGCCATCGCCTTCACTTGGCGGGTTTCCGGGCGCAGACGCGGGTCGACGTAGTGGGTCGTCGTCCCCTGGAACACCGTCGACCGTCCAATCTCCAAACCATCCAGCGGGTCGAAGCGACGATCCAGCCACTCCAGTCTCCACGCCAGCTTGCGCATCGCAGCCAGCGCGCCGCGGACGTCCTCGCGTCCTCGGGCTGAGTGCACGGTCTTGGACGCTCGGTCCAGCACCTGCTGGCTGTGCTCGACTCGCCACTTCGCGACGGGCACGTGGCCGATCGCCGGCAGAACATGAGCATTCACGCGGGACTCGCGCCCCTGGACAGTGCGCGGCGCCTTGCCGCGACGCTTGTTGTCGGCGATGTATTCGGCGGCGAGCGCTTCGATGGTGCGGGTCGCTCGAACCTTGGCGCTGGCCGGTGACGCCAGCTCGTGGTCGAGCGCCTCTTCAGCCTGGGCGAAGATCTTGCGAGCCTCGACCTCGGTGTTGGCCCGGCGCAGCACCGGCTTCCAGGGCTCGCCCTCGCCGGCGGGAGCCTTGAACTTCACCTGGTAGCTCGTGCCGCCGGGCGGGGGAGCGTAGAGACGGACGCGCCAGGGCCAGCCGGTGCCGTCGAGGCGGCGCTCCTTACCTTGCGCCAGCAGGGTCGACTTCCTGCGTACTGCCATCGCTGCCTCCCTCGTAGGGTGGAGCTGGGTCTCGATACGGCCTCGTTCCTCGGCCTACTCGACCAACGAAATCCAGAAGTTCGTATCAATAGTTTGTATCATCGGAGCCAGATTGATACAAGCATCACTGGACCAGGAGCACTGCTGATGGCGAATCGACTGGCCTCCGCGACGAGCCCGTACCTGCTCCAGCACGCTCAAAACCCGGTGGATTGGTGGGAGTGGTGCGACGAGGCGTTCGAGGAAGCACGGCGTCGTAATGCACCAGTTCTCCTCAGCGTCGGGTACGCCGCCTGCCACTGGTGCCACGTGATGGCGCACGAGTCGTTCGAGGACCCCGCGACCGCCGCGTACATGAACGAGCACTTCGTCAACGTCAAGGTCGACCGCGAGGAGCGGCCCGACATCGACGCGGTCTACATGCGCGCCACGCAGGCGATGACGGGCCAGGGCGGCTGGCCGATGACGTGCATCCTGACCCCGAGCGGTGAGCCGTTCTTCGCCGGCACCTACTTCCCGCCCGAGCCCACCGCGGGGCACCCGGCGTTCAGCCAGGTCCTGCAGGCGCTCGCCGACGCGTGGGAGAACCGGCGCGGCGAAGTCATGGAGTCGGCGGGGCAGGTCCTCGACTTCCTCGGGGCCGAGGACGCCCTCGCCGGTGACGCGCTGAGCGCGGCCGACCTCGACGAAGCGGCCACGGCGCTGCTGCGCCAGTTCGACGCGGAGGCCGGCGGCTTCGGTGCCGCGCCCAAGTTCCCGCCGTCGATGGTGCTGGAGTTCCTGCTCCGCCAGCACACCCGCAGCGGCGACGACCAGGTGTGGACCGCCGTCGGCCGCACGTTCGACGCCATGGCGCGCGGCGGGATGTACGACCAGCTCGGCGGCGGCTTCGCGCGCTACAGCGTCGACCGGAACTGGCGCGTGCCCCACTTCGAGAAGATGCTCTACGACAACGCGCTGCTCCTGCGCGCGTACCTCCACTGGCTCCGCGCGCTGCGGGTCCGCGGCGAGGACGGCGCCGCCGTCGCGCTGGCCGAGCGCGTGTGCCACGAGACCGCCGACTTCATGCTGCGCGAGCTCCGCACCGACGAGGGCGGCTTCGCCTCGGCGCTCGATGCCGACAGCGACGGCCACGAGGGCACCTACTACGTCTGGAACCCGCACCAGCTGATGAAGGCGCTCGGCACGGGCGACGCGGCGTGGGCGGTCCAGCTGCTCTCGGTCACCGGCGGCGGCACGTTCGAGCGGGGCCTGTCGACGCTCCAGCTGCTGCAGGACCCGGACGACCCCGAGCGCTGGGCCCGCGTGCGCGAGCGCCTGCTCGAGGTGCGTGCCGAGCGCACCCGGCCGGCCCGCGACGACAAGGTCGTCTCGGCGTGGAACGCCTACGCCATCACCGCGCTGGCCGAGACCGGGATCCTGCTCGAGCGCCCCGAGCTCGTGGAGGCTGCCACGGCCGCCGCCGACCTGCTGTGGGACCTGCACGTCGAGCTCGGCTTCGTCCGGACGTCGCTGGGTGGCGTCCGCTCGGGCCACGCCGCGGTGCTGGAGGACCACGGAGCCGTGATCGAGGCGTTCGTCGCGGTCCTTGGGGCCACCGACGACGACCGCTGGCTCGACCGCGCTCACCACGTCGCCGAACGCGCGATCGCCCACTTCCGCGCCGAGGACGGCGGCTGGTTCGACACGGCCGACGACACCGAGGCGCTCGTGGTCCGTCCGCGCGACGCCGCGGACAACGCCAACCCCTCAGGGTCGTCGGCGCTCGCGCACGGCCTGCTCGCGCTCGCCGCGGTCACCGGGGACCACGAGATCCGCGCCGCGGCGACCTCGTGCGTGGAGTCGGCCTCGGCCCTGGCAACGGGCGCGCCCCGCTTCGCCGGCTGGACGCTGGCCGCGGGGGAGGCGATGCTCGACGGTCCCGCCGAGGTGGCCGTGGTCGGCGAGGTCGGCGGCCCCATGCACCGCGCCGCGCTCGGCCTGCTGGCGCCGGGTGCCGTGGTGGTGGCCACCTGCGAGGGGTCCTCGGTGCCGCTGTTCGAGGGGCGCGAGGCGATCGACGGGAAGGCGACCGCCTACGTGTGCCGCGACTTCGTCTGCGCGCTGCCGGTCAACGACCCGGAGGCGCTGGCGCCGCGGTGAGGCTGTCCCGCACCCCGACTTTTGTGACGGGGTTCGCCCGCCCGTGACCGAGCGTTCCGAACGGCGTCACAAAAGTTGAGCGGGGGCGGCGTCAGGACTGGCCGTAGACCAGGAAGCTGACGCCGATGTAGTGCACGATGAACGCCGCGATCGTGAAGACGTGGAAGACCTCGTGGTAGCCGAACCAGCGCGGGCTGGGGTTGGGCCACTGGAACGCGTAGACGAGCGCGCCGAGCGTGTAGAGCAGGCCGCCGACGCAGAGCATCACGAACACCACGGTGGACGCGGCCGCGTAGAAGTCGGGCAGATAGATCAGCGCGGCCCAGCCGAGGGCCATGTAGAGCGGAACGTAGACCCAGCGCGGGGCCGACATCCAGAAGATCTTGAACAGCACGCCGAGCAGGGCGCCGCCCCACACGAGGGAGAGCAGCGTGAGCATGTCCTTGCGGTCCAGCAGCAGCAGGGAGAACGGCGTGTACGACCCCGCGATCATCACGAAGATGTTGGAGTGGTCGAGTCGCCGCAGGGTCTGCTTGGCCCGCTCGCGCCACGGCACCGTGTGGTAGACGGCGCTGACCCCGAAGAGCAGCAGTGCGCTCAGCATGAACACCGCGGCGCCGAGGCGTGCGGCGCGGCTGTCGGCCAGCACGAGCAGCACGAGGAACGAGATCAGGGCGAGGGGAGCGGTCGCCGCGTGGAGCCAGCCACGCAGCTTCGGCTTGATCTCCTCGACGGTTCCTCGGAGTCGGTCGCTGACCTCGTCCGCGAGGGAATCCTGCTGGGGGGCCGCCATGCGCCGATTCTAGTCCCTGCGGGGAAGCAGGCGAGTCGGACGAACGCGTGATGGTCGTCCCACCGTCGCAAGGGAGCCGCGTACTCTGGCCGCATGCCGGTCAGCGATCTCCTCTACGGCGCGTACGAACGTCGGCTCGCCAAGGGGCTCGATCCCGCCAACCTCCCGCGCCACGTCGGTGCGATAGTCGACGGCAACCGTCGCTGGGCCAAGGGCGCGGGTGCCCGCGTCGACCTCGGCTACCAGGCCGGCGCCGACAAGATCACCGAGTTCCTGGGCTGGTGCGACGAGCTCGGCGTCGAGATCGTCACCCTGTGGCTGCTGTCGACCGACAACCTGCGCCGCCCGGCCGACGAGCTCGCGGCCCTGCTGGTCGTGATCGAGCGACTCGTGGAGGACCTCGCGGCGCTGGGCTACCGGATCCGCCTGATCGGCAACCTCGACATGCTGCCGGCCGAGTCGGCCTCGCGGATGAAGCGCGCCGCCGACCTGACGGCCGACCAGGACTCCAGCCTCTCGGTCAACGTGTGCGTGGGCTACGGCGGTCGCCAGGAGCTGACCGACGCGATGCGCTCGCTGCTGCTGGAGCAGGCCGCCGCGGGCAAGAGCCTGCAGGAGGTGGCCTCCACCCTCGAGGTCGACCACATCGCCGAGCACCTCTACACGAAGGGCCAGCCCGATCCGGACCTGGTGATCCGCACCTCGGGCGAGCAGCGCCTGAGCGGCTTCCTGCTGTGGCAGAGCGTGCACTCGGAGTTCTACTTCTGCGACGCGATGTGGCCCGCCTTCCGGCGCGTGGACTTCCTGCGCGCGATGCGCTCCTACGCCGGGCGCGAGCGCCGCTTCGGCACCTGACGCGCGACCCCGGTCGTTCACACGATCGTCACGAGACACGCCGTGAGCCTTCCCGGAATCGACGACCTCCAGTCGTACTTTCGGTGTGTGCCCAAGCTCGATCCCGAGCCCTTCGTCCCCCGACAGGCTCAGGCCCCCACCCACTAGTGAGGGCTGGGCGCGGGGCGCGCGCATGGCTCTCGAGGAGATTGCCGTGGCTGCTTCGAAGAGCGTGACCCTCCGCCCCGATCACCGCACCTACGTCCTCGACACGAGCGTCCTGCTGGCCGACCCGGCCGCGATGCAGCGCTTCGGCGAGCACGAGGTGGTCATCCCGATCGTGGTGATCACGGAGCTGGAGGCCAAGCGCGCCCACCCCGAGCTCGGGTACTTCGCCCGCAATGCCCTGCGCTTCCTCGACGACCTGCGCGTCCAGCACGGCACGATCGACGTCCCGATGTCGATCGGCGACGAGGGCGGCACCCTGCGGGTCGAGCTCAACCACACCGACGCCGGCTCGCTGCCGTCCGGGTTCCGCCTGGGCGACAACGACACCCGGATCCTCTCGGTGGCCCGCAATCTCGCGAACGAGGGCCACGACGTGGTCCTGGTGTCCAAGGACCTCCCGATGCGCGTGAAGGCCTCGGCCGTCGGCCTGACCGCCGAGGAGTACCGCGCCGAGTGGGCCCTGGAGACCGGCTGGACGGGGATGACCGAGATCGACGTCGAGAGCGCCGACCTCGACGACCTCTACGAGCACGGCACGATCGACCTCGAGTCGGCTCGGGACCTGCCGTGCCACACCGGGATGGTGCTGCTGTCGGACAAGGGCAGCGCGCTCGGCCGGGTCACGCCCGACAAGCAGGTGCGCCTCGTCCGTGGCGACCGCGACGCCTTCGGGCTTCACGGCCGCTCGGCCGAGCAGCGCGTGGCGCTCGACCTGCTGCTCGATCCCGAGGTGGGCATCGTGTCGCTCGGCGGTCGTGCCGGCACCGGCAAGTCGGCCCTGGCGATCTGCGCAGGCCTCGAGGCGGTGATGGAGCGTCAGCAGCACCAGAAGGTCATCGTGTTCCGGCCGCTCTACGCCGTGGGCGGGCAGGAGCTCGGCTACCTGCCCGGCAGCTCCGACGAGAAGATGGGGCCGTGGGCGCAGGCCGTGTTCGACACGCTCGGCGCCGTCGCCTCACCGCACGTGGTCGAGGAGATCATCGACCGCCAGATGCTCGAGGTGCTGCCGCTGACGCACATCCGCGGGCGCTCGCTGCACGACGCGTTCGTCATCGTTGACGAGGCCCAGTCGCTCGAGCGGAACGTGCTGCTGACGGTGCTCTCGCGCATCGGCGCCAACTCCAAGGTGGTGCTGACGCACGACGTCGCGCAGCGCGACAACCTGCGGGTGGGCCGCTACGACGGCATCGTCGCGGTGGTCGAGAAGCTCAAGGGCCACCCGCTGTTCTCGCACGTCACGCTCACCCGGTCGGAGCGCTCGCCGGTGGCGGCGCTGGTGACGGAGATGCTGGAGGACGTGACCCTCTGAGGCGTGATCTCGATACGCCGCTCGCTGCGCTCGCGTGCTACTCGATCACCGGACAGCGGGGGGATCTCGATACGCCGGCTCGTTCCTCGCCGTGCTACTCGATCACCGGACAGCGGGCGTGATCTCGATATGCCGGCTCGTACCTCGCCGAGCTACTCGATCACCGGGTGACGGGCCCGGTGATCGAGTGCCGGCGAGCGAAGCGAGACGTGGGGGCACCTCCCGCTTGCGGGGGCGTATCGAGATCAATCAGTTGACGGCGCGGGCCGCGAGGGCGCGGCGCAGGTCGTCGCGACCCTCGAGCACGTAGCGTCGGGCGGCGGCGGGCGCCTGCGTGCTCTCCAGCCAGGAGTCGACCTTGTCGAGCGCGTCCTGCGACGGGTTGGCCAGCGGGAACAGGTGGATCAGAGCGTTCTGCCCGATCCACACGCCCATCTCGTCGATGACGGTGTCGGCCATCTTCAGGTAGCGGTCGACGTAGGGCTCGAGCAGCTCGGCCTGGCCAGGCACCTGGAAGCCTTCCGCGATTTGGCGGCGCGTCTCGTTCGGCGTGGAGGCGTCCTCCACGACCTTGCGCCACGCCTCGGCCTTCGCCTCGGCGTCGGGGCGTCGGGCCCGCGCACCGGCCGCGTTCTCGCGGCCCTGGTTCGTGTCGTCGCGCGCCAGCTCGGCGTCGATCTCGGCCTCGTCGGCGTCTCCCAGACGCGCGAGGCCGCGGATGTACGTCCAGCGCAGGTCGGCATCGAGCTCGAGTCCCTCGACCGACCCGCCCAGCACCTGGCGCAGGAGATCCGCAGAGGTCGCCGCCGACGCCACCGCCCGCGCGAACGCCAGCTGGTGGTCGCTGCCCGCTTCGGCGGAGGACAGCAGCTCGGCCACGCCCTGCTCCCAGTGCCGCGCGAGCGCGGGACGGTTCTCGTCGGAGGTGAACAGGTTGATCGCCGAGTGCCCCTGGCGCAGCAGCGACGACACGGCGGTGAGGTCGGACTCGGTGCCGACGCCGGCCAGCACGAGGTCGACGAACCGCGCCGACGGCAGCTCCGCGTCACGCGTCATGTCCCATGCCGAGCCCCAGCACAGCGCGCGCGGCAGCGACTCGGCGAAGTTGCCGATGCCCGCGAGCAGCGTGTCGAACGACCCTTCGTCGAGGCGGATCTTGGCGTACGTCAGGTCGTCGTCGTTCAGCAGGATGAGGTCGGGACGGCGCTGGTCGACGAGCTCGGTGATCGTCGTGCGCTCGTCGCGGACGTCGGTCTCGATGCGCTCGGTGCGCACGAGGCGGCCGTCGTCGCCGCGGTCGTACAGGCCGATCGCGATGCGGTGACGGCGGAGCGTGGGGTAGTCCTCGGTGGCCGTCTGCACCACGTCGAAGCGCGTGAAGCGACCCTCGTCGTCGACGTCGAAGTCGGCACGCAGCGTGTTGACGCCCGAGGTCTGGAGCCACTCGGCGGCCCAGCTGTCGAGCTCGCGGCCCGACGCCTCGGACAGCTCCACGAGCAGGTCCTGGAGCTCGGTGTTCCCGTACGCGTGCTTCGTGAAGTAGGCGCGCAGGCCCGCGAAGAAGTCGTCCTCGCCGACCCAGGCGACCAGCTGCTTCAGGGCGGAGGCGCCCTTGGCGTAGGTGATGCCGTCGAAGTTCGCCTCGACCGCGTGGAGGTCGTAGTTGTCCGCCGCGATCGGATGCGTGGTGGGCAGCTGGTCCTGGCGGTAGGCCCAGTTCTTGCGGCTGTTCGTGAAGCCGGTCCACGCGTCGGTGAACCGGGTGGCCTTGACCGAGGAGTGGTGCGCCGCGAACTCGGCGAACGACTCGTTCAGCCACAGGTCGTCCCACCACTTCATCGTGACGAGGTCGCCGAACCACATGTGGGCCATCTCGTGCAGGATCGTGTTCGCGCGCTGCTCGTAGGCCGAGACCGTCTGGCGGCTGCGGAAGATCATCTCGTCGCGGAAGGTGACGGCGCCCGCGTTCTCCATCGCGCCCATGTTGTACTCCGGCACGAAGAGCTGGTCGTACTTGCCGAACGGGTAGCCCATCTGGAAGGCGCCCTCGAAGAACTCGAAGCCCTGCTTGGTGATGCCGAAGATGTCGTCGGCGTCGAGGAACGGCACGAGCGACTGGCGGCAGAAGACGCCGAGCGGGATCTCGTCGTACGCGCCGGCGTAGGAGTCGCGCACCTCGTGGTACTCGCCGGCGACGAGCGCCGTGATGTAGGTGCTCATCGTCTTGGTGGGCTCGAAGTGCCACACCGCACTGCCGCCGTCGAGCGTGATCGGCTCGGGCGTGGGGGAGTTGGAGACGACCTTCCAGTGCGCGGGCGCCGTGACGTGGAACGTGAACTGCGCCTTGAGGTCGGGCTGCTCGAACGTGGCGAACACGCGGCGGGCGTCGGGCACCTCGAACTGCGTGTAGAGGTAGACGCGGTCGTCGGTGGGGTCGACGAAGCGGTGCAAGCCCTCGCCCGAGTGCGAGTAGAGGCACGTGCCCGTGACCACGAGCTCGTTCTGCGCCTCGAGGCCGTCGATCGCGATGCGGCTGTCGGCGTAGGCCGACAGGTCCAGCTCGCGGCCGTTGAGGGTGACCGAGGTCAGCTCGCCGTCGACCAGGTCGACGAAGGTGGAGGCGCCGGGCTGCGCGGCGAAGGTCAGGGTGGTGACCGAGCCGAAGCGCTCGCCCTCGAGGGTCAGGTCGAGCGCCACGTCGTAGGACGCGTCCGAGACGACGGCTGCGCGCTGGCGGGCTTCTTCACGGGTGAGGTTGGTACCGGGCATGCGCCCACTCTTTCACCCGCCACCCACAGATGTCACAGGCAGCGTCTGCACGATCTGGGTCACACGAGCGCCTTTCGTCGCGGCATGCTCCGGCGGGTCGGGCAGGATGGGGGAATGCACATCCCGTTCGCGGCTTCCGAGCGCTCGACGATCGGCATCGAGTGGGAGCTGGCGCTGGTCGACCAGGACTCCGGTGACCTCCGCCAGGTGGCGCAGACGGTCCTCGACGCCGTGGCGCCCGCCTACGGCGAGGAGCACCCGCACATCAAGCAGGAGCTGCTGCTGAACACGGTCGAGGTCGTCACGGGGGTGTGCCACACCGTCCGCGAGGCCACCGACGACCTGGGCCGCAACATCGAGCGGCTGCGCCAGGTCACCGATCCGCTGCGGGTCGAGCTGATGTGCGCGGGCACGCACCCGTTCGCGCGCTGGACCCAGCAGAAGGTCACCGACAAGGAGCGCTACGCCACCTTGATCGACCGCACGCAGTGGTGGGGCCGCCAGATGCTGATCTACGGCGTCCACGTCCACGTGGGCATCGAGGACCGCGACAAGGTGCTGCCGATCAGCCGGGCGATGCTGACCCACTACGGCCACTTCCTCGCGCTCAGCGCCTCCAGCCCGTTCTGGGGCGGCCAGGACACCGGCTACGCCTCGAACCGCGCCCTGATGTTCCAGCAGCTGCCCACCGCGGGCCTGCCCTTCCAGTTCGACCACTGGCACGAGCTCGAGCAGTACGTCGACGACATGATGCACACCGGCGTGATCGACGTGTTCGACGAGATCCGCTGGGACATCCGCCCCTCGCCGAAGTTCGGCACGCTCGAGATGCGCATCTGCGACGGCATCCCCTCGATGTCGGAGCTGGCCAGCATCGCGGCACTCACGCACTGCCTGGTCGAGCACCACTCGCGTGAGCTCGACGCGGGCCGCGAGCTGCCATCGATCCCGTCGTGGTTCGTGCAGGAGAACAAGTGGCGGGCCGCCCGCTACGGCATGGACGCGATCCTCATCCTCGACCGCGAGGCCCGCGAGGAGCTCGTCACCGACGACCTCGAGCGGCTGCTCGTCGAGCTCGAGCCGGTCGCCGAGGACCTCGACTGCGCCGAGGAGCTGCACGGCATTCGCGAGATCATGCGGGCCGGCGGCGCCTCCTACCAGCGCCAGCGGGCGGTGGCCGCGCAGAACGGCGGCGAGCTCGACGCAGTCGTTGCGGCCCTCGTGGAGGAAATGCGCGCGGGTCATCCGGTGTTGGACCGGACATGACCACCACCGAGACCGTCGACCTCTGGTTCGACCCGCTCTGCCCCTGGGCCTGGATGACCTCCCGCTGGATGCTCGAGGTCGAGCAGGTCCGCCCGGTGCGGACGTCCTTCCACGTGATGAGCCTGTCCGTCCTCAACGAGGACAAGGACGTGCCGGACGAGTACAAGGAGATGATCGAGCGCGGTTGGGGTCCGGTGCGGCTGTGCATCGCCGCCGAGCAGCAGCACGGCACCGAGGTGCTGCGCGACCTGTACACCGCGCTCGGCACCCGCCACCACGTCGAGGGCCGCGACTTCGACCGCGCGCTCTACGAGGAGTCGCTCGCCGAGGCCGGCCTGCCCCTGGAGCTGGCCGACGCCGCCGACGACACGTCGCTCGACGACGCCGTGCGCGCCTCGCACACCGACGGGATCTCGCGGGTCGGCGAGGAGGTCGGCACGCCGGTCATCGCGATCGGCGACACCGCGTTCTTCGGCCCCGTCGTCTCGCCCGCCCCCAAGGGCGAGCAGGCCGGCACCGTGTTCGACGGCGCCCGCGCGCTGGCGTCCTACGACGGCTTCTTCGAGCTCAAGCGGACGCGCACGCGCGATCCGATCTTCGACTGATCCGTCCGTTCGCGGAGCGTGATCTCGATACGACCGTCTCGCTCCGCTCGCCGGTCACTCGATCACCGAGCTCAGCCGCCCGGTGATCGAGTGCCGGGGCGAGCGCAGCGAGCTCCCGGTGTCGAGATCACGCGGCGCGCCACGGGCCCGCGGATCCGAACCGCTAGGTTGGATCCGATGTCGACATTGCTGGAGCGGGTGCGAGGGCACCTCGATCGCCGCGAGCACCGCATGCGGCACCGGTTCCGCACCGACGTCTCGAGCCGCAACCGCGTCCTCGCGTGGTCGACGGCCGCCCTCGTGGCCGTCGCCGCGCTCGCGCTCCTGATCCGGTGGCTCCTCCACGTCCCGATGGCCGCCGGGATCGTCGCCGCCGTGATCGGCGTCCTGGTCGTCCGCGCGGCGATGCTCCGCCCGGCAGCGCCGCCCCACGTCCACGGTCTGCCGGGCGTCCCCGAGCCGAGGGTCTGCCCCGCCCCCGAGCCGACCGACCGTGGCCCCTTCGTCATCGCCGTGCGGTGGCTCGGCGCGGTGACGGCGCTGGCCGTCGCGTTCGCCCCGTCGCTGGTCGTGGGCCTCGCCGTGCTCCTGCTCGCGGCGGCGGCCGCCCCGGTCATCGCCGACAAGGTCGTGCTGTGGCGGGCCCGCCTGACGTTGCGCCGCGCGCTGAAGGCCTACGAGCCGCGCTTCGTCCTCGGCTACGGCGGCTACGGCGGCGGCCCGATCCACGTGGGCATGTGGGAGCCGCACCTGCTGGCCTCGGGCGACCGCGGAGTGATCGTCGGCCTGCGCAGCCACTACTGCGCCGAGCTGCGGGCCGCCATCCGTCCGTCGATGCCCTGGATCTCCGCCGGGTCCGACGTGCTGGGCGACATGCGCGTCCTCACGGTGCCGAGCATCACCACCTTCTTCTACGTCCACAACGCGCCGGGCCACCTCAAGCTCATGGGCATCCGCTCGGTGCGCCACGTGTGGCTCGGCCACGGTGACTCGGACAAGGCCGGGAGCCACCACACGCGCCACCTGCGCTACGACGTCCTGGTGGCGTCGGGCGAGGCCGCGATCGACCGCTACGCCCGCCACGGCGTGGAGATCCCGCGTGAGCGGTTCGTCCTGCTGGGCCGGCCCCAGTCCGGTGACGTGCTGCCGGCCGTCACGCCCGTCACCGAGGTTGCCCGGCCCACCGTGCTCTACGCGCCCACGTGGACCGGCAACGGCAAGATGACCGACTTCTCGTCGATGCGGATCGCCGACCGCATCCTGACTGCGCTGCTCGACGCCGGCACCGACGTGATCTTCCGGCCCCACCCCGTGTTCCTGCGCGACGCCTACTGGTCGGGGCGGCTGGAGGAGCTCAACGCCATCCTCGCCGCCGACCACGAGGATCCGGCCACGCCCGGCCGCCACGTGTGGGGGGAGGAGGCGGTCCGGGGCTGGTCGGTGGCCGAGTGCATGAACCACGCCGACGCCCTCGTTTCGGACGTCTCCAGCGTCGTCTCGGACTGGCTCGCCTCGGGCAAGCCCTACCTGATGGTGAGCATGGTCCACGACCTCGACGAGTTCGCCGACGCCGTGCCCGTGGCCGCCGGCGGCTACATGGTCGACCGCGAGCTCACGGATCTGCCGAAGGTGCTCGCGCAGATGCTGCGCGAGGACCCCCTGGCCGCGCGCCGCCGCCAGCTCAAGGTGCACGTGCTGGGCGAGTTCGAGGGCAACGCGTCGGCCCGGGCGTTCTCGGCGTGGGTCCACGAGATGGCCCACACGCCAATGGTCCGCGGCTGATCCCACCTGCGAGAATGGCCGCATGCGCGTCCACCTCGGTGCCGATCACGCCGGCTACGAACTCAAGAACCACCTCGTCACCTGGCTGCGGGACAACGGCCACGAGCCGATCGACCACGGCGCCCACGCCTACGACGAGCTCGACGACTACCCGCCCTTCTGCATCGACGCGGCCCAGGGCGTCGTCGACGACCCGGGCTCGCTCGGCATCGTCATCGGCGGCTCGGGCAACGGCGAGCAGATCGCCGCGAACAAGGTGCCCGGCATCCGGTGCGCGCTGACGTGGAGCGTCGAGACGGCCCAGCTCGCCCGTCAGCACAACAACGCCCAGGTCATGGGCATCGGCGCGCGCATGCACTCGGTCGAGGAGGTCGAGTCGATCGTCGAGGCGTTCCTCACCACGCCGTGGAGCGAGGCCGACCGCCACCAGCGTCGGATCGACCTGCTGGCCGAGTACGAGGAGAAGGGCACTCTTGCCTGAGGGACACACCCTCCACCGGCTCGCGCTCGACCTGACCGGCACGTTCGGCGGCAAGCGCGTCCGTTCGTCCAGCCCGCAGGGCCGGTTCGAGTCCGCCGCGGTGTTCGACGGCCGTGAGCTGCTCGAGGCCACCGCCCACGGCAAGCACCTGTTCGTCGCCTTCGCGGGCACCGAGGAGCAGGTGCATGTGCACCTGGGCCTGTACGGGTCGTTCAACCTCGTCGACGATCCGGCGCCGCCGGTCGTGGGGCAGGTGCGCTGGCGCATCGCCTCCGACCGGGTCAGCGCCGACCTGCGCGGCCCCACCGCGTGCGAGTCGCTGACCCCCGACGAGGTGGAGACCGTGCTGGCGCGGCTGGGCGAGGACCCGCTCGACCCCGACGCCGACGTGGAGCGGGCCGCCGCGCTGGTGGCGCGGTCCCGCGCACCGATCGCCACGCTCCTCATGGACCAGCGCATCATCGCGGGCGTCGGGAACGTCTACCGCGCCGAGGTGCTGTTCCGGCACCGCATCGATCCGAGGACCCCGGGACGCGACCTGCGGCCAGTGACGTTCCTCACACTGTGGTCCGACCTGGTCGACCTGATGGGGGAGGGCGTGCGCACCGGGCGCATCGACACGGTGCGCGCCGAGCACGAGCCCGAGGCCATGGGGCGCCCGCCGCGCGTGGACGATCATGGCGGCGAGGTCTACGTCTACCGCCGCGCCGGACAGCC
Source organism: Aeromicrobium sp. UBA7512 (assembly GCF_002476985.1). Taxonomy (NCBI): domain Bacteria; kingdom Bacillati; phylum Actinomycetota; class Actinomycetes; order Propionibacteriales; family Nocardioidaceae; genus Aeromicrobium; species Aeromicrobium sp. UBA7512. Next base: position 166,874 of record NZ_DLNK01000005.1, read on the forward strand.
GTGTCACGTCTGCGGGACGAAGGTGCGCACGGAGGTTCTCGCCGCGAGAAACCTGTTCTGGTGCCCGCGTTGCCAGCGTCGCCGATAGGGTCAGTCCGTGAGCACGGCGCGAGGGGCGAGACGCGACCCCGTCGGGCGGTACCTGTCGTCCAACGCCCGTGAGTGGCGCTCGGGCTCCCGGGACGGCCAGATGGCGGTTCTGGCCGCCCTGCTGCTGATCACCGTGGTCATGTTCATCGTGAGCCTGACCTGGTACGCGATCATGCCGGTCACGATGTTCATCCTTCCGCTGCTCGTCGGCGGGATGCTGCTCCAGTGGTGGCCGCAGGCCTCGCTGACGGGCATCGTGCTGTTCGCCGCCACGGTCTCGTCGCTGGTCTACACGCTCGACAGCGGGTGGAACGCCGCCCGGCCGGCGTCCCTGCTCGCGGTCTACCTCGCCAGCGCGATCCTGCTCTACAGCGCGTCCCGCACCCGCTCGGGCCTGCCCGCCGCGCTCGGCGAGGCCATGCTGATGGAGCTGCGCGACCGGCTGCAGGCCCAGGGCACCGTCCCGAGGCTGCCCGAGGGCTGGGTCAGCGAGTCCGCGATGGAGTCGGCCGGATCGGCCAAGTTCGCCGGCGACTTCCTCGTCGCCAACCTGTCCAAGGACGAGAAGTACCTCGAGATGGTGCTCGTCGACGTCTGCGGCAAGGGCGTCTCCGCCGGCACCCAGTCGCTCCAGCTCGCCGGTGCGCTCGGCGGGCTGATCGGGTCGCTGCCACCGCTGGGCCTGTTCGCCGCGGGCAACGACTACCTGCTGCGCCAGTCGTGGGACGAGGGATTCGCCACGGCGGTGCACGTGCTGGTGAACCTCGAGACCGGCGGGTACGAGGTCCTGAACGCCGGGCACCCGCCGGCGATGCACTGGAAGCCCGACGAGGACCGGTGGGTCGTCTCGGGTGCGCGCGGTCTGGCGCTCGGCATCATCGACCACCCCGAGTTCCGCGGCGCCACCGGCGTCCTCGCGCCCGGCGAGGCGCTGATGTTCTACACCGACGGCGTCGTCGAGACCCGCACGCTCGACCTCGCGGTGGGCATCGAGTGGCTGCGCGGTGCGGCGAAGATCGCGATCAGTCACGGCATGGACGGCGCGCCCCGCCGGATCCTCGACCAGACCGAGCCCGGCGAGGACGACCGCGCGGTGCTCATCCTGCACCGGCTTCCCGCCTGACCTCCGCGCTGCGGCCGTCGTAGAGTCCGAGGCATGGACGACTCGCCCCGGGGACTCGCCGACCAGTGGCCGCTGCTCGCCACGGCGGCGGGCGTCGTGTTGATGGGGGTCTTCATCCTGACCAGCACGAGTGACCCCGACAAGGGCTGGGTCTTCGTGGTGTTCGGCGCGGCCTGGATCGTGGTGACCGTGGGGCGGACCCTCGTCGCTCGCGGGCGGGGCCGGCGCGACTGAGGCGCCGGTGCGTGGAGCGGACGACGAGATTCGAACTCGCAACATCCTGCTTGGAAGGCAGGGACTCTAGCCATTGAGTTACGTCCGCGTGGCGCCGAGGCGCCGCCTCCATGATGCCACAACCGCGTGAGGAGTCAGGACCCCGTCGACACGATCAGGTCGGCTGCCTCCGGTGTGTGGTCCGTGGCGATGTACTGCTCCTCCTGGGCGGCCCACACGTCCCACCACGGGGCATAGGTGTCGCCGTCGCGGGTGAGGGCCCGCCGGCGCCGCTCCTCCTCGGGCGCCTCGAGCCACACGAGATGGCTCAGGAACGGGCGCAGCGCGGTGGCGCCGGCCCCCACGCCCTCGATGATGAGGTCGTTCGTCGGTCGCACGGTGAGCCACCGGCCCGGCGCGTCGGCCTCCCAGTCCCACTGCCGGGCGCGGCCGATCTCGCCGATCGCCAGGTCGGCCAGGAGGGCACGGACGACGGCGGGCGTCCGGGACAGGCCGTGCCAGCCGGGGTAGAGACGCTCGAGGTGCAGGATCGGTGCGCCGATCCGGTCGGCGAGGTCCAGGGCGAGTGCCGTCTTGCCGGCTCCGCTGCGACCGTCGATCGCGATGACGCGAGTGGCTCCGCAGGCCGGAGCGCGGCCGCGCACGCGCGCGGCCAGGACCTCGGGAAGGCTGGAGGGGTCCACCGGGTCGACGCTACCCGTTCGTCGGATCGTGGCGAGCCCGTGTGGACGCTAGTTTGGCTGCATGGAGCCCGTGAGAGTGCGACTCTTCGCCGCCGCCCGCGAGGCGGCCGGCACCTCGGAGACGACGGTCGAGGCCGCCACGATCGGCGACGTCCTCGACGCGTTGGCCGCGAGGTTCGAGGACCTGGGTCCGGTGCTGACGCGTTGCTCGGTGCTGGTGGAGGGCACGCGCACGACCGACCGGTCGGCTCCCGTCCCGGCCGGTGGCACCGTCGACGTGCTGCCGCCCTACGCGGGAGGCTGAGCCGCGCCGCTCAGCCGCCGATGGCGCTCATGGGGCGGTCGGGCTGCACGAACGTGGGGGAGTCGATCCCGTGGCCGGCGCGCTTGGCGGCGATCGAGCCGCTGATGATCCCGACCAGGTCCTCGTCGCTGCCGCCGCCGCGCAGGACCTTCACGAGGTCGGACTCGTCGCGCGCGAAGAGGCAGTTGCGCACGTGGCCGTCGGCGGTGATCCGGATACGGTCGCACGCGGCGCAGAACGGCGCGGTCACCGAGGCGATGACGCCGACCGAGCCGGGACCGCCGTCGAGCAACCACGTGTCGGCGGGGGAGGAGCCGCGGCCGGGGATCGGCTCCAGCTCGTAGCGCGTGCGCAGCCGCTCGAGGATCTCGTCGCCGGTGAGCATCGCGGCGCGGTCCCACGTGTGACCGGCGTCGAGCGGCATCTGCTCGATGAAACGCAGCTGCGCGCCCTGGCCGACGGCGAACTCGACCAGGTCGACGAGCTCGTCCTCGTTCACGCCGCGCATCGCGACGGCGTTGAGCTTGAGCGGCGTGAAGCCGGCGACCCGCGCCGCCTCGATGCCCGCCAGGACGTCGTCCAGCCGGTCGCGGCGGGTGAGCTGGGCGAAGCGCTCGCGGTCGAGCGTGTCGATCGAGATGTTGAGGCGAGCGAGCCCGGCCTCGCGCAGGGGCTGGGCGAGCTCGGCCAGGCGCAGGCCGTTGGTGGTCATCGAGACCTCGGGGCCCAGCGCCGCCAGGCGCCGCACGACCTCGACGGCGTCCTTGCGCACGAGGGGCTCGCCGCCGGTCAGCCGGATGCTGGTGACGCCGAGACCGACGCAGACCCGCGCGATCCGCTCCAGCTCGTCGGTCGTGAGGATGCTGTCGCGCTCGATCCACGGCACGCCCTCGGCGGGCATGCAGTAGGTGCAGCGCAGCGAGCACTTGTCGGTGAGGGAGATCCGCAGGTCGCGGTGAACGCGGCCGAAGCCGTCGACGAGGGTCACAGGCCCACCCAGTCGGAGCGGCCCTGCGTGTCGGTCTGGCGCTTCCAGATCGGGACCTCGGTCTTGATCAGCTCGATCAGGGCGCGAGTGGCTTCCAGCGCCTCGCGGCGGTGGGGCGCCGCGCTGGCGATGACGACGGCGACGTCGCCGATGGCGAGTGAGCCGAAGCGGTGCGAGACGGCGACCGTCGCCCCGGTGTTGAGCGCGACCTGGCCCGCCAGGGCGGCCATCATCCCCTCGGCGTCGGGGTGCGCCTCGTACTCCAGCTGCGCCACGGTGCCGGCGGCGTCAGGGTCGTGGTCGCGGATCGTGCCGACGAACAAGTCGGCGGCACCGATGGCCGGTCCGGTGACGGCGGCCAGGTGCTCGGCCACGTCGAGCGGCTCGTCGACCACGCGGGCGTGGACGACCCGTCCGGTCACCGCGTCGGTCGTCATGCAGACAGCCTAGGTGCCCGCACCGAGTTCGGCCGGGCTCGTCTCGCGGCCGGTACGTGGTCGGGATGACAGGATTTGAACCTGCGGCCCCCTGCTCCCAAAGCAGGTGCGCTACCAAGCTGCGCCACATCCCGTGGGCACGGATCAGTGTAGGCCGCTCGGCGGCAGCCCGTTTGACCCGCCACCACGGGCGCCCCGTAGACTGGACGCTGGCCTGCGTGAGGACTCCGTGGGCTTGCCACGAGCCCAACGACGCAGGAGTCATCACGTGAAGAGCAGCACCGAATCGCTGAGCCCCACCCGGGTCAAGCTGACCATCGAGGTGCCGTTCGAGGAGTTCAAGCCGAACCTCGACAAGGCGTACAAGACCATCGGTGCACAGATCCAGGTCCCCGGATTCCGCAAGGGCAAGGTCCCCTCGGCGATCATCGACCAGCGCGTCGGCCGCGGCGCCGTCCTCGACGAGGCCCTGAACTCGGCCCTCCAGGGCTGGTACGCGCAGGCCCTGCAGGAGACCAAGACCACGCCGCTCGGCCAGCCCGAGATCGACCTGACGAAGTTCGAGGACGGCGAGACCATCGAGGTCACCGCCGAGCTCGACGTGCGCCCGCAGCTCGAGATCCCCGACGCCTCCGAGATCGCCGTGACGGTCGAGGACATCGAGGTCGGCGACGATGACGTCAACGAGCAGCTCGACCAGCTGCGCGAGCGCTTCGCCACCTTCAGCGAGGTCGACCGCCCGGCCGCCGAGGGCGACTCGATCACGATCGACCTCTCGGCCGCTCGCAAGGACGGCTCGCTCATCGACGAGGCCCAGGCCGAGGGCCTGCCCTACGTCATCGGCAAGGCCACCATGCTCGACGGACTCGACGAGGCCGTCACCGGCCTGTCGAAGGGTGACTCGGCGACCTTCTCCACCACGCTGGTCGGCGGCGACCTCGCCGGCGAGGAGGTGGACGTCACCGTCACGCTGCAGGACGTGCGCCAGACCGACCTGCCCGAGCTCGACGACGAGTTCGCCCAGATGGCGTCGGACTTCGACACCATGGACGAGTTCCGCGCCGACCTCGTCGAGCGCCTGACCCGCGGCAAGCGGATCGAGCAGGCCGCCGAGGCCCGCGACCTCGTGCTCGAGGAGCTCGTCAGCAAGATCGACGCCCCGATGCCCGAGGGCCTCGCCGAGGGCGAGCTGACCAACCGTCGCCAGCAGATGGACCAGCAGCTCGCGATGGCCGGCCTGACGCTGGAGGACTACCTCACCGACCAGGAGGACGGCAAGACCGTCGAGGAGTTCGAGGCCGAGCTCGAGCGCGACGTGCGCGAGTCGATCGTGGCGCAGTTCGTCCTGGACCAGCTGGTCGAGGAGAACGAGTACCCGCTCGACAACGACGAGCTGAGCCAGCACATCATGCGCCGCGCCCAGCAGTCCGGTGAGGACCCGAACTCCTACATCCAGCACATCATGGAGCACAACCACGTGCCCGAGATGATCAGCGAGGTGCTGCGCGGCAAGGCGCTCGCCGCGCTCGTGGAGTCCGCGAAGGTCACCGACAAGTCCGGCAACGTCGTCGACCTGGCCAACCTGCGCGCCGACGGCACCGTGGGTGGCGCCGAGGACGAGACCGAGTCCGAGTCCGACTCGCAGTGATCCCCGGTGGGCTCGTCCCACCGCCCGAGAGAGCCGGTACCCCGCTGGGGTGCCGGCTCTCTCTCGTCTCCTGACGCTCTCGCGCCGCTGTCCAGCCAGAGAACAGGGTCTTGACGTGAGCCACCTCACACGGAAATGTAACTTCTAGTTACACGTAACTAACAGTTACACGTCGTCCCAGCGACCAGGACCCCAGGAGACAATGTGAAGTTCCCACGCCCCCGTACCGCGAGTCTCGCGGCGACCGCCGTCGTCGCGTTCGCGGTTTCGACCATGTCCTCGCCCGCGCACGCCGCCGAGGACGTCTACACGCCGCCGGCCAGCATCGCCGGCGCCCCCGGCGCCGTCCTCAAGCAGGCACCCGGCACCTACGCCTTTGACAACCTGGGTCTGAACCGGGCCGATGCCACGGTCACGAAGGTCCAGTACGTCTCGACCGGTGCCCGCGGAGCCAAGACCGCCGTCACGGGTACGGTCATCGTCCCGAAGGCGGCCTGGACCAAGGGCGGTGAGCGTCCGATCATCTCGCTGAGCCCCGGCACCCAGGGTCTCAACGACAAGTGCGCCCCCAGCAAGCTGATCGAGACGGCCCAGCTGTACGACGGGAACTGGCTCAAGCAGTTCTACGACGCCGGCTACGCCGTCGCGATGACCGACTACGAGGGCCTCGGGACACCGGGCACGCACCCGTACGCGAACAACATCGCGCTGGGCCAGAACGCGCTCGACGTGGTGCGGGCCGCGCAGAACCTCGGCTTCTCCAAGACCGCTCCGGTCTTCCTCCAGGGCTTCTCCGAGGGCGGCGGCGCCACGGCGGGCGCCCTCGAGCTGGCCCCGACCTACGCGCCCGAGCTGAGGATCAAGGGCGGCCACGCCACGGCGCCCACGGTCGACCTCGGTGCGGTCGCGAGGAACATCGAGCACAGCGCCTACCAGACGTTCATGCTGTTCGCGGTCAAGATGCTCGACGTCACCTACCCCGAGCTGGGCATCCGCGCTCTGACCAACGAGGCGGGGCAGAAGCTGCTCGACGGCGCGGACACCGCCTACGGCTGCCTGCCCGAGAGCCTGCCCAGCGGGTGGCTGGACACCAAGACGCTGACCAAGGAGGGCAAGACGATCACGTCCTACCTGTCGCGGGCCGACATCGCGAGCCGCCTGGGCCAGCTGAAGCTCGGCTCGAAGAAGATCGGCGTCCCGTTCAAGGTCACGTCCTCGTGGGCCGATGACGTCATCCCGAACGCCACGGTGAAGCAGGCCTCCAAGGACTGGTGCGCCAAGGGCTCGAAGATCTCGTACAGCACCCTGTTCGCCCCGACTCACGTGGCCTCCGGCTACGAGGGCAGCGGCCAGGCCGTCGGGTTCTTCAACGACCTCGTCGCCGGCAAGTCCTTCGCCTCGAACTGCGGCTGGATCTTCTGAGGTCCTCCTCCCACGGCACGACACCGCCCCCGCGAGCTCCGGCTCGCGGGGGCGGCTGCGTTCACGGGACGAGATCGCGCGCCTGCCATGCGAGGGCGTACGGCACCATGGGGTCCATGTCCACCACGGCGCGCACCACCGATGTCGCCGCGCTGGCCCTCGAGTACGGCGACCGGCTCGTCCTCGGCACGGTGCGCGAGGTCCACGGCGCGATCGCCCGCCGGGCCTTCCGGGCGACGCGACTGGTCGGGAGCCGGGTGCCCGAGTCCGTGCACGACGCGGTCGCGGGCTCGATCTACGGTGGCATCTCGGGTGCCCTGCGCCTCTCCGGCGGGGCGGCCCGCGCGCTGGCCGCGCGCGGCGTCGGCGCGCCGGTCGACGACTCCCGGCTCGGGCGCCAGGTGCGATCCGCCGTCAACGGGCTCGTCGGCGACGAGCTGCGGCTGCTGGGGGATCCGCAGGCCATCACGATGTCGCTGCGCCACGACGGCACGGACATCCCCGCCACGCCGTGGAAGCTGCGGCAGGCCTACCCCGACGCCACGGGTCACCTCGTCGTCCTCGTGCACGGCCTGTGCGAGAACGAGGAGTCGTGGTCGCGCAGCAGCCGCGAGCGCCCGACGTACGCCGACCGCGTCGCCGCCGACACCGACGCCACCCCGGTGCTCCTGCGCTACAACACGGGCCTGCACGTCTCGGAGAACGGCCAGCACCTCGACGAGCTGCTGGAGCAGCTGGTCGAGGCCTGGCCGGTGGCGGTGCACCGCATCACCCTCGTGGGCCACTCGATGGGCGGCCTGGTCGTGCGCGCCGCCACCAACCGCGCCACCGTGGCCGGGCACCAGTGGGCCCACCGCGTGAGCGGCGTGGTCTGCCTCGGGACGCCGCACGCCGGCGCGAACCTGGAGAAGGCCGCGCACCTCGGCTCGCGCATCCTGCGGATCTGGCCGCAGTCCACGCCGTTCGGCGCCATCCTGGACTCCCGCTCGGCCGGCATCGTCGACCTGCGCCACGGCTACATCACCGCCGACGAGTGGGAGGGTCAGGACCTCACCGCTCGCTGGGGCCTCGACCGGATCGCCGCCGCCCCGCTGGCGCACGCGGAGTACCACTTCGTGGCCGCCACGGTCGGGGCCACGCAGCGTCACCTCCTCAGCACGGTGCTGGGCGACCTGATCGTGCACTTCTCCTCCTCGGCGGGCATCGGCCGGAGCGGTCCGGTCGTGGAGCACGCCCGGCTCGAGTACCTGCCCTCGACCCACCACCAGGCGTTGCTCAACCATCCGCGGATCGCGGACTGGCTGGTCACGTGGGTGACCGCGCGCCCGCGGCGCACGCGAGCGCTGGAGTCCTGAGCCCGCTCACACTGTGAGCCGGATCACCCCCATGTGACAGTTCTGGTGTCACGGTCCACTAGGCTCGCCGAGCAGTGACCGCGACGAAGGAGAGCAGCATGGCCAACCGCGACGAGATCTCGGCGACCATCGACATCGAGGCGCCCCCCGAGCGGGTGTGGGAGCTGGTGAGCAACCCGGCCCACATGCCCCGCTGGAGCCCGCAGTGCCGCAAGATGATCGTGCGCGGCAAGGGACCCGTCGGCGTGGGCACCACCACGATCAACGTGAACCGGCGCGGCCCGCTCTTCTGGCCGACGCGCTCGAAGGTCAAGGAGTTCGTCCCCGGGAAGCGGTTCGCGTTCAAGATCGCCGAGAACGGCACGATCTGGTCGTACGACCTCGAGGCCACCGCCACGGGCACGCGCCTCACCGAGAGCCGTCACGCGCCGCACGGTGTCTCGTCGCTGTCGAACTTCCTCACGCGCCGCGTGCTGGGCGGCACCGAGAACTTCGAGGAGGAGCTCGAGGCGGGCATCCGTCAGACGCTCGAGCGCATCAAGGCCGCGGCCGAGAGCAGTGACCTGGTGGGAAAAGCCTGAGCGGGGGAGTCCCGCCCCTCGAGACGTACCTGCTCGTCGCCGCACCGCCGGAGAAGGTCTGGGACGTGCTGAAGGACCAGCGCAGGATGAGGCGTTGGAGCCCCGAGACGTGGCTCCAGCTCTTCTACCCCCGGCGGCTGAGCCACAACCAGGTCTCGCTCAACCTGAACCGGCGCAAGGCGTTCGTCTGGCCCACCGTGAGCCGCTACGTCGACGTGGTGCGCCCCCAGCGCCTGGCGTTCCAGGTCTACGGCCCGGCCGCGCGGTGGAGCTACCGCCTCGACCCCGAGGACGGGGGCACGCGCCTGACCCTGCGTCGCGACCTGGCCGGGGGCCGGCGCAGCCTGCTGAGCCGGGTCGTGGCCACGCTGGCGCTCGGCGGGATCCAGAGCCACGACGACGAGCTCCTCGTCGGCATGGACCGCACGCTCGCGGCCATCTCGGCCGAGGTCGACGCGCACGTGGCCCGGTGACCCTGTACGCCGATGGCGAACACGGGGGCCGGGCGCGTGTCTGCGTCGGTTCCGCGGTCTAGGGTCAATGACGTGAACGCACCCATGAGCCCCCAGATGGCCGTCGAGGCGGGTCCCTCCGATCTCGACGGGCACATCTACAACCGACTGCTGAAGGAACGCATCGTCTTCCTCGGCTCGGAGGTCCGCGACCAGAACGCGAACGCGATCTGCGCGCAGCTGCTGCTGCTCAACGCCGAGGACCCCGAGGCCGACATCTACTTCTACATCAACAGCCCCGGCGGCTCCGTCGACGCGGGCATGGCGATGTACGACACGATGCAGTTCATCTCCAACGACATCGTCACCGTCGGCATGGGCCTGGCCGCCTCGATGGGCCAGTTCCTGCTCGCCGCCGGCACCGCGGGCAAGCGCTACGCGCTGCCCCACACGCGGATCATGATGCACCAGCCCTCGGGCGGCATCGGCGGCTCCGCGTCCGACGTCAAGATCCAGGCCGAGCAGTCCATCCTGCTGAAGAAGCAGCTCAACCAGCTGCAGGCGCAGCACACCGGCCAGAGCGTCGAGCAGATCGAGGCCGACGCCGACCGCGACCGCTGGTTCACGCCCGCGCAGGCCAAGGAGTACGGATTGATCGACGAGATCGTCAACACGGCAGGAGACGTGCGATGAGTTATTACATGCCGCAGTGGGAAGAGCGCACGTCCTACGGATTCCGCCGGATCGACCCCTACACGAAGCTGTTCGAGGACCGCATCATCTTCCTCGGCACCCCGATCAGCGACGACGTCGCCAACGCGGTCACGGCCCAGCTGCTGTGCCTGCAGTCGATGGACCCCGATCGCGACATCAGCATCTACATCAACAGCCCCGGTGGCTCGTTCACCGCGCTGACGGCGATCTACGACACGATGCGCTACATCAAGCCCGACGTGCAGACGTTCTGCCTGGGTCAGGCCGCCTCGGCCGCCGCGGTGCTGCTGGCCGCGGGTACGCCCGGCAAGCGCTTCGCGCTGCCGAACAGCCGGATCCTCATCCACCAGCCCTACACCGAGGGCACGGGCGGCCAGATCTCCGACCTGGAGATCCAGGCCAACGAGATCATCCGGATGCGCGAGCTGCTCGAGAAGATGCTCGCCGAGGCCTCCAACAAGACGGCCGAGGAGGTCAGCCGCGACGTCGAGCGCGACAAGATCCTCACCGCCGCCGGTGCTGTGGAGTACGGAATCATCGACCAGGTGCTCGACACCCTCAAGGTCCCGGTCTGAGCGACACGACCGGACCGAACCGCCGTTGACGGGTCCCCCACGACGCCTCCGTGTGGCATCGTGGGGGGACCGCCAGGAAACGACAGGAAACAACTCGCATGGCACGCATTGGTGAGACCGCCGACCTGCTGAAGTGCTCCTTCTGTGGGAAGAGCCAGAAGCAGGTCAAGAAGCTGATCGCCGGACCCGGCGTCTACATCTGCGACGAGTGCATCGACCTGTGCAACGAGATCATCGAGGAGGAGCTGGCCGAGGGCGCCGAGGTCAGCCTCGGCGAGCTGCCGAAGCCGGCCGAGATCTACGAGTTCCTCAACACCTACGTCGTGGGCCAGGAGGGCGCCAAGAAGTCGCTCGCCGTGGCGGTCTACAACCACTACAAGCGCGTGCAGGCACAGGCCTCGGGCCGGATCAACAAGGACGAGACGGTCGAGCTGGCCAAGTCGAACATCCTGATGGTCGGCCCCACGGGCTGCGGCAAGACCTACCTCGCCCAGACGCTGGCGCGCATGCTCAACGTTCCGTTCGCCATCGCCGACGCCACGGCCCTCACCGAGGCCGGCTACGTCGGCGAGGACGTCGAGAACATCCTCCTCAAGCTCATCCAGGCCGCCGACTACGACGTCAAGAAGGCCGAGACGGGCATCATCTACATCGACGAGATCGACAAGATCAGCCGCAAGAGCGAGAACCCCTCCATCACCCGCGACGTGTCGGGCGAGGGCGTGCAGCAGGCGCTGCTGAAGATCCTCGAGGGCACCACCGCCTCGGTGCCGCCGCAGGGTGGTCGCAAGCACCCGCACCAGGAGTTCATCCAGATCGACACCACCAACGTGCTGTTCATCGTCGGTGGCGCCTTCGCCGGACTCGACCAGATCATCGAGCAGCGCAGCGGCAAGAAGACCCTCGGCTTCAACTCCGACATCGCGCCGGTGGTCGAGGAGAACGACCTGCAGAAGCTGTCGAAGGTCGTGCCCACCGACCTGCTGAAGTTCGGCCTGATCCCCGAGTTCATCGGCCGCCTGCCGGTCATCGCCGCGGTCAACAAGCTCGACAAGCCCGCCCTCATCTCGATCCTCACCGAGCCGCGCAACGCGCTCACGAAGCAGTACATCCGGCTGTTCGCGATCGACGACGTCGAGCTGGAGTTCACCGAGGACGCGTGCGAGGCGATGGCCGACCTGGCCCTCGAGCGCGACACCGGCGCGCGAGGCCTGCGCTCCATCGTCGAGGACGCCCTGCAGGACGTCATGTACGAGATCCCCAGCCGCGAGGACGTCGCGAAGGTGATCGTCACGGCCGACACCGTGCGCCACCACACGCCGCCGCGGGTGCTCACCCACGACGAGGCCGACAAGAAGGCGAGCTGACCCCGGTATAGCGTCGACCCATGGTCGATCTCACGCTCTTCGGAGCCACCGGGTTCACCGGCGGTCTCACCGCCGACTACCTCGCCGTCCACCTGCCCGCCGACGCCACGTGGGCGATCGCGGGCCGCTCGCGCGCGAAGCTCGAGCAGGTGGCGGCGCGCATCGCGGCCACGGGTCGTGAGGCGCCCGCGATCGTCGTCGCCGACCTGGCCGACGACGCCTCGATGGCGACGATGGCCTCCGGCACGCGGGTCCTCATCAGCACGGTCGGGCCCTACCTCGAGCACGGCGAGCCGGCGGTCAAGGCCGCCGCGGAGGCCGGTATCGACTACGTCGACCTGACGGGCGAGCCGCAGTTCGTCGACGAGATGTACCTCAAGTACCACGAGACCGCGGTGGCCGCCGGGGCCCGGCTGGTGCACTCCTGCGGCTTCGACTCGATCCCGTACGACCTGGGCGTCTTCCACACCGTGCAGCAGCTCCCCGCCGACGCCCCCATCACGATCAAGGGCTACATCCGCGCGAAGGCCTCGTTCTCGGCCGGCACGTACCACTCGGCGCTGGGCCAGATCGGCCAGTTCCGCGGCTCGAAGGCCGCCGCCAAGCAGCGTCGTGCCCACGAGGGCCGGCCCACGGGCCGCCGGGTGCGTGGCGGCGGGCGCGTCGGTCGCGCCGAGCCGCCCGTCAAGGGGTTCGGGGTGCCGTTGCCGACGATCGACCCGCAGATCGTGCTGAGGTCGGCCCGGGCGCTCGAGCGCTACGGCCCGGAGTTCACGTACGAGCACCACGCCCACTTCAGGACCCGCCGGATGATGGCGTTGGCCGCCCCCGTGCTCGGTGCGGTGGCGGTGGGCGCCCTGATCCCACCGGTGCGCACCATGCTGGTCAAGCTCAAGGCGGCCGGCGACGGCCCCACCGAGGAGCAGCGGGCGAAGTCGTGGTTCACGCTCACGCTCGTCGGAATGAGCGGCGACACCAAGCTCGTCACCACGGTGCGCGGCGGCGACCCGGGCTACACCGAGACCGCGAAGATGCTCGCGGAGTCGGCCATGTCGCTGGCCTACGACGACCTGCCCGAGGTCTCGGGACAGACCACCACCGCCGTCGCGATGGGCGCCGCCTTGGTCAACCGGCTGCAGAACTCCGGCATCGACTTCGCCACCCAGCCCGTCGAGTAGCGGTCAGGCGACGACGACCTCGACGCCGACGTCCTCGAGCATCGCGCGGTCACGTCCGGTGATGCCGTCGTCGGTGACCACGGCGGACGCATCGCCGAGGTCGGCGAACGAGAACACCCGGTGCGGGCCGAACTTCGTGGAGTCGGCGAGCACCACCCGGGTGCGCGCAGATCCGAAGAGCGCGCGCTTGACGGCGGCCTCCTCCGAGTCGGGGGTGCTGAAGCCGTGGTCGGCGGCGATCCCGTTCGTGCCGATGAACGCCACGTCGGCGCGCGTCCCGCGCAGGGCCTCCACCGTGGTCTGGCCCACGGCCACGCCGGTGACCTCGCGGACGCGGCCCCCGAGCGTGTGGAGGGCGATGCCGTCGTGGCCGAGCAGCAGGTGGGCGATGGCGACGCTGTGGGTCAGCACCGTCAGGTGGCGGTCGGCCGGCAGGACGTCGGCCAGGTGCGCCACCGTGCTGCCGCCGTCCAGCAGGATGCTGCCGCCGGTGCCGGGCAGGAACTTCAGGGCGGCCGCCGCGATGCGCGACTTCAGCTCGGGCCGCTCGCCCGTGCGCTGGGCGAGGCTGGCCTCGATGCGCGCGTACGCCGTGGACAGCACCGCACCGCCGTGCACCCGCGTGGCGGTGCCGGCGCGCTCGAGCACGTCGAGGTCGCGGCGGATCGTCTCGGTGGACACCGACAGCTCCGCCGCCACCTCGTTGACCGAGAGCCGCCCGTCGCGGGTGAGGCGCTCGGCCAGCAGCACCTGACGTTCAGCGGCGTACACGTGACCTCCCGAGCTGTGGAACTCTGTGGCTTTCGCTGGGAGTTTACGCGGTCAGGACTCCGCGAGCGTGGCGTCGACCTTCAGCGCGCCCTCGCCGGCGGTGGTGACGACCTCGCCGACGACCCGCCCGGCCGCCCGCACGTCGGGCAGCGCCGACGCGAGGAGGTCGAGCGTGGCGGCGTCGCCCGAGATCTCCACCTGCGTGACCTCGGTGCGCTGGCTGACCTTCGCCGTGGACTTCGCACCACGGATACCGGCCAGTGCCTCGCCCGCGATCGCGAGCAGACGAGCGTCGAACGCCTCGATCGCGAGGTCGTCGGCGGTGGGCCACGCGGAGCGGTGGATCGACCCCTCCTGCCACCACGACCAGACCTCTTCGGTGACGTAGGGCAGGAACGGCGCGAGCAGGCGCAGCTGCACCGAGAGCGCCAGCACGAAGGTGGCCTTCGCCGAGGTGCCCGAGGCGTCCTCGGCGCGGGCGCGCTCCTTCACGAGCTCGAGGTAGTCGTCGCAGAAGTCCCAGAAGAACTTCTCGGTGACCTCGAGCGCCGAGGCGTAGTCGTAGGCCTCGAAGTGCGCGGTGGCCGTCTCCACGACGTCGCGCAGGCCGGTGAGCAGCGCCCGGTCGAGCGGCTCGGTGACCAGCGTCGGGTCGAGCAGGGAGGCGTCGGCGCCGAGGCCGTACTGCTCGACCGGGGCGACGACGAACTTGCTGGCGTTCAGCACCTTCATCGCGAGGCGACGCCCGACCTTCATCTGGGTCTCGTCGAACGGCGAGTCCGCGCCCGGGCGAGCGCCCGCGGCACGCCAGCGCACGGCGTCGGCGCCGAACTTCTCGAGGATCTCGTCCGGGACGACGACGTTCCCCTTGGACTTGCTCATCTTCTTGCGGTCGGGGTCGACCACGAAGCCCGAGAGGGCGGCGTGCTTCCACGGAACGGTGCCGAACTCCTGGTTGGAGCGCACCACGGTGGAGAAGAGCCACGTGCGGATGATGTCGTGGCCCTGCGGGCGCAGGTCCATCGGGAACGTGCGCTCGAACAGGTCGAGGTCCCGCTCCCAGCCGCACACCAGCTGGGGGCTGAGCGACGACGTGGCCCACGTGTCGAGCACGTCGGGGTCGGCGATGAAGCCGCCCGGCTTGCCGCGCTGGGACTCGTCGAAGCCCGCCGGCGCCTGCGAGGCGGGGTCGACCGGCAGGTCGTACTCCGGCGCGAGGATCGGGTTGTCGTGGTCGGGCTCGCCGTCCTCGTCGAGCAGGTACCAGACGGGGAACGGGATGCCGAAGAACCGCTGGCGGCTGACCAGCCAGTCGCCGTTGAGGCCCTCGATCCAGTTCGTGTAGCGCGACTGCATGTAGCCGGGGTGCCAGTCGATGTCGTAGCCGAGGGCGACCAGGTGCTGGCGCAGCTCGGCGTCGCGGCCGCCGTTCTTGATGTACCACTGGCGGGTCGAGACGATCTCGAGCGGCTTGTCGCCGCGCTCGTAGAAGTTCGCCATGCGCTGCGTGGGCGTGGGCTCGCCGTCGAGATCGCCCGACTCCGCGAGGGCGGCCGTGATGGCCTCACGGGCGCTGAAGGTGGTCTTCCCCGCGAGCTCGGCGTAGACGCTCTCGCCCGGACCGCCGGCGACCCACTCGGGAACCTCGCGCAGGATGCGACCGTCGCGCCCGATCACGGTGCGGTTGGGCAGGTCGAACTCGCGCCACCACTGGACGTCGGTGAGATCGCCGAAGGTGCAGCAGTGGACGATGCCCGAGCCCTTCTCCGGGTCGGCCAGCGTGTGGGCCAGGACGGGCACCTCCACGCCGAAGATCGGCGAGTGGGCGGTGGTGCCGAACAGGTGCTGGTAGCGCTCGTCGTCGGGGTGCGCGATGAGCGCCACGGCGGCCGGGGTCAGCTCGGGACGGGTGGTCTCGATGAACACCTTCTGGCCGTCCGCGAGGTGGTAGGCGACGCGGTAGTAGTGGCCGGGGTAGTCACGTGCCTCGAGCTCGGCCTGGGCGACGGCGGTCTGGTAGGTGACGTCCCACATCGTCGGCGCGTCCTGGCTGTAGGCCTCGCCGCGCGACAGGTTGCGCAGGAACGCGCGCTGGCTGGTGACCTGCGCGTCGTGGCCGATCGTCGTGTACGTCTGCGACCAGTCCACCGAGAGGCCGAGCGTGCGCCACAGCTTCTCGAAGACCTGCTCGTCGCGCACGACGAGCTCGTTGCACAGCTCGATGAAGTTGCGCCGGCTGATCGGGATCTGCTTCTTCGGGTCGGGTTTGGCCGGGGGAGTGAAGCCGGGGTCGTACGGCAGCGAGGGGTCGCAGCGCACGCCGTAGTAGTTCTGCACGCGGCGCTCGGTGGGCAGGCCGTTGTCGTCCCAGCCCATCGGGTAGAACACCTCGAGACCGCGCATGCGCTTGTAGCGCGCCATCAGGTCGGTGTGGGTGTAGCTGAAGACGTGACCCACGTGCAGCGAGCCCGAGACGGTGGGCGGCGGGGTGTCGATCGAGTACACCTCGTCGCGCGTCTTGGTGCGGTCGAACGCGTACGTGCCCTGCTCGGCCCATACGTCCACCCACTTCTCCTCGAGGCCTTCGAGGACGGGCTTCTCCGGAACGCGGTTCTGTGCAGTGGTCACGAGCGTCGATTCTACGTGGCTTCGCCGGTGACATCCGCCGCGGGAGCACGGCCCGTCGCTCGGGCTCTACGGACCGGGGATCGCGATTCCGGGGTTGAGGATGTCGCCGGGGTCGAACGCCTGCTTGACGAGGCGGTGGGCGCGTACCGCGGAGGCGTCGAGCTCGGTGCCGAGCCACCCCCGCTTGAGGGCTCCGACCCCGTGCTCGCCGGTGATCGTCCCGCCCAGCTCGAGCGCGCGAGCGGTGATCTGGTCGAAGGCACGCAGCGCGGCGACGCGACTGTCGGGCCGGCCCTCGTCGTAGATGATCGTGGGATGCATGTTCCCGTCCCCGGCATGGCCGAAGACGCCGATCACCAGGCCCTCACGCGCGGCGATGTCCTCGACGGAGGTGATGAGGTCGACGATGCGGGACCGGGGCACGCAGACGTCGTCCAGCAGCCAGTCGCCGAGTCGCTCCAGGGCCGGCAGCGCGAGCCGTCGTGCCTGCAGGAGCAGGTCGCCCTCGCGGAGGTCGTCGCTGACGGCCACGTCCTCGGCCCCTGAGGCCCTGCAGAGGTCGGCCGCGAGGGCCACCTGCGCGGCACTGTCGGGCTCGTCGCTCTGGGCGAGCAGGACGGCGGCGGTGCCGGTGTCGAAGCCGAGTGGGCTCATCGACTCGATGGCGCTCAGCGTGGTCCGGTCCATGATCTCCAGCAGCGACAGCCGCGTGCCCGCCCGCGTCAGCTGCTGGACCGCGGTGCCGGCCGCGGCGAGCGTGCCGAAGGTGGCCAGCATGGTCGTGGGCGGCGCGGGCCGCGGGACGAGCCGCACCGTGATCTCGGTGATGACGCCGAGCGTGCCCTCGGAGCCCACCAGCAGCGAGGTGAGGTCGTAGCCGGCGACGCCCTTCGCGGTCCGCCGCCCGGTCCGCATCACCGAGCCGTCGGCCAGCACCACCTCCAGCCCACGGACGAAGTCGCGGGTGACGCCGTACTTGACGCAGCACATGCCGCCGGCGTTCGTGGCGACGTTCCCGCCGATGGTGCAGCTGTCGACGCTGCCGGGATCCGGCGGGTAGAAGAGGCCGTGCTCCAGCACCGCCGCACGCAGGTGGCCGGTGACGACGCCCGGCTGGACCACCGCGACCTGCTCGTCGGGGTCGATGGAGACGATGGAGTCGAGCCGGTGGGTCGAGAGCAGGATGGAACCGCGCTGGGCGTTGGCCCCGCCACTGAGGCCCGTGCCGGCGCCGCGAGTCACCACCGCCAGCCCGCGCCGAGCCGCCTCGCGCAGGACCTCGGCGACCTCCTCGGTGCTCCTGGGCGCGAGGACGGCCACCGGCATCGCGTGCTCGGTGAACCGCGACTGGTCCCGCGAGTAGCTCGCCATGACCTCGGGATCCGTCGACAGCAGCGCGGGTCCCCACCCGGAGAGGTTCGCGTCGTCCATCGGTCGATCCTTCCCTCGGTCCGGGTCGCGGGCAGCGCTGCCGCCGCCCGAGTGTCAACCTAGCCAACGTGGAGCAGGCGCCTCCCGGGCCGGTCGGGTGGTCGGCTCCGGCCGGCGGTCGAGCAGGATGGGGACCGGAGGCGATCAGATGAGCGAGGACGAGAGGCCGACGATCCACGTGGTCGCGGCGTTCACCACCGACGCGCAGGACCGGATCCTCATGGTCCGCAAGCGTGGCTCGGAGATGTTCATGCAGCCCGGCGGCAAGCCCGAGCCGGGCGAGGATGCGGTGCCGGCGCTCGTGCGCGAGCTGGCCGAGGAGCTGCTCGTCGAGGTCGCCCCGGACGACCTCACGGCGTGGGGCCGGTTCGAGGCCGACGCCGCCAACGAGCCCGGGCACCACCTCGTGGCCGACGTGTTCGCGCTGCGCCTCGACGGCGAGGTCACGGCGGCGGCCGAGATCGCGGAGGCCCGCTGGTTCACGCGGGAGGAGGCCCGGGCCCTCGGCGAGCGCCTGGCCCCGCTGGCCCGGCGCATGCTCGAGGTGCCCGAGGTCCGCTCGCACCTCCGGCCCTTCCGCTTCACCGAGCCGATCGAGACCGAGCGACTGCGGCTGCGGCCGATCACCCTGGACGACGTCGACGCCTTCCACGCGTACCAGGGCCGCGAGGACGTCGCCCGCTTCATGCTGTTCGAGCCGCGCACCCGCGAGGAGATGGCGGCCAAGGTGGCGGAGTGGTCGTCGCACACCGCGCTGGAGCGCGAGGGCGACTTCCTGGAGATCCCGGTCGAGCGCCGCACCGACGGGCGCATGATCGGGCACCTCTACCTGAGCCTGCGCAGCGTCGACCACCTCACCGCCGAGATCGGCTGGGGCCTCCACCCTGACTTCCAGGGGCAGGGCTTCGCCGAGGAGGGCGCCCGAGCGCTGCTCCGGCTCGCGTTCGAGGACATGCGCCTGCACCGGGTCGTCGCCGAGCTCGACCCGCGCAACGACGCCTCCGTGGCCCTGTGCCGCCGCCTCGGCATGCGCGAGGAGGCGTTCTTCCGTCAGGACATGTGGTTCAAGGGCGCCTGGGCCGACACCGGCGTCTACGCGATGCTCGCGGGCGACTTCTCCTCGACCTGAGGCTCCGGCGGTGCGGAGCCGTCGGTGCGGCCGAGCCGGCTGGGCCACCAGATCGACTTGCCGATGTCGAGGTTCAGCGCCGTGACCAGCACCGACCGGACGATGATCGTGTCGAGCAGCACGCCGATCGCGACCGCGAAGCCGAGCTCGGCCAGGAACACGATCGGCAGCGTCGCCAGGGCGGCGAACGTGCCGGCGAGCACGAGGCCGGCCGAGGTGATCACGCCACCGGTGGCCGCCAGCCCGATCAGCGCGCCTCGGCGCGTGCCGTGCAGCAGCGCCTCCTCGCGGACGCGGGTCATCAGGAAGATGTTGTAGTCGATGCCCAGTGCCACGAGGAACACGAACGCGAAGAGCGGGAACGAGGAGTCGGCGCCCTCGAAGTCGAACACGTAGTGGAACACCAGCGCGCTGATGCCCATGGCGGCCGCGAACGACAGCACGACGGTCAGCAGCAGGATCAACGGCGCGGCGATGGACCTCAGCAGGATCATCAGGACCAGCAGCACGACGAGCAGGATGATCGGGATGATCAGCCGGTTGTCGGCCGACGACGCCTCCTGGACGTCGAGGTTGAGGGCGGTGTTGCCGCCGACGAGGGCGTCAGCACCCTCCACGTCGTCGAGCGCCGTGCGGGTGTCCTCCACGGCGGTCTTGGCCTCCTCGGAGTCGCTCGGGACGCTCAGCGTCGCCTCGAAGTACGCGAGGTCGTCCTGGACCTGCGGCTCGGTGACCGTGGCGGGATCGACGTTCTCGACCCCGGCCACGACCTCGCGGACCTCAGCGGCCTGGTCGGCGTTCGTGATGATCTGGAGCGGGTCGCCTGCACCTGCCGGGAAGTGCTCGGCGATGCGCTCCTCGGCGACCACCGAGGGCTGGGTGGTGGTGAACGCCTCGGCGTTGCTCAGGCCCGTGGCGTCGAGCTTCACGATGCCGAACGACAGCGCCACGAGGATCAGGCTGGTGACGACCCAGACCGCGCGGGGCGCTCGGGCGATCCGCGTGCCGACCTTGGCCCAGAACCCGGTGTCGGTGCGCTCGGGGTCGCCGAAGTGGGGGATGAAGGGCCAGAACACCCAGCGTCCGAAGATCACGAGCAGCGCGGGCAGCAGGACCAGCATCGCGAGCAGGGCCACCGCGATGCCGGCGGCGCCCACCGGGCCGAGGCCGGCGGTGGAGTTCATCTGCGCGAA
The DNA here is from genome assembly GCF_002476985.1 of Aeromicrobium sp. UBA7512. Taxonomy (NCBI): domain Bacteria; kingdom Bacillati; phylum Actinomycetota; class Actinomycetes; order Propionibacteriales; family Nocardioidaceae; genus Aeromicrobium; species Aeromicrobium sp. UBA7512. Next base: position 187,177 of record NZ_DLNK01000005.1, read on the forward strand.
GAGCAGGCACAGCAGACCGATGATCACGGTGCTGCCACTGGCGAACACGGCGGGCGCCGCCCGGTGCAGCGCGTGCGCCATCGCCTCGTGCCGGTCCTCGTAGCGACGCAGCTCCTCGCGGTACCGCGCCACGATCAGCAGCGCGTAGTCGATGCCCGCGCCGAGCACGAGGACGCTGAGGATGCCGGCGCTCTGACCGTTCACCGTCAGCCCGCCGTACTTGGCCAGCAGGTAGACCAGGCCCTGCGAGGCGAAGACGCTCATCAGGCCGCAGAACAGCGGGATCAGCCACAGGATCGGGCTGCGGTACGTCAGCAGCAGCATCACCACGACGACGCCCACGGCGGCCGCGAGCAGGATGCCGTCGATCCCGGCGAACGCCTCGGCCTGGTCGGCGCCGAGCGCGGCCGGACCGCCCACGTCGACGCGCAGGTCGGTGCCCTCGACCGCGTCCTCCGCCGCCTCGGTCACGTCGTCGATCCAGTCGGGCAGCTCCTCCCAGCCCTCCTCGTCGAGGGTGATGGGCACGATGAGCTGCGCGGCCACGCCGTCCTCGCTGGGGATCGGCCCCGCGACCTCGCCGACCGGCACGTCCTCGAGGGCGCCGATCGCGGTGGCGGCCTCCTGGGCGGCGGCCAGGTCGGCCGGCGTCAGCGGCTCCTCCGACGTCAGCAGCACGATCGCGGGGGCCATGTTCTCGTCGTAGAACGAGCCCGCCTGCTGGATCACCTGTGTCGACTCGGCCTCGTCGGGAAGCCACGAGGCGATGTCGTTGTCCTGCACGCTCGTGAGCTTGGCGCCGAACGAGCCGAGGCCGCCGAGGATGACGAGCATGACGACCAGCACGACCCACTTGACCCAGCGATGAGTGATCCAGCCCGCGATCTGACGGTTCATGCGTTCAGTCTGTGACCGCGCTGTGGCCCCTGACCATGGGTGAAGACCCCGATTCTCGGACCGGTTCCGGCCACCCGCCACAGCAGGCGCCTCAGCCCCATGGGTGACGCGACAAACGCCTGTGACGCCACGCGATGCCCGGGCTGGGATACTGGGGACGATGAGGCCCACCTACCCCGATGTCGAGCTCGCTCTGCTGTCCCGCTGGCCCGAGACGCGGCTCGAGCCGTCGCTCGACCGGATCCGCGCCATCTGCGAGCTGATGGGTGACCCGCAGCGCGCCCAGCCGGTGATCCAGTTGACCGGGACCAACGGCAAGACCTCGACGAGCCGCATGATCGACGCCCTGCTGCGCGCGCTCGACCTGCGCACGGGTCGCTTCACGAGCCCGCACCTGCAGCGCATGAACGAGCGGATCTGCGTCGACGGCGAGCCGCTCTCGGACGAGCTCTTCGTCGACGCCTACGCCGACGTCGCGATCTACGCCGACCTCGTAGACCAGGGCCAGCCGCACCCCTTGAGCTTCTTCGAGATGCTCGTGGCGATGGGCTACGCGGCGTTCGCCGACGCCCCCGTCGACGTCGCCGTCGTGGAGGTCGGCATGGGCGGCGCGTGGGACGCCACCAACGTCGCCGACGCCTCGGTCGCCGTGATCACCCCGATCGACGTCGACCACGCGTCCTTCCTGGGCGACACGCCCGCCGACATCGCGGTGGAGAAGGCCGGGATCATCAAGCCCGGCTCGCGCACCGTGCTCGCCTCGCAGCCCGAGGAGGTCCTCGAGGTCATCATGGGCCGCGCGAACGAGGTCGGCTCGATGCTCGTGCTCGAGGGTGCCGACTTCGGCGTCGAGTCCCGCACGGCCGCGGTCGGTGGCCAGGTGCTCACGATCCAGGGGGTCAAGGGCCGGTACGAGGACATCCTGCTGCCGCTGCACGGTGCATTCCAGGCCCGCAACGCCGCTCTGGCGGTGGCCGCCGTCGAGGTCTTCACCGGTGACGCCGAGCTCGATCCCGACCTGATCCGCGCGGGCTTCGGTGCCGTCACCTCTCCCGGACGGCTCGAGGTCGTGCGCCGCAGTCCCACCGTCGTGCTGGACGCCGCCCACAACCCGCACGGGGTGCGGGCGATGGTCGAGTCGATCAGCGAGGAGTTCGCGTTCAGCCCGCTCATCGGTGTCGTCGGCATCATGGCCGACAAGGACGCCGAGGAGATCCTGCGCGAGCTCGAGCCCGTCGTGGCCCACCTCGTCTGCACGCAGAACAGCACCGAGCGGTCGCTCGACGCCGCCGACCTCGCCGAGGTCGCGAGCGGGGTCTTCGGCCCCGAGCGGATCACCGTCGTGCCCCGGCTCGACGACGCGCTCGAGCGGGCCATCGGGCTCGCCGACGCGTCCGGCGAGGACTTCGGCGACTCGATCGGCTCTGGCGGCGTGATCGTCACGGGCTCGGTCGTCACCGTGGGCGAGGCCCGCACGCTGCTGCGCGGCGGTGAGTCGCAGTGAGGCACATGTGCGCGGCGATGCTGTCGCTCCAGGCGATCATCCTGGGCCTGTCCATCCCGGTGATGATCGCGGTCGAGGACGTCTCGGCGCCGCTGGCATCGCTGATCGGCGGTGGGCTGGCCGTGCTGTGCGTCGTCGTGGCGGGTCTGCTGCGGCACCCGTGGGCCTACTGGGTCGGGCACGGGATCCAGGTGGCCACGATCCTCACGGGGTTCCTCGTGCCGATCATGTTCTTCATCGGGCTGATGTTCGCCGCCCTGTGGCTGGGTGCGTTCTTCCTCGGACGCAAGATCGCGGCCGACAAGGCCCGCTGGGCCGCCGCGGAGGAGTAGGAAGAGTCGCGCGATGTGACATGGCTCACCATGTTCCCCGGTACGGTTGAGACATGGTGCGCGTGCTCGTGGTCGCTGACGAGATCTCGCCGGTGATCCACGACGCCGGCGTCCGTCGGCTGCGCCCGGACGTCGTGCTCGGCGCGGGCGACCTGCCGTGGGACTACCTGGAGTTCCTGTCCTCGATGCTCGACGTGCCGGTGGTCTTCGTCCCGGGCAACCACGACCCCGCGGTGGAGGCGCCGCTCTCGGGCTTCCGCGGCTGGCTGACCAGCAACGGTCTGCCCCAGGAGGATCCGCGCCCCCTCGGCGGCGTGAACGCCGACGAGTCGGTGGTCGACGTGGCCGGACTCCGAGTCGCGGGCCTCGGCGGCAGCATCCGGTACAACGACGGCCCGAACCAGTACACCCAGGACGAGTTCGCCAAGCGTGCCAAACGCCTCATGAAGGTCGCCGCCAAACGTGGGGGAGGGGTCGACGTGCTGCTCACGCACTCGCCGCCGCGCGGGCTCGGTGACGGCGAAGACCCGCCGCACCACGGCTTCGAGGCGCTCCACGAGGTGATCGAGACCCTGCGGCCCACGTGGCACCTGCACGGTCACATCCACCCGTTCGGCCAGCCCCAGCCCGACCGGGTCGTCGGCGACACCACGATCCGCAACGTCGTGCCCTACAAGCTCCTCGAGATCGAGTCGGTGCTCGACCCGGTGGGCGGTCATGGCTGAGTCCGGCTCTCCCCGGATCGACGCCGAGAGCGACTTCATGCGGGCTCGGCGCCTGCAGACGCTCTCCGCCCTGGCCGCTCGCCTGCGCGGCGAGGGTGGCGAGGGCACCCGTGCGCTCTCCTTCGACGAGGTGGTGGACGCGCTCGGCCGGCGCGGCGAGCGCAGGATCGGGCTGCACCTGATCCCGCTCGACGCGATCATCGGCTCGGTCGACAAGGTGCGCGACTTCGACCGGCGGTTCCGGCCCACCTCGGACAAGAGCCGGGCGCGCTGGGAGCGGATCGCGCGTGCCAGCCGGATCGGCGAGGAGATCCCGCCGATCGACGTCTACAAGCTGGGCGACTACTACTTCGTGCGCGACGGCCACCACCGCGTGTCGGTGGCTCGCGCCCTGCGGCTGCGCCTCATCGAGGCCGAGGTCACCGAGGTGCAGACCCTGCTGGAGCCGCGCGACATCGGCCGTCGTGAGGACCTCGAGCTGAAGCACTGGCGCAAGGTGTTCCTGCAGCGCGTCCCGCTGCCCCCGGGAGTGCGCGACAAGGTCCGCGTGACCAAGCCGCACGGCTACGGCGTGCTGGCCGAGATGGTCGAGGCGTGGGCCGCCCGCACGATGCAGGCTGAGGCCCAGCTGATGGACAAGAAGACCATGGCGCAGCGCTGGATGGACGAGGAGTTCCTGCCGGTGCTCGAGCTGGTCGACGAGGCCGGCCTCAAGGGCGAGGACGAGACCGAGGGCGACGCCTACATGCGCGTGTCGGGGGAGCGGTACCGGCTGATCCGCGAGCACGCGTGGGACCGCGAGATCATGAAGCAGGTGGCCGCGGGCAAGCGGCGGCGGCGCAAGTCTCGTTGACCTGCGCCGCGCCCGCCCCGGGTCTCAGTGGGCGATGTTCTCGCCGGACTGCGCGTCGAACACCTGGATCTTGCTGGAGTCGACGTACAGCTCGGCGCTCTGGCCGCCGGCGACCTTCGACTCGGCGCTGAGCCGGGCGTTGACCTGCGTGCCGTCGCCGGCCATGTCCTGCCCGGTGTCCTTGGCCAGGTCGTCGAGATCGGCGTTCGCCGCCCCGCCCTGCACCGTGAAGTAGGCGTAGACGTCGGAGCCCATCTGCTCCACGAGGTCGACGTTCACCTCCACCCGCGCGCCGGGCACGTCGGAGGACACCAGCGAGGCGTCCTCGAAGTGCTCGGGCCGGATGCCCACGATGACGTCGCGGCTCGCGCTGCCCGACCGCAGCGCCTCGCGATACGCGTCGGGGACCGGCAGGTCGCCGATGGAGGTCGACAGCGACTCGCCCTCGATCGTGGCGGGCAGGAAGTTCATCGACGGGCTGCCGATGAAGCCCGCGACGAACAGGTTGTTGGGGTTGTCGTAGAGGTCGGTCGGCGAGCCCACCTGCTGGATCTTGCCGGCGCGCATGACCACGACCCGGTCGCCCAGCGTCATGGCCTCGGTCTGGTCGTGCGTGACGTAGACCGTGGTGGTGCCCAGCGTCTTCTGGATCCGCGCGACCTGCGTGCGCATCTGCACGCGCAGCTTGGCGTCGAGGTTCGACAGCGGCTCGTCCATGAGGAACGCCTTCGGGCTCCGCACGATGGCGCGGCCCATGGCGACGCGCTGGCGCTGGCCGCCCGACAGGTTGGACGGCTTGCGGTCCAGGTGCTGCTCCAGCTCGAGCATCTTCGCGGCCTCGGCGACCTTCTCCTTGATGGTGGACTTGTCCACACCGGCCAAGGTCAGCGGGAACGCCATGTTCTCGTAGACGGTCATGTGCGGGTACAGCGCGTAGGACTGGAACACCATGGCGATGTCGCGGTCCTTCGGCGCCTTGTCGTTGACGACCGTGCCGTCGATCTTGAGGTCACCGGTGGTGATGTCCTCCAGCCCCGCGATCATGTTCAGGGTGGTGGACTTACCACAGCCGGACGGGCCCACCAGGATGATGAACTCGCCGTCGGCGATCTCGAGGTTGAAGTCCTCCACCGCGAGGGCTCCGTCGGGGTACCGCTTGACCACGTGGTCCAGGACGATTTCAGCCATGATGATTCCTTTCAGCCCTTGACGGCGCCGCTGGTGAGGCCGGCAACGATCCGGCGCTGGAAGAAGAGGACGAAGATGACGATCGGGATGGTGATGACCACCGCGGCTGCGGCGATCGCCTGGGTGGGCTTCTCGAACGTCGTGGCGCCGGTGAAGTAGCTCAGGGCCGCCGGCACGGTGCGCGAGCGCTCACTGGAGGTCAGCGAGATGGCGAACAGGAAGTCGTTCCAGCAGGAGATGAAGACCAGGATGGCCGTGGTGAAGACGCCGGGCATCGCCAGCGGAGCGATCACCTTGCGGAACGCCTGGTAGGGCGTGGCGCCGTCCATCTTGGCCGCCTTCTCCAGCTCCCAGGGGATCTCGCGGAAGAAGGCGCTCAGGGTGTAGATCGCCAGCGGCAGGGCGAACGTGATGTAGGGGATGATCAGGCCGAGCCAGGTGTCGAACAGCCCGATGCCGGTCAGGATCTTGAACAGCGGCGTGACCAGCGCGATCTGCGGGAACATCGCGATCATCAGCGAGGCGCCCACGACGAACTTCTTGCCCGGGAAGTCCAGGCGCGCCACGGCGTAGGCCGCCATCGTTCCGACGACGATCGCGATGAACGTCGAGATGAGGCAGATGCCGATCGAGTTGATCAGGGCTCGGGTGAAGCTGTCGTTCTGGAAGATCGCCTCGTAGTGCTCCCCGGTGTACTGGCTCGGGAAGAAGCTGCCGTCGTTGAGGATCGCGTCGGGCTTGACCGACAGCGAGATGATCCACAGGACCGGGATGAACGCGTAGATGAGGACGATCGCGTTGACGCCCCACCAGATCGCCTTGCGCTTCGGTGTCTCCACTGCCGTGCTCATGGTCATCGCCTCCCTTCATCGGAGCCCGGCGCCGCGGCGCCGAACAGCTTCACGAAGATGAACGCGATGATCGCGATCGTGATGAAGATCAGCACCGACATCGTGGAGCCGATGCCCAGGTTGAGCCCTCGGATGAGGTTGTTGTACGCCACGATCGACACGCTGGAGGTGTCGTTGGCTCCGCTGGTCAGCACGTAGATGTTGTCGAAGACGCGGAAGGCGTCCAGCGTGCGGAACAGCACCGCGACCAGAATCGACGGCTTGATGAGCGGCACCGTCACCTTCCAGAAGCGCTGCCACGGGGAGGCGCCGTCGATCGAGGCCGCCTTGAGCAGGTCCTCGGGCACGAGCGCCAGGCCGGCCATCAGCAGCAGGGCCATGAAGGGGATGGTCTTCCAGACCTCGGCCAGCACGATGATCCAGAACGAGGACCAGTGGCCGGTCAGGGGTGCGTTGTCCCCGGCCAGCCAGCCGATGTCCTGGCTCCAGGCGAACCGCCAGCTGAACGCCGCGACGACCGTGACGATCGCGTACGGCACCAGCGCCGAGGTGCGGATGAGCCCGCGTCCGACGATCGTCCGGTGCATCACGATGGCCAGCCCCATGCCCAGCACCAGCTCGAACGCCACGCTGACCACGGTCAGCAGCAGCGTGAAGCCGAAGGCGCTCCACCAGATGTCGCTGGTGAGGACCGTGACGTAGTTGTCCAGGCCGACGAACTCGTTGTCGTCAGGGGTGCGCAGGTCCGCGCGGAACAGCGACAGCCAGATGGCGTACCCGATCGGGTACGCCGTGACGGCCACCATGAGGATCACGGCCGGCGCCACGAGCATCAGGCCCAGCCGGCGCTCGGCCTTCTTGCCCTCGCTGTAGCGCTGACGTGCGATCTCAGCACTCTCGTCGTCCGTGCGGGACTCGACCGGTGCGGTCGTGGTCATGGCAGGATCCCCTTCCCCACAATGGCGTCGTTGATCGCCGTGTCGAGCTCCTCGGCCGTGTTCTCACCGTCGATGCTCGACGGGGGCGAGAGTGTGGAGGAGATGATCGTCGAGATGTTCTGGTAGACCGGCGAGATCGGACGCGAGCTGGCCGCCTCGAGCGAGTCCAGGAGCACCTGGCCCTGCGGGTAGGCCTCCTTGAACTCCGCCTCCTCGAACACCGACTCGATGACGGGCGGCTCACCGGCCGTCAGCGAGTGCTTGAGCTGGTTCTCGGGGGAGCGCAGGCACATGGCCGCCTCGAACGACTCCTCCGGGTGCTCGCTGAACTTGCTGATGGCGAAGTTCATGCCGCCGACCGTGACCTTGGACGGCTGGCCCTCGACCGTGGCCGGGAACGGCGCGAACGCGAGGTCCTCGGCGATCTCGGGGCTGGCCTCGCGCATGGCGCTGAGGACGTACGGCCAGTTGAGGCTAAAGGCTGAGGCGCCGTTCTGGAGCTGGGCGAAGACCTCGGGCTCCTGCGAGTTCGACAGCGACGCGTTCGCCAGGCCCGACGTCGCGAGCTTGTTCAGCAGGTCCAGCGCCTGCACGGTCTTGTCGTCGATCGTGGTCTCGGTGCTGTCCTCGTTGACGATCGTGCCGCCGAACGAGGAGAGGATCGTGTTGAACCCGACGACGAGGCCCTCGTAACGGGCACCGGTGAAGCCGATCTCGTACGGGTCGCCCTCGGCCTTGAGCTTCTCGGCCATGTCGAACATCTCGTCCCACGTCTTCGGCGGCTCGCCGTTGCCCACCTTGTCGACGAGCGACTTGCGGTACCACATCAGCTGGGCGTTGGTGTGCTTCGGAATCGCGTAGAGCTTGTCCTTCCACGTCGCCGTCTCGAGCGGCACGGCGAGCGTGCCCTCGGACGCCTCGGCGCGCTGCGCGTCGGTCAGCGGGAGGATCCAGCCGGCCTCGGCGAACTCGGCGGTCCAGACGACGTCCATGCCGATCAGGTCCATGCCGGTGTCGCCCGCGGCGAGGCGGCGGACCATCTGCTCGCGCTGACCATCCGCGTCGCTGGGAACGAGGTTGCCCTCGATCTTCCACTTGCCCTCGGCCTGCTCGTTGCAGCCGTCGATGAGGTCCTGGAATCCCGTGGCGGACGCGCCGCCGAAGAGGTTGATGGTCGGGACCCCGCCCTCGTCACCGCCGCCACAGGCAGCCAGTGTCGCCATGAGGGTTGCGGCGGCAGCCAGCCCTATTCCACTGCGCGTCTTCCTCGATCGCCTAGTCACGTGCACCACCCGACCTTCCCCCGAGATCCTGCGGCGTGCGACTCGTGGAAATGTGACGCCGCTCACATGAAACTACGGCGGGTGGAAGAACGCCGCAAGTCCGGCGAGCGGGCGAATGTTCAGCCGGGGGCGATCCAAGCCGTGGTGTCGGTGGGCAGGCGGTGCCCGTCCAGCGGACCGCTCACGGCCAGGAGCTCGCCGTGGGGAAGGTCGATCGGATCCGCGCCGAAGTTCGTCACCACCTGCACCCGGCGACCGCCGGAGCCCACGACGGTGAACGCCAGGAGGTCGTCGGAGCCCTCCTGCCAGTGCAGCTCGCCACGGCCGAGGCCGTACTTGCGGCGCACGGTGAGCAGGCGCCGGTAGAACTCCAGCGTGCTGCCCGCGACGCCGTCCTGGCGGTTGGGCGCGAGGTCGCCGTACACCTCCGGCTGCGGCAGCCAGCTGCGGCCGGTGGGGGAGAACCCGAACGCGGGCTGGTCGGCGTGCCACGGCACGGGAACGCGGCAGCCGTCGCGGCCCACGTCCTTGCCCTCGGTGCGCGCGAACGTGGGGTCCTGGCGGACCTCGTCGGGCAGCGTCGTGGCCTCGGGCAGGCCGAGCTCCTCGCCCTGGTAGAGGTAGGCCGAGCCCGGCAGCGCGAGCATGACGCCCGTGGCGGCCCGCGCGCGGCGCAGGCCCAGCTCCGCATCGGGCTGGGGGTCGTCGGGACCGATGCCCAGCACGCGGGTCGCCCGGTCGATGTCGTACGACAGGCGCGACGCGTGACGCGGCACGTCGTGGTTCGACAGCACCCACGTCTGCGGCGCGCCGACGGCCGCGGTGGCCTCGAGTGCGGAGGTGATGGAGTCCCGCTGGTGCTGCGCCCTCCACGGGGTCATGAGGTAGCCGAAGTTGAACGACTGGTGCAGCTCGTCCGGCCGGACGTACTTGGCCAGGGACTCCTCGGGCACGACCCACGCCTCGGCCACCAGGATGCGGTCGGCGTCCTGGCCCTCGACGCGGTACTCGTCGACGAGGCGGCGCCAGTCGCGGTAGACCTCGTGCACGGCGGGCTTGTCCCACATCGGCTGGGCGGAGGTCGGGTGGATCGCGAGGTCGTAGTCGTCGGGCGCGTCCGGCAGGCCGGGCTCCTTGTGCAGGCCGTGCGCCACGTCGATGCGGAACCCGTCGACGCCGCGGTCGAGCCAGAAGCGCAGGACCGAGCGGAACTCCTCCTGGACCTCCGGGTTGTTCCAGTCGAAGTCGGGCTGGCTGGGGTCGAACAGGTGCAGGTACCACTGGCCGGGCGTGCCGTCGGGGTTCTGCACGCGGGTCCACGCCGGGCCGCCGAAGTTGCTCTCCCAGTTGTTCGGCGGGAGGTCGCCGTTCTCGCCCCGGCCGTCGTGGAAGATGTAGCGCGCGCGCTCGGGGCTGCCGGGATCCGCCGCGAGGGCCTCCTGGAACCAGGCGTGCTGGTCGGAGGAGTGGTTCGGGACGAGGTCGACGATGACGCGCAGGCCCAGCTCGTGGGCGCGGGCGGCCAGTGCGTCGAAGTCGGCGAGCGTGCCGAACAGCGGGTCGACATCGCGGTAGTCGGCCACGTCGTAGCCGGCGTCGTTCTGCGGGCTCGTGTAGAACGGCGACAGCCAGACGGCGTCGACGCCGAGCGCGACCAGGTGGTCCAGGTGCGCCGTGATGCCCGGCAGGTCGCCGATGCCGTCGCCGTCGGAGTCCGCCCACGAGCGCGGGTAGACCTGGTAGATCACGGCGTCCCGCCACCAGGCGGGAGTGGTGGTGTGGGTGCTGTCGACCATGGGAACTCCTTGGCGAGCGCGGGGGATAGGTTGGGCACATGACGCAGCGCACGCTTGTTCTCATCAAACCCGATGCCGTGGCCCGGGGCCTCGTGGGGGCCGTGCTCTCGCGGTACGAGGCCAAGGGATTGCGCATCGTGGCGATGGAGCACCGCGCGATCGACGCCGAGATGGCCGACGCCCACTACGCCGAGCACACCGAGCAGCCCTGGTACCCGCCGCTGCGCGAGTTCGCGGTGTCCGGCCCGCTCGTGGCCCTGGTGCTCGAGGGCGACGAGGCGATCGAGGTCGTGCGTGCGCTCAACGGCGTCACCGACGGCCGCAAGGCGGCGCCCGGCACGATCCGGGGCGACCTGTCGCTGTCCAACCGCGAGAACCTCGTGCACGCGTCGGACTCCGAGGAGTCCGCGGCGCGCGAGATGAGCCTGTGGTTCCCGGGGTTGTGACCCCATGGGCCCGCCGTTGATCCAGGCCTGCATCAACGGCGCGCGTCCTCCCGCAGTCCATCCGGCACTGCCCGTCACCCCGGTCGAGATCGCCTCGGACATCGCGGCGGTCCTGCGGGCCGGGGCCGACGGCGTCCACGTGCACCCCAAGGACGTCGACGGGCTCGACACCCTCGATCCCGACGCCGTCGACGCCGTGATCACGGCGGCCCGCTTCGTCCTGCCCTCGAGGCCGATCGGCGTCACCACCGGCGCGTGGGCCCTGCGCGACCCGGCCGCACGGGTGGCGGCCGTCCGCCGCTGGAGCGTGCTGCCCGACCTCGCGTCGGTCAACTGGCACGAGTCGGGGTCCGAGGCGGTGACCGCGGCGCTGCTCGAGCGAGGCATCGGCGTGGAGGCGGGCCTGTGGACGGTCGACGACGTCCGGGAGTGGGCCGTGTCGCCCCTGCGCGACGAGGCCGTCCGTGTCCTCCTCGAGCTGCCCGAGGGGATCGGCGACGCCCAGGTCGTCATCCTCGCCCAGGAGATGCTCGACGTGGTGCGCGAGGTCGCGCCCGCCGTCCCGGTGCTGCTGCACGGCGAGGCGCACTCCGCCTGGCCGACGCTGCGTCATGCGCTGCGCCTCGGCCTGCAGGCCCGCATCGGGCTGGAGGACACCCTGCAGCTGCCGGACGGCTCGATCGCCCCGGACAACGCCGCCCTGGTCCGGGCTGCGCGGTCGTTCGCCGACCAGCAGGCGGTAGACGTCGGCCTGCCCGAGCAGGACGACTCAGCGGTCTGACGGAGCCTGCTCCGCGAACTCCCCGTCGAGCCACGCGACGCGCCGCTCCAGCCAGCGTCGCAGCAGGTCGACCTCGTTCCGCCAGCCCTGGCCCACGTCGACGGCCGGGTCGGAGTTCGCGAACACGTACACCTCGGGGTCGTTGTCGAGGGCACTGGCGGCCACCGGCAGACCGGGGCCGTCGACCTCCGGAGGGCTGAAGTTGTCGACCGCGTCGTCGGCGATCACGGCCGCGCGCTCGTCGACGAAGTCCCCGATGGTGGAGAGGTCCTCGGACACCTCGGTCCACCGCTGCGCCACGCGCCCGGCGAAGTCGGGGTCGGACATCAGCACGTTGAAGTAGTGGCCCTGCGGCTCGTTCCAGACCTGCGTGGGCGAGAACGCGCGACGCCAGGCGGGGTCGTCGCTGATCGCGTACCAGGACCGCTGCAGCCACCAGCCCTTCGGATGGTCCAGGCGCCAGGAGCCGTTCCGGCGATTGCCCTGCGAGGCCGAGAAGTCCCACGGAGGCCCCATCGCCAGCGTGCCGTCACCGCGCAGCACGAAGTACACATCGTCGTAGAGCGGGCTGCCCAGGTTCTTGGTCACCTCGTTCAGCAGGTACCAGTCCACGAAGGAGTCGACGTCGATGCGGTCGCGGTAGCCGTTGTCGGGGAAGGCAGGGTCGTAGAGCAGGTCCTCCACGGCCTGGAAGCCCGCGGCCACCTCCTGCGGGTCGGCCTCCTCCGGGTCGGCAACGTGGACGCGCAGGCCTCGCTCGGTACTGAACCGCGGACCCTCGAGGTCGCGCGCGTCGGCCAGCAGCAGGACGTCGTCGTCGGCGAGCTCCGCGCGACCCTCCTGCGCGGTCGGGACCTCGCCGAACGAGTACAGGCCGCAGGGCGTGCCGTTGATCTCGAGGTTCGCCGGGACGAGTCGCGGTACCCAGTCGATCCCCAGGCGCCGGGCGATCTCCATCGCGGAGGCGGTGCGCAGCAGGGACCGGTCGGCGAACTCGTCGAGCAGCATCCAGTCGCGCGACGCCGGGAGCCCGAGCACGGAGGCGGGGTCGGCCAGCTCGACGGTGTACGGGCGCTTGAGGCCGTTGAACGGGTTGGCCGTCGCGGAGACGCGGACCTCGGCATCGAGCTCCTGCTGCTCCCCTTCGGAGGCGGTCACGGCCAGCTCGACGGACTGCGGGTCCGTGGCGCTCGTGACGAGGTCGCTGCACGGGGCGGCGGGCTCGGTGGCGAAGTCGTCGGTGGGGACGGTGAGCCGCACGGTGGCGACCCGTTCGACGTCCACCTGGGGCTGCTCGCGGGTCTCCTCGGCTGCCTCCGGGGCAGTTGCCTCGGGTGCCGCGCGGACGTTGACGACGATGACGAGCGCGAGGAGGGCCAGGGCCAGCAGGGCCGCCAGCGCCACGGCGGTCATTCTGGTCCGGCTCATGGTCCGACGATACGTCCCACGGGTCACGGGAGCACTCAGGAGCCCCCGGCGCCGAGACGGACGACGAAGGAACCGCAACCGAGGGTTACCGCCCGGTACGGTGTCGGGGTGAACCGATGGATGCCTTGGGTGTGGGCCGCGGTCGTCGGCATGCTCTACAGCCTGATCTCCCTGCTGTCGTGGCGGCGACTGACCGTGAACTCGTGGGACAACGCGATCTTCGAGCAGGCCGTCAAGGCCTACTCGCGGTTCGAGGCGCCGATCGTGCCGGTGAAGGGACCCGGGTACAACATCCTGGGCGACCACTTCTCGCCGATCGACGCACTCCTCGCGCCGGCGTACTGGCTGTTCCCCTACGGGCAGACGCTGCTCGTCGCGCAGGGGCTGCTGATCGGCCTGTCGGTGGTGCCGATCACGCGCCTCGCGGTCGACCGGCTCGGCCCGCGCGTGGGGTGGACCATCGCGCTGATGTACGGGTTGGCCTTCGGCTTCGGCAACGCCGTGGTGGCCGACTTCCACGAGGTCGCGTTCGCGGTGCCGATCCTGGCGATGGCGGGCGTGGCGTTCGTGGAGCAGCGGTACAGCGCCGTCGTGTGGTGGTCGCTGCCGCTGCTGCTGGTCAAGGAGGACATGGGCGTCACTGTCGCGGCCGTGGGCGTGGCGCTGTGGCTCGCCGGCGAGCGCAGGCGCGGACTCCTCCTCGCCCTGGGCGGGGCCGTCGCGCTCGTGCTGGTCGTGTGGGTGATCATCCCGGCGTTCAACACCGGCGGCGGCTACGACTACACCGGCAACCTGGGCGGCGAGGTGGGCGTCTGGGAGACGCTCACCACGGAGGCCGACCGCAAGCTCCTGACGCTGCTGCTGACCTTCGGCGTCACCGGCTTCGCGGCGCTGTGGTCGCCGTGGGCCGTGGTCGCGGCGCCCACCTTCCTGTGGCGATTCCTCGGCGACGTCGAGTACTACTGGGGCACCGAGTGGCACTACTCGATCGTCATCATGCCGATCGTGTTCGTCGCGATGATCGACGCGATCGGCAAGCGCCCGCGGCTGGAGTGGCCGGGTGTCGTGCTGGGCGCCGCGGTCGGCGGCTACCTGCTGGCCGGCGGGCCGGTGGTCCAGCTGCTCGAGCCCGAGACGTGGGACGCGTCGCCGCGGCGCGAGGCGATGCAGGAGGCGATCGCCACGATCCCCGAGGACGCCGTCGTCGAGACCGACATCGCGGTCCTGAAGTACCTCACCGGCAGCCACGACGCGGCCTACTGGATCGGCACGATCGGCGACGTCGTGCCCGACTACATCATCTTCGACCGCAACCTCACGCAGACCGACCCCATCCAGCACGGAGCCGAGCACGGTGCCTCGTACGAGGTGGTCTTCGAGCGCGACAACTACGTCGTCGCCCGCAAGGTGGGCTGATCTCGATACGCGTCTCGCTGCGCTCGCCAGCTACTCGATCACCGGGAGGCGGTGATCTCGATATGCCGCTCGTTCCTCGCGAGCTACTCGATCACCGGGTGGCGAGCTGGTGATCGAGTGCCGGCGAGCGGAGCGAGACGGTGTATCGAGATCAGGCACAACGACGAACGCCGCCCGCTCCAACGAGCAGGCGGCGTTCTCGGCTTCAGGCCATCAGGGGTGGGTCATGCTCATGACGTCCAGGGCGGCGTCGAGGTCGGCCTCGCTGATCTCGCCGCGCTCGACGTAGCCGTCCTCGATCACGACCTGGCGGATCGTCTTGCGCTCCTTGACCGACTTCTTCGCGATCGCGGCGGCGTTCTCGTAGCCGATGTGGCGGTTGAGCGGCGTCACGACCGACGGGCTCGACTCGGCCAGCTCGAGGCAGCGCTCCACGTCCGCGGTGATGCCGTCGATGCAGCGGTCGGCCAGCGTCGTGGAGGCGTTCGCCAGCAGGCGCATCGACTCCAGGATGTTGCGACCGATCACCGGCAGCATCACGTTGAGCTCGAAGGAGCCGGAGGCACCGGCGAACGCGATGGCGGCGTCGTTGCCGATGACCTGGGCGCACACCATGAGCGTGGCCTCGGGCAGGACCGGGTTGACCTTGCCGGGCATGATGCTCGAGCCGGGCTGCAGGTCGGGCAGGTGGATCTCGCCCAGACCCGTGCGCGGGCCCGAGCCCATCCAGCGCAGGTCGTTGTTGATCTTGACCAGGCTCACCGCGATGGTGCGCAGCTGGCCCGACATCTCGACCAGGCCGTCGCGGGCGCCCTGCGCCTCGAAGTGGTCGCGCGCCTCGGTCAGCGGCAGGCCGGTGCGCTCGGCGAGGATCTCGATGACGCGCTGCGGGAAGCCCTTCGGGGTGTTGATGCCCGTGCCCACGGCGGTACCACCGAGGGGGACCTCGGCCGTGCGGGGCAGAGAGGCCTCGACGCGCTCGATGCCGCGGCGGATCTGCGCGGCGTAGCCGGCGAACTCCTGGCCGAGGGTGACCGGCGTGGCGTCCATGAGGTGCGTGCGGCCGGACTTGACGACCTCGGCGAACTCGGCGGCCTTGGCCTCGAGGCTCGTCGCGAGGTGGTCGAGCGCGGGGATGAGGACCGTGAGGGCCGACTCGGTCGCGGCGACGTGGATCGAGGTGGGGAACACGTCGTTGCTGGACTGCGAGGCGTTGACGTGGTCGTTCGGGTGGACCTCGATGCCCGAGTTCCTCGTCGCGAGGGTCGCGATGACCTCGTTCGTGTTCATGTTGCTCGAGGTGCCCGAGCCGGTCTGGAAGACGTCGATCGGGAAGTGCGCGTCGTGGGCGCCGGTGGCGACCTCGTCGGCGGCGGCGACGATCGCGTCGGCCATCGCCTGGTCGAGGATGCCGAGCTCGGCGTTCGCGGTCGCGCAGGCGGCCTTGATCCGCGCCAGCGCGCGGATCTGCGCCGACTCGATGGGCGTTCCGGAGATCGGGAAGTTCTCGACGGCGCGCTGCGTCTGGGCGCGATAGAGGGCGTCGGCGGGGACCTTGACCTCGCCCATGGTGTCGTGCTCGATGCGCCACTGAGTGTTGTCGGTCATGCCTCGCACCTTAGTGGGCCGCGGTCGTCAGGACGTTGAGAGGTCGGGCCTCAGCGGGTGCGGGCGGCGGTGGCCGCGATGGCGTCGACGAAGGTCCCGTACAGCTGGGCCGGCAGGTCGTGGCCCATGCCGGCGATCTCGAGCAGCTCGGCCCCGTCGATGGCCGCGGCGGTGGCCCGGCCGCCCGAGCGGTGCACGAGCAGGTCCTTCGAGCCGTGGATGACCTGGGTGGGCACCGTGACCGCGCCGAGGCGCTCGGTGCGGTCGGGCTGGGTGAGCACGGCGAGCATGTGGCGGGAGACGCCGCTGGCGATCCAGCCCCGGTCGTAGGTCTCCAGGGCGCGGGCGTGGGCCACGTCGTCAGGGGTCGGGAACGCGGGGGAGGCCACCGCCTTGCCGTTCCTGACCGAGAGCTCGGCGTACTCGGGGCGGGTGCGGCCCGCCGACGCGAGCATCGTGCGCATGATCAGCGGGTGGATCCAGCCGACGCGGCGGCGACCCGTGGTGGACATGATCGACGTGAGCGAGCGGACCCGGTCGGCGTGCTCGACCGCGAGGGTCTGCGCGATCATGCCGCCCATCGAGACCCCCACGACGTGGGCCGCGTCGATGCCGAGGTGGTCCAGCAGCGCCGCGGCGTCGTCGGCGAGGTCGTCGAGCCCGTAGGGCGCCGAGCCGCGGCCGAGGTAGGCCTTCACGATGTCGGTCCGGGACACCCTGTGGTGGCGCAGCTTGGTGGAGCGGCCGGTGTCGCGGTTGTCGAACCGGGTCACGTGGAATCCGCGGGCGGCCAGCTGCACGCAGAACGCCTCGGGCCACCATGTCATCGGGCCGCCGAGCCCCATGATCAGCAGGACCGGCTCGTCGCCGGGGTCGCCGAACGTCTGGTGGCACAGGTCGAGCCCGCTGGGCAGGTGCGCGAACGACTCCTCGGAGACCGCGACGGACTCCTCGCGTGCCGGCCCTGGACCCATGGGCTCAGTGCTCGTAGTCGATGGAGGAGAAGGCCATCAGCTTCTGCAGGCGGTGCTCGCTGCGGATCGTGCGGATCGTGCCCGAGCGGGAACGCATGACGATCGACTCGGTGGTGGCGCTGCCGGCGCCGTACCGCACGCCGCGCATGAGGTTGCCCGTCGTGATGCCCGTGGCGACGAAGAAGCAGTCGTCGGCGGTGACGAGGTCCTCGGTGGACAGGATCCGGTCGAGGTCGTGGCCCGCGTCGATCGCGCGCTGGCGCTCCTCGTCGTCCACGGGCGTGAGGCGGCCCTGGATGACGCCGCCGAGGCACTTCATCGCGACCGCGGTGATGATGCCCTCGGGCGTTCCGCCGATGCCCAGCAGCAGGTCGACGCCGGAGTCGGGGCGGGCCGCGGTGATGCCGCCGGCGATGTCGCCGTCGGCGATGAACTTGATGCGGGCGCCGGTCTCGCGGATCTCGTGGACGAGTGCGTCGTGGCGGGGGCGGTCGAGCACGCAGACCGTGACGTCCTCGACGTCGAGGCCCTTGGCCTTGGCGACGATGCGGATGTTCTCGGCGGCGGGCAGGCGGATGTCGACCTTGTCGGCGGCCTCGGGGCCGGCGATGAGCTTCTCCATGTAGAAGACCGCGGAGGGGTCGTACATCGAGCCGCGCGGTGCGACGGCCATGACCGAGATGGCGTTGGGCAGGCTCTTGGCCGTGAGGGTGGTGCCGTCGATCGGGTCGACGGCGACGTCGCACTCGGGGCCGGTTCCGTCGCCGACGTGCTCGCCGTTGTAGAGCATGGGCGCGTCGTCCTTCTCGCCCTCGCCGATCACGACGACGCCGTCCATCGCGACGGTGTTGATCATCGACCGCATCGCGTTGACCGCGACGCCGTCGGCGCCGTTCTTGTCGCCCCGCCCGACCCAGCGGCCGGCGGCCATGGCCCCGGCTTCGGTCACCCGGACGAGGTCCAGGGCGAGGTTGCGGTCGGGGGCGGCCTCAGCGGGCTTCAGTCGGTCCACGCGGTCATCCTATCGGGCACGAAGGCTAGGCTGGCCAGCGCGACCGAACGGTTCTTCCCGGCACGACAGGAGCACGATGAGCGGGTACTCGCGAGGCAATCCGGCGATGGGCGACGTGGTGCGCTCGGTCCTCGTGCTCGGTGCCATCGTGGTGGGCCTGTTCCTGTTCGGCCGGCTCTTCACCGAGACACCCGACAACCCCACCTCCGAGGTCGACTGGCGCGGTGCCGCGTCGGGCGTGGAGGTGCGCGCCGGATTCGTGCCCCTCGTTCCCACCGAGCTGCCCGAGCGCTGGCGCGCCACACGGGCCGAGCTGATCGACGACCGCTGGCAGCTCAACGTGGTCACCGACGAGGGCGACTACGCGGGCCTGACGCAGCGGATCGGCGAGGCCGACGACCTGCCCAACCTCGTGGAGGACCGCGCGGCCGGCAGCACGCCCGACGGCGAGCAGAAGATCGCGGGCACGACGTGGCAGGTGTTCTCCGGACCCGACGACGCCGTCACCTTCGGCGCGGTCGTGGGCACCGAGCTCGTGGTGGTCACCAGCGGCGCCGAGCGCCCCGTGGTGGAGGACTACGTGGCCTCGCTGGAGCCCTTCGCGTCCTGACCCGGGTCGATCCGGGCCCGCGCGCCGTCGAGCCAGTGCTGACACGCCTCGGCGAGCGCCTCGCCGCGCTCCCACAGCGCCAGCGACTCCTCGAGCGTCGTGCCTCCGGTCTCGAGGCGCTGGACGATCGAGACCAGCTCGTCGCGGGCCTGCTCGTAGGAGAGCTCGGCCGGGTCGGTGGGCGTGGGTTCACTCATGCGGGTGCTCCTGCAGGTCGGTGACGCGGACGGTGGCGTGACCGTCGGTGAGGTGGAGGACGAGGTCCTCGCCGGCGGCGAGCGTCTCGACGGACGTGACGGCCCGGCCCGACGGGTCGAGGGCGACGGCGTAGCCGCGCTGCATCGTGGCCAGGGGTGAGAGGGCGCGAACGCGGGCCAGGTGGTGGCCGACCTCGTCGTGGGCCCGGTTCAGCCGGGCGCGCATCGCCAGCCGGGCGCGCTCGCGCTGGGCGGAGACCACGTCCTGCTGCGTGTCGACGAAGGCCGCGGGGGAGCGGAGTACGGGTCGGCTGCGCAGGGCGGCGAGCCCGGCCGCCTCGCGGTGCAGGTGGGCGGCGACGGCCTGGCGGGCTCGTTCGCGGGCGGCGGCCAGCCCGGCCAGCTCGTCGCCGACGTGGGGCACGACGCGCTTCGCGGCGTCGGTGGGGGTGGAGGCGCGCAGGTCGGCGACGAGGTCGAGCAGGGGCACGTCGGGCTCGTGCCCGATCGCGCTGACGACGGGTGTGGTGGCGCCGTGCACGGCCCGCACGAGCGCCTCGTCGGAGAAGGGGAGCAGGTCCTCGAGCGAGCCGCCGCCGCGGGCGATGACGATGACGTCGACGTGCTCGGCGGCGTCGAGCTCGCGCAGGGCGCCGATGACCGCCATCGCCGACTGCGACCCCTGCATCAGCGCGTGGCGCACCTCGATCGAGGCGCCGGGCCAGCGGTCGTGCACGTTCTGCAGGACGTCGCGCTCGGCGGCCGATCCCTTGCCGGTGACGAGCCCGATCGAGCGCGGCAGCAGCGGCAGCGGGCGCTTCCAGCGGGCCTCGAACAGGCCCTCGGCGGCCAGCAGCTGGCGGCGCCGCTCGAGCTGGGCGAGCAGCTCGCCCTCGCCGGTGGGGCGGATCTCCAGCAGCTTGAGCGAGAGACGGCCGTTGGGCGAGTAGAACTCGGGCTTGGCGTGCACGATCACGCGGGTGCCGTCGGTGATCGGGGTGGCGCTGGACTCGATCACGGCGCGGAACGCGATGGCACTGATGCTCATCGTGGCGGTGAGGTCGCGCAGGGTGAGGTAGTAGGTGTTGCCGCTCAGCTTCGGCTGCACGACCTCGGCCTCGACCCACACCGCGCCGAGGCGCGCGATCCAGCCCTGCAGCGCCAACGAGATGGAGCGCAGGGGAGCCGGGTTGTCCGCGCTCGTCTCCAGGGCCATGCGCCCACCCTATGAGGCGGCGCCGACGCTGCGGTCGTCTTCGGCGGGTCGGTAGGCTGGGCGACATGTCCACTCAGGTCAATCTCGGCATGCCCGGAACGTCGGGCCAGGTTCTCTTGGCCGACCCGCGAGGTTACTGCGCCGGCGTCGACCGAGCGGTCATCACCGTCGAGAAGGCGCTCGACCTCTACGGCGCGCCCGTCTACGTGCGCAAGCAGATCGTGCACAACAAGCACGTGGTGAACGACCTCGCCGCGCGCGGCGCGATCTTCGTGGAGGAGCTCGACGAGGTGCCTCACGGCGCCACCGTCGTGTTCAGCGCGCACGGCGTCTCGCCGGCCGTCCACGCCGAGGCCTCCGAGCGCAGCCTCAAGACGATCGACGCCACCTGCCCGCTGGTCACCAAGGTGCACCATGAGGCACGCCGCTTCGCCTCTGACGGCTACCGCATCCTGCTGATCGGGCACGCCGGTCACGAGGAGGTCGAGGGCACCGCGGGCGAGGCTCCCGAGCACATCACCCTGGTCGAGCACCCCGACGACGTCGACGGCCTCGAGTTTCCCGAGGGCACGCGGCTGAGCTGGCTGAGCCAGACCACTCTGAGCGTCGACGAGACGATGGAGACCGTCCGCCGGCTGCGCGAGAAGTTCCCGCAGCTGGAGGATCCGCCCAGCGACGACATCTGCTACGCCACCCAGAACCGCCAGGTCGCGGTGAAGGAGATCGCCAAGGACGCCGATCTGGTGATCGTCGTGGGCTCGTCTAACTCGTCGAACTCCGTGCGTCTCGTCGAGGTCGCGCTCGAGGCCGGCGCCAAGGCGTCGTACCGCATCGACGACATCACCGAGATCGACGAGGCGTGGCTCGAGGGCGTCAGCACCGTGGGCGTCACCTCCGGCGCCTCGGTCCCCGACGACCTCGTGCAGGACGTGCTCGGCTACCTCGGCGAGCGCGGCATCGGCAACGCCAAGGCCATCCGCACCGCCGACGAGTCGCTCATCTTCGCGCTGCCGCCCGAGCTGCGCCGTGACATGAAGGCCGCGGCGCAGGCCTGACGCCTCGCTGCTCGTCTCGAGGTCACGTCATCGGTGTGGTCTCGATTCACCGTCTCGCTGCGCTCGCCAGCACTCGATCACCGAGGCCGCCACCGGTGGTCGAGTGCCCGCGAGGAACGAGCGGCGGGGGCACCTCCCGCTTGCGGGGGAGTATCGAGACCGGTCAGCGACGACGGACCGGCTTGACCACCAGGGCGGTGCCGCCGCCCCGGCGCTGCGGCTCGGCCGCTGCGGTGGTGAGACCGCGGCGATCCACCTCGATCGTGGCGGCCGCGCCGATCTCCGCGGCCGACGTGAACGTGTCGCCCGACGGCACCAGCGTCTGACCGAACGGCGCGAGGTCGTCCGCGTACTGCTCGATGAAGGCCGGCTCGGCCGGGGTCGTGGCCGCGTTGCGCTGCGAGGCCCGCGGTGCCGCCACCGCCTCGGGCAGTGTCATGCCGAGGTCGATCCGGTTCATCAGGATCTGCAGCACGGTCGTGATGATCGTGGCGCCACCGGGGGAGCCCACCACGAACCGCACCTGGCCGTTCTTGGTGACGATCGTGGGCGACATCGACGAGCGCGGTCGCTTGCCCGGCTCGATCCGGTTCGGGTCGGTCGCGACGTACGTGGTGCTGAAGTCGGTCAGCTCGTTGTTCAGCAGGAACCCGCGACCGGGGACGGTGATGCCCGAGCCGCCGGTCTGCTCGATCGTGAGCGTGTACGCCACCGCGTTGCCCCACTTGTCGACCACGGACAGGTGCGTGGTGGAGACGTTCTCGGTGTCGCGCATCTCCTCGAAGGGCGCCGCGCCGCAGCCGGAGCCGTCGAGCGCGCCGGCCGGGACCGGGCGGGTGGACGCCTGGTTCGGGTCGATGGTGCAGTCACGCGAGTTGGCGAACCACTGGCTCAGCAGCGTGCGGGTGGGCACGTCGACGAACGCCGGGTCGCCCAGGTAGGCGGCACGATCGGCGAAGGCCCGGGCCGAGGCCTCGAGGTAGAGGTGCAGGCTCTGGCCGATCCGGGCGCCGCCGCCGAGACGGTGGTTCTCCAGGATGTTGAGTGCCTCGCCGACGGCGATGCCGCCGGACGACGAGGGCGCCATGCCGTAGACGTCGTAGCCGCGATAGTTCACCTTCGTGGGCTTCTGCAGGCGCACGGAGTAGCCGGCGAGGTCGCGCGTGGTCATCGACCCGGGCGGCACCGGCAGCGTGGTGTCGGGGCTCTTGGGCGGAGCCTGGACGGTGCGGGCGATGTCCTCGGCGAGCGCTCCGCGGTAGAACGCCTGCGGTCCGCGCCGCGCGATGAGCGCATAGGTCCGGGCGAGGTCGGGGTTGCGGAAGCGCGAGCCGACGACCGGCAGCTGGCCGCCCGGCAGGAACAGCCGCGCGGTCTCGGGGAAGGCGGCGAAGCGCGTCGCGTTGTCCTTCGTCTGGTTCTGGAAAGTCTGGTCCACCGTGAAGCCACGCGCGGCGAGCGAGGTGGCCGGCGCCAGGTTCCGCTTGAGGGAGCGCTTGCCGAACAGGCGGGTCGCCTTGTCCCACGTGGCGACCGTGCCGGGGACGCCGACGGAGACGCCCGAGGAGACCAGGTCGGCGAACGGGCGCGGCTGGTTCGTCGCCGGGTCGTAGAACGTGGTGGGGGTGACGCCCGCCGGAGCGGTCTCGCGGCCGTCGATCGTCGTCACCCTGCCGGTGCGGCCGTCGCGGAACACGAAGTAGCCGCCTCCGCCGACACCGGCGCTGTAGGGCTCGGTGACGCCGAGCGCGGCAGCGGTGGCCACGGCGGCATCGGCCGCGTTGCCCCCGGACTTGAGGACGGAGAGTCCGACCTGGCTCGCGTCACGGTCGACCGAGCTGACGGCACCGCCGTAGCCGTAGGCCGTGGGGCCCGCGGCGGTGGGGCGATCGGGGTGGTGGCCCCCACGGGCCTGGGCCGGTGACTGCAGGGCCACCGCGCCGGCGGCCAGGGTGAGGGCCGACAGGGCGGCGACGGAACGGCGGACGAACATGGTTTCCCCCCGGAAAGTGGTCGTCCTGCCACGGTAGGTCTCGCCCGGCAACTGGGCAACCGGGTCGTTAGGGTGGGGGGCCGCCTCGGGGAGGGGCGCGCCCGTACCGAGCGAAGGGGAGTTCCATGCGCCGCGATCAGACGCTGCTGCTGACCAAGGTGATCTCGTGCGTGGTGGCCGCGGGGGTGCTCCTGTACCTGCCGATCCTCATCGACGAGTCCGACGATCCGGAGCCCGGCCTGCTCTTCCTGACGCTGCTGATCTCCGGCATGGTCGCCGGCGTTCCCGTGCTGGTCAGCGCGGTCGTGCACGGGTGGGCGGGTCGCGCCGACACGTGGACGCCGCTGGTGGCCTCGGCGGCCACGGTGGCCGCGACGGTCATCCTGCTGACGAAGGGCGGTCGGGTCGCGAACCTGCTTCCCACGGCGTTCGTCCTCATCGCGCTCTTCACCGCGCTGATGTTCGTCGGGCTGTGGGTGGCGCGCCGGGTGTCGGGCGGCGGCGCGAAGGGGCTCAGCGCCGAGCGCTGAGTATCCGCGCCACGATCACGGCGATGGCCAGGGCGTGCCCGATCAGCAGGGGTACGCCGTGGGCGATCGTCGCGTTCAGCGTCAGGCCGAACACGCCGGTGGTCTCGGGCAGCCCCTCGATCACGATCGCGTCCGGAACGGTGGAGGCGAGCAGCAGCAGGGCACCGACCAGCAGCACCGGCGGCAGGACGCCGACGGTGAACAGCCCGGTCTCCTGCACCGCGGCGGCGGCCGTAAGGACCACCAGGACGAAGCCGACGGCGAAGGCGGGGCCGAGGCGCCCGTCGATGAGGTCGAGGCCCGTGACGGCGGCGAGGGTGAGCACGGCGCACAGGACCGTGGCACGCGGCGTCAGGTCGTACCTGGAGGCCGCGGCCGGAGTCCTGGCCAGGGCCATGACGGCGCCGGCTGCCGGCGAGCTCATGGTCATGAACTTAGTTCATCGAGCAGCTCGGGAGCGGTCATGACGCGGGGTGTCGCCTCGATCACACGCGGGTGGAACGGCGGGGTGTCGTCGACCTTCAGGTCGTGCAGTCGCCGGGCGCTGACGAGCAGGCGCGACTCCACCGAGGCGACCGTGTCGTTGTACGAGCGCACGGCGCGCTCGAGTGACGATCCGAGCCGGTCCACGTGGCCGGCGACCGTGCCGAGGCGCTCGTAGAGCTCGCTGGCGACGCGGTGGATCTCGCGGGCGTTCTCCGCGAGCGACTCCTGGGTCCACGCGAGGGCGACCGTGCGCAGCAGTGCCACCAGGGTGGTGGGGGAGGCCAGCACGACCTGCCGCTCGGCCGCGTGCTCCAGCAGCCCCGTGTCGGCCTCGAGGGCCGCCGAGAGGAACGACTCGCCGGGCACGAACAGCACCACGAACTGGGGCGCGGAGTCGAACTGGCGCCAGTAGGACTTGGCCGCGAGCTGGTCGACGTGGCTGCGCAGCTGGCGGGCGTGCCGGTCGAGGTGGGCCTCGCGGGCGTCGGGGTCGTCGCTGGCCGTGGCGTCGAGGAAGGCGTCGAGCGGCACCTTCGCGTCGACGACGATGTCGCGGCCGCCGACCAGCCGCACGACCATGTCGGGGCGCAGGCGGCCATCCTCGGTCGTGACCTGGAGGTCGAAGTCGCAGTGCTGCGTCATGCCGGCGAGCTCGGCGGTGCGCCGCAGGTGCATCTCGCCCCAGCGGCCGCGGACCTCGGGCCGGCGCAGGGCGGTGGACAGCGAGGCGGTCTCGCGGCGCAGGGCCTCGCCCGTGACCCGCACGGACTCCACCTGCTCGCGCAGCTGGGCGTGCCACTCGATGCGGCTGGACTCGAGGTCGCGCAGCCGCGTGTCGAAGCGGTCGAGGCTCTCGCGGACCGGCGCGACGGCGCGGGAGGTGGCGGTGGTGGCGATCTCGACGTCGTGCGCCGACGCGGTGCGCGTGCGGGTGCCGAGGAGGTAGCCGAGCGCGCCGGCGAGGCCGGCGAACAGGAGCAGGACGAGCAGCGCGGTCAGGCTGGGGAAGGTGGCCATGCGGCCATGGTGGCGGCGGGCACCGACAGTTCCCGGTCGCGAGGGCGTGGAGCGGTGGACACGGTGCGGTCGGGCGGGTCACGATCGAGACACCGGCGCACCCAGGAGGCACCATGCCGAAGATGACACTCACGATCAGCACGACGCTGGAGCCGCGCGGTCCCGCGGCGGCGGTGATCCTCACCGACCAGCAGGTGGCCTCGTTCGGCGCCGGCAAGTCGTTCCCCGTGCGGATCACGATCGGTGGCGTCACCGAGCCGGCGCGCCTCGCCCGCATGGATGCGGAGAACCTGATCGGCCTCAGCAAGGCCAAGCGGGAGGCGCTCGGCGTGAAGATCGGGGACGAGGTGGACGTGCGGATCGAGCTCGACGACGCTCCTCGTGAGGTCGACGTGCCCGATGCGCTCGCGGAGGCGCTGGCCGCGGCGGGACTGCGGGAGGCCTTCGATGCGCTGGCCTACTCGCACCGCAAGGAGCACGCGCGCTCGGTGGAGGAGGCGAAGAAGGACGACACGCGGGAGCGCCGGGTCCAGAAGGTCCTCGACGCCCTCCGCGGGTCGTGAGGGGTCAGCCCTGCGAGAGGTCGGCGACCTCGTAGCTCCAGACCTCGCTGTGGGTGGACACGGGCTTCGGCGCCTCGCCGCCCGACCGCTCGGACTCCGAGCGGTGTCCGTGCCCGAACGCGGGGGAGCTCAGCCACGCCTGGAACGACTCCTCGTCGCGCCAGCGAGTGACGACGAGCCACTGCTCGCGGTCGTCGGTGGGCTTGAGGAGCTCGAACCCCTCGAAGCCCTCCTGGCCGTCGACGGCTCCGGCGCGCTTGGCGAAGCGGTGGGCGAGCTCGTCGCCGGAGTCCTTGGGCACGGTGATGGCGTTGATCTTGATGACGGTCACGCCAGCCATGATCCCACCGACTCCGGATCCAGGACCAGCACGGCGTCCTCGTCGTCCTGCCACGCGATGCGGCCCGGGACACTCGCGGCCTGCTCGACCGAGAGCAGGGTGACGAACGCACCGCCGGGTGCGAGCCAGGCGGCGAGCGGCGCGACGACGGCGCGCAGGTGGTCGAGCCCGTCCCCGCCGCCGTCGACGGTCGAACGCGGCTCGTGGGCGCGAAAGTCGGGGTGGATGCCGTCGACGCGCGTGCTGGGGACGTGGGGGAGGTAGCCGACCGCGAGGTCGATCCGTCCGCGCAGGCTGCGCGGCAGGCCGTTCCACCAAGAGCCGTGGTGGGCGGTGAAGCCGAACCGCCGGCCGTTCGCGCGGGCCACGACGACCGCGGTGGGGTCGAGGTCGACGGCGTGGATCTGCGCGGCGGGCAGCAGCCGGCTCATCGCCGCGGCCAGCGCCCCGGACCCACAGCCGAGGTCGACGACGATGCGGGCGTCGGGCCGGTGGGCGGCGGCCGCCTCGGGGATCGCCTCGGCCCGGCGGCGCGGGACGAACACGCCCTCGGCGACCGCGACGGTCACGCCGTCGAACTCGGCCACACCCACGGCCTGCTCGAGCGGGACGCCGGCCACCCGGGCCGTGACCGCGCGCTCGACGTCGCCGGGATCGACGAGGTGGCGGCGCACGAAGGCGGCCTCGCGCTCGGCGAACACACAGCCCGCGGCGCGCAGCCGGGCGATGATCGGGTCGCTCTCCACGACTCGATCATCGCCCGGTCGGCTCATCGGGCTGCCGTCAGGGCAGCAGCCACAGGGAGCTGCAGTTCGACCTCACGGACTTGCCCGTCAGACGGTCGGCGAGCCAGTCGTGGGTCTGGCCCAGGCGCGTGATGGCCGGACCGAGGTGGTTGAGCGCCGTGCCGCCGGTGCCGACGAGCTGCACCACCGGGGTGTAGGTGACGTTCACGCCCTTCGCGCACCAGTCCTTCGCCAGCTGCTTGGCCTGCGCGTGGTCGACGATGTCGTCCTTCGTGCCCGTGAGCACCTGCACCGGCACGTTCGGCTTGAGGCGGCCGATCCGCTGGGCGTCGACGGGGGCGCGCAGCGCGGGGTCGGCCTTGACGATGTCGTACAGCGACTGGCCCGTGGTGGTCCACTTCGAGGTCTTCTGGAACCCGTACGAGAACAGCGTGCCACCGATGCACTGGGTCTTGACCTTCTCCAGCGCCTCCTTGCCGGCCGGCGTCGCGAGCTGGTCGAGCGCACCCTGCAGCTCGGGGTGGTACGGCGTGATGCCGTTGATCGCGTACGCGATGACGCCCGTGAGGTCGGTGCCGTCGGCGGACTTGAGCACCTCGACCAGGTTCGCCGGGGGAGCACCGGCGTAGGCGCCCTTCAGGTTCAGCTCGGGGGCGTAGGTGGGGGCGAGCTCGGCCGCGGAGCCGGCCGCGCCGCCACCCTGCGAGTAGCCGTAGAGGCCGATCGGCGAGGACGTCGTCACCGACGTGTCGGGCAGGTTCAGCGCGGCGCGGGCGGCGTCGAGGAGAGCCTGACCCATGTCGAGGCGGTTCGTGTAGGTGTGCACGCGGTCGGTGGTGCCCAGGCCGATGTAGTCGGTCAGGACGACGGCCATGCCGCGGTTGAGGAAGTCGTGGATGCTCGGGATCTCGTAGCCGATGCCGAACTCGTCGCCCTCGACGTTGAGGAAGGTCTCCAGCGACTTGGAGGGGGCGCACGCGTCACCCTGTCCCTGGGTGCCGGCGGCGACCGCGACCAGCGGGCGGGGGCCGGTGCCGGTCCACTTCTTCGTGGGCTCGATGTACGCGCCGCTGACGGCGGCGGGGGCGCCGGCCTCGTCGGTGGAGGTGTACATGATCCGCGTGGCCTTGCCCGGGAGGTAGAGGCCGTTGAGGGTCAGCGCGAGCTTCATCGGCTCGGTGCGGATGACCGTGCCCTTGCCGGCCGGCAGGTCCGCGGGCGGGTCGTAGAACGTGGGCGCGGCGGTGGCCTGGGGTGCCGCGGCGAGGCCGGCGACGAGGGCGCCGGCGGCCGCGAGGCCGAGGAATCTTGCGGAACGGAACACAGGGTACTCCCAAGTAATGTGACGCTGGTCACGCGAAAGGTATCACGGAGTTACACCTGAGCGACATGGGGAATTCTCTGGCTCGCAGGTCCCGGCAGTAGGCTGGCTCCCCGTGGCCCTCACCATCGGAATCGTCGGACTTCCCAACGCCGGCAAGTCGACGCTCTTCAACGCCCTGACCAAGAACGACGTCCTCGCGGCGAACTATCCGTTCGCGACGATCGAGCCCAACGTCGGAGTGGTCGGCGTGCCCGACTCCCGCCTGGAGAAGCTGGCCGAGATCTTCGGCTCGGAGCGGATCCTGCCGGCCACGGTCGAGTTCGTGGACATCGCCGGCATCGTCCGCGGTGCGTCCGAGGGCGAGGGCATGGGCAACAAGTTCCTGTCCCACATCCGCGACTCGGACGCGATCTGCCAGGTGACGCGCGTGTTCCGCGACGAGGACGTCACGCACGTCGACGGCGACGTGAACCCCGCGAGCGACATCGAGACGATCGCGATCGAGCTGATCCTCGCCGACCTCCAGACCGTCGACAAGGCGCTGCCGCGCCTCGACAAGGAGTCGCGCAAGGACAAGTCGCTCGTGGCGCAGTTCGAGGAGGCGAAGAAGGCCAAGGAGGCCCTCGAGGCCGGCACCGGCGTGCGCAACGCCGGACTCGACCTCGAGGCGCTGCGCGACCTGCACCTGCTCACCGCGAAGCGCTTCCTGTACGTCTTCAACTGCGACATCGACGAGCTGTCCGACGAGGACCTCAAGTCGAAGATGCGCGAGATCGTCGCGCCCGCTGAGGCCGTCTTCCTGGACGCCAAGAGCGAGGCCGAGCTGGTCGAGCTGGGCGACGACGAGGAGGCCGAGCAGATGCGCGCCGAGATGCTCGCCGACCTCGGCATCGAGGAGCCGGGCCTCGACCAGCTCGCGCGCGTCGGCTTCGACACCCTCGGCCTGCAGACCTACCTGACCGCGGGCCCCAAGGAGTCGCGCGCCTGGACGATCAAGAAGGGCGCCACCGCCCCCGAGGCCGCCGGCGTCATCCACACCGACTTCCAGAAGGGCTTCATCAAGGCCGAGATCGTGTCCTTCGAGGACCTGGTCGCCGCGGGCTCGATGAACGAGGCCAAGGCCGCCGGCAAGGTGCGCATGGAGGGCAAGGACTACGTCATGGCCGACGGCGACGTGGTGGAGTTCCGCTTCAACGTCTAGAACCTCTGGCAGCCGCCCTCGGCTGATGGAGCTGATGCTCGCGGACCCCTGGGCTGAGGGGTGAGCCCGCCTGACAGCCTACTGTCATGGGTCACGTCGACGTCGCACACCTTGATTACGTCCTGCCGGACGGGCGGATGCTGCTCGGGGACGTGTCGTTCCGCGTGGGGGAGGGTTCCGTCGTGGCGCTGGTCGGCCCGAACGGGGCCGGCAAGTCGACGCTGCTCCGGCTGATCGACGGCTCCCTCCAGCCCGACTCGGGCACCGTGAACGTCTCCGGCGGCCTGGCGGTGATGCCGCAGTTCGTCGGGACGGTTCGTGACGGGTCGTCGGTGCGTGACCTGCTGGTGACTGTGGCGCCTGATCGGATCCGCAACGCCGCGCGGGCGGTCGATGCCGCCGAGGCCGCGCTGGCCTCGAACGACGACGAGGCCACGCAGATGGCCTACGCCCAAGCGCTCTCGGACTGGGCCGAGGCCGGCGGCTACGACTACGAGAACACCTGGGACATGTGCACGATCGAAGCACTGGGTGCCTCGTACTACTCCGTCATGGACCGCGAGGCCGTGACGCTGTCGGGCGGCGAGCAGAAGCGGGTCGTGCTGGAGGCGTTGCTGCGCGGACCGGCCGAGGTGCTGCTGCTCGACGAGCCCGACAACTACCTCGACGTGCCCTCCAAGCGCCGGCTGGAGCAGCAGCTGCGCGAGACCCGCAAGACCGTGCTGCTGGTCTCGCACGACCGTGAGCTGCTGTCGGAGGCCGCTGACAAGATCCTGTCGGTCGAGCCGTCGCCGGCCGGGGCCGACGTGTGGGTGCACGGAGACGGCTTCGCGTCCTTCCACGAGGCCCGCAAGCAGCGCTTCGCCCGGTTCGAGGAGCTGCGCAGACGGTGGGACGAGCAGCACGCGCGGTTGAAGAAGCTGGTGGTGAGCCTGCAGCAGGCTGCCGCCGTCAGCCATGCGATGGCGTCGCGGTACGCCGCGGCGCAGACCCGGCTGAGGAAGTTCGAGGAGATCGGGCCTCCCCCTGAGCCGCCGCGCGATCAGGACATCACGATGCGCCTGAAGGGCGGCCGCACCGGCGTGCGGGCGATCACCGTCGAGAAGCTGGAGCTGACGGGCCTGATGATGCCGTTCGACCTCGAGGTGTTCCAGGGCGAGCGGGTGGCCGTGCTCGGCTCGAACGGCTCGGGCAAGTCGCACTTCCTGCGCCTGCTGGCGGGCCAGCCGGTCGACCACTCGGGCACGTGGAAGCTCGGCGCGAGGGTCGTGCCGGGTCACTTCGGGCAGACCCACGCCTACCCCGAGCTCGAAGGCCGCACGCTCCTGGACATCCTGTGGGCCGAGCATGCGCTACAGCGCGGGCCGGCGATGTCGTCTCTGCGTCGCTACGAGCTGGAGCAGCAGGCCGAGACCACGTACGAGCGGCTCTCGGGAGGGCAGAAGGCGCGGGTGCAGATCCTGCGCCTCGAGCTCGGCGGAGCGACGTCGCTGCTGCTCGACGAGCCCACCGACAACCTCGACCTGGAGTCGGCCGAGGCGCTGCAGTCCGCGCTCGAGTCGTACGAGGGCACCGTCCTGGCCGTGACCCACGACCGTTGGTTCGCCAAGACCTTCGACCGATTCCTGGTCTTCGGGGCCGACGGCGTGGTGCGCGAGAGCTCGGAGCCCGTGTGGGACGAGGGACGCGTGCAGCGCGACCGCTGAGACACTGGACTGCCCGGAACCGCTGCCCACACGCCGCTCGACTCCAGAGGAACACTGCATGACCGCAACACTCGTCGCCACCGGACGCTCTTTGACGACCTCGACCTGACGGTCGCGCCTGGCGACGTCGTCGGCGTGGTGGGTGTCAACGGGGCCGGCAAGTCGACCTTGTTGCGCATCCTGGCTGGAGACCTGGAGCCGCAGGCCGGCACGGTGCAGCTCGCGCCGGCCGACGCGTTCGTCGGAAGTCTGCTGCAGGAGCACGAGCGGGTCCCGGGCGAGACGATGGCGCAGTTCGTCGCGCGCCGCACCGGCTGTGCCGCCGCGACCACCGACATGGACGCCGCGGCCGTGGCGCTGGGGGACACCGAGCCTCCCGCTCCTGGCGCGCCCGACCCCGCCGACGTCTACCAGGCGGCGCTCGACCGCTGGATGGCCAGCGGCGCTGCCGACCTGGAGGACCGACTCCCGGCCGTGCTCGCCGAGTTGGGGCTCGTGCTGGAGGACTCAGCCGACCCGAACGCCGGCGCGCTCTCGCCCGACAGCCTGATGACGTCGCTGTCCGGCGGCCAAGCCGCGCGCGTGGGCCTGGCCGCGTTGCTGCTGTCGCGGTTCGACATCGTGCTGCTCGACGAGCCCACGAATGACCTGGACCTGGACGGCCTCGAACGCCTGGAGAAGTTCGTGCAGGGCCTGCGCGGCGGCGTCGTGCTGGTGAGCCACGACCGCGAGTTCCTGGCGCGCTGCGTGACCCGCGTCCTCGAGCTCGACCTCGCCCAGCACAGGAATCGGGTGTTCGGTGGCGGCTACGAGTCGTACCTGGAGGAACGCGAGATCGCCCGCCAGCACCAGCGCGACGAGTACGAGGAGTTCGCGGCCAGGAAGGCCGACCTGGTCGGGCGCGCCCGCGTGCAGCGCGAGTGGTCCAGCCAGGGCGTGCGCAACGCGATGAAGAAGAACCCGGACAACGACAAGATCCGCCGCAAGGCCGCGTCGGAGTCGAGCGAGAAGCAGGCGCAGAAGGTGCGGCAGATGGAGAGCCGCATCAGCCGGCTGGAGGAGGTCGAGGAGCCGCGCAAGGAGTGGAAGCTGGAGTTCGCGATCGGCGCCGCGCCGCGCTCGAGCGCCGTGGTGGCCACGCTCAACGAGGCCACCGTGCGGCAGGGTGAGTTCACGCTCGGCCCGGTCTCGGTGCAGCTCAACGCCGGCGAGCGCATCGGCATCACCGGCCCGAACGGTGCCGGCAAGTCGACGCTGCTGCGGGCGCTGCTGGGTCGGCAGGAGCTGACGAGTGGAACGGCCGGTCTGGGTGCGTCCGTCGCGATCGGCGAGGTGGACCAGGCGCGCTCGCTGTTCACCGGAGCCGCCACGCTGACCGACGTGTTCGAGGGGCTCGCGCCCGACATGTCACCGGCCGACGTGCGCACCCTGCTGGCGAAGTTCGGGCTGAAGGCCGACCACGTGACCCGACCCGCCGGTGAGCTGTCGCCCGGCGAGCGCACCCGCGCCGGACTCGCGCTGCTGCAGGGCCGCGGCGTCAACGTGCTGGTGCTCGACGAGCCCACCAACCACCTCGACCTGCCCGCGATCGAGCAGCTGGAGCAGGCGCTCGAGACGTATGAGGGCGCGCTGCTGCTGGTGACCCACGACCGTCGCATGCTGAGCACGGTGCGGCTCGACCGTCGCTGGCACGTCGAGGCCGGCCGGGTCACCGAACTCACGGCGTAGTCTGGCGTCGAGCGTCCCCAGTCGGAGGTGGTCCTGATCGTGACCGAGACGACCCCGCGATGGGAGTGGCGCAGCTTCGCCGACTCAGCCGTCGACATCGGGTCGGCGCTGATCCTCTCGCCTCCCGACCGGATTCAGGAGAGCGACGAGCTCTACCTGCTGTCGGCCGAGGGAACCGACACCGTCAAGATCCGCGACGACCTGATGGACGTCAAGCACCTCGTCGCCGTGGACGAGCGCGGGCTCCAGCAGTGGTCCCCGGTGATGAAGGCCGATTTCCCCCTGTCCTCGGCCGACGTCGACACCGTCTTCGCCGCTCTGGGCGTCGTGTCGCCGCCTCTGGCACGGGACATGTACACGCTGGGCCAGTTCATGAACGAACTGGTGCACCCCCACCCCGACGTGGTCGCGGCCGACGTGCACAAGAGGCGGGAACGACACACCATCGGAGGTTGTCTGGCCGAGCTGACCGAAGTGCGCAGCGGGCAGGGATCGACCCGCACCATCGCGATCGAGTCTGAGGACCCGGCCCTGGTGATGGCCGCACTCCGCCAGCTCGGGTTGCCACCGATGCCCAACGTGAGCTTCCCGCGCGGTCTCAAGTCGCTCCTGCGGCTCGGCACGGAGCGCTATGGCGTCATCGACGTGGGCACCAACTCGGTCAAGTTCCACCTCGGTGAACGAGGCGCTGACGGTCACTGGCGGGCGGTCGCCGACCGTGCCGAGGTCACGCGGCTCGGTGAAGGTCTCCACGAGGCCGGCCGACTCGGCCCCGAGCCCTTGGAGCGGACGGTGGAGGCCATCGTCGCCATGGTGGACGAGGCCGCACGGGCAGGCGCCGCGGAGACCGTTGCGGTGGGCACCGCCGGCCTGCGGATCGCCTCCAACAGCGAAGATCTCATCGCTGCTGTTCGGGCACGGTGTGGTCTGACGATCGATGTCGTCTCCGGAGACGAGGAGGCACGACTGGCCTATCTCGGTACGAGGGCCGGGATCGGACAGTCGCGAGGCTCCCTCGTGGTGTTCGAGACCGGCGGCGGCAGCTCCCAGTTCACGGTCGGGCACGGCGAGGAGATCGACGAGCGATTCAGCCTGGACGTGGGCGCTGTTCGCTACACGGAGGCACATGGACTCGGAGCGGCGGTCTCCGAAGACGCCCTCGCCGAGGCGTTCGCAGCGATCGCTGCCGACCTCCGCCGGCTCGACGACCGGCCGACACCGAACCTGCTCGTGGCGATGGGTGGCGCTGTCACCAACATGGCCGCCGTCATGCACGCCCTGGGGGAGTACGACGCCAACATCGTGCACGGCACGGTGCTCGACAGGAACGAGATCGACCGGCAGATCGAGCTCTATCGCACGCGCTCCAGTGACGAGCGTCGTTCGATCATCGGCCTGCAGCCCCAGCGGGCCGACATCATCCTCGCCGGTGCGTGCATCGTGCGAACGGTGCTCGCCGCGTTCGGCAACGAGTCGCTCACGGTGAGCGATCGCGGACTGCGACCGGCCTGCTGGTCGAGAGATTCGGCTAGTCACTCCCTGAGAGCTGGGCGGAGAAGTACTCGAGCGCTGACTTCGTCTTCGTCTGCTGCTCGCCCGAGAGATCGAGACCCTTCAGGGTCAGGAAGGCCCTGAGCTCGGCCGCGGCCTGGAAGGTCTCTGCCGGAGGGCACTTGGCCGAGAGCTCGAGGATCCGGGAGCCGTCCGGGTAGAGCCAGAGCTCCGCGACGAGACGCATCCGCAGCTCGGGCGGATGCAGCTTCAGCTTGAGCACGGTGATGGGGCCGAGGATCGACAGGTCGTCCAGTTCGACACCCTCGGGCGCATGGGCCGTGAAGAACGATCGTTGCTCCTTGGAGAACGCCTTGTGGATCGCCTTCGCGCCTGAGGCGACCTCCTTCACCAGGGTCGGTTCCCACGTGGCTTTCATGGACGCCGAGCAGACGAAGCCCCCGGGCATCGCATCGACCTCCACCCCGAGGTTGTCCGAGGCCCACGCCTCCTGGATGTGAGCCGGCGCGACGGGCCTCAGCTTGACCACCGAGTCGTCTCCCCGCCGCTGCGCCCGGCGGGCCCGGACGACGACACCGGCCTTGTCGAGCCTCAGGTCAGGAGTGTCGAAGAAGTACACCTGGCGAATCTGGGCATCGAGCGCATCCATCCCCAGGGCCACCACGGCAGCGCGTCGATCCGAGTCCGGCACGGTCATCTTGAGCTCGACGCTGTCCACGTCCCTGGTCAGCGCGAGCAGCTCGGCGACCTGCGCATCCGAGATTCGGCCCTGCGATTGATCGGTCACGTTCGGCACCTGTGCCTTCCGGACGGTGGAGGTCGCGCCGTTGCGACACCGCACCCCGTCAGCCACTGTGCCGCGTGGCGGAGAGCGGGACATCACCCACCGCAGGTGAGTGGCGGCCCGGCCTGCCCGCGATGGCCGTTGGCGCCGGCGAGGTGCGAATGGAGGGCAAGGACTATGTGATGGTCGACGGCGACCTGGTCGAGTTCCACTTCAACGTGCGAGCTCGCGCGCTTCGTCCGATCGCTTCGGGCTTCGTGCGCGAGGGGGCGGGCGGCTACTCGGAGTGGGCCAGCTGCTCCGGTTGGCGTGTGGCGTCGAGGGCCACCCGGACGAGGGTGGCCGTGATGAGCAGGATCAGGGGTGGCAGCAGGAAGTAGGGCAGGATCACGCTGGGGTACTCGTTCGCCTGCCCGGCGCCGGTGTGGAAGGTCGAGGTGTAGAACAGCACCCCGGCGACGACCGCGCACACCTTGAACCACTGACGCCGTCGAGGCGCGACGAAGGTGCCGATGAGGCAGCAGGCCGTGGCCACCCCGAGCGACCGCTGCAGGCTGTCGGCGCCGAAAGGGAGCCACCGGGAGTCGAACGGCAGTTCCACCTCGTGGTAGTCGATCGTTGCCGAGATCACGGCGACGAGCGCGAGCGCGGCCAGGACGATCGACCAGCGCCACGAGACGATGGGCATGCCTGATGGTGCCACGCGGCCTTGCCGGCGCGTGGCGGTTCCCGATCTTGTGTCGTTGACGCCCCTATTTGGGCTCAATCGACACAAGATCGGGTCAGTCGGGCGATGTTCAGCGCTGGTCGGGCAGGGTGCCGTAGCTGTTCTGGTACTGCTGGCCGGGCTTCGGGTGGGTGAAGCGCAGCGCGCTCCAGGTGTCGTCCACCGACAGGCACGTGCTCTCCACGAGGCCGTGGTCGTAGCCGATCTCGATCACGGTAGGCAGGGTCAGGTCGGACCCGAGCCGGCGGCCCTTCGGCCACGACAGCCAGAGCTTTCCCTGCGGCGCGAGGTGCGGGACGAGGCGGGGGAACTCGTCACGCATCTGCTCCTGGGTCGTGACGAAGAGGTGGAGGTAGTCGACCTCGCCGCTGAGGGGCACCGGCTGGAGGTCGGGCAGACCCATCGACTCCGGCACGCCGTCGGGAGCGTTCACGAAGTGCGCCGTCCAGCCTGCTCGCAGGCCCATCTTGTCGGCGACGGTGCGCATGGTCATGCGCTCAGCCTCATGAGTTCGGGCCCGGCAGGTCGAGGTCGGCGCCGGTGACCTCCCAGTGGTCGACGTGGAGGTCCTTCTCGACGAGCAGCTCGTCGTCGCCGGGGTAGAACACGGCGACCTCGGGCTGCTCGCCGGCGAACCGGCGGACGTCCTCCATCGAGTCCCACAGGGAGAGCGTGACCACCTCGACCAGGTCGCCGAGCGGCCGTCGCAGGACGAACACGCCGCGGTTGCCCGGAGTGGCTCGGTACTCGCGCACGCCGGTGTCGTCCTGGTGGGCGATGTAGGCATCGGCGTCCTGCGCCCTCACCGCTCCTCGCCATCGCCGCATGATCACGGATCCATTCTTGTCCGCGGCGGTGGCATGCTGCACGGTATGGAGTCTCGTCACGTCAGCCGGGTCATTGCCGTTTCGCCGCAGGACGTCTACGAGTTCGCGGTCGAGCCCGCGAACCTGCCGCGCTGGGCCTCCGGTCTGGCGGAGGCGGAGGTCGAGGTGAGGGACGACCACCTCGTCGTGCAGTCGCCGATGGGCGAGGTGCGCGTGCGGTTCGTCCCGCGCAACTCCTTCGGCATCCTCGACCACGACGTGACGCTGCCGTCCGGTGTCACCGTCACCAACCCGTTCCGGGTCCTCGCCCACCCCGACGGCGCCGAGGTCGTCTTCACCGTGCGCCAGCTCGACCTCTCGGACGAGGAGTTCGAGCAGGACGCCCGCACGATTGCCAAGGATCTCGACGCGCTGGCGGCCCTGGTCGAGTCCTGACGGCTCCGTCGTGGCGAAGTGCACCCGACGCGGTCGGGTTCGTGGGACGGTTTCGCCATGGATTCTGCTGTCCTTCTCCCATTGGCGACGTTGGTGCTGGGCTCCGTCCTCACGTTCACGCTGGAAGCAATTCGACATCGCCGCCAGAGGAAGGAGTCGGTCCAGGACGCACGCCGTCTGGAGCGGTCACAGGCTTACGTCGACTACTTGGAGTGCGCGCACGAGGCGGCACACCTCCTCGGCCGCGCGACCCCGGGCTGCCCCAATCCTCTCGAGGACATCGCGCACAGCTACTGGCTCGTCGACAGCTCGGTCGCCTCGCGCCTTCGGGTGATCGAGGTCCTCGGCTCGGAGGACGTGATCAGCCGGGCGAAGGGCATGCGTACAGCGCTCGTCACGTTCCGCCGCGACCTCCAAAGCGAGGAAATGACCTACTGGTCGGAGGAATACCAAGACGCGTACGGCCTCGTCGTGTCCGCCCGCGGAGCCTTCATCGAGGCGGCTCGATCGGACCTGCGGCAGACCTGAAGCGATCTCAGGGGTGGACGGCGCGGCTCTCGGCGGGGTGGCCGGGCTCGAGGTGAGTGGCCGCCGACACGCGCAGCGGCGTGAACGGCTCGCCGGCGTGGGCCGCCACGACGCGCGACGCCAGGCACACGTGGTCGCCGCCGTCGTCGAGCACGGCGATCCGCTCGAGCACGATGCGGTTGGGGCAGTCGCGCAGGAGGGGGACCGCGTACTCGTCGGTGTCCACGTCGAGGCCGTCGAACTTGTCGGTCTCGGCGCTGCACGTGGTGCCGAACCGCTCGGCCAGGGCGAGGTCGCGGTCGGTGAGGAAGTGCACGGCGAAGTGCTTCGCGCGCAGGCCGGTGCGGTACGTGTGGTTCGCCTTCGACAGCCACACGCTGTAGTGCTCGGAGTCGATGCTCGACTGCGCGTGGAACCCGACGAGGCACCCCGCGCGTTCGTCCTCGGCGGCCGTCGTCACCACCACGAGCGGCTGGTCGACGGAGGCCATCAGCGTCTCGAACGCGTCGTCATCCACGCGACGACCCTACGTCCGGTCGCGCGGGTCCGCAGGGAACGAACAATGAGGCATTCGGGTACCTGAGCGGGGCGAAGGGCATCATCGTTCGTCGCCTACGGTGGACGCGTGACCGAGGAGCTGGTGGGCCGGGCCGTGATCGGCGTGGTGATGCTGGGCATGGGAGTACTGCTGTGGTGGATGGCGCGCGCCGCGGCAGCGGGCCGGTTGGAGCGCAACGCCCTCGTCGGCATCCGCACGCCGAGCACGATGGCGAGCGACGCGGCGTGGCTCGCCGCCCACCAGCGTGCCGAGCGACCGACCAAGGCGGCGGCGATCACCTCCGTCGCCGTGGCCGCGGCCTGCCTCGTCCCGATGCCCGAGGCAGCGCTGGTCACGGTGGTGCTCGGCGGGTCCGCCGTCATCCTCGGGCTCGTGATCCGCGCCGCCGTGGTCGGCGGCCGGGCCGCCCGCGCCACGTCGGCCGACTGACCTCACACGTCGGCGAGGTCGGTGCCCTCGGGCGCCCAGTTCCCGTGGAAGCCGGCCGGCACCCGGCCGGGCAGGTGCACGGTGGCCACGTCGTCGAGCGTCGCCGCGTCGAGCAGCCGCAGTTGGCTGCGCCCCTCGGCGCGGTCGTGGACGTACCCCATGAGCACGCCGTCGTCCTCGGCCGTGCCGTCGGGATTCGGCACGAAGCAGAACTCGCTGGCCTCCAGCCCTGCGCCGAGCCGACGCGACTCGGTGGAGCCGGACTCGAGGTCGTGTCGCAGCAGCGTGTCGCCCGGTACGCCGTCCTCGAAGCCGACGGCCCAGCCGTAGCGGTGGCGCCGTCCCGTGAGCCGCTCGTCGTGACGCGGGAACTCCTGCGAGCGCTGGTCGATGCCGGTCTCGCTGGCCCGTCCCGTCCGCAGGTCGAGGGTGAACCGGGTGAGGACCGCCGGGCCCTCGTCGGGCCCGTTCAGCACGGTCGCGAACATCTTCGGGTGGCGGATCACGTCGACCACGACGGTGTCCCCGTCGTCGTAGGCGTTGAGGGTGTGGAACACGTAGCAGGGCGCGATCTCGAACCACCGGACCGAGGCGCTGTCGCCGTCGCGCGGCATGATCCCGATCCGGGCCGGGTAGTCGGGATTCCAGCGGTAGGGGAGGGAGACCGCATCCCCGCCGCGGGCGATCCGCGCGATCACGGGCTCTGGCAGCGGGTTGCGCCCGATGACGCGGTTGAGCAGGCCCCGCACCAGCGGCCGGACGAGGCGCGGCACGTCCTCGGTGGCCGTGCCGATGTCGAACGTGACGGGCAGGTCGAGGATCACGACGTGGCGCTCGGTGAGGGCGAAGTCGTGCATCATCGGGCTGCCGTGCACCTCCACGTCGACGCTGCGCCTGATGCGACCGTCGTTCCCGAGCACCGAGTAGGCCACGCGATTCCCGGCGGTCCAGTTGTAGGACAGGGCGTGCAGCTCGCCGGTGTCCGGGTCGCGGTGAGGGTGCGCGGCGTAGCCCGGCCGGCCGGCGACGGTGGGCAGGGTGCCGCCGAAGTCGCACGGCCCGACCGTCTCGAGGTCGTGGGTCAGCTCGTACGGCGGCGCCCCCGCCTCGACGAGCGCCAGGGTGCGGCCGTGGTGCTCCAGGACATTGGTGTTCGCGGCGAAGTCACGCTCGCCGGGCGTTCCCCGCTGTTGCTCGCCCAGCGCGTCGGCGACGCCGGCCGAGCGCACCCAGCGATTGCGGTACCACTCGGCGTGCCCGTCGCGGATCCGCACGCCGTGCACCATGCCCTCGCCGAGGAACCAGTGGTGCTGGTCGCCCGGGTCGTCGAGCGGGTTGGGCCCGATGCGCAGGTAGCGGCCGTCGAGGTGGTCGGGCAGGCGGCCGGTGACGGTGAGGTCGGTGGCGGTGAGCTCCTCGCGCACCGGCGCGAAGTTGTCGCGCAGGTACCGGTTCGTGGACTCGGTGGTGGGGTGGATGGTCTCGGTCATGACGTCTCTCCTGGTGACGCGCGCCCGAGTCGCATAACACTGTTATCCACGACCATAACGGCGTTATGCCATGCTGTCGAGTATGAGTTCTGTACCGGGTCCGCAGGCGCCTGCCGTCCGTGCGCGGCTCCTCGAGGAGGCGGCGCGGATCCTCGACGAGGAGGGACCCTCGGCACTGTCGACCCGTCGGCTCGCCACCGGCGCGGGCACGTCCACGATGGCCGTCTACACGCACTTCGGGAGCATGGGCGGGGTCGTCGACGCCGTCGCGACCGAGGGATTCCGCCGCCTCATCGACCGGGTGGGTGCCGTCGAGAGGACCGACGACCCCGCGGCCGACCTGCTGGCGGCCGCGGTGGCCTACCGCGAGAACGCCCTCCAGAACCCTCATCTCTACGCGGTGATGTTCGGGGCGATCAGCGTGCGGGGTCTCGGCGGCCAGGGACCCGATGCGGACGTCGCGTACGCGGCGTTCCAGCAGCTGGTGGCCTTCGTGGAGCGGGCCATGGACGCGGGACGACTGCGGCCCGACGATCCGAAGGCGGTGGCGGCGCAGTGGTGGAGCGCGCTCCACGGCTACATGATGCTGGAGCTCGCAGGGATGGACCAGGTGGTGAAGGACCCCGAGCACCACGTGCTCTGGGAGCTCATGGGGAACCTGCTCCGTTCGTTCTCCGTATGACGCGTCAGGCGCTGCGCGGGGCGTACATGATCACTGCCACGCCGACGAGGCAGATCGCGGCGCCCGCGACGTCCCACCGGTCCGGCCGGAAGCCGTCGAACAGCATCCCCCAGGCGAGCGAGCCGGCGACGAACACGCCACCGTACGCGGCCAGGATGCGGCCGAAGTTCGCGTCGGGCTGCAGCGTGGCCACGAATCCGTAGAGCCCCAGTGCGACGACGCCCAGACCCATCCACATCACGCCGCGGTGCTCGCGGACGCCCTGCCAGATCAGCCAGGCGCCACCGATCTCGGCGACCGCGGCCACGGCGAACAGGCTGATCGATCGCATGACGTCCATGCCGCATTGTGTCGTGCCAGGTCGGGGTCGTGCGAGGCTGGTGCCGTGACGGACCGGCCCCTGACCGCCGAGGCGCTCATGCGCTCGCGGTTCGACGCGTTCAGGCGCGGCGACCGCGACTGGCTGCTCGCCACCTGGCACCCCTCGACCCGTCCGGCCGAGCTGGACCTCTCGGACAACCCGCGCTGGCGCGGACTCCAGATCCTGGACACCGAGGCCGGCGGGCCGCAGGACGACGGGGGAGTGGTGGAGTTCCGCGCGACCTACATCGCCGACGGCGAGCTGGGGATCCTGCACGAGCGGTCGACGTTCCTGCGCGAGGACGGCCGCTGGTACTACGTGGACGGAGAGATCAGATGACGAACGCCGATGCACCCCGGCCCAGCGGACTGCCCGCATCGATCGGGCGCCCCGCGACGAACGCCCTCGCCGCGCAGGGCATCACGTCGCTGGAGCAGGTCGCGGGGCTCTCCGAGTCCGAGCTGCTCGCCCTGCACGGCGTCGGCCCGAAGGCCGTCCGCCTGCTCGGCGAGGCCCTCGCGGCACGCGGCCTGGAGTTCGGGTCCCGAACGACCGGGACTGACTAGGCTCGACTCATGAGTGAGGACGTCAAGGGCCCCGCGTCGTACTTCCCGGCGATCGAGAAGAAGTACGGCGAGCCCATCGAGCACTGGATGCGCCAGCTGGAGTCGGTCGTGACCGCCAAGCACATGGAGCAGGTCGCGTTCCTGAAGGACGACTTCGGCTTCGGGCACGGCCATGCCAACGCGGTCGTCGCGGTGTTCCGCAAGGATCGGGGCCTCTGAGTGGCACGCATCGCCTTCGCCACGTGCGACCGACTCGCCGACGGGTTCGAGGACGACCACGAGGCCGCCCGTCTCCTCGGAGCCGAGTTCGTCGTCTGGAACGACCCCGACGTCGACTGGTCGGTCTACGACCACGTGGTCATCCGCTCGGCCTGGGACTACACGATCCAGCGCGAGGCGTTCGTCGTGTGGGTGCGCTCGCTCGGTGACCGCGTCTCCAACGCGCCCGACCTGGTCGCCTTCAACTCCGACAAGGCCTACCTCGGCGCGCTCGGCGTCCCCACCGTGCCCACGGCGTACGTGGTGCCCGGGGCGCAGGCGCCGCAGCTGCGTGGCGAGGTCGTCGTGAAGCCCACGGTCTCGGCCGGTGGGCGCGACACGGGCCGCTTCGACCCTGACCACCACGACGACGCCCGCGACCTGATCGCGCGGATCAACGCCTCGGGGCGCGTCGCGATGGTCCAGCCGTACGTCGAGGGCGTCGACGCCGCGGGCGAGACGGCCGTGGTCTTCATCGGCGGCGAGATCTCGCACGTGCTGCACAAGAAGCCGGTCCTGCGCGAGCAGGGCACCGCGGCCCTGCTCGACCCCGACGACCCGGCGTCCGAGGCCGCGATCATGCACGACGAGGACCTCGTCACCGCCGGGGACGCGGCACCGGAGTACCTCGACCTGGCGAACGCCGCCCTCGGCGAGCTGGCCGCGCGCTTCGGCGTGCCGCTCTACGCGCGCGTCGACCTGGTGCCCGGCCCGGCGGGTCCGGTGGTCATGGAGATCGAGGCCGTCGAGCCGTGCCTCTACCTCGACCTCGTTCCGGGGGCGGCCGAGCGCTTCGCCGACGCGATCAGGTCGCGTCTGAAGCGCTGAGCGTGACGTTCGAGGGGTGCTTCACGGCGTGTCGGCCCCGGAAAGGTCACGCTCAGCGATGCGGGTGGGTGCCAGCCAGACGGCGATGACCGTGGTGATGGGCACCGCCAGCACGAGGCCGATCGCGCCGACGAGTGTGCGCACGATCTCCTGCGCGATCCCCTCGGTGACGGCGACCTCGAGCAGCGGGCGCTGGTACGCCGAGATCAGCAGCAGCGTGGTCATGGCCGTGCCGGCGTACGCGAAGACCAGCGTGTAGACGCTCGAGGCGATGTGGTCGCGGCCGATGCGCATGGCCGAGCCGAACAGCTCGGTGCGACCGGCGGTGGGCTTGAGGGCCCGCATCTCCCACACCGCGCTCGCCTGCGTGACCGTGACGTCGTTGAGCACGCCGAGTCCGGCGATCACCATCGAGGCCGAGACGACGCCGGCCAGGCTCATCTCGGGCGCGGTGGCGAGCAGCAGGTGGTCGTCCTCCGACCCGACCCCGGTCAGGTGGGCCCAGTCCGTGGACATCGCTCCGGCGAGGGCCGTGAAGCCGATGCCGAACAGGGTGCCGAACAGCGCCGCGGTGGTGCGGATCGAGACGCCGTGCGCCAGGTAGAGCACCGCCAGCATGATCACGGTCGAGCCCGCCACGGCCACCGCGATCGGTGGCTGGTCGGCCAGCAGCGCCGGCAGCACGAACCTCAGCAGGACCAGGAGGGTGATGCCGATGCCGACGAGCGCGAACAGTCCGCGCCAGCGACCGACCACGGCGACGAGGATCGCGAACACGATCGCCAGGATCATCAGCTGGGGACCGCGCTGGTGGTCGTAGAACTCGTACGTGGGCTGCTGGCCGTCGGGGGCGACCTCGATGACGCGGATGTCGTCGCCCTTCTCCACGGCTCCGCCGACGTAGCGCGTCGGGTCGAGGGTGAACACCGCCGACGTCCCGCGCTCGGTCTCGGCCGTGACGTTCGCGCACGAGCCCTCGACCATGGGGATGTTGTCGGGCCCCGTGCCCGTGCTGTTGCAGTCGAACGGGGTGACGTCGGTGACCGTCGCGTCGAGGATCGCGACGGCGCCGTACGGGTCGGCGCCCTGCGGGACGTCGTCGGGATCGGGCCACAGGGCGGCCACCGCGCCGAAGGCCAGGAGGGCCACGGCGAGCACCACGGCGGTCAGCGACCACGCCAGGCGGGGTCGGGGCGGTCCCTCGGCAGGCTCGATCGCGTGGTGATGTGTCACGATGCCAGCGTGGCACGTGGTGAAGAGATCCCCGAACACC
Source organism: Aeromicrobium sp. UBA7512 (assembly GCF_002476985.1). Taxonomy (NCBI): domain Bacteria; kingdom Bacillati; phylum Actinomycetota; class Actinomycetes; order Propionibacteriales; family Nocardioidaceae; genus Aeromicrobium; species Aeromicrobium sp. UBA7512. Next base: position 231,180 of record NZ_DLNK01000005.1, read on the forward strand.
TCCCCGGTGGTTCCGGCGGCGTGTGGCGTGTGGGCCGCACGGTCCGGCGCCCCACCGGCCCCTGGACGCCGGCCGTCCACGAGCTGCTGGACTGGCTCGCCGGCGAGGGCCTCGGCGGCATCCCGCACGTCTCCGGACTCGATGAGGACGACCGCGAGGTCGTCTCCTACATCGAGGGCCGCGGCGTGCCCGTCGACGACGAGGTCGTGCTCGACACCGTGCTCGTCGAGGCGGTGGCGTGGCTGCGCGACTTCCACGACATCGTCGAGGACTTCCGGCCCGACGGCCCGCGCACGTGGCGCCAGGCGGGCGAGGTCGAGCTCGGCGACGACGAGATCATCTGCCACAACGACCCCGGAGCCTACAACTGGATCATCCAGAGCGGGCACTTCGTGGCGATGATCGACTGGGACCTCGCCGGGCCGGGGCAGCGCATCGACGACCTCGCCTTCCTGTGCTGGACGGCCATCCCGCTCTACCGCGAGATCCCGCTCGAGGACGTCGTCCGTCGACTGGACCTCGTGGTCGACACGTACGCCGAGTGGGGCCCGATGGCGCTGCTGGACGCAGTGGTCGCCCGGATGACCACCGCGACGGAGCGGATCGCCGCCGGGATCGAGCGAGGTGACCCCGGCATGCTCAACCTGGCGCGCAAGGGAGAGCCCCAGCGCACGCGCGACCGGCTGGCCGCGTTCGAGGCCCGCCTGCCGGCCATCCGCGCCGCCCTCTGAACCCGCCCGGAATGTGACACCCGTCACGTAGGGTGTCGGCCATGGATTCGATGCTGTCGACCGTGGGCCTGCCGATCGCCCTCGGGATCATCATGTTCGGTCTCGGGCTGTCGCTGACCGTCGCGGACTTCGCGCGGGTGCGGAGGTCGCCGAAGGCCGTCGCGATCGCGCTGCTGTGCCAGCTCGTGCTGCTGCCGGTCGTGTGCTTCGGGCTCGTGCTGGCGCTCGACCTGCCGCCCGTGCTCGCGGTGGGCATGCTGCTCCTGGCCGCCTCGCCCGGCGGCAGCACCGCAAACCTGTTCAGCCACCTCTTCCGCGGCGACGTCGCCCTGAACATCACGCTGACCGCGATCAACTCGGTCGTTGCGATCGTCTCGCTGCCGATCGTCACGAACCTGGCCATGGCCTACTTCGACCTCGGGGACGAGGTCACGCTGCAGTACCGCAAGGTGGTCGAGGTCTTCGCCATCGTGCTCATCCCGGTCGTGATCGGCATGTGGGTGCGGGCGAAGCGGCCCGACTTCGCCGACCGCATGGACCGGCCCGTGCGGATCGGCTCGGCGCTGGTGCTCTTCATCATCATCGTGGGCATCGTCGTCGACCAGCGCTCGAACGTGGGGGACTACGCGGCCTCGGTCGGCCTGGCGGTCGCGATCTTCTGTGCCGCGAGCCTGGTCATCGGGTTCGTGGTGCCCGCCTGGGCGGGCGTCACCGAGCGGCAGGCCGTGGCGTGCTCGTTCGAGATCGGCGTGCACAACGCCACGCTCGCGATCTACGTGGCGGTCGAGGTGCTCGACAGCGTGGAGCTCTCGGTGCCGGCGGCCGTCTACGGACTGGTGATGTTCGTGATGGCCGCGCTGTGGGGCCTCGCGCTCACCCGGTGGATCCTGCCGCGGACGGAGGCCCGGACGCTACCGTCGCACCATGGCTGACGTGCACTTCGACGAACGCGACGACGCGGAGGCGTTCGCCGCGGCGCTCGGGGCCGAGGGCATCACCTGCCGGCTGCACCGCGACGAGTTTGCCGGCGAGGACGACTTCGAGGACGCCGCCTGGCTGGTCGAGGTCGACGACTCGGTGCCGGCCCTGGCCGACCGTGCCGAGCAGGCCGGGGGATGGGTCGTCGTGGCGCCGGATCCACCCTCCGCCGCTCCCGCGCCCCTGCCTGCGGCGCCCCGACGGATCAAGCGATCCCCGCACCGTTGACGAGTTGCTTGTTTTTTGCAAGTGTGGGATCACGGCACTCCGCAGACGGCGCTGGGCCGCTCGTCATCGACTGGAGTTCGATCATGACCGACATCTTCGTGAACCTGCCCACCTCCGACCTCGATCGCGCGAAGGCGTTCTACACGGCGCTCGGCGCGAGCCTCAAGCCGGAGTTCACCGACGACAACGCCGCGTGCGTCGTCTGGGACGAGCACATCTACTTCATGGTGCTCACCCGCGAGTTCTTCTCGACCTTCACCGACAAGCAGGTGGCCGACCCGGCCACCACGGCGTTGGTGTCGACCGCCTTCAGCCGCACGTCCCGTGAGGTGGTGGACCGCGTCGTGGAGGCCGGTCTCGCCGCGGGAGGCGCCGAGCCGCGCGAGGCGCAGGACTACGGCTTCATGTACAGCCGCGACCTGGACGACCCCGACGGGAACAGCCTGAGCTTCCTCTACATGGATCCGGTGGCGGCCGAGCAGGGCCCCGAGGCCTACCTCCCCGAGCAGGGGCAGCAGGCCTGACGCGGTGGTGGCCCGGAGCTACGACCAGTACGACGGGGTCACCGCCGCGGTCGAGGTGATCGGCGAGCGGTGGGCGCTGCTCATCGTGCGTGACCTGCTGGTCGGCGCGCGGCGCTACACCGACCTCAAGCAGGGGCTGCCCCGCATACCGACCAACATCCTCTCGGCGCGGCTCAAGGACCTGCAGGATGGTGGCGTCGTCCAGCGGGTGCCGCTGCGGAACTGCGGACTCGTCTACCAGTTGACGGAGGCCGGTCGGAGCCTCGAGCCGATCGTGCTCGCCCTGAGCCGGTGGGGCGTCGAGCGGCTGGGGGAGCCCGGCGCCGAGGACCTGACGACGGCGGACGGCCTCACGGTGGCGCTCCGGGCGGCGTTCCGGCCCGAGGCCGCGGCGGCGCCGCCGGTCGACTTCGAACTGCGTGTCGAGGCGGTCGTGCTGCGGGTGCGGGTGGGCTCCGGTGAGCTGGTGATCCACCAGGTGGCACCCCCGGCGCCGCCGGTGGCCGGGAGCGCTCCGGAGGGGGACCCGGACGTCGTCCTGGTGGCCGGGCGCGACCTGCTGCGCGGCGAGTGGCCGCAGGTGGCGTCCGGCGACCCCGCGCTGGCCGAGCGGTTCGCCGGGTGCTTCGCGCTCAGGTGGGGACCGAGGTCTCCTCTTCCGGCAGCTGGATGATGCCGTTGAAGATCGTCACCATCATCTGGTCGAGCACGCTCTCGCGGTCGAACGGGCGCTCGGTCCACCGGGCCATCTCCGCGGTGAACCACAGGGCGCCGAAGACCTTCTCCATGCCCAGCCTGACGTCGACGTCGTCGCGCATGAGATCGGGGATACCGCTGACGGTGATCGCCGTCGCCACCTCGAAGAGTGCGTCGAGGCGCTCGATCAGCTTCGTGCGGACGGGCGACTCGGGACCGAAGCCGGTGGCGCCGATGAGCGGACCGAGGTCGACAGCGAGGTCGAGCAGGTCGGTGAAGAACTTCCGGATGCCGTCCTCGATGTCGGTGGCCGAGCCGGCGAGGTCGCGGCTGATGCCCCGGGCGTTCTCCGTGGCGCGCACCATCGCCGCGTCGATGGACTCCAGGACGGAAGCCTCGAAGAGCTCCTCCTTGGACGGGAAGTGGCGGTAGAGCATCGCCTCGTTGACGCCGGCCTCCGCCGCGATCTCGCGCGTGCGGGTGGCGGCGAAGCCCTTCTGGGCGAACACGTGACGCGCCGAGTCGATGATCTGGGCACGGCGTCGTTCGGCGCTCATCCGCCGCTTCGGCCCACGTTCAACGGTCACGGCTGAACCGTAGGACACGCACTCGCCACGGGTGTTGAGAAGTGAAACTGGTGGGGGACATGTGTCCAATGTGACTGGATTGACGAAGAAATGTCGCCGGAATCACAAATTCTCAGGTTTCGATTGCAACTCGCGTCATAGCCCCCCTAATCTGGCGTCACTTGCTTGAAGTCAATACCTACTTACTTAGGTCGGATGCTGCCCCGACCTTCGCGAAGGAGAAGACATGAGCGTTCCGAAGCCGCTCGTCCGTACCCGCCTCCTGCTGGCGCGACCCGTGATGCACTCGACCCGCGTCAGCCTTGGTGCCAAGCGCACCATGGCCGACTCGATCGCCTCTGCTGCCCGCGCCCCCGAGGGCGCGATCTACGACTTCGACGTGATCGCCGGACTGCCCGTGCAGTTCGTCACCGTCGAGGGCACCGGCCCGGCCACCGGCCGCGCCACCATGATCTACCTGCACGGCGGCGGTCACGTCGTCGGCAGCTCGCGCGCCTACCGTGCCTTCGCCGCCCATGTGGCGATGCACGCCGGCATGGACGTGCTGCTGCCGGAGTACCCGCTGGCTCCCGAGAGCCCCTACCCGGCCGCGCTGGACATGCTCATCGCGCTCTACCGGGCGCTCCCGTCCTACGGCGTCGACCCGAGCACGGTCGTCCTCGCGGGCGACGACGCCGGAGCCGGCCTGGCCCTGGCCATGGCGCTCGAGATCCGCGACCTCGGCCTGCCGATGCCCGCGGCGATCGGCATGATCAGCCCCTGGCTCGACATGCATGCCGACATCGAGCGCTCGCGCCCCTCGGCCTCCGACCCGTGGTTCACCCCGGCGCTGGCCACCCGGTGGGCCCGCACGTACCTGGGCGGCGCCGATCCGCTCGATCCCGGCGTCTCGCCGCTGCACGGCGACTTCGACGGTCTCCCGCCCATCGTCATCCACTACAGCGGCCTCGACCCGCTGCGCACCGACTCCGAGGCGTTCCTGCAGAAGGTGACGCTGAAGTCCGACAGTCCTCGCGTCATCGCGCGGGAGTACCCCGAGATGTGGCAGTCGTTCCACCTGCAGGCCGGCCGCCTCGACGCGGCCGACCAAGCGATCGAGGAGTTCGGCAAGGCGATGGCCTCGCTCGTCGAGGTCCCCGGCGGTCACGGCGACGTGGTGCCGATCAACCGCCCGGTCGCGGGCCAGGGTGGCCGTCGCCTGCGGCTGGTCAAGCCAGCTGCTGCCGCAGGAACTCCATCTGTATGAGCTTGAGGTTCTCCGCGACCTCTTCCTGAGGCGTCATGTGGGTGACCCCCGACAACGGCAGGACCGTGTGGGGGCGTCCCGCCGCCAGCAGGGCTGACGACAGCCGAAGCGTGTGCGCCGCGACCACGTTGTCGTCGGCCAGCCCGTGGATGAGCATGAGCGGACGCTCCAGCCGCGGCGCGAGCGGCAGCAGCGAGTTGGCGTCGTAGACGTCGGGCTGCTCGTCCGGGTGTCCGAGGTAGCGCTCGGTGTAACAGGTGTCGTACAGCCGCCACTCGGTGACGGGAGCGCCGGCGACTGCCGCGTGGAAGACGTCAGGACGGGCCATCACGGCCAGCGCCGCCAGGTAGCCGCCGTAGGACCACCCCGTGATGCCGACGCGCCCGGGATCGATGTCGTCGGGGAACCGCTCGGCGACCGCGGCGACGGCGTCGACCTGGTCCTGCAGCGTGACCTCGGCGAAGCGGTCGCGGATCTCGCGCTCCCACGCGGACCCGCGTCCCGGCGTGCCGCGCCCGTCGGCCACGACCACGCAGAAGCCCTGGTCGGCCATCCACTGCGCCTCGAGGAACATCCGTCCCGAGGCCAGCACGCGCTGGGCGCGCGGGCCGCCGTACGGATCCATCAGCAGCGGGAGGCGCCGCGACCCGCGCACGTGGTCGCGGGGGAAGAGGACCGCGGCCCGCAGGTCACGCTCGCCCAGGTGGACGATCTCGACCTCGGGCGTGAAGGGCGCGGGCTCGGCGAGGACCCGGATCGAGCCCGTCGCGTCGCCGGAGTGGACGGTGATCGTGGCGGCGGTGGAGTCGAGGCCGTGACGCACCACGACCGCGGTGCCGCCGTCGGCCACCGCGCCGTGCACGGCCGCGCCCTCGGTGAGCACCTCGGTTGAGCCGTCGGCCCCGAAGCGCACGAGCTGGACCTCGGTGGGCTCGGCCGACGCGGTGGTGAGCACGCCCGCGTCGTCGACCGTGACGATGGAGCGCACCTGCCACTCGTCGCCGCTGACGGGGGAGCCGTCGAGGCACACGCGGTGGCGGCCGGCGACGTCCTCGAGCGTGACGAGGTGGCCCTGCACGTCGCGGCGCGGGGCCGAGGAGAGCTCGACCCAGGCGTCGTCGGTCAGCTCGCGCAGGGTGCGCGTGGCGCCGGTGGCGGGATCGGCCTCGAGGACGAGGCTGCTGCGCTGGTCACGGCTGAGCACCTGCAGGACGGGATCGTGGCCGGGCGTCCAGTCGACCCGCGCGAGGTACTCGTGCGCCTCGTGGTCCCACGCGATCTCGGTGGGCGCCGTGCCGTCGAGGCTCACGTGCCAGAGGCTGACCGTGCTGTTGGTCGTGCCGGCGGCGGGGTAGCGCTGCTCCACGGCGGGCTGGTCGGGGTTGGCGGGGTCGGCGATGTGCCACACCTGGACGTCGGCGTCGTCGTACCGCTCCACGAGCAGCGAGCGGCCGTCGGGCGCCCACCAGAAGCCGCGGAAGCGATCCATCTCCTCCGCCGCGATGAACTCGGCGCGACCCCAGGCCTGCGTGGGGGAGTCGGGCGTGACCAGGGCGCGGTCGTCGGTCCCGGCCACGCCCACGACGCGCAGCTCGCCCGCGGCGTTGGCGTAGGCGACGTGGCGGCCCGTCGGATCGAGGCGGGGGTCGATGACGGGGCCGGCGGCCGGGAGCTCGCGCACCGCTCCCGCGCCGAGGTGGATCGCGAAGAGGCGCCCGGACAGGGGGAAGCAGGCCCAGCGGCCCGTGCCGTCGACGTCGTAGGAGACGAGGCCGCCGGCACCCTCGCGGCTGCGCTCGCGGCGGGCGCGCTCCTCGGGGGAGAGGTCCTCGTCGGCGCCGCCGAGCACCTCGACCGGGTCGGCCAGCAGCGACTCCTCGCCGGTGGCGACGTCGTACTCCCACAGCGCACCCGAGCGCGTGACGCCGTCGGGCGTACGGATGAAGCGGACCGTGGCGCCGTCGGGGGAGACCGTGAGGTTGCGGGGGATGCCGAGGGTGAAGCGCAGCGTGCGTGCGGCCAGTCGGGGGTAGGACTCCGTCATGCCTCCCATCCTGTCAGGGCGGCCTGGCGGCGTCGGCCCCTACATTGGGGGGCATGTCCGATCGCCGACTCCTCCTCGTGCACGCCCACCCCGACGACGAGTCCATCCAGTCCGGCCTCACGATGGCCAAGTACGTCGCCGAGGGAGCCCACGTCACCCTCGTCAGCTGCACCCTGGGCGAGCACGGTGAGGTCCTCGTCCCCGACCTCGAGCACCTCGCCGCCGAGCGGGAGGACCGGCTCGGCCCGCAGCGGCTCATCGAGCTGAGCGACGCGATGGCCCACCTGGGCGTCACCGACTTCCGCCGGCTCGGCGGCGACGGCGCCTTCCGCGACTCCGGCATGGTCTGGGACGAGAACGGCAACGCGGCCGCGATGGAGGACGTCGACCCGCGCTCGTTCTGGCGCGCCGACCTCCTCGAGGCCGCGAACCACCTCGTCGCGGTGATCCGCGAGCTGCGCCCGCAGGTGCTGGTCACCTACGACGAGTTCGGCAACTACGGTCACCCCGACCACATCCAGGCCCACCGGGTGGCCCACTACGCGGCGGCGCTGGCCGCCGTGGAGTCCCACCGGCGCGACCTCGGTCCGGCGTGGGACGTGCCCAAGATCTATTGGACCGCCGAGTCCGCCTCCCGGATGCGCGAGGGCGCCAGGATGATGGCCGAGGCCGGCCAGCCGCCGCCGTTCGAGATCGACCCGGAGAACCTTCCGCCGATGTTCATCGAGGACGAGGACCTCAGCACGGCGGTCTCATCCACGCCTGAGCACGTCACCGCCAAGCTCGACGCGATGCGGGCGCACGCCACGCAGATCACCCCCGACGGAGTCTTCTTCGCGATGGGCATCGACCTCGCGGCGATCGCGTGGGGCACCGAGTACTACCGGCTCGCCAAGGGTCGCCGGGGCCCGGCCGGCGCGTCGGGGTTCGAGGAGGATCTGTTCGCCGGTCTTGACTGAACTGCGGGCGAATCTGCCGCTTGGGCCGGAGCCCGTAGGCTTGTCGGGTGGAGAAGTCCGTCGACCAAGCTGCTTTCCGGGGTGCACTGTCGCGATTCGCCAGTGGCGTGACCGTCGTGTCCACCCAGCACGACGGCATCGATCACGCCATGACCGCGAGCGCGTTCACGTCCGTGTCCCTCATCCCGCCGCTCGTCCTGGTGTGCTCGAACAAGGGCAGTCGCTTTCACGACGCCGTCCGCGAGTCGCGCCGGTGGGGCGTCTCGATCCTGTCCGAGCACGGTCGTGAGGCGTCGGCCTGGTTCGCCCACCGCGGGCGCCCCCTCGACACCCAGTTCGCCGGCGTCGAGCACCACCCCAGCCCGGGTGGCCTTCCGCTGCTCGACGATGCCCTGGCCTGGCTCGAGTGCGAGACCGAGGCCGAGCACGACGGCGGCGACCACCTGATCCTCATCGGTCGCGTCACGTGGGCGCAGTACCAGGACGAGACCGACGATCCGCTGCTGTACTACCGCTCGCACTACGGCACGATCATCCGTCAGGCCGACTCCGAGAAGACCGTCTACCGAGGGGGCGCATGAGTCGCCGTCGCGGGCTGATCGCCCTCGGCGCCGTGGTGGCCGCGCTCGCGATCGCCTACGTCGCCGGCTACGTGATGACCGGGCAGCGCCTGCCCGCCGACACCTCGATCGCCGGCGTGGACGTCGGCGGCATGAGTCCCGACGCCGCCGAGGACGCCCTGACGAAGGGGCTGTCCGATCGCGTCGAGGAGCCCGTCGTCGCCACCTTCGAGGACCGCGAGATCGAGATCCAGCCCACGCAGGCCGGTCTCGCGGTGGACGTCCCCGCCAGCGTGAAGGCCGCAGGGGGTCGGTCATGGGACCCGCGCGACATGATCGCCCTCGTCGCGGGTGGGTCCGACCACGATCCCGTGCTCGACGTGGACTCGGCGAAGCTCTCCGCGGCCGTCGCGTCGATCGCAGAGACGGTCGACCAGCCGGTGGTGGAGGCCCAGATCACCTTCCCCGACGCGAAGCCGAAGGCACGTCGCCCGAAGGCCGGCAACGAGGTCCCGCAGGACGAGTTCGCCGAGGTGATCCAGGAGTCGTGGCTGGTCACCGACGAGCCCGTCGAGGTCCCCGTCGAGTCCGTCGCCCCGGCCGTCGACGTGGCCGGACTGCGCCAGGCGCTGCGCGACATCGCCGCGCCGGCCGTCGCCGGTCCCGTGGCGCTGAAGGTGGGCGACGCCACGGTCGACCTGCCCGTCACCGCCTACGCGCCCGCGCTGTCCGTGGTGGTCAGCGACGGGAAGATGGTCCCGGTCGTCGACGCCAAGGACCTGGCGAAGCCGCTCACCAGCTCGACGACGGGAGTCGGCAAGCGCGCGGTCGACGCCTCGTTCCGGTTCGAGGGCGGCAAGGCCGTGGTCGTGCCCAGCAAGGCCGGTGTCGGCCTGGATCCCGACACCATGGCGAAGCAGCTGGTCCCGGTGCTGACCAAGACCGGCGCCGCTCGCTCGATCACGGTCGAGGCCAGTGCGGTGCAGCCCGAGTTCACCACGAAGGACGCCGAGGCCCTCGGCATCAAGGAGAAGATCGGCAGCTTCACCACCGAGTACCCGCACGCCGACTACCGCAACACCAACCAGGCCGAGGCCGCCCGCCGCATCGACGGCGTCATCCTCGAGCCGGGTGAGACCTTCAGCTTCAACGACATCGTCGGCGAGCGGACGGCGGCCAACGGGTTCGTCGCGGGCTTCGTCATCAACGGGGGAGTGTTCCGCGAGGAGCTGGGCGGTGGCGTCTCCCAGGTCGCCACCACGGCGTACAACGCGGCGTTCTTCTCGGGTCTCGACGACGTCGAGCACCACCCCCACGCCTTCTACATCGACCGCTACCCGGTGGGCCGCGAGGCCACGATCTACTACGGCAGCCTCGACCTGCGGTTCCGGAACCCCTACAAGACCGGCGTCGTGATCCGCGCCTGGGTCGACCGGAGCTCCCCGGGCACGGTCGGCAGGATGAACGTGGAGATGTACGGCACGAAGGTCTACACGGTGAAGTCGCGCTCGAGCGAGCGCTACAACTTCCGCGAGCCCGGCACCCAGTACGACGACACCGACGCGTGCGTCAGCCAGTCCCCGGTCACCGGCTTCGACATCGACATCCACCGCGACTTCTACCAGGGCGGGAAGCGCGTCAGGACCGAGAAGGACACCGCCTACTACCAGGCGGCCGACCGCGTCATCTGCGGCAAGAAGCCCAAGGCCGACTGACCTCGCGGAGACGGTGATCTCGATACACCGTCTCGCAAGCTCGCCGGCACTCGATCACCGGTGGTTGAGTAGCACGGCGAGGAACGAGCCGGCACATCGAAACCACCGGCTCAACCGGGCGTGAGGTAGCGGTACGCGTGGTGCGTCGTGAAGCCGTAGGGCTCGTAGAGCGCGAGGGCGGGCGCGTTGTCGCGCATCGTCTGCAGGTAGGCCTTGTCGGCGCCGTGGGCGACGGCCCAGGCCAGCGAGGTCTCGACGATGCGCCGGGCCAGCCCGCGGCGCCGGTGGGCGGGGTCGACCTCCACCGCGGCCAGGCCGGCCCACTCGCCGGTCACCACCACGCGCCCGATCGCCACCTCGCCGATCGACACGAAGCCCACCGTCGCGGGACCCTCCATCACGGCGCGCGCGGCGGCGGGGTCGCGGACGCGTCCGTAGAGCCCGAGCCACGCGTCGCTGGCGTGATCGCTGACGACCGCCTCCGGGTCGGTCTCCGGTGCCGAACGGAGGTCGGCCACCTGCACGATCGCGCCCGGCGGCTGGTCGGCCACGCCCGTCCAGCCCGCGTCCACGAAGCGCCGGTGCCAGGGCGAGTCCTCGACGACCTGAACCAGCGGCCGCAGCCCGCGCGTCGCGTAGAAGTCGACGACCGCCGCGAAGGGATCGTCCACGCCGGGGTCGCCGTGCACGGCCGCGGAGTTCGCCCGGCCGGTGAAACCTCCCGACGCGCGCAGCTCCCACTCGCCCAGCGATGCGGACTCGACGGCGGGCCAGCCGCGCGACGTGATCCGGGTCAGGTCCTCGGGGGTGACGGTGTTGGCACGGCGCGTGCGCACGGGACGATCGGGGACCACCCGCATCGCCAGGACGGTGCCCGTGGGGACGAACGCGAGGTCGCCGTCGCGCCGCTCGATGCGCAGCCCGTCGGCCTCCGCGCTGATCACGCGGCCGACCACGTCGCGCACCCCGTCGGCTGCACGATGCCGCACGGAGACGCGGCGCCCGACCAGATCCACGACGCCACGATCTCATGAGGCGAACCCGCCCAGCGCCACTTGGGTCGGGCACGCGATACTGGAGCCGAACCGAAGGAGCAAGCCCGTGACGTATGTGATCGCCCAGCCGTGTGTCGACATCAAGGACCGTGCCTGTGTGGACGAGTGTCCGGTCGACTGCATCTACGAGGGCAACCGCATGCTCTACATCCAGCCCGACGAGTGCGTGGACTGCGGCGCCTGCGAGCCGGTCTGCCCCGTCGAGGCCATCTTCTACGAGGACGACACCCCGGACGAGTGGAAGGACTACTACGACGCGAACGTGCACTTCTTCGACGACCTCGGCTCGCCCGGCGGCGCGGCGAAGATGGGCGTGATCGACGACGACCACCCGCTCATCAAGGCGCTGCCCCCGCAGAACCAGGAGTGACGTTGTCAGGCGTCCGGGTGTCGGACCGGTTCCCCGACTTCCCGTGGGACACGATCGCCGCCGCCAAGGCCCGCGCGGCCGAGCACCCCGACGGTCTCGTCGACCTCTCGATCGGCACCCCGGTCGACCCGACGCCCGAGGTCGCGCGCCAGGCCCTGGTCGCCGCCGCCGACTCGCCGGGCTACCCCACGGTCCTGGGCCCCGAGTCGCTGCGCCGCGCGGTCGTCGACTGGCTGGAGCGCCGCTTCGCGATCACGGGGGTGGGCACCGAGCACGTGCTGGCCACGATCGGCAGCAAGGAGCTGATCGCGAACCTGTGCGTGCAGCTGGGCGTCGGGCCCGGTGACGTCGTCGGACTCCCGGAGACGGCCTACCCGACCTACGCCGTGAGCGCCGCCTACGCGGGCGCCACCGCGATCCCCACGGACTCGCGCGTCGCGTTCGGGCCCCAGCGGCCGAAGCTGGTCTTCATCAACTTCCCCGCGAACCCGCACGGCCGCGTCGTGGGACGCGAGCACCTCAAGGCGTGGGTGGACTTCTGCCGCGAGTCCGGGGCCTTGCTCGTGAGCGACGAGTGCTACCTGGAGTTCGTCTGGGAGGGCGAGCCCGTCTCGGTGCTCGACCCCGAGGTCAACGGCGGGTCGCTCGACGGCATCATCGCGCTGCACTCCCTGTCGAAGCGGTCCAACATGGCCGGCTACCGCGACGCGTTCGTCGTGGGCGACCGGTCGGTGGTGGCCGAGCTGCTGGCCGTGCGCAAGCACCTGGGCTTCATGCTGCCCACGCCCGTGGCCGCCGCGATGCAGGCCGCGCTGGGCGACGACGCCCACGTCGACGAGCAGCGCGCGCGGTACCTGGCGCGCCGCTCCACCCTGCGGGCCGCGCTCGAGGGCGCGGGCTTCCGCATCGACCACTCGCAGGGGTCGCTCTACCTGTGGGCCACCCGTGGAGAGCCCTGCCGCGAGACGGTGGACTGGCTCGCCGAGCGGGGCATCCTCGTCGCACCGGGCGACTTCTACGGGGCCACGGGCTCGCACCACGTGCGGTTCGCCTTCACGGCCACCGACGAACGCATCGCCGCGGCGGCGGCCCGGCTGGCCTGATCAGCCCGGCAGCTCGACGGCCTCGAGGGCCATCAGCACGCTGCCCACGCACGAGGGGCGCCCGGTCAGCTCCGAGCCGGTGACCCGCACCTCGCGGGCGACCGGGGTCAGGGCGTGGCGACGCATCGAGGCCCGGACCTCGTCCAGCAGCAGGTCGCCCGCGGCGGCCAGGTCGCCTCCGATCACGACGACCTCGGGACCGAGCAGGTTCGCGACCGCGGCGACGGCCTCGCCGAGGTGGCGGCCCGCGTCCTCGATCAGGCGGCGGGCACCCTGGTCGCCGCGCAGGGCCCGCTCGACGAAGCCGGGGACGTCCAGCTCGCCGCCGGTGGGGGCGTACTGGGCGATGAGGGCCGCTCCGCCGACGTAGGCCTCGAGGCAGCCGCGGCTGCCGCACCGGCACAGGGGACCGGACTCGTCGATCGTCAGGTGACCGAGCTCGCCGGCGGTGCCGAGGCCGCCGTGGTGGATCCGTCCGTCGAGCACGAGTCCGCAGCCGACACCCGACGCGATCTTGATGTAGACGAGGTCCTGGTGGCCGCGCCCGGCGCCGAGCCTCCACTCGGCCAGAGCACTGAGGTTGGCGTCGTTGTCGACCACGGTGGTGCGCTCGAAGACCTTTTCGGCCGCGGCGCGGGCCTCCACGCCCACCCAGCCGGGGAGGATCGAGCCGGAGTCGATGATCCCGTCGCGGCCGATGGGGGCGGGGATCGCCATGCCCACCGCGCGGAGGCTGTCGTGGCCGAGGCCGGCCGACCCGAGCAGGTCGTCGATCATGGTGCGGGCCAGGGCGAGCGAGCCGTCGCTGGGGGCGTCCGGCGCGAGGGCGGCCAGCCGCGAGTCGCTGATCTCGCCCCCGAGATCGGCCAGCGCGACCTGCAGGTGCGCGTGGCCGAAGTCGACGCCTGCCACCACTCCGGCCCCGCGCGAGACCGTGACGGTCGCGCCGCGGCGGCCGGCACCGCCTTCGGACTGCAGGAAGCCCGCGGCCACGAGCTCGCGGATGATGCCCGAGACGGTGGCCGGAGCCAGTTGCGTCCGGCGGGCGATCTGGGCCTGGCTGAGCCCGCCGGCCTCGCGTACCGCCTGCACGACGCGACTCTGGTTGGAGGCGCGCAGGGCGGCGGTCGAGCCGGGGCTGGTGGACATGGCGTCCACTGTGACTGACGTCGCAGTTGTCGTCAAGACCTGAAGGCAACGTCATGGCTTACGGTGTACCGACCTGATTTGCGTTCATCTCTTGACGTCAAAGTTGTGACGTAGTTCACTGGTCATGCTCCACGCCGACGTGGGGTCGACATTTCTTGGAGGAACTGTGAACACCATCTCCCGTGTCGCCGTGGTGACGGCGACCCTGACGATCGGCCTCGGCGGCCTCGCCGCCTGCGGCTCCAACGACGACGGCGGCAGCGGCTCGGACGAGGGCAAGACCATCGCGCTCCTGCTCCCCGAGACCAAGACCACCCGCTACGAGAGCTTCGACAAGCCGCTCTTCGAGGCCAAGGTCAAGGAGCTGTGCGACGACTGCAAGGTCGACTACCTCAACGCCGACCAGGACGCGTCCAAGCAGCAGCAGCAGGCCCAGTCGGCGATCACCAACGGCGCTTCCGTGCTCGTGCTCGACCCGGTCGACGGCAAGGCCGCGACCACGATCGTCAAGTCCGCCCAGGGCTCCGACGTGCCGGTCGTCGCGTACGACCGCTTCATCGAGGGTGCCGACTACTACATCTCCTTCGACAACGAGCGTGTCGGCCAGATGCAGGGCGAGGCCCTCGTGGAGGCCACCGGCGACAAGGGCGACATCCTCATGCTGAACGGCTCGCCGACCGACCCGAACGCCGCGCAGTTCAAGAAGGGCGCGCACTCGGTGCTCGACGCCAGCGGCCTGAACATCGTGGCCGAGTACGACAACCCCGACTGGAGCCCGGACAACGCGCAGAAGTTCACCAGCTCGCAGTTCAACAAGGTCGACCCGGGCGACCTGGCCGGCGTCTACGCCGCCAACGACGGCCAGGCCGGTGGCGTGTTCGCCGCGTTCACGTCCGCCGGTGCCAGCGAGGTCCCGCCGATCACCGGGCAGGACGCCGAGCTCGCCGCGATCCAGCGCATCGTCGCCGGTCAGCAGTTCATGACCGTCTACAAGCCGATCAAGGCCGAGGCCGAGCAGGCCGCCGAGCTGGCCGTCGACCTCGTCAACGGCGAGGACATCAGCGGCACCGAGGACTTCCAGGGCGTGCCGTCGTTCATCCTGGACCCGATCTCGGTCAAGCAGGACAACGTGGGCGACACGGTCGTCAAGGACGAGTTCTACACCGTCGACCAGATCTGCACCGCCGAGTACGCCGACGCGTGCACGAAGGCCGGTCTGTCCTGAGTGAGCCACGGTGGGGCCGGCCCGGCCGGCCCCACCGTGCTTCCTCTCCCTCACTCGTTCGACCCCAGGAATTCCCATGACCACACCCGTGCTTTCCCTGCGCGGCGTCGGCAAGCGGTTCGGTGCCGTCCAGGCTCTCACCGATGTCGACTTAGACGTGCGACCCGGCGAGGTGGTGGCGCTCGTCGGAGACAACGGCGCCGGCAAGTCCACGCTCGTCAAGATCATCTCCGGCGTCTACTCCGCCGACTCCGGCGCGATCGAGGTGGAGGGCCGTGAGGTCCAGATCCACGGTCCGAAGTCGGCCCAGGCCCTCGGCATCGCCACGGTGTTCCAGGACCTGGCCCTGGCCGACAACCTCGACGTGGTGGCCAACCTGTTCCTCGGCCAGGAGGCGACCTCGGCCGGTGTCCTCGACGAGGAGACGATGGAGTCGCGCAGCTGGGAGCTGCTGCGTCAGCTCTCCGCCAAGATCCCGTCGGTGCGCATCCCCATCGCCGCCCTGTCCGGCGGTCAGCGCCAGACCGTGGCCATCGCCCGCAGCCTCGTGGGCGAGCCGAAGATCGTCATGCTCGACGAGCCGACCGCCGCCCTCGGCGTCGCCCAGACCGCCGAGGTGCTCAACCTCATCGAGCGGCTGCGCGAGTCCGGACTGGGCGTCGTCGTGATCTCGCACAACATGGCCGACGTGCAGGCCGTGGCCGACCGGATCTACGTCCTGCGACTGGGCCGCAACGCGGCCGAGTTCACCATCGACGAGGTCACCACCGACCAGCTGGTCGCGGCGATCACCGGCGCCTCGGACAACGTCGTGGCCGCCCGCCGCGCCCGCGCCGAGGGAGCCGACGTGTCCCCGATCCCGCAGGTCGACCTGCCCGAGGAGCAAAAATGAGTTTCGCGGACCGCGCCGACGAGCGCCTCGTCCAGGACACGTCACCGAAGGCCCTGCTCGGCAACGTGAGCCGGCGCCTGCGATCGGGCGACCTCGGGATGATCCCCGTGATCGTCGGGCTGGTCGTCATCTGGATCGTCTTCTACGCGATGAACCCGCGGTTCCTGTCGTCGCGCAACCTCGTCGAGCTGAGCCTGGACTCCGCCACGATCGGCATGATCTCCGTCGGCATCGTGCTGGTGCTGCTGCTCGGCGAGATCGACCTGTCGGTCGGATCGGTGTCGGGTCTCTCGGGATCGATCCTCGCGGTGCTGCTGGTCTACCAGGGCTGGCCGCTGCTCGGGTCGATCCTGGCCGCGCTGTGTGCGGGCCTGCTGATCGGTGTCTTCTACGGAGTGCTCTACACCCGCTTCGGCGTGCCGAGCTTCGTCATCACGCTGGCGGGCCTGCTGGCCTTCCTGGGAGCCCAGCTCCAGGTGCTCGGCTCGAACGGCACGGTGAACCTGCCCGGCGACTCGGCGCTGATCGAATTCGCCAACTTCACGTTCCTTCCGCCGTGGCTCTCGTACGTCCTGGCGGGCGTCGTGGGCCTGGCGTACCTGCTCGCGCGGGTGCGGACGATCCGCCGCCGTACCGCGGCGAACCTCTCGACCCCGGGCCTGCAGTCGGTGGTCGTGAAGGCCGTCCTGATCACGGCGGCCGTCGCCGGCGTCGCCTGGTACCTCAACATCGACCGCGGCATCGGCGCGATGCCGCTGCTGTGGGTCGGCGTCATCATCGGGATGGACTTCCTGCTGCGCCGCACCACGTGGGGCCGGCACGTGTTCTCCGTCGGTGGCAACGAGGAGGCCTCGCGTCGCGCCGGCATCGGCGTCGACCGCGTGTACATCTCGGTCTTCGCGCTGTGCTCGATGTTCGCCGCGTTCGGTGGCGTGCTGGCGGCCGGACGTCTGCAGGCCGTGAGCCAGACCAGCGGCGGCACCGACACCAACCTGATGGCGATCGCCGCCGCGGTGATCGGCGGCACCAGCCTCTTCGGCGGCCGCGGCTCGGTCTACTCGGCGCTGTTCGGGATGCTCGTGCTGCAGTCGATCACGAGCGGCCTGAACCTCGTCGGCGTCGACGCCTACGTGCGCTACATGGTCACCGGCGCCGTGCTGCTGCTGGCCGTCACCATCGACTCGCTGTCTCGCCAGGCGCGCAAGAGCAGCGGCAGCGGCTGAGCCGTCGCCGCCGCCCTGCGTCGTCCCCCCGGCACGGCGAGCGGCGCAGAAGAGCCCGCCACTCAGCGAGTGGCGGGCTTTTCTGCGCCACTCGGGAGGTGGGCTTGCACCGCTCGCGGACCAACCTGAACCTGACGTTAGGGTCGAGACATGCGAACCGAGACCGACATCGTCGTCGATCACCTGACCAAGCAGTTCGGTTCCGTCAAGGCCGTCGATGACCTGAGCTTCACCGTCCGTCCCGGTGCGGTGACCGGATTCCTCGGCCCGAACGGCGCCGGCAAGACCACCACCCTGCGCATGCTCCTGGGCCTCGTGAAGCCCACCGGCGGCCACGCCCTCATCGGCGGGAAGCGCTACGAGGAGATCCACCAGCCCGGATCCATCGTCGGCGCCGCGCTGGAGGCCTCGAGCTTCCACCCCGGCCGCACGGGCCTGGACCACCTGCGCGTCTACGCGCCCCAGGTGGGTGCCAGCGACGCGCGCTGTCACGAGCTCCTCGAGCTGGTCGGCATGACCGACGCGGCCAAGCGCCGGGTCGGCGGCTACTCGATGGGCATGCGGCAGCGCCTCGGCCTGGCCTACGCGCTGCTCGGCGATCCCGAGGTGATCCTCCTCGACGAGCCGGCCAACGGCCTCGACCCGCAGGGCATCGTCTGGCTGCGTCACCTGCTGCGCGCCTTCGCCGCGGAGGGCCGCACCGTGCTGGTGTCGAGCCACGTGCTCAGCGAGGTGCAGCACACCGTCGACGACGTCGTCATCATCGCCGGCGGACGCCTCGTGCACTCCTCGCGGCTGCAGGGTCTGCACGCCCTGGTGGAGTCCCGCGTGCGCCTCGCCGGACCCGCGCCCGACCGCATCGAGGCTCTCGCCGCCGAGCGGAGCTGGCGCAGCGAGCCGGTCGCCGGCGGCGTCGACATCATCGACGTTCCCGCGGCCGAGGTCGGCGCCGCCGCGTTCGGCGCGGGCATCGAGGTGCACCAGCTGGCCGACGTGGGCGTCGGCCTCGAGGACGTCTTCCTGCGCCTGACCTCCAGTCCCGACGCCCCGGCGTCGCGAGGGGGTGTGGCCGCATGAGCACGGCGATCCGCGCTGAAGTGCGCAAGCTGTTCACGACCCGTCTGTGGTGGCTGCTGGCTCTCGTGCTGGTGGCGTACCTCGTGTTCATCGGCGCCGTGATGGCGTTCTCGTTCACGGTCGACACGGGCGATACCGGCATGACCGGCGCCGGGCCCCTGGCGGAGGGGGAGGAGCTGGCGAAGCAGATCTACTCCCTGACCAGCCCCATCGGCTACGTCTTCCCGCTCATCATCGGCAGCCTGCTGTTCACGGGCGAGTTCCGGCACAAGACGATCACCGCGTCCCTGCTGGCGCAGCCGAACCGCTCGGTGCTGATGGCGGCCAAGCTGGTCGCCGGCCTCGTCGTCGGCGTCGTGTACGGCGTCATCGGGACACTGTCGACGGTGCTCGGCGCCGCACCGATCCTCGCGTGGCGCGGTGACGGGGCGTACCTCGGGTCGAGCGACGTGCTGGTGCTGCTGGGCATGTCCGTCGTCGTCATGACGATCTGGGCCGTCCTCGGCACCGCGGTCGGCAGCGTGCTGACCAACCAGGTCGCCGCGATCATCGTGATCCTGGCGTTCACGCAGTTCATCGAGCCCATCGCGCGCGTGGCGCTCGGTGCCTGGGATGCCACGTCGGAAGTGGCGAAATACCTGCCCGGCGCGGCGGCCGACGCCGTCATGGGCTCGAGCTTCTTCGCGAGCGACGCCTCGGCCGACCTGCTGTCGCGAGGCGCCGGCGCCGGCGTGCTGCTGGTCTACGTCGCGGTGTTCGTCCTCATCGGGCGCCTCGTCACCCTGCGTCGCGACGTCGGCTGAGCGGCCGCCCGAGCTCCCCGGGTCGCCCGGCCCCCCGCTCCACTTGTGGAACGGGATCCACCGTCTGCCAGCCCAGGAACGTGGATCCTGTTCCAAAAGTGGGCAGGGGGGAGCGGGAGAGGCCGGCGTCAGCGACGGACGAAGCGCACCTCGGTGCGGCTGGCGTCCTCGGTGGGCTCCCAGCCGGGCTCGCTCTGGCCCGCCTCCCAGCGCATGTCGTCGAACGTGACCTCGCTGATGCGGAACTCGGTCGAGTTCGCGACGAGGAACTGCGCGAGCGCCCAGCCGCGCGCGTCCACGTCCTCACCCGTGAGCGCGATCGCGCTCTGGCCCGACGACGGGTCGGTGTCCACGCGCACGCGGCCGAACGCCGCGTCCAGGTAGTCCTCGAGGTCCGCGGACGTGCTCGACTCGGCCTTCAGGTCGGTCGCGCAGGCGAACGCGGCGGGGGAGAAGCCACGCAGCGACGAGGCCAGCACGCGCGCGTCGGCCTCGTGGTCGGCGTAGGCGTCGGGGAAGCCCGAGCGCTGCACGGCCTGCGCCGCATCGGTGATCTCCATCGACTCGTAGTCGTCGAGCTTCTCCAGCGCGTCGTAGAACTTCGTGATCGAGTACTGCGGGTCGAGGATCTGCTCGACGGTGCCCCAGCCCTGCGAGGGTCGCTGCTGGAACAATCCCACCGAGTCGCGGTCGCCGTAGTCGATGTTGCGGATCTTCGACTCCTGGTAGGCCGTCGCGATGGCGATCGTGGTGGCCCGCGGAGGCAGCCCCCGCTGCTGGGCCTTGGCGGCCATGAGGGACGCCCACTTCGCCTGCTCGAGGTCGACCTCGACCGTGCGGTCGCCGACCGTGGCGACGCAGAAGCCGCTCGCGTCGGTGCCGCTCTCGAAGACCTTGAAGACGACGAGCACGAGCGCCACCGTCGCGACGACGGTGGCGACGATCCAACGCATCAGTTGGCGTGCAGGTCGGCGTTCAGCTCGACGCCGGTGCGGCCCCCGCGGGGACGCGCCTCGATGGCGCCGGTCTGGCTGTTGGTCAGGAAGAGGATGCCGTCGGAGCCGGACAGCTCGGCGGCCTTCACCACGGAGCCGTCGGGCAGGGTGACCTTGGAGCCGGCCGTGACGTAGGTGCCCGCGGCCACGACGCAGTCGTTGCCCAGGGAGATGCCGATGCCCGCGTTGGCGCCGATCAGGCACCCCTCGCCGACGCTGACGACCTCCTTGCCGCCGCCGGAGAGCGTGCCCATGATCGAGGCGCCGCCGCCGACGTCGGAGCCGTTCCCCACGACGACGCCGGCCGAGATGCGGCCCTCGACCATCGCGTGCCCGAGCGTGCCGGCGTTGAAGTTCACGAAGCCCTCGTGCATGACAGTGGTGCCCTCGGCCAGGTGTGCGCCGAGGCGCACGCGGTCGGCGTCACCGATGCGGACGCCGGCGGGGACGACGTAGTCGGTCATGCGCGGGAACTTGTCCACGCTGGTGACCGCGACGGTGAGCCCGGCGGCACGGGCGCGGGCGCGCACGTCCTCGAAGTCCTCCACCGGGCACGGGCCGATGGTGGTCCACACGACGTTGGTGAGCAGTCCGAAGACTCCGTCGAGGTTCTGCCCGTGCGGCTGCACGAGACGGTGCGACAGCAGGTGCAGGCGCAGGTAGACGTCGTAGGCGTCGGTGGGAGCAGCGTCCAGGTCGGCGATCTCGGTGTGCACCACGCGGGTCTCGACCCCGCGGATCGCGTCCTCACGAGCGGCGGCCACGAGGGCGGACGGCTCGGTCGTGGTCTCCGGCGCGGAACCCAGCAGGGGCTGCGGGTACCAGACGTCGAGGACGGTGCCTTCGGGCGTGACGGTGGCCAGGCCCCAGGCGTGGGCGGATCGGGGGGAGTCGCTCATGCCCCAAGGCTATCGAGCGGTCACACCCCGCCGGCGAACCCGTGCTGCCGCCAGGCCTCGTAGACCGCGATGGAGGCGCAGTTGGCCAGGTTCATCGACCGGCGCGACGGCAGCATCGGCAGCCGGAGCCGGTCGGTCACGCGGTCGTCGGCGAGGACGTCCTCGGGCAGGCCGGTCGGCTCGGGCCCGAACAGCAGCACGTCTCCGGGCTCGTAGGCGACGTCGGCGTACCCCGTGGTGGCGGCCGTCGTGAACGCGAACACCCGCGCCGGGAGCAGGGCCTCGTAGGCCTGGTCGAGCGTCTCGTGCACCGTGACGACGGCGAGGTCGTGGTAGTCCAGGCCGGCGCGGCGCAGCTTGCTGTCCTCGAAGTCGAACAGCGGATCGACCAGGTGCAGGTGGCTCCCGGTGGCGGCGGCCAGCCGGATCGCGTTGCCGGTGTTGCCCGCGATCCGCGGCTCGAAGAACAGGATCCGGAACACGGACCCACAGTAGGCGCTAGCACTTCCACGACGGCGCGGACGTCCGTTCTTGATGGGTGAGACGTGGTCGAAGGGGCGTCTGGGACCTGCCTACGGTCGTCGTGGCTCCCCCCACAAGGACCGGGGCCGTCGCACCACCGAAAGGAACCACCACCGTGTCCGACCAGAACTCCCCCCTCATCGAGGCCCCCAAGCGCCGCGGACCCGCGATCGCGCTGGCGGTCGTCGTGATCGCCGTCATCGGCGCCCTGATCGCCTTCGCCCTGACCCGGGGCGGCGACAGCGCCGGCAGCGACCTCGAGAAGGTCAAGCTCGGCGTGGTGGGCGCGAGCGACCCGTACTGGAAGACGCTCACCGAGGAGGCCGAGAAGGAGGGCATCGACCTCGAGGTCGTCGACTTCGCCGACTACGCCCAGCCCAACCCGGCGCTGACCGAGGGCGAGATCGACATCAACCAGTTCCAGCACATCGTGTACCTCGCGGACTACAACGTCGCCAACGACCAGGACCTCGTCCCGCTCGGCGCCACGGCGATCTACCCGCTGGGGCTGTACTCGCAGAAGGTCGACTCGGTCGAGGAGATCAAGGCCGGCGACACCGTCGTCGTGCCCGACGACGACAGCAACCAGGCCCGCGGCCTGCTGATCCTGCAGTCGGCCGGGCTCATCGAGCTCAAGGACGGGGGCTCGATCTTCTCGACCCTCGCCGACGTCGACACTGACGCCTCCAAGGTGAAGGTCAAGGCCATCAAGGCCGACCTCACGCCCACCTCGCTGCCCGACGTGACCGCCGCGATCGTCAACAACGACTTCGTCGAGAAGGCCGGCCTGAAGTTCTCCGACGCCATCGCGCAGGACGACCCGGCCGACCCGAACGCGCTGCCGTACGTCAACATCTTCGCCGTCCGCGCCGAGGACAAGGACAACGCGACGTACAAGAAGCTGATCGAGGTCTACCAGAACAGCCAGCCCGTCCTCGACGGGGTCCAGGAGGTCTCGGGCGGTACCGCGCAGCTGCTGAAGACGCCGGCCGCCGACCTCCAGGCGTCGCTGGCCGACGTCGAGGCGGACACCCGCGCGCAGGGCTGACATGGCACTGGTCGAGCTGCGCGACGTCCACAAGACGTTCGCGCCGACGAAGAAGGGCGGCGCTCCGATCGAGGCGATCCGGGGCGTCGACCTCGACGTCGAGGCCGGGGAGATCCACGCGATCGTGGGCTACTCCGGCGCGGGCAAGTCCACCCTGGTGCGACTCGTCAACGCGCTGGAGCAGCCGACGTCCGGCAGCGTCACGGTGGACGGGACGCGGCTCGACCAGCTGGGCGAGCGCGACATCCGCCGGGTCCGGCAGGGCATCGGGATGATCTTCCAGCAGTTCAACCTCATGCGGTCGCGCACCGTGTGGGGGAACCTGGAGTTCCCGCTGAAGCTGGCGGGGGTCGACCAGGCGGAGCGCCAGCGCCGGATCTCCGAGCTGCTGCACTTCGTCGGTCTCGCCGACAAGGCGCACGCCTACCCCGAGCAGCTCTCGGGCGGGCAGAAGCAGCGCGTCGGCATCGCCCGGGCGCTGGCCACGAACCCGTCGATCCTGCTGGCCGACGAGTCGACGAGTGCCCTCGATCCCGACACCACGCGCGAGGTGCTGTCGCTGCTGCGCAAGGTGAACGAGGACCTGGGCATCACGATCATCGTCATCACCCACGAGATGGACGTGGTCCGCACGCTGGCCCACCGGGTGAGCGTCATGGAGCACGGTCGCGTCGTCGAGTCCGGCGACGTCGCCGAGGTGTTCGCCCGCCCGCGCGAGCAGGTGACGCGCCGCTTCGTCGCGACGCTCGTCGACGAGGTGCCGCAGGGCGCCGAGCTGGAGGCGCTCCGCGAGCGCTTCGGCGGCCGGCTGCTCGTGGTGGACGTCGAGGGCCACACCAGCCAGGCGGAGGTCTTCGCGGCGCTCGCCGCGCGCGGCGTCTCGGTCGAGGTCGTCCAGGGCGGCGTGAACCGCGTCGGCTCGGCCGTCTTCGGGCACGTGACGCTGTCGGTGCACGGGGATGACGTCGATGCCGCGGTCGCCCAGGTGGGCCGCCTCGAGGGCGTGGAGGTGCTCGCATGATCGCCACCGACACCAACCTCCCCGACCTCTGGCCGCTCATCGCCGAGGCCACGTGGGAGACCGTCTACATGGTCGCGATCACGGTCGCGATCGGTGGCGTCCTCGGCCTCGGCGTGGGACTCGCGCTCTACGCCACCCGCTCGGGCGGGCTGTTCGCGAACCGCGTCGCGTTCACGGTGCTGAACGTCGTGGTGAACTTCTTCCGCCCCATCCCGTTCGTCATCTTCATCGCCGCGGTCCAGCCGCTGGCGCGCATCGTGGTGGGGATCGGCATCGGCAACAAGGCGATCATCTTCGCGATGACGCTCGCGGCGATGTTCGGCATCGCGCGCATCGTGGAGCAGAACCTCGTCACGGTGGAGCCCGGCGTGATCGAGGCGGCGCGGTCGATGGGCGCGAGCAGGCTGCGGATCCTCACGACCGTCGTCGTGCCCGAGGCGCTCGGGCCGCTGATCCTGGGCTACACGTTCGCCTTCGTCGCCATCGTCGACATGAGCGCCATCGCGGGCGCGATCGGCGCCGGCGGCCTCGGTGCCTTCGCCCAGCAGTACGGCTACCGCCAGTTCGACACCGTGGTGACCTGGACCGTCGTCCTGATCATCGTGGCCTTCGTCCAGGTGGGGCAGTTCCTCGGCAACACGCTGGCGCGCAAGGTCCTGCGCCGCTGACCACGGCGTGCCGGTGAGTGGGGTTGGCTATCACCCGATCGACCACATCCTGAGACGGTCCGCCCCGTTTGGTTGCACATGAATGACTGAAGTCCCATTCACGAGTACCCGTCCGGAGGTGACCGTCATGACCGAGCCGATCCGTCGCCCGGTGTCGCAGCTGCGCGCCGGCGACCTGATCGCCCTGGACGACGAGGGGACCGCCCTGGTGGTGTGTGCCGTGTCGCAGCCGCTCGGCGCGAGCCGCCGCGTGGAGCTGGCCGATGCCGCCACCGGCCGGACCGTGCCGTGGGTGCGGCTCGACCTGCACGACGCCGTGCTGACGCTCCCGGGCCGGGCGCGGTGGGTCGTCGCCACCGACGGGCAGGGCCGCGCGGAACAGCTCGTCACCGGCGACGACTTCGAGGCCCCGGCCGGCGACGGCCGTTCGTACGCGTGGTGGCCGGTGGAGGTCGATCCGCTCAGCCGGCCGGGCTGGGAGGAGCTCCGCCGGGGACCCCGCCGGGACGAGGCCTCGGCCGCCTGAACAGCGGCCGCGCGGTCAGAGGAAGTCGCGCGGGTCGAACTCGTCGATCGGGATGATCCTGATGCGCGGCAGCGGCACCGTGAAGGCGTCGACGTCGTGCTCGAGGTCGAAGCACTCCAGGCCCCGGGGGACGAGCGCGGCGAAGCGGGAGTTGCGGAACTCCTCGAAACCGAGCACCGCCACGCGCCGCGACCCGCTGACGAGGGCCTCGACCTGGGGGACGAAGTCGCCGTCGTTGCTGGCGAGCATCACGTCGGCCTCGCGGCGGGCGATCTCCTCCAGGGTCCGCTGGATGGCCAGGTCGACGACCTTCTGGTCGGACGCGCCCGACAGCGGCACCGGCCGGTAGCCGATCGACGTCAGCGCCTGCACGAACGGCATCGGCAGCTCGGTGTCGACGGCGAGGAAGAACAGGCCCTGCACGGGCTGCTCCCAGAGGTCCTCGGCGAAGCGCAGGAGGCGGTCCCAGCGGGGGCGCTCCTGCGGCTGGGGGCGACGCCCCAGGATCGACATGCCGAGGGTCGCGTCGATGTTCTCGCCGTCGACCAGGAGGTAGGTCTGGTTGCCGGGGGCACTCTGGTTCACGGTCCGACCCTACGCGGCCCGCCGGCGCCCTCGTGCCCGCGCCCGCCGCCACTTTTGGAAACGGTTGCACGTCGATCGGCTCCGGAAAGGTGGATCCGTTTCCAAAAGTGGCGAGGGGGCGGGCAGGGGACGGGCGAGTCAGGCCGGCGGCCCGGGAACGCACGACGCCCCCGGGATATCCCGGGGGCGTCGTGGCGGACGTGCCTCAGACGAGGTCGTAGCGGTCCAGGTCGACGACCTTGGTCCACGCGGCGACGAAGTCCTTGACGAACTTCTCCTTCGCGTCGGCGCTGGCGTAGACCTCGGCCAGCGCGCGCAGCTCGGAGTTCGAGCCGAACACGAGGTCGGCGCGGGTGCCCGACCAGCGGCCGTCCTTCGTGGCGAACTGCGTGCTCGTCGAGTCGGTGGCGGTCCACTCGGTGTCGATGTCGAGCAGGTTGACGAAGAAGTCGTTCGTCAGCGTGCCGACCCGGTCGGTGAGCACACCCAGGTCCGAGCCGTCGTAGTTCGCACCCAGGACGCGCAGGCCACCCACCAGCACGGTGGTCTCCGGCGCGGTCAAGGTCAGCAGGTTCGCCCGGTCGATGAGCTCGTACTCGGCCGGCATGCCGCCCTTGCCCTGGTAGTTGCGGAACCCGTCGTGACGCGGCTCGAGGTAGCCGAAGGACTCGACGTCGGTCTCGTCGGCGCTCGCGTCGACGCGGCCCACGGTGACTGGCACCGTGATGTCCACGCCACCGTCACGCGCGGCCTTCTCGACCGCGGCCGCACCGGCGATCGCGATGACGTCGGCCAGCGAGACGTTCTTCTCGTAGTCGTCGGCGACGCCCTGCAGGACCGAGAGCACCTTCGCGAGCTGCGCCGGGTTGTTGACCGCCCAGCCGTTCTGCGGGGCGAGGCGGATGCGAGCGCCGTTGAGGCCGCCGCGCTTGTCGCTGCCACGGAAGGACGACGCGGCCGCCCAGGTGGTGGAGACGAGCTCGGAGACCGTCAGGTTGGTCTCGAGGACCTTCGCCTTGAGCGCGGTGACATCGGCGTCGCCGATGACCTCGCCCTCCCACGCCGGCAGCGGGTCCTGCCACAGCAGGTCCTCCTGCGGGACCTCGGGACCGAGGTACCGGGCCTTGGGGCCCATGTCGCGGTGCGTCAGTTTGAACCAGGCGCGGGCGAACGCGTCGCCGAAGGCCACCGGGTCGTTCTTGAACCGCAGCGAGATCTCGCGGTAGGCGGGATCCTCGCGCAGCGCGATGTCCGACGTGAGCATGCGGGGCTCACGGCGGCCGGTGCCGTGCGCCTCGGGGACCATGTCCTCGCCCATGCCGTTGACCGGACGCCACTGGTGCGCACCGGCGGGGGACGTGAACAGCTCCCACTCGTAGGCGAACAGGATGTGGAAGAACTCGTTGTCCCAGCGCGTCGGGTGGTAGGTCCACGTGACCTCGAGGCCCGACGTGATCGTGTCGGCGCCGTGGCCGGTGCCGTGGGTGTTCTTCCAGCCCAGCCCCATCTGCTCGATGGGCGCGCCCTCGGGCTCGGGCTGCAGGTGGTCGGCCTCGGCCGCACCGTGCGTCTTGCCGAAGGTGTGGCCGCCGGCGATCAGCGCGACGGTCTCCTCGTCGTTCATCGCCATGCGGCCGAACGTCTCGCGGATGTCGCGCGCGGAGGCCAGCGGGTCGGGGTGACCGGCGGGGCCCTCGGGGTTGACGTAGATCAGGCCCATCTGCACCGCGGCGAGCGGGCTCGCGAGGTCGCGGTCGCCGCTGTAGCGGTGCTCGTCGCCCAGCCACTCGGTCTCGGCGCCCCAGTAGACGTCCTGGTCGGCCTCCCACACGTCCTCACGACCGCCGGCGAAGCCGAAGGTGGAGAAGCCCATGGTCTCCAGCGAGACGTTGCCCGCGAGGATCATCAGGTCGGCCCAGCTGATCTTCTTGCCGTACTTCTGCTTGACCGGCCACAGCAGGCGGCGGGCCTTGTCGAGGTTGACGTTGTCCGGCCACGAGTTGAGCGGGGCGAAGCGCTGCTGTCCCGCGCCCGCGCCGCCGCGACCGTCGGTCACGCGGTAGGTGCCCGCGCCGTGCCACGCCATGCGGATCATGAACGGGCCGTAGTTCCCGAAGTCGGCCGGCCACCAGTCCTTGGAGTCGGTCAGGACGGCGGCGATGTCGGCCTTCACGGCGGCCAGGTCCAGCGACGAGAACTCCGCGCGGTAGTCGAAGTCGTCGTCCATCGGGTTCCGGACGGGGGCGTTCTTGGCCAGGATCTGCAGGTTCAGACGCTCAGGCCACCACTTGCGGTTGGCGTCACCGACCGTGGGGGCCGGCAGCTGGTTGTGGACGACGGGGCACTTGCCCTTCGCCTCGTCCGGGTCGTTGACCTCGGCGAGAATCGCGTCGTCGTGGTTCTTGTCAGACATGCTGGTCCTTTCGGGGTTCTTCAGGCGTTTGTGGAGGAGCAGGAGGGGCACAGACCCCAGAAGACGACCTCGGCCTCGTCGATCACGAAGCCGTGGTCCTCGGCGGGAGTGAGGCACGGGGCCGCACCGATCGTGCAGTCGATGTCGACGATCCGGCCGCAGGACCGGCACACGAGGTGGTGGTGGTTGTCGCCCGTGCGGGACTCGTAGCGGGCCACGGAGCCGGCCGGCTCGATGCACCGCACGAGGCCGGCGTCGGTCAGCGCCTTCAGCGCGTCGTAGACGGCCTGGTGGGAGAGCTCGGGGATCGACTCGCGTGCGTGGTCGATGATCGCCGCGGTCTCCGCGTGCGGGTTGGCCGCCACGGCCTCGAGGACCGCCGTGCGCTGACGCGTGACCCGCAGTCCGGCGTCGCGCAGCGACTGCTCGGGAGCGGGGGAGAGGGTCATGGCTCCACCCTAGTGAGTTTTCTTGAATGGATCAAGAAAACTGGTCAGGGTGTCGCGCGGCGGGCCTCACGCGGGCAGACTGGCCTCATGCCACTGACTGGAGAATACGAACCGAGCACGTCCGAGTGGGCGCGCAAGCAGGCCGAGACCTTCGAGGCGACGGACGGCCGCGAGGCCAACACGCTCAAGGGGGTGCCGATCATCGTGCTCACGAGTGTCGGTGCGAAGTCGGGCAAGCTCCGCAAGACCGCGCTGATGCGGGTCGAGCACGACGGCGACTACGCGGTCGTCGCCTCCAAGGGCGGACACCCCGAGCAGCCGAACTGGTACTGGAACATCAAGGGGAACTCGCACGTCGAGCTGCAGGACGGCGCCGAGAAGAAGGACTACCGCGCCCGCGAGCTCGACGGGGACGAGTACGAGACCTGGTGGGAGCGCTCCGTGGCCGTGTGGCCCGACTACGCCGAGTACCAGAAGAAGACCGACCGGAAGATCCCGGTGTTCGTGCTCGAACCGATGGGCTGAGCTCGGTGCCGGTGACAGGACTTGAACCTGCACGCCCGTGAGGACACCAGGACCTAAACCTGGCGCGTCTACCATTCCGCCACACCGGCAACTGGCCCCAGCGTAGGGCCGGGGCGGGCGACGCCTCAGGCGGCGTCGAGCCCCAGGTCGCGCCGCAGCTTCGCCACGTGCCCCGTGGCCTTGACGTTGTACTGCGCCACCTCGACGCGGCCCTCGGCGTCGATCACGAAGGTCGAGCGGATGACGCCCTCGACGACCTTGCCGTAGAGCTTCTTCTCGCCGAAGGCCCCGTACGCACCGAGCACCTGCTTGTCCGGGTCGGACAGCAGCGTGATGCCCAGGCCGTCGCGCTCGCGGAACTTCGCCAGCTTCTCGGGCTGGTCGGGGCTGATGCCCAGCACGTCGAACCCCTCGGCCTGCAGGCGGTCGAGGGAGTCGCTGAAGTCGCAGGCCTGCTTCGTGCACCCCGGCGTCATGGCGGCGGGGTAGAAGTAGACGATCACGCGACGCCCACGCAGATCGGAGAGGGTCACGGTCCTCCCGTCGTCGGTGGGGAGGGTGAAGTCGGGTGCCGGATCGCCGGGCTGCAGTCGGGTCGTCATGGGCACTATCCTGACAAGGCATCCCGCACCGATCGAGAGGACTCCCGTGGCACGAGGACATGCGGAACCCGCCCAGACGTCCCCCGACGTGATCGTCGACGAGCTGGAGGTGCTGCTGACGCGCTTGAGCGGCAACATCGACGAGCTCGTCGACCGTGTCAAGCCCGCCAACGTCGCCAAGCGACAGGTGCAGCGCATCAAGGAGTACTTCGTCGACGAGCAGACCGGCCCGCGGTACGAGCACATCGTCCCGGTCGTCGTCGGCACGGTCGGCACGATCGCCGGCTTCGCGGTGCTGCGTCGACTCCTGAAGTGATGGACGCCAAGCTCCCGATCCGCATGCTGCACGACCGCCTCCTGGTCGCGCTCGACACGGAGTCGGGCGACCGCCGCTCGTCCGGCGGCATCGTCATCCCCGCCACGGCGGCGATGGGCCGCCGGTTGGGGTGGGCCCGCGTCGAGGCCGTCGGGTCGCAGGTCCGCGCGGTCGAGGTGGGCGACCGCGTGCTGTTCGACCCGGAGGACCGTGCCGAGGTCGAGGTGCGCGGCGAGAGCTTCATCCTGCTGCGCGAGCGCGACCTGCACGCCGTCGCGTCCGAGCGCATCGACGAGGGCCAGACCGGCCTGTACCTGTGACCACCAGCGACCGGCTCCCGTTCCGCCGGTTGCGCCTGCCCCACTCCGACGTCTCGGTCCGCGACCGCCTCGAGCGGGTCCGCCGCAGCTGGCGTCTTCTGCTGCGGCTCGCGGTCGCCACCGGCGCCTCCTACGCCATCGCCACCTACGCGTTCGGTCACTCGCAGGCCTTCTTCGCGCCGATCGCGGCGGTCATCGCGATGATGGCCGGCGCGGGCCGTCGTCAGCGGGTCGTCTTCGAGCTCGTGCTCGGGGTGGCCTTCGGCGTGCTGGTCGGCGAGCTCCTCATCCTGGCCATCGGCCGCGGTGCCTGGCAGATGGCGCTCATCGCCTCGCTGACCGCGATCGTGGCGATGCTGTTCAACCTCACGGGGATGGCGTTGACCCAGGCGATCAACTCGGGGGTGCTCCTGGCGGCCGTCGTGCCGCTCGCGGGGACCGCCAATCCCGCGGTCACCCGCTTCACCGACGCGCTCATCGGGGGCCTGTGCGGGTTCGTCATGATGCTGCTCCTGCCGCGCAACACCCGCCGCGACATCGACGAGAGCCTCCAGAAGCTGCTGGCCGGGCTGGCCGAGGTGCTGACGCACGTCGGCGACGCCATGCGGACCCACGACGTCTCGGTCGCGGAGAAGGCACTCACCGAGGCCCGGGAGACCCAACCCGTCATCGAGTCCCTGCAGGCCACGGCCACGAACGTCAGCGAGATCGCCCGGCTCGCGCCCCTGCGCTGGAACCAGCGCGCCGATGTCGCGCGCTACGCCGGAAGCGTCAACGACCTGGACAACGCGCTGCGCGACGCGCGGGTGCTGGCTCGCCGCGTCGCCTCGATGCTGCGCCACGGGGAGCAGGCGCCAGAGCGACTCACGGAGTCCGTGGAGACCTTGGTGACCGCCGTGCGGATCTACGCGGACGAGTTCGCCTCGGCCGTGGACCTGGAGCGGGCGAACGAACGTCTGGTCCACGCCTCCGACCTGGCCATGCACGCGATGGGCGACCGGCTCACGGTCAACACCGCCTCGATCGCCGCCCAGGTGCGGTCGCTGGCGGCCGATCTGCTGATGGCCGGGGGAGTGCCGCGCGCCGCTCTCGACGACCTTCTGGACGTGGACTGATGGAGCCGAGACACCTACTCGAGGAGCTGCGGCGACGGCTCGGACTACCGGGCCCGGAAGAAGATTCCGAGAAACACGCCGAAGAACCCTCGACAGAGGACGACTCACTCCACTATCTTCGATGAGTCGCTTCGATCGAAGTGACACAGCACACACCAGGAGGTGAGCCCCGATGACCAAGTTCTTCGCGCTCACGAACGCCCCCGGGCGTCGCTCCGTCGTGTTGCTGACCTAGTCGACCTTTTCGACACGTATCACCAGCCGCTTCGGACGCTCGTCCGGAGCGGCTCTTCTTTTGCCCACCCATCCCCACGAATCAGAAAGGAGGCGCGTCATGACCACGACTCTCACCCACCTCATGCCCGCGAACACCACTGCCCCGACCACAGTCCCGAACCCCGGGACCGTCCACGCGGAGGCGACCACGGGAGAGGAGGTGACCTCCATGTCGTTGTTCGAGTTCAAGAGTCAGCCACGACCGCGCGCCGACCTTGATCGAATCGTGGTCCTGGAAAGGATGAAGCAGCGCCGTCGCGCCGAGCGCCATGCGTCTGCTGTCTACAGCCAGGTCTGGGGCATTCGCGCCAACCGGTGAGCATCGCCGGTCGAGTAGCTTGCGAGCGCAGCGAGCGGCGTATCGAGACCACGTCACGTGATCTCGATACGCCGCCTCGCCAGCTCGGCGGCTACTCGATCGTCTTTCAGCGGCCCTGCAGGGCCTCGGCGTAGGCCAGGATCCGCTTCGCGTCGCGGATGTGCAGCTCCTCGATCATCTTGCCGTTGTACGTGGCCACGCCCTTGTTCTCGGCGGCGGCCTCGTCGAACGCGGCGATCATGCCCTCGGCACGCTCCACGTCGGCCGCGCTGGGGGCGAACGCCTCGTTGGCCGGCTCGACCTGCGAGGGGTGGATGAGCGTCTTGCCGTCGAAGCCCATCTCGCGGCCCTGGCGCGCCTCGGCGGCGAAGCCCTCGGGGTCCTTGACGTCGTTGTAGACGCCGTCGATGACGACCTTGCCCGCGGCGCGGACGGCCAGCAGCGTCCACGCGAGCGACGTCAGGACGACGGCGTTGCGGCCGGGCACGTGCAGGCCGTACGTCTCGTTGACGATGTCGTTCGTGCCCATGACGATCACGGTGAGGCGCTCGTGCGCGGCGGCGATCTCCTCGGCGCGCAGCAGCGCCTTCGGCGTCTCGATCATGGCCCACAGCTGCGTGGACTCCGGCGCGCCTGCGGCCTCGATGGCAGCCACGAGGTCGCGCACCTGCTCGGCCGACTCGACCTTCGGCACCAGGATCGCGTCCGGTCCGGCCTGGGCGGCCGCGGCGATGTCGTCGTCGTGCCACTGGGTGCCGATCGAGTTCACCCGGATGGCGAGCTCGCGGTGGCCGTACTCGCCGGAGGTCACGGCGGCGCACACGTTGGCGCGGCCGGTGTCCTTCGCGTCGGGGGACACCGAGTCCTCGAGGTCGAGGATCAGCGCGTCGGCGTCGATCGACTTGGCCTTCTCGAGCGCGCGCTCGTTGGCGCCGGGCATGTAGAGGACGGAACGGCGGGGGCGGATCTGCGTCATCTCAGGCTCCTCAGAGGTCGTAGGCCGCGGCCAGGTCGGCATCGCGCTCGGCCAGGGACTTGGCCAGGTCGAGCATGACGAGGCACTGCTTGCAGGAGGCGTCGTCCTCCATCTTCCCGTCGATCATCACCGCGCCGGAGCCGTCGCCCATCGCCTCGACGACGCGCTTGGCGTGCGCGACGTCCTCGGGGCTGGGGGAGAAGACCTTCTTGGCGATGTCGATCTGCACGGGGTGCAGGCTCCACGCGCCGACGCAGCCGAGCAGGAAGGCGTTGCGGAACTGGTCCTCGCACGCGACGACGTCCTTGATGTCACCGAACGGGCCGTAGAACGGGAGGATGTCGTTCATCGCGCAGGCGTCGACCATGCGCGCGATCGTGTAGTGCCACAGGTCCTGCTGGTACGTGGTGCGGCCCACGGTGAGGTCCTCGCCGGTGGGGTCCTGGCGCACGATGTAGCCGGGGTGCCCGCCGCCGACGCGGGTGGTCTTCATGCGACGGCTGGCGGCCAGGTCGGCCGGGCCGAGGCTGATGCCCTGCATGCGCGGGCTGGCCGCGGCGATCTCCTCGACGTTGGCGACGCCCTCGGCGGTCTCGAGGATGGCGTGCACGAGGATCTGGCGGTCGAGGCCTGCGCGGGCCTCGAGCTGGGCCAGCAGGCGATCGACGTAGTGGATGTCCTGGGCGCCCTCGACCTTCGGCACCATGATGACGTCGAGCTTGTCGCCGATCTCGGTGACCAGCGTGATGATGTCGTCGAGGACCCACGGGGAGTCGAGGCTGTTCACGCGGGTCCACAGCTGCGTGTCGCCGAAGTCGGTCGCCTTCGCGATGTCGACGAGGCCCTGGCGCGCCGCTTCCTTCTTCTCGGTCTTCACCGCGTCCTCGAGGTTGCCGAGGATGATGTCGACCTTCTTCGCGATGTCCGGCACCTTCGCGGCCATCTTCTCGTTGCTCGGGTCGAAGAAGTGGATCATCCGGCTCGGGCGGAACGGGACGTCGGAGCTGGGCTTCGGGGCGCCGACGGCGAGCGGACGCAGGAAGGCACGGGGATTGCGCACGGGAACTCACTTCCGTGGGAGTCAGGGTCCGGGCCAGTATGGCGCGCCGGGTGAGCGGCGGCGCGACGGGTCCGGAATCCGAGGGTGACGATGCTTGCTTTGTTGGGCCCAATGGACTAGTCTTGGTACATCAGTTCGAAGGCGGATCGGGGGATGCGTGGACGTCGTCAGTGGGCTCAGGTCGGGGCAGCGGTTCCTGGCCGACGCGCGCTCGCGCGACCTGGGTTCACTCGGCCCCGAGCAGCTCGCGGCGGAGGTCGCCGCGGTGCAGGCGCTGCGTCGCGAGGCCGACGCGCTGAACCTCGCGCTGGTGGCCGCTGCCGACCAGAAGGACGCCCACCGCGCCACCGATGCGCCGAGTCTGACGGCGCTGGTCGCCATGGAGTCCGGTGTGACCCGGCGCGACGCCGCGAGGGAGATTCGCTTGGCGAACCGGATCGAGGCCGCGCCGCGGGTGAAGGAAGCGATGGCGAAGCCGGGCATGTCGACGGCGAAGGCCGCGATCGTGACCGACGCGCTCGACACGTTGCCGACCGGGCTCACGATCGAGCAGCGCGACACCGTGGAGGCCGACATGGTCGCCGCGGCGCAGATGATGACCGCCGAGCAGCTGCGCCGCAAGGCGCGCCGTGCGGTCGAGGTGGTCGACGCCGACCGCGCCGACCGGATCGAGAACACTGGCCTCACTCGCGACGAGTCGGGCCAGCGCCAGCTGCGGGAGTTCTGGATCGGATGTCCCGACGAGACCACCGGACTGGTGCCGTTCGGCGGGAAGACGGATGCGGTCACTGCGGACATGTTGCGCGCGGTGGTGGAGTCCAAGACCAGTCCTCGTCGGCGTGCGCTCACCGAGACGTCACCTGAGGAGTCGAACCTCGAGCCGCGCGAGAAGGCGGGCGAGGCGTTCGCCGAGATCGTGCGCCACCTGCCGCGCGATGGCTATGGCAACCACGGCGGCGTCGCCGCCACTCTGGTCGTCACCGTCGACGAGAAGACCCTGCGCGGCGAGACCGACCGCGCCGGGGTCACCGAGTTCGGCACCCCGGTGTCGGCGGGCCAGCTCCGCAAGCTGGCATGCGGAGCCGGGATCCTCCCCGTCGTGATGAACGGGTCGAGCCAGGTCCTCGACGCAGGACGGGCGAAGCGCCACCACACCGCAGCCCAACGCGTCGCCCTCGCCCAACGCGACCAGGGCTGCGCGTTCCCCCAGTGCGACCGACCACCGGGCTGGACCGAAGCCCACCACGCGATCCCGTGGAGCCAGCACGGCGAGACCAACCTCGAGACAGGGGTCCTGCTCTGCTCACACCACCATCACCGCGTCCACGAGGCCCACATCGCGATCAGGTTCAGCACCGACGACGGCACACCCGAATTCCGCATCAAGAACCAATGGCAGCGCAACCACCGCTATCGACCCCTCGCCGCCTGAGGGTCAGAGGATCTCGTCGACCGACTCGATCGGTCGGGCCAGTCGGGTGCCCTTCTCGGTGACGACGAAGGGCCGCTCCACGAGCACCGGGTGCTCGACCATCGCGGCGAGAATCTGGTCGTCGGTGGCGTCGGCGAGGCCGAGCTCGGCGTAGTGCGGGTCGCGCCTGCGGACGGCCTGGGCCGGGGTGAGCCCGGCGGCGGCGAACAGGTCGCGCAGCTGCTGCTCGGTCCAGCCCACGTCCACGTACTTCACGACCGTCGGCTCGATTCCGGCCTCGCGGAGCCGGTCGAGCGTCTTGCGCGAGGTCGTGCAGCGGGGATGGTGATAGATCGTCGCTTCCACGCCTCCGACGGTACTCACCACACGCGGGGCAGCACGTCCACCCGGCCGCCGGGTGCGATCCCCGAGCGGGGCACGACGGCGACGACGTCGGCCTCGGCCAGTCCACGCAGCATGTGCGGTCGGCTGGTCCCGGCGGGGACGACACCGTCCGGGGTGTGCACGGCAGGGACGAGGGTGGTGCCGGCTCGGCCCTCGAACGCCGCCCCGGCGACGGCGACCGCGGGCTCACGGAGGGCACCACCCGTGAATCCGGCGACCAGTGCCGGTACGAACGAGAGCGCCGTCAGCGCCGCGGCCAGGGGATTGCCGGGCAGGGCGAGCCAGGGGCGCCCGTCGGGCAGGACCGCCAGCGAGACGGGGTGCCCCGGACGCACGTCGACGCCGCGGAAGCGCACCTCGGCGCCGAGTGAGGACCACGCGCCCGCGATCGGGTCGGCCGAGGAGTGACCCGTTCCGCCCGCACTGATCAGGAGGTCCGCGTCGCTCGACCGCGCCTTCTGGGCCACGGCGGTCGCCTCGTCGTGGACGTGGTCGTGGTGGGAGGTCTTGGCGCCGAGCGCGGCGAGCAGCGGGGGCAGCATGGGCGTCATGACGTCGCGCACCTGACCCGGTTGGGGAAGGCCAGACCCGACGAGCTCGTCGCCCGTGACCAGCAGGTGCACGAGCGGGGCACGGCGGATCCCCACGTGGTCGTGGCCCGTGGCGGCCAGTACAGCGAGCCTCGCCGGGGTCAGTGCCGACCCGGCCGGAACGATCACGTCGCCGAGCGCGGCCTCCTCGCCCGCGGGTCGCAGGTGCCGGCCGGGCGGGGGAGCGTCGCCGTGAAGCAGGTCGCCCTCGACCCGGCCCAGCTCGGAGGGCAGCACGGAATCGGCGCCCTCCGGGGGAACGCCTCCCGTGACGATCGGCCGGGCGCTGCCGGTCGCGAGGGCTCCTTCGGACAGGTCGAGGCGCCAGGCCCCGGGGCCCGCCACGGCCCACCCGTCCATGGCCGAGGTGGTCGCGTGGGGGACCGGGCCGAGGGCGCACAGGTCCTCGGCGGCCGTGGTGCCCAGCGCCTCCGTGACGAGGAGCTCGATCACCTCGCCGGGGCTGATCGAGGCCTGCGCGATCACGCGGGCCTCGTCCCAGGAGGGGTGGGTCACGCGAAGTCCTCCGCGGCGCGCTCGGCGCGGGCGACCAGGTCGGCCAGCCCGTCCCGGTCGGCGTCGGCCAGTCCGGCGGCGTAGCCGACCAGGAACGTGGTCAGCGGCGCGGCGGGTCGTACGACCGAGTGCGCCGCCGTGCCGGCGAGGTCCAGCAGGGCCTCGGGATCGGCGTCGGGTGCGATGCCCAGCTCGGTCGTCAGGGCCTGCCACCAGCGCGCGAGGGTCTCATCGTTCGTCATCGGCGTACTCCTCCAGATCGTCGGGGGTGTCGAGGTCCGCACCGGCCTCGGTGCTGACAGGGACGTCGACCGGGTCCAGCCGGCCGATCAAGGATCGCAGGGAGAGGCCCTCCGTGGGCAGGGACGCGACCGCCGCGGCCAGGTCGGCGGCCCGGACCACGCTGGCGGCCCACTGGCGACGGCCCGAGGGGTCGACCGCCACCCGGTTGCCGGTGCCGTCGCGCAGCGCCGCCACCACGAGGTCGGGCCGGACGTGGTCGGCGGCGAGGACGAGAATCTCGTCGGCGGTACCCGGTGCCAGCGCGGCCAGGCCCGCGACCACCGCGTGGGCGGGGCCGGCGAACGGCGGGTCCTCCCGCACCCAGACGACCTCGCGACCGAGGTCGAGATCGCGTCGCGGACCCACGACCACCACGTCCGCGGCGTCCGCCACGGCGTCGATGGCCCGCCCCAGCAACGGCGTTCCGTCCACCGGGACCAGGACCTTGTCGATCCCGCCCAGCCGGCTGGAACGCCCGCCGGCCAGGACGATCGCGTGGAACCGGGACATGGCCTCATCGTGCCCCAGGTGACACGAGGGTTGCGCGTGACCCACCCCAGAGACTTGGTTGGAGCCATGGCGAAGCCTCCCGATGGCCCCGCAAGCGCTGCACTGCTGCGAACCGGCCGGTTCTTCACGCGATGGGACGAGACGGACGACGGCAGGGCGGTGTTCCGCGAGGGTGGTCGTCGCGGCGACGTCTTCTACCGCGACCGCTGGAGCCACGACAAGGTCGTGAGGTCCACCCACGGCGTGAACTGCACGGGCTCGTGCTCCTGGAAGATCTACGTCAAGGACGGGATCATCACGTGGGAGGCCCAGCAGACCGACTATCCCTCCGTCGGACCCGATCGCCCCGAGTACGAGCCGCGCGGCTGTCCCCGGGGCGCTGCTTTTTCTTGGTACACCTACTCGCCGACCCGCGTGCGCTACCCGTACTCCCGCGGCGTGCTGCTCGAGATGTACCGCGAGGCCAAGGAGCGCCTCGGCGATCCGGTG
The DNA here is from genome assembly GCF_002476985.1 of Aeromicrobium sp. UBA7512. NCBI lineage: Bacteria > Bacillati > Actinomycetota > Actinomycetes > Propionibacteriales > Nocardioidaceae > Aeromicrobium > Aeromicrobium sp. UBA7512. Next base: position 269,183 of record NZ_DLNK01000005.1, read on the forward strand.
CTGGCGTGGGCCGACGTGGTCGGCGACCCCGAGCGCCGGCGCCGCTATCAGCAGGCGCGCGGCAAGGGTGGCTTCGTCCGCACGAACTGGACCGAGGCCGTCGAGATGGTCGCCGCCGCCCAGGTGCACACGATCAAGGAGCACGGCCCCGACCGGATCGCGACCTTCAGCCCCATCCCGGCGATGTCGATGGTGTCGCACGCCGTGGGCGCCCGCTTCACGCACCTGCTCGGTGGCGCGATGACCTCGTTCTACGACTGGTACGCCGACCTCCCCGTGGCGAGCCCGCAGGTGTTCGGCGACCAGACCGACGTGCCGGAGTCGGGCGACTGGTGGGACTCGACCTACCTGATGATGTGGGGCTCAAACGTCCCCGTCACCCGCACGCCCGACGCCCACTGGATGGCCGAGGTCCGCTACCGCGGCACCAAGGTCGTCACGATCAGTCCGGACTTCGCCGACAACACGAAGTTCGCCGACGAGTGGCTGCCCGCGCAGGCCGGCACCGACGGCGCCCTCGCGATGGCGATGACCCACGTCATCCTCAAGGAGTTCTTCGTCGAGCGCCGGGTGCCGTTCTTCGTCGACTACGTCCGGCAGTACACCGACCTGCCGTTCCTCATCACGCTCACGCCGAACGAGGAGCACGGCGGACTCGTGCCGGGCAAGTTCCTCACCGCGCGGGACCTCGGCGACGAGGCGCCCGAGGGCGCCTGGAAGACCGTCCTGATCGACGCCGCCACGGGCGAGCCGGTGGTTCCCAACGGCACGCTGGGCGACCGCTACTCCGAGTCGGGGGAGGGCAGGTGGAACCTCGACCTCCAGGGCGTCACCCCGGCGCTGTCGCTGCGGGACGCGAAGCTCGAGCCCGACGCCGCCGAGGTGCTGCTGCCATCGTTCGCGGGGCTCAACGGCGACGGCGAGGTGCTGCGTCGCGGCGTGCCGGTCACGCGCATCGGCGACCGGCTCGTCACCACCGTCTTCGACCTGATGCTGGCCCAGCACGGGGTCGGCCGGCCCGACCTGCCGGGCCGGTGGCCCACCGGCTACGACGATGCGCAGTCCCCGTACACGCCCGCCTGGCAGGCCGAGATCACGAGCGTCCCGGCCGAGGCGTGCCTGCGCATCGCCCGCGAGTTCGCCACGAACGCCGAGGAGTCGGGCGGCCGCTCGATGATCATCCTGGGCGCCGGCGTGTGCCAGTGGTTCCACGCCGACGCGACGTACCGGGCGATCCTCTCGATGCTGCTGCTGACGGGCTGCATGGGCCGCAACGGCGGCGGCTGGGCCCACTACGTCGGCCAGGAGAAGTGCCGTCCGATCACGGGCTGGATCTCGCTGGCGAACAACCTCGACTGGAGCCGCCCGCCACGCACCATGACGGGCACCTCGTACTGGTACATGCACACCGACCAGTGGCGCACCGACGGGTACCGCGCCGACGCGCTCGCGTCGCCGCTGGCCGAGGGTCACCTCTCCGGCATGCACACCGCCGACACGATCGCCCAGTCGGCGCGGATGGGCTGGATGCCCTTCTACCCGCAGTTCGACCGCAACCCGCTCGATCTCGCGGACGAGGCGCAGGCGGCGGTGGATGCGGGCACCGCCACGGACGTCAACGACTACGTGGTGCAGCGGCTCAAGGACGGAACGCTGAGGTTCGCGATCGAGGACGTCGACGCGCCCGAGAACTGGCCGCGCACCCTCATGCTGTGGCGGTCGAACCTGTTCGGCTCCTCCGCGAAGGGCAACGAGTACTTCCTCAAGCACCTGCTCGGCACGCACTCGAACGCCGTGGCCGTCGACGGGGAGCCGGCCGTGCGCCCCAAGGACGTGGTCTGGCGCGAGCAGGCGCCCGAGGGCAAGCTCGACCTGCTCGTCTCCGCGGACTTCCGCATGACGTCGACCACCCTGCTCTCGGACGTCGTCTTCCCGGCCGCCACCTGGTACGAGAAGCACGACCTGTCCTCGACGGACATGCACCCGTTCGTGCACGCCTTCACGCCGGCGATCGACCCGCCGTGGGAGTCCAGGACGGACTTCGACCTCTTCCACCACGTCGCCCGCAAGTTCTCCGAGCTCGCGAGAACGCATCTGGGCGTCCGCAAGGACATCGTCGCCGTCCCGATGCAGCACGACACCCCGGGCGAGACCTCGCAGCCCGGCGGCGTGGTGCTGGACTGGAAGCGCGGCGACGTCGAGCCCATCCCGGGCCGCACGATGCCGGCGCTGCACGTCATCGAGCGCGACTACACGGCGGTGGCCGACAAGCTCAAGGCGATCGGCCCCCTCGCCGACCGGCTGGGCTTCGGCGTCAAGAACGTCACGTTCGACCTGTCGAAGGCGCTCGACATCCTCGCGAGGTCCGGCGGCGTGTTCGACTCGGGTCCCGCCGCGGGCCGCCCCGCGATCGACACGGACTCCAAGATGGCCGAGGCGATCCTGACGCTGTCGGGCACGACGAACGGCGAGCTGGCCACGCAGGGCTTCCACACGCTGGAGAAGCGGGTCGGCAAACGGCTCGCGGACCTCGCCGAGGGATCGGAGGAGAAGCGGATCACCTTCGCCCAGACGCAGGCGGCACCCGTGCCGGTCATCACCTCCCCGGAGTGGTCGGGCTCCGAGACCGGCGGCCGGCGGTACGCCCCCTTCACGGTCAACGTCGAGCGGCTCAAGCCGTGGCACACGCTCACCGGGCGAATGCACTTCTTCCTCGACCACGACTGGATGCGCGACCTCGGCGAGGCGATGCCGATCTACCGGCCACCCCTGGACATGAGCCGGCTGTTCGGCGGGCCGCGCCTGGGCGACAACGGCGAGCGCGAGATCACGGTGCGCTACCTGACGCCGCACTCGAAGTGGTCGATCCACTCGGAGTACCAGGACAACCTGCTGATGCTGTCGCTCTCGCGCGGTGGTCCGACCGCGTGGCTCAGCCGGGAGGACGCCGCCGCGATCGGGGTCAGCGACAACGACTGGATCGAGTGCTCGAACCCGAACGGCGTGTTCGTGTGCCGGGCGATCGTGACGCACCGCCTGCCCGAGGGCGTCACCTTCGTCCACCACGCGCAGGAGCGCACGATCGACGTGCCGAAGTCGGAGTTCTCGGGCCGTCGCGGCGGCATCCACAACAGCGTGACCCGGGTGCTGGTCAAGCCGACGCACCTCATCGGCGGCTACGCGCAGCTGTCCTACGCGTTCAACTACCTCGGTCCCACCGGCAACCAGCGGGACATCATCGCGACGATCCGTCGCCGTTCGCAGGAGGTGACGTACTAGTGAGAGTCATGGCCCAGATGGGCATGGTGATGAACCTCGACAAGTGCATCGGCTGCCACACGTGCTCCGTCACGTGCAAGCAGGCGTGGACGAATCGCGCGGGCACCGAGTACGTGTGGTTCAACAACGTGGAGACGCGGCCCGGACAGGGCTATCCGCGCCGCTACGAGGACCAGGAGCAGTGGAAGGGCGGCTGGGAGCTGAACGGCCGCGGAAACCTCGTGCTCAAGGCCGGCGGACGCCTGAAGAAGCTGTTCGGCATCTTCGCCAGCCCCGTCCAGCCCGAGCTGAGCGACTACTACGAGCCGTGGACGTACGACTACTCCACGCTCATCGACGCACCGCTCGGCGACGACTTCCCCGTGGCCCGGCCGAAGTCGCTCATCACGGGCGAGGACACCAAGATCTCGTGGTCGGCGAACTGGGACGACAACCTCGGCGGCACAAGCGAGCTGGGGCACCTCGACCCGATCGTGGAGAAGGTCCGCCGCGAGAGCGAGGACCGGATCACGTTCGAGTTCGAGCAGACCTTCATGTTCTACCTGCCGCGCATCTGCGAGCACTGCCTCAACCCGTCGTGCATGGCGTCGTGCCCGTCGGGCGCGATCTACAAGCGCGAGGAGGACGGCATCGTCCTGGTGGACCAGGACCGCTGCCGCGGCTGGCGCCAGTGCATCACCGGATGTCCGTACAAGAAGATCTACTTCAACCACAAGTCCGGCAAGGCCGAGAAGTGCACCTTCTGCTACCCGCGGATCGAGGTCGGCCTGCCGACCGTGTGCGCCGAGACGTGCGTGGGCCGGCTGCGCTACCTCGGGCTGTTCCTGTACGACGCCGACGCCGTGACGGACGCGGCGTCGACCCCCGATCCGCAGGACCTGTACGAGGCGCAGCTCGACCTCATGCTCGACCCGGACGATCCCGAGGTGGCGCGCGCCGCCCGCGAGCAGGGCATCCCCGACGACTGGATCGCCGCCGCCCGCCGGTCGCCGGTCTACGCGCTGGCCAAGAAGTACCGGGTCGCGCTGCCGCTGCATCCGGAGTACCGCACGATGCCGATGGTCTGGTACGTCCCGCCGCTGTCGCCGATCGTCGACCTGCTGCGCGAGCAGGGCCACGACGCGGAGGCGCCCGCGACGCTGTTCGGCGCGATCGACGCGCTGAGGATCCCGGTGGAGTACCTCGCCGAGCTCTTCACCGCCGGCGACACCCAGGTCATCACCGAGGTGCTCAACAAGCTCGCGGCGATGCGGTCGTACATGCGCGACGTCAGCCTGGGCCGCGAGGGCGACGCGTCGATCCCCGAGGCCGTCGGGATGACCGAGGAGTCGATGTACGAGATGTACCGGCTGATGGCCATCGCGAAGTACGAGGAGCGCTACGTCATCCCGAAGGCGCACGCCGAGCAGGCGCACGACCTCGAGGAGCTCGGCTGCTCGCTCGACTTCGACGAGGGCCCCGGGATGGGCGGCTCGGGTCCGTTCGGCGAGGCCAGCGGCGGGCCCGTGCCGGTCGCGGTCGAGACCTTCCACGCGCTCAAGAACCGCCAGGAGGGCGACTCGCTGGCCAGCGACGACCAGCTGCGCGGCCGGGTCAACCTGCTGAACTGGGACGGCAACGGCACGCCCGCCGGGATGTTCCCCGACCGGGGCGCGGACGCGTGAGCGCGCGCATCGTCCACCAGGTCGCCTCGTGGGTGCTGTCCTACCCGCACGACGACGTGGTCGAGGCGCTCCCCGGACTCGCCGACGCCCTGCGCGAGCAGCGCCGGCCGACCGAGGCGGTGCGCGAGCTGCTCGCCGTCGTCGAGGCGCTCGCGCAGGTCCCGGCGGAGCAGCTGCGACACGACTACGTCGAGACGTTCGACCTGACCCGGCGGCACGCGCTGCACCTGTCCTACTGGACCGAGGGCGACACGCGGCGCCGCGGCGAGGTGCTGGCCGCGTTCAAGCAGGTCTACCGCGACAGCGGCCAGGTGGTCCGCCTGGACGGCGAGCTGCCCGACCACCTGCCGGTGGTCCTGGAGTTCGCGGCCGTCGTCGACCCCGAGACGGGCACCGCGCTGCTGCAGAAGTACCGCGCGAGCCTGGAGCTGCTGCGCATCGAGCTCGAGGACGACGCGTCGCCGTGGGCCGGAGCGGTGCGCGCCGTGTGCGCCACCCTGCCGGGTGCGTCGCCGCGCACGAGGACCGAGGCGATGGCGCTGGCCGGTCCGGTGCAGCCGGTCGAGTCGGTGGGACTGGAGCCGTACGACCCGCGGCTGCTGCCGCTGGCGGAAGGAGCGCGCTGATGGACGTCCTGCTCTGGGGCGTGCTGCCCTACGTCATGCTGGCCGTCCTCGTCGGCGGCACGATCTGGCGCTACCGCTACGACAAGTTCGGGTGGACGACGCGCTCGTCGCAGCTCTACGAGTCGCGGCTGCTGCGGATCGGCTCCCCGCTGTTCCACTTCGGCATCCTCATGGTCGCGATCGGGCACTTCGGCGGCCTCGTGATCCCCAAGAGCTGGACGGAGGCGCTCGGCGTCTCGCAGGACCTCTACCACTTCAACGCCCTGTTCTTCGGTGCGATCGCGGGGATCGCGACCCTCGCGGGCATCGTGCTGCTGATCTACCGCCGTCGCACCACCGGTCCCGTCTTCATGGCCACGACGACGAACGACAAGGTCATGTACGTCGTGCTCGTCTCCGCCATCGTGCTGGGACTGTGGACCACCCTCGTGTCGGTCGGCGCCGGGCACGACGCGCACGACTACCGCGAGACGGTCTCGCCGTGGTTCCGGTCGATCTTCGCCCTCCAGCCGAACGTCGACGCGATGGCGGCGGCGCCGTACCAGTTCCACATCCACGTCCTGGTCGGGATGCTGCTGTTCACGATCTGGCCGTTCACCCGGCTGGTCCACGCCTTCACGGCGCCCCTGCACTACCTGTTCCGTCCCTACATCGTCTACCGCAGTCGCGACGTGGGACGCAGCGCCGGGGCCCGCGCCCCGCGGGCCGGATGGGACCCCGTCGGCACACGCGACAACGCACGCGGAAGGAGATCACGATGAGCGATCAGCAGCACCAGCTCGAGGCCGGCCGGGGGAGGAACCTGGCCCTGGCCACCCTCGCTTTCACGATCAGCTTCTGGGCGTGGAACGTCATCGGGCCGCTGGGCGTGCGCTACGCCGAGCAGCTCGACCTCACCGCCAACGAGAAGTCGCTGTTGGTGGCGACGCCCGTCCTGGTCGGCTCGCTCGGGCGCATCCTCGCCGGAGCGATGACCGACCGCTTCGGCGGCCGGATCATGTTCCCCGTCCTGATGATCGTGTCGGCTCCCTTCGTGCTGCTCGTCGCCTTCGCCGGCGACCGGGGGTCGTACCCCCTCCTGCTGGTGTTCGGGTTCTTCCTCGGCATCGCGGGCACGACGTTCGCGGTGGGCATCCCGTTCGTCAACGCATGGTTCGACAAGCCGCGACGAGGCTTCGCCACCGGCGTCTTCGGAGCGGGCATGGGCGGCACGGCGCTCTCGTCGTTCTTCACCCCGCGGATGGTGGAGTGGTTCGGCTACGGGCTCACGCACGTGCTGATCGCGGCGGCGCTGGTCGCGGTGGCGGTGCTGTCGTGGGTGATGATGCGCGACTCGCCAGCCTGGACCGCCAACAGCGACCCGGTCGCGCCCAAGCTGGTCGCTGCCCTGAAGCTGCCGATCACGTGGCAGATGTCGTTCCTCTACGCCGTGACCTTCGGCGGCTTCGTCGCCTTCTCGACCTACCTGCCGACCTACCTGAAGGACGTGTACGACTTCGACCTGGCCGCCGCGGGCACGCGCACCGCGGGGTTCGCGCTGGCTGCCGTGGCCGCGCGTCCGCTCGGCGGCACCCTGTCGGACAAGCTCGGCCCGAAGGTCGTCACCGGCGTCTCGCTGGTGGGCACCGTCGTGATGGCCGGCGTGGTGGCCCTGCAGCCCGTGCCCGAGATTCCCGCCGGCGCCTCGTTCATCCTGCTGGCGCTCTTCCTCGGCCTCGGTACCGGCGCCGTCTTCGCGTGGGTCGCGCAGCTGGCACCGCCGGAGCGGGTCGGCAGCGTGACGGGGATCGTCGGCGCCGCCGGTGGCCTCGGCGGGTTCTTCCCGCCGCTCGTGATGGGCGCGACGTACGACGCCGAGGACCACAGCTACACGATCGGGCTGGTGCTGCTCATGGCCGTCGCCCTGGCCGCGTTCGTGTTCTCCCAGTGGGGGATCCGCAAGCGGGTCAGCCGATCCCCAGCAGGTTCGCCATGACGGTGACGCCCGTGACGATGATGACGATGCCGATGACGTCGAACACGATGCCGGAGCGCAGCATCTTGGTGATCGGGACCATTCCGGTGCCGTAGACGATCGCGTTCGGCGGCGTCGACACCGGCAGCATGAACCCGAACGACGCGCCGAAGATGGCGGCCAGCACGGGGATCGCCGGGTTCACGTCGGCCGCGAGCGCCAGTTGGGCGGCGATCGGCGCGACCACCACGACGCTGGCGGTGTTGCTCGTGGTCTCGCTGATGATCACGGCGATGACGGTGGCCAGGATGGTGATGCCGACGAGCGTCTCGGTGCCCAGCAGGTCGCCCAGGGAGGTGCCCATCGTCTCGGCCAGGCCCGTGGACGACAGCAGCCCGCCGAGGGCGATGCCGCTGCCGAACAGGATGATCGTGCCCCAGTCGATCTTGACCGCGTCGTTCCAGTTCAGGGTGAACTCGCGCTTCTCCCAGTTCAGCGGCAGCAGGAAGAGCAGCGAGGCCGCGAAGATCGCCACGGCGCCCTCGTCGAGGTGCTCCAGCAGCCAGTCGTAGGTGGCGGACTCGCCGCCCGTGACCAGGCCGACCGCGCCCGGCAGGATCCAGAGGGTGACCGCGACGCCGAACGCGATGAGGGTGTTGCGACCGCCCGTGCCCATCGAGCCGAGCTTCTCGCGCTCCTCGGTGATGTAGCCCTCGACGCCCTCCACGTGCTTGAGCTCGGGCTTGTTGAGCCGCACCAGCAGGACGCACAGGACGGCGAACATCACCAGGACGAGCGGGAACGCCAGGAGCATCCACTGGAAGAACGGGATGGTGATGTCCAGCTCCTCCTCCAAGTAGGCCCGGCCGATGAGGTTGGGCGGGCTGCCCACCGGGGTGAGCAGGCCGCCGACGCTGGCGCTGTAGGCGACCATGAGCATCAGCGCGGTGGCGAACCGGAGCCGCTGGGGGTTCACGTCGACGTCGCCGTCACCGCTGCGGCGCATCGCCGAGGCCATGAAGCCGACGATGCCGGCGGCGATCGGCATCATCATCGCGGCGGTGGCGGTGTTGGAGACGAAGCCGCTCAGCACGGCCGTGATCACGCCGAACGCCACCACGATGCGGGTCGTCGATCGGGCGATCCCGGGCAGGTTCAGGATGCCGAACGCGAAGCGCCGGTCGAGGCCGTGCTTGCTCATCGACTCGGCCAGGATGAAGCCGCCGATGAAGACGAAGATCGTGCTGTTGCCGAAGGAGCCGAAGACGTCGTCGGCCGGGGCGATCCCCAGCGCGATGACCGCCGCCATCGCCAGCATGGCCGTGACCGGGATCGGGATGGCCTCGCAGATCCAGTAGACGGCCACCCAGGCCAGGACGCCCGCCAGCCGCTGGGCCGGCTCGTCGAGCGAGCTGCACGCGAGGTAGACCACGATCCCCAGGACGGGCCCGGCGAAGAGGCCGGTGGTGCGGCGGATGCGCTCGAACCGCTGCTCCGCCGGACTCAGGGTCTCCTGCACCTCGTCGAACGTGCGGTAGGTGGTCGGTCGTTCCTCGGCCGTGCTCATCGCGCCCCCTGCAGGTGGTGATCGGAGTCACATGCAGCCTAGGGAGGCCCACCGGGTTGCGCGAACGGAGCGGCTCAGCCGAACGGCAGCTCGCCCTGGTCGTCCTCGTCGTCGGCGCTGCTGGCCAGGTGGCGGTGGGCCTGGAGGATCTCGACCTCGGGTCGGTCGGCCATCCAGCGCTCCACGGAGTCCAGCACCTCGACGACGTGGGACCGGTCGATCGACACGAGCGACCCGCCGATCCCGGCGCGGCGGTACAGGTCGAGGGAGTCCGTCTCGGCCGCGGACACCGAGAACCGGCGCCGCAGCTCGTTGACGATGGGTCGCACGATCGCGCGCTTCTCCTTCAGGGAGTGCACGTCACCCAGTCGCAGATCGAACTCGATCCATCCCACCCACACAGGCTCAGTGTGGCAGCAGGTCGTCGACGAACCGGTGCAGGTGCGTGCGCAGGTCCTCGAGGGGCTGCACGGTGCGCAGGGCACGCGCGGTCAGGATGGCGCCCTCGATGGCGCTGATCTGGAAGCGCGCGAACGCCGTGGCGGCCTCCGGCTCGGCGCCGGCCGCGACCAGGCGGTCGGCGAACGATCTGGTCCACGTGGCGAACGCCTCGGCCGCGGCCTCGACCACCTCCGGGTACTCGCTGCCGGCGAGTGCGGCGGCCGCGACGGGGCAGCCCAGCGCGAAGTCGTGCCGCTGCAGTTGGCGGATCCACCAGTCGATGCGGCGGTCGAGATGGGCGTGCGGATCGGTCGCCTCGTCGGAGCGGACGATGAACTCGCCGGCCCGCCGCGTCGCCGCCGCGACCAGCTCGGCCTTGCCACCGGGGAAGTGCTGGTAGATCGACTGCCGTGCCGTGCCGCTCGTGTGGAGCAGCTCGGCGATGCCGGTGCCCTGGACGCCGTGGCGGCGCAGCGAGGTGATCGTGGCGTCGAGGAGCCGCTCGCGAGGGGAGGGGCGGGAGGCCATGTGGACACAGTAGACCGATCGGTCTACATTGACCAGCATGAGTGCCCCCGGCCTGACCGATGACCAGCTCGCCGCCATGTCCCGCATGAGCGGCCTGGAGTTCCTGCGGTTCGCGTTCGCGCTGCCGAGCGACCAGCGTCCCGCCGTGATCGGCGACCTGTTCGGGATGCGGATCGTGTCGCTGGAGGAGGGGACCGCCTCGTTCTCGATCCAGTCCCTGCCCACCGCCGCCAACCCCTTGGGCACGCTGCACGGCGGTGCGTGCGCCACGCTGCTCGACTCCGTCATGGGGTGCGCTGTCCACACGACGCTCGGCGCCGGCGTCGGGTACGGAACGCTCGAGCTCAAGGTCAACTACATCCGCACGGTCCCCGTCGACGGCCGCACGCTGACCGGCACCGGGAACGTGATCCACGTGGGCCGCAGCACGGCCACGGCGGAGGGCAAGGTGCTCGACGAGAACGGCAAGCTCGTCGCCCACGGCACCACCACCTGCATGATCTACTCCTGACCCCGTGCCTCGCGCCCGTTAGGGTGGAGTCAGGTGTGCCGGGAAGTCTGGTCGGCGTCCTGCCGCCGACCCCTCGAGGAAACCCATGAGCTCACCTGGTCTGTTCACCCGCGGAAGCTGGCCCGAGGCCTCCCGCGTCGCCGACGTGCTGCGCCGCGAGACGGTCGGCGGGACGATCCTGCTGGTCGCCGCGGTCGCGGCTCTCGTCCTGGCGAACTCGCCGTGGTCCGATGCGTACTTCGACCTGGCGGAGACGCGCATCGGTCCGGCCTCCCTGCACCTGGACCTCACGGTCTCGGCGTGGGCGGCGGACGGGCTGCTGGCCATCTTCTTCTTCGTGGTGGGACTCGAGCTCAAGCGGGAGTTCGTCGCCGGCGACCTGCGCGACCCGCGCCGCGCGATGCTGCCCGTCGTGGCGGCGGTGGGCGGCATGATCGCCCCTGCCCTCATCTTCGTGGCGATCAACGCCGGCCACGGGACCACGCACGGCTGGGCGATCCCGACCGCGACCGACATCGCCTTCGCGGTGGCGGTCCTGGCGGTGCTGGGCACGTACCTGCCGCTGGCCCTGCGCACCTTCCTGCTGACGCTCGCCGTGGTCGACGACCTCCTGGCGATCACCGTGATCGCGGTGTTCTACACCGCCGAGCTGGACCTGGCCATGCTCGCCGCGGCCTTCATCCCGCTGCTCGCCTTCGCGGTCGTCGCCCGCCGCGCTCCGAACTTGTGGTGGCTGCTGATCCCGCTCGCCGTGGTGACGTGGGTGCTCATGCACGAGTCGGGCGTCCACGCGACCGTCGCGGGCGTGCTGCTCGGCTTCACCGTCCCGGCGCACGGCCACCACAGCGTCGCCGAGCGGATGGAGCACCGCGTCCGGCCGGTGTCCACGGGCTTCGCCGTGCCGGTGTTCGCGTTCTTCGCCGCCGGGGTGGCGGTGTCGGGAGAGGTGCTCTCGGGTGCCTTCGACTCCCCGGTGACGTGGGGCATCGTCCTGGGTCTCGTGCTCGGCAAGCCGATCGGCATCGTCGGCAGCTCGATGCTGCTGTCGGCGACGACGCGCGCCCAGCTGGACCCGAGCATCCGCTGGATCGACGTGGTCGGCGTGGCGATGCTCGCGGGGATCGGCTTCACCGTCTCGCTGCTGATCGGCGACCTGGCCTTCGTCGACGAGGGCCGCGAGGAGTACGTGAAGATCGGCGTCCTGTTCGGCTCGCTCGTCGCGGCCGCGCTCGCGGCGGTGGTGCTGCGGGCGAGGAACCGCCACTACCGCGAGGTCGAGGAGCAGGAGTCGCGCGACGACGACGCCGACGGCGTCCCCGACGCGTTCCAGCGCTGAGTCAGAGCACCCAGACGAAGCCGGCCACGCAGAACGACAGCAGCAGCACGAGCCACGGAGTGGTGCGCCAGCTGATCGGCGGCTTGTCGAGGATCACCACGGTGACGCCGTAGATGATCAGCGCCAGCGGCACCGAGACCACCAGCAGGATGATCTGGTCGCTGCGCCGGTCCGCCCCGAGGGCGTAGGCGGCGCCGATCGCGCCGAACAGGCCGTGGATCGACGTGACCACCCAGGTGATCGCCATGATCCGGCGTCGGACGATGTTGAGGGACTCCTCCGAGGCGTCGGGGAGGCGCTGGCTCATGCCGTGGTCCTTTCGTGGGCGCGGTCGGCCCGCTCGATGAGTTCGTGCAGCCACCGGTTGACCTGCTCCAGCTCGGCGACGTCCATGTCGAACCGGTCGAGCATCGTGGCCGGGACCGCGAGGGCTCGCTCGCGCAGCGCCCGGCCCTCGGGCGTCACGGTGAGGGCGAAGGCGCGGTCGTCACCGGCGCGGCGGTCGCGGCGGACGAGGCCGGATGCCTCGAGGCGCTTGACGAGGGGAGAGACGGTGGCCGGCTCGAGGCGCAGCACGTCGCTCAGGCCGCGCAGCGTCAGCCCGTCGTTCTCCCACAGCGCAAGCATCACGAGGTACTGCGGGTGCGTCAGGCCCAACGGCTCGAGGACGTCGCGGTAGCAGCCGATCACGGTGCGCGACGCCACGGACAGCGCGAAGCAGACCTGCTCGTCGAGGGACAGCGGATTCGGGGCGGCCATGCCGTCAGTGTACTAATGGTTCGTGCACTCACGAAATCACCCGTGCGGTTGGCCCCCGGGGGTCGTAGGTTGACCCCATGGCCTTCCGCCACCGTCGTGAGTACGACGAAACCGTGCCGCAGGCACTCCGTGCCGCGCGTGAGTCGTACGACGCCGCCTCGGCCGAGTACGAGGAGGCGATCACCCGCGCGAGGCGCGAGTGGGCCGCCGCCCTGGCGACCGCCATCGAGGCGGGCATGTCCTACCAGGAGATCGCCGACGAGGTCGGCGTCTCGCACACCAGCATCAGCCGGGCGATCAAGCAGTACGGCTCGACCTGACATGAGGCGCGTCGGCGTCGTGGTGCGCGGAACCGTCCAGGGTGTGGGCTACCGCTTCAGCCTGCGCGTGGTGGCCGAACGCGCAGGCGTGTCGGGTTGGGTCCGCAACCGCGCCGACGGCAGCGTCGAGGCCGAGCTCCAGGGCGCGCCCTCGGCGGTGGACACGGTGCTGGCGTGGATGGCGGAGGGGCCGCCCGGCGCCCGGGTGGACTCCCGCGACGTCACCGACCTCCAGCCCGAGGGCACGCAAGGCTTCGAGGTGCACTGAGCCACCAACGTCAAAGGCCCCGGCGAACCGGGGCCTTCGACATTGGTACACCCCCTCGGACTCGAACCGAGAACCCATTGATTAAGAGTCAATTGCTCTGCCAATTGAGCTAGGGGTGCTCGCGCGCTGCGCGATCACCAACTCTACCGCATACCTTCACGCGACATGAAATCGAGTGCCATGCTTCCGCCATGACAGCGCTCGCGCGGTGGGACCACGGCACGTTCACGCACGACGGGATCACCCACGAGACGTGGCGTCAGGGCAGCGGGCCGGGTGTCGTGGTGATCCACGAGATCCCCGGGATGACGCCCGAGGTCATCGCCTTCGGGCAGGAGCTCGTCGACCATGGCTTCACGGTGGTGATGCCGCTGCTCTTCGGCGAGCCGGGTCGGCCGATGACCGCGGGATACACGGTGAAGTCCCTCGTGCGGGGGTGCGTCAGCAAGGAGTTCGCCGCGCTGGCACTGCGCCGGACCGCGCCGGTGACCCGCTGGCTGGCCGCGCTGGCGAGCGACCTGCACGGCTCCGTGGGTGGACCGGGCGTGGGGGCGGTGGGGATGTGCTTCACCGGCGGGTTCGCGCTGGCGATGATGGTGGACGACGCGGTCGTCGCGCCCGTGCTGGCCCAGCCGTCGGCGCCGTTCCCCATCACGCCCGCCCGCTCGCGCGACCTCGGCCTGTCGCCGGCCGACCGCGACACCGTCGTGGCGCGCGCGAACGCGGGCTGCCCCGTCCTGGGCCTGCGGTTCGAGAACGATCCCGCGGTGGGCCGCCGCTTCGAGGTGCTCCACGAGGAGCTGGGGGAGAATTTCACCGCGGTCGAGTTCCCGGGCCGACGGCACAGCACCCTGACGCTGCACCGGCAGGAGCGCGGCGTCCGGGCCGTCCTGGACTTCCTCGACGGGCGCCTGCGCTAGGAGAGCAGCGCTTGCGCGGCGTTGTGGCCGCCCAGCCCGCTGACCGCGCCACCGCGCCGCGACCCGCTGCCGCACAGCAGCACGCGCGGGTGCGCGGTCGCCACGCCCCAACGCTGGGCGGGGGAGTGGGGACGCTCGTCCTCCTCGAGCCACGGCCACGTGAGGTCGCCGTGGAAGATGTGCCCGCCCGGCATCCACAGCTCGTGCTCGATCTCCGTGGGCGTCTTGGCCTCCAGACCGAGGATGAGGGGCTCGATCGGCTCGGCCAGGTGGGCGTCGAGGGCGGCGAGCACCCGCGCGACGGCCTCGTCCTTGGCGCCGGGGGCGTCGAGCACACCCGGCGGCGTGTGCAGGCCGAAGTAGGTCAGCGTCTGGGCGTCGGAGTCGCGCAGGTCGGGCCCGAGGATCGAGCGGTCGGTCAGGGTGTGGCAGTAGAACTCGCCCGTGGCCGGGGGCAGGTCGCCCGAGGCGGCGGTCGCCCACGCCCGCTGCAGCTGGTCGTAGGACTCGTCGAGGTGGAACGTGCCGGCGAACGCGACCGCCGGGTCGGCGCCGGACCTGAGCGCCGGGAGGCGGGAGAGCAGCAGGTTGAGCTTCAGCTGCGCGCCCGCGGGCTTGGCCGTGGGGGTGTGGCCCAGCAGCCGCTCGAGCACGTAGGGCGCCGCGCCGAAGAGCACGTGGTCGGCCCGCTCGACGAACCCGTCGCCACAGACGGTCACGTCGACGTCGCTGACGTCGATGCCGTCGACCTCGGAGTTGAGCCGGATCGTCGCGCCCGCCTCGGTGGCCACCCTGGCCAGCTCGGCGGTGACCGCACCCATGCCGCCGACGGGCACCCGCCACTCGCCCGTGCCGTTGCCGATCAGGTGGTAGAGGAAGCAGCGGTTCTGCACGAGGGACAGGTCCTCGAGGGAGGCGAACGTGCCGATGAGGGCGTCCGTCGCGACGACCCCGCGGACGACGTCGTCGGCGAAGCGCCGCCGGATCGCCGTGCCGATGGGCTGCTCGACGAGGTCGGTCCAGATCGCCATCTCCACCCGGTCGCGCAGGTCGCCGATGTGGGGGAGCGGCTGCATCAGCGTGGGGGCGATCGCGTCGGCGAGCGTGCCGATCTCGGCGTAGAACCGGTTCCAGGCCTCGAGCTCGTCGTCGCCGCCCGTGAGCTCGGCGAACGAGGCCCGCGTGGCCTCCCCGGGCCGGGTCTCGACGAGCAGGCCGCCGTCGCGCCCGTCGCGGTGCCAGGGCGTGAAGGAGGCGGTGTCGCGCGACCGGAGCTCGAGCTCGAGGCCGAGATCGTCGATCAGCGCCTGGGGGAACAGGCTCACGAGGTAGGAGAACCGCGAGAGCCGCGCGTCGTGCTCGGCGAACGGCGCGCCGCTGACGGCGGCACCACCGACCCTCCCGAGCCGCTCCAGCACCAGCACCTCGACGCCCGCCCGGGCGAGCAGAGCCGCCGCCACGAGCCCGTTGTGTCCCGCTCCGACGATGACGACGCGTTCGGCCATGCTTCACCCTATGACGCCTCGGGGCCGGACTTGCGTCATACGGAGCGGTCGCCCGCGCCACCGCGTCGTATGACGTCCGGCTCGGGCCGCCAGCCACCTCGCACGAGCGCCTCCCTGACCTGCGCCAGGAACTCGGCGGGCGCGACGCGGAGGCCGAGGTTCGGCACGCGGATGACGGTGGAGCGATGCAGCACCAGGTGGTTCTGGCGCAACGCGTCGTCCACCATGATCGGTGCGCTGGAGTGCTGCACTCCGTCGACCTCGACGACCACGCCGTACTCGGACCACTCGACGTCGAGGTACGCCGAGCCCCGTGCGGTCCTGCGCGGTGCCTGACGGGTCGGCTCGGGCAGCCCGTGCTCGCGGCACAGGCGGGCGAAGTCCAGCTCGCCGAGCGCTCGCACCCCGTCGACCAGCTGGGTGGAGACGTCGAGCAGCAGCCGCCGGCGCGTGTGGCGCCGGATGGCCAGTGCCGCCCGAGCCACGTCCTCGGCCCGGCAGAGTCGCTGCTGGACGCTCGCGGTCAGGAAGAACGCCGCCTGCCGATCCGAGCGTGCCCACAGCGCGGCGCGTACCGCCGCGATCTCGGGGCGGACGCGGGGGAGACCCGGACCGGCCAGGTCCCGCCGGGTGAGCCGGCGAGTCTGCCGGAGCGTCACGCCGGCGATCCTCGGTGTGCGGGCGCCGCGCGGCACCGACACGCGGACGGTCTCGACGTCGACGCCGGTGAGACCGGCCGCCTGGAGCGCGGAGACGCCATCGAGCATCGACCGGGGGCCGGCCTCGATGACAGCGCGCCACCACACCGACCGCAGGGGCAACGGCCCCGAGTGCAAGGCGATCGCGTGCCGTCCCCACGACCGCCACCGACCGGCCTCGAGCTGTGCTCGCAGGGTGGCGCGTGTGACTCCCGCGGCGAACAGCTGGCGACGGCTCACCACCTGCTCCTGCGCGGCGACCGTGGCATGCAGGCTCGGATCCATCCCGTGAGGGTGGCGGTTCCACGGCACCTGGTCGATCCGGCGTCCACAGGTGACGCAACAGCCGCGCCCGCGTGGCTAGGGTGAGGCCCATGTCACAGCAGTTCGTCGGCGCGATCGACCAGGGCACCACCAGCACCCGCTTCATGGTCTTCGACCACCAGGGCGAGGAGAAGGGCCGGCACCAGGTCGAGCACGAGCAGATCCTGCCGCGGGCCGGCTGGGTGGAGCACGACGCCACCGAGATCTGGGAGCACACCCGCGAGGTCGTCGAGCAGGGCCTCGAGGCGGCGGGGATCACGGCCCGCGACCTGGCCGCGGTCGGCATCACCAACCAGCGTGAGACCACGGTCGTGTGGGACCGGCGCACCGGCGAGCCCTACGCCAACGCCATCGTCTGGCAGGACACCCGCACCGCCGACCTCGCCAAGCGCCTCGACGAGGACGGCAGCGGCAAGGTCATCCACGCGAAGTCGGGGCTGCCGCCCGCGGCCTACTTCGCCGGCGGCAAGCTGCACTGGATCCTGGAGAACGTCGACGGGGTGCGCGCGGACGCCGAGGCGGGCCACGCCCTCTTCGGCACGATCGACACCTGGCTCATCTGGAACCTCACCGGCGGGCCCGACGGCGGGGTGCACGTCACGGACGTCACCAACGCGAGCCGCACGATGCTGATGAACCTCGAGGACCTCGCGTGGGACGACGAGCTGCTCGAGATCTTCGGCGTCCCGCGGCAGATGCTCCCCGAGATCACGTCGTCGTCGCAGGAGTTCGGCCGGACGACCGAGGACGGGCCCTTCGGCGCCGAGGTGATTCTGGCGGGCAACCTCGGCGACCAGCACGCGGCACTCGTGGGCCAGGCCTGCTTCGAGCCCGGGATGCTCAAGAACACCTACGGCACCGGCAACTTCCTGGTCCTCAACACCGGCACCGAGATCGTGCGCTCGGAGCGCGGACTGCTGACCACGGTGGCCTACCGCTTCGGCGACGAGCCGCCCGTCTACGCGCTCGAGGGCTCCATCGCCGTGACGGGGTCGGCCATCCAGTGGCTGCGCGACCAGCTCAAGGTCTTCGCCGAGGCGGCCGACTCCGAGGCGCTCGCCGAGACCGTGGAGGACAACGGCGGCGTCTACTTCGTGCCGGCCTTCAGCGGCCTCTTCGCGCCGTACTGGCGGTCGGACGCGCGTGGCGTGATCGTGGGCCTCTCGCGCTTCAACACCGTCGCCCACGTGGCCCGCGCCGCCCTCGAGGCGATCTGCTACCAGAGCAAGGACGTGGTCGACGTGATGGTCGCGGACTCCGGCATCGACCTGGAGGTGCTGCGCGTGGACGGCGGGATCACCGCCAACGAGCTGTGCATGCAGATCCAGGCCGACATCCTCGACATCGAGGTCAGCCGTCCCGTGGTGCCCGAGACCACGTGCCTGGGCGCCGCCTACGCCGCCGGGCTCGCGGTGGGCTTCTGGTCGAGCACCGACGAGCTGGTGGCGAACTGGTCGGAGTCCAAGCGCTGGACCCCGGAGTGGGACGACGCCCAGCGCGAGGCCGGCTACCACCAGTGGAAGAAGGCCGTCGAGCGCACGCTGGGCTGGGTCGAGTGAGCGCCGCGACGCGGCACGGGCTCTCCGCCGCGCTGAAGGCCGAGCGCTCGGTGGTGCGAGGCTTCTCGCGGCTGCCCGACTCGGTGGTCGCGCGGCTCGGCCGGCACGCGCCGGTCAACCGCGACGGCGAGACCCTCTCGCCCGAGATCGCGGTCGCGCTGCGGGTGATGAACCGCATCCCCGGCGGTGACTTCACCCAGCACCCCGTGGAGCAGGCGCGCCGCATGCTGACCGACGAGGCGCTCGTCTTCGCAGACGTCTTCCCCGACTTCGCCGTGGAGGAAGACCTCGTGATCCCGAGCGCGGCCGGCCCGATCCCGGCCACGCGGTACCGCGCGACCACCGAGTCGAGGGGCCTCGTCCTGTACTTCCACGGCGGAGGATGGGTGCTGGGCAGCCGCGTCAGCACCGACTCGGCCGTGCGCTTCCTGGCCCTCGAGGCCGGCGTCGACGTGCTCTCCGTGGACTACCGGCTCGCGCCCGAGCACCCCTTCCCCGCGGCCACCGAGGACGCGCTGGCGGCCTGGGACTTCGCGGTGGAGCACGCGGCCGGCTGGGGCCTGGACCCGCGCCGGATCGTGGTCGCGGGCGACAGCGCGGGCGGCAACCTGAGCGCGGTGCTGGCCCGGGACCTGCGCGGTCGGGACATCGTCCCCGCGCTGCAGGTGCTGCTGTTCCCCGTCACCGACCTCTCCACCAAGCACCCGTCCTACGCCGAGTTCTCCGAGGGCTACTTCCTCACCGAGGGGCACATGGACTGGTACCGCGAGCGCTACCTCGCCGATCCCGCGGACGCTCTCGACCCACGGGCCTCGCCGCTGCTGGCCGAGGACCTCGCGGGGCTGCCGCCGGCCTACGTCGCTGTCGCCGGCTTCGACCCGCTGCGCGACGAGGGCATCGCGTACGCCCGCCGGCTGGAGGAGGCCGGGGTGCCCACGACGCTGGCCAGGGAGGGCTCGCTGATCCACGCCTTCATCAACATCACCGGCGTCAGCCGCCCGGCGAGGGAGGCGACGCTGCGGATCGCGAACGCGATCGCGGCAGCCATGGCGTGACACTGGTTGACTGGAGTCCATGCGACCGGTTGCCCTCTCCCCGCAGCACCGCCAGGAGGCGCTCGACGCGCTGGCCTCGGAACACCTCGACATCCTCGTCATCGGCGGCGGGGTCGTGGGCGGTGGTGCCGCGCTCGACGCCGCCACGCGAGGCCTCTCCGTGGGACTCGTGGAGGCGCGCGACTTCGCCTCCGGCACGTCCAGCCGCTCCAGCAAGCTCGTGCACGGCGGCCTGCGCTACCTCGAGATGCTCGACTTCCGCCTCGTCGCGGAGGCGCTCGGCGAGCGCAGCCTGCTGATCGACAAGCTCGCGCCCCACCTGGTGAAGCCGGTGCCGTTCCTCTACCCGCTGACTCACCGCGTGTGGGAGCGCTTCTACGCCGGGTCCGGCGTGGCCCTGTACGACTCGATGGCACTGCTCTCCGGGCGCTCGCGCGGTGTCCCGCGGCACCGCCACCTCACCCGCACCGGTGCTCGGCGCATCATGCCGGGCCTGCGCAAGGACGCCCTCGTCGGCGCGCTGCACTACTACGACGGGCAGGTCGACGATGCCCGCCACACCATGTTCCTTTCGCGCACGGCCGCGGCCTACGGCGCCCACGTCGCCAGCCGCACGCGCGTGATCGACCTCGTGCGCGAGGCCGACCGCGTCGTCGGCGCGCGGGTCAAGGACCTCGAGTCGGGCCGCGAGATCGAGATCCGCGCCCGCCAGGTCGTCAACGCCACGGGTGTGTGGACCGACGAGACGCAGTCCTTCGCCGCCGAGCGCGGCCAGTTCAACGTCCGGGCCAGCAAGGGCATCCACCTCGTGGTGCCGCGCGACCGGATCCGCGGCGAGTCCGGGCTGATCCTGCGCACCGAGAAGTCGGTGCTGTTCGTCATCCCGTGGGGGCGTCACTGGATCATCGGCACGACGGACACGGACTGGTCGCTGAGCAAGGACCACCCGGCCGCCAGCGCGAAGGACATCGCCTACCTGCTCGAGGAGGTCAACAAGGTCCTCGTCGAGCCGCTCCTCGCCGAGGACGTCGAGGGCGTGTACGCCGGCCTGCGCCCGCTGCTGGCAGGTGAGGACGAGGCCACCAGCAAGCTGTCGCGCGAGCACGCGGTGTCCACCTCGGTGAAGGGCCTCGTCGTCATCGCCGGCGGCAAGTACACGACCTACCGCGTCATGGCGAAGGACGCGATCGACGCCGCCGTGCAGCAGATGGGCTCGCTGCTCGATCGTCGCGTGCCGGAGTGCGTCACCGACGACATCCCGCTCCTGGGCGCCGACGGGTACTCCGCCCTGTGGAACCAGCGCCAGGCGCTCGCGGCCCAGCACGGGCTCGGCGTCGGCCGGATCGAGCACCTGCTGAACCGGTTCGGCACCCTTGCCACCGAGGTGCTCGATCTCATCGCCGACCGACCGGACCTCGCCGAGCCGCTCACCGGCGCGGACGACTACCTGCGCGCCGAGGTGGTCTACGGGGTCACGCACGAGGGCGCCCGTCACCTCGACGACATCCTCGCGCGGCGCACCCGGATCTCGATCGAGACGTTCCACCGCGGCACCGAGTGCGCGGCGGAGGCGGCCGAGCTCATGGCCGAGGTCCTCGACTGGTCCGAGGCCCAGCGCGAGCGCGAGGTCGACCACTACCTCAAGCGGGTCGACGCCGAGCGCGAGAGCCAGACGATGCCCGACGACGAGACGGCCGACGCGGCGCGGATGGGCGCCCCCGACGTCGTGCCGGTGGCCCACCTGTGAGCCTCGATCCGGCGAAGGTCCTCGTCATCGCAGCGACAAAGGTCGAGGCCGCCCACCTGCCCCCGGAGGTGCCGCTCGTCCTCACCGGGATCGGGAAGGTCGAGGCCGCGGCCGCCACCACGGAGGCCATCGCGGCGCTGCGTCCCGAGCTGGTCCTCAACGTCGGCACGGCCGGCGCGCTCCGCCCCGGCCTGACCGGGCTCTTCGTGCCCTCGGTCGTCGTGAACCACGACTACTCCGCCGACGCGATCCGCGCGCTCGGCCACGACGCCGTGGACGAGATCGATCTCGCCGGCGGCGACGGCACCGTGCTGGCCACGGGGGACCTGTTCGTCACCGACCCCGTCGTCCGCGACGCGATCGCCGCGCGGGCCCACCTGGTCGACATGGAGGGCTTCGCGGTGGCACGGGCGTGCCAGCGCGCCGGCGTGCCGTGCCGCCTCGTGAAGATCGTGAGCGACGCCGCCGACGACTCCGCACTGGAGTGGACCGCGGTGGTCGACGCCTGCGCTCGGCTGCTCGGGCACTGGGTGCGCGAGCAGCTGGCCTGACCTCAGGGCTCCGGGTCGTCCTCGCGCTCCCACGCGATCGCCACGAGCCGGCGCAGCACGCCGAGATCGACGTCGTCGAGCCTCTTGACGTAGACGCAGCCCGCGCCCTCGGTGTACGTGCCGAGCTCGGGCAGCAGCGCGGCGCCCTCGGGCCGGTCCTTCAGCCCGTAGATCGTCAGCGCCGCCCTGCGGGGCGAGAACGCGACCCTCGGCCAGGTGCCGCGGGTGCGGGGGTTGGCGGGGGAGACGTAGCGGTAGCTGCCGTAGCCCACCATCGACGGGCCCCACATCACCGGATCGGTGCCCGTGACCTCGCCGACGAGCTCGGCCAGCCGCTGGCCGTCCTCACGCCGGCGCGCGGGCGTGGCGGCGGCGAGGAAGGCGCCCACGTCGGCGTCGGTGGGCTGCGTCTTCGGCTCGGCCATGGCTCCATCATGACGAACGGCCCGGAATCGTCGATTCCGGGCCGTTCATGGGGTGGATGACGGGACTTGAACCCGCGGCCACCGGCACCACAAGCCGGTGCTCTACCAACTGAGCTACACCCACCATGTGCGCCTCGCGGCACAGCGCGACGAGTCTACCGGACGTCTCGCGCAGGTCCTACTCGGAGGGGGTGCCCCCGAGGATCTCCGCGGCGACGGCGCGCGCGGTCTCGGTGTCGACTCCCGGATCGGGGGTGAAGACGGTGCGGCGGTAGTAGCGCAGCTCGTCGATGCTCTCGCGGATGTCGGCCAGCGCGCGGTGGGCGCCGCCCTTCTCGGGTGCCGCGAAGTAGGCGCGGGGGAACCAGTGGCGCGCCAGCTCCTTGATGGAGGACACGTCGATCACCCGGTAGTGCAGCCACGTCTCGAGCTCGACCATGTCGCGGGCCAGGAAGGCGCGGTCGGTGCCGATCGAGTTGCCGGCGAGCGGGGTCTTGCCCGGCTCGGTCGCGTACTGGCGGACGTACTCGAGCACCTGCTCCTCGGCCTCGCGAAGCGTGATGCCGCCGGCCAGCTCGTCGAGCAGGCCCGAGGACGTGTGCATCTGCGTGACGACCTCGTTCATCTGCTCGAGGGCGGCCTGCGGGGGCTTGATGATGAGGTCGACCCCGTCGCCGAGGATGTTCAGGTCATAGTCGGTCACCAGGGCCGCGATCTCGACCAGGGCATCGTCGCGGATCGACAGGCCCGTCATCTCGCAATCGATCCACACCAGCTTGTCGTTCACCCCGCCACCCTAGTGCGCGCCACTGACGGATGGGCCGCACCGGGTAGGCTTCCGGCCGTACCGCGTCCATGTCCCGAGGAGCCCGCACGTGACGAACGACCGCCAGGCCCGCGCCGCCCGCGCCGAGCAGATGCGCAAGGAGCGCGAGAAGGCCGAGCGCAAGCAGCGCAACAAGATCACCGTCGCGATCGTCGTCGTGGTCCTCGTGCTGATCGCCGCCGCAGGCTGGGGCGTCAAGTCCCTCTCGGACGACAACGCGAAGAGCACCGAGGTCATCGAGCCGGCCAACCTGACCGAGGGCGGTGTCGACTTCCCGGCCACGGGACAGACGAAGCCCGACGCTCCGGTGATGGAGGTGTTCGAGGACTTCCTGTGCCCCGCCTGCGGCTCCTTCGAACAGCTCAGTGGCCAGTTCCTGCAGGACCAGGCCGCGTCGGGCGCCATCACCCTGCGCTTCATGCCGTTCTCGTTCCTGCACAACCAGAGCACGAACGACTACTCACGCCGCGCGGCCAATGTGGCGATGTGCGCCGTGGACCAGGAGGGCCCGGAAGCCTTCTGGAAGGTCCACACCGCGCTGTTCGCCAACCAGCCCGCCGAGGGCGGAGCCGGCCCGGAGGACGCCGAGCTGATCGAACTGGCCGAGGAGGCCGGCGCACCGGACGTCGAGTCGTGCGTCCGCACCGAGAAGTTCGTCCCGTGGATCGACGAGATGCAGAAGAAGTCGGCCGACGAGCGCGAGGTCTCGGGCACCCCGACGGTGCACATCAACGGCAAGGCCTCCGAGGCGCGCACGCCGCAGGAGCTGCAGGCCGCGATCGCCGAGGCGTCCAAGTCCTGACGTGACGAACGACCGCAAGGCCCGGGCCGCCCGGGCCGAGCAGGCTCGCCTCGAGCGTGAGCGTGCGGAGCGCCGCAAGCGCACCACGCTCACGCTCGCGGCGGTCGTCGGCGCCCTCGTGCTGGTGCTCGGGGTCGCCTGGGGCCTCTCGGCGCTGGGCGGCGACGACGCCGCGGACGGTCCGGTCGTCGAGCCGCGGAACGTGACGTCCGGCGGCGTGCAGCACCCCGGTGCCGCTCGGGCCGGCGCGCCGGTGGTGGAGGTGTACGAGGACTTCCTGTGCTCGCACTGCGCCGACTTCGAGGCCGAGCACGGTGCGTGGCTGGCCGACCGCGCCGAGCGCGGCGACATCGTGCTGCGCTTCATGCCCATGACGATCCTCGACGGCACCGACGGCACCGGCCCGGCGCACGACGCGATGAACGCGGCCTTCTGCGTCGCCGATGCCCAGGGCGCGGAGGCGTTCTGGGCGATGAAGTCGGCGCTGTTCCGCGCGGGCTACGCCTCGGGTGACGAAGAGCCGTCCGAGACCGCGCTCGCGGCCCTGGCGCAGGACGCCGGGGTTCCCGGGGCCGACGCGTGCGTCCAGGACGGCAGGTTCGTGCCATGGCTGAACGAGGCACGCGACGCCGCGCGGGAGCGCGACGTCACGGGCACGCCGTCGGTGTTCGTCGACGGCGAGAGGCTCGACGACGTCTTCGCGGTGCGCTCGGCCGTCGAGGACGCGCTCGCGTCCTGACGCCCGTCAGGTCACCAGCGAAGCTCGATCTCCAGCTCGTTCTCGTCACCGATCTCGACCTCGACGGTCAGCTCGACCTCGTCGGGCACGTCGACCGTGATGCGGTGGCCGTTCTTCTCGAACTCCACCGAGTTGTGGCGCGCGAGCGCGTCGGCGAGGGCGTGCAGCCTGGCGGCGGCCTCCTCGCGGCGGAGTCGCTGGGTCTGGTCGATCTCGAACAGGTCGCTCACGGTTCTCTCCTTCGATTCGGTTGGCGCGCCCGGCAGGATTCGAACCTGCGACCTAGAGATTAGAAGGCTCTTGCTCTATCCAGCTGAGCTACGGGCGCCTGCGGCCCACACTATCGGGGGCGTTCGGTGTGGTGGCGTCGCTCTAGGCTGTCCACGTGACGACGACCGAGGCGCCTGCCGCGCTGCCGCGCGAGGACGACCCGTTCCGCCAGCGTGGCCGCAAGGTCCTCGTCGTGCTCGTGTGGATCTCGGCCCTGGCCGGCGCGGCCGGCGCGATCTTCCTGGCCTCCACGTCGGGATCGGTCACCGGCGCCTCCCTGGCGGTGGTGTACGCCCTCGTCCCGCTCCCGGCCGCGCTGGCCATGTACTGGTGGCTCGACCGCGTCGAGCCCGAGCCGTTCCGCTACAAGGCGGCCGCCTTCGTCTGGGGCGCGGTGATCGCCGTGGCGATCGCGCTGCCGCTGGAGATCGGGATGTCGCGCCTGGGCATGAGCGAGGACTGGCTCATCGCGTTCGGCGCGCCCGTCGCCGAGGAGTTCGCCAAGGGCCTGTTCGTCGTGCTCACGCTCGTCCGGCTGCGCCGCATCATCGACGGGGTCCTCGACGGCCTCATCGTCTCGGGGCTGGTCGCGCTGGGCTTCGCCGCGATGGAGAACGTCGGCTACTACGCCGCCAGCTACCTGGGCTTCGACGAGGTGCCCTATTCCGGCACCGAGATGGCGACCGCCACGTTCGTGGTCCGCGGGCTGTTCAGCCCGTTCGCGCACCCGTTGTTCGCGTCGGCGATCGGCATCGCCGTCGGCCTGTCGGTCTCGCGCACCTCGCGGGCCCAGCGCTGGGGGCTGGTGGCGCTGGGCTACCTCGTCAGCGTCGGCCTCCACGCGCTGTGGAACGGCTCGATCGTGGTCGGCGGCGGTGTGGGCTTCCTGCTGGCCTACGTCGTGCTCGCGTGCCTGCTGCTCGGCCTGGGCGTCACCGCGGTCGTGCTGCGCATGCGCCAGTTCGACGTGATGGCCCGGTCCCTGGGCGACATGGCACGGCGCGGCTGGCTCCACCCGGCCGAGGTGCCGTGGCTGGTCCGGTTCGGCCGCCGGCGTCAGGCCCGCGTGTTCGCCGCGCGCTACGGACCCATCGCCGCGGAGGCCGTCGACCGGTACCAGCAGCTCGCGACCGAGGTCGCCTTCCTGCACGACGCGGTGATGACCGGACGGGCCAAGCCCGAGGGTCCCGACCGCACCTACGCGCTGCTCGACCGCATGTGGCACCTGCGCCCGTTCCTGCGGTTCCCGCCCGCCCTGCCGCCCGGCTCGAGGTGAGTGTGGCGTCGATTCGTTGAGGCTCGGTACTCGCCGGTACGCTGGTGGGTATGGATTATCGCGTCAAGGACCTGTCCCTCCACGAGTACGGCCGCAAGGAGATCGAGCTCGCGGAGCACGAGATGCCGGGCCTGATGGCCATGCGTGAGCGCTACGGCGACACCAAGCCGCTGGCCGGCGCCCGTATCGCCGGGTCGCTGCACATGACGATCCAGACCGCGGTCCTGATCGAGACCCTCACCGCCCTCGGCGCCGACGTGCGCTGGGCGACCTGCAACATCTTCTCCACCCAGGACCACGCCGCCGCCGCGGTCGTCGTCGGCCCGAACGGGACGCCGGACGACCCGCAGGGCACGCCGGTCTTCGCCTGGAAGGGCGAGACGCTGGCCGAGTACTGGGACGAGGCCGAGAAGGTCTTCGACTTCGCTGAGGGCGGCCCCAACGTCCTGCTCGACGACGGCGGCGACATCACGATGCTGCTGCACCTGGGCGTCGAGTACGAGAAGGCCGGCGCCGTGCCGCCGCAGGACAGCACCGACAACGAGGAGTTCAAGGAGGTGCTGCGCGTCCTGGCCCGCTCGCTGGAGACCAAGCCGCAGCACTGGACGAACATCTCCAAGGACATCAAGGGCGTCTCCGAGGAGACCACCACCGGCGTGCTGCGCCTCTACGACCGCTTCCGCGAGGGCACGCTGCTCTTCCCGGCGATCAACGTCAACGACTCGGTCACCAAGAGCAAGTTCGACAACAAGTACGGCTGCCGCCACTCGCTGATCGACGGCATCAACCGCGCGACCGACGTCATGATCGGCGGCAAGGTCGCCGTCGTGTGCGGCTACGGCGACGTGGGCAAGGGCTCGGCCGAGTCGCTGCGCGGCCAGGGCGCTCGCGTCATCGTCACCGAGATCGACCCCATCTGCGCCCTCCAGGCCGCGATGGACGGCTACGAGGTCAAGCGCCTCGAGTCGGTCGTCGAGACCGCCGACATCTTCATCACCACGACGGGCAACTTCGACATCATCCGGGTCGAGCACTTCGAGAAGATGAAGCACCAGGCGATCGTCGGCAACATCGGCCACTTCGACAACGAGATCAACATGGCCGGCCTGGCCAAGATCCCCGGCATCGTCAAGGACGAGATCAAGCCGCAGGTCCACCAGTGGGTCTTCCCCGACGGCAAGAAGATCATCGTGCTGTCCGAGGGCCGCCTGCTGAATCTCGGCAACGCCACCGGCCACCCGTCGTTCGTGATGTCGAACTCCTTCACGAACCAGGTGCTCGCGCAGATCGAGCTGTACAGCAAGGCCGACCAGTACGAGCTGGGCGTGCACGTGCTGCCCAAGCACCTCGACGAGGAGGTCGCCCGCCTGCACCTGGACGCCCTCGGTGTCGAGCTCACCGAGCTGTCGAAGGCCCAGGCCGAGTACCTCGGCGTCGACGTGGCAGGTCCGTACAAGTCGGACCACTACCGCTACTGAGCATGTCGCAACGTCGCCCCAAGAACGATCGGGTGCTGGTCGTCGACGATGACGCGTCGTTGGCGGAGATGCTCACGATCGTCCTGCAGGGCGAGGGCTTCCGTACGTCGGTGTGCCGCACCGGCGACGCGGTGATGGAGGCCTTCGAGGCCTTCAAGCCCGACGTCGTGCTCCTCGACCGGATGCTCCCGGGTCTGGACGGCATGGAAGTGTGCCGCCAGATCCGGGAGGTCTCGGGCGTCCCGATCGTGATGCTGACCGCCAAGGGCGACACGCGCGACATCGTCGACGGACTCGGCGTCGGGGCCGACGACTACATCACCAAGCCGTTCCGCAACAGCGAGCTCATCGCGCGCATCCGCGCCCGGCTGCGCCGCAGCGACCCGATGGGCGCACGGATCGAGTTCGGCGGGATCGTGCTCGACCCCCAGGCCCACACCGTCACCCGTGACGGCCGCCCGGTCTCGCTCACGCCACTGGAGTTCGACCTGCTCGCGTGCCTGATCTCCGCGCCCGAGCAGGTCTTCAGCCGCGAGGCGCTGCTGGAGAAGGTGTGGGGCTACCACCATCCCGGCGACACCAAGCTGGTGAACGTCCACATGACCCGTCTGCGTCAGAAGATCGAGGACGACGCCGACAACCCCAGCGTCATCCGCACGGTGCGCGGCGTCGGCTACCAGGCGATCGACCCGGCGAACTGATGCGCCGGCTCGTCGGGCTGTGGCGCCGTTCGCTGCGGACGCGGGTCGTCATCAACACCCTGCTGCTCAGCGTGGCGGTCATCGTGATCGTCGGCTGGGCACTGCTGCGTGACGTCGCCGGTGGCCTGGCCGACAACCGGCGCGACGCCGCCATCGCCGAGGCCCGCGCGGGCCTCGAGCAGGCCCAGTCCCAGCTCGACGCGGCGGTCGACAGCGAGCCCGCGCGCCAGTCACCGGCCCTGACCCAGCTGGTCGACTCGCTGGCCGCCACGCGCGGGGAGAACCGCGCCTACGAGCTCGTCCTGCAGGGCCCCCTGGCCGAGGCGGGCGGCGCGCCCGTCCGGGCCTCGGGCAACGTGGGGATCGAGGAGGTCCCGGAGTCGCTCGTCGAGCGTGTGAGTGCCGACCAGGGCACGTTCTGGACCTTCTCCGAGCTGGCGCCCTTCGGTGCCGGCGACGATCTCCCGGTCGTGACGGTCGGGGGCCGCGTCACCGCCCAGGGCTCCAACGACCAGTACGCGCTCTACTACGTCTTCTCGATGGCCGACCAGCAGGAGACGCTCGACCTCGTGCGCACGGCGCTGCTCGCCGGCGGCGCCGCCCTGCTGGTGATGGTGACGCTCGTGGCGTGGCTGGTGGCCCGCCAGGTGGTCGAGCCCGTCCGCCTGGCCCGCCGGATCGCGGAGCGCTTCGCCGCGGGCAACCTGGAGCAGCGCATGCACGTCAAGGGCGAGGACGACATCGCCCGCCTCAGCACCTCGTTCAACCAGATGGCCGAGAGCCTGCAGAGCCAGATCCGCCGGTTGGAGAACCTCTCCCGGCTGCAGCAGCGCTTCGTCTCCGACGTCTCGCACGAGCTGCGCACCCCGTTGACGACCGTGCAGATGGCCGGCCAGGTGCTGTTCGAGGCGCGGCCGAAGTTCGACCCGCAGACCGCGCGTGCCGCCGAGCTGCTGCACACCGAGGTCGGCCGCTTCGAGGCGTTGCTGTCCGACCTGCTCGACCTCAGCCGGTTCGACGCGGGCGCGGCCACCCTCGAGCTCGACCCCGTCGACCTGGCCTCCGTGGCGAAGGCGGCGGCCGCCGACGAGGTGCTGTCGCGGGCCGGGATCGTGGGCCGTGCGCGAGGCGTCGGGGTCCCGGCCGTCGTCGACGCCGACATCCGGCGCGTGGACCGCATGGTGCGCAACCTCATCGTGAACGCGGCGCGCTACAGCCAATCCTCGCGGGTGGAGGTCATCGTCGCGCAGGCGCCCGACCGCGTGTCGCTGGCGGTCCGCGACCACGGCGTGGGGATGGAGCCCGAGGAGGTGCGGCGCGTGTTCGACCGGTTCTGGCGCGGCGACCCGGCGCGGTCGCAGGGCGGCACCGGCCTGGGGCTGGCGATCGCCCGCGAGGATGCCGCCCTGCACGGCGGCACGCTCGAGGTCTGGTCGCGCAAGGGCCAGGGCACGGAGTTCATCCTCACCCTCCCGCGCGTCGCCGGCGAGCGCGTCTGGTCGCCCGTCACGAGGTCGGTGTTCGCATGAGCCGCCGCTCCGTCGCCCTGGTGCTCACGCTGGTCGCCGCCCTGCTGACCGGGTGCGCGGGCATCCCCACGTCCGGCCCGGTCGAGCGCGTGGAGGACGAGGCCGGCCTGGGCGAGAGCACCGTGCGCTACACCCCGTCGGGACCCATCCCCGGCATGACCGAGGCCCAGACCGTGCGCGGGTTCCTCGACGCGATGCTCGCCTACCCGGTGACCCACCGCGTCGCCGCGGAGTACCTCACGGCCGAGGCCGCGCAGCAGTGGCGGCCCGGTGGCGGCACCACGGTCTACACCGAGGCCCAGGTGTTCTCCGAGTCGGTCGGCTCGAGCCGGATCGACCTGTCCACCGACGTGCGCCTCGACGAGCAGGGCCGCCTGACGCCTGCCGGCGGGAACCGCCGGATCGAGTTCGACCTCGCCCGGATCGACGGTCAGTGGCGCATCTCCAACCCACCCGACGGGGTGCTGGTCAGCCGGGACTGGTTCGAGGACTACGTGCGCGCGTTCGACCTGTACTTCCTCGACGAGACCGGTCGTCACCTGGTGCCCGTGCCGGTCCACGAGGTCGTGGGCGACCAGCTGGCCACCTCCCTCATGACGAGCCTGGCCCTCGGTCCGCAGCCCGACTCCGCCCCGGGCCTGACCACCGCCGTGCCGCCCGCCGACGACCTGCGCGCCTCCGTGCCGGTGGTGGCCGGGGTGGCGCAGGTGGACTTCTCGCGACGTGTCGGCGAGCTGTCGACCACCACGCAGAAGCGCATCTCGGCCCAGGTCGCGTGGACGCTGAGGCAGGTCCCCGCCGTCACGGACATCCAGATCACCGGCGACGGCACGGTCGTGGCGCCCACGGGCGACCTCGTCCAGGACGCCGGCGGGTGGGCCTCCTTCGGTCCCGACAAGTCGCGGCGCTGGGCCTACGTGGTGGCCGGCGACATCGTCCACCAGGTCGGCCCCCGCGCGCAGCAGCCGGTGCCGGGCGCCTGGGGTCGCTCCGACGAAGGAGCCTCCGCCGTGGTCGTCGCGGAGGACCGCGCGGTCGGCGTGTGGGCCGACCGGGCACGCATCACCGCCGCCGACGGCTCCGACCCGCTCGAGGTCACGGGGGAGGGCTTCCTGCGACCGGTGCTCGACATCGACGCGCAGGCCTGGCTCGTCGACCGACCCGGGGGACGGGCTCGCGTGAGGGTCCACGACGGCACGTCGCTCTCGCTCGTGCCGAGCCCCGGCCTCGCCGACGTCTCGTCGTTCGCCGTCTCGCCCGACGGCGCCCGCTACGCGGCCACGGCCGGGGGCCGGCTCCTGCTCGGCGGGGTCGTGCGGGCCGAGGGCCGGGTCGTGCGCCTGACGCGCCCGGTCGAGCAGGCCACCGAGGACCCCGCGCGCCAGGTCGTGTGGGTCGACGGCTCGCGGGTGGCGCACCTCGGGCCGCGCGGCACGCAGATCCGCTCGGTCCGCATCGACGGCACCGGCGCGGTCGACGCGTGGCCCGGTGGCGGCCAGCTGCTGCCCGACATCGTTCCCGTCGGCCTGGTCGCGACCGCCGCGGCCTCGCCGGACCTCTACCTGATCGACGCCGACGGTGGGGTCTGGCTGCTCGACCGCACGCGCTGGGTGCCGGTCGACGTGCCCGTCGCGCGCGGGATCGTCTGACCGTCCACAGGTCCAGCGCTCGCTCTGGTCCGCCCGGCGTCGCCCGCCCACACTGGGCCGATGGAGCGGTGGTGGCAGGCGGCGGCCGACCTCGTCCTCGGTGCGTGCTGCCCGCTGTGCGGGTCACCCGGAGGCCGGGTCTGCCGGCGGTGCGCGGCGGCCCTCGCGCCCGAGCCCGCTCGCGTCTCGCTCGAGGGCCTCGACGTGGTCGGCGCGGGGATCCACGCCGGCTCGCGACGCGACGCGTTGCTGGCCTGGAAGCTGGGCGGCACCCACGCGCTCGACCCGCTCATGGCCCACCACCTCGCTGCCGCGGTCGTCACGCTGCTCGCTGTGGAGCGGTCCGTGACGCTCGTCCCGGTGCCCTCCACGCGCCGGTCGCGTCGCGAGCGGGGTCGCGACCTCGTGGCCGACCTGGCCACCGCCGCGGCCCGGTCGCTCGGCGCGGTCGGCGTCGACGCCACCTCGCTCGGCTGCCTGAGGCTCGTCCGGCAGACCGGTGACCAGCACGCCCTCGGTCGCCTCGAACGATCGCGCAATCTCGCCGGCAGCATGCGGTCGATCGCGGTTCCGCAGGGGCCCGTCGTGGTCGTCGACGACGTCGTCACGACGGGCTCCACCGCCCGCGAGGCGGCGCGTGCACTCGCGGCGGCAGGGGTCGTCGAGGTACTCGGAGCCGCGGCGGTCGTGGTGGCCTCGGCGGGGTCCGCAGCGGTGGCGGGTCACCCTCCCGACGGGCTACGGTCGAGGTAGCCGAGAAGCTCGGAACCTCGGACACTGGAGAAGGAGTCGGACATGGAAATCGTGGTCACCGGACGCAACAGTGAGATCTCGGAGCGGTTCCGCTCCCATGTCGCCGAGAAGCTCCAGCGGATCGAGAAGTTCGACGGTCGCCAGCGGATCAATCGGGTCGAGGTCGAGGTGACACACGAGAAGAACCCGCGCCAGCACGACAAGGCCGCCAAGGTGGAGATGACGCTGCACTCGCGCGGTCCCGCCGTCCGGGTGGAGGCGGCCTCCACCGATCAGCACTCGGCGCTCGACGCCGCGGTCGACAAGCTGGAGGGGCGCCTGCGCAAGGTGGTCGACCGCAAGATCCGGCACCGCGACAAGCACGCCCCCGGCACCCTCGAGGAGGCCACGGCCGACCTGCGGGTCGCCGGGTCGCCCGAGGAGGACTCCGGCGACCCCCTGGTGCGCCAGGTGGCCAGCATGGAGGTGCAGGGCGACGGCCCGCTGGTCGTGCGCGAGAAGGACCACACCTCGGTCGCGATGACCCTCGACCAGGCCCTCTACGAGATGGAGCTCGTCGGGCACGACTTCTTCCTCTTCGTGGAGAAGGACTCGATGCGACCGAGCGTCGTCTACCGGCGCAAGGGCTACGACTACGGCGTGATTCGGCTCAAGGTCGAGGGGTGAAAGTCCCCGGACGTGGCATGATCGTGCCGTGACTACGAACGCGGATGCGATCCGGGTGCTCCTGGTCGATGACCAGGAGCTCTTCCGGAGGGGCGTCACCATGGTCCTCGGCGCCGACGGCGGTTTCGAGATCGAGGACGTCGACGACGGTGACGCGGCCCTGGAGCGGATCGCGGAGGAGCCGTTCGACGTCGTGCTGCTCGACGTCCGCATGCCCGGTCGCAGCGGCGTGGAGATCTGCGGCGCCATCAAGGAGACGGCTCCCACGACCGGCATCATCATGCTCACGGCCAGTGACGACGAGGCCGACCTCTACGAGTCCATCAAGGCCGGTGCCGCGGGCTACCTGCTCAAGGACGGCTCCACGTACGACCAGGTCGCCGAGGCGGTCAAGCTCGTCGCGGCGGGCCAGTCGCTGATCAGCCCGAGCATGGCCACCAAGCTGCTCGACGAGTTCGTGCACATGGCCAAGGGCCCGGCCCCGTCCACCAGCCTGACCGCCCGTGAGCTGCAGGTGCTGCGCCTCGTCGCCCACGGCAAGAGCAACCGCGACATCGCGGGAGAGCTCTTCATCAGCGAGAACACGGTGAAGAACCACATCCGCAACATCCTGGAGAAGCTGCAGATGAAGTCGCGGATGGAGGCGGCCATGTACGCCGTCCGCAGCAAGCTCATCGACGACGTGCTGTGACACCACGCCTCTCGGCGTTGCAGGCGCGACGCATCGCGCTCGCCGCCCAGGGGTTCACGCGCTCGCAGCCGGCCGAGGTCCGCCGCGAGCACGTCGCCCGCACCGCGCAGCGGCTCGGGTTCTTCCAGATCGACTCGGTCAACGTGCTGCAGCGCGCCCACTACCTGCCGCTGTACTCGCGCCTCGGGCCCTACGACACCGAGCTGCTGCACCGGGCGGCCGGCCGCGCCCCGCGGCTGCTGTTCGAGTACTGGGCGCACGAGGCGTCCCTCGTCGACGTCGACCTGTGGCCCGCGATGAGCCACAAGATGCGCTCGGGGCGTGGGATGTGGGGAGCGATGGCCCGCACCGCCGACGAGAACCCCGACCTGATCGACCAGGTCGAGTCGGCGGTCGCGCAGTGGGGCCCGATCACGGCGCGCGAGCTGGAGGCCCGGCTCGGTGCGCAGGAGCGCGATCGGACGCACTGGGGCTGGAACTGGTCGCAGACGAAGCAGGCGCTGGAGTACCTCTTCTTCGTCGGTCGCGTCTCGTCTGCCCGGCGCAACGCCGCGTTCGAGCGGGAGTACGACCTGCCCGAGCGCGTCCTGCCCGCACGCGTGCTCGCCCTGCCCGAGCCGGCGGACGAGGAGGCGCACCTGACGCTCGTCGGCCATGCCGCGCGGGCCCTGGGTGTCGCGACCGTGCAGTGCCTGCGCGACTACTTCCGCCTGGCGCCCGTCCCCACGGCCGCGGCGGTGAGCACGCTCGTGGCCGCCGGCACGCTCGAGCCCGTGACCATCGACGGGTGGAAGCGTCCTGCCTACCTGCACGCCGAGGCGGCGCGTCCGCGCCGGGTGGAGGCACGCACCCTGCTCAGCCCGTTCGACCCGCTGGTCTTCGAGCGCACGCGCACCGAGCACCTCTTCGACTTCCGCTACCGGATCGAGATCTACGTGCCGGCCGAGCGACGCGTGCACGGCTACTACGTCCTGCCGTTCCTGCTGGGCGACCGCCTCGTCGCCCGGGTTGACCTCAAGGCCGATCGGGCGCGGGGCCGGCTGCTGGTGCCGGGGGCCTTCGCCGAGCCCGACGCGCCCGACTCGACCGCCGCCGAGCTGGCGCAGGAGCTGCACCGGCTCGCCGGATGGCTGGGGCTGGAGGGAGTCGAGGTGGGGGAGCGGGGAGATCTCGCTCATACGCTGGCGACGGAGTGTGCCCGCCCGCACTAGGATGGCCGGGTGCCGAAGATCATCGACAGTATCCTGCGGGCCGGCGAGGGCAAGATCCTCAAGCGCCTCGACCGCATCGCCGACCAGGTCAACGCCCTGGGCGACGAGTTCTCCGCCATGAGCGACGCCGAGCTGCGCGCCATGACCGACGAGTTCAAGGAGCGGCTGGAGGCCGGCGAGTCCCTCGACGACATCCTGCCCGAGGCCTTCGCCACGGTCCGTGAGGCCGCCACGCGCGTGCTCGGCCAGCGTCACTTCGACGTGCAGATCCTCGGTGGCGCCGCGCTGCACCTGGGCAACATCGCCGAGATGAAGACCGGTGAGGGCAAGACCCTCGTCGCCACACTCCCGTCCTACCTGAACGCGCTGTCCGGCAAGGGCGTCCACGTGGTCACCGTCAACGACTACCTGGCCAAGTACCAGTCCGAGATGATGGGCCGCGTCCACCACTTCCTGGGCCTCACCGTCGGCGTCGTCGTCGCGGGCCAGACGCCCGCCCAGCGCCGCGAGGCCTACGCCTGCGACATCACGTACGGCACAAACAACGAGTTCGGCTTCGACTACCTGCGGGACAACATGGCCGACTCCCTCGAGGAGTGCGTCCAGCGCGGCCACAACTTCGCCATCGTCGACGAGGTCGACTCGATCCTCATCGACGAGGCCCGCACGCCGCTGATCATCTCGGGCCCCACCGAGGACGAGGTCAAGTGGTACGGCGAGTTCGCCCGCATGATCGACGGGATGCGCATCGACGAGCACTACGAGGTCGACGAGAAGAAGCGCACCGTCGCGGTCACCGAGAAGGCCATCGACGTGGTCGAGGACCAGCTCGGCATCGCGAACCTGTACGACGCGGTCAACACCCCGCTCATCGGCTTCCTGAACAACGCCGTCAAGGCCAAGGAGCTGTTCAAGAAGGACAAGGACTACGTCGTCATCGACGGCGAGGTCCTGATCGTCGACGAGCACACGGGCCGCCTGCTCGAGGGCCGCCGCTACAACGAGGGCCTGCACCAGGCGATCGAGGCGAAGGAGGGCGTCCGGATCCGCGAGGAGTACCAGACGCTGGCCACGATCACCCTGCAGAACTACTTCCGTCTCTACTCCACCCTCTCGGGCATGACCGGTACGGCCATGACCGAGGCGGCCGAGTTCGACAAGATCTACAAGCTCGGCGTCGTGCCCATCCGCACGAACAAGCCGATCCGCCGCGACGACCTGCCCGACCTCGTCTACCGCACCGAGGACGCGAAGTTCAACGCCGTCGTCGACGACATCGCCGCGCGTCACGCCAAGGGCCAGCCGGTGCTGATCGGCACCACCAGCGTCGCCAAGAGCGAGCGACTCAGCAAGCAGCTCAAGAAGCAGGGCATCGCGCACGAGGTCCTGAACGCCAAGCACCACGACCGCGAGGCCGCGATCGTCGCGCGCGCCGGTCACAAGGGCGCGGTCACCGTCGCCACCAACATGGCCGGCCGTGGTACCGACATCATGCTCGGCGGCAGCGTCGAGTTCCTGGCCGACGCCGAGCTGCGCAGCAAGGGCCTCGACCCCGTCGAGACCCCCGACGAGTACGACGCCGCCTGGACCGAGGCCCTCGAGCGCATCGAGAAGCAGGTGGCGGCCGAGAAGGACGAGGTCGTCGCGGCCGGCGGCCTGGCCGTCATCGGCACCGAGCGTCACGAGTCCCGTCGCATCGACAACCAGCTGCGTGGCCGCTCCGGCCGTCAGGGCGACCCGGGCTCCACCCGCTTCTACCTGTCGCTCGAGGACGACCTCATGCGCCTGTTCAAGGGCGAGTGGGTCAACTGGATCCTGCAGACGATGAAGATCCCCGACGACGTGCCGATCGAGAACAAGCGCGTCACGAAGTCGATCGCTTCGGCGCAGGGCCTGGTCGAGGCGCAGAACTTCGAGACCCGCAAGAACATCCTCAAGTACGACGACGTCATGAGCGCCCAGCGCGAGGTCGTCTACTCCCAGCGCCGCCGGGTGCTCGAGGGCGAGGACCTCGAGCCGCGCGTGCGCCAGATGATCGAGGACGTCACGGGCGCCTACGTCGTCGCGGCCACCGAGGGCTACCCCACGTCGTGGGAGCTCGACAAGCTGTGGACCGCGCTGCGCACCCTCTACCCGATCTCGCTCGACCACGAGCAGGTCGTCGAGGAGGCCGGCGGACTGGAGCGGATCGACGCCCCCACGCTGCGGGCGCGGGTCGTCGAGGACGCCCTGTCGGCCTACGACAAGCGTGAGGCCGAGCTGGGCGACGAGGTCGCCCGTGAGCTCGAGCGCCGTGTCGTGCTGAGCGTGCTCGACCGCAAGTGGCGCGAGCACCTGTACGAGATGGACTACCTCCGCGAGGGCATCGGCCTGCGCGCCTACAGCCAGCGCGACCCGCTGGTGGAGTACCAGCGCGAGGGCTACGACCTGTTCAACGCGATGATGGAGGGTATCTCCGAGGAGTCCGTGGGCTACCTGTTCAACCTCAGCGTCGAGATCGAGGTCGACGAGGACGACGAGGGCGACGAGCCCCCGCACATCTCGGCCAAGGGCCTCGAGCCGGACACCACGCCCAAGCAGCTCTCGTACTCGGCGCCGTCGGAGGACGGCTCGGCCATCGCGGTCGAGGAGTCCGTCGTCGACGACGACGAGGAGCTCGACCCGAACGAGCTGGCGCGCCAGAACAAGGCCAAGGAGGCCGCACGCCGCAAGGCCAAGGCCGCTCGCCAGTCGCGCAAGAAGAACCGCTGACCCACGCCTGCACGGCGCGCTGAGGGGCTACGCCCACTCGGCCGCCGTGCAGCGCCATGTCGTGCGCCCCTGGTGGTCGCGACCGCGCTGCAGCCGGACCGCCAGCGCGTGGGACCGGCCCCGGTGCACCATCCGGGCTGCGATCTCCGCCGCGGCGGGGTCGACCATCGCGATGTGCACCGAGACCACGCGCGGGCTGTGGCGCGGGCCGCCGGCGACGAACCGCTCCGCGAGGTACCGGTGCAGCTGCTCGTAGACGTCACGGCTCAGCCACGGCCCCAGCTGGCGCACGGGCCGGATGCCGGTGATGACCTCGGCGAGCGCCTGCGTGAACCGCGCGCAGCGATGCCGCAGCTCGCTGGCGTCGCCGCGCTCGACCGGCACCGGAACCAGCGGCGGTGAGGGGGCGAAGGGCAGGGGCACCTGCCGTGGCCCGAGCGGATCGGTGGCGAGTGCGGTGGCGGTGATCATGGTGCTCCTGGCGGATCGAGGCGTTGGCCGGGCTGGATGAGGTCGGGGTCGTCGCCGATGACGTCGCGGTTGGCGCGGTACCAGCGGTCGACGGCGGCCCCGACGCTGGCGTCGTCCGCTCCGGGGGACCGGCTGCGGACGATCGACCAGAGGCTGTCGCCGGGAGCCACGACGTGGGCCGACGGCTCCGGCGGTGGCCGCTTCGGTTCCGGTGCGGCCGTGAGCGGCCGGTCGGGCAGGGCGAGCCCGTGCAGGGTCTCGACGCCGCCGGGCGTCGCTCGCGCGGGTGACTGCACCGAGACGACCGCGCCGGTGACGAGCAGCGCCCGCAGCAGGGGAGGGGCGAGCCGGGCCGCGAGCCGCCTGTCGGCCAGCGCCACCAGCAGGACCAGGCCCCACCACGTGATCCACAGCGCGAGCACCCCGGCCAGAACCACGCGCAGTGCCTCCTCGGGTCCCGAGGTCGACAGGTCGAGCATCCGATCCCCCGATCGTGACTGTCACTGACGTCGGATGAATGCATTTGACGACAGATGACGTGATGAGCGACCAGCGAACCGCATGCCGCGGAGCCCGTCAATGCCGGCGACGGGACCGTGTGGATGAAGGCTCAGTGCGAAGTGGGGCGGCGCCGCAGGCGCTCGTTCTCCCGGCGCAGACGCGCGAGCTGCTCCTCGAGCGCCAGGACGCGCTCGATCCCGGCGAGGTTCAGCCCGTCGGCGAGAAGGTCGCGGATGCGGACCAGCCGCCGGATGTCGGCGCGGCTGTAGCGGCGGGTGCCGCCCGCGGTGCGGAGGGGCTCGAGCAGTCCACGGCGTTCGTAGACGCGCAGGTTCTGCACCTGCATCGACACCATCTCGGCGGCGACCGAGATGGCGTAGACGCCGTCCTCGTCGCCCTCGTGCCTGGCCGTCCACTCCATGACCTGAACTGTACTTGACAAGGAATATGAATTCGCCAATATAGGTTTTAACGGATGAGATCCACCCATCACTCGCAAGGAGGAACCGACGATGATGATCCGTACGACCGACCCGTTCCGCGACTTCGACCGCATCACCCAGCAGCTGCTCGGGACGACCAACCGCCCGGCGTTCATGCCGATGGACGCGTGGCGCGAGGGTGACACCTTCGTCGTGGAGTTCGACCTCCCCGGGGTGGCGAAGGACAGCGTCGACCTCGACATCGAGCGCAACGTCCTGACGGTGCGCGCCGAGCGGGTCGCCCGCAACGGCGACTGGGAGATGCTGGCGTCCGAACGTCCGCGCGGCGCCTTCAGCCGCCAGCTCGTGCTGGGCGACAACCTCGACCTCGAGCGCATCGAGGCCACCTACGAGGACGGCGTCCTCGGGCTGCGCATCCCCGTGGCCGAGCGCGCGAAGCCGCGCAAGATCGAGATCGGCGGCGCCCGCAGCGGCGACGCCGCCGCGATCGAGGCCTGATCCCCACGACACCGTAGGGCCTTCGTCGAAGGCCCTACGGTGTCCTCATGCGCTGGGACCGACTCTTCGCCGACCTCGAAGGCGCGGCGATCGACGAGCACGCCGACGAGCGTGACGCCCTCGCGGACGACCTGCGCGAGGAGCAGTGGGCCGCCCTGGGCTGGACCGACCTGCTCGGCGGCCCCGACGTCCGCCTCGACGTGGCGGGTCTCGGCGAGATCGGCGGCCGGGTCGCCGGCGTCGGGGACGTGCTGCTCATCGAGGACGCGGGCCGTCGGGTCATCGTGCTGCCGGAGGCGGTCACCGCCGTGTCGGGCAGCGACGGCCGTGCCGCGACCGCACCGGCGACGTCGCGGACCCGTCGTCAGGTCGCCCGCGCCGTGAGGGACGCGGGGGTCGAGGTGCGGGTCGTCCGTCGCGACGGACGGGCCGTGGAGGGTCCGATCGTCGCGGTCGGTGCCGACTTCGTCCAGGTGGCCGCCGGCGCCCGGCGGGTCAGTCTGCCGTGGGGATGGATTGCGGCTCTCGTGCAGCGCTGACCCCGGTGTCGCGCGCGGTGCGCTCGTACTGGCGTGCGATGTAGTCCTCGAGCGCGCTCGCCTCGATGCGCCACATCTTGCGCCCTCCGACCTGGAAGCCGCGCAGCTCGCCGGACTTCAGCAGACCCCAGACGACGCGCACGTCGACCTTCAGGGTCTCGGCGACGTCGTTCGCCGTGAGGAACTGGTGCTGGGGGGCCATGACGCCATTCTCACACGCAGGACCTGCGACGAGGCGTAGGTCACGACCGGACTGTGGACGACCGGTGGCCGTGCCACGTCGCGACCCCGTATGACTGGCACATGCATGTCACGGGGGGTGACACGTCCCGGCGCGCGCTCGCCCGGCGCACCTCGATCTCCAGATGGCGCAATCCACGACTCGTCCTGGGTGCCGTCCTCGTCCTGATGTCCGCGATCGCCGGCGGCTGGCTCGTGGCCACCGCACGCGACTCCACCGACTATTGGCTCGTCCGTGCCGAGGTCCGAGCCGGCGAGCCCGTCGATCCGGCCGACCTCGCTCCCGTCTCCGGGCGCCTCGAGTCGGCGGCGACAGCGGGTCTGCTCGCCACGCGCGACGGCGTGCCCCGCGGGGTGTGGGCGCGCGATGCCTCTCCCGGCACGCTCCTGGTGCGCGACGCGATCGCCGACTCCGCCGACCGGGGCCGCGAGCTGGCGATGGCCGTTCCCGGCGGGACCGCACCACCGGACCTCGAGGCGGGGGAGCGGGTCGACGTGTGGGCCGGCCCCGGCGAGTCCGGTGACCCGGGCGCCCGCACCCGCCGCGTGCTCGTGGACGTCTCCGTCGTCTCGGTCTCCCGGGTCGACGGCACGGGCACCCGCACGCTCGTCGTCGACGCGGGACGCGGGGGTCCCGGGGCCGACGTGGTCTCCGCCCTGTCCACGGGGCACCTGACCGTCGTGCGGGTCCCGTGACCGCCACCGAGCCGCTGCGCGTCGCGGTCGCGGCGTGCGGGGCGCACTGGGAGGCCGCGGCCCTCGCCGAGATCGAGCAGGACCCGCGGATGCTGCTGGTGCGCCGGTGCGTGGACGTCGCCGACCTGCTCGCCACCGCGGGCACGCACCGGCTCGACCTCGCCCTCGTGGCGGTGGGCAGTCCCGGTCTCGACGCCGGCGTCGTCGAGCGCCTCGTCGAGCTGGGAGTCCGTTGCGCCGCGGTGGAGGGCGACGGGGCCGCGCTCGGCATCGACCACGACGCCCGGCTCGGGCACCTCGCCGCCGCGGCGTCGGTGCCCGTGGCGCGGCCCGAGCGCGACGCCGATCCCGGGACGCTCGTGGCGGTGTGGGGCGCCACCGGCGCGCCCGGCCGCAGCAGCCTGGCGGTGTCGCTCGCGGCGGCCTCCGCGGCCCGTGGTCGCCGCACCGCGCTCGTGGACGCCGACGTGTACGGCGGGTCGATCGGGCAGCTGCTAGGCGTGCTCGACGACGTCAGCGGCGTGATGGCCGCGTGCCGCGACGTCACCCGCGGTCGCGCGGCTGCCATCGACACGCACCTGCTCAGCCTCGGCCCGCACTGGGACGTGCTCACCGGCCTGCCCCGGTCCGACATGTGGCACCACCTGCGCCCCGACGCCCTCGAGATCGTCCTGCGCGGGCTGCGGCGCGACCACGACCTCGTCGTCGTCGACTGCGGGTTCGGTGTGGAGGCCGCGATGGGACAGGGGCCGTCGCGCGACCTGGTGACCCGCCGCGTGCTCGACCTGGCCGACGAGGTGCTGGCGGTCGGCCGTGTCGACCCGGTGGGGCTGGCCCGACTGGTGCGCGCGCTCGACGACGCCGCCCCGTGGCGGCGCCCGCCGCGCCTCGTGCTGAACGGGTTCCGGGCCTCGCTGGGCTGGACCGAGCGCGAGGTCGCCCAGACGGTGCGCGAGCTCACGGGGCACACGCCGTGGGCGTTCCTGCCCCAGGACGGACCGGGCCACGACCTCGCGCTCATGACCGGCCGGCCGCTGCGTGAGGTGGTGCCGACGTCGGGCTACGTCACGCGGGTGGAGCGGCTCGCCACCGAGCTGGTGACCACTCGGTGAGCCGGCCGTCAGCGCAGGAGGTAGCGCCCTTCGCCGACCGTGTCGTAGATCGCGACGACCTCCGAGGTGAGGGTGACGGCCCCGACGACGAAGAGCGCCACGAGCGCGCCGCGGGCGAGCCACGGTCCAGCCCCCGGCATTCGTGGCCCGGCCCAGCGCGCGAGGAGCCAGCCCGCGACGAGCAGGACGGCGACGGGCAGCAGCGGGAAGACCCACGGCACGAGTCCCACCCACGTCCAGCGGCCACGCAGCAGGGCGCCGTCGTCGCGCACGAGCCGGTCCACCGCCGGCGGCATGAGCAACAGGAAGACGAGGGGGACCGCGAGCGTGAGGGCGATCGCGGCCCACGTGGGCTCGAGCAGGGTGAAGTCGGGCCCGTCCTCGTGGACGAGCACCGCCCCCACCATCACCGTGCCGCCGACGGCGGCGCACGCGCGGCAGAACCACGTCGGTCCGGGTGCCAGCCCGCGCAGCGCGAGGTAGATCCCGGCGCCCAGCACACCGAGGACCGTGCCGGTGGCGAGCAGCTGGAACGTGCCGCTCGCGGTCACCTCGCCCATGGGGAAGCCATCGCTCGTGATGACGCCGTGGTCCTCGCGGTTGAGGCTCGCGAGCAGCCCCATGAAGAGCCGTCCGCCCACCCCTCCGACGAGCAGGCCCAGGACCGCTCCGACGCACGAGGCGGCGGCCAGTCGTTTCGCAGCAGGCGCCGCGTCCGTCCTCAGGCGCATCTTCGCTCCTCCGATTTCCTTCGAGGCAGGATGGCACGCCGGCGGGTTCGCTGTCAGCGACTCGCGCCCCTTTTCGTTGCCGCTCCGGTGGCCGCGACGGGTGGTAAGTTTCGGGGCTACCGCCGGACCGGATCTTCGCCAGGACAGCAGGGGAGCGCATGCAACGACTGAGTCCTCTCGACGCGATGTTCCTGCACCAGGATCGTCCCGAGACGCCCCGCCACGTCGCCTCCCTCGCCATCCTCGCGCCGGGTGACCGGCCCCTGGACTACGACCGTCTGATCCAGGTCATCAACGACCGGATCGACCTCGTGCCCCGCTACCGGCAGGTGCCGCGGGGGATCCCCGGCGGCATCGGCATGCCGGTCTGGGTCGACGACGAGCACTTCGACCTCTCCCTGCACGTGCGGCGCTCGGCCCTGCCCAAGCCGGGCGGGCGCGACGCCCTGCACGAGCTGGTGGGCCGGCTCATCGCCCGCCGGCTCGACCACGAGCGTCCCCTGTGGGAGCTCTACCTGATCGAGGGCCTCCAGGGCGGTGAGCTGGCACTGCTGTTCAAGTCGCACCAGGCGCTCGTCGACGGCTCGCACACCGTCGACCTGGCACAGGTGCTGCTGGAGGAGACGCAGCGCGACCGCGCGATCCCGCACGAGGAGTGGACCCCCCGGTCCGCCCCCGGCACGCTCGAGCTGCTCACCGGCTCGGTGCGCTCGCAGGTCAGCCACCCGGCCGAGCTGCTGTGGAGCGGCGAGTACCAGTGGTCGCGGGTCGTCTCCCGCCTGCCGGGACTGGGTCCGGACGGCACCGCCCACGGGGCGCTCACCGCCTCCCCGTCGCGCCACCGCCGCTTCA
Source organism: Aeromicrobium sp. UBA7512 (assembly GCF_002476985.1). NCBI lineage: Bacteria > Bacillati > Actinomycetota > Actinomycetes > Propionibacteriales > Nocardioidaceae > Aeromicrobium > Aeromicrobium sp. UBA7512. The sequence continues at coordinate 312,645 of NZ_DLNK01000005.1, forward strand.
CCTCGGTCAGTGCGCCGCTCACGGCGTTCCGGCGGGTCCGCGACGAGCACGGTGGAACCGTCAACGACGTGATCCTGGCGGCGATCGCCGGCGGGCTGCGCGGCTGGATGCTCACCCGGGCCGAGCCCGTCACCGCCAAGACCAGCTTCCGCGCGATGGTGCCGATGTCGGTGACCCGCGACGGGCCGGCGGAGGGTGGTCACCCGACCTCGCTCGGACCGCTCGTGCGCGGCCTCATGCTGAACCTGCCGGTGGGGGAGTCCAACGCCGTCGTGCGGCTGCACCAGGTGTCCTACGCCCTGAAGGGCCACCGCGAGACGGGGTCGGCGGTGGCGGCCAACAAGCTGGCCAACCTGCCCGGCTTCGCCACGTCCACCTTTCACGCGGTCGGTGCGCGCGTGGCCGCCGACGAGGCGAACCGGCCCTACCACCTGGTCATCACGAACGTGCCTGGCCCGCAGGACCCGGTCTACATGGCAGGGCAGCAGCTCAAGGAGATCTTCCCGGCCATCCCGCTGACGGGCCACCGGGCGATCTCGGTGGGGGTCACGTCGTACGACGGGCACGTCTTCTTCGGCATCGTCACCGATCGCGAGGCGGTGCCCGACGCCGACGTCCTGGGGCAGTGCATCCTGGAGGCGTTGGAGGAGCTGACCGAGACGATCGGTCACCGGCGCGCCCGGGCTCCCCGCGGACGGAAGAGGCCTACATGACCCGTGTCTACGCGGCGGCCGACGTCGCCCTGCTGCGCACCCTCGCCCAGGACGAGCCGGTCACACCCGAGCGCTTCACGGCCGCCTCGCAGGGTGAGGAGGACGAGTACGACGCACTCCTGACCGTCGCCGAGCAGGGCGCGGTAGTGGTGTGCGCCGAGCTCGACGACGCCGACGCGCCGATCCGGCTGAGCGACGTGCAGTCGTTCCACCTCGACGCCGACGGCAGCGGCGACCTGGCCTGGTACGCGCCGCAGGAGCTCGACGAGGTCATCGAGCTCCTGGGCGACTGAGGCTCAGATCTGGGTCTTGCCGTACTCGACCTCGTCACGCAGCGAGGCCGTGATCGCCTTGGCGACCTCCGGCTCGATGCGGCGGCCGATGAGCGGCAACGACACCTTGACGTCGCCGTCCACCGACATGGTGGAGACGTTCCCGGACCCGGCGATCGTCGAGGTGCCGAGCATGCGGGCGGGCTGGCCGTGGATGTCCACCGAGACCTCGGCGGTGCGGGTGCCGGCGGGATCGGCCGGGCCCCACTTCTCGACCTGCGTCACGGTGACCGAGTCGCCGGTGAGCTTCTTGACGAAGTCGGGCATGTCCGACTCCATCGTGCGCACGATCGTGACGACGGTGGCCGCGCCCTGCTCCTCCACGGTGACGGTGTAGTCGCGGGCGCCCTGGCGCTCGCACGACCGCTCGCGGAAGCCCTGGTCGCTGACGAGTCCGAAGACCTGCTCGGGGCTGGCCGGGTACTCGAACTTCTCGGTGAGCTTCACGCGTTCTCCTCGGGGGTGGGGTTGCCCTGGCCGAGCCCCTTGAGCTCGGCCAGGCGGGCCTCGACCTCGAGCTGGCCGGCGTCGGCCTCCAGCTCGGCGAACTGCGAGTCGAGACTGGAGGTCGAGAGCTCCTGCTGGCCGAGGACCTGGGCCTCGACGCGGCGGACGCGGTCCTCGTAGCGGCTCAGCTCGCTGGTGGGATCGAGGATGTCGATCGACTTGATCGCGTCGTTGACCTGCGCCTGCGCCTCGGCCGAGCGGTGGCGGGCGACGAGCTCGTCGCGCTTGGAGTTCAGCTCGGTGAGCTTGCCCCGCATGCCGACCAGGCCGGTCTTGAGCTTCTCGACGACCTCGCTCTGCTGCGCGATCATCGGCGCGGCGGCCTTGGCCTCGTTCTCGGCGGCGATCTGCTTGCCCAGCGCGAGCTTGGCGAGCTGGTCGAACCGGTCGGCCTCGCCGGCGTGGCCCTCGCGGCGCAGCTGGTCGGCCTTGTTGGACGCGGCGATCGCCTTGCCGCCCCACTCCTTCGCGGCGGCGACGTCCTCGGCGTGGTCGGCCTCGGCCAGGCGCAGGTTGCCGATCGTCTGCGCGACCGCCTGCTCCGCCTCGGCGATGGAATTGGTGTAGTCGCGGACCATCTGGTCCAGCATCTTCTGCGGGTCCTCCGCCTTGTCGAGCAGCGCGTTGATGTTCGCCTTCGTCAACTGGGAGATGCGTCCGAGGATGGACTGTTTCTGAGCCATGCGTCGATCATGGTGCACCGTCCAAACAGGCCGCAACTAATCGGCGGCGAAGGCCAGGGTGAACGTCGTGTCGCCGGGCCGGCTGGTCAGCGACGCCTCGCCCCCGTGGGCGAGCATGATGGCGCGGACCAGCGACATGCCCAGTCCCGCGCCGCCCGATGACCGGGTGCGCGAGGAGTCGCCGCGCGTGAAGCGCTCCCACACGACCGGCTGCAGGTCCTCGGGGACGCCCGGCCCGTCGTCGTGGACCTCCACGCGGGTCGGACCGGCGAGGACGCGCACCGTGACCGTCGTCCCCTCGGGCGTGTGGCGGGTGGCGTTCGTGAGCAGGTTGGTGACGGCCTGGTGGAGCCGCAGCTCGTCGCCGACGACGGTCAGGGGCTCCGGCGGCACCTCGAGTCGCCAGCGCCGGTCGGGGTCGACCACGCGCGCGTCGGCCACGGCCTCGACGACCAGGTGGGTGAGGTCCACCTCGCGCTGCTCGAGCGCGCGTCCCGAGTCGAGCCGGGCCAGCAGCAGCATGTCCTCGACGAGCGTCGTCACGCGTCCCACCTCGGACTCGATCCGGGCCATGGCCTCGGTCGGGTCGGCGTCGGTGCGGCGACTGAGCTCGGCGTAGCCGCGGATCGTCGTCAGGGGGGTGCGCAGCTCGTGGGAGGCGTCCGCGAGGAACCGGCGCACCTGCTGCTCGCTGTCGTGGCGGGCCCGCAGCGCGTCGTCGACGTGCCCGAGCATCTGGTTGAACGCGGCGCCGACCCGGCCCACCTCGCTGGTCGGGTCGGTGAGCTCGTCCGGCACGCGGGGGAGGGAGGCCACCGCGCCCGAGGCCAGCGGCGTCTCGGCGACCTCGTGGGCCGTCGCCGCCACCTGCCGCAGGGGCCGCAGCTGGTGACGCACGATCTGGCGCGCCCCGACGGCCGCGACGCCGATGCCGAGGAGCGAGAGCAGGATCTCCCAGCGGACCAGGCTGCCGATCGTGTCGTCGACCCCCGCGGTCGGCAGCCCGAAGGCCACGCGGTCGCCGGCGGCGTTGGTCGTGGCGGCGACCCGGTAGGAGCCGACGCCCGGGAGGTCCATGGTGCGCGGCTCGTCGCCGACCTCGGCCTGGCTCATCTCGTCGACCGCCGCCGGCGGGAGCTGGCTCAGCCCGCCGGCGGCGGTGATCTGGACGCCGATGCGGCAGGCGGAGCCGAAGACGGCCGTCACGCTGCCGGCGTTCTGGCCCGGGGGGAGGGTGGGCAGCTCACCGCAGTCGGTCACGAGTGCCCCGCCGCCGCGCCCCGGCCCCTCCACGCGCTCGGCCCGCTCCACCGCCTGCTGGAGGTCGCCGTCCAGCCGCTCCATCAGCGTCGACCGCATGATGACGGTGGCGGTGAGCGCCACGAGCAGGCAGACCACCGACACCAGGGCCACGGCGGAGGCGATCAGCCGTCCGGTCAGGGTGCGAGGGCGCATCACGGTGCCGCCGGAGCGGCCTTGAGGATGTAGCCCGCCCCGCGCTTGGTGTGGATCATCGGCTCGCGCCCGGCGTCGATCTTCTTGCGCAGGTAGGAGATGTACAGCTCGACGATGTTGTCGTTGCCGCCGAAATCGTAGTCCCACACGCGGTCGAGGATCTGCGCCTTCGACACGACGCGGCGCTCGTTGCGCATGAGGTAGCGCAGCAGCTCGAACTCGGTGGCCGTCAGCTCGATCGGTGTCCCGCCGCGGGTGACGTCGCGGCTGTCCTCGTCGAGCTCGAGGTCGCCGACGACGAGGGTGGAGCTCGAGTCCTGCCGGCGTCCGCCCGCGCGCCGCAGCAGCGCGCGCAGGCGGGCCACCACCTCCTCGAGGCTGAACGGCTTGGTCACGTAGTCGTCGCCTCCGGCCGTGAGCCCGGCGATCCGGTCCTCCACGGCATCGCGGGCGGTCAGGAAGATCACCGGCACGTCGGGGGAGAGGGCGCGCACCTTCGCCAGCACCTCGAGACCGTCGTAGTCGGGCAGCATCCAGTCCAGGATCATCGCGTCGGGAGCGAACTCCCGCGCCGCCGCGACGGCCTTGCGCCCCGTGCCGGCCGTGCGCACCTCGAAGCCCTCGTAGCGCAGGGCCATCTGGAGGAGCTCGGCGATGTTGGGCTCGTCATCCACGACCAGCACCCGCAGCGGGGTGCCGTCCGGACGGGTCAGGTCGGGCGTGACGCTCATGCGGTCCAGTGTCGCGCCTGAGGGGGCGAATCGGTTGAGCATCGGCTGTGGAGTGGCTGTGAGCCCCGGAATGACAGCGATGTCATTAACACAGAGGAACCCTAAAGTTCAACTTTAAGTTCATTTCGGCGTGTCGGTGTCGTAGGCTGTCGGCCATGCGTCGTTTGGGACTGGTGGGACTCGTGTGCCTTTTCGTGGTGTCGGGGCTCTCGGCCACCACCACGTCGGCCCAGGCGTTCACCCTGATCTGCACGGCCAAGACCAAGGCGCAGGTCGCCAAGTGCGACACCTCCGGATACGCCGACGTCATGCACCTCATGCACTGGCGGATGTACGCCGGGCACAACTGCACGAACTACGCCGCGTACCGGATGAAGAGGGCCGGCGTCCCCGAGCCGCGGATCCTCATGGGCAACGCGCGCGACTGGCACACCAACGCCAAGAAGCTGGGCTACCCCGTCGACAACCGTCCCGCCGTCGGGGCCATCGCCCAGTGGTCGAAGGCCGCCAGCCACGTCGCCTACGTCGAGCAGGTCGGCTCGGGCTTCCTCGTGCTGTCCGAGGACAGCTACACCTCCAAGACGTTCCGCCGGTACCGGGTCAACACGGGTGACTCCTGGTACCCCGAGCGGTTCATCCACTTCAAGGACCAGAAGGCGCCGGTCGCGCCCGCGCCCGTCGAGCCGTCGCCCACGCCTGCTCCCGCACCCGCGGTGGCGTCGGCCGTCTCCGTCTCGGGCCCGGCGAAGGTCAGCACCCGGATCCAGCCGAAGGTCACCGTGCGCGTGAAGGCCTCCAAGGGCGTCGTGCCGGAGGGCAGGGTGCGGCTGCGTCGCGGTGGCGTGACGGTCAAGACCGTCACGCTCAAGCCGGGTCACGCAGGATCCCTCGCGGTGACGCTCCCGCGGATGAAGCGGGGCAAGCAGTGGGTCTCCGCCGTGTTCGACGGCAACGCCAAGGTCCGCAAGTCGACCAGCCGCACGATCAAGGTCGTCGTCACGAAGCCCCCGAAGGTGGTGTCGGCGAAGACCACGATCACCCTGCCGTCGACCACCGTCGCCGCGGGCTCTCGTCCGGTCGCCACGGTCGCCGTGACGCCGTCCGACGGCCGCACCACGACCAACGCGGTCTCGGTGTACGTCGACGACCGGCGCATCGCGTCGCCGGTGCTCGCCAAGGCTCACCGGGGCAAGGTCTCGGTACGCCTGCCGGCGCTCACCGCGGGCCGGCACACGATCCGGGCCACCTACTGGGGCTCCAAGACCGTGAAGCGCTCCAAGGCCCGGACCACGGCGTTCTCGGTCGTCGAGCCCACCACGGTGTCCGCCGCGGTGGCGAAGCCGACGGTGCGCTCGACGGAGCCGGCGCAGGTCGTCGCCACCGTGGACACCGCACGCCGTGTCGCCCCCACCACGGGTGAGGTCTGGGTGCTCGCCGACGGCGCGAAGGTCGCCGCAGCGACCCTGACGCCCGCGGCACGCGGCACGCTCACGATCCCCGTGCCGGGCCTGGCGCCCGGGACGCGGAGGATCTCGGTGGAGTACCGCGGTGCCGCCTACCAGCTCGCGTCGACCAGCGCCGAGGTCTCGCTCGTCGTCCAGGAGCGCACGACCACGGCCACCGCCCTGTCGGCCACCTCGGTGAAGTCGACCGCGCAGGCGAAGCTGACGATCACGGTCCTGTCGGCCCGCAAGGCCGGGATCACGTCCGGCTCGGTCGTCGTGACGGACGGGACGAAGCGGATCGCGACCGCCACGCTCACGCCCGCCTCGAAGGGCAAGGTCGTCGTGACGCTGCCGAGGCTCGCGGTCGGCAAGCACGCGATCACGGCCTCGTTCGGCGGCACGGGGCTGATGGAGCCGTCGGCCAGCGGCGCGCGCACGCTGACCGTCACGAAGTAGCGTCCGGCGCACTGCTCGCGGCCACGTACGCTGGTGCCATGCCTGTCGACTCCGTCTACCCCCGGCTCGAGCCGCTGCTCGCGGGGGTCTCCAAGCCCATCCAGTACATCGGCGGCGAGCTGAACTCGACCGTCAAGGACTGGGACGAGGCCGACGTTCGCTGGGCGCTGATGTACCCGGACGCGTACGAGGTCGGCCTGCCCAACCAGGGCGTCCAGATCCTCTACGAGGTCCTCAACGAGCGTGATGGCATCCTCGCCGAGCGCACGTACGCGGTCATGCCCGACATGGAGGCCGTGCTCCGCGAGCACGACATCCCGCAGTTCACCGTGGACGCGCACCGCCCGGTCGGGGCGTTCGACCTGTTCGGGTTGAGCTTCTCCACCGAGCTCGGCTACACGAACATGCTGACCGCGCTCGACCTGGCCGGGATCCCGCTGCACGCCGTCGACCGCGACGACTCGCACCCGATCGTGCTGGCGGGCGGGCACAGTGCCTTCAACCCCGAGCCGATCGCCGACTTCGTCGACGCCGCCGTGATGGGCGACGGCGAGGAGGTCGTGCTCGCGATCAGCGAGGTCGTGCGCGAGTGGAAGGCCGAGGGCCGTCCCGGCGGCCGCGACGAGGTGCTGGCCCGCCTGGCCGCGTCCGGTGGCGTCTACGTGCCGAAGTTCTACGACGTCTCCTACCGCCCCGACGGGCAGATCGGCGCCATCGCGCCGAACCGTCCGGGTGTCCCGGTGCGGGTCGCGAAGCACACGCTGATGGACCTCGACAGCTGGCCGTACCCGAAGAAGCCGCTCGTGCCGCTGGCCGAGACGGTGCACGAGCGCTTCAGCGTGGAGATCTTCCGCGGCTGCACGCGCGGCTGCCGCTTCTGCCAGGCCGGCATGATCACCCGCCCGGTCCGCGAGCGCTCGATCCAGACGATCGGCCAGATGGTCGACAACGGCCTGAAGGAGTCCGGCTTCGAGGAGGTCGGCCTGCTGAGCCTCTCCAGCGCCGACCACTCCGAGATCGGCGAGGTCGCCAAGCAGCTCGGCGACCGCTACGAGGGCACCAACACGTCGCTCTCGCTGCCCTCGACCCGCGTGGACGCCTTCAACATCACGCTGGCCAACGAGTTCAGCCGCAACGGCCGCCGCTCGGGCCTCACGTTCGCGCCCGAGGGCGGCAGCGACCGCCTCCGCAAGGTCATCAACAAGATGGTCAGCGAGGACGACCTGATCCGCACCGTCTCGGCCGCGTTCTCGCACGGCTGGCGCCAGGTCAAGCTCTACTTCATGTGCGGGCTGCCGACCGAGACCGACGAGGACGTCCTGCAGATCGGTGAGCTCGCGAAGCGCGTCATCGACACCGGCCGCGAGGTCTCCGGGCGCCGCGACATCCGGTGCACCGTGTCGATCGGCGGCTTCGTGCCCAAGCCGCACACGCCGTTCCAGTGGGCCGCGCAGCTCGACCACGAGACCACCGACGAGCGCCTGCGCAAGCTGCGGGCCTCGGTGCAGTCCGACAAGCGCTACGGCAAGGCGATCGGCTTCCGCTACCACGACGGCAAGCCGGGCATCGTCGAAGGACTCCTCTCGCGCGGCGACCGCCGCGTGGGGCAGATCATCGAGGCGGTGTGGCGCGACGGCGGTCGCTTCGACGGCTGGAGCGAGCACTTCAGCTACGACCGCTGGGCGCAGAAGTCGGCCGAGGTGCTCACGCCGCTGGGCGTCGACCTCGACTGGTTCACCACGCGCGAGCGCGACCACGACGAGGTGCTGCCGTGGGACCACATGGACTCCGGCCTCGATCGCGAGTGGCTGTGGGAGGACTGGCAGGACTCCATCGACCCCGACGGCGCCGCCGAGGTCGAGGACTGCCGCTGGACGCCGTGCTTCGACTGCGGCGTGTGTCCTGAGATGGATCTGGAGATCCAGATCGGCCCGACCGGGCAGAAGCTCCTGCCGCTGTCGGTGGTCTGACCCTCTGACCTGCATAAATGACCTCGCCTCACCGAAGCAGCACTATTCAGGGCAAGTAAGACATTGGAAGTCGGCGCTTGCGTTCTTGATGGTGATGCAGTCAGATAACGGTTCAAGTCGCCGGGGTCGTGTGGGGGAGGGGAGGCGTGATGACGCGTGCCAAGCGGCGGGCCACCGAGATCAGTGCGGTGCGGGCGTGGGCGCGAGCCCAGGGGTATGAGGTGGCGCCCAAAGGACGCCTGGCCGGATTCGTTTTGGATGCTTACTACGTCGATACCGGGCGAAAAGTCATCGACGCGTCTGGGCGACAACCCCGTCGACGCGCGGATGTACGAGCGATGGAGCGATCAAGGAGAAGCGCGGACTCCGAGCAGGTGCGGACGAAGGTCACGGTCGAGGTCGTGGTGATCGACGACGGGAAGACCTTCCCGTACTCGCCGGAGCTCCTCCTGCCTTCCGAGCACGAGTCTCAGCCGCGTCCAATGGCTGAGAAGCGACTCTCTCCGCCGTCGGCATTCCGGTGGCCGCGCTAGCGTCCGGTGCGCATGTGGTCAGTTTTGCCGAAGGCACTCAGGTTGCCTTCCAGCCCTGCCTCTTCGCGTCAGTAGTCCTCATCAAGACTTCGCCGCTGGAGGAAGTCCCGGAAACCAGGGGCGGTGTAGCGGTAGGCGCCCTTCCTCTCGCGGAAGAGAACATTCGCCCCGACCAACCGACCTAGCAGGACATTGATGTTGCCGGGGGACTTCGGGGACTCGGTGTTGAGCTCGGAGACGTTCAGCGGAGGGTAAGAGCAGCGAGCGGTCGCGAGCAGCAAGTCCTGCTCGGCTGGCGTCAAGGATGCGATGCGCGGCTCATAGAAGTCGCTGTCGAGGCGCTCATAGATCCGACCCTCAATGACATTCAGTGTGTCCGTAGTCATCCCTGTTAGGCCTGCATCCACGGTTGCGTCCCAGAGTTCAGCGCCCCAGAGCTGAATGAAGTATGGGTAGCCCTCGACCTCGTCGAGCACGCGATCCACTAGATCCGGCACTGCGGCGATCTGGCTGTCCGCCAGTGGCTTCACGAACGCGTCGCGGGCTGCTTCGCGGTCGAGAGAACGGACCTCGACCCCCTGAAACATCCGTTCCGAGTAAGTGCGGGCATTGAGGAGGTTGACCGCCAAGGTCGGGAGTCCGCAAAGAACGAGGCAGATAGGCACATGCTCTTTCTGAAGAGTCGAGACGGCAGCGACCAGCGTAGAAAGGGCGTGGTTTCCGTCGGGTCCCTTGTCGTCAGTCAAGATCTGCGCTTCGTCAAGAAGGATCGCCAGTCCATGCCGGCTCTTGCCCTCCGCCACCTTCACGCTTTCCAAGATCGCTTCGCCGAGCTCCGCCGTCTGGCTAGAAAGGTCACCTGCGAGCGACCACTCGAAGCCTTCGTACGACACTGTCACGGCGCGACGTGCGCCTTCGACCACAGCAGAGGCTTTGGCTTTCACGCGAGCGATCCGGGAAAGCCGCTTCTCGAGTGCGGCGAACTGGTTACTCAACTCTCCGAGAAGCGGCTCTTCGGCGTTCATGCGTGGTTCCACCTCGAGCGTGATCGTCGCCCACTCCATCTCCTCGGCGATCTCCCTGAAGCGACCGAGAAGGACGGTCTTGCCGACGCCTCTCAGGCCAGAGATGCGGATGTTGCCGGGGATCTCCGGCGCCGAGCGAAGGACGCGACGGAAGCGGCTCAACTCGTTGTCGCGTCCGGCGAGGTGAGGAGGTGTCAGGCCCACACCGGGGCGGTAGGGATTGCGTTCGGCGTCCACCCAAAGGACATTACAGTAACTCTGTAATGTTTTTAGAGGTTCAACGGCTTTGCCAAGCTTCTTACACGATCTCTGTAATGTTCCTTGACTGGATTGGTGCGGGTCCGGTGATTGCGCCGCCCGAGGCCGTGCCGTCCGGGGATGGAACCGCCGCGGGATGAGAGACAGACGTCCTGCGGTCCGTCATCCCTGACCGGGCGGGTGGCATTTCCGATCCGGGTCGTTCCCCGCGAGACGGCTCTTCGTAGGATCGGAGCCATGATCGCTGCTCCGGCATGTGTTTCGCCAAAGGGTTCCTTCTGGCCTGAGATGGATCTGGAGATCCAGATCGGCCCGACCGGGCAGAAGCTCCTGCCCCTGTCGGTGGTCTGAGATGGGGAAGCAGTCGCCGCGCCAGTCGCTGGCGTTCGCCGCCCTCACCGGCCTGGCGTCGATCGTGCCCGTCGGACGCGCCTCACGCGGCGTCAGGCTCGGCGTCGGGGCCGCGTCGGGCGCTCTGGCCGGCGGGGCGACCTACGTCGCCCTGAACCGTCCCGACGTCATCGCCGCCCCTCGCGAGCCGGTGCCGGCCCCGCAGTCGGCCGCGATCGGCGCGGGGGTGGGCGCCCTGGTCGTCGGCGCGACCGTCGTGGGGTTCGTGGTGGACCGCGCGTTCGAGCAGGCGCTTGTGCGCCGGCACGTCCCGCACCCGCGCCTGGTGCTCGGCGTCGCCGGGGCCGTGCTGTCCTACGCGCTCGACGTGCTGGATCGCCGCTTCGACACGCCGGACTGACCCGCTAGCGCAGGGTGTCCTCGAGCATGCGGGGACGGCTGATGACGATGCCCGCCGTGGTGATCACCAGGGTCGAGGCGATGAGGGCGATGAGGGGTGCGTCCCACGAGCCGGTGGCGTCGTGGAGGGCGCCGACGCCGAAGGGACCGAGTCCCGCCAGGAGGTAGCCGAGCCCCTGCGTCAGCAGGGACAATGCCGTCGTGGCGGCCGGCGTGCGGGTGCGCTTGCCGATCATCGCCAGGACCCAGGTGAAGGCGCCGCCGCCGAGCCCGAGCAGTACCGACCACAGCACCGGGAGACTCGCCGGTGCCAGCAGCACGCCGAGCCATCCCGCGGCCGTGACGGTGCCGAAGAACAGCGGCAGGATCGGCGTGTCGCCCGTCCGGGCCATGAGCCACGGCAGCGCCAGCGTCAGGGGAATCCCGACGCCGGTGATGACCCCCAGCAGCACGCCGGCCTGGTGCTCGCCGACGCCTCCGTCGATGAGGATCTCGGGGTACCACCCGAACTGCGCGTAGGCCCCGGCCGACTGGGCGCCGAAGCAGGCGACCATCGCCCATGCCAGGGGAGAGCGGACGATCTCCCTCATCGGCAGGCGGTTGCCCGTGGCGGGACCGGTGTGGACGTCGTGCCGCAGCAGGGTCAGCCACGGCAGGACTGTGAGGGCGGCGAGCAGGGCCCACGCCGCCAGCCCGGGGCGCCACCCACCGAGCGCCTCGCTGAGGGGGACGGTGGTGATCGACGCGATCGTGGCGCCCGCCATGATCGCGGCCCCGTAGAGGGCGCTGATCAGCGGGATGCGATCGGGGAAGTGGACCTTCGCCAGGGGCGGCAGGATGACGTTGCCGACGGCGGCGCCGGCCAGGGCGATCGCCGTCGTGCTGAGGAACAGCACCGTGTCGTCGAGCAGGGTCCGGGCGACGAGGCCGGCGGCGAGCAGGGCCAGCAGGGCCACGGTGGCGTGGTGCAGCCCGAAGCGGCGGACGAGCCCGCCCGAGCTGAAGCCGATCACCGCGAAGCACAGCACCGGCAGGGTCGTCAGCACCCCCGCTGTGGTGGGCGTCATGGAGAGGTCCTGGCGCACCTCGGGCAGGATGACGCCGAGGCTCGCGACGACGACGCGCAGGTTCAGGGCGAGCAGGACGATGGCCGCGCCGACGAGCCAGCGGCCGCCGGTGGTCGGCGTGGTGGGGGAGGAGCTCACGGTCAGCGCGGCGTCCCGAAGTCCTGGACCCAGTACGTGCCGTACCGGGTGTCACCCGTGGCGTAGCCGACGCCGAGCTCGGTGAACGGGCCCATGATGTTCCTGCAGTGGCCCGGGCTCGCCAGCCACGCTTCGACGACCTGCTTCGCCGAGTCCTGGCCGGCCGCGATGTTCTCGCCCAGGCGGGACCAGTCGTACCCCTGCGCGTCGACGCGGTCGCTCAGGTCGGATCCGTTCGACCCGGTGTGGCTGAAGAAGTCGTGGGTCGCCATGTCGACGGCGTGCCGTCGCGCAGCGGTCGAGAGGCGCGACTCGAGGCGCACGGGACCGCGGGCGGCGAACGACTCGGAGCCGCACGAGCGTGCCGTCGAGCGAGCCTGGTTCACGCGCGACAGGATCTCCTTCGATCGCGCGTCGGGGCTCCACGGAGCGCGGACGGTGACGGTCCTGACCCGGGTGTTGACGGCGCGCAGCCGACCCTTCGCCGCGACGCGGACGTGCAGCTTCGTCGCCGCGCCCGCCTTCGTGCCGAGGCGATGGGTGAGGACGACCCGGCCGTACCTGGTCGTCCGGGCGCGGTCGGCGCGCACCCACCGGCCGCCGACGTGCCGCTGCAGCGAGACGACGCGCCGCGCCGACGCCCTGCCCCTGACGGTGACCTTGACCGCGAGCCGCACCGTGGCGCCGGGCGCGGCGGTCTGGCTCGCCGTGCTGAATCCCGCGACCTTGGTGGGAACCGTCGCCGCGGCTCCCGCGGGGGCACTGCCCAAGACCAGCGCGGAGGCGGTCAGGAGCAGGGCGATCGTGTGACGCATGGGACCAAAGGTAGCGGCGCGGACGGGACCCCGGCCCCGGAACGGGCCGCCGTACGCTGGTGGGGTGAGCAACGACGGCAGCAGGACCCTGGAAGGCACCCCGAACCCGGAGGCCCCGAACCCGCAGCTGCCGATCGTGCAGAAGCTGCGCCTGAGGTACGCCAAGCGGGGTCGGATGCGGTTCACCAGCCACCGGGACTTCGCCCGCGCCTTCGAGCGGGCCATCCGCCGCGCCGGCCTGCCGATCGGCCACTCGTCGGGCTACACCCCGCACCCCAAGATCTCGTACGCGGGCGCCTCGCCGACCGGCGCCGCGAGCGAGGCCGAGTTCGCCGAGATCGGGCTGACGCGGCCCATGGAGCCGGCCGAGGTCCGCGACGCCCTCGACGCGGCGCTGCCGGACGGTCTCGACGTCGTCGACGTGGTCGTGTCGCCCGGTGGAGCGCTGGCCGACCTGCTCGAGGCGAGCCGGTGGTCCATCGAGCTGCCCGAGGTCTCTCCCGAGGCCGCCAGGGCCGCGGTCGAGGCCTTTCTCGCCCGCGACGAGGTGCTCGTCGAGCGCATGATGAAGCGGGGTCTGCGCACCTTCGACTGCCGCGCCGCCGTGGTCCGTCTGGACGTCGATGACCGGACCGGCGCGCAGGGGTGTGCGATACTGGACGTGGTCGTACGCCATGACACCCCGTCGGTACGACCGGACGACGTGATCACCGGACTGCGCACCCTGTGCGGCCTGCCGATCGAGAAGGCGCCGCTGGCGACCCGCTCGAGCCAAGGGCCGCTGGATGTTCGGACCGGTACGGTCGGCGATCCGCTCGCCACCGGCCGCGACGCACCGTGAGGTGTCGACCGCGGCAGGTCGGGTGGAGAGTCGAGTGACAGGCCTAAGCGCCGTCCTGAGACAGACTTGAGGTCCCACGGGACCATTGACCAGCCCGGTGGGTGGCTGCGCCGCTGCCGGGCGAAGGAGAGCACATGCTCGATCCGAACGACGCGGCCGACACGCCCGAGACTCCCACCGACGACGCCTCCGAGGCGCCGCTGGTCACCACCACCCGCACGCGCCGCCGCGCCGCGGGTCGTCCCGCCGGCCCGCCGGCGGCGGTGTTCGCCCCGCCCGTCGAGGAGGCCCCCGAGCCCGACCCGGTGACCGACGAGGACGAGGACGCCGACGACGAGCAGGACGAGGCCACCGAGGTCGCGCCCAGGGTCTCCACGCTGCCCCCGGTCGGTGCGATGTTCCAGGCGCCGCCGGCCGAGCTGGCGCCCCCGCGCGAGCGCAAGCGGGTCGAGCCGCAGGACGACGCCGACGGCGACCAGGACGACGACGAGGACGGCTCCGGCGACGACGACGGGGGCGAGGGCGGACGCCGCCGGCGCCGCCGCGGAGGACGCCGCCGCCGCAAGAGCGACCAGGACAACGGCGACGACGAGGGCGAGTCCGGCTCCGACGAGTCCGACTCCGAGTCCGGCGACGACGACCAGTCCAGCTCCGGCTCCACCACCACCCGTCGTCGCCGCCGCCGTGCGCGCGCCGGCGAGGGTGCCGAGGGTTCGCCCGACGACCCCGAGAACACCGTCGTCAAGGTGCGTGAGGGCCGTACTGCCGAGGACGAGATCACCGGCGTCACCGGCTCCACCCGCCTCGAGGCCAAGAAGCAGCGCCGCCGCGAGGGCCGCGAGGCCGGCCGCCGCCGGGCGCCCATCGTCAGCGAGGCCGAGTTCCTGGCCCGCCGCGAGGCCGTCGACCGCGAGATGGTCGTGCGCCAGCGCGACGACTACACGCAGATCGCGGTGCTCGAGGACGGCGTCCTCGTGGAGCACTACGTCGCCCGCGAGTCCCAGACGTCGCTGATCGGCAACGTCTACCTGGGCAAGGTGCAGAACGTGCTGCCCAGCATGGAGGCGGCGTTCGTCGACATCGGCGCGGGCCGCAACGCGGTCATCTACGCCGGCGAGGTCGACTGGTCGAACATCCAGAACGGCAAGCAGCGCAAGATCGAGGACGCGCTCCAGCCGGGCCAGACGGTGCTCGTGCAGGTCTCCAAGGACCCGATCGGCCAGAAGGGCGCCCGGCTGACCAGCCAGGTCAGCCTGCCCGGCCGCTTCCTGGTCTACGTCCCGGGCGGCGGCAGCAACGGCATCAGCCGCAAGCTCCCCGAGAACGAGCGCGCGCGCCTCAAGGGCCTGCTCAAGGAGGCCCTGCCCGAGAGCGCCGGCGTGATCGTGCGCACCGCCGCCGAGGGCGCCACCGAGGACCAGCTGCAGCGCGACATCGCCGCGCTGACCGCACGCTGGGAGGACATCGAGAGCAAGGTGGCCGCCGGCAAGGCGCCCCAGCTGCTGTACTCCGAGCCCGACCTGATGATCAAGGTCATCCGCGACCTGTTCAACGAGGACTTCGCGTCGCTCACCATCCAGGGCGACGAGGCCTGGGACATGGTCGCCGGGTACATCGCCCACGTCGCGCCCGATCTCGAGGAGCGCGTCAAGCGCTGGCAGGGCGACGACGACATCTTCGCCGCCCGTCGCCTCGACGAGCAGATCCACAAGGCGCTGGACCGCAAGGTCCACCTGCCCTCGGGTGGCTCACTCGTCATCGACCGCACCGAGGCGATGGTCGTGGTCGACGTCAACACGGGCCGCTTCACCGGCTCGGGCGGCAACCTCGAGGAGACCGTCACCAAGAACAACCTCGAGGCGGCCGAGGAGATCGTGCGCCAGCTGCGCCTGCGCGACCTCGGCGGCATCATCGTCATCGACTTCATCGACATGGTGCTCGAGAGCAACCGCGATCTCGTGATGCGTCGCCTGGTCGAGTGCCTGGGCCGTGACCGTACGCGCCACCAGGTCGCGGAGGTCACCTCGCTGGGCCTGGTCCAGATGACGCGCAAGCGCATCGGCACCGGCCTGCTGGAGTCCTTCAGCCACGACTGCGAGGAGTGCCAGGGTCGCGGCGTCGTCATCCAGGACGCCCCCGTCGAGCCGAAGAAGGACGAGGGCCAGCGTCGCGGGCGTCGCGGCGGTCGCTCGGGCCGCGGCGGTGGCGGCAACGGTGGCAACGGAGGCGGCAACGGCAGCGGTGGCGGACGCCAGCAGCGTCAGGGCAAGGACGAGGAGTCCAGCTCCGAGCAGCCGCAGGCCGAGAAGGCGCCGGAACCGCAGCCCGTGGCTGAGGCGCCGCAGGCCCAGGAGGCACCCGTTTTGACCGACGACGGGGCACCCGAGTAGAATCGACAGTCGGTGCGCTCGGCGCGCCGCTCAGACTTTTTTTGCAGGACCCAGTTCAAGACCCAGTCTTTTTCAGTACAGAGTGAGGAATCCCGTGGTGTACGCAATCGTGCGCAATGGCGGCGGCCAGGCCAAGGTCGCGGTCGGCGACGTCATCTCGATCGACCAGGTCCAGGCGACCGAGGGCGACACCGTCCAGCTCGCCGCGGTCATGGTGGTCGACGGTGACCAGGTGACGGCCGGTGCCGACGCCTCCAAGGTCAAGGTCGACGCCGAGGTCATCGGTGGGCTCAAGGGCCCCAAGATCATCATCCAGAAGTACAAGAACAAGACCGGTTACAAGAAGCGCCAGGGTCACCGCCAGAAGTACACCCAGGTCAAGATCACCGGAATCTCCAAGTAAGGGACTGACGACATGGCACACAAGAAGGGCGCAGCCTCCACCAAGAACGGTCGCGACTCCAACGCCCAACGCCTCGGCGTCAAGCGTTTCGGCGGCCAGCTCGTCAACGCGGGCGAGATCATCGTCCGTCAGCGTGGCACCCACTTCCACCCCGGCTCCAACGTGGGCCGTGGCGGCGACGACACGCTCTTCGCCCTCGCCCCCGGCGCGGTCGAGTTCGGCACGAAGCGCGGCCGTCGCGTCGTGAACATCGTTCCGGGGCAGTGACGCGCAGATCTTCCTGAGGAGGGCGGTCCGCTGATGCGGGCTGCCCTTTCTCTTTTTTCCCACCCACCGTCCAGGAGAACCCATGGCGATCCCCTCGTTCGTTGACCAGGTGACCCTGCACGTGTCCGGAGGCAACGGCGGCAACGGCGTCGCCTCGGTCCACCGGGAGAAGTTCAAGCCGCTCGGCGGTCCCGACGGCGGCAACGGCGGGCACGGCGGCGACGTCATCCTCGTCGTGACGCCCGACGTCACCACGCTGATCGACTACCACCACGAGCCCCACCGCAAGGCCACCAGCGGCGCGCCCGGCGCGGGCTCGAACCGCAACGGCGCCAACGGCGAGGACCTCGTCCTCAGGGTTCCCGACGGCACCGTCGTGCGCGACGCGAACGGCGAGGTCCTGGCCGACCTGGTCGGCGCCGGCACCGAGCTCGTCATCGCGGCCGGCGGCCGCGGCGGGCTCGGCAACGCCGCGCTCGCCTCCAGCAAGCGCAAGGCCCCCGGCTTCGCGCTCAAGGGCGAGCCGGGCGAGGAGCGCACGGTCACCCTCGAGCTCAAGGTCGTGGCCGACATCGGCCTGATCGGCTTCCCCTCAGCCGGCAAGTCCAGCCTGATCGCGTCGCTCTCGCGAGCCCGTCCGAAGATCGCCGACTACCCGTTCACCACGCTGGTGCCCAACCTCGGCGTCGTGCGCGCGGGGGAGACCACGTTCACCGTGGCCGACGTCCCCGGACTCATCGAGGGCGCCAGCGAGGGCCGCGGCCTCGGTCACGACTTCCTGCGCCACGTCGAGCGGTGTGCCGCCCTCGTGCACGTGATCGACTGCGCCACGGTCGAGCCCGGTCGCGACCCGCTCACCGACCTCGACATCATCGAGGCAGAGCTCGCCCGCTACGGCCAGTACGCCGACGTCGACTTCTCCGACCGGCCCCGCCTCGTGGCGCTGAACAAGACCGACGTCCCCGACGCCGCCCAGATCGCCGAGTTCGTCATCGGCGAGTTGCGCGAGCGCGGCCTGCGGGTGTTCGAGGTCTCGGCCGCGAGCCACGCCGGCCTGCGCGAGCTGTCGTTCGCGATGGCCGAGATCGTCGCCGCCCGTCGCGCCGCCGAGCCCCACCGCGAGGCCACCCGCATCGTGCTGCGCCCGCCGGCGCCCTCGGGCGTGGGCCGCGAGTTCGAGGTCCGCAAGATCGACGGCCGCTGGCACGTCATCGGCGAGAAGCCCGCTCGCTGGGTGCGCCAGACCGACTTCAGCAACGACGAGGCCGTCGGCTTCCTCGCCGACCGGCTCAACCGGCTCGGCGTGGAGGACCACCTGCTGTCCCTCGGCGCGACCGCCGGTGACGACATCGTCATCGGTGCCGCCAACGAGCTCGAGCTGGGTCGCGACGAGGTCGTCTTCGACTTCGATCCGACGATCACCGCGGGCGCCGAGGTGCTCGGCCGCCGCGGCGAGGACCTGCGCCTCGACCAGAGCAACCGCCGCACGAACCAGGAGCGTCGTGAGCTGCTGGCCGCGCGCCGTGCCTGGGAGCTGGAGGCCGTCGCGCTGCGCGCCGAGGGCCGTGAGCCCGAGCCGTTCGACCCCAGCACGATCATCCCGGACTGGACGATCGGTGAGGAGTACCCCGGCGACGACGAGCTCGACGAGGACGAGCAGTGAGGGTCGTCGTCAAGGTCGGCTCGTCATCGCTGACCACCCCCGACGGTCATCTCGACCCCGACCGGATCGGCACGGTGGTCGACGCCGTCGTCACCGTGAGGGCGCGCGGTGACGAGGTCGTCCTGGTGTCCTCGGGTGCCATCGCCGCAGGCCTCGGTCCGCTGAACCTGCCGCGGCGCCCCCGCGACCTGCCCACGCAGCAGGCCGCGGCCGCCGTGGGCCAGCGCGCGCTCATCGCGCACTACTCGGAGTCCTTCGCGGCGGCCGGGCTCGTGGTGGGCCAGGTCCTGCTCACGGTCGACGACGTCAGCCGGCGCAGCCACTACCGCAACGCCCACCAGACCTTCGCGAAGCTCCTCGAGCTCGGAGTGGTGCCGGTGGTCAACGAGAACGACACCGTGGCCACGTCCGAGATCCGCTTCGGCGACAACGACCGGCTCGCCGCGCTCGTGGCGCACCTGGTGCATGCCGACGAGCTCCTGCTGCTGTCCGACGTCGACGGCCTCTACACCGGACACCCCGACCTGCCCGACTCCCGGCCCATCCGCGAGGTGCGCTCGGAGGCCGACCTGGCCGGCATCGACGTGGCCCGGGTCGGCTCGGCCGTCGGCACGGGCGGCATGGTGACCAAGCTCGAGGCCGCGCGGATCGCGACGGCGGCCGGCATCCCGGTGCGGCTCACGTCGGCCGCGCGTGCGGTGGAGGCCGTGGAGGGCGAGTCCGTCGGCACCCTGTTCACGCCCACCGGCAAGCGCCGGGCGGCGCGTCTCATGTGGCTGGCGCACGCCAGCGAGACCCGCGGGCGCCTCGTGCTCGACGCGGGTGCGCGACGCGCCCTCGTCGAGCGAGGTGCCTCCCTGCTGGCCGCCGGGATCGTGGCCGTCGAGGGCGACTTCGCGGCCGGCGACCCGGTGGACGTGGTCGACCCCGAGCACGTCGTGATCGCGCGCGGGCTGGTGAACTTCGACAGCGACGAGCTGCCCGAGATGCTGGGGCGCTCCACCGCCGACCTGGCGGCCGAGCTGGGTCCCGAGCGGGAGCGCGAGGTCATCCACCGCGACGACCTCATCCTCATGTCCTGAATCAGGACCACTTGCCACGGACTCACCACCAGTGACACGGTCGAGTCACGGGAGGTGGACCGATGTCCGCACCGCAGCCCAGCAAGGTCGTCATGGAGCTGCGCGTGCACGGCGTCCGCGGCACGCCGACCGACTCGATGCTGGGGGTCCCGCCCGAGGACGTCGTCCAGGTGGCCGGCGACCGGCTCACCGGGTTCTACCGGATCGCCGGCGGCGCCGACCCGCCGCTGCGCACCCTGCCGAAGGGCCTGTCCCTCGAGGCGTACTCGTGGGGTGAGCTGACCTCGGGCGTCCGCGGGGTCCTGGGCTGGGTGACCCGCGTGCTGTGGCTGGTGCTGCTGCCCTTCGCGCTGGTCAACCTCGCGTTCTGGGCGCGCACGCAGGCCGGCGAGGACAACGGCCAGGCCCGGTGGGGCATGCGTGCGGTCCGCGTTAGCGCCGTGATCCTGACGGTGATCGCGATGCTCACCGTGAGCTTCATCGCGATCGACCTCGTCGCGTGGCAGTGCTTCCGGGCGAACGCGATAGCCTGCCCCGTGCTGCCCGACTGGATGGACCGGATCGCCGGCCTGTCCGCGGGGGCGCGCATCGCCGTGATGTCGCTCGTGCCGCTGGGCGCGCTGCTGGCGCTCGTCGCCCTGTCGTTCCAGAGCCTGGCGCGGTACGAGGCCGCGGTGCACGAGACCGAGGTCACGATGACCGACGCCAAGCGGGCCGAGCCCCGTGCCAGCATCCTGGAGCACCCGCTGATGTGGCGCGGCGAGCAGCGCACGCGGCGTCTGCAGCGGCTGCACATCGCCGCCGGGCTGACCACGGTGGTGCTCTACACCGGGATCCACATGCTCGTCCGTGGCGGTGGGGGATGGCTGTGGCCGACCACCCTCGCGGCCGCGCTCATCATGGTGCTCGTCGTGCTGCGGACCATGACGGTCGACGAGGACGACCTCGAGTACCGCGACGAGCCGAACCTGGGCCGGCTCACGCGCCGGGTGTTCCCGTGGACCGGACCGGGGCGCCTGATGCGACGGCTGCCGCTGGACATCCTGGCGTGGACGGCCCTGGGCGTGGTGGTGGCGCACCTGGCGGCGCTGTGGACCGCAGAGCTCTCCTTCGCCAAGCAGGAGCTCGCCTGGTACGGCTCGAACCTGTGGTTCATCGGACTCTTCGTCCTGCTCACGGTGGTCCACGTCATCGTGTTCGTGGGTGGCCGCGTGCGCCTGCGGTGGACCTTCGTGGTGGTGCTCGCGATGGTCGCGCTGGTGGTGTCGGGCTGGTTCGTCCCGGCCGGGTGGCTGGCGGTGGAGACCCTCGCGGCGTGGGGCCTGCTGCTGTTGTTCCACCGCAACCGCAGCCGGCTGGCCGGGAACCGGTGCGTCGCGTGGGGTGGTGCCGGTGCGTCCGTGATGCTGGGCGCGGCCACGATGGTGGCACTGCTGTTCACGTCCGCCGGGGCGGTCGCCGCCTCGAACTTCCTCAACGGCGACTCGCAGACCGTGGCCGACCTCATCACCGTCCGGAACGAGCGCTCGCCGGTGTCGGCACAGGGCGAGCCGCGGCTCGTCGCCGCCGGCGACGTGCGGCTCGACGGTGCCCGCGTGGTCCTGGAGAACGGCGCCGTGCGGGTCACCCACGGCACGGTCCGGACCGACGCGCTCGCACGCGAGAGCGACGGCGTGGCCTCCTACGCGACGGCGTCGACGATGGTCGACAAGGCGGTGCTGCTGCTCCCGCCGGGCACCACCACGGTGCAGCTGGTCGGGTCCTGCTTCGGTCGCGGTGACGACCCCGCCTACCCCGCGCAGGAGCCGTGCACCGGTGAGTCCAAGGGCTTCCGCACGGCGGGTGCGCTCGACGTGTCGCCCTCGTGCATCCTCGATCGAGCCCTCGTGCCGTGCCTGCGGGTCGTGGCCGCCGACGGCAGGGTGGCGCTCAAGGTCAACGACCCGCCGCAGACGCCGCTCGTCGTGCCGCAGGTGCTGGTGTGGACCCCGCTCATGCTGTCGTCGATGCTCGTCCTCGGCGGTGTGCTGACCGCGGTGATGGTGGTGCTCTACCGGACGAAGGCCGCACCGGCCATCCGCGACCTCGTCCTCGGCGACGATCCCGAGGTTCCCTCGCAGGACCGCGACGGCGTCACGGACGCTCGGGTCGCGGCCGGGCTGGCCCACCGGGTCGAGCGCCTGCTCGACGGCTCGGGCACGCTGACGACGGCTCTGGCACTGACGACGCTGGCGCTCTCCTCGGGCGGGCGAGCCCCGTGGTCGGTGTACCCGGGGCTGCGGGACGTCGCCACGATCTCGCTCTACATCGCCCTGCTGGGCAGCATCGGACTGATGATGGCCGGCGCGCGGGTGCGGCGCTCACCCACGGCCCGTCGCAACGTGGGCATCCTGTGGGACGTCACGACCTTCTGGCCGCGGGCGGCCCATCCCTTCGCGCCGCCCTGCTACGCCGAGCGCGTCGTCCCCGAGATCACGGCGCGGGCCCGCTGGGCGCTGGGGGACGACGACTCGAGCGCCGTGGTGCTGTCGGGACACAGCCAGGGCTCGCTGATCTGCGTGGCGGTGGCCTGCCGGCTCAACGGCCGGGCGAAGCAGCTGAGGCTGCTCACCTACGGCAGCCAGGTGCGCGCCATCTACGGCCGGGTCTTCCCTGCCGCGGCCGGACCCGACGCGCTGGGCTACGTCCCGACGCCGGGAGCGACGGGGCTTCGCGAGGCCTGGCCCGACGTCCCGGACGGGAGGCCGGGCGGTGAGCCGGCCGTCACCGGGCTGCGGTTCCTGCTGGCCCGACCCGAGCACTGGGTGAACCTGTTCCGGCGCGGCGACCCGCTGGGGTATCGCGTCTACTCCGACTGCGACGACCCGGTCTACGACAGGCCGACGCTCGAGGTGCGCCCGAACGGGTCGGGGGATCCCGGGTCGCTCGTGATGACCCACGGTGGCTACCAGCACTCGCCCGAGTACCGGATCGCCATCGCCCAGTGGACCGGCGAGACCGTGCACGTGCCCCCGACGGACCCGACGCTGGCGGTGCCGTTGCCCCCGGCCTGATGCACCAAATCTGAAAAACATTGCACGCGCGCCGCCCATGGGGCAGGATGCGTGACGTGGATCACACGACGCAGGCCATCGTGCGCGCGGCCCGCCACGCGCTGATCGCCGGCGAGCCCGTGGACGTCGGACGTGTGGCGGCCGAGGTCGGGGTGGACCGCAGCACCGTCTTCCGCCGCGTGGGCCGTCGTGACCGCCTCATCGCCGAGGCGCTCTGGGAGACCACCGAGAAGCTCGCGTGGCCTGCCTCCGTCGAGGCGTACCCGCCCGGCACGCCGCACCGCGCCGCCCGCGTCCTGCGGGCCTACGTGCGGTTGCTGATCGACGAGCCGTGGTTCCGCGAGTTCCTGCACCGCGATCCGGCGCGGGCCCTGCGGATCCTCACCACTGCCGAGCTGCCGACGCAGGGGCGCATGCTCGCGCTCGTGACCGGGCTGATCGCGAGCGAGCCGCCAGGACCGGTGGACCTGGCGCCCGACGCCCTGGCCTTCGTGGTGGTCCGCGTCGCGGAGTCGTTCATCTACGCCGACTTGATCACCGGGGCAGCCCCCGACGCCGATGCGGCGTACCGAGTTTTCGTCGCCCTCCTGGGGTGACCGGATGAAGGAGAGAGACATGACCGTTCACGGAGACACCGACCCGCGATTCGACCGGCTGCGCGAGGTCTTCGCCGCCAATCTGGAGTCGGGTGAGGAGCTCGGTGCCGCGATCGCGGTCGACCTCGACGGCGAGACGCTCGTCGACGTGTGGGGTGGGCACGCCGACGTCGCCCGCACCCGCGCGTGGGAGCGGGACACGATCGTCAACGTCTGGTCGACCACCAAGGAGGTCACCGCGCTGGCGATGCTGACGCTGGTCGAGCGCGGACTCGTCGACGTGGACGAGCCCGTGGCCACCTACTGGCCCGAGTTCGCCAAGAACGGCAAGGAGAACGTGCTGGTGCGCCACGTCATGTCGCACACCTCGGGCGTCTCCGGCTGGGACCAGCCCTTCGTCGTGGAGGACATGTACGACCGCGAGGAGTCGACCGCGCGGCTGGCCGCGCAGGAGCCGTGGTGGGAGCCGGGCACGGCCTCGGGCTACCACGCCATGAACCAGGGCCACCTGCTCGGTGAGATCGTCCGGCGGGTGACCGGGCGGACCCTCACGCAGTACGTCGCCGAGGAGATCGCCGGCCCGCTCGGCACCGACCTGCAGATCGGCGCGCAGGAGCAGGACGACGACCGCGTCGCCGAGATCGTGCCGCCCCCGCCGCTGCCGATCGACTTCTCGCAGATCGATCTCGAGTCGCCGATGGCCCGCACGTTCATGGGGCCGATCGCGGACGCGGCCGCCGCGAACACCACCGCGTGGCGTCGCGCCGAGCTCGGCGCCCTGAACGCGCACACGAACGCGCGGGCGCTGGCCCGGACCTTCTCCGTGGTCTCGCGCGGGGGAGAGGTCGACGGGGTGCGGCTGCTCTCACCCGCGACCATCGACGTGATCTTCCGCGAGCAGTCGCGGAACGTTGACCTCGTGCTCGGCGTGCCGCTCCGGTTCGGCATCGGGTTCGCGCTGCCCGAGCCGGCGACCCTGCCCTACATCCCCGAGGGGAGGATCTGCTTCTGGGGCGGCTGGGGCGGATCCCTGACGGTGATGTTCCCGGACCGCGGCCTGACGATCTCCTACGTCATGAACAAGATGGCTCCGGGCATCATCGGCTCGGAGCGCTCCGCGGCCTACGTCAAGGAGATCCTCGCCGCGGTGGGGTGAGCGGTCGAACTAGACTCGCCGCATGGGTACCGAGGTCCGCGAGGCCGCTCTCCGCGCGCGTGACGCCGCGCGCGTGCTGGCACTCGCGACGCGCAAGGACAAGGACGCGGCACTGACCGCGATGGCCGAGGCGCTCGTCGCCGGCACCGACCGCATCGTCGCCGCGAACCGCGACGACGTGGCGGAGGCGAGGGCCGAGGGGACCCCGGAGAACGTGATCGACCGGCTGGCGCTCGACGCCGACCGCGTCGCCGCCTTCGCCCAGGGCGTGCGCGCCATCGCGGCACTGCCCGATCCGATCGGCGAGGTCGTGCGCGGCTCGACCCTGCCGAACGGCCTGCAGCTGCAGCAGATCCGCGTGCCCATGGGTGTCATCGGGATGATCTACGAGGGTCGTCCCAACGTCACGGCCGACGCCGCCGCGATCTGCCTCAAGGCCGGCAGTGCGTCGCTGCTGCGCGGGTCCCGCTCGGCCCGCCGGTCGAACGCCGTGATCGTGGAGATCATGCGCGACGCCGTGGCCTCGGCGGGCCTGCCGGCGGACGCGATCCAGGCGATCAGCGCCGAGGACCGCAGCACGTCGACCGACCTGATGACCGCCCGCGGTCTCGTCGACCTGGTGATCCCGCGCGGGGGAGCCGGCCTGATCCGCACGGTCGTCGAGCAGTCCACCGTGCCGGTCATCGAGACCGGCACCGGCAACGTGCACGTCTACGTCGACGCGGACGCCGACCTCGACATGGCGCTGGACATCGTCCTGAACTCCAAGACCCAGCGCAACAGCGTGTGCAACGCGGCCGAGTCGCTGCTCGTGCACCGTGCGGTGGCCGACGAGTTCCTGCCGCGCGTCGTGAAGGAGCTCCAGCACCGCGGCGTCTCGATCCACGGCGACGAGGCCTTCCGTGCGTTCGACGGCGTCGACGCGGCCACCGAGGACGACTACGCCACCGAGTACCTGGACGCCCAGATCTCGGCGCGGGTCGTCGACTCGGTCGACGAGGCGATCGACCACGTCCGCCGCTACAGCTCGGGCCACACCGAAGCCGTCGTCACGCGATCGTTGGAGGCTGCGCGCCGCTTCACGATGGGCGTCGACTCGGCGGCCGTCATGGTCAACGCGTCCACCCGGTTCACCGACGGCGGCGAGTTCGGATTCGGTGCCGAGATCGGCATCTCGACGCAGAAGCTGCACGCCCGCGGGCCGATGGGACTGACCGAGATGACCACCACCACCTACGTGGTGACCGGCACCGGCCAGACGCGCTGATAGATTGTCGCCCATGCTCGATCTGATGCTGGCCGCCGAGGAAGCGGCCCACCACGGCGAGGCCGCCATCAACCCCTGGATCATCGGCGGCATCGCCCTCGGGATCCTGATGGTGCTGCTGCTCATCACCTTCCTCTTCGGATTGGGTCGCGAGCACACCTGAGCATGACCGACCGTCGCCGCCGCATCGGCGTGATGGGCGGCACGTTCGATCCCATCCACCACGGACACCTCGTTGCCGCCAGCGAGGTGCAGTCGTGGTTCGACCTCGACGAGGTCGTCTTCGTCCCCACGGGCCAGCCCTGGCAGAAGTCCGAGCGCCAGGTCTCGCCCACCGAGGACCGCTACCTCATGACCGTCATCGCCACGGCGGCCAATCCGCGCTTCACCGTGAGCCGGGTCGACATCGACCGCCCCGGCCTCACCTACACGATCGACACCCTGCGCGAGCTCGCCGCGCGGTACCCCGATGACGACCTGTACTTCATCACCGGCGCCGATGCGATGGCCGCGATCCTGACCTGGCGCGACCATGCCGAGCTGTTCGAGCTGGCGCACTTCGTCGGCTGTACCCGTCCCGGGCACGAGATGGACGAGTCCACGCTCGAGGGACTGCCCAGGGAGCGGGTCACCCTGGTGGAGATCCCCGCCCTGGCGATCAGCTCCACCGACTGCCGCGCACGGGTGCACAGCGGCGAGCCGGTCTGGTACCTCGTGCCGGACGGCGTCGTCCAGTACATCGGCAAGCACCGCCTCTACCAACCCCACGACCCACCGAAGGATCACTCATGACCGCCACCGATCGCGCGATCGAACTGACTCGGGCCGCCGCACTCGCCGCGGCCGACAAGCAGGCGGCCGACATCATCGCCTTCGACGTCTCGGAGCAGCTGGCCATCACCGACGTCTTCCTGCTGTGCTCGGCCGCGAACCAGCCGCAGATGAACGCCGTCAAGGACGAGATCGAGAAGAAGCTGCTCGAGATCGGCGCCAGGACCATCCGCCGCGAGGGCCAGCGCGAGTCGCGCTGGATCCTGATGGACTACGGCGACATCGTCGTGCACGTGCAGCACTCCGAGGAGCGCGCGTTCTACGCCCTCGAGCGGCTGTGGAGCGACTGCCCGACCATCGACCTGAAGCTGCCGTGAAGCCGGGTTCGAACCCGGGCCGCCGGGTCATCCTGTGGCGGCACGGTCGCACCGAGTGGAACGTCGCCGGTCGCGTCCAGGGCCAGACCGACATCCCGCTCGACGAGGTGGGTCGCCAGCAGGCCGAGGACGCCGCCGCGCGCCTCGCGTCGCTGCAGCCCGCCCGCATCGTCAGCTCCGACCTGTCGCGCGCCGCGGACACCGCGCTGGCGCTCGCGGCACGTACCGGTCTGGAGGTCGAGCTCGACCCGCGGCTGCGCGAGCTGGCGTTCGGCGCCCGCGAGGGCCTGACGTGGCGCGAGTCGTGGGAGCGCTTCCCCACGGAGATGCAGGCCTGGGCCGACGGCGACGAGACCCGCATCGAGGGTGCCGAGACGCACGCCCAGGCGGGCGCCCGCCTCGACGAGGCCCTGCGCGAGCACATCGAGCAGCTGCCGCTCGGCGAGACGCTCGTCGTGGTCGCCCACGGTGCCGTCCTGCGCACCGGCGCACTCACCTTCCTCGGGATCGCCGAGCAGTCGTGGCGCCAGTTCGGCGGCCTGTCGAACTGCCACTGGTCGGTGCTGCAGGAGGCCCGGTGGGAGGACATGTCGCAGTGGCGGCTGGCGGAATGGAACTCCGGATCGCTGCCCGAGCCGGTCATGTCCGACGACGAGGCGGACGAACCCGACCCCGGTTTGGGGAAGTCGGGGGCGAGCAGGTAATCTTGTCGAGGTTGTTAGCGGGGCATTGGCGCAGTTGGTAG
The DNA here is from genome assembly GCF_002476985.1 of Aeromicrobium sp. UBA7512. Classification (NCBI taxonomy): domain Bacteria; kingdom Bacillati; phylum Actinomycetota; class Actinomycetes; order Propionibacteriales; family Nocardioidaceae; genus Aeromicrobium; species Aeromicrobium sp. UBA7512. The sequence goes on from NZ_DLNK01000005.1 coordinate 340,134, forward strand.
CGCGCTTCCATGGCATGGAAGAGGTCAGGAGTTCGAATCTCCTATGCTCCACCGGACAGAGGCCGACCCACCGGGTCGGCCTCTTCTCATGTCCAGTGCGACAGACTTGCCCCATGGCGCGCTACGTGACGTACTCGCAGACCGGCGGACCCGAGGTCCTCGAGCTGCATGAGGGCCCTGAGCCCACCCCCGGCGAAGCCGCGGTGGTCGTCGAGGTGCGGGCCGCGGGCGTGAATCCGATCGACATCAAGCTGCGGGCGGGCATCCGGCCGTCGCCGCCGTTCGACGAGCCGCGCCGAGCAGGCTTCGACGGCGCGGGCGTCATCTCGGCCGTCGGGCCGGGCGTCGACGGTTGCGGTGTCGGTGACGCCGTGGTCGTGCAGAACACGCAGGGCACCTACGCGACCCACGTCGTGGCGTCCCCGGGGAACCTCACCGCTCTGCCCTCCGGCGTGGACTTCGAGGTCGCCGCCGCGCTCGGCGTGCCGGTCTCCACGGCCTATCAGGTGCTGCGCTCGCTCGGCGTCGAGACGGGCGACCGGCTCCTCCTGCACGGCGGGTCAGGAAGCGTCGGCCAGGCCGTCATCCAGCTGGCCCGCTCGGCCGGGGCCGAGGTCGTCGCCACGGCCGGCGAGCGCAACCACGAGCGCCTGCGCGAGCTGGGGGCGGTCCCGGTCGCCTACGGCGAGGGTCTGCTGGACCGGCTGCGGGAGGCCGCGCCCGAGGGCTTCACCGTCTCTCTCGACTGCGCGGGCACCGAGGAGGCGCTCGCGGCGAGCATGGAGCTGGTCGACCACACGCGGATCGGCACGATCGTGCAGGGCGCGCAGTACCACGAGCTCGGCCTGCAGGCGTGGTCCGGCGGCTCGCCCGAGCCGCTGACCCCCGAGCAGCAGGGATGGCGCGACGAGGCTGTCGCGGCCGTGCTGCCCCTCGTCGCCGCCGGCGCGTTCGAGGTCGAGATCGGGCGGGTCATGCCGCTGGACGACGTCGTCGAGGCGCACCGGATCAGCGAGCGTGGGGCCGTGCGGGGAAAGATCGTCCTCGTCCCCTGAGTCGTCCCCGGCGTCCACAGCCGGCCCACAAGCGAGCCACACCGACCGCTGACGCTGCGTTGGTGTGCTGTTCACATGAACTCGTACCTGGGCTACGCAGCCGATCTCGTCGCCATCACCGTGATGGTCTTCGTCCTGTTCCTGCCGCGCGGCGGCCGTCGCGAGTTGGTGGTGGCCTACCTCGCGGTCAACGTCGGCGTCCTCGCCGTCGCCGCCGTGCTGTCCTCGAGTGGCGTGAGTGCCGGACTCGGTCTCGGGATCTTCGGCGTGCTGTCGATCATCCGGCTGCGCTCGGAGGAGCTCTCGCAGCGCGAGGTCGCCTACTACTTCGTCGCTCTGGCACTCGGCCTGCTGGGAGGACTGGCCCCGGCCGACTCCTGGCTCGCGCCGGGTCTGATGGTGGCGCTGCTGGCGGTGCTGTGGATCGGTGACCACCAGCGGCTCGCGGGTGGTGGTGGCGGCGGTCAGGAGCTCGTCATCGACCGGGCGATCACCGACCCGTCGGAGCTGGCCTCCCACCTCACCGTCCTCCTGGGCGCCGAGCCGGGGAAGATCGAGGTGCGCCGGACCGATCTCGTCAACGACACGACGACGCTCGTCGTTCGTGGCCTGGGTGGCTCCCGATGACCCTCCTGGCCCAGCGGCTGGAGCCGGTGGGGCTCGCCGAGCTGGTGCAGGACGCGGCGCTGCTGACGCGTGTCGACCGCAAGTACCTCGTGCGGGCCGATGCCGTGGATGAACTGCTGGAGGACGCTCCCGCCGGCACGCGCGAGCTGGAGATCGACGGTCTCCGGACGTTCGCCTACCGCTCGACGTACCTCGACACCCCGGACCTGGCCGCCTACCACCTGGCCGGCCGCGGCCGGCGCCGCCGGTTCAAGGTCCGGTCGCGCGCCTACGAGGACACGGGTACCTGCTGGCTCGAGGTGAAGGTGCCCGGTCCACGCGGCACGACGGCCAAGGAGCGGATCGAGCACCCCGATCCGGGACGGGTGCCGCTCGGGCGCGAGGCCCGGACGTTCGTCGACGCGGCCCTGGCCCGAGGCGGAGTCACCGGCGTGCGCGCCGCCGACCTGGAGCCCGTGGTCGTGACCTCGTACCGCCGGCGGACGCTGCTGCTTCCCGACGGGAGCCGCGTGACGATCGACCTCGACCTCGGGTGGACCGACGAACGCGCGTATCGCGGGACCGGCCTCCACCGTCCCGGACTGGCGATCGTCGAGACCAAGAGCCGCTCCAGCCCGTCGGCGTTCGACCGGCTGCTCTGGCGCCGCGGGCACCGACCCACCACCCTCTCGAAGTTCGCGGTCGGTCTGGCCGCGCTCGACCCCGACCTGCCGCCCCTGAAGTGGGCGCGAACCCTCAAGGAGATCCGATGACCACCCCGAACTGGAAGCGTCGCGTCGCGGCGTCCACCGCCGCCGCCGGACTGCTGCTGCTCGCTGCCTGCGGAGGTGGTGACGAGGCGTCGCAGGACGTGACGACCGGGGCCGTGACGGCCCAGCAGGCCCTCGCCGACAACGTCGCCCCGCACGCGAACCGCGACGACGCCGAGGACGCCGCGCAGTACGACGCGGCGAGCGCGATCAGCATCACGCTGGCCGACGGCGCGTCCACGACCTCGGACGACGCTGCTGTGGCGATCGACGGCGACACCGTGACGATCGGCGCGGCGGGGACGTACGTCCTCACGGGCTCGCTCGACGACGGCCAGGTCGTGGTCGCCAGTGAGGGCGACGGTGAGGTGAAGCTGGTGCTCGACGGCGTCGGCATCACCTCGGAGGCCGACTCGCCGCTGGTGGTCACGCAGGCGGATGAGACGACCGTCGTCCTCGCCGAGGGGTCGCAGAACACGCTCGCCGACGGCGCGGACTCCGCGGCCGACGACGAGGAGGAGGACGCCGCGAACGCGACGCTGTGGTCGTCGGACGACCTGACGATCGCGGGCGACGGCGCGTTGACCGTGACCTCACAGGCAGCCGACGGGATCACGGTCAAGGACGGCCTCGTCGTGCTGGGTGGCGAGATCAGTGTCGAGGCTGGCGACGACGGCATCCGCGGCAAGGACTACCTGGCACTCGACGGTGGGAGGATCTCGATCACGGCCGGGGGCGACGGGCTGAAGTCCGACGACGACACCGACGCGGGCACGGGGTACGTCCTGCTCGACGGTGCCGCGGTGACCGCGGACGTCGGCGACGACGGGGTCTCGGCTACCACGGACGTGCTGGTGGCATCGGGCTCGCTGGACGTCACCGCGACGGCGCCGTCGACCGAGGAGGACCCCTCGCCGAAGGGCCTCAACGCAGGCGCGGTGGTCGCGATCTCCGGCGGTGACGTCGTCGTCGACGAGTCCGAGGAGGCCGTCCAGGGCACGGTCGTCAGCATCACCGACGGCACGGTGGACCTCACGGCGACCGACGACGGGATCAATGCGTCCAGCGGATCGGGAGAGTCGATGGCGGCCGAGGACGGGGTCGAGCTGGTGATCTCGGGTGGCTCGGTCACGGTCGACGCCGAGGGGGACGGTCTGGACTCCAACGGCACCACCACGATCACCGGCGGAACGGTGGTGGTCGACGGGCCCACCCGTGACGGAAACGGGGCCCTCGATGCCGCCGGAGGCACGACCGTCGACGGTGGCTCCCTGCTCGCGGTCGGCAGCGGTGGGATGGCCGAGGCCCCGACGGAGAGCTCGGAGCAGGGTTGGCTGCAGGCGAGTCTGGGCACTGCAGCGGCCGGCGCGACGGTCACCGTGCTCGACGCGGACGGAAACGAGGTCGCGACGCACACGCTGGCGAAGGCCGCCGCGAACCTCCTGGTCGCCGGCGACGACATCGAGACCGGCGCGTCCTACACGGTGCAGGTCGACGGCGAGGAGGTCGCCTCCGTCACCGCCGGCGAGAGCACCGGGGGCGGGATGCAGGGCGGACGCGGCGGGGGAGGTCCCGAGGGCGGGCCCGGCGGCGACATGGCGCCGCCTGAGCGTCAACGCTGAGTTCACGCGACGTTCAGCCGGGGGCGGCCCGGCGTTGGCGCGAGGCCGACACAGTGACGCCGTGTCACGTTCCCTCGCAGCCCTCGCCGGCGCCGCCGTGCTGGCCACGGCCCTCCCGCTCCTGTCCACCTCGGTCGCCGACGCGGCCCCCGAGAAGTCGTTCCACCGCCTCGCGACCTACCCGGTGTTCCAGAACGTGCCCCCGGGCACGCCGGCCTCGGCCGAGACCGTCGCCGAGATCTCCGCGGTGTCCGACGACGGCAGGACGCTCGTCTACACCGACGCCCTCGGCAAGCGCATCGGCTTCCTCGACATCAGCGACCCCTCGAACCCGCGCGGTGACGGCTCGCTGTCGCTGGAGGAGCTCGGCGACGCCGACGACCAGCCCACCTCGGTGAGCATCGTCGGGAAGTACGTCCTGGTCGTGGTGGACACCTCGGCGTCCTTCACCGAGCCGAGCGGCCGCCTGGACGTCGTGCGGCTGTCCGACGGCGTCCGCGTGCGGAGCATCGACCTGGCCGGCCAGCCCGACTCGATCGCCCTCGACGCCAAGAAGTCCGTCGCGGCCATCGCGATGGAGAACCAGCGCGACGAGGACTTCACCCCCGCCGGCCGTGCGAAGGGCGACCTGCCGCAGGCCCCGGGCGGTTTCGTGCAGCTGCTCGATCTCGAGGGCGGCCCCGCCGACTGGAGCCTGCGCCGCGTCGACCTCGACGCCGACACGCTGGCGGCGGCCGGGATCACCGAGCCGACCGATCCCGAGCCCGAGTACGTCTCGATCAACGGCAAGGGCACCCTCGCGGTGACCCTGCAGGAGAACAACGGCATCGTCCTGATCGACACCGCCACCGGTGAGGTCACGAAGGCCTTCAGCGCGGGCTCGGTCGACCTCACGGGCATCGACGCGAAGAAGGACGGGAAGATCTCGCTGACCGACTCGCTGCCGTCGGTCGTGCGTGAGCCCGACGCGATCGCGTGGGTCGACGACGACCACCTCGCCACCGCGAACGAGGGCGACTGGAAGGGCGGGAGCCGTGGCTGGACCGTGTTCGACACCGACGGCGACGTCGTGTGGGACGCCGGCAACTCCTTCGAGCGCCTCGCCGTGAAGCACGGCCTGTACAACGACGATCGCGCCGCGAAGAAGGGCTCCGAGCCCGAGGGCCTGGCGGTCGCCGAGTTCGACGGCACCAAGTACGCCTTCGTCGGCTCCGAGCGCAGCAACTTCGTCGCCGTCTACGACATGCGCGACCCTGCGAAGCCGGAGTTCGTCCAGGTGATGCCGACGACCAACGGACCCGAGGGCCTGCTGCCGATCCCGTCGCGCGGCCTCTTCGCGGTCTCCAGCGAGACCGATGACGCGAGCGTCTCGGTGCGCGCCACGGTCGGGCTCTACGCCTGGAAGCCCGGGAAGGCGGCCTTCCCGTCGATCGTCTCCGAGGACCAGGGCGGCGACCCGATCGGCTGGCAGGCGCTCGGCGCGCTGACCGCCGATCCCACCGACGCGAGCACGCTGTGGACCGCCGCCGACACGGTGGTCAAGAACGGCACCCTCTACCGGGTCGACGTCTCCGCCTCGCCGGCGCGCATCACCGACACGGTGGCCGTGACCGAGGGCGGCGCACCCGCCCCGCTCGACATCGAGGGCCTGTTCAAGCGTCCGCAGGGCGGCTTCTGGCTGGCCTCGGAGGGCGCCACCGGCCCCGCGAACGTGCTCGTGCGCACCGACGACGCCGGCGCGGTGCAGGAGCGCGTGAGCCTGCCCGCCGACATCACGGCGAAGCTCGGCAAGTGGGGCCTCGAGGGCGTCACCGCCACGACCGACGCGGCCGGCGAGCACGTCTGGTTCGCGCTCCAGCGCCCGCTCACGGGTGAGGACGTCGCACGGATCGGCCGCTACGACGTGGCCGACCAGACCTTCCACTGGTTCGGCTACGAGCTGGAGAACCCGCTGCGCGGCAGTGGCGACTGGGTCGGCCTGTCCGAGATCACGGCGATCGACGCCGACACGTTCGCGGTCATCGAGCGCGACAAGCTGAACGGCCCGGCCGCGCGCAACAAGCGCATCTACACCGTGACGATCCCGAAGGACTCCGGCGAGGAGCTGCCGATCCTGGAGAAGCGCCTCGCGATCGACGTCCTCCCGCACCTGCGGGAGACGCAGGGCTGGACGCAGGAGAAGCTCGAGGGCTTCACGATCGCGGCGGACGGCCAGCTGTACGGCGTCACCGACAACGACGGGCTCAAGGACGCCGCGGGCGAGACCGTGTTCCTGCGGCTCGGGAAGGCGGCCGACGCGTTCAAGCAGGAGGTCGCCACGACGACGGGGCTGCGACTCTCGGCGTCGCGGGCCGAGTACGCGCAGCGGATCACCGCGACGGTCTCGGTCGGGGGAGCGGCTGCGGGTGCGGTCGAGCTGCGCGACGGCGCGAAGGTCGTCGCCCGAGCCAAGGTCGCGGGTGGCAAGGCCACCGTCACGCTGCCGAGGCTCGCGGTCGGGCGCCACAGCCTGACGGCGCGGTTCACCGGGTCTGCACTGGCGGCGGCCTCGACCAGCACGCCGGTGACCGTCACCGTCGTGAAGGCCTCGAGCCGCACCTCCCTCGCGGTCAAGCGAGCGGTGAAGCGCTCGAAGCCCGTCAAGGTGGTCGCGACGGTCCGCGCGGCGGGTCACCAGCCCACCGGCAAGGTGCGCTTCATGGCCGGCTCGAAGGTCCTGAAGACGGTGCGGCTGACGAACGGCAAGGCCGTTGCGACGGTGAAGCTCCGCTCCAGCCAGCGGATCCGCGCGGTCTACCTCGGCTCGGCCCAGACGAAGGGCTCGACTTCGGCACGAACCGCGGTCACCGTCAGGCCATAATGGGCTGGTGCCCAAGATCTCCGCGCCCACGGTCGGCGCGCACCGCGAGGCGCAACGCGCCGCGCTGGTGCGCGCCGCCGAGGACGTCCTGCGGGAGGACGGCATCGCGGGGATCAAGCCGGGCACCGTCACCGAGCGCGCCGGGATGTCGCGGTCGAGCTTCTACGACTACTTCCCGTCGAAGGACGACTTGCTCGTCGCCGTGGCGATCGAGGCGTTCGACCGGTGGAACCGGGGCCTGGACGAGTCGATGGCGCAGGTCGAGCCGGGCCTCCCGCGGCTGCGCGCCCTCGTCGACGCCACGATGCGGATGACCGCGGACGGCCACCATGGCCTCGCCGGTGCGCTTCGCCAGGCCGATCTCTCGCCGACGCGCTTCGACGACCTCATGGTCCTGCACGACGCGCTCATGCGGCCGGTCGCCGAGGTCCTTGCGGAGCTCGGGATCCCGGACCGCTTCGTCCATCTCGTCCAGGGTGCGCTCGAGTCGGGGGTCCAGCTCATCGAGCACGGCGCCGATGCCGGGACGACCGCCGACGACGTGTACGCGATGCTCACGGCGGGACTGCCCCGGGACTGACGCGCTGGGAGCGTCTGACACACTGTCGGTATCTTCCCGACACGGTGTCGGGATGTTCCGACCCCGAGGGATGTGCATGTTCCTAGCGCTGCGCGAGCTGCGGTTCGCCCGTGGCCGATTCGCCCTGATGGGTGCGGTGATCTCGCTGATCTCCGTGCTCGTCGTCCTGCTCTCCGGACTGTCCACCGGACTCGTCAACGACGGCGTCTCCGGGCTGAAGGCCATGCCGGTCACCGCGTTCGCCTTCGACGAGGGGACGATGAAGGACAACGCGTTCAGCCGCTCGATCATCGAGCCCGACCAGCTCGCCCCGTGGCGTGACGCCGACGGCGTCGAGGCCGCCGAGCCCCTGGGCGTGAGCATCGTCAACAGCACGACCGACGCGGGGAAGCAGGTCGACCTCACGCTCTTCGGCGTCGACCCGGACGGCTTCCTGGCCCCGGCCACGTCGAGCGGTGACGGCATCGCCGGCGTGAACGGGATCGTCGTGTCCGAGACGCTCGCCGACGACGGGGTCGAGATCGGCACCGTCGTGACGCTCGACCGGATCGACGTGGAGCTGACCGTCGTCGGCTTCACCGAGGGCCAGGCCACCTTCGGCCACGTCGACGTGGCGTACCTGCCGCTGGAGACCTGGCAGCTCATCGCCTCGAACTCCGTGCAGCCCGGCCCGCCCACGCAGGCCACCACCGCCGCCGCGGACTACCCCCTGTTCAGCGCCATCGCCGTGCAGGCGCAGGACGGCGCGGAGGTCGACCTCGCCGCAGCCGACCGCGCCGCCGGGACGACGAGCATGACGCTCACCGACTCGTTCAACGCCTCGCCGGGCTACGAGGCCGAGACGATGACCCTCAGCATGATCCAGGTCTTCCTCTACGTGATCTGCGCGCTCGTCGTGGGCGCCTTCTTCACCGTCTGGACGATCCAGCGCGCCGGCGACCTCGCCGTGCTGCGGGCGATGGGCGCCTCCAGCCGCTACCTGCTGCGCGACAGCCTCGCCCAGGCGACCGTCGTCCTCCTGGTCTTCACCGGCATCGGAGTCGCGGCCGGAGTCGCGATGGGCGCCGTCATGCCTGACACCATGCCGTTCGAGCTCGAGGCCGGACCGATCGCCGTCGCTTCCGCGCTGACCATCGTGCTGGGTCTGCTCGGCGCCGCCGTCTCCGTCCTGCGCATCACCCGGATCGATCCACTCGCCGCGCTGGGAGGCCGTCGATGAACACCCACACCCCCGCCCTGGAGATCGTCGACGCCACCTTGGAGCTTGGCGACGGCGACTCGCGCGTCCGCGCCCTCGACGCGGTCTCGCTGACCGTGCAGCCCGGTGAGTTCGTCGCGATCGTCGGCCCGTCGGGCTCGGGCAAGTCCTCGCTGCTGGCCGTTGCGGGTGCGCTGTCCCACCCGGACTCGGGCTCGGTCCGCGTCCACGGCACCGATCTGGCCACCCTCTCGAAGGGCGCCGCCGCGCGCTTCCGGCTGGCGCACGTCGGCTTCGTCTTCCAGTCGGGCAACCTGCTGCCCGCGCTCACGGCCGCCGACCAGGTGCGGCTGGCGGGTCGGCTCGCCGGAAGCCGCCGGGTCGACCCGACGGCCGTGCTCGACGCGGTGGGCATGGCCCATCGCGCGAAGCACCGCCCGGGCCACCTGTCCGGCGGCGAGCGCCAGCGCGTGGGCATCGCTCGTGCCCTGGTGAACGATCCGAGCCTCCTGCTGGTCGACGAGCCCACGGCGGCGCTCGACCGGCGCCGCAGTCACGAGGTCGTGCAGCTGCTCGCCGATCGCGCTCGCGACGCGAACGTCGCCGTGGTCATGGTGACCCACGACCACGACGTCCTCGAGCACTGCGACCGAGTGCTGGAGATGGTCGACGGATCTCTGACAGGGTTGGCGCATGCTGCCCGAAGGATGGATCCCGCACCGCCGCGCTGACGGCGAGGTGGTCGGGTGGATCGAGCTCGACGGTGACGACATCGCCGCGTTCGACCTCCTCGGCCGCCGCGCCACGCCCCCGGGCGTCGACTGGCACGAGGCCGAGCAGGCGCTCGACGAGCGGGGCATCGGCTACCTGGCCGACCAGTACACGCTGACGACGCCCGAGGGCGATCACCTGACCGTGCGCATCGGTGAGGCCACGACCGAGCAGGTCACGGTCGTGGAGGACGAGTTCGGCGGCGCTTCAGTGATCGGTGCCGATCCCGCGACCCACGTCCTCCCGTTCCCCGTGCCGGAGGACGTGCTGCGGACTCGCTGATCCCGTCTCAGGACAGGCTGAGCCGCATCAGCACCCGCGGGAACCGGTTGAGCACGGAGTCCGTGTCGGCGGCCTTGGTGAAGCCGGCTCGCTCGAACAACGCGCGCGTGCCGACGTAGGCCATCGTCAGGTCGACCTTGGCCCCGTCGTTGTCGACGGGGTAGGCCTCCACGGCCGGCGCCCCCTGGGAACGGGCATACTCCACGGCGCCCTCGATGAGGTGGTGCGCGATGCCCTGTCCCCGGTGCCCGGGACGCACGCGCATACACCACAGGCTCCAGACGCCGAGGTCGTCGACGTGGGGGATCTTGCGGTTCGTCGCGAACGAGGTGTCCGCACGCGGGTGGATCGCGGCCCAGCCGACCACCTCGTCACCGTCGTACGCCAGGACGCCGGGCGGGCCCTGCTGCATCAGCTCGCGGACGTACTCGCCGCGCGCCTCGCGGTGCAGCTCACGGTTGACCTTCCCCGGGACGCGATAGCTGAGGCACCAGCACGACTCGGCATCGGGCCGCTTGGGCCCCACCATCGTGCGGACGTCGTCGAACTTCGTGGCCGGACGAACCTCGATCGTCATGCGTCGAATGACATCAGATGACGGGGACGTTGGCCAGCGCCGCCTGCAGGTCCGCGTCCGACAGCGGATCGTCCTCGAGGCGACCGTTGAGGTACGAGTCGTAGGCGCCCAGCTCGAGCAGGCCGTGGCCCGACAGGCCCACGACGATGACAGGCTCGGTGCCCTGCTCCGTGGCCTCCAGCGCGCCACGGCGCGCCTGGGCCAGCGCGTGGGACGACTCTGGCGCGGGCACGATGCCCTCGGTGCGCGCGAACTCGACCGCGCTGTCGAAGCACTCGCTCTGGTGCAGCGCCACCGCCTCGACGAGTCCTTCGTGCACGGCATGGGAGACCAGCGGCGCCATCGCGTGATAGCGCAGGCCACCGGCGTGGATCGGCGAGGGCACGAAGTCGTGGCCGAGCGTGTACATCTTCATCAGCGGGGTCATGCCACCCGTGTCGCCGAAGTCGTACCGGTACTCGCCGCGGGTCAGGGTCGGGCACGAGGACGGCTCGACGGCCAGGATCCGCGGGGACTGGTTCCCGGCCAGCTTCTCGCGCAGGAACGGGAAGGTGAGGCCGGCGAAGTTCGAGCCGCCGCCGGCGCAGCCGATCACCAGGTCGGCACCGGACTCGCCGGCCATGGCGAGCTGCTTGAGCGCCTCCTCACCGATGATCGTCTGGTGCAGCAGCACGTGGTTGAGGACCGAGCCCAGCGCGTACTTGATGGTCTCGTCCTGGGCGGCGACCTCGACGGCCTCGCTGATCGCGATGCCGAGCGAGCCGGTGTGGTCCTCGGGCAGGGAGCGCCCGAACTCCGTCAGGCGGCTGGGGGAGCGGTGGACCTTGCCGCCGAAGACCTCGATCAGCGTGCGGCGCTGCGGCTTGGTGTCGAACGAGGCGCCGACCTGCCAGACCTCGCACTCGAGCCCGAACAGCGAGCAGGCATAGGCCAGCGCGGTGCCCCACTGACCGGCTCCGGTCTCGGTGGTCAGTCGCTTGATGCCGTGGATCGCGTTGTAGTAGACCTGCGGCACGGACGTGTTGGTCTTGTGCGAGCCGGCCGGCGAGACGCCCTCGTACTTGTAGTAGATCCGGGCGGACGTGCCGAGGGCCTTCTCCCAGCGACGGGCGCGCACGAGCGGCGACGGCCGGTACTGGCGGTACACGTCGCGGACCGGCTCGGGGATCTCGACGAAGCGCTCGGAGGTGACCTCCTGCGCGATCAGCTCGGGCGGGAACAGCGCGGCGAGGTCGTCGGGGCCGACCGGCTGGTGCGTTCCGGGGTGCAGCGGCGGAGGCGGCGGCGTGGGGAAGTCCGGGACGATGTTGTACCAGTGCGTAGGCATGTCGGACTCGGAGAGCACGAACCTGATCTGATCGGTCACGCGGCGAGCCTAGTGGCGCGATAGACCACGGGAGCACCCCGCAGGTAGGACTCGGCGAACTGCACCGGGGGCCTGAGGTGGCGCCGGTCGAGGTGGTCGTGGGACTTCATGTTGTGGTGCCGGCGGCACAGCGATCTCAGGTTCTCGGCGGAGGTGGTGCCGCCGCGGTCGTACGCCAGCTCGTGGTCGAGGTCGGTTTCCCTGATGTCGGCCTGACATCCGGCGACCCGACAGGTGCCGTCGCGCCAGCGCAGTGCCTCGCGCAGTGAGTCGCTGGGCTGGTAGCCGAGCTTCGTGGTGTCCATGACGTTCCCGAGCGGGTCGAGCACGAGCCGGCGCAGGAGAGTGTGCTCGCTGGTGACGAGCTCGCGCGCCCACTGCGCGGGGACCGGCTCGCGGTCGCCGCGGGTGAATCCGGCGCCGGTGGTGAGGCCGATCAGGTCGGTGGCGTCGATCGTGATGGCGACCTCGGCCCGGATGTCGGTGGAGGTGCCCTCGCTGCACGTGAGCCAGTGGGCGACGAGGTCGGCCTGCTTCTGGTCGCGGGTGCGACGGTCGCGCTCGCCGGTCTCGGGGTCGATCTTGGGTAGCGCCTTGGCCGCGGCACGCAGGCGGTTGCCCACGGCGACGGCGACGCCGGTGGGCAGCAGTGCGCTGAGCCAGGAGGTGCCGTCGTCGTTGTGGGAGATCTCGACCTGGCGCTGCTCGGTGGCGCGAGCCGCCTCGTCCTCGAACTGCTCGGGCTCGAGCCGGGCCCGCAGCCGCTTCAGCCAACTGCGCAGCTCGCCCGGCGTGTGCTCGGCCGCGTATCCGACGGCCGTCTGGTCGAGGGCCTCGATCGCCTCGGGGGAGCGGAGCTTCGCCACGGTGTCGGCGATGAGGCCGACGCGGCGCGCATCGAGCACGCCGTCGCGGAACGCGTCCCAGACGGCGGGAGTGCGGTCGCGTACCTCTTCGCCCTGCACGACGATCCGCCAGACCGAGTTCTCGGTGACGCCCAGGAGCTGAGCGATCTCGAGCGCGATCCCGCGCCGCGCGAGCTCCTTGCCGATCGACACCTCGTCGCCGGCGTCGATCCGGCGGATCTCCCGCTCGCGGTGCGTGAGCACGAGGTTCCACTTGGCGAACTCCGCCCGTGCCCGCGCACGCCGCGCCTGCGCGAAGGCATCGGCAGCGGGCGAGGTCATGTCGACCATCCTAGAACAGGTGTTCGAGGAAAGGGCAGAAAGCGTTGGGCCTTCTCGTCAGGTGAGACTGCGGGCCGGCGGTCGCGAGGCCATCAGGATCGCCGCGACGACCGGCAGCGTCAGCAGGGCCGCCACGCCGCTCAGCGCACCGAAGCTCCACAGCGCCACCACCACGCCGGCCACGAGTCCACCGGCCGCGCCGGCGAGGTTCATCGTCAGGTCGCTGAACCCCTGGACAAGAGGCCTGACCTCGGCGTCGACGCTGCGCGTGAGCAGGGCGGCGCCCGCGATGACCGACATCGACCAGCCGACGCCCAGCAGCACCAGGCCGACCGTGATCTGCACGTTGGACTCCCCGGCCGTGCCGGCGATGCCGCACGCGAGGATCAGTACCGCCTGGCCCATCAGGATCGTGGGCTCGGCGCCCCAGCGGTCGGTCATCCAGCCGAAGAGCGGCGAGAGGGCGAACATGCCCGCGATGTGCAGGCTGATGGTGAAGCCGATGATCGACAGCGAGGCGCCGTGGCCCGACATGTGCACCGGGGTGAGCGCCATGACCGCCACCATGACCGCGTGCGACAGGGCCACCGAGGCGATCGCGACGGCGGTGGTGCCGCGGACGTGGGGGAGTGCGGCGGCGATCCGCGGCGGGGGCGGGGCGGCGGCGTCGCGTCGGTCGAGCGGATCGGGTCGCAGCAGCAGCCACGTCAGCAGCCCGGCGCCCGTGAACGCGATGGCGGAGAACACCTGCGGACCGGCGAGCTCGGGGATGCCGAGGGCGCGGGCCACGGAGGCACCCGGACCCGTGAGGTTCGGGCCGGCCACCGAGCCGATGGTGGTGGCCCACACGACGAGCGAGATTGAGCGGCCCACGGCCGCGGGCTCGGCACGATCGGCGGCGGCGAACCTCGACTGGAGGTTGGCCGCCGTGCTGGAGCCGAACAGCAGGAAGCCGAGCAGCAGCAGCGGCAGCGAGGCCAGCTCGGCACCGATGACGACCGTGACGGCACCCAGGGCACCACCCAGCCAGCCGGCCGTCAGCGCGGGCCGGCGCCCACGGTGCACCGCGAAGTTCGACAGCGGGATGGTGAACCCGGCGGCGCCCAGCGTCATCGCGACGACGGAGAGTCCGGCCCAGCCGGCCGAGCCCGTGACGTCCTCGATCAGCAGGGCGCCGACCGCGAGCCCGGCACCGTTGCCGATGCCGCCGACCACCTGGGCGAGGGCCAGCGTGCCGACGGTGCGGCGCTGCGCGGGCCAGGTCACCTCAGGCCCAGATCGTGACGCGCTCGGCCGGGTCGAGCCACAGGGCGTCGTCCGGCGTCACGTCGAAGGCCTCGTAGAAGGCGTCGATGTTGCTGACGACCTGGTTGCAGCGGAACTCCGGCGGCGAGTGCGGGTCGACCGTGAGGCGACGGATCGTCTCGGCCGGGCGCACCTTGCCCTGCCACGCGCGCGCCCACGCCAGGAAGAAGCGCTGGTCGGGGGTCAGCCCCTCGATGGGCTCCGCGGGCTTGTCCTGCTGCGCCAGCCGGAACGCGAGGTGGGCGATGCCCAGGCCGCCGAGGTCGCCGATGTTCTCGCCGATCGTGAGCGCGCCGTTGACCGTCTGGCCGTCGGCGTTCTCGGGGCTGAGGTCGTCGTACTGCGCGATGATCCGCGCGGCGAGCGCGTCGAAGGCGGCGCGGTCGTCGTCGGTCCACCAGTTGCTCAGCGCGCCGGTGCCGTCGTACTGCGAGCCCTGGTCGTCGAAGCCGTGGCCGATCTCGTGGCCGATGACCGAGCCGATCGCGCCGTAGTTCACCGCATCGTCGGCCTGCGCGTCGAAGAACGGCGGCTGCAGGATGGCGGCGGGGAAGACGATCTCGTTCATCGTCGGGTTGTAGTAGGCGTTGACCGTCTGCGGCGTCATGTACCACTCGTCGCGGTCGATCGGCTGACCGATCTTCGCCAGCTCGCGGTCCATCGCCACCGACTGGGCCCGGCGGGCGTTGCCGACCAGGTCGGTCGGGTCGGTCTCGAGGGCGTCGTAGTCCTTGAAGCTCTCGGGGTGGCCGATCTTCGGGGTGAACGCGTCGAGCTTGGCCAGCGCGTGCTGCTTGGTCTCGTCGCTCATCCAGGGCAGCTCGCGGATGCTGATGCGGTAGGCCTCGAGGAGGTTCGCGATGAGCTCCTCCATGCGCGACTTCGCCTCGGCCGGGTACTCGGTGCGGACGTAGATCTTGCCGACGGCCTCGCCCATCGAGCCCTCAACGAAACCGATGGCGCGCTTCCAGCGCGGGCGCAGCTCGTCGGTGCCCTGGAGGGTCTTGCCGTAGAACGCGAAGTTCTCCTCGACGAAGTCGTCGGACAGGAACGGCGCCGCGCCGTGCACCAGCTGCCAGCGCAGCCAGTCCTGCCACGCCGGCAGGACGTCGTCGGCGAGGAGCGTCTGGAGGCCCTCGAGGTAGGACGGCTGCGAGACGACCGCCTCGGCCAGGACGGCCTGCTCGATGCCGGCCGCCTCGGCCCAGGAGCGCCAGTCAAACGCGGGCGTCAGCGCACCGAGCTCGTCGAGCGTCTTGAGGTTGTAGGTCTTCTGGGCGTCGCGCACGGCGACCCGGTCCCAGTGGTGCGACGCGATGCGGGTCTCGAGGTCGAGCACCAGGTCGGCGCGCTCGCTGGCGTCGGAGAACCCGGCGAGCTCGAGCATCGTGGCGATGTGATCGCGGTAGGCGTCGCGGACGTCGGCGAACTGCTCGTCGCGGTAGTACGACTCGTCGGGCAGCCCGATGCCGGCCTGCACGACGTGCGTGACGTAGCGGTCGGGGTTGCCACGGTCGGGGGCGATGTAGAGGCCGATGATGCTGTTGACGCCCTCGCGCTCCAGCGTGCCCAGGGTGCGGACCAGCGAGGGCACCGAGTCGATCGCGTCGATGCGGGCGAGGTCGTCGGCCAGTGGGGCCGCGCCGAGCTGCTCGATGCGCTCGGTGTCCATGAAGCTGGCGAAGAGGTCGCCGATCTTGCGCTGCTCGTCGTCCTGCGGCTCGGCGGCGGCCTTCTCGACGATCGAGCGGACCAGGATCTCGGCCTCGTCGACCAGATCGACGAACCCTCCCGCGGTGGCCCGGTCGGGCTTGATCGGCGTCTCGCGCAGCCACGGCCCGTTCACGTGTCGGAACAAGTCGTCCTGGGGGCGGATCTGGGAGTCGAAGGTCGATGGATCGAGGCCGTTGGTCACGCGGTTTAGGCTACACAGCGTGGCTCAGAAGACCGAGGTTGAACTGATCGTCCGTCGCACCGAGGACCTGGCGCCGCGACTGCGCCGCGTGGTGCTCGGCGGTCCCGCGTTCGAGGAGTACCTCGCGCACCACCTCGACTCGACCGATACCTACGTCAAGCTCGTCTTCGCCGACGGTGACGACACGGTGCTGCGGACCTACACGGTGCGGTGGGTCGACGCAGCGGCCGGCGAGCTCGCGATCGACTTCGTCACGCACGGCACCGAGGGCCTCGCCGGCCCGTGGGCGCTGCGCGCGAAGCCCGGGGACACGCTGCGGTTCCGCGGCCCCGGTGGTGCCTACCGACCCAGCCCCGACGCCGACCACCACCTCTTCGTGGGCGACGAGGCGGCGCTGCCGGCGATCGCCGCGTCGATCGAGGCGCTCGAGCGCGATGCGGCCGCCACGGCCTTCATCGAGGTCGACGGACCCGGGCACGAGATCGACCTCCCCAGCCTCGCGAGCGTCAACGTGAACTGGCTGTACCGCGACGGCGACGCGCCCGGCTCCACCACGCTGCTCGACCAGGCGGTGCGCGCGTGGGCGTGGCCCGAGGGGCGCGTGCAGGCCTTCGTGCACGGGGAGTCGGCGCTGCTGAAGTCCGTGCGGCCCTACCTGGTGGACGGCCGTGTGGCCCGCCCCGACATCTCCGTCTCGGCCTACTGGCGCTGCGGCGAGACCGAGGAGGGCTTCCGCGCCTGGAAGAAGCAGCAGCAGGACGCGGTCATCCGCCCCGGCGCCTGAGCGTGGTCTCGATACGCCCCTCGCTGCGCTCGTGAGCTACTCGACCACCGGCTCCGTGGCCGTGGTCTCGATACGCCCCTCGACCGCCGGGTGCGTGCCCATGGTCTCGATACGCCCCTCGCTGCGCTCGTGAGCTACTCGACCACCGGCTCCGGCGCCGGTGATCGAGTGCCGGCGAGCGCAGCGAGACGGTGTATCGAGATCCCGTGACGCCTCACCGGTAGCCTCGACGGGTGACCGAATTGCGCAACGTGGCCGTGATCCTCGCCGGTGGCACCGGGACCCGGGTGGGCCTGGCCATCCCGAAGCAGCTCATCAAGATCGCCGGCAAGACGATCCTCGAGCACACGATCTCCGTGTTCCAGGCCGCTGACTCGATCGACGAGATCATCATCCTGATGGCGCAGGGCCACCTCGACCCGGTGCACGCGATCGTCCGCGACGGCGCCTACCCGAAGGTCACGCAGGTCCTCGAGGGCGGCTCGACCCGCAACGAGACCACCAGCCTGGCGCTGAAGGCGCTCGGCGAGGACGAGTGCAACGTCCTCTTCCACGACGCGGTTCGCCCGCTCGTCTCGCAGAAGATCATCACCGACGTCGTCGAGGCGCTCGGCACGTACGAGGCCGTCGACACCGCGATCCCGTCGGCCGACACCGTGGTGCAGGTGCACGACGAGCGCACCGGCGACCTCGACACGATCTCCGACGTGCTGCGCCGCGACCTGCTGCGCCGCGGCCAGACCCCGCAGGCGTTCCGCGCGTCGATCATCCGCGACGCCTACGAGAAGGCCTGGCAGGACCCCGACTTCACCGCCACGGACGACTGCACCGTCGTGCTGCGCTACCGCCCCGACGTGCCGATCGCGGTCGTCCAGGGACACGAGCGGAACATGAAGGTCACCGAGCCGATCGACGTCTACATCGCCGACAAGCTCTTCCAGCTTGCCTCGGCCGAGACGCCGGAGGAGCTCGACGACGAGGGGTACCGGGCCGCGCTCGAGGGCAAGACGATGGTCGTGTTCGGCGGCTCGTACGGGATCGGCGGCGACATCGCTAAGCTGGCCGAGTCCTACGGCGCCCAGGTCTTCGCTTTCTCGCGCTCGTCCACGGGCACGCACGTCGACCGCCGTGAGGACGTCGCCGAGGCCGCTCGTGAGGTCATCGAGAAGGCCGGCCGCGTCGATTACGTCGTGAACACCGCGGGCGTCCTGCCGATCGGCGACCTCGCGGACACGTCTGAGGAGACGATCTGGGCCGCCACCGAGATCAACTACCTCGCGCCGATCTTCATCGCGCAGGAGTTCCGGCCGCTGCTGGCCGAGTCGAACGGCTCGCTGCTGCTCTTCACGTCGTCGTCCTACACGCGCGGCCGCAAGGGCTACTCGCTGTACTCGTCGGCGAAGGCCGCGACGGTGAACCTCACGCAGGCGCTGGCCGACGAGTGGGCCGGCGAGGTGCGCGTGAACTGCGTGAACCCCGAGCGCACCGGCACCCCGATGCGGACGAAGGCGTTCGGCGAGGAGCCCGAGGGCACGCTGCTGTCGTCGGAGGAGGTCGCCCGCCGCTCGCTCGACGTGCTGGTCGCGTCGATGACCGGCCATGTGATCGACATCCGCCGCGAGGCCGGCCCGGCCGCCATCGGCGGGGGTCACTGAGGCTCGATGCCCCAGGTCACGGCGGAGGCGTGGGTCCCGGTCCCGCCCGGCACGGCGTTCGCGGTCTCGCAGACCACGGGCGCCATTCGGATGCGCTGGGACCCGTTCATCCGTGAGCAGCACCTGATCGACGCCCACCGACCTGCCAAGGGCGTGCGCACGCACACGCGCGCCCGGGTCGGGCCGCGGATGGTCTCGGAGTACGTCTCGTACCGGCCACCGACCTCGGTGGGCATGACGATGGTGACCGGCCCCTGGTTCTTCGCGTCGTTCGGCGGCGGCTGGCGGTTCGTGCCCGACGTCCGGGACGGGCGCGACGGCACGCGCGCCGTCTGGAAGTACACCTACTCCGTGCGCCCGTCGTGGCTGCGCTTCGTGGCTGAGCCGATCGGCCAGTGGCTGCTGGGGCGCGAGATCCGCGCGAGGATCGCGGCGTGGGCGCGCGCGTGCGAGGACCCGGCCGTCCTCCACTCCCTCTGATCGCCTCGTGGCCGGTCGCGATACTGGACCGGTGACGGTCACCAGGCAGGACGTGCAGGCAGCAGCGGAGCGCATCGAGGGCCGCGTGCGGCGCACGCCGCTGTGGCGGGCGTCCGCCGACGACTCGCTGTGGCTGAAGTTCGAGCACCTCCAGCACTGCGGTGTGTTCAAGACGCGCGGCGCGTTCAACCGGCAGCTCGCCGGCGTCGAGACCGGTGAGATCACCGACGCCGGCATCGTCGTGGCGTCGGGCGGGAACGCCGGGCTGGCGCAGGCCTTCGCGGCCCGCGAGCTGGGCCTGAAGGCCACGGTCTTCGTGCCCGAGTCGGCGCCCCAGGTGAAGGTCGACCGCATCGCCGCCTACGGCGCCGAGGTCCGGCGGGTCGGCAGCGAGTTCGCCGAGGCGTACCGGGCGTCCGTCGACTTCGCGGAGCAGTCCGGGGCCGTGCTCGCGCACGCCTACGACCAGGTGGAGGTCGCCGCCGGCGCCGGGACGCTGGCCGAGGAGATCCTCGAGGACGAGCCGTCGATCGACACGATCGTCGTCGCGGTCGGGGGCGGCGGGCTGTACGCCGGTGTCGCGGCCTCGGCCCTCGGCCGAGCCCGGGTGGTCGCGGTCGAGCCCGAGCTGTGCCCCACGCTGCATCGCGCGATGGAGGCCGGCGGGCCGGTCGACGTGTCCGTGTCGGGTGTGGCGGCCGACTCCCTCGGTGCGCGCCGGCTCGGCGACCTCGCCTTCGCGGCGGTGGAGGCCGAGCCGCCGGTCCAGGTCATGGTCACCGACGACGAGATCGTCGCGGCGCGAGCTGCGCTGTGGGACGAGTTCCGGGTGCCGTCCGAGCACGGTGCCGCGGCGGCCTACGCTGCGCTGCACTCCGGGCGGTACGTGCCGCAGCCCGGCGAGCGCGTCGCGGTCGTGGTGTGCGGCGCCAACACCGACACGGCCACGCTCACCTCGCGACCCGCGCCCTGACCTCGACCCATCTTCGGTCTGATCCCCGAGCTGTTCGGTCGCACGGTTGCCCCGGCCGCGTCCCGCCGCGAGCATGAGGGATGACCTCGCCGCTGAGCAGGAGGCTGATGGTGGTCCTTCTCGTGACGCTGCTGATCGTCGGGACGGGGGTGCTCGCCGTGTGGTTCCTGCAGCGCCAGCTGATCTACTTCCCGGACTCCGAGCCGGTGCCGTCCGCTGCTGAGGTCGTCGACGGCGCGCGGGACGTCACTCTCCGCACGGAGGATGGGCTCGACCTCGAAGCGTGGTTCGTCCCCGCGGCGGAGGCGACGGACACGGGCCTGGCGGTTCTCGTCGCTCCGGGCAACGGCGGCAACCGGCTCAGCCGGGCCGAGTTCGCGAACGCGCTGAGCCGGCGGGGCCTGGCGGTCCTGCTGATGGACTACCGCGGCTACGGCGGCAACCCCGGGCGGCCCAGTGAGACGGGACTCGCCGCCGACGCGGACGCCGCCGCGACCGCGCTGGAGGAGCTCGGCTACCCGCCCTCGCGGACCATCCACTTCGGCGAGTCGCTCGGCACGGGCGTCGTGGCGGCGCTCCAGGGGAGGACGCCTCCGGCGGGCGTGGTGCTGCGGTCGCCGTTCACCGAGCTCGCCGACGTCGGCGCCCACCATTACCCGTGGCTGCCGGTGCGCCTGCTGCTGCGCGACCGGTTCCCGGTGAGTGAGCACCTCGCGGACAGCGACGTTCCGGTCACGGTGATCTACGGGAACCGCGACTCGATCGTCCCCACGGCGCTCAGCGAGCAGGTCGCGGACGAGGCGCCGGCGCTGTTCGAGCGCGTGGAGCTCACCGCCGACCACAACGACGCCGTCATGTTCGGGGCGCCGGTCGCCGACGCCGTCCTGCGCCTGGCCAACGAGGTCGGGTGACAGCTCCTCAGCGAAGCTCGGCCGCCAGCGGCTCCAGGCCCGGGCCCTCAAGGTCGTCGAACGCGATCGGCCGTCCCGTCAGCACGAGCAGGAGGGAAAGCGCCGGACCACGCACCTCGAGGCCGTCGCCGATCGCGACGTCCGAGTCCGTTGCCGTAAGGCGCGCGTGCGCGAGGAGCTCCTTCCCGCCACCGAACGACCGCGGCGTGCGGGACTGGAGATGGATCGCCCGATCGACGGCCTGCGGCGGGTAGGTGCGGACGATGCCCAGAGGTCGCCGGATGTCCTCGCCGTGGACGATCGCCTCCACGAGCCGGCTGTCCAGCGGTGCGGGCGGCGTGGTCGTGCGCCGCGCGACCGTCCGAAACTCTCGGAGGGTCTCCGCGGGAGTCGCTCCGCGATGGCGACGGACGCCCCGGTCGTTCTGGCGGTCGAAGTCGAACCGTGCGCGCGCGAGTCCCGCGACGAAGCCGACGCGCGTGGTGAGCGCCGTGTCCACGAGGTGCGCGACGACGTCGTGCACCGTCCACGCGGCGCACAGCGACGGGGTGTCCCACGCGGCGGCGGGCAGCTGCTCCAGATCGGCGATCAGCGCATCGCGCTCGGCGTGGACGATCGGCCAGACGTCGGTCATGCGCACTCCCATGGGTCGGAACCGGTTGGCGCTCAGACTACGGACCCGCCGTCCACTACCGTGCCGAGCATGAGAGCCGTCCTGCAGACCCACTACGGGTCCGTCGACGACCTGCAGGTGGGGGAGATCGCTCGCCCGGAGCCCGCTGACGACGAGGTGCTGGTCCGGGTGCGGGCCGCGTCGGTGCACCCGGACGTGTGGCACGTCGTGGCCGGGAAGCCCGCCGTGCTGCGACTCATGGGCTCCGGGGTCCGGCGTCCGCGCCAGCAGGTGCCGGGCACCGACGTCGCGGGCGTGGTCGAGTCCGTGGGACGTGAGGTCACGCGGTTCAAGCCGGGCGACGAGGTGTTCGGCGAGACGATCCGCGGCGTGCAGTGGCGCAACGGCGGCGCCTGGGCCGAGTTCGCGACCGCGCCCGAGGTGGGGCTCGCGCACCAGCCCTCCGGTGTCACGTTCGAGGAGGCCTCCGCGGTGCCGACGGCCGGCCTCATCGCGCTCAACAACCTCCCGCAGCGGTGGGTGCCGGCGGGGTCGCGGGTGCTGGTCAACGGGGCCGGCGGGGGAGTGGGCGCGATCGCGGTGCAGCTCGCCAAGGCCTACGGCGCAGAGGTCACGGCCGTCGAGCACACGAGCAAGCTCGAGTTGGTCCGCTCGCTCGGCGCCGACCGCGTGATCGACTACACCGCCGACGACTTCACCCGCAGCGGCGAGCGCTGGGACATCATCTTCGACGTCCCGGGCAACCACCCGTTCCGCGAGGTGAGGCGCGTGCTAGACCCGCGCGGCCGCTACCTCCTCATCGGTCACGACGCGTTCGGTGCGGGCGGACACCACTGGCTCGGCGGCATCCCGCTGCAGCTCGGGCTCGTGGCGCGTTCCGCGCTCAACCCCCAGCTGCGCGGCCCGTCGTTCGCCTCCCCGGACAAGCGCGAGCTGATGGGCACGCTGACGCAGCTCATGGAGACCGGGCAGCTGCGCGTGGTGGTCGACCGCACGTTCCCGCTCGAGCAGGCGCCCGAGGCGCTGCGCCACCTCATGTCGGGGCGGGCGCTGGGGCGGGTCGTCGTCCGTCCGTGAGCCTGTCGCATCGGCCCCGGCCGGGCGTACGCTCCGAGGATGAGCGCCGATGAGCTGCTTCCACCCCTCCCGTCCGATGCCTTCGAGCGCGTCCTGTGCGTCGTCGCGCACCCCGACGACGTCGAGTACGGCACGTCGTCCGCGGTCGCGCGGTGGACGAGCGAGGGCGTCGACGTCGCCTACCTGCTGCTGACCCGCGGCGAGGCCGGCATGGACGCGCTGTCGCCCAAGGAGACGGCCGAGCTGCGCCAGAAGGAGCAGATCGCCGCCTCGGAGATCGTGGGCGTCTCGGACGTCCAGTTCCTCGACTACCCCGATGGGATCCTCGAGTACTCGCTGGCGATGCGCCGGGACATCTCGAGGGCGATCCGACGCTTCCGGCCCGACGCGGTGCTGGTGGGCTCGTGGGAGGTCGAGTTCGTCGCCGGGCTGAACCAGGCCGACCACCGGGTCGCCGGGCTGGCGGCCCTCGACGCGCTGCGCGACGCCGGCAACCGGTGGGTGTTCCCCGAGCTGCTCTCGGAGGGGCTCGAGCCGTGGTCGCCGCGCTGGCTGCTCGTCTCCGGTGATTCCGCGCCGACCCACGGCGTCGACGTCACGGGGGAGCCCCTCGAGAAGGGGATCGCGTCGCTCGAGGCGCACGGTCAGTACCTCGCGGGCATCGAGGGGCACCCGCCGCCGCGACCCATGATCACGGGCATCACCAAGATGCAGGGACGGCGAGTGGGCGTCGCGCACGCCGTGCTGTTCCGCGCCTTCGACTTCCACGCGCCGCCGCCGATCGCGCGTGAGGCGATGGAGCTGGGTGGAAGGGCTTCATCCGAGGAACCTCCGCTGGGCCTGAGCTGACTGAGACGGGGATGCCCGAAGCGGTCACGCCCAGAGCCGGCCGTCGACGTAGAACGGCGCTCCGGGTGTCGTCGCCGCGGTGATCGCCTCGAGGGCGGCTGCGGCGGCGGCGCGCTGGCGTCCGTCGAAGGCGCCCACGCGGTTGGCGATCGCGAGGTCGAAGGGCGGCTCGTGGGGCTCGAGCGCGAACGCCTCCACGGGTGAGCACCTGACGCCCAGGAGGCCGTCGCGGATCTCGGCGGCGCAGGCTCTTTCGGTGGCCGCGGTGCCGCGTTCGGACCGGTCGACGACGAGGACGAACCCGGTCGGCCCCACGCGCGCGGCGATCGCCCGGGCGAGCGGGCCGGGGGCTCCGCCGATCTCGAGAACGCGCCGCCCGGGCCGCAGCGGCAGCACGTCGAGGATCTCCGCGAGTCGTGACGAGAGCTTCGGGCTCGGGTCCATGCGGCCATCCTCGCAGCCATCGACGTGAGCGGAGACACGCTCCGGAAGTGGAATCCTCGGCTCGGCGTGGCGCGTTAGTTGAAATGTGAACAATTCTCTGCGACTGTCCCCCGAAGCCCAGGACCTGCTGTTCCGTGAGGCCCGCACCGCCAACTCCTTCACCGACGAGCCGGTGACCGACGAGCAGGTCGCGGCCATCCAGGACCTCGTGAAGTTCGGGCCGACCGCGATGAACTGCCAGCCCCTGCGCGTCGTGCTGATCCGCAGCGACGAGGCGCGCTCGCGTCTGCTGAAGCACATGGCGGACGGCAACCGCGACAAGACGGCGACCGCCCCGCTGGTGGCCGTGCTGGCCGCCGACACCAACTTCAACGAGCACCTGCCCACCGTCTTCCCGCACGCGGAGGGCGCCAAGGACTGGTTCCCGGACGCCGACGCCCGTGAGGCCACCGCGCGCTTCAACGCCGCCATCCAGGTGGGCTACTTCGTGATGGGCGTGCGCGCCGCCGGCCTGGCCGCGGGCCCGATGACCGGGTTCGACGCCGCCGGCATCGACGAGGACCTGCTGGCCGGCACCGGCTACAAGTCGATGGTCGTCGTCAACATCGGCCACCCCGGCGAGAACGCCTGGTTCGACCGCCTGCCCCGCCTCGAGCACGAGCAGGTCGTCACCGCGCTCTGAGCCGTCAGGGGAGCGGGCGGGCCGTCGGGGGAGCGTCCTCGGCGTCCGGCCCGTGACCCCGGCGCGTGACCTCGGCGCGCGCCCGGTCGATGCCGCCGTGCTCGAGCGCGGCGAGGTGCGACTCGCCCTCCCACACGACGCTGCCCCGGTGGCGCACCGTGACGCGCATGCGCGCGCCGAGGTGCTCGATCGCGCCGGGCACGTTGCGCCGTTCGAGGGGGAGCGGCACCGGCAGCACGTGGGCACTGGCGAGGCTGCCCGATCCCTCGATGTCGATGCGCCACCGCGCGCTGCGGCCGTGGAGGGACCAGCGCTCGTCGGTGACCTCCGCGTGGACCGGTGAGACGACCGGGTCGCCGAGGCGGATCACCGAGCCGTCGGGCAGCCGCACGACCACGGCCGTGACGGTGGTGCGCAGCGGCCCCGCGGTGACCTCGCCGCCGGCGAACGCGACGCACACCGTCGGGTCGGCGAAACCCTGCGCCTGGCCCCACCACCACGAGTCGGGGAACCCGCCCTTGCCCCAGTTCTTCTCCGCGTAGACCGACCAGCCGTCGAGCTCCCAGGTCTCGTCGCCGACCACGGCCGTGCCGTGCGCGGACCCGCCGAGCAGCCACGGGTGCCAGTACTGGTTGAGCCCGGGGACCGACTGGAAGATGCTCGACCCGCCGAAGCTGCGCCGCGGCCAGGGCACGGGGTTCGTGATCCGGACGTCGAGTCGCGCGTTGGGCGCGAGGTCGACCCGCAGGCTGTCGGTGGTGCCGCGGAACACGTCGCCCGAGGTCACGCCCAGCTCGTGTTCGTCGGCGTGGCCCTCGGGGTGGGTCGTGGTGTGGAGGAAGCCGTTCGGGTGCGCCGCGAGCCCGAGCGTCGACCACGTCCCGTCGGCCGCCCGGTTCACCCCGTTGAGCGCGATCACCACGCGTCCAGATGCGGGATCGGTGAACCGCCAGAAGTAGCCCTCCATCGCAACCCCGTGCGCAGGCAGCGGATCCCCGAACGGCCGGTCCGCCCCGCTGGCCCGGTACGCGTGCTGTATGGATCCGAGGGCACGACGCAGCAGAGTCATGACTGCACTATCGCCGCGGTTGTGGAATGCGACAACTTCCCGCGATGCGCCGGCCGCGCACTGCTGGTGGGACTCGCCCGCCTCTCGCATACGGCCCGTCGAAGTTTCCATTCGGTGGCCCCAAATCTGAGAGAGTTTGTCCCGTGGAGCTTCTCACCGGAATCGGAACCGCA
Source organism: Aeromicrobium sp. UBA7512 (assembly GCF_002476985.1). Classification (NCBI taxonomy): domain Bacteria; kingdom Bacillati; phylum Actinomycetota; class Actinomycetes; order Propionibacteriales; family Nocardioidaceae; genus Aeromicrobium; species Aeromicrobium sp. UBA7512. Next base: position 365,959 of record NZ_DLNK01000005.1, read on the forward strand.
GGATTTCGCAGTTTTTCGCAGGAGGCTCCACAGTTCTTCAGCGGTCTTGGGAGCGTGAACTTCCTGGCCGGGCGCAACAACTCGGGCAAGTCGAACGTGCTTCGGCTACTCCTTCGACTCGCGCCCACTGAGGAACACGCAATCGAAGCAATCGACTACTACGGGGCTGCTGAGGCGCAGCCCATAGCGGTCTTCGTAGAGTGCACTGAGGATCGACTTCAGCAACGACTTAGCGACCGCGGTGTTCCAGATCATCTCTGGCAGGCCTTCGCCAACTCTGCGATGAATCGCTTCGGGGACGGTTCAATCTGGGTCCCATACGAACTTACGTCCCGCGGTCTGGGGCTGCGGGAGTCGCTGTTGGCGGAGGCTCAGAGGGGGATGTCGCGGCAGTCGCTTTCTGAGATTTCGTCAGCGTTGACTCATCAAGGAGGCGGAGGTGAGACCGACGACCTACAGCGAATTGTCAATCACCTGAACTTCGTCGATCTAGTGCCGAAGGTTGCGTTCGTCCCAGCGTCCCGCCAGGTTCGAGAGGGCGCCAGCCTTGGCCCGGATGGGTCTGGGATAGTCCGTGGCCTGCAGAGACTCAAGGATCCAACACTTGAACTTGCGTCAGAACGTCTCGCCTTCGAGGACGTCGAGCGCTTCGTTCGAACTGTGCTTGAGGACGAGCAGGTGGCTATTGAGATCCCACACGACGCTAGTCAGATCCTCATTCGGCAGGGAGGAATGCTGCTCCCGCTCTCGAGCATGGGTTCTGGAGTCGAACAAGTGGTCATTCTTGCGGCGGCCGTGGCACTAATGCCAGAGGCGCTCATTCTGATGGAGGAGCCGGAGGTCTATCTACACCCGCGGCTGCAACGGAAGTTAGTCAGGCATCTTGCTCAGCAACACAACAATCAATTTCTAATCGCTACCCACTCGGCACACATGTTGGATCACGACGATGCATGCATCTTCCACCTCACCAAGGAAGTAGGCCGAACTGAGGTTGCGCTCGCAACGTCGGCGAGCGAACGCTTTGGAATATGTGATGATTTGGGTTATCAAGCTTCGGACCTTCTCCAGTCAAACGCGGTGATCTGGGTCGAAGGACCGTCTGACCGTACGTACATCCGTCACTGGATCTCGATCCTCGCGCCCGAGCTTTCTGAACACGTCGACTACTCAATTATGTTCTTTGGTGGCGCATTGATGAGTCACCTCTCCGGGCTTAATCCCGATCTCTCCGTTCGCGCGGTCGAGCAGTTCATCTCCCTTCGACGCTTAAACCAAAACATGTACCTCGTGCTGGACTCCGACAAGAAAAAGCCGCGTCAACGCGTAAATGTCACCAAGCAACGGCTAATCGCGGAAATGGATGCTGGTGCCGGCATCTGGGTCAGCAAGGGCTACACGATAGAGAACTACGTGCCTCACGAACTTCTTAATGAGAGCTTGCTGAAAGTGCACCCGGCGGCCAAACCCCGGTGGGCGGGGGAGCAATATGAGAATCCCCTCGCAAACGTGGGCATCAAGGCGAGCAAGTCTGCCGTAGCCCGCGAAGTTGTCGCTCGATGGGACGAATTGACGCCCATGAGTGCTGAACTCTCAGCTCAGATCAGGAAAATCGTTGCCTTTATTCGAAGGTCGAACGAATCCTGACGTCGCTCACCTTCCAGGAGGAACGTGCGTGCCTGCAATGATCGGGAGTCGGGGTTACCGTCGGAGCATGTGCCGAAACATCAGGGTGCTCCACAACTTCGAGCCCGCGACGACCGATGACGAGGTGCGCGAGGCCGCGCTGCAGTTCGTGCGGAAGGTCAGCGGGTCGACGCGGCCCTCGCAGGCCAACGCGGAGGCGTTCGAGCGGGCGATCGACGAGATCGCGGAGGCGACGCGGCGGCTGCTCGACGACCTCGTGACGAAGGCGCCGCCGAAGAGTCGCGAGCTCGAGGCGATCAAGGGGCGCGAGCGTCACGAGAAGCGGATGGAGCGCGAGGTCCGGAACCGGACCGCGACCGCCTAGGCCGAACTCGTCGCCGTGTCGTGCACCAGGTGGTGCCACACAAGGGCGTGCCCGAGTGCGACCAGGAGGACGAGCAGGAGCGCCTCGGCCTGGATCGGGCGCAGGCCCACGAGGTCGGCGGCGCCGGGGAAGACACCCATGAGCGCCACCAGCACGTAGACGGCAATGGAGCCGGCCCGGATCGCGGTGAGGGCGGGCTCGTGGTCGGAGGTGAGCAGCCGCACCGTCGCCAGGCAGCCGGCCGCGGCGATGACGATGAAGCTGACCCTCCAGATGGCGGGCTGCTCCACGCCGCCGACCTGCGCGAACAGTCCCATCAGTGCCGGCAGCAGGAACGCGAGGTAGACCCCGCCGATCGCGCGGCGGCGGACCGGGTCGCCCACCCAACTGGTGTCGCGCAGCGTCACGCCCCACCACAGCCCGACCAGCGTGAAGCAGGTGGCGGAGAAGACCGCGTAGAACGTGTTGACATCCATCGTGTCTCCCCCGGAGCGCTCAGCCCCAGTGTGGCGCGACCTCGGCCACTTGGACAGACCCATGCCCTCGGAGAGGTGCAGGTGAGGGCGCTGCCTCCCTGAGTAGCGCCCCCACCGCACCGGTCCTGAAGGACCTCCCACGAAGTACCCCGACAGGACGCGAGTCAACGCGGGAAGCACCATCCAGTTCAGAGCGCCCGGGTTCAGGCCGTCAGCAACCCGACGCCGAGGGTGGCGAGACTGACCGCCAGCAGGAGGCCACCGGCGAAGACGAGAAGGATCAGCCGGTTCGGCTCGGTGCGACCGCGGCCCATCGAGGCGAAGAAGAAGCCGCCCGGCATGAGCAGTGCCGACACCGCGACGCCGGTGCGCGCGAGCCACTCCCAGATGCCGGTGAGCTCGGTGGCGTCGACGAACGGCTGGCAGACCAGCGCGAGCACCAGCAGCACGCCGGCGTGCGCGTGACCGGCGCGGGCGAACTTCTCCTGGAACGGTGTGGCGCGCTCGCGACCCGTGACGATGCGGACCATGTAGAGGCCGCCCGTCTCGACGGTCACGAGCGCGAGGAAGAGGATGCCGGCCAGTTGACGGGAGGCGTCGGAGAGCAGGGGTTCCATGGGGACTCCAATGTTCGGATAGTGGAACTATCCCATTTATTGGAGACCTTGACTATCCCATCTGTCAAGATGTCGTCATGCGCCTCGCCGAACTCTCCGCACGCAGCGGGCTGCCGACCGCGACGATCAAGTACTACCTCCGAGCGGGTCTCGTCCCACCCGGCGCCACGGAGGGCGCCACGTGGGCGCGCTACGACGAGTCGCACCTGCGGCGGTTGCGCCTGGTCCGCGCCCTCACTGATGTGGCCGGGCTGGCGCTCGACGAGGTCCGCGCCGTGGTCGCCGCGCTTGACGCGTCCGGATCGCTGCACGAGGCGCGCGGCGTGACGCAGTGGCACCTGTCGGCGCCCGTGCAGGACGAGCCGTCCGATGAGTCGCGGCGGCAGGTGGATGCCCTGCTCGCCCGGCGCGGCTGGGACCTCGAGCCCGACAGCCCGCACCGCCGAACCCTTGCGGCCGCGCTCGACACCGTCGACGAGCTCGACTTCCCGGCGACCGACGAGGTGCTGGACGCCTACGCCGAGGCCGCCGCGACCGTGGCGGCCGTAGACGTCCCACGGGTCGCCAGCGAGACCGATCCGATCGTCGCCGCGGAGAAGCTCATCGTCGGCACCCTGCTCTACGAGCCCGTGCTGACGACGCTGCGGCGGATGGCGCACGAGGCGGGCTCGGGCCGCGGCTAGGCGAGAGTCGACGGCGACGCCGTGACATGGTGGACGAATGGATGCCGAGTTCCCGGGCCCGTCCCTCCCTGCCGACTCACGAGTGGATGTCCTGATCCGCTACCTCGACTACTTCCGGGACCGTGTGATCGCCAAGACCGAGGGTCTCGACGAGGACGAGCGACGACGCAGCCGTCTGTCGTCCGGGTGGACCCCGATCGAACTCGTCAAACACCTCACGTTCGTGGAGCTGCGCTGGCTGGAATGGTCCTTCGAGGGCCGCGAGGTCGACGCGCCGTGGGGTGACCGACTCCACCACGAGCGGGACCAGCCCTGGCACGTGGCACCGGATGAGGCCACCGAGGACGTCATCGCTGCGCTGGCGACGCAAGGTGCACGCAGCCGAGCCGTGATCGCGGCCCACGACCTGGCCGACGTCGGCCGCCCCGGGCCGCACTGGAGAGGGGAGCCCGCCACGCTCGAACGCGTCCTGCTCCACCTCATCCAGGAGTACGCGCGCCACCTCGGGCACCTCGACATCGTGGCCGAGCTCGCCGGTGAGCCTGTCGGGGAGTAGCCCGGTTCTCGTTGTCGTGTCAGGCCGTCTCGCGGATGCGGTCGACGACGAGCGTGGGCACGTGATCGGGGTCGGCGCCGGGCGCGCGCTCGGGGAAGTCGAAGACCGCGAGGATCACCTGCATCGGGTAGGCCGGCGGGCTTGCACAGGTGCGCAGCGGCTCGCCGTCGACCGAGAAGCGGACCTCGTCGGTGGTCCAGTCGAAGGCGTACGTGTGGAACTCGGCGACGTCGATCGGCAGCCGCGTCGTCGCGAAGTCCTCGGGAACGTCAGGGTCGCGGAAGGCGTGCAGACCGGCGCCCACCTCCGCGGAGCCCGCCTGGAGCGTGTCGCCGAAGACCTCGAACAGGCAGATCTCGGACGACTCGCGGGGGTCGAGCTCGCGGCCCACGAGCCAGCACGAGGCCATCGAGCGCGGCGACAGGTCCATCCGCGCCACCACCTCGAGCGACGCGAGCCTCGGGGTCCAGCCCCAGAACGTCTCCTGCTCCTCCCGCACCGTCAGGCCCTCGCGGAACGGCTGCTGGCCGATCGTGCTGCCGACGGGCCCCGAGTGGTTACCGGTCTGCACGCCCGAGACGCGCAGCGCCGGCCGGTGGTCGTCGGCGCACCACAGACCCTGGTCAGGCCCGATGCGCAGGGTCAGGCAGGAGTCAGCGACCTCGAAGTCCGCCGCGGTGGTCGCGAGCGAGCTCCACGCCGGGAGGTAGTGGGGGAGCCAGACCGACCGATCGAGGCCCGGCCCGTCGAAGTCGTCGTCGAAGGCACGCGGCATGCCTCATGGTGCCCGCGCCGGGTGCCAGAGTGGAAGCCATGACGGACGGCGACCCATCGCCCATCGACCTGGCGTACCCCTTCACCGGCCGGTGGCTGGCCCGGAACAGCCCGGCGCGGCGCGTGCCGAGCCACGGCACCCATCTGATGGGGACGACCTACGCGATCGACTTCATCGCGGTGGACGAGCGGGGCAGGTCGGCGCCGTGGAGCTGGCGCGCGATGGTGGCGACCGAGCCGCCCGAGGGCTTCGTCGGGTTCGGTCTCCCGATCCTGGCGCCGTGCTCGGGTCGTGTGCTGATCGCCCACGACGGTGAGCCCGCCATGTGGCGCGACGGTCCGCGCCGACGCTGCTGGGGTACGCGTTCACGCAGGCGCAGCGCGTGCGGGGCGGTGCCGCCGCGATCGCCGGCAACCACGTGGTGATCGCGATGGGGGACGGTGGCCCGTTCGTCCTGCTCGCGCACCTGCGCCAGGGGTCGGTGCGGGTCGCGGTCGGTGACGAGGTCGTCGAGGGCCGCGCGGTGGGCGCCTGCGGGAACTCGGGCAACAGCACCCAGCCGCACGTGCACCTTCAGGTGACCGACAGCATCGAGTGGAACGTGGCCAGGGGACTGCCGCTGGCGTTCCGAGGGCCGGACGGCCCCACCCTCCCGGACGAGTCCGAGATCGTGAGCGCGTGACGCACCAGACGTTCGTCGCCCACCTCGTGCCCCGGTCGAGCGGGAGCATGGGAGTGCGGGGGATCGAGTGGCAGGAGAACGTCATGAACGAGCTGGTGATCTACGAGTCGATGTGGGGCAACACTCGCGCCGTCGCCGAGGCGGTGGCCCGGGGCCTCGGTCCCGACGTGACGGTGGCGGACGTCGGCCGGGCCCCGGCGACCCTCCCCGCGGACGTGGACCTCCTGGTGATCGGAGGACCCACCCACGCGTTCTCGATGAGCCGGGAGGCCACGCGCGAGGACGCAGCGACGAAGGGGGCGGAGCCGGGCCACGAGAGCATCGGCATCCGCGAGTGGCTGGAGGGCCAGGCGCCGTCCGACCACGTCGAGGTCGCCACCTTCGACACCCGCGTGGCGAAGGTGCGGAAGCTGCCCGGGTCGGCCGCGAAGGCCGCAGGCAAGTCGGTGAGGAAGCATCACCTCGGTCACCTCGTCGCCACCGAGAGCTTCTACGTGGACGACATGGAGGGTCCGCTGCTCGACCACGAACTCGAGCGCGCCGAGGCGTGGGGCGCAGAGCTGGGCGCCCGTCGCGGCATGTGACGGGCGCCGCCCGGGTCAGTCCTCGGGCAGCTCGGCGAACTTCTTCTTCATGTCGTTGTACCAACCGAGCGACTTCTTCGGGTGGCGCCAGCGACCCTTCATGGCGTCGCGCGCCTCCTGGTGGGTGGCGTCGCCGGCCTTCTCGGCGGCCTTCAGGTGCTTGTCCTGGGCGTTGATCACGGCGTCGGCGTCCTCGCCACGGTGGGCGTGGTCGCAGGGTCCGCCGAGGTCGCGGCAGGTCATGGTCTTCATGGTGTTCTCCTTCGTTGGGCCTTCATCTGTCTGACGAGTGGGAGGGCGTCGGTGTGACCGATCAGCCCCGGGGATCTGCGCCGTCGCGGCGCTGCACCGTCTCCAGCACCTCGGGGGCGGCGCGGAACGTGATGGCCTGCACGAGGCCGTCGCGGACGGTGAAGTCGAAGACGACCTGCGCGGCTCCCTTGAGGAACCACGCGGTGCCGGGCCGGTCCTCGACGAAGACGGGCAGGGCCGCGTGGGCGCTGCCGTTGAAGAACGCGGCCACCTCGCCGCGTCCCTCGATGCGCTCGGGCGTGCCGACCAGGATCGCCGCGTCGTCCGCCGAGACGAGCGCGTCGGGCGCCAGCAGCTGCAGCAGGCGGTCGAACTCGCCGTTCCTCGCCGCGGCCATGAACGCGTCCACGACCTCCCAGTCGGTGAGGCTGTCCTCGGGCCGCGGCTGGGTCACCTTGGCGCGGGCGCGCGAGGCGAGCTTGCGCGCCGCCGCCGGCGTGGTGTCCAGGACCGCGGCGATCGTGCCGAACTCGAAGCCGAAGCTGTCGTGCAGGACGAAGGCGACCCGCTCGCGCGGGGCCAGTCGCTCCAGCACGACGCTGAGCGCGATCCCGACGGTGTCGGCCAGAGCGACGTCGTCGGCCGGGTCGCCTTCGGTCTCCCCGGGGTCGACGTCCTCGTACGGCACCGGAGTGCGCGACTTCAGCCGGTCGAGGCACAACCGCGTGGTGACGGTGGTCAGCCAGGCGGGCAGGTCGTCGATCGGGGTCTCGTTGCGGTCCAAGCGCAGCCACGCCTGCTGGACGATGTCCTGGGCCTCTGCCGCGTCGCCGAGCACGCGCCCGGCGATCGCGACGAGGCGTGGTCGCTCGGCCTCGAACTGTTCGGTCTGATCCACGGCGTCCACCCTTCCATCTCGTTCGTTCATCCGGTTGACGATCGGGACGTGCCGGATGTGACCGGTCAGAGTGGAGTCGTCGTGAACTCGAGGAAGTCGTGCACGTCCATGGCGCGCAGGATCGCGGCGATCGGAGCGGGCACGTCCGCGTGGGCGTCGGTCCGGCGGCGCGGGTCGGAGATGGCGTACCTGCGGCCGGCGCGCACCATCTCGCCCTGCCCCGCCGCGAGCAGGTTGAGCGCCCAGTTCGGGTCGTGGCCGTAGGTGAGCGCCACGATGTAGCCGCGACCCGTGGCGAAGGCCATCACCGGCGCCTCGAACGTGCGGCCGGTGCGCCGGCCGAAGTGCCGCAGCACCACCAGCGGCGGCACCTTCCTCGCGAGCGGCAGCATGTACGGGTTGAGGACCCGGGGAAGGGCGGGGAAGCGGCCGAGGAAGGGCATGGACTCTCCTGTCAGGTGCGGGCGATGTCGCGCCGGCGGAAGCCGCCGAAGCCGATGGTGGTGAGCACGACGATGAAGCCGGCGAGCCAGGCCAGGCCGCTCCACTCCGGCGACGCGGACGTGACGTCGGGGACGTGGCGCAGCGGGCTGATGTCGAGCACCCAGTCCCACAGGTTGAAGGTCGGGCCGAGGATCGTCAGGCCGAACGTGGCGACCACGCCGAGCCAGCCGACGAGGCGCTTCGACGGCGCCGCGCCCACCACCGCGAGCGCGAGCGCGACCAGCACCCACACGCCCGGGATCGTCGCGGCGGCCTGCGCCACCACGTCGACGAGCTCCACGGTCTCGTCCTCGGCCGAGGCGACGAGGCCGAGCGTGGTGCCCGCGACCAGCATCGCCACGGCCGTGGAGCCGAACGCCACGAGCGCGTTGCTGGCCAGGTAGGTGGGCCGCCGCAGCGGCGTTGCCAGCAGCGGGTCGACCCGGACGTCCGTCTCCTCGGCATGGATCCGGAGCACGATCTGCACGCCCATGGCGGCGGCGATGATCGCGATGATCTGCAGGATCGTCATGAGGAACGCGAAGGTCAGGCTGCCCACGCCGCTCGCGGCAAGCACGACGCCGACGGCCGGGTTCTCGGCGATGAGGTCGCCGATCGAGGTGGCGATGGTGCCGAAGAGCAGGCCCAGCCCGGCGAAGCCGATCAACCACGCGGCGAGCAGGCCACGGTGCAGCCTGAACGCCAGTCCCCACGCACTGCCGGCGAGCCCGGCGCGTGCCGGGCCGGGTCGGGTGGCGACCATGCCCTGGCCGAAGTCCCGGTGGCCCTGCAGGACGAAGGCCGCGAGGACGAGCAGCACCGCGAAGGCCATTGCCAGCAGCAGTGGCCACGGGTCGTTCTCCGTGGCGGGCCGGGTCTCCTCGAGCCAGCCGAGCGGCGTCAGCCACGTGACCCAGTCCGGGAAGTCGCTCGAGTCGATGTAGCCGCGCAGGACGTAGAAGACGCCGAGCGTGCCCACCGCCATGCTGCTCGCCGTCCGCGCCTCGGAGGCGAGCTGCGAGGTCACCGCCGCGACGCCCGCGAACATCAGCGCTGATGCGGTGAAGCTGGCCGAAAGGATCAGTGTCGGCACCACGCCACCGCCGCAGAGCAGCGTGACGACGAAGCAGAACACGCCCAGCGCGATGGCGGCGACGGCGGCCATGAGCACGGCGACGGCGAGTCGCGAGTGGCGCGCGATCACCCCGGAGGCGATGAGCTCGGCCTGCCCCGAGTCCTCGTTGGCGCGGCTGTTGCGCACCACGATGAGGATCGCCATCAGCCCGGCGAAGAACGCGCCCAGCTGGCCGGCACGCCAGGCGTTGAACCCGTCGGCCGTCATCAGGTCGCGCGCCGGGCCGAAGACGAGCGACAGGGCGGGGTTCGACCCGAGTGTGGCCGCCAGCGCGCGGCGGTCGTCGGCGTCGGGGAACACCCACGCGTAGGCCAGGATCGACGAGGCCGACAGCACCGAGATCAGCACGACCCACGGCGCGATGAGGCGCGCGTCCTGGTGCAGCGAGACCTTGAGCAGCGGGCCGGTCCCGGTCAGCGGCGAGGTCCTGACGGCGGTCGTCATCGGGTGTTCTCGCCGGTGTCGCCGTACTGCCGCAGGAACAGGTCCTCGAGCGACGCGGGCGACACCGTGAGTGCCGTCATCCCGAGCTCGGTCAGTGCGGCCATCGCCTCGTTGATGCGGGCGGGCTCGACCGTGGCGGTCAGCCGCTGGTGCTCGTCGAGGTGCACGTCGTGGAGGACGCCGAGGCGCTCGTGCGGCACGCTCGACAGCGTGGCGCTGATCGTGAGGCGCGTCTGCCCGCGGAGGTCGTCGAGCGTCCCGGTCTGGACCACCCGCCCGGCACGGATGATGCTCACGCGGTCGGCGAGCGCCTCGACCTCGCTCATGATGTGGCTCGACAGCAGGATCGTGCGGCCGCGCGCCTTCTCCTGCGCGATCTCGTCCTGGAACACCGCCTCCATGAGCGGGTCGAGGCCGGAGGTGGGCTCGTCGAGGATCAGCAGCTCGACGTCGGCCGCCAGCGCCGCCACGATCGCCACCTTCTGCCGGTTGCCCTTGGAATACTGACGCCCCTTCTTCGTGGGGTCCAGCTCGAAGCGCTCGAGCAGATGAGCGCGTCGTCGCTCGTCCAGGCCACCGCGCAGGTTGCCGAGCAGGTCGATCGCCTCGCCGCCCGACAACCCCGGCCACAGCACGACGTCACCGGGCACGTACGCGAGCCGGCGGTGCAGGGTGACCACGTCGCGCCACGGGTCGCCGCCGAGCAGGCGCACGGAGCCCGAGCTCGCGCGCAGCAGGCCGAGCAGGACGCGGATCGTGGTGGACTTGCCGGCTCCGTTCGGGCCGAGGAAGCCGTGGACCTCGCCGGTGGCGACGCTCAGGTCGAGTCCGTCGAGTGCCGGGAACGAGCCGAAGCGCTTGACGAGTCCGTCGACGACGATCGCCGGCTCTCCGGACGTGGGGGAGTGGGGCATCGGTCCTCCTCTCGTCCTCCCGTCGATCGTCGTGGACGGGAGCCCGGCTGTACAGGGTGCGCGATCGGTGGCGGGTGACCCGCTGCGGGAGGACAGTGGAGGAAGGGAGTGATCTCGATGACGAATCTCCTTCGGTGGACCGTCGTGGCACTGGTGACCGTCCACGGCCTGATTCACCTCCTGGGGGCCGCCGAGAGATTCGGGTGGGCCGACGATCCCACTCTCGAGAAGTCCACCGGACTGGGGCTGCTGTGGCTCGTCGCCGCGGTGCTGCTGCTGGTCACGGCCCTCTTCGCTGCGCTCGGACGCGTGGTGGGCTGGTGGCTGCTGGCGGTGGTGGCGGCGGTGGTCTCGCAGGTCGCGATCATGACCTCGTGGGACGTCTCGGGCTCCGGCACCGTGGTCAATGTCTTCCTGCTGGTGGTGGCCGCGTACTCGTTCCTGCTGCGTGGCCCGTTCAGCTTCCACGCGCAGTGGCACCACCAGGTGGAGGAGGCGCTCGCCCAGGCGGACGCCCTCGCTCCGGTGATCACGGAGGAGGACCTCGACGCGCTGCCCGTGCCCGTGGCGGCCTACGTCCGCAGCGCGGGTGCCGTCGGCCGGCCGCGCCCCACGAGCGTGCGGGCCGACTTCACCGGTCGCATCCGCACCGGCCCGGACGCGCCGTGGATGGACTTCCAGGGCAAGCAGGTCAACACGTTCGGGGCCGATCCCCGCCGCATCTTCCTCATGGAGGCCAGCCGGTACACGCTGCCGGTGCTCGTGCTGCACAGCTACGCCGGGGCGCGGGCGTCAATGCGGGCCAAGGTGCTCTCGGTGGCCACGGTGCTCGACGCCTCAGGTCCCGAGCTCGACCAAGGGGAGACGGTCACGGTCTTCAACGACCTCGTGGTGCTGGCGCCGGGCGCGATCGTCGGGGCGCCGATCCGGTGGACCCAGGTCGACGACCGTCAGGTGCGCGGCGTCTTCACGAACGGGCGGCACACGGTGACGGCGGTGCTCACGTTCGACGGGGACCGGCTCGTCAACTTCGTGTCCGAGGATCGCATCCGGGCTTCGGACGACGGGACGGCGTTCGTCCCCCAGACCTGGTCGACCCCGCTCGCCGGCCACACCGACGACGAGGGCCACCACGTGGTCTCCTCGGGAGTGGGTCGGTGGCGCGACCCGCGGGGCTGGTTCACGTACGTGGAGATGGAGTTCGAGGACGTCGACCTCGACCCGGTCAGGTCCGGGCGCTCGGCAGGAGCTCGCGCACCTCTTGGTCGCACCTGCAGGCCGCCGCGATCTCGGCGGCCCACTCCAGGGCCTCCTCGTACGTCCGCACCTCGATGAGCGCGAAACCGGCGATGGCGCCGTTCGCGGAGGGCTCGGGACCGTCCACGAGGGTGCGCTCGGGCGTGACGACGGTGGCCTCGGAGTGGTTCTTCAGGCCGCCGCCGAGGATCCAGACGCCGGCGTCCTTGGCCTCGTCCACCACGGCGTGAGCGGCCTTCACCACGTCGGGCAGCTCGGCCTCGGGAACCCGCATCGCACCCTCGACGAACGAGATCAGAAATTTCGCCATCTCACGGTTCCTTCCGGGAGCCACGACCCGTCGGGCTGACAGGCACCTACTGGCTATTGTGGACCCGGAGGGACTCAGCGGCGTTGAACAGCGTTTACGCTCGCCCCATGACGGACCCGGAGGATGCGCGCTGGCTGAGCATGACGATCGATCTCGCCGTCGAGAACGTCGAGGCCGGAGGCGGTCCGTTCGCAGCCCTCCTGGTGCGTGACGGAGAGGTCGTCGCCACGGGCCAGAACCGGGTCACGCGCGACTTCGACCCGACCGCGCACGCCGAGGTCGTCGCCATCCGTGAGGCGGGCCGGGCGCTCGGCGACTTCTCCCTAGCCGGGCTCACGCTGTACGCGTCGTGCGAGCCGTGCCCGATGTGCCTCGCGGCGTCGCTGTGGGCACGCGTCGACCGGGTCGTGTACGCCGCCGATCGGGACGACGCCGCCGACGGCGGGTTCGACGACCGGGAGTTCTACGAGCTGTTCGCCCGGGACCGGGCCACGTGGGGCATCCCGGTGGTCAGCGCACGCACGGAGGCCGCGTCGCGTCCGTTCGCGGCGTGGCTCGAGCGCGTCGATCGCGTGCGCTACTGAGCCGTCGGGCGTCGTCACACCAGTTGGGCGAGGCGCTGCATCCCCGGGACACCGTGTGCCGCGAGGCGCTCGCGCGCGTCGTCCAGGGCTGCTGACGAATACCCCTCGGGGATGCGCGCGGGGTTGAGGGCGACCCCGTTCGACCACGTCTTCACGTCGGCCTCCGAGGTCGCCGCGGCGGCGGAGCGACCGCCCAGGACCGTCATCGCGATCCACTGCCGCATCGAGTCGCCGTAGGGCGTCGGGGCGCACAGGCGGTTCTTCGTCGCGTCGTCGTCGCGGGTCGCCTCGACGTAGCCGGCGAGCGCCGCGCCGAAGCACGGGAAGCCGGCGCGGATGGGCTGCAGCGTGATCGCGTCCGGGCCCCAGATCGGCACGAGCGGCGGGTACTTCAGGCCGTCCGCGGCGCAGTGGACGACCACGGCGTCGGGCGCCACCTGCACGGAGGCATCGGCGAAGTCGAGGCGCCCGCGGCCGACCGATCTGAGGTGGCCGTGGCGGACGACGTGCTCGAGCGTGCGCAGCTCCTCCAGCTCCCACCGGCCCAGGGTGGGGCACTTCGCCATCGTGGGCGCCACGTCGCGGTCGATCCGCAGCATGATCCCGGCGTCCTCCAGGCGCAGGAAGAGGTCCTCTGGCGAGGCCGCCTCGCGTGCGGTCTCCATGAGGTCGGCGACCATGCCCAGGAAGATCGCCGGCTCGGGCTGGATCACGGCACGGTCGAACAGCCAGGGATCGCGCGGACGCACCCACGTGATCCGATCGGGGTCCACGCCGTGGGCCAGCAGCCAGATGCAGGCGTCCGTCGCGGTCTTGCCCGCGCCGGCGATGACGTACTCGCTCGGCGCCTCCTCCAGGCGGGCGAGGTCGTTGACCGCGATCACATGCGCTCCGTCCTCGACGGCGAAGGGTGGCGGCTGCTCCGCCGGGATGCTCGGGGCCAGGTAGTGGGCGTCGACGATCCGGCAGTTCTCGGGCACGCTGAACCGCTCACCGGAGACCAGCGACACCACCGTGCGGTCGCCGGCGTACTCGCAGCCGGAGAGGAACTCCACCCGACCCGACTCCGTGAGCGCCTCGAGGACGGACTCGAAGTAGCCGCAGATCTCGTTCCGGGTGGCGCGCTCCTGCAGGCCCCGCTCGGGTCCGCTCTCCTGGAGCCGCCCGCCGCCGAGCAGGGTGGACGCGACGCCGTAGAACGCGGAGGCCTGGTGCAGCCGGACGAACGGGTACGCCTCGAGCCACTGACCGCCGGCGGCGTGCCGCCGGTCGACGAGGGCGACGCGGGCGTCGGCGTGGTCGACCAGGGCGTCGGTGAACGCCATCCCCATGGCGCCGGCGCCCACCACGAGGTAGTCCACGTCGAGCTGGGTGCTCATACGTTCACCGTGCGCCCGCGCGAGCACGGCGTCAACGGCCCATCAGGACCTCCGGGTGATCCGGTAATCCAGGACGAGGAAGCCGAACCCGAAGAGCCGGAACGCGTGCTCGGCGCGCAGGGCGCCGTCGCGGACGAAGACGTCGAGCTCCTCCTCGAAGCCGGGCACCGACAGGGTGGTCAGCTCGTCGGCGGCGGTGTCGACGTAGGACAGGTAGTGCCCGGCCTGGCCGTCGTCGACGCGGCTGGTGAGGGCGAGGCCACCGTCGGGTCGTGAGCGGGGACGCAGGGTGGCGGTGAAGCTGCCCTCGGGCAGGGGGAAGCCGACGCTCACGTAGCCCGCTCCCTCGTGCGCGTAGGTCGTGTAGATGCCGAGCATGATCGGCTCGTCGTCATCGGCGAACGACCGGATCCAGCCGCGGACGGACACGGTGCCGTCCACGCCCGAGATCGTGTCGATGCGGCTGCGGATGCCGCGCTGGGCCTCGCGCTGGTTCATCGGCATGCTGGCCTGGCCCAGCGGCCGCGCGACCAGGCGGCGGTAGAGCAGGTAGCCGGGCCGGACCCAGGCACGCCATCGCGGGACGATGTCGAGCGCGAACCGGGTGGTGTGCTCGTAGAACTCCCGCACGAGCGGATCGACGTGCTGCGGGTCGAAGTCGGGGCCGGCCAGGGCATCGAGCGACGCGACGATGCCGGTGTCGGGGTGGTCCGCCGTGTAGGTCCCGCCGAGCTCCTCGGCGAGGGCCCGGACGTAGTCGGTGCCGACGAACCTCGACCGGGCAGGACGCGGGACCACGAACGGCAGGTCGGCGGCGCGGGCGCGCTCGGCCAGCAGACTCATCTGTGGGTCGCGGAAGATCAGTGCCGAGAGGCTGCGCTGGGCCACGACCGTCACGGCGGCCGCCAGCCCCCCGGAGGCCCCTCCGCGGTGCAGGGCCTGGCCCATTGCCGCGCCGACGACGGGGCCCATCACCACCTTCTGCGGTCGCAGGCCGAGTGCGCCGATCGCGGCACCGGTGACCGTGCCGATCGTCCTCGGTCCGGCTCCCGCGCGCTCCGCGGCCCAGCCGAGCGGGGCGGCGAGCGCCGCGCTCACGGCGATCCGCTGCCACAGCGCCGGGATCTCGTCCTTGCCCTGGCGGGCGCGGGCGACGGCCTCGGACGCCGCGAGTGCGGCTCCTCCGGCCATCGAGGAGGCCACGACCGCACGGGTGCCGCGCCGGGAGGCGAGGGCCGCGCCGGCGAGACTTCCGACGATCGCGGCGAAGCCGACCGAGTCACGCGTGCTCACGCCCGCGAGCCTAGTGCGCGGCGGACCCGCTAGCGGAGGGTTCGCAGCTGCGACGAGGTCGCCAGCGGCACGCCGTCGGGGGTCCAGATGCGGATGTCCTCGGTGAGCCAGCCGTCGCCGCTCGCGTCGACCGTGGTGGAGTCGACGAGCACCCAGTCGACCTCCTCGGTGGCCACCTCGGGCGTGAACCGGACGGTGGTGCGCACGGTGGGGATCCGGCGCATCTCGCTGAGGACCGCCGCGAACGACGGGGCCAGGGCGTCGGAGAGGATGAGCAGCCGCTCCCACGGGTCCTCGACCCGCTCGTTGATGCGGATCCACGCGCTCAGGTTGGGCTCCGAGGAGCCGGAGAACGGCAGGGGAGCAGTGGCGGGCCGGATCTCGATCCGGGTGCTGATCGGCACGAACTCGGGCGGCACCACGAAGCGTCGCGCCTCCTCGAGCGGGAAGTCCACGACGGGTGGGCGCCCCGGATCCGTCGGCACGTCCGGACGGCGCGGAGCCGCGAGCACCGCGGTGGCCACCGCTGCGGTCTTGCCGCCTGACGTGGCCGTCGCGCTGGTGAGCTTCGTGGAGCGCCCGTCGTGCGTCAGCTCGGGCCGCACCCGAAGGCGCTCGGTGACGGGTCGCACGACGTGCGCCGTCAGCTCGATGGGGACGAGGTCGGGCGAGGCCACGGCGCGCATCTCGCGCAGCATGATCGCTGCGACGACCCCGCCCTGCAGGCCGCCGAACCCGTTGAACGGCTGGAGGTCGATGTCGTGCGCGCCGTCGAGGACGTCGGCGATCACGGCGGTCATCGCGTGGACCGACCGATCGCGGTGAGGCTCGCCGCGAGGGCGAAGCCGGCGGTCATCCACCAGGCGACCGCGAAGGCGTCGGGACCCGCCGGTTGCGCCGTGAGGACGGCGACGAGGGCGGCGACGCCCACCGCGATGCCGACCTGGCGCGCGGTCTGCAGGACGGCCGAGCCGGTGCTGCTCTGCTCCGGTGGCAGCGCGCTGCAGCCCAGCACCATGGACGACGGAACGACCAGTCCGACGCCGACGCCGGTGAGCAGCATGCCGGGAAGGATCGTCGCGGCGTACGTGGTGGAGGGGCCGGCGAGCACCGCCCACGACGCCACGCCCGCGGCGAACACGACGGTGCCGAGCGCGATCGCCGCCCTCGGGCCGATCGTCGACACGAACCGAGCGCCGTACACCGCCACGAAGGGCACCAGGAGGGGGCCGGGCGCGATGCCCAGACCGGTCTGGAGCGCGGAGAGGCCCCACACGTCCTGCAGCCACAGCACGACGGACAGCAGCATGGCGCCGAACGCCACGTGAAACGCCAGGAGGGTGAGGCTCATCGAGGCGAAGTGAGGTGCCCGGAGCAGTGTGAGGCTCACGATCGGGTCTGCGGACCGCGCCACGGCCCACGCGTTGAGCGCGATCCCGAGCACCACGATCGCGGCGACCGTCAGGGTCCGCGTGGAGGTCCAGCCCCACTCGGAGCCGTCGACCAGGAGGAGGACGAGAGTGGCGACGGTGGCCACCAGCAGCAGCGCTCCGATGAGGCCGGGGCGCCGCCCGGGATGCCCGGTGGTGGCGGGCAGCAGGCGCCAGCCCACGACCGCAGCGGTGATGCCCAGCGGGACGTTGACCAGGAAGATCCACCGCCAGTCGACCTGCACGAGGACGCCACCGACCACGGGACCGAGCGCGGCGCCGACGCCGCCGAGACCGGCCCACAGCCGCACCGCGCCCGCGCGGCTCTCGGCCGGGAAGGAGGTCAGCACCAGGCCCAGCGATGAGGGAATCATCAGGGCCGCGCCCGCGGCCTGCACGATCCGGAACGCCACGAGCGTGCCGAGGTCGGGGCTGAACGCGCACGCGGCGGACGCGAGCGTGAACACCAGGAGGCCGGCCAGGAACCCGTTCTTGCTGCCGATGACGTCGCTGATCCGCCCGGCCGGCACGAGCAACGCGGCGAAGGTGATCGCGTAGGCGTTCAGGATCCACGACAGGTTCGCGAGGTCGCTCTCGCCGATCGAGGCGGCGATGTCGCTCAGCGCGACGTTGACGATGAAGAGGTCGAATCCGGACAGCAGCACGCCGACGGCGACGACCGCCATCACGGCGCGGGGTGAGGCGGTCCGCGTGGTCAGTTGTGTCACGAAACGGACTGTAGACCTAGTGCGTTGCATGACGCAACCGACTAGTCTGGGGTCATGCGCCGCAGCAGCTTCTCTGAGATGAACTGTTCGATCGCCCAGAGCCTCGAGGTGATCGGCGAGTGGTGGACCCCGCTCATCCTGCGTGATGCCCTCATGGGGGTGACCCGGTTCGAGCAGTTCCAGTCGCGCCTGGGCATCGCTCGCAACGTCCTGTCCGCACGGCTCCAGACGCTCGTGGAGCACGGGATCCTCGAGGAGGTCCAGTACTCGGAGCGGCCGCCGCGGTTCGAGTACGTGCTCACCCAGAAGGGCCGCGACCTGTGGCCCGTCCTCACGATGCTGCGCCAGTGGGGCGACCGCTGGCTCGCTCCCGAGGGCGCTCCGGTGGAGATCGTCCACGCCACCTGCGGCCACGTCGCCCACGCCGAGCTCACGTGCTCGGACTGTGGTGAGCGTCTACGAGGGCGCGACCTCGAGCTGCGCCACGGGCCCGGCGCCCCCGACGGCGGCATCGTTCCCGAGCACGTCGACAGCGGCCGCGCGAAGGTCTAGTCCAGCGCCGCCCTCGCCACTTTTGGAACGGAATCAACCTCGCGGGGCGCTCCGCACGTCGATCCCGTTCCAAAAGTGGCAGGTGGCGGGTGACAGGGTGGAGCCATGCGACTCCTGCTGCTGCGCCATGGCCAGACGCCGTCCAACGTGCGCGGGCTGCTCGACACCGCGGCGCCGGGTGCCGAGCTGACCCCGTTGGGAATCCGTCAGGCCGAGGCCGTCCCGGATGCCCTCGGTGAGCGAGCGATCGACGCCGTTTTCGTCTCGAACCTGCGGCGCACGACCCTGACGGCCACGCCGCTGGCGGCGGCCAGCTCGCTCGAGCCGACCTCGCTGGAGGGCCTGCGTGAGATCGGCGCGGGCGACCTCGAGATGGCCGGTCACCACGACGCCCACCTGACCTACCTCCACACGGCCTTCGCCTGGGCGCGGGGACGGCTGGCGGCGCGGATGCCCGGCGGCGAGGACGGGCACGAGTTCCTCGACCGCTACGACGCCGCGATCGCCGACATCGCGCGATCGGGCGCCGAGACGGTGCTGGCCGTGTCGCACGGTGCCGCCATCCGCGCGTGGACCAGCGCGAGGGTGGGAGGCATCGACGTCGACTTCGTCGAGCGGTCGCCGCTGCCGAACACGGGCCTGGTCGAGGTCCAGGGCGATCCGCGGAACGGATGGACCCTCGTGGGCTGGCCCGAGGGTCCCGTGGGCGGCGCCCACCTCGACGTCCGGCAGGACGACCCGACCGGCGAGCCCGTCGACGAGGACTGACGCCGCTTCCCGGTCGAGTCGACAGCGGGCACGCGGGGGGTTAGACCTGAGGGATGGAACCAGTCACACGGGCGGGTGCGGGTCTCGCGGGGCTGGCGGCCGCCGCGCTCGGCGGCGTGGTCGCCTACGACCTCACGCAGAAGAAGCACGCGATCCTGCGCAACTTCCCCGTCCTCGGACACTTCCGCTACTGGGTCGAGACGGTCGGTCCCGAGCTGCGCCAGTACATCGTCACGAGCAACGACGAGGAGCGCCCGTTCTCGCGTGACCAGCGGCGCTGGGTCTACGCCAGCGCCAAGGGCGAGAACAGCTACTTCGGGTTCGGCACCGACAACGACATCGAGCGCGTCGTCGGCTACCCGATCATCAAGCACCGCACGTTCTCCGGCCCCGGCGCCACCACCGCGCCGCACGGCAGCGAGGGGATGCCGCTGCCCTCCGCGAAGGTGCTCGGTGGGCCACGCGGCCGGCGGCACGCCTTCCGTCCCGCCTCGGTGGTCAACATCTCGGGGATGAGCTTCGGCGCCCTCTCCGCACCCGCCATCCAGGCGCTCAACGCGGGCGCGGCCATCGCCGGGTGCATGCAGAACACGGGGGAGGGGTCGATCGCGCCGGCGCACCGCCACGGCGGCGACCTCGTCTTCCAGATCGGCACCGCCTACTTCGGCTGCCGCGACGAGCACGGGCGGTTCGACCTCGGCCGGCTCGTCGACCTCGTGCAGTCGGCCCCGGTGCGCGCCATCGAGATCAAGCTCTCGCAGGGGGCCAAGCCCGGCCTCGGCGGCATGCTGCCGGGCGCGAAGGTCGACCGGACGATCGCCGAGATCCGCGGCATCCCCGAGGGGGTGGACTGCGCCTCGCCGAGCCGCCACACCGCCTTCGACGACGTGGACTCGATGCTCGACTTCGTCGAGCTCGTCGCCGAGGCCACGGGACTCCCCGTGGGCATCAAGTCGGCGGTCGGGAACATGGAGTTCTGGGACGAGCTGATCGAGCTCATGGGACCCCGCGACCGCGGGGTCGACTTCGTCAACGTCGACGGCGGCGAGGGCGGCACGGGCGCGGCGCCGATGATCTTCGCCGACTCGGTCGCCTACCCGTTCCGGATCGCGTTCACCGAGGTCTACAAGCGCTTCGCGGTGGCGGGGCTGACCGACGACCTCACGTTCATCGGTGCGGGCAAGCTCGGCCTCACCGAGAACGCGCTGGTGGCCTTCGCGCTGGGCGCCGACATGGTCAACGTCGGGCGCGAGGCGATGCTGTCGATCGGCTGCATCCAGGCCCAGAAGTGCCACACCGACCACTGCCCGGTCGGCGTCGCGACGCAGAACCCGCGCTACACCCGCGGGCTGGACCCGACGTCGAAGAAGGACCGGCTCGCCAGCTACGTCCTGGCCCTGCGCCGCGATCTGCTCAAGGTCTCCGAGGCCGTCGGCGTGGTGCACCCGGGGATGATGACCGCCGACGACATCGACATCCTCGACGGCCAGCGCTCGTCGGAGTCCCTGCGCGACCTCTACGGCTACGAGAAGGGGTGGGGCGAGCTCGGCCCGAAGCTGCAGGAGGAGTTGATCGGCGTCATGGCCGCCCTGGGTGAGGACCAGCGGGAGGCGGGTCAGCCCCTCCGCTGACCCGGCCGACTCGGCGCGCTCACCCCCGACCCAACTTTTGTGACGCGATTCGCTCTGTGTGAGCTCTGACGGCCGAGCAGCGTCACAAAAGTGGGCGTGGGGCTTGGGGGCGACGCCGGGCTGACGCCGCCGGTCAGAACTGGCGCGAGTCCGACGAGGCGTCGGGGTCGGCGTTGCCGGCGCCGCGGACGGTGGCGGTTCCCGAGGGCTCGACGGCCATGAGCACGAGCTGCAGCGGCGTCACGGCCTGACCCGGCTGGTACGTGTAGTCGCACGTCACGGTGTCGAAGAAGTACGGGTCGCCGTTCGAGCCGCCCTCCTCGATGGGGCCGCAGCTCCACCCGGCCGAGCGCCGCTCCACGAATCCGGTGACGTCGTTCATGGTCAGGTCGACGCTCAGCGTGAACGACTCGGCGGCGGCGCCCTCCTGCGCGGAGATCGGAACGGTCAGCTCCCAGTGGGAGTCCTCGCCCGTCGCCACCACGGTGGGCTCGCCGACACCGAGGTCGACCGGCTCGACCGGGGGCTCCTCCGTGGGCTCCGGCTCCGTGGGCTGGGGCTCCGTGGGCTCGGGCTCCGTCGGCTGGGGCGTGGGCTCGGGCGTGGTCTCCGGCGCCGGCTCGTCCGACGGAGGCGGATCGGTGGGCGCGGACGTCGTCGGGTCGTCGCCGGACGGCAGCGGGGTCATGCCGAGCGGCGTCGCGAGAAGTCCCAGGGGGCCGGCCGAGGGGGGTGCCGCTGTCTTCGCCTCCGTGGGTCTCTCCTCGACGACCGATTCCAGGACCGGGGTAACGACCCGGGCCGCGGACGGCTCGGCCGAGCTGCTGGTCAGCCAGAGAGCACCGGCCGCCACGACGGCGACGAGGCCCACGATCCCCGCGGCGACCGCGGCCACGGGTGCACCCGCGACGACTCCGCCGACGCTCGTGCCGATGCTCGCCCCCGCACCGCCACCCACACCGGACGACTGGCCCGAGGGCGTGGGCGAAGCGGCGGCGCCGACCGACCACGGGAACCCACCCGCGGACACGCCACCCGCGAGCACGAGGGGCCAGACGAACGCGCCCAGCTTCGTGTTGAGCCGGTGGAGGTCGTCGTAGAGCGCGGCGCACTCGGCGCACTGGTTGAGGTGGAGGTGGACCTTCGCGGTCGCCCGCGAGGTCAGGCTGCCCCGGGCGAGGCGGCTGAGGCGTGCGCGCGTCCACGCGCAGTCGCCGTCGTCCGCGCGCGGAACGTGCTGGTCGAGGTACGCCACGCGCAGGCCCTCACGCGCGCGGTAGACGGTGCTCGAGACCGAGGCGACGGGGATCTCCAGCTCACGGGCGACCTCGGCCGGCTTGCTGCCCTGGACGTCGAGCTTCCACAGCAGCTGCTGCCAGTTGTCCGGCAGCGAGCGCAGGGCGCGCGCCGCGCGGTCGGCGTCGACCTCGTCGAAGACCTCGGGCTCGACCTCGTCGGTCGAGTCGAGCAGCCACGGCTTGTCCGACGCCGCCTGCTCGCGGCCCGCCTGCCGACGGCGCTCGATGTTGAGGTTGCGGATGACCGTGTGGAGGTAGGGCCGGAAACCCGACGTGGGGCCGCCGCCCTCGGCGATCTTGGTGATCACGCGCGCGAACGCCTCGGCGGCGAGGTCGTCGGCGTCGGTGTCCTGGCTGACGATCCTGGCCACGCGCAGCGCGTCCGCGCGGTGGCGCTCGTACAGCTGCGCCATCGCGTGCTCGTCCCCGGACCGCACTCCTTCCACCAGCTCGGTGTCAGGTGGCGCGGCGAGCGTTTCCTGATCCGTCATCGCCTCGTGGAGCGGTCCGTGTCCCGGCCCTGCTCCGCCTCCCCTTCGGCCGCCACGTTACGACACCACCCGGAACAAATGTCTCGTTTCGTCCCAATGTGAACAGGGACACGTTGCGTGCTTTTTGGCGCGAGATTTTCGCTCCCGTCACTCCAGTAGACGTTCAGACGTTCGCGTTCTCGGGGACGAAAAGCTCCACCACGAAGGAAACACATCGATGAGACGAACACTGTCGGCCGCTCGGGTCGCGCTCGTGGCGGCACTGGCGCTGCTGCTGACCGTGCTGGCACTTCCCGCGGTCGCCGCGACCTCGGGGATCACGTCGAACCTGTTGCTCAACGGCGCCACGTACCACGGCGCCGAGGTCGTCGACGAGGGTGACGAGCTGACCCTGCGAGTGCAGTACGACACCCAGGTCCAGCCCGGCGCGACGGTGGACTTCGAGCTCGGTCCGAACGTGAAGGTCACCGGCGTCCCGGCCGCCAACACGGCGATCGAGTCGGTCCGCCAGGACGGCAACAAGGTCGCCATCACCTTCAAGGATCCGTGGCCGAGCGGCGTGAACCAGGGCGTCTTCGACCTGAAGTTCACCGTGAACCAGGTCGACGGCAGCACCGAGGACACCATCGTCTGGAAGGTGGACGGCCAGGAGAGCTCGATCGAGGTCATCATCCGCGACCAGGGCGATGAGTTCGCGAACGTCTCCGAGGGCTTCTCGAAGGGTGTGGCCCCGGGCAACCTCGACAGCTTCGTGACGGTGGTCGACGGCCGGGTGAAGCTCAAGCCCGAGATCGTGGACCAGGACCTCACCTACACGCTGCGGGTCAACTCGCCCGAGGCGCGCGACGGCTTCGAGATCGCCGACCGGCTGCCCGCGGGCCTGGGCTACGTGGCCGGCTCCTTCAGCGGTCAGCTGACCAGCTGGGACGCCGCCGGACTGAACCGAAAGACCGCACCGTTCACCTTCGCCCCGACCGTCACCGGTCAGCAGTTCAGCGGAGCGGTCGACCTGCCCGGCCCGTCGATCCTCGCGATCACCTACCGGGCCCGGGTCACCGACGTGGCGGCCATCGAGGCTCTCCTGCAGGCGCAGTACGACCGGCTCTCCGGCGGTCACGGCCAGTTCGAGACGGTCCTGACGAACACGGCGAGCTTCGGCTCGGCCTCCGTGGTGCGCGAGGCGGGCGTCCGCCTGCGGCACTCCGTGGCGAACCCGAACCCCGGACCCAACGTGGGAGCGCTCTTCGGCAAGACGGCCGCCTGGAGCACGAAGAACATCGTCACGGACGAAGCGGGCCTCCTGACGCCTCCGGCCGACCTCACCTACACGCTCAAGGCCGACCTGCGCGGCTGGGACGGCAGCAACCCGAACAAGGTCCTGGGCCGCAACGTGGTCATCAGCGACACGCTGCCCACCCAGGCGTCGTGGCGCACCGACGCGGCCGACTTCCTCACGTCCACCGGCATCACGCTGACGATGGCCGGGACCTGCCCGACGAGCGCGGCCGCCTTTGCCGATGACGCGTTCGTCGGCCAGTACTGCGTGGACGGACAGCGGCTGCTCGTCAACGTGGGCAAGGACGCGACCACCAACGCCTCGATCGCGGTGAAGGCGCAGCTCACCACCGTCGACGGCCTCGCCGTCGCCGGCAGCACCACGATCAAGGACGCGACGCCGTACCGCTGGCGCAACGTGGCCGACTTCCACTATCGCGACGGCAACCCGCACTCCGTGACGCGCGACGTCACGGTGGTCGCCCTGCCCGACACGACGGGCGGGGTCAACGACCCGAGCGTGTTCACCAAGACCGGCGCCGCGCGTCAGCAGTCGGTCGAGCCGGGCGAGTCCGTCACGGTCGACTACACGTTCACGGTCGCCGCAGGCAAGGGCATCGACGTCCGCCACAGCCGCATCGTGGACCACGTGGACACCGACGTGTACGACCTGGGCGACCTCTCCGGCGTGACGGTCAAGGGCACGTACGACGGCGTCGCGCTCGACGCCTCGCACTTCGAGCTCCGCACGAACGCCGACGACGACCTCGTCATCGAGCTGAGCAGTGCCGGCGACGCCGTCGTCGACGCACGCGGCGCCGACAAGCGCTTCCAGGCCACGATCGCGCTGACCACGAAGGAGTTCGTCGGCAAGGAGACGAAGACGATCCGCAACAAGGCCACGCTGTTCGGCCTGGACGGCGTCCCGCTGCACTGGTCCGACACCGTCAGCGAGGCCACGTCCTACGGCGACGAGGCCGAGGTCCGCAAGCGGATCTGGGACAACGTGGCGCAGGAGTGGACCGAGTCGATCTCGGCCCAGATGGACGGATCGGGCTCGCTGGTCCAGGACCGCTACGTCTACCGGATCGAGTTCATCCCTCACGGCAGCTACGACCAGGTCGCCATCCTGCCCGTCGTGGACGAGCTGCCCGGCGCGGTCGACTTCCTCGGGTTCGTCGACGAGGCCGACCGGGCCACCGGCGCCGATCCCAGCACCGGACCGGTCGACATCGGCGGCAACCTCGTCGCGTCGTACGACGCCGGCAGCGAGTCCGTCACGATCAGGCAGAAGGACGGCACCCGCCTGCAGGCCGGTGGCTCGCTCGCGGCCTACGTGGCCGTGAAGGTCAACGACGCCTCCGCCCCGATCGTCAACCGGATCGGCGACACGTTCGCCGAGATCGTGCCCCTGCGCTCGGTCTCCGTCGGCGACTTCGTGTGGGTGGACTCCGACCGCGACGGTCGCCAGGACGACGGCGAGCCGGGCATCGAGGGCGTCGTCCTCGAGGTGGTCGGACCCGACGGCAAGCCCGTCGTGGACGTGTTCGGCCAGCCGGTCGGCCCCGTCACGACGGGTGCGGACGGCGCGTACACCTTCGACCGCCTGCCCGCGCTGACCGGCGACGGGACGTACACCGTGCGGATCGACCGCGACGCGTCGGCGGAGGCGTTGAAGCCCTACGTGCCGACCAAGGCCGGCGCGGGCGACCGCGTGCTCGACTCGTCCACGTGGGAGGCCGCCACGGTCCCCGGCGAGCTGCACCAGGACGGCGACCGTGACCCGACGCTCGACTTCGGGTTCGTGACGAAGTCGTACGCGATCGGCGACCGCGTCTGGATCGACACGGACAAGGACGGCATCCAGGGTTCCGGCGAGAAGTCGCTGCCCGGTGTCACCGTCGAGCTGCTCGACGAGGACGGTGCCGTCCTGGCGACCACCACGACGGACCGCGACGGCCGGTACGCGTTCGACGAGCTCGCGGCGGGCACCTACCGGGTGCGCTTCACGCTCACGCCCGAGCAGCAGCGGACGTACGAGTTCACGCAGCGGGACGCCGGGGGCGACGACGCCCTCGACTCCGATGCGGACCCGGCGAACGGCCTCACGGTCGTGATCGTCCTCGGCGACTCGAACACCGCCCTGCAGGGCGACTACGAGCACCGTGAGATCACCGCGACGCAGGGCATCGACCCCACGTGGGACGCCGGCGTCGTCGTGAAGACCCCGCCGACGGACATCGGCACGGGGGAGGAGACGGGGGACCCGGAGGGTGACGACCCTGCGGTGTCCGACGGGTCGGGTTCTGGGGGATCCGACCCGAGCGAGCCCGCCGAGGCGTCGGCCGGACAGCTGTCCAGGACCGGCACCAGCATCGGCCTCGGGCTCGTGGCGCTGATGCTCGCCCTCTTCGGGGCGGGTGGAGCGATCCTGTGGAGCGGACGGCGCCGCACGCTGTGACGAGCGAGTGACGCGACCGCCCCACAGCATGGGGAGGTGACGGTGCCCCGGTCGGAAGACCGGGGCACCGTTGCGTCCGGAGGCGGCTCAGTCGCCGGGCTCGACGACGTCGACCAGGGTGAACCGGATGCACACGATCGGGGTGTCGTCCTCGACCGGTGATCCGGCGGTCGCCCAGAAGCCGCGGTGGCCGGCTCGCCACTCGTCGAGGTCGGCGTCGCCCTCGCCCTCGGCGGCGGCGAACTCCCACGGCACCTCGATGAAGGGGTGGATCGAGAGGCCGGTGACCTCGACGGTCCCGATGCGGTTTTCGTCGTCGTCCAGCAGGGCGAGGCGCTCGCCGATGTGCTCGAGCTCCTCCTGCTCCACCTCGTACTCGGTCAGGATGCCCGCGGTCGCGCGCTTCTGCCCGGCCAGGACGAGCCCGTTCAGGCGGGCGCGCAGCTCACCGGGCGAGCCCAGCTCGAGGCCCCGCATCCCGTCGATCCGCGGCCACGTCATCGCTGACCCTCCTTCGCCGAGGCGCAGTCGATGCAGAGCCGGGCGACCGGGCGGGCCTCCAGCCGCGCCGCGGCGATCTGCCGGCCGCACGACTCGCAGGTGCCGTAGGTGCCGGCGGCGACCCGCTCCATGGCGGCGTCGATCTCGACCAGGTGCTGGCGGGTCTGCTGCAGCATCGAGTCGACCTGCGAGCGCTCGAACGCGACGGTGGAGCCGTCGGGATCGTGCTCGTCGTCGGCGTTGGAGTCCAGGGAGGCCTCCACGACCTGGTCGAAGTCCCGCATCAGGCCGTGCAGCTGACCCCGGGTCCGCTCGCGTTCGGCCTCGAGTCGCTCGAGGGTCTCGTTCGTCATGGGGGACCTCCGTTCCGCGCCGCGCACGCGCCGCCCATCCATGATGCCGCGTCTGTCCACCGTGAGGGGGTTCCGCGACGAGCGAGCCGCGACGACACTCGGGTGATGAGCACCGTCGACCTGCAACCCGCGGCCCAGGCCCTCCTCGCGACCGTCCGGGGCATCAAGGACGAGCACCTCGACCACGAAACCCCGTGCGAGGGCGTGTCCGTGGGGCAGATGCTCCACCACGTCGGCGGACTGTCGCAGGCGTTCCGCGCGGCCGCCGCCAAGGAGCTCGGGCCGCTGACCGACACCGCGCCGGATCCCGGGGCCGCTCCCACCGTGGAGGACGGCTGGCGCTCGGAGCTGGAGGATCACCTGGAGCGGCTGCTGGTGGCCTGGCGCGACCCCGCGGCGTGGGAGGGCATGACGCGGGCCGGTGGTGTCGACCTCCCGGGCGACGTCGCCGGGAGGGTCGCGCTCGACGAGGTGGTGCTGCACGGCTGGGACCTCGCCCGCGCCACCGGTCAGGAGTACGTCCTCGACGACGCGACGGCGGCCGCGTGCCTGGAGTTCGTGCAGCAGTTCGACCCGGCGGGAACGCCGGGGTTGTTCGGTCCGGCCGTCACCGTGCCGGACGACGCCCCGGTCCTCGATCGCCTGGTGGCGCGGGCCGGCCGCGACCCGCGCTGGACGCCCAGCTGACCGTTCAACCGCGCAGGACCTTCTCCATCGCCTTGCCCTTGGCGAGCTCGTCGACCAGCTTGTCGAGATAGCGGATCTTCTGCATCAGCGGGTCCTCGACCTCCTCGACGCGCACGTGGCACACGACACCCGTGATGAGGGAGGCGTTGGGGTTGAGGTCGGCCTGCGCGAAGAAGTCCTCGAACGTCGTCCCGGCGTCGAGGTGCTTCTGCAGGGTGCTCTCGTCGAAGCCGGTCAGCCACTCGATGACCTGGTCGAGCTCGGCCTTCGTGCGCCCCTTCTTCTCGACCTTCGTGACGTAGTGCGGGTAGACCGAGGCGACGCTCGTCGTGAAGATCCGGTGCATGCGCCGATCCTAGGCCTCGATCAGGCCTCAGCGGCAGCCTCGACGAACGCGTCGGCGAACGTGCCGAACTGCTCGAGGAACCGGACGCGGTCGGCGCGGGGGAGGGCGTCCAAGGCGCGGTCCAGCAGACCGAGGTGG
This sequence comes from Aeromicrobium sp. UBA7512, assembly GCF_002476985.1. Classification (NCBI taxonomy): domain Bacteria; kingdom Bacillati; phylum Actinomycetota; class Actinomycetes; order Propionibacteriales; family Nocardioidaceae; genus Aeromicrobium; species Aeromicrobium sp. UBA7512. Next base: position 393,951 of record NZ_DLNK01000005.1, read on the forward strand.
CGGTCGAGATCGCGGGCGAACTCCGCGAGGGCGCTCTCGTTGGCCACGAAGTGCCACGCGCTCTGGCCCGGCTCCCGCGACCGCTGCAGCAGCCCGGCTTTGAGGGCGGCGTTCGCCTGCCGGTTCACGGTGGACTGCTCGAGCCCGAGCTCGTCCGCGATCTCCCGCAGGGTCCGCGGCCGGCCGTCGGAGAACATCCACAGCAGCCGCTGGTCGGCGTGCCCTCGTGGTCCGACGACCGCGCGCTGGCCCCGCTCGAGTCGCGAGATCGCGGTGAGCGCGGACCAGGCCGGGTTGGCTCGGGCGGCCTCGGTGATGGAGGTCATGCTGGCTCCGGTGGTCAGGGAACGGATGTCATGTGTAGTCTACACAAGTCGAATGTGTAGATTACACATCGCTGCTTCCGACAGGACCCGCCCGATGCCCTCTCCCTCCGTCGTCGACGAGCGTGTCGAGACCCGCTTCTCGCCGATCGCCGTCATCCTCGTGCTGTGCTTCGGCAGCCTCGCCGGCGCGCTCATGCAGTCGCTGGTCATCCCGATCCAGAGCGAGCTCCCGCGACTGCTCGGCACGGAGCCCGGCAACGCGTCCTGGGCCGTCACCGCCACCCTGCTCGCAGCCGCGGTGACGATGCCCGTCACCGGGCGCCTCGCCGACATGTACGGCAAGAAGAAGGTCATGGTCGTCTCGGCGGGGATCCTCGTGGCCGGCTCCGTGGTCGCCGCGATGTCGAGCTCGCTCGCGCCGTTCCTCGTCGGTCGCGCCCTGCAGGGCATGGCCATGGGCTACATCCCCGTCGCGATCAGCATGGTGCGCGAGGTCGCCCCGCCCGAGAAGCGCGCGACGGCCGTCGCCGCGGTCAGCGCCACGCTCGGCGTCGGTGGTGCCCTCGGCCTGCCGCTGGCCGCGTGGATCGCCCAGGACTACTCGTGGCACGCGCTGTTCTGGTTCTCGTCCGTGCTCGCCGCGGTCATCCTCGTCGCGACCCTGGTCGTCGTCCCGAGCGTCCACGACGCGCACCCGGCCCGCATCGACGTCGTGGGAGTCGCCGGCCTGGCCGTCGGCCTGGTCTCGGCGCTGGTCGGCGTCAGCAAGGGCAGCGAGTGGGGCTGGTCGGACGGTCGCACGATCGGCGCGATCGTGGGCGGCGTCGTCGTGCTGCTGCTCTGGGGCTGGTTCGAGCTGCGCCACCACGACCCGCTCGTGGACCTGCGCACCAGCGCCCATCCGCCCGTGCTGTTCACGAACCTCGCGGCCGTCCTGATCGGCTTCGGCATGATGGCGCAGTCCATCGTGCTGCCGCAGTTGCTGCAGCTGCCCGAGGAGACCGGCTTCGGCCTGGGCCAGACGATCCTCCAGGCGGGTCTGTGGATGGCGCCCGGTGGCCTGATGATGATGTTCTTCGCGCCCGTCTCGAGCCGCCTGATCACCTCGATCGGCGCCCGCCTCACGCTGTCGATCGGCGCCACGGTCCTGGCGGTCGGCTACCTCGTGACGCTGTTCCTGATGAACGCGCCGTGGGAGCTCATGCTCGGCTCGCTGGTCGCCTGCGCCGGTGTCGGCATCGGCTACGCGGCCATGCCGACCCTGATCCTGGACAACGTGCCGGAGTCCGAGTCGGGCTCCGGCGTCGGCCTCAACGCCCTGATGCGCTCGGTCGGCACCACGATCGCCGGCGCCGTCATGGCGGCCGTCCTGACGAGCCGGACGGTGGACTTCGGGGGCTACGCGATCCCCGACAAGGGCGCCTTCCAGCTGTGCTTCGTCATCGGCGCGGGTGCGGCGTTCGCGGGTGCTCTCGTCGCGTTGCTGGTGCCGCGTCAGGGCCTCAGTCGTCGATGACGACCTCGCCCCGCTCCTTCATGGCGGCGAGGCTGTCGAGCATGTGCTGGAGGACCTCCGGCGGATGGGGCTCCCACCCGACGACCTCCTCGACCACGCGGATCGGCTCCTTGCTGCGGTAGGAGCGGGTGGGGTTCCCCGGGAACTTCTTGTCCGTCAGGTTCGGGTCGTCCTCGAAGGGCCCGGTCGGCTCGACCCGGTAGATGTGGCCGCGGCCCTCGCCCACCGAGAGCTCGGCGCCCCACGTCGCGGCGTCCAGGGTGCCGGTGAAGTAGATGTGGCCGGCGGTGCGATTCTCACCGAAGTTCGCCCGGCGACCCGGCTCGAGAAGGTCGCCGGGGGAGAGGACCGCCTTCGTGCCGTGGAAGAAGGGCCCGTCGTCGGGGCCCAGTCGGTCGTCGCTCATACGGTCAGGATCGCCCACGGTGACGCATCTGGGTACCCAGATGTCCCGAAGGACGAAGCGCGCGTCCCTTCAGGGGCCGGTCGCGCCCAGCCGGCGGTGCTCGGCCCAGGCGCGGTCGCGCAGGTCCATCGCGTCGGAGCAGGCCTGCAGGAACCGCTCGGTGGCGGCGCTGGGCGATGTGTCGCCGAGGTAGTACTCGATGAGGTCGCGGCGGGCCGCCGCGCTCGGGTCGGTCGAGAGGTGCTGCGCCACGAGCGCGGCCACGTCGGCGTCCTCGTCCAGCAGCGGCAGGGTGTCCATGAGGCGCGACGGCGGCACGGGCACACGGGGGCGGCACACGAGCACCGGCTTGCCGGTCGGCAGCCAGTTCAGGGTCACCGCCGAGACGTCGGTGATCAGCAGGTCGGCGTCCGCGAACGACTGCTCGAGCGGCACGTCGGTGTCCACGCGGTCGGCGCGGGCGCGGATCGCGGCGTCGGCCTCGCCGTAGGCCGGGTCGATGACGCCGTTCAGCGGGTGCGGGCGGTAGATCACCCGGTGGGTGCCCGCAAGGGCGTCGACCACGGCAGAGCCGTGGGTCAGCAGCGAGCCGTACGAGACCGACGGCTGCGACGCCTCCCAGGTGGGCGCGTAGAGGACCGTCGACCGCGACGGGTCGGGCTGCGGCACCGGCGCGGGAGCGTCGAGCTGCGGCTGGCCGATCAGCACCGAGCGGGCCGACGCGTCGTAGAGCATCACGCCGGCGCTCGTGCGGTCGAGCGCCGCCTGACCGGCCAGGAAGCAGAAGTCGTACGCCTTCACCTGGTTCGACACCGAGACGCCCTTGTCGCTGTCGCCGTGGCCCAGGTACACGTGCACGAGCGACGTGAAGCGCAGGCACTCGAAGTTGATCGGGTCGTGATTCACGTACAGCGCGAGCTTCACGTCGCTGAGGGCCAGGATCTCGTCCAGCTGGCCGTAGCGGGCCAGGGTCACGCAGTCGAGGCCCGACTCGGCCCGCACGAGCGCGGCGGTGCGGGAGTCCTTGAACACGGCCACCACACCGTGCGCGGCGTCGAGCGCCTTCAGCGCCCCGAACCACGGACGCAGCTGGTAGAGCGCGTCGGCGCCGTTGGGGAAGTAGACCAGGACCGACTGCGTGAACGCGCGACCCAGGCGGTCCTCGTCGGTGCGCTTGTCGGGCATGCCGACGGGCAGGAAGCGCGAGCGGCGCAGCCGCCCGATCGCCCACTGGCGGAGTCGGGGAACGATCCCCGCCCGCGAGTCAGCCACGGACGAGTCCCGGCCGCAGGACGTTGTCGACCATCGACAGCGCCGACGCGATGGCCATGTGCATGTCGAGGTACTGGTACGTGCCGAGACGACCGCCGAAGTGCACCTGCGACTCCTGCTCGGTCAGCTCGCGGTAGGCCTTCAGGGCCGTGCGGTCGTCTGACGTGTTCACCGGGTAGTAGGGCTCGTCGTCGGTGCCGGCGTTCGCGAAGCGGCTGAACTCGCGCATGATCACCGTGGCGTCCGACGGGTAGTCGCGCTCGGGGTGGAAGTGCCGGAACTCGTGGATCCGGGTGTAGGGGATGTCGGTGTCGGCGTAGTTCATCACCGGCGTGCCCTGGAAGTCGCCGATCGGCAGCACCTCGGACTCGAAGTCCAGGGTGCGCCAGCCGAGCGGGCCGTGCGCGTGGTCGAAGTACCGGTCGAGCGGGCCGGTGTACACCGTCAGTAGTTGGCCCACACACGACTTCTTGTTGTAAGGCTGGCTCTCGTCAAAGAAGTCGGTGTCGAGGCCGATCGTGATGTTCGGGTGGTCGGCCATCCGCTCGAGCCACGCGGTGTAGCCGTCGGTGGGCAGGCCCTCGTAGCGGTCGTTGAAGTAGCGGTTGTCGTAGGTGTACCGCACCGGCAGCCGGGTGATGATGTCGGCCGACAGCTCGGTGGGGTCGGTCTGCCACTGCTTGGCGGTGTAGCCCTTGATGAACGCCTCGTAGAGGGGACGGCCGATCAGGCTGATCGCCTTCTCCTCGAGGTTCTGGGCCGCCGCGGCGCCGCCGGACAGCGCGGCACCCGCCTGCTCGGCCACCCACGCGCGCGCCTCGTCCGGACCCATCGCCGAGCGGGTGAACTGGTTGATGGTGCCGAGGTTGATCGGCAGCGGGAACACCTCGCCGCGGTACGTCGAGTAGACGTGGTGGCGGTAGCCGGTGAAGGTCGTGAAGCGGTTGACGTAGTCCCAGACCCGCTCGTTCGAGGTGTGGAACAGGTGCGCGCCGTAGCGGTGCACCTCGATGCCGGTGGTGGGCTCGGCCTCGCTGTAGGCGTTGCCGCCGAGGTGCGAGCGACGGTCGATCACGTGGACCTTGAGACCGGGATCGTTGGCCAGCTGCTCGGCCACGGTGAGCCCGAAGAAGCCCGACCCGACGACGAGGACGTCAGTCATCGCGGCCGCCTTCCAGCGCGGGCATCGGCTGCCAGGTGCGATCGGCCCAGATCCTGCGGCCGTCGCGCCAGCCCTTCACGAGCGAGGAGAATCCGCGGAAGGAGCGCTCGACGACCACGAGCCGCACGATCTCCTTGGCGAAGGTCAGCGCCGTGCCCAGGGCGAAGCCGGGCCGGCTCAGGTGGCCGTGCTCGTCGAAGTAGCGGCCGACATAGGCCCGGTTGCGCATCACGTGGTACTTCGCCAGCGGACTGGAGTCGTTGAGGTGGCGCACGCCGAGGCTGACCTGCTTCTGCTCACGCTTCTTCTGCAGCACGAACTCGTCCACGTAGACGACCTCGGTCTCCAGGGAGGCCAGCCAGGCGTAGATCGCGTCGTCCCACGAGATGAAGAAGCGGGGGTCGGGCAGGCCGATGCGGCGGACCACGTCGGCGTGCACGAGCATGCCCTCGAAGGTGCCGGAGTTGGTCACGGCGTAGCCGTCGGTGTTGAACGTCTTCACCGAGTACGGCAGCGGCACACCGAGCCACTGGTTGAACTTCGCCTGCCAGTAGAACGGGGTGCCGTCGACGTCGTAGCGGCGGCCGTGGATGACCTTGAACCGCGCCATCCAGGGTGCGAACCGCTCGAGCGCGTCGGGCAGGATCTCGACGTCGTCGTCCATCAGCCAGACCCACTCGGCGCCGAGCTCGAGCGCGACCTTGGTGCCCTCGCTGAAGCCGCCGGCGCCGCCCGTGTTGGTCTCCATGCGGTGGTTCACGAGCAGGCCGGGAGGGAACTGCGCCTCCCACGCGGTGACGACCTCCTGCGTGTCGTCGGTGCTGGCGTTGTCGACGACGATGATGCGATCAGGGGGTGTCGTCATCGTCGAGGCGCTCTGCAGCAGCTCGTCGAGCAGTGCGGAGCGGTTGAACGTGACGATGGCGATCGCCAGGGTGCCGGTCGTCGAACTCACCACGACAGGCTATCGGCCCGCCTGACGGATCAGTGAATCCCACCTACAGTGGTCGAGTGGGGTTGCGCACCGCGGGTCGGGCACTCACCGTCGCCGGGATGCTGGCGGCGGCGGCCGGCGCGGGCCTGGTGGTCTCGCCTCCCGCGTGGGCCGTCGGACCGGTCAACCCGGTGCTGATCGACATCGCCGATCCTGCCAACGCCGGCTTCCTCGTGTTCGTCGAGAACGACGTCATCCTCGAGGCGGACGAGTCCGAGGGCACGATGGCCGTCGGTGGCGACGTGACCTTCCGCCGCAACTACAACGTCATGCGTCCCGCCTCCTCTCCGACGCCCCAGAACGTCGCGCTCTACGTCGGCGGCGGGTTGAACTTCCCGCAGGCCGGCTCAGGATCGATTTTGCGGATCATGGGCGGTCAGGCCCGCGTGATGGACGACACCACCTACGACGCCTTCGTCGGCGGCCCGGGCGCCGTCGCCGTGCCGCCGGGGGAGTCCGCCGACTACATCCCGAGACTCGAGGTCCAGACGGCTCAGACCGTCGCCGAGTTCACCCAGCCGGTGCCGGAGGTCGACTTCGCCGCGGCGTTCTCCCAGTACAGGACCCTCTCCACGGAGATGGGGCAGTGCGCCAACACCGTTCCCCTGACGGCGGCCGACGGTACGCCGCTGGCCCGGCCCGTTCCTGCCGGAAATCAGGCCTATCTGTCGCTGACGCCCGGCACGACGAACGTGCTGAACGTGACGGCCGCCGAGCTCGACGGGCTGACGAGCCTGACGTTCAACGAGCCGCGGCCGGGGCCCGGCACGACTCTCCTGATCAACGTGACCGGGAACTTCAACGGCAGCATGCCGAACCTCGCCGGTGTCTCGAGCGCGAACGCGCCGTACATGCTGTGGAACTTCCCGGACGCCACTGCCCTGGAGATCGAGAACTCGGACTCGCTGGAGGGCACGATCTACGCGCCGCGCGCCGACCTCGACTGGTATGCCCACGGCAACATCGAGGGCAACGTGATCGCGCGGAGCTTCGACCACCTCAGCTTCGCCGGCCGCGAGGTCCGGGAGGTGCACGACTTCCCCTTCCAGGGCGTCATCGACTGCGAGTCAGGAACGCAGCCGACCAGCGAGCCGACGACCGAGCCGACCACGGAGCCGACGACCGAACCGACCA
>NZ_DLNK01000005.1:401010-425990 GCF_002476985.1 Aeromicrobium sp. UBA7512
AGCCGACGACCGAACCGACCACGGAGCCGACGACCGAACCGACCACCGAGCCGACGACGGAGCCAACGGACGTCGGATCCGGCGGGGACGAGCAGGGGCCCGGCTCGGACTACTACTGGAGCTCGGACGGCGGCGGGGGAGGCACCGGCCTGGCAGACGCGGGCGGTCCCGGCGCCCCGCTCCTCGCGGGCGGCGCGGCGGCGACCGCCGCGGGGCTGCTGCTCCTGCTGCTCAGCGGTAGATCGAGCGCTCGGCGTCCGACCGCGCCACGAAGGCCGTGACCGCCTCGCGGAACGCCTGGAGCGAGCGCTGCTCCGGCGGGCCGAGCAGGTAGGTCGCCAGCTTCGAGCGGTACTCGGCCAGCTGGTCGGGGCCGCGTCCGGTGATCACGTCGAGGAACTCGTCCATGCCCTGGGCGTGGCTGCCGAGCAGCGTGGCGGCGGCGCTGGAGGGGTAGTCCTCGCGGAACTGCCTGGTCGAGACGCCCGCGTGGTTGAACACGGCGTAGGGCTTCTCGCCCGCGAGCCAGTCCGAGAGCACGCTCGAGATGTCGCTCACCAAGGCTGTGGACTGGTTCATCCAACCCGTCAGCGACCCGCTGGTGACCACGCGGTGGTCGATGCCGGTGCGCGCCTTGGCGTCGTCGAGGCGGCGCGAGATCACGGCGTGCGCGATGCGGTACTTGGCGTCGCGCTGGCCGGTGAACGGGTGCGGCTTGTAGACCACGCGCACCGACCCGTCGGCCAGCAGCGCGTCGATCAGCTGGACGCCGATGGCGCGCAGCGAGGAGTACTCCTGGTGCTGGTTCACGCCCTCCCACGTGGGGGCGTAGAGCACCGTGGGGATCTCGGCCTCGCCGACGCGGGGCGTGCGCTCGATCGCGTGCACCTGGGGGCGGCCGACGAACCGGTACTGGTCCTCGGGGATGTGCATGCCCGAGCGCCGGTAGCGGTCGGCGCCGGCCTCGCCGGCGACCCACAGCTCGTCGTAGACGCGCGAGAACGGGTTGTTGGAGGCGCTCTTGTCGCTGTCGCCGTGGCCGATGAACGCACTCATCATCGTGGGCAGGCGTAGCAGGTGGATGTTGTTGCCGGTGTTGCTGGGGTAGAGGGCCACCTTGACCATGGAGAAGTCGAGCATCAGCAGCTCGCCCGGCGCCGGCAGCGACAGCGTGGGCAGCGACGAGGACGCCATCCGCTCGAAGAGGGGATGGTCGCGCAGCACCACGAAGACCCGCTGGTCGAGGCTCTCGAGGGCCTCGATCCAGGTGTTGATCTGGTAGGCCGCGGTGTCGGGGCCGGAGAGGTGGACGACCACCTCGGGGCGGTACTCGTCCAGGAACTTCTGGACGGCCGACAGCTGCGGCGTGAAGCCCGTGGCGCGCTTGGCCGTGCGCATGCGCCAGCTGGCGAGCACGTCGGGCACGGTCGCGGCGGCCAGGACCGCGAAGGCGGCCACTCCGGCGGACAGCACGATCCACCACGGGGCGCCGAGGATGGCCGGCGCGAGGGCCGCGAGCTGGACGAGCGTCACGAGGACGGGACGGCTGCGGGGCTCCTCGGCGATGTACGTGTCGCCCGGGATGTGGCGGGTGCGCATCGGCTTGAGGGGCCCGATCCGCCGGTACTCGGCGTGCAGGGCCCTCGCGCACAGGCCCGTGACGATGAGCAGCGTGACGAGCAGGAAGGCGTGCAACGCCGTGTCGTTGGCGAACTGCGAGGCGGCGGTGGCCGCCACGATGACGCGCAGGGCGAAACGCAGCGGAGGTCCGGCCGACGCCTGGCGCAGCAGCATCGACGACAGGGGTGAGCGGCGCTCGAGGAGCCACTCGGAGACGACCGAGACGATCAGCGCGATCGCGGCGGCCAGGTCGAGGTCGAGGACGACGAGCAGCAGCGCCAGCAGGATCGTGCCGTTGACCAGCAACAGGCCCGGCAGCTCGGTGCTGTGACCCAGCCGCGCGACGAGAGAACGCACGAAACGCGCCGGGGAAGCCATGGGCGGCAATCTACCGCGTGTGACGGTTGTGGCCGGTGTACCGTCGGGGCGTGCCTTGGGGACGTCGCCGTTTTCGCCTCCCGGCGTCGATCGCCCATCCCGTGCGGTTGCTGCCGCTGGCCTTCCTGACCCTCATCCTGGCCGGCACCCTCCTGCTGCTGCTGCCGTTCGCCCGCGAGGGCGAGGCCGACCCCTCGTTCATGGACGCGTTCTTCACGTCCACCTCGGCGGTCACGGTCACGGGCCTGGCGACCGTCGACACGGGCACCTACTGGTCGTTCATCGGCCAGGCGATCATCCTGGTCCTCGTCGAGATCGGCGGGATCGGGATCATCGCCATGACCACGCTCCTGGGCCTGTTCGTGGGTGGCCGGTTGGGCCTGCGCACGCGGCTGGCGGCCCAGACCGACATGCACGTCGTGAGCCTCGGCGACGTGGGCCCGCTGTTCAAGCGCGTGGCGTTCACGACCCTGATCTTCCAGGGCGTCACCGCCGTGATCCTCACGTGGCGGTACTACACCGGCTACTTCGACTCGTTCGCCTACTCGCTGTGGCACGGCGTGTTCGACGCGGTCATGGCGTTCAACAACGCCGGATTCTCGCTGCACCCCGACAGCCTCACGAGCTACGCCGGCGACTACGCCGTGATCCTGCCGGTCTCGGTAGCCGTCTTCGCCGGTGGCCTGGGCTTCCCCGTCCTGGCCGAGCTCTACCAGGAGTGGCGCTCGCCGAAGACCTGGACGATCCACACGCGGCTCACCATCTGGGGCTCGCTGGTGCTGCTGGCCGTCGCCGCCTCGATGTTCGTCGTCGTCGAGTGGAACAACGCCGCCACGATCGGCGACCTCAGCCCCTTCGACAAGCTGGTCACCGGCATCGAGGGCGGCATCATGACCCGCTCCGGCGGCCTGGCGAGCTTCGACTGGGGCGCGGTCGAGCCGGTGACGCTCTTCATGGCGATCATCATGATGTTCATCGGTGGCGGCAGTGCCTCGACCGCCGGCGGCATCAAGATCACCACCTTCCTGCTGCTCGCCTACGTCATCCTGGCCGAGCTGCGCGGCGAGGAGCAGGTCCGCATCGGGTCGCGGGCGATCAACCCGCGCACGATCCGCACCGCGCTGAGCATCGCGCTCATCGCCGTGGGCCTGGTGACCGGCGGCTCGATGGCGCTCATGATCCTGGCCGGCGTCCCGCTCGCGGACGGCCTTTTCGAGTCCGCCTCCGCCTTCGGCACCGTGGGCCTGTCCACGGGCCTGACCCCCGAGCTCAACATCCCGGGCCAGCTCGTGCTCATCGTCTTGATGTTCATCGGTCGAGTGGGCACGATTACGGCAGCCTCCGCGTTCGTGCTGAGGCGGCGCCAATCCAGGTATCACCTTCCCGAGGAGCAACCGATCATTGGCTAACAACGACCCCCTCACCGCGCCCGTCCTCGTCGTGGGACTCGGCCGGTTCGGCTCCGCCGTCGCGCGGTCGCTGATCCGGCTCGGCCACGACGTCCTGGGCGTCGACGAGGACGCCAACCTGGTGCAGCGCTTCGCCAGCGAGTTCACCCACGTCGTCTCGGCCGACACCACCGACACCGAGGCCCTGCGCCAGATCGGCGCGGAGCAGTTCGACCGTGCCGTCGTGGGCATCGGCACCGACATCGAGGCCAGCGTCCTGACCGTGCTGAGCCTCGTGGAGCTGGGCGTCTCGGAGGTGTGGGCCAAGGCGATCAACGCCAAGCACGCCCGGATCCTCGAGCGCGTCGGCGCCACGCACGTCGTGCGTCCCGAGTCGGCGATGGGGGAGCGGGTGGCCCACATGGTCACCGGCGCGATGATCGACTACATCGAGTTCGACGACGGCTTCTCGATCGCCCGTACCCGGGCGCCGAAGCTCGCGGCGGGCCGCACGCTGCTGGAGTCCCAGCTGCGGGCCAGGTTCGGGGTCACCGTCGTCGGTGTGAAGCGCCGGGGCGAGGACTTCACCTACGCGCGCCCCGAGACCTCGATCGCCGCGTCGGACGAGCTCATCGTCTCCGGTCCCACGCGCAAGGTCGAGACGTTCTGCGCGCTGCGGAACGAGTAGTCCCGAGCGCCGCGTGACTCCGTTGACCTCGACCGCGGCCGACCTCCTGCGCGAGCTGCGCGATGCCGCGGAGCCGTCCGTGCATCCGCAACGGCACTACCGCGGTGGCGCCGGGGTCCTGGGAGTGCGGATGGGGACGGTCTTCGACCTCGCGATGCGGCACAGCGCCATGTCGCTGGGCGAGGTCGGCCGCCTGCTCGACGAGCCCGAGTACGAGCCCCGGCTGGCGGCGTTCTGCGTCCTCGACTTCCAGGTGCGGCACCAGCGCATCACGGACGCGGAGCGCGAGGAGCGCCACGACCTGTACCTGGCCCGGCACGACGCGATCGACTCGTGGGACATGGTCGATCGGGCCGCTCCGCGCGTGATCGGTCAGTTCCTGCGGGACCGCTCGAGGGAGTCGCTGTTCGCGCTGGCCGTGTCGGCGGACCCCCTGCGCCGTCGCACGGCGATGACGGCGCCGCTGGCGTACACGCGCCCGGCCCATCCCGCGGGCATCGCCGACCTCCTGCGTCTGGCCGAGCTGCTCGCCGACGATCCCGACCCGACCGTCTCCAAGCCCGTCGGCATCGCACTCAAGCACGCGGGCGCCGTCGCGCCGGCGGAGGTGCGCGCCTTCCTGGACCGGCTCGGCGACCGGCTTCCTGCGCCCGTGCGCCGCGAGGCGCGGGTCAAGCTGCCGTAGCGAGCGCCGGAGCCTCGGCGGTGCGGCGACCGCCGGTGCACCGGGTGGGTCCGGTCGCCGGATAGTGTTGACCGGTGAACTACCAGACCCCGGAGGGTGCGGCACCCGACACTGCGGCGCACCGCTACACCAGCGAGTACGCCGGCCGCATCGAGACCGCGTGGCAGGACCGCTGGGAGGCCGAGGGCACGTTCGAGGCGCCGAACCCGGTCGGCGACCTCGCCGCCGACGACGGCCGGCACAACGCGAGCGGCTCGAAGTACTTCCTGATGGACATGTTCCCGTACCCCTCGGGCGCGGGCCTGCACGTCGGTCACCCGCTGGGCTACATCGCCACCGACGTCGTCGGTCGCTTCCGCCGCATGCAGGGCGACAACGTGCTGCACGCGCTGGGCTACGACGCGTTCGGCCTGCCCGCCGAGATCTACGCCGTCCAGACCGGCCGCCACCCGCGCGAGACCACGCTGGAGAACATCGCGAACATGCGGCGCCAGCTGCGCCGCCTCGGCCTGGCCCACGACGAGCGTCGCTCGTTCGCCACGATCGAGCCCGAGTTCATGCGCTGGACGCAGTGGATCTTCCTGCAGATCTTCAACTCCTGGTACGACCCCGAGCAGGGCAAGGCGCGCCCCATCGCCGAGCTGATCGAGGCGCTGGGCACCGACGACCCCGAGGTCATCGACCAGCACCGCCTGGCCTACATCAGCGAGTCGCCCGTGAACTGGTGCCCGGGGCTGGGCACCGTGCTGGCGAACGAGGAGGTCACCGCCGACGGTCGCAGCGAGCGTGGCAACTTCCCCGTCTTCAAGCGCAGCCTGCGCCAGTGGAAGATGCGGATCACGGCCTACGCCGACCGCCTCATCGACGACCTCGACCGGGTCGACTGGCCCGAGCCGGTCAAGCTGATGCAGCGCAACTGGATCGGCCGCTCGCACGGAGCGAAGGTGCGCTTCGAGTCCGCCGCCGGCCCCATCGAGGTGTTCACGACCCGTCCCGACACGCTGTTCGGCGCGACCTACGTGGTGCTGGCGCCGGAGCACCCGCTGGTCGACGAGCTGGCCGCCGAGACGTGGCCCGAGGCCGTCGACGAGCGCTGGACAGCCGGAGCCCCCGACCCCGTCTCGGCGATCGACCGGTACCGGCGCACCGCTGCGGCGAAGTCCGACGTCGAGCGCCAGGAGAACAAGGAGAAGACCGGCGTCTTCACCGGCTCCTTCGCGACCAACCCGGTGAACGGCGAGGCCGTCCCGGTGTTCGTCGCCGACTACGTCCTCATGGGCTACGGCACCGGAGCCATCATGGCCGTCCCCGGCCACGACGCGCGCGACTTCGAGTTCGCCACCGAGCTGAGCCTGCGGATCGTCCCGGTCGTCCAGGCGCCCGAGGACGAGGTCCTGCCGTGGACCGGCGCGGGCGTCGCGATCAACTCCGACAACACCGACGTGTTCGGCGACGAGGGCGTCAGTCTGGACGGCCTGGCCGTCGACGACGCGAAGGCCGCGATCATCGCGTGGCTGGAGCAGCGCGGCCTCGGCGAGGGCACCACCACCTACCGCCTGCGCGACTGGCTGTTCAGCCGTCAGCGCTACTGGGGCGAGCCGTTCCCGATCGTCTACGACGAGGCCGGCCACGCGATCGCGCTGCCCGACTCGATGCTGCCGGTCGAGCTGCCCGAGGTGCCCGACTACTCGCCCAAGACGTTCGAGCCCGACGACGCCGAGAGCGAGCCCGAGCCGCCGCTGGCGCGCGTGCCCGAGTGGGTCGAGGTCGAGCTCGACCTCGGCGACGGCCCGAAGCGGTACCGCCGCGAGACCAACACGATGCCGAACTGGGCGGGCTCCAGCTGGTACGAGCTGCGCTACACCGATCCCCACAACAGCGAGGTGCTCGCCGACCCGACGAACGAGCGCTACTGGCTCGGTCCGAAGACGCCCGGCGGCACCGGCGGTGTCGACCTGTACGTCGGCGGCGTCGAGCACGCCGTCCTGCACCTGCTCTACGCGCGCTTCTGGCACAAGGCGATGTTCGACCTCGGTCACGTCAGCAGCGAGGAGCCGTTCCACCGCCTGTTCAACCAGGGCTACATCCAGGCGTACGCCTTCACCGACGAGCGGGGCACCTACGTGCCGGCCGACGAGGTCGAGGAGCGCGACGGCGGCTGGTTCTTCGAGGGCCGGCCGGTCAACCGCGAGTACGGGAAGATGGGCAAGAGCCTCAAGAACATCGTCACGCCCGACGACATGTACGACGCCTACGGCGCCGACACGTTCCGCGTGTACGAGATGAGCATGGGCCCGCTGGACGTCTCGCGTCCGTGGGAGACCCGCGCCGTCGTGGGTGCGCAGCGCTTCCTGCAGCGCGTCTGGCGCCTCGTCGTCGACGAGGAGACCGGCGAGGTCGTCGCCGACGACACCGAGCCCGACACCGCCGCCCTGCGTGCGCTGCACCAGGCGATCGCCGGCGTCACCGAGGACATGGGCGAGCTGCGGTTCAACACCGCGATCGCCAAGCTCATCGAGCTGACGAACCACCTCACCAAGGAGTCGGTGCGCTCGCGGTCGGTCCTCGAGCCGCTCGTGCTGATGCTGGCGCCCGTCGCCCCGCACCTGGCCGAGGAGCTGTGGTCGCGCCTGGGCCACGAGGAGACGCTCACGTACGAGGCCTGGCCTGTCGCCGACGAGCAGTACCTCGTCGAGGACCTGGTCACGTGCGTCGTGCAGATCCAGGGCAAGGTCCGCGGCAAGCTCGAGGTCCCCGCCGACATCAGCGACGAGGACCTCACGGCCCTCGCGCTGGCCGAGCCCAACGTCGTGCGCACCATCGGCGACCAGGAGATCCGCAAGGTCATCGTCCGCGCGCCGAAGCTGGTCAGCGTCGTCGTCTGAGCCTGCTGGAGGAGGACTCTCGCGTGCCACGATGAGCGGGTGACCGCCATCGAGCTGAGCAACGTCGTCAAGACCTTCGGCGCCGTGCGCGCCCTGGACGGCGTCGACCTGTCGGTCGAGGCCGGCGAGGTCCATGGCTTCCTCGGGCCGAACGGCGCCGGCAAGTCCACCACGATCCGTGTCCTCCTCGGGCTGCTGAAGGCCGACTCCGGCACGGCCAGGCTGCTCGGTGGAGACCCGTGGGACGAGGCGGCCGAGCTCCACCGCCGGATCGCCTACGTTCCCGGCGACGTGGCCCTGTGGCCCGGCCTCACCGGCGGCGAGGTCATCGACGTGCTGGCCCGGATGCGCGGCGGCCTGGACGAGGCGCGTCGTGCGGAGATGATCGAGCGGTTCGAGTTCGATCCCAGCAAGAAGAACCGCACCTACTCCAAGGGGAACCGGCAGAAGGTGGCGCTCATCGCGGCACTGGCGAGCCGGGCCGAGCTGTACCTACTGGACGAGCCGACGTCCGGCCTCGACCCCCTCATGGAGGCGGAGTTCCAGCGGGCCGTGCTCGAGCTGAAGGGCGAGGGTGCCACCGTGCTGCTCAGCTCGCACATCCTCGCCGAGGCGGAGGCGCTGTCCGACCGGATCAGCATCATCCGGGCCGGTCGCGTGGTGCAGAGCGGCTCGCTCGCCGAGCTCCGGCACCTGACCCGGACGACGGTCATCGCCGAGACCGCCCGGCCCGCTGCGCTCATCGCGGCGGTCGAGGGGGTCCACCATCCCCGGTTCGACGGCACGCGGGTCACGTTCGACGTCGAATCCGCCCACCTCGACGCGGCGGTGCAGGCGCTCGCACCCCTCGGCGTGCTCTCGCTCGCGGCCCATCCGCCGACGCTGGAGGAGCTCTTCCTGCGCCAGTACGGCGAGGAGGCGACGTCGTGAGCTCCCCCTTCACGGGGACTCGACATCTCGTCAGGCTCGTCCTGCGACGTGACCGGCTGATCCTGCCGCTGTGGATCATCGGCCTCGGAGGCACGATCGCGGCCAGCGCCGTGGCCGTCCCGTCGATCTACGACACCCCCGAGAAGATCGCCGGGTACGCGAGCGCGGTCGGGGCGAGCCCGGTCAGCTTCCTCATGTCCGGCCGCCAGGCCGGGATCGACACCCTCGGCGGCATCGTCGCCAACGAGATCTCGCAGGTCGCGCAGCTGGGCATCTGCCTCATGGTGATGTTCCTGGTGGTGCGCCACACCCGGGCCGAGGAGGAGAGCGGTCGCGCCGAGCTGGTCCGCTCCACGGTGGTCGGCCGCCACGCCGCGACGCTCGCGGGTCTGCTGTACGGCGTGTCCGCGGCACTCCTGATCGGCCTCGTCACGACCGTCGCGATGCTTGCGGTGGACCTCGATCGCGTGGGCAGGCTGACCTACGGCGCGGGCCTGACGCTGCTCGGACTCGCGTACGTCGCCGTCACGCTGGTCGCCGTGCAGATCTCGACGTCGGCGCGGGGCGCCCTCGCGCTGGCCGGGGCGGCGATCGCGGTGGGCTACCTGGTCCGGGGCCTGGGAGCGATGCAGGACAACGCACTCGTCTGGGCCTCGCCCTTCGGGTGGGCGCAGCGCATGGACGCCTTCGGCGACGAGCAGTGGTGGCCTGCCGTGCCCCTGGTGCTGCTGACGGCGGCGCTGCTCGTCGTGGCCGGCCGGCTCACCGTCCGCCGCGACTTCGCGGGCGGCGTGCTGCCGGATCGCCCCGGGCGGCCGCGCGCGTCCCGGTTCCTCAGCACGCCGCTGGGCCTGGCCCTGCGCCTCCAGCGTGGCCTCGTCATCGGCTGGGCCATCGGCGTGACGGCGCTCGGACTCCTCTACGGCGCGGTCATCCCGACCATCCCGGACCTGGTCGCCTCGAACCCCGACATCGCCGAGGTCATCGGAGCCTCACCCGACGTCGAGGAGCAGCTCATCGACGCGTTCCTGCGCTACATCTTCCTATTCATGGCGGTCGTCTCCTGCGGCTTCGCGGTCACGTCGGTGCTCCGGCTCCGCGCGGAGGAGGAGTCCGGCCGCGCGGAGCTGGTGCTGGCCACCGGCGTCCGGCGGGTCTCGTGGATGGCCGCCGCCGTCTCGGTCGCGTTCGCCGGTGCACTGCTCCTCTCGCTGCTGATGGGTCTGGGCCTCGCCATCGGTTACGCGGTCGGCCTGGGGGAGTGGGACCGGATCGTCGAGCAGGTGGGTGGGCAGGTGAGCTACCTGCCGGGCGTGCTCGTCGTGGCCGCGCTCGCCGTCGCCCTCTTCGGACTGTGGCCGCACCGCTCCCTGCTGGCGTGGGCCGTCGTGGCGTTCGTAGCCCTCCAGGTCATGCTCGGTGAGACGCTGCGGCTGCCGGACTGGATCGACTCGCTCTCGCCCTTCAGCCACCTGCCCGAGGTGCCGGTCGAAGGGTTCGACCCGGTCCCTGCGCTGGTCGAGATCGTCCTGGCCGCGGCCCTGGTGGCGGTGGGACTGTGGGCGTTCCGCCGGCACGACGTCACCACAGGGTGATCCGACCGCCTCAGACCCGCGCCGCGGCCGTCTCGGTGCCGGGCCGGGCGTAGACGCCCCAGGCCACGACCAGCATCACGGCGTACACCCCGGCGAAGGCCCACAGGCCGCCGGTGATGCCCAGCTCGGCGAACGTGCGGGGGACGAAGAACGAGCCCAGCGCGCCGACGGCGCCCGCGATGCCGATGCAGCCGGCCGCCGCCCGGTGCGCGCGTGCCTTCGCGGCGTCGTCGTCGGCGCCGATGAGGAACGCGATCGGGATCATCCGGTAGACCGAGCCGTTGCCGATGCCCGCGGCGGCGAACAGCAGCAGGAACAGTGCCAGGAAGAGCCCGAAGCCGGCCTCCTCGACGGTGAGCACCAGACCGACGACGCCGACGCCCATGGCCAGGTACGAGCCCATCGTCACGCGCGTGCCGCCGAACCGGTCGGCCAGCGCACCGCCGAAGGGCCGGGTCAGGGCTCCGGTGGCCGCGCCCAGGAACGCCACCGCGATCGGCACGTCCGGGTGCATCGCCTTCATGAGCGTGGGGAACGTGAGCGAGAAGCCCAGGAACGACCCGAACGTGCCGATGTACAGGAACGAGATCACCCAGGTGTGGTGGTTCTTCACGGCGAGCGCGTAGCTGCGCAGGTCCGACTTCGCGTTGGACAGGTTGTTCATGAGCACGAACGCCGCGAGCGCCGACAGGATCGCGGCGGGCACGAAGATCAGGCCGGCGCGCTCGAGCGCGATGCCCGCACCCGACGTGATGATGAGCGGCACCACCAGCTGCACGATGCCGGTGCCGAGGTTGCCGCCGGCGGCGTTGATGCCGAGCGCCTTGCCCTTCTCGCGCTGCGGGTAGAAGAACGAGATGTTGACCATCGACGAGGCGAAGTTGCCGCCGCCGAGTCCAGCGAGCGACGCCACCAGCAGCATGACGCCGAACGAGGTCGTCGGGTCGCTGACGGCCCACGCCAGCCCGAGCGAGGGGATGAGCAGCAGCAGTGCCGAGATCACCGTCCAGTTGCGCCCGCCGAACACCGGGACCATGAACGTGTAGAGCACGCGCATGGCCGCGCCGGTGAGTCCGGGCAGCGCGATCAGCCAGTAGAGCTGGTCGGTCGTGTAGGCGAAGCCGGCGGCGCCGAGGTTGGGCACCACCACGCTCCACACGCCGAGCATCATGAAGCCGAAGAACTCGGCGAAGACCGAGACGGCGAGGTTGCGGCGGGCGATCGCGCGTCCCTCGCCCTCCCACTGGTCGGTGTCCTCGGGGTTCCAGCCGTCGATCCAGCGGCCGGGGCGGTGGACGAGTGTCGAGGTCTGCAGGTCGGTCTTCACGGTGGTCATCAGGACTCCTGACGCGGGTCGGGTCGGACGCCACGACGCTAGGAACGCCGCATTTCACCCACGCGCTCCTTCGGGTAACCGGGCGGGAACGTTCTCCTCACAGGCCGTCCCGTCCGGGTGTGAGACCGATGTCATTGTTTGTTACATCCACATCTCGGGTCGGAAACCTGCGGCACCGAGGCTGGATGCATGACACGCAAGAGACTCATCGTCGTCGGCGCCGGCATGGTCGCGCGCCGCCTGGTCGAGGCACTCGTCGAGCGCGGCGCCACCGCGCAGTGGGACATCGACGTGTTCGGTGAGGAGAGCCGCCCGCCCTACGACCGCGTGGCGCTCACCTCCTTCTTCACGGTCGCCGACCCCGACGACCTGCTGCTCGGCGACCAGGCCCTGTGGCGCACGCCGGGCGTCCGCCTGCACCGCCACGCCCAGGTCCGGGGCATCGACCGGGAGTCCCGGACGATCACGGTGCACGGACGCACGGAGCACTACGACGAGCTCGTGCTCGCCACCGGCTCGTACGCCGCGGTGCCGCCGATCGACGGTGCCGACCTGCCGGGCTGCTTCGTCTACCGCACGGTCGACGACGTCACCGAGCTGCGCACGTGGGTGCGTGACCGCGGCGAGCAGCTCGGTCACCCGGCTCGCGGCGTCGTCATCGGCGGCGGCCTGCTGGGCCTCGAGGCCGCCGGCGCCCTGCGCGAGCTGGGCGCGGACTGCACCGTCGTCGAGTTCGCCGACCGCCTCATGCCCGTGCAGCTCGATCTGGCCGGGGGACAGGCGCTGCGCCGCCTCATCGAGGGTCTCGGCGTCGAGGTGCGCACCTCCACCGCGACGAAGTCCGTGCGCACCGGTCGCGGCACGAAGAAGGTCGGCCGGATGACCTTCGCCGACGGCGAGACCATCCCGGCCGACGTCGTCGTCTTCGCCACCGGCGTGCGGCCCCGAGACGAGCTGGCCCGCGAGGCGGGGCTCGAGGTGCACCCGCGCGGCGGCGTCATGGCCGACCCGGCCTGCCGCACCAGCGACGAGCACATCTGGGCCATCGGCGAGGTCGCCTGCATCGCCGACCGCGTCTGGGGCCTGGTGGGCCCGGGCTACACGATGGCGGAGGTCGTGGCCGACCGGCTGCTCGGCGGCTCGGCCGCCTTCACCGGCGCCGACCTGTCCACCAAACTCAAGCTGATGGGCGTCGACGTCGCCAGCTTCGGCGACGCCTTCGCCGCGAAGGGCGGCAGCCTCGAGGTCGTCTACGCCGACCCGCTCGCCGGCGTCTACAAGAAGCTCGTGATGAGCGACGACGCCTCCACGCTGCTCGGTGGCATGCTCGTCGGCGACGCCTCGGCCTACACGAGCCTGCGCCCGATGGTCGACGCCGAGCTCGGCAGCGATCCCGCGGCCTGGCTCATGCCCGACGGCGTCGAGCCGCCCTCCACGGGCGCGCTGCCCGACACGGCCACCGTCTGCTCCTGCAACAACGTGTCGGCCGGCTCGATCCGGTGCGCGATCAGCGGCGGTGAGTGCACCGACCTCGCCGGCGTGAAGGCGTGCACGAAGGCCGGCACCAGCTGCGGCTCGTGCGTGCCGCTGGTGAAGCAGATCGTCAACGCCGAGCTCGAGTCGCAGGGCATCGCCGTCAGCAACGCGCTGTGCGAGCACTTCGACCTGAGCCGCGCCGAGCTGTACGAGGTCGCCCGCATGACCGGCATCGGCTCCTTCAGCGAGCTGATCGCCAAGCACGGCCGCGGCCAGGGCTGCGACATCTGCCGCCCCGTCGCCGCCTCGATCCTGTCGACGCTGGGTCGCGGCCACGTGCTGGACCGCGAGAACGCGCGCCTGCAGGACACCAACGACCACGTCATGGCGAACCTGCAGAAGGACGGCACCTACTCGGTCGTGCCGCGCATCCCCGGCGGCGAGGTCACGCCCGAGGGGCTCATCGTCATCGGCCAGGTCGCGGCCGACTTCGGGCTCTACACGAAGATCACCGGCGGCCAGCGGATCGACCTCTTCGGCGCCCGCATCGACCAGCTGCCGGCGATCTGGAAGCGTCTCGTGGACGCGGGCTTCGAGTCGGGTCACGCCTACGGCAAGAGCCTGCGCACCGTGAAGTCGTGCGTCGGTCAGACCTGGTGCCGCTACGGCGTGCAGGACTCCGTCGGCCTGGCCGTCGAGCTCGAGCTGCGCTACCGCGGGCTGCGGTCGCCGCACAAGATCAAGCTCGGCGTCTCCGGCTGCGCCCGCGAGTGCGCCGAGGCCCGCGGCAAGGACGTCGGGGTCATCGCCACCGACCACGGCTGGAACATGTACGTCGGTGGCAACGGCGGCTTCACGCCCCGCCACGCGCAGCTCTTCGCGGAGGATCTCACCACCGAGGAGCTGATCCGGGCCATCGATCGATTCCTGCTCTACTACGTGCGCACGGCCGACCGGCTGCAGCGGACGGCGCCCTGGATCGAGTCGATCGAGGGCGGCATCGAGCACGTGCGTGACGTCGTCCTGCACGACTCGCTGGGCATCGGGGAGGAGCTGGACGCGCAGATGGCCGAGCACGTCGAGAACTACGCCGACGAGTGGGCGCAGACCCTGGCCGACCCGGAGAAGCTGGCCCAGTTTGGCTCCTTCGTCAACGCCCCGGACACCCCCGATCCCGACCTGTCCTACGTCGAGGAGCGGGGCCAGCGCCGGCCCGCCGACCCCGTCGTGATCGCCGGCGGCACGCTGCCCGTGCGGACGGAGGCAGTGACATGAGCGCGGCGGCGGTGTCGGAGAGCGCGTGGACGGCGGTGTGCACGATCGACCGCCTCTGGGTCGACCGCGGCGCGGCGGCGCTGGTGAACGGCGAGCAGGTGGCGCTCTTCCGCCTCGGTGACGGCGAGATCCTCGCGGTGGGCCACCGCGATCCGTTCACGGGCTCGAACGTCATCGCCCGCGGTCTCGTCGGGTCGCGGGGCGACGTGCCCACGGTCGCGTCGCCCCTGCACAAGCAGGTGTTCGACCTGCGCACCGGCGTCTGCCTCGACGACCCGCAGGTCTCCCTGGGCCACTGGGACGTGCGGGTGGTCGACGACGTCGTGTGGCTGAGACGGGGCGACGCGTGACCCCTCACGGGCCGGTGCTCGCCGGGACCCGCATCCTCGTCACGGCCCAGCGTCGCGCCACCGACCTGGCCAGCGCGCTGGTGCGCCGTGGCGCGCAGGTGCACATCGCCGCGACCCTCGGGGTCGAGGCCCACATCGACGAGGACACGCTCGTGCGGCGCACGGAGGAGCTCATCGCCGACCCACCGGACGTCGTGGTCGTCACCACCGGCATCGGGTTCCGCAGCTGGCTGGAGACGGCCGAGTCGGTCGACCTGCTCGAGCCGCTGCTCGAGGTCCTGGCGGCGGCGCGGATCGTCGCGCGTGGGCCCAAGGCCCGCGGCGCCATCCAGGCCTCGGGCCTCGTGGCGGACTGGGTCGCCGAGTCCGAGACGTCGCGCGAGATGGCCGAGTACCTCGTGGCGGAGGGCGTCGACGGGATGCGGATCGCGGTGCAGCACCACGGCGCCGGCGACGATGGCCTGGAGTCGGCGGTCACGGCGGCCGGCGCGTCCACGGTGCCCCTCGTGGTCTACCGCTGGGGCCCGCCGCCGGACCCCGAGGCCGTCGAGCGGTCGGTGCGCGACGCCGCGTGCGGCGGCTTCGACGCGATCGTCTTCACCTCCGCCCCCGGCGCGAGCGCCTGGCTGTCCGTCGTGCGCGACCTCGGCGAGCGCGCCGCCCTGCTGGAGCTGGCGCGCGAGGGGCGGCTCGTGCTCGCCGCCGTAGGGCCGGTCACGGCCGAGCCGCTCGTCGTCGCGGGCTTCGAGCCGCTCGTGCCCGATCGCGGGCGTCTCGGCGCCCTCGTGAGGTCGGTCGTCCTGCACTTCGGTGGCGACGACCTCGGCGTCGACGTCGCCACCGGCCGGCTGCGCCTGCACGCCACCGCTGCCACCCTCGACCACGCGGTGCTGCCGCTCCCGCCCGCCGGGCTGGCGGTCCTGCGGCTGCTGGCGTCCGACCCGGGCGCCGTGTTCACCCGCGACCAGGTGCTGTCGGTGCTGCCCCGCGCCACCGACGACCACCACGCCGCCGACGTCGCCGTCGGGCGCCTGCGGGAGGCCCTCGGCGACCGCAGCCTCGTCAAGACCGTCGTCAAGCGCGGCTACCGCCTCGAACCGCTCCACCGGGAGGACATCGCATGAGGTCCCTGTCGCAGCCCGTCCTGATCGCCTGCAGTCACGGCACCCGCTCGGCCCGCGGAGCGGCCGCGGTGGCCGCCCTCGTCGAGGCCGTGCGCACCGCGCTGCCCTCCGTGGAGGTGCTCGACACGTGGGTCGACGTCCAGGTGCCGGCCCTCCCCACGGTCGCCGAGTCGGTGGCCGACCGCGAGGCCGTCGTCGTGCCGCTGCTGCTCTCGGCCGGCTACCACGTGCACCACGACATCGCGGGCGTCGTCGCGAGGCGTCCCGGCCACGTCGCTGCCGCGCCGCTGGGGCCGCACGCTGCCATCACGCGGACGCTCGTGTCGCGCCTGCACGACGAGGGCCTGCGACCCGACGACAGCGTGGTGCTGGGCGCCTCGGCGTCCAGCGATCCGCGGGCGCTGGCCGACCTCCGCGCGACGGCGGCCGAACTGTCGTTCCGGCTCGGCCGCCGCGTCGAGCTCGGCCACGTGGGCCACTGCGGCACGCCGCTGGCCGACGTCGTTGCCGGCGTGCGGCGTCCGGGCCGGCGGGTGCTGGTCGCCAGCCACCTGCTCGCGCCCGGTCACTTCCACGACGCTCTCGGCCGGGCCGGGGCCGACGTCGTCACGGCCCCCCTGCTCGACGAGCGCCGGCCCGACGAGCGGCTGGTGTCCCTCGTGCTGGAGCGGTACGCCGCCGCCTGCGCCCACGACCTCGCGACCGCGGTGTGACGGTGGTCGACACCGTCTGCGGCTACTGCGGCGTCGGGTGCGGCCTGACGCTCCAGGTCGAGCGGCGTCACGACACCGTGCGGGTCACCGGTGCCGTGGGCACGGCGAGCCACCCCGCCAACGCCGGACGGCTCTGCACGAAGGGCGCCACCACCGCCGACCTGCTCGCCGCCCCGGGACGCATGGAGAAGGCCTCGGTGCGCTCCGACCGTGGGTCCGAGCGGGTGGAGGTCGGCATCGAGGCGGCACTCGACGAGGCGGCCACCCGGTTCCGTGCCGTGATCGACGAGCACGGACCCGACGCGGTGGCGCTCTACGTCTCGGGCCAGATGTCGCTGGAGGCTCAGTACCTCGCCACCAAGCTCGCCAAGGGCTACCTGCGCACGGTCAACATCGAGTCGAACTCGCGGCTGTGCATGGCCAGCGCGGGCACCGGTTACAAGCAGTCGCTGGGCGCCGACGGCCCGCCCGGCTCCTACGACGACTTCGACCACGCCGACCTGTTCCTGGTGATCGGCTCGAACATGGCCGACGCCCACCCGATCCTGTTCCTGCGGATGATGGAGCGGGTCAAGGCCGGTGCGCGCCTCGTCGTCGTCGATCCCCGGCGCACGGCGACCGCCGAGAAGGCCGACCTCTTCTGCCAGATCCGACCCGGCACCGACCTGGCCTTCCTCAACGGCCTGCTGCACCTGCTGGTGGAGGCCGGTGCCGTCGACCGCGAGTTCGTCGACCGGCACACCCGCGGCTGGGACGACGTCGAGGCGATGCTGGCCGACTACGCGCCCGACAACGTCGCCGCCACGACCGGCATCGCCGCCGACGACCTGCGCACGGTCGCCGGCTGGATCGCCGAGGCGGGGGACTGGATGACCTGCTGGACCATGGGTCTCAACCAGTCCACGCACGGCACCTGGAACACCAACGCGATCTGCAACCTGCACCTGGCCACCGGCGCAATCTGCCGTCCCGGCTCGGGCCCCTTCTCGCTGACGGGCCAGCCGAACGCGATGGGCGGCCGCGAGATGGGCTACATGGGTCCCGGCCTGCCGGGTCAGCGTTCGGTGGTCTCGGCCGCCGACCGTGCGTTCTGCGAGGACGTGTGGGGCCTGGCACCGGGCACGATCCGCGACGTGGTGGGACGCGGCACGATCGACCTCTTCGAGCAGATGGCGGCCGGCGACGTGCGGGCCGCGTGGATCATCTGCACCAACCCCGCGCACTCCGTGGCGAACCGGTCCACCGTCCTGGAGGGGCTCGCCGCCGCCGACCTCGTGGTGGTGCAGGACGCCTACGCCGAGAACGAGACGCTCACCCATGCCGACGTCGCGTTGCCGGCCGCGCTCTGGACCGAGGCCGAGGGCGTCATGGTGAACTCCGAGCGCAACCTCACCCTGTGCCAGCCGGCCGGGCCGCCGCCGGGCGACGCCCGCCCCGACTGGAGGCTCATCGCCGACATCGCGACGCGGCTCGGCTTCGGGGACGCCTTCGCCTTCGACAGCGCCGAGGAGGTGTTCGAGGAGATCCGCGCGTTCGCCAATCCGGCCACCGGGTACGACCTGCGCGGAGCCACCTACGAGCGGCTGCGGGAGGGCCCGCTGCAGTGGCCGTGCCCGCCGGGCGGAGAGCGTCGTAATCCCGTTCGCTACGTCGGCGACGGCGGGATCGCGTTCCCGATGCCCGACGGGCGTGCCGTGTTCCATGCCCGGCCGCACCTGCCCCCGGCCGAGCTGCCCGACGACGACTTCCCCGTGGTGCTCAACACCGGCCGGCTGCCGCACCAGTGGCACACGATGACCAAGACCGGCAAGGTCCCGCGGCTCAACCGGCTCAACCCCGACCCGTTCGTCGAGGTCCACCCCGACGACGCGTCGGCCCTCGGCATCGGCGAGGGTTCGCCGGTGCGGATCGTCTCGCGGCGCGGTGAGGCGGTGCTGCCGGCCGTCGTCACCGACCGCGCGCTGCCCGGCACGTGCTTCGCACCGATGCACTGGGGCGAGATGACGGGGGAGGGGCTGGCGGTCAACGCGGTCACGAACGACGCGGTCGACCCCGACTCGCTGCAACCGGAGTTCAAGGCCTGCGCGGTGCGCCTGGAGCGCGCGCCGATCCGGCTGCCCGTCGCGCCCCCGGTCGGCGCGGAGCCGTCCGAGCTGGAGACGGCCTGGCTCGCCGGCTACCTCGCCGCCATGACGCACCGCGCGCCCACGTTGCCCCTGTCAGCGCCCGTCGCGCCGGAGGTGCGCACGTGGTTCGCCGAGGTGCTCGCCGCAGTGGCGCCCGAGGCGCAGGAAGCGTCCGCGGACGTCACGATCCTCACGGCGTCGCAGACGGGCCGGGTGGAGGACCACGCCCCGGAGCTGGTCCGGCTCCTGTCCGGACGGGGCGTCACCGCCGTTCACCGATCGCTCGCCGGCATCCGGCCCGAGGACCTCACCGGCACGGTCCTGTTCGTCACGAGCACGACCGGTGACGGCGATCCGCCCACGGAGGCGGCGGCGTTCTGGCGCCTCCTCGCGGACGCGCCACGTCTCGCCGGCCTGCGCTACAGCGTGCTGGCCTTCGGCGACTCCGCGTACGCCGACTTCTGCGGGTTCGGGCGCCGCCTCGACGAGCGCCTGGCCGACCTCGGTGCCGAGCGCCTCGCCGCACGCGTCGACTGCGAGCCGGCCTTCGACGCGCCGGCCTCGGACTGGCTCGACTCCGTCGGGCGGGCGCTGGGCGCCGTCGACACGATCACGGTCGCCGAGCCCGACACCCCGGCGTACGGGCGCAACCGGCCCCTGGCCACGCGGCTGACGCGCAACGAGCTGCTGACCACTCCCGACTCGTCCAAGGAGGTGCGCCGGTTCGGCTTCCACCTCCCCGAGGGCACGCTCGAGTACGAGCCGGGCGACGCTCTCGCGGTGGCGCCCCGCGTGGACCCGGCCTACGTGGACGCCTGGCTGACGCTCACCGGCCTGGACGGCGACGCCCTGCTGGAGTCCGACGGCGAGCCGGTGCGCCTCGCCGACGCGCTCGCCGAGCGGTACGACCCGGTCACGATCACGCCGGCCGTCGTGCGCCTGGTCATCGACCGCCATCGCGGCGCCGTGAGTGGCCTGCCCGACCCCGACGACCGGCTCGCGGTGCAGGAGTGGGCGTGGGGCCGCCAGATCGTGGACCTGCTGCACGACCACCCCACGCTGGCGCGCCTCGACCAGTGGCTCACGGTGCTCGGCCCGCTCACCCCACGGCAGTACTCGATCTCGTCCAGCCCGCTCGAGGACCCGCGTGAGGTGCAGGTGACCGTCTCGGTCGTCCGGCACCGCGTGCACGGCCTGTGGCGCCACGGCATCTGCTCCAGCCACCTCGCCGACCGGGCGGGGGAGCAGGACGTCAGCATCCACGTGCAGCGCCAGCGCCACTTCCGGCCGCCGGGCGACCCGGACGCAGCCGCCATCATGATCGGCCCCGGCACGGGCATCGCGCCGTTCCGCGGGTTCCTCCAGCATCGGGCGCTCGCCGGCGAGCCCGGTCCGAACTGGCTGTTCTTCGGCGACCGGAACGCGAGCTCGGACTTCCTCTACCGCGACGAGCTCGAGTCGCTGCGGCGCGACGGCGTGCTGACGCGGCTCGACACGGCGTTCTCGCGCGACCAGGACCGGCGGGTCTACGTGCAGGACCGGATGCGCGAGCAGGGCCCCGAGCTGTGGCGCTGGCTCGACGAGGGCGCCCACCTCTACGTGTGCGGCGATCGCGTGCACATGGCCAAGGACGTCGAGGCCACGC
This sequence comes from Aeromicrobium sp. UBA7512, assembly GCF_002476985.1. Taxonomy (NCBI): domain Bacteria; kingdom Bacillati; phylum Actinomycetota; class Actinomycetes; order Propionibacteriales; family Nocardioidaceae; genus Aeromicrobium; species Aeromicrobium sp. UBA7512. Next base: position 421,225 of record NZ_DLNK01000005.1, read on the forward strand.
TGCTGCACCTGGCCGAGCGCCACGGGGGCCTGTCCCGGGACGGTGCGCGCGACTGGCTCGCGGGGCTGGCCGAGGAGGGCCGCTACGCCAAGGACGTCTACTGACGACCGGCGCGACCCCGCTGGGTAGGGTTTCGGCATGACCGTGGCCGTCGTGACCGACTCCACCGCGTCGTTGGATCCCGACGACGCGGCACGCGAGGGGATCACGGTCGTGCCCACCACGGTCATCATCGGCGCGCGGGTCTACACCGAGGGCGTCGACGTGACGTCCCAGATGATCGCCGACGCGCTCACCGAGTCCGTTCCGGTGAGCACCTCGCGGCCGTCGCCCGAGACGTTCCAGGCCGTCTACCGTGCCCTCGCGTCCACCGGCGTCGACGAGATCGTGTCGGTCCACATCAGCTCGAAGGTCTCCGGCACCGTCGACGCGGCCCGGCTCGCGGCCGACCGGGTCGACGTCCCCGTCCGCGTCGTCGACACGATGCAGGCGGGACTGGCCACCGGTTTCGCCGCGGGCGCCGCGGCCCGCGCGCGCGACGCCGGCGGCACCGCCGAGCAGGTGGAGGCCGCCGCCGTCGCCTCGGCCCGCTCGGCCCGCGTCCTGCTCTACGTCGACACGCTGGAGTACCTGCGCCGCGGGGGCCGCATCGGCCGGGCCGCGGCGCTCATCGGGTCCGCGCTGGCGGTCAAGCCGATCCTCACCCTGGATGACGGCGAGGTGACGCCGCTGGAGAAGGTCCGCACGTCGTCCAAGGCCCTGGCCCGACTCGTCACGCTCGCCGTCGAGACGGTGGGCACCTACCCCGGGGACTACGACATCGGCGTGCTGCACCTGGCCAGCGAGCAGGTGGCGGTGGGGGTGGCCCACTCCCTCGCGCAGCGGCTGGACCGCGCCGAGATCGGCGTGGACGAGGTGGGTGCCGACATCGGGGCCCACGTCGGACCCGGGATGATCGCGGTCACCGTCAGCGCCCGCTGACCGTCCACAGGACCACCGCCGCGGGACCGGCGGTCCACAGGCCGTGCGCAGGTGGTTCCGCCGCCCGTGGGGCGTTCCTAGGGTCGCGACATGGCCCCCGTCCCGCCCGAGACCCGCGCCCAGGTCGCACGGCAGCGCCTCGCCGAGCTGGCCGCGACCTTCGACGCCACGCTTCCCGATCCTGACCGGCCGCCGCCCGGGCGACGGCGCAGACCCGACCTCTCCCGCCGCCTGCTGCGGCCCGGTCACGTGCGGTTCGCGGCCGTCGTGGGCGGCGCCGCGGCGGTCCTCGTCGTGTGGTGGCTGCTGGCGGGGCGGCCCCACGAGGTCACGGTTCCGGCGTCCTCGGGCGTGGAGGTCGCCGGCACTGAGCCGTCCGCGGGAGCCACGGCGGGCACGCTCGTGGTCGACGTCGCGGGCCGCGTGCGGCGCCCCGGCATCGTCACGCTGCCGCCGGGGTCGCGCGTGCACGAGGCGATCGAGGCCGCGGGCGGGACCCGGGGCAAGGTCGACACGGCCTCCCTCAACCTCGCTCGCGTGCTGACCGACGGGGAGCAGGTGGTGGTCGGTGCCCCGGCTGCCGCGCCGGCCGGGGGAGCCTCGGGCCCGGCGGGGCCGGCGGATGCTGTCGTGAACCTCAACTCCGCCGACCTCGTGGCCCTGGACTCGCTGCCCGGCGTCGGACCGGTGACGGCCGAGTCGATCGTCGCGTGGCGCGAGGAGAACGGTCCGTTCCGCTCGGTCGACGACCTCTTGGACGTCAAGGGGATCGGCGAGGCGACCCTGGCCGACCTGCGTGACCGGGTCTCGGTCTGACCTGCGCGTCGTCCCGGCCGCTCTCGCGGCCTGGGCGACCGCAGCAGCTCTGACCCGGGCCCCGGTCGCGGCGTCGCTCGTCCTGGCCGTGGTCGCCGTGGCGGTGCTCGCCTGGGGGTGGCGCCGACCCTTGCTGGCCTTCCCCGCGGCGGTCCTCGTCGTGGTCGCGGCCACGTGCGGATGGCGCCTCGCGGCCGTCGAGTCCTCGCCGGTGACCCAGCTGGCCGAGCGCGGGGCGACGGTGCGGGCGGAGGTGCACGTCCGCGAGGACGGGCGCGCGTTCGCAGGTGCCGGCCGAGCGGGGACGGTGGTGCCGGTGACCGTGCGCGTCGTGGAGTCGCGCGGCCGGACCTGGCGCGTCCGCGTCCGGGCGACGGCCTTCGTGGAGGGCTCCGAGCGCTTCGTCACCGGGACACGGCTGACGGTCCGTGCCGGACTCCAACCTTCGGACGACAGCGACGAGGCGGCCGTGCTGCGGGTGCACGACTGGCGCCCGGCGGGCGCCGGTCCGTGGTGGTGGCGGTGGAGCGAGGTCGTGCGCGACGGCGTCCGTGACGGTGTCGACCACCGCGACGACCAGGCCGCGGCGCTGGTGCCCGCGCTCGTCGCGGGGGACGAGTCGGGCCTCTCCGACCGCACGCGTGAGGAGTTCGCGACCACGGGCCTGACCCACCTGCTCGCTGTGTCCGGCGCGAACCTGACGATCGTGCTGGGCATCGTGCTGCTGGGCCTGCGCGCTGTCGGGGCGTCGCGTCGCGTCGTGCTCGTGGCCGGCGCGCTGACCGTCGTGGCGTTCGTGGTCGTCGCGCGACCCGAACCCAGCGTCCAGCGCGCGGCGGTGATGGGCTCGGTCGCCCTCGCGGGGCTCCTCGTCGGCAGCCGCGGTGCCGGACTGCGAGCCCTGGCGTGGTCGGTCGTGGCGCTGGTGGTGCTGGACCCGTGGCTGGCCACCCGGCCCGGCTTCGTCCTCTCGGTCTCGGCCACGGCGGGCATCATCGCGCTCACGCCGGTGCTGACCCGCCGGCTGCACTGGCTCCCGCTGCCCGTCGCCACCGCCGTGGCGGTGCCGATCGCGGCACACCTCGCGTGCCTCCCGGTCGTCACGTCGCTGAGCGGCGAGATCTCGATGGTGGCCGTCTTCGCGAACATCGTCGTCGCGCCCGCGGTCGCGCCGGCCACGGTCGCGGGCCTCGCGGCCGGACTGGTCGATCTCGTGGTGCCCGCCCTCGCGTCGGTGCCCGGCACGGTGGCCTGGGCGGCGGCCTCGGTGATCGTCCGGGTGGCCCGCCTCGGTGCCTCCGCGCCGGGCGCCGCGATCACGTGGCCCTTGCCGTGGTGGACGCTGATCCCCGTCACGCCGATGGTCGGGTGGGGCGTGTGGTGGCTGCTGCGCCGCCCCGCGCTTGCGGTCGGCATGACCCTCGGGCTGCTGGTCGCGATCGTGCGCACACCGACACCGGGCTGGCCGCCGAGCGACGCGGTGGTCGTGGCGTGCGACGTGGGCCAGGGCGACGGCTTCGTCGTGCCCACGGCGCCGGGGGAGGCGATCGTGATCGACGTAGGGCAGGAACCGGGCCCCATCCATCGCTGCCTGACCGAGCTCGAGATCGACCGCATCGCCCTGCTGCTGTTCACCCACGGCGACGCTGACCACGTCGACGGCTGGCGTGGGGCGGTGCGCGGCCGTGAGGTCGCCGTGCTAGCCGACGGCCCCTCGGGCGGTCCCTCGGTGCCCGCCGCGCGTCGGATCCGGCTGCTCGCCGGCCAGCGCGTGACGGTGGGCGACGTCGGCCTCGAGGTGCTCTGGCCGCGGGCCGACACCGGCCGCGTGGCGCCCGAGGCGCGCAACGACGCGAGCGTGGTGGTGCGGGCCACCGTGCGCGATCACCGGATCCTGTTCACCGGCGACCTGGGGGAGGAGGCCCAGCGCGGGCTCGGCCGCCTCAACGCCGACCTATCCGCCGACGTCCTCAAGGTGGCGCACCACGGCAGCGCCGACCGCTGGGAGGGACTGCTCGAACGGGTCGGTTCGTCGGTCGCGCTGATCGGCGTCGGGGCGGACAACCAGCACGGGCACCCGACGTCGGCTGTGCTCGACGACCTCGCGCGTCAGCGGGTCGCGGTGTGGCGCACCGACACCTCCGGCACGATCGCCGTCCTCGATCGCGACGGGCACCTCGTCGTATCGGCCCGGTGACCTATTCTCGGGACGTGGCGAACCCGTTCGGCAAGATCCTGCTGGTCACCGGCAACTCCGAGTTCCTCTCCGACCGCGCCAAGCGCCAGGCCGTGGCCCAGGTCCGCGAAGCCGCTCCCGAGGCCGAGATCGCCGAGACGGCCGCCTCGGCCCTGGCTCCCGGCGAGTTCACGGCCCTCACCAGCGCCTCGCTGTTCAGCCAGGCCACCGCTGTGGTCCTCACCGATCTGCAGGATCTCGGCGAGCAGGTCGCCGGAGAGCTGCTCCAGTACGCCGCATCGCCGTCCGACGACACCGCTGTCGTGCTCGTGCACGGCGGGGGAGCCAAGGGCAAGGGTCTGCTCGACAAGCTGCGCAAGACCGCCGCCGTCTCCGAGGTCGCCCAGCAGGCGCCGAAGTACGAGCGCGACCTCATCGCGTGGGTGCGTCAGGAGGCCCGCACGCAAGGGCGCGCCATCGACGACGAGGGCGCCGCCCTGCTCGTCGCGGCCGTCGGTTCCGACCTGCGATCGCTCGCGGCCGCCGTCGACCAGCTCGTCACCACCCTGGCCGAGGGCGAGCGGCTCGACGCCACCGTGGTCGGCCGCTACTTCGGCGGCCGGGCCGAGGTCCGCGGCTACGAGATCGCCGACGCCGCCCTCGACGGCCGGCTCGACCTCGCGCTCGAGCGGGCGCGGTGGGCCGAGTCCGCCAAGGTCGCCCCGCTGCTGATCACCGCCGCGCTCGCCTCGGGGCTGCGCCAGCTGGCCCGGGTCGCCACCGCCGATCCCGG
>NZ_DLNK01000005.1:426199-610817 GCF_002476985.1 Aeromicrobium sp. UBA7512
CCCCCCCGCCGATCCCGGCCTGCGCGACGCCGACCTGGCGCGCGAGGTGGGCGCACCGCCGTTCAAGATCCGCTCGCTGCGCCAGAGCGCTCGCGGCTGGAGCGAGGCCTCGCTGCGGCAGGCGCTCGACGCCGTCGCCCACGCCGACCTGCAGGTCAAGGGCGGCTCGGCCGAGCCCGGCCACGCCGTCGAGCGGATGATCATCGACATCGCCGTGGCTCGCGCCCGCACGTCGTAGACAAACGCGAAAACGCCCCGCACCATCAGGTGCGGGGCGTTGTCGTGAAGATCAGAGCGAGGCGGCCTTCTTGGCGATCGCGGACTTGCGGTTCGCGGCCTGGTTCTTGTGGATGACACCCTTCGAAGCAGCCTTGTCGAGCTTCTTCGCGGTGTCGGCGGCGAGGCTCTTGGCCTCGTCGGTGTTGCCGGCCTCGACGGCCTCCTGGAAGCGGCGAACGGCCGTCTTCAGCGCGGAGCGCACGGACTTGTTGCGCTCGCGCGCGGCCTCGTTCTGCCGGTTGCGCTTGATCTGCGACTTGATGTTCGCCACGGCAAACCTGTTCTTTCGTCGTTCCGGTGATGAGAAGTCTTGGTCGCGTCCGAGCCCGTCGTACGGTGGGCTGGACACGCAATCGTCAATGCTACCAGCGGGAGCACCCGGTCCTCAAATCCGCTCGGTCTCGTACGCTCGGGTCGTGCAGCTCTTCTACGACATCCTCGTCTGGGTCCACATCGCGTGCTGGGTCGCGGCCCTCGTCCTGTGGGCCATGTCGCTCCGCGCCCCGCGGGTCCCCAAGGGCATGGCGCACGCCGTCGCCACGGCCCTGGTGATCGGCATCGTGCTCACCGGGATCGGCTCGGCCAGCGAGGCCGTGCACGACCCGAACAACGCCAAGGTCGGCGTCAAGCTCGTCATCGCGGCGGTCGCCACGGCGCTCGCGTTCATGAAGCAGAAGCTGCCCGCCCCGAACCCCTGGGGCCACGTCGTCGCAGCCCTGGTCGTGGTCAACGTCGTCATCGCATACGCCTGGCGATGATCGCTGGTCACGACCTGTGCCCGGGTCGTGGACAATGGACCTCACCATGACGCGCTCCACTCCTGCCCCCACCGTGGGGTCGACTCCGCCCGAACTGCTGCGGAACTTCTGCATCATCGCGCACATCGACCACGGCAAGTCGACCCTCGCCGACCGGATGCTCCAGCTCACCGGCGTCGTCGATGCGCGCGCCGCGCGCGCGCAGTACCTCGACCGGATGGACATCGAGCGCGAGCGCGGCATCACGATCAAGAGCCAGGCCGTGCGGATGCCGTTCACCAAGTCCGACGGTGACGACGACGGCACGACCTACATCCTCAACATGATCGACACCCCCGGGCACGTGGACTTCACCTACGAGGTGAGCCGGTCCCTGGAGGCGTGCGAGGGCGCGATCCTGCTGGTCGACGCCGCTCAGGGCATCGAGGCCCAGACGCTGGCGAACCTCTACCTGGCGATGGACGCGGACCTGCACATCATCCCCGTGCTGAACAAGATCGACCTGCCCGGCGCGCAGCCGGAGAAGTACGCCGCCGAGATCGCCGGGATCATCGGTGGCGAGCCCGACGACGTGCTGCGGGTCTCGGCGAAGACGGGCCAGGGCGTCGAGGCGCTGCTGAACCTCATCGTCGACGAGGTGCCGCCGCCCCAGGGCGACCCCGACGGTCCGCCGCGCGCGCTGATCTTCGACTCCGTCTACGACACGTACCGCGGCGTCGTCACCTACGTCCGCGTGATCGACGGCAAGCTCAGCCACCGCGACCGGATCAAGATGATGTCCACCGGCGCGGTGCACGAGATGCTCGAGGTCGGCGTCATCAGCCCCGAGCCCGTGAAGGCCGACCACCTCGGCGTCGGCGAGGTCGGCTACCTCATCACCGGGGTGAAGGAGGTCCGCCAGAGCCGCGTGGGCGACACGGTGACCTCGGCCACCAAGCCCGCCGCCGAGCCGCTGGGCGGCTACCAGCACCCGAACCCGATGGTGTTCTCCGGCCTGTACCCGATCGACGGCGACGACTTCGCCACCCTGCGCGACGCGCTGGAGAAGCTCCAGCTCAACGACGCCGCGCTCGTCTACGAGCCCGAGTCCTCCGGCGCGCTCGGCTTCGGCTTCCGCATCGGATTCCTAGGCCTGCTCCACCTCGAGATCGTGCGCGAGCGGCTCGAGCGCGAGTTCAACCTCGACCTCATCTCGACCGCGCCGAACGTCGTCTACCGGGTGAAGCTCGAGGACGGCAGCGAGCACACCGTCACGAACCCGAGCGAGTACCCGAACGCCGGCAAGATCTCCGAGGTCTACGAGCCCATCGTGTCCGCCACGATCCTCGCGCCGTCGGACTACATCGGCACGATCATGGAGCTGTGCCAGGCGCGGCGCGGCCAGCTCGGCGGCATGGACTACCTCTCCGACGACCGCGTCGAGATCCGCTACACGCTGCCCATGGGCGAGATCATGTTCGACTTCTTCGACGCGCTGAAGTCGCGCACGAAGGGCTACGCCTCGCTCAACTACGAGCTGTCCGGCGAGCAGGCCGCCGACCTCGTGAAGGTCGACATCCTGCTCCAGGGCGAGCCCGTGGACGCCTTCAGCGCGATCGTGCACCGCGACAGCGCGTACTCGTACGGCGTCGCCCTGGCCGGCAAGCTCAAGGAGCTCATCCCGCGCCAGCAGTTCGAGGTGCCGATCCAGGCCGCCATCGGCGCCCGGATCATCGCCCGCGAGAACATCCGCGCGATCCGCAAGGACGTGCTCGCCAAGTGCTACGGCGGCGACATCAGCCGCAAGCGCAAGCTGCTGGAGAAGCAGAAGGAGGGCAAGAAGCGCATGAAGATGGTCGGCCGCGTCGAGGTCCCCCAGGAGGCCTTCATCGCCGCGCTCTCCACCGGCGACACCAAGCAGAGCTGAGCCGCTCGCCCGCCGCTCCGCTGCCCGCACAGGGTGGGCGGTGCCGCGCCCGGGGTGATTTCGTGACTGAGCGGTAACGGGGCCCTCCGCACGTATAGGGTGACCTGCATCACACGCTTGCCATCCGTCCCTGGGAGAACTCCAATGGCTGTTTCCGAAGCCGACCAGCTCTTGATCGTCCAGAACCGCGCTCGCAACGTCGGCGAGCTGTTCTTCGGCCGCGTCGAGGCCTCCGGGCCTCGCGAGGCGTTCCGCTACCCCGATGCCGACGAGAGCTGGCACTCGCTGACCTGGAACCAGGCCGGCGAGCAGGTCTCGAAGCTCGCGGCGGGCCTCGTCGCGCTGGGCATCGAGCCCGAGGAGCGGGTCGCGATCGCGTCCGGCACCCGCATCGAGTGGATCCTGGCCGACCTGGCGATCAACTCCGCCGGCGCGGCGACCACCACGGTCTACCCGAGCACCGTCACTCCTGACGTCGTCTACATCCTGTCCGACTCCGACAGTCGCGTCGTGTTCGCCGAGGACGACGCCCAGGTCGCGAAGCTGCGCGACGGCCGATCCGAGCTGCCGCAGGTCATGAAGGTCGTCGCCTTCGAGGGCGAGACCGACGGCGACTGGGTGATCTCGCTCGACGACCTCCTCGCCCAGGGCGAGAAGTACCTCGCCGACCACCCGGGCGTCGTGCAGGAGCGCATCGCCGCGACCGGACCCGAGTCGCTGGCCACCCTGATCTACACGTCAGGCACCACCGGACGACCCAAGGGCGTCCGCCTCGTCCACGACTGCTGGACCTACGAGGGTGCCGCCGTCGCCGCGCCGGGCCTGCTCACGATCGACGACCTCGAGTACCGCTGGCTGCCCATGGCGCACTCGTTCGGCAAGGTGCTGCTCACGACGCAGCTCGCCGTCGGGTTCCCGTGCGCGGTCGACGGCCGCGTGCCGAAGATCGTGGAGAACCTCGCCGTCGTGAGGCCCACCTTCATGGGCGCCGCGCCGCGCATCTTCGAGAAGGCCTACGGCCGCATCGTCGGCATGATGGAGGAGGAGGGCGGCGCCAAGCTCAAGCTCTTCCACTGGGCCGAGCGCGTCGGCCTGCAGAAGTCGCGCCTCGAGCGGGCCGGCAAGCCCGTGCCGCTGCCGCTCAAGGCGCAGCACGCCCTCGCCGACAAGCTGGTCTTCTCCAAGGTCCGCGACCGCTTCGGCGGCCGGGTCCGCTTCTTCATCTCCGGGGCCGCGGCGCTGTCCACCGACATCGCCGAGTGGTTCCACGCCGCGGGCATCCTCGTGCTCGAGGGCTACGGCCTCACCGAGACCTCGGCCGGTGCCGTCGTCGGCCACCCCGACGACTACCGCATCGGCACCGTCGGTCGACCCTTCCCGGGTACCGAGGTCAAGATCGCGACCGACGGCGAGATCCTCATCAAGGGCCCCGGCGTCATGCGTGGCTACCACAACCTGGACTCCGAGTCCGCGTCCGCGCTGGTCGACGACGGCTGGCTCGCGACGGGCGACATCGGCGAGTTCGACGCCGACGGCTACCTGCGGATCACCGACCGCAAGAAGGACCTGTTCAAGACGTCGGGCGGCAAGTACGTCGCGCCGTCGCACATCGAGGGCGCGTTCAAGGCGGTCTGCCCGCTGGCCAGCCAAATGGTGGTCCACGGCAACGACCGCAAGTTCTGCTCGGCGCTCATCACGCTCGACCCCGACGCGGTCGACGCCTGGGCCGCGAACCACGGCATGGAGGGCAAGTCCTACCAGGAGATCGTCTCCTCGCCGGGGATCCAGCAGCAGATCGCGCAGGACATCGAGGAGCTCAACGCCAAGCTCAACCCGTGGGAGACGATCAAGAAGTGGGCCGTGCTGGACCATGACCTGTCGATCGAGTCCGGCGAGATCACGCCGAGCATGAAAGTGAAGCGGCGCGTCGTGGAGGACCGCTACTCCGACGTCCTCGACGGGTTCTACGCCGGGGCCTGACCGCGGGGCCGCCCCGTACGCTGGGGACGTGGCGTTCGGCATCTACCTGCACGTGCCGTTCTGCTCCGTGCGGTGCGGCTACTGCGACTTCAACACGTACACCGCCGACGAGCTCGGCGGGCCGGACGTCGTCGGCGCCTCCCGGTCGACCTACATCGAGGCGGCGCTGAGCGAGCTGGCCCTCGTGCCCGAGCGCACCGTGGACACGGTGTTCGTGGGCGGCGGCACGCCGTCGCAGGTGGCCGCGGGCGACCTCGTGCGCTTCCTGCGCTCCGTCGACGACCGCCTCGGGCTCGCACCGGGCGCCGAGGTCACCACCGAGGCCAACCCCGACAGCGTCTCTCCGCAGTCGTTGGCCGAGCTGCGCGAGGGCGGGTTCACCCGGATCTCCTTCGGCATGCAGTCGGCCGTGCGGCACGTGCTCTCGGTGCTCGACCGCACCCACGATCCCGAGCGCGTCCCGCAGGCCGTGGCGTGGGCCCGCGAGGCCGGCTTCGAGCAGGTCAGCCTCGACCTGATCTACGGCACGCCGTCGGAGTCGATGGACGACTGGCGCCACACCGTCGAGTCGGCCCTGGAGATGGAGCCCGACCACATCAGCGCCTACGCCCTGATCGTCGAGGCCGGCACCGCGTTCGCGCGCAAGGTGCGCCGCGGCGAGGTGGTCATGCCCGACGACGACGAGACCGCCGACAAGTACCTGCTCGCCGACGACCTGCTCGAGGCGGCCGGCCTGAGCTGGTACGAGCTGTCGAACTGGGCTCGCGACGAGGCGGCGCAGTGCCGTCACAACGTGGGCTACTGGAACGGCGGCGAGTGGTGGGGCGTCGGCCCGGGCGCCCACTCCTTCGTCGACGGCGAGCGCTGGTGGAACGTCAAGCACCCCGCCGCCTACGCCCAGCGCCTCGCCGCGGGGAACTCGCCGCGCGCCGACGGCGAGCGGCCCGATGCACAGGCCCGACACCTCGAGGACGTGATGCTGCGCATCCGGCTGGCCGAAGGGATCGAGCCGGCCCTGCTGGGCGACGTCGACCGCTTCATCGAGGCGGGCTGGCTCGAGCCGCTCGGGGACCGCGTCGTGCTCACACGTTCAGGTCGGCTGATGGCCGACCGCGTGGTCCTGGAGGCCGTCGGCGGCGCGTGAGACCTGTTCGGCGGACGTCGCACTGCGCTACGTTCAGCGCATGGGGGACACGGAGGTCACCACCGCCCAGGGCGGGTCGACCGGCAAGGTCAGCCGCCCGGTCCTCACGGCCATGGTCATCGGGTCCATGGTGGGCGCCGGCGTCTTTGGGCTCCCGGCCCGCTTCGGCACGGCCACCGGCGTCGCCGGTGCGCTGATCGCGTGGACCGTCGCCGGCACCGGGATGCTCATGCTCGCGTTCTGCTTCCAGACCCTCGCGATCCGCAAGCCCGAGCTGGACTCCGGCGTGTTCATCTACGCCAAGGCGGGCTTCGGGGACTACGCCGGCTTCAACTCCGCCGTGGGCTTCTGGGCCAGCACGATGGCGGGCAACGCGTTCTACTGGATCTTCATCACGGCGACGATCGGCTTCTTCTTCCCCGAGTTCGGGGAGGGCGACACGCTGCTGGCCGTGGCGGTGTCGACCATGGGCGTGTGGGTGTTCCACTACCTCATCGCCCGGGGCGTGCGTGACGCGGCGGTCATCAACCGGATCGTCACGATCTGCAAGGTCATCCCGATCCTGACGTTCATCGTCGTGCTGGGCTTCCAGTTCGACGCAGGCGTCTTCAGCGACAACTTCTTCGCCTACGACGATCTGGGCACCCTCACCGAGCAGGTCAAGAACACGATGATCATCACGACCTTCGTGTTCATCGGGATCGAGGGCGCCAGCGTCTACTCCCGCTACGCGCAGCGACGCGAGGACGTCGGCCGCGCGACGGTGCTGGGGTTCCTCAGCGTCCTCGCGATCTTCTCGCTCGTGACCATGGTCTCCTACGGCGCCTTCAGCCAGGCAGAGATCGTGGGGACCCCTCAGCCGTCGATGATCGGGCTGTTCGAGCAGGCCGTCGGCCCGTGGGGCAAGTGGTTCATCAGCATCGGCGTCATCGTGTCGGTTCTCGGTGCCTACCTGGCGTGGACGCTGATGGCGGCGGAGGTCGTGTTCATCCCGGCCCGCAGCGACGACATGCCCAGGTTCCTCGGTCGGGAGAACGCTGCGGGCACCCCCATCGCCGCGCTGGTCGCGACGTCGATCGGCGTTCAGGTGCTGCTGGCCCTGACGCTGTTCATCGAGGACTCGTTGGACTTCATGCTGGACCTCACCACGAGTCTCGCGCTCGTGCCCTACCTGCTGGCGGCGGCGTACGCGCTGAAGCTCGCACTGAGCGGCGAGACGTACGAGGCGGAGGACTCCGCCGAGCGGCGCAAGCACCTGGTGTTCGCCGCCGTCGCCTCCGCGTACGCGATCTTCCTGTTCATCGCGGCGGGGCTGGAGTTCCTGCTGCTCTCGTGCCTGGTCTACGCGCCCGCCGCGGTGCTGTTCGTCGTCGCGCGCCGCGAGCGCCGCCTGCGGGTGTTCACCCCGGCCGAGCTGGCGTTGTTCGTGGTCATCGCCATCGGTGCGGTGGTCGCCCTCTACCAACTGCTCACCGGCGGGATCACCGTGTGATCCCACGTCCCGAAGGAGTCTCATGACGCAGCCCTCCGACGCCTACGGCGTCCACTCCGAAGTCGGCCGCCTCCGCAAGGTGCTCGTCTGCGCGCCCGGACTGGCGCACGAGCGGCTGACGCCCTCGAACTGCGACGACCTGCTGTTCGACGACGTCCTGTGGGTGCAGAACGCCCAGCGCGACCACCTGGACTTCGTCGACAAGATGCGCGAGCGCGAGATCGACGTGGTCGAGCTGCACGACGTGCTCTCCGCGACGATGGCCGACCGCACCGCGCGAGCCTGGCTGCTCGACCGCAAGATCGTGGCGAACGAGGTCGGCATCGGCCTCGTGGAGGAGACCCGCGGCTACCTCGACGAGCTGCCGGCCGACGAGCTGACGAAGTTCCTCATCGGCGGCCTGTCCACCCGTGACCTCCCGCGCGAGCTGGCGCCGGGCTACCGCGCCCTCGTCCGCGAGGCGCACGGCGGCCACGAGTACCTCATGCCTCCGCTGCCGAACACGCTGTACACGCGCGACACCACGTGCTGGGTACACGGCGGCCTGACGCTGAACCCGCTGTACTGGGCGGCCCGCAAGGACGAGACGCTCCTGATGAAGGCCATCTACGAGTTCCACCCCGAGTTCGCCGGGTCGAAGGTCTGGTGGGGCGACCCCGAGGAGAACTGGGGGACCGCCACGGTCGAGGGCGGTGACGTGCTCGTCCCGGGCAACGGCGTCGTGCTGGTCGGGATGAGCGAGCGCTCGTCGCGCCAGGGCATCACCCAGCTGGCGAAGGCCCTGTTCGACCAGGGTGCGGCCGAGAAGGTCATCGTCGCCGGCATGCCGAAGCTGCGCGCCGCCATGCACCTCGACACCGTCTTCACGTTCGCCGACCGCGACGTCGTCACGATCTACCCCGAGATCGTCAACACAATCCACGCGTTCACGATCCTGCCCGGCGAGGGACTGCCCGGCATCGAGGTCATCGACCACGAGGACGCGCTGTTCGTGGACGTCGTCGCCGAGGCGCTCGGGGTCGAGAAGTTCCAGATCGTCGAGACCGGCGGCAGCGAGTACGACACCGAGCGCCAGCAGTGGGACAGCGGCAACAACCTCGTCGCGCTCGAGCCGGGCGTCGTCATCGCCTACGACCGCAACACCCACACGAACTCGCTGCTGCGCAAGGCCGGCATCGAGGTGATCGAGATCGTCGGAGCCGAGCTCGGCCGCGGCCGCGGGGGCGGGCACTGCATGACGTGCCCGATCATCCGCGACCCGCTCGATGCCTGAGGAGTCAGGAGCGCGCCGACGCTGGGTGCGGCTCGGCCTGGTCGCGGTCCTGCTGACGGTCATCGTCGTGGTGATCCGCGGGCTGCTGGGCGACATCGACTGGGAGCAGGTCCGCACCGCGATCGCCCAGCTCGCGCCGTGGCAGTTCGCCGTCCTCGTGATCGGGCTGCTGGTGCGCCAGTTCCTCAATGCCCTGCCGCTCGCCCTGTTCATCCCGGGGTGTCCGCCGATCAGGGCCATGCAGAACGACCAGGCGGCCATCCTGATGACCACGGTCGCCCCTCCGCCCTCCGACGTCGTGCTGCGGCTGGCGATGTTCGGGTCCTGGGGGATCCCGGCGCCGGCGGGCCTGGCCGGCACCGTCATGAACACCGTGACGTTCTACGTGGTGCGATTCGGCGCGCCGCTGCTGGGGATCGCGCTGATGCTCGGCCTCGGCACGTTCTACCTCGGCGAGTTCGTCCCCGCCGTCCTGAGCGGTTCGGTGAGTGCCGCACTCCTGGCCGTCGTGTGGCTGGCGTTCCGCGGCGAGGCGTTCACGGTGGGTTTCGCCCGCCGGCTGGCACGGTTCGTCGGACGGATGCGCCACGGGGTCGACCCCGAGGCGTGGGCTGCCTGGGCGGCGGACTTCCGCGGGCGCGTCGTCGACCGCGTCCCGTGGGCACTGCCGCGCTCGGTACTCGCCCTCGTGGCGATGGTCGTCGTCGATGCGACGCTGATCGTCGCGTCGCTGCGGTTCGTCGGGGTCACCACGTCGGAGGTTCCCGCCATCGAGGTGCTCGTGGCCTTCCTCGTCGCCTACCCGCTGACGCTGTTCCCCTTCTCGGGGCTCGGCATCCTCGACGCGGTCGTCGTCGCGACCCTGCTGGCGATCGAGGCCGGCGCGGACGAGGCCGAGCTCGTGGCGGGCTTCGTGATCTGGCGCACGATCACGATCGCGGGGCCGCTCGTGCTGGGGCTGCTCTCCGTGGGGCTGTGGAAGCTGCAGCTGCTCAGGGCGAGGTGACGAAGTCGATGAGCTCCTCGACCCGGCCCAGGAACGCGGGCTCGAGGTCGGTCCAGGAGTCGACCCGGCCGAGGATCGCCTTCCAGGCCCGCGCGATGTCGGCCTGGTCGTCGTGCGGCCAGCCCAGGTGGGCGCAGATGCCGCGCTTCCACTCGATGCTCCGCGGGATCGTCGGCCAGGCGTCCATGCCGAGCCGCTGCGGCTTGATCGACTGCCAGACGTCGACGTAGGGGTGCCCGACCACGAGCAGGTGCGGCACGTGCGCGACCTCGTCGGCGAGACGCTGCTCCTTCGAGCCGGGCACCAGGTGGTCGACGAGCACGCCGAGCCGGCGCTTCGGACCGGGGGAGAAGTCGCGGACGATCGCCGCCAGGTCGTCGATGCCGTTGAGGTACTCCACAGCCACGCCCTCGGCGCGCAGGTCGTCGCCCCAGACCTTCTCGACGAGCTCGGCGTCGTGGCGGCCCTCGACGTAGATCCGGCTGGGCAGCGCGACCTTCGCCCGGGTGTCGGCGGCGATCCGCGAGCCCGAGGCGGTGCGGGTGGGCGCGGCCTTCCCCTTCGGCGTGGGGGCGACCAGCACGACCGGCTTGCCCTCCAGGAGGAAGCCGGGGCCGAGCGGGAAGACCTTGCGTCGCAGGCGCCGGTCCTCGAGCTGGACCGTGCCGAGGTCGCGCTCGACGCGCATGATCTCGCCGACGAAGCCCGTGGAGGCCTCCTCCACGACGAGGCCGGTGTCGGCGGCCACCTCGGTGGAGCGGCCGCGGGCGGGCCGGCGCCAGTCGCCGGAGAGGACGTCGGAGCCGTAGCGGTCAGCCATGGCCGAACCACACTCCCAGGAGTCGCTGGTGGAAGTCCTCGACGTCGTCCTTGGTGCCGCTGTCGAGGGTGTCGTGCACGATCAGCCCGATCGCCAGGTCGACCGCCGCGGGCCAGCTCTCGGGCACGGTGGCGGGGATCTCGTCGGTGACGAGTGCGCCCAGCGCGACGTCGGGGGAGTGGCCGGGCCGGGTGACCACCATGACCAGCTCGCCGCCCTCCGGGCCGTGGCCGAGGTGGCTGACCTCGACGAAGGCCTCGCCCACGGCGCTCGCCCAGACCGCGGCCATCGTCCCGCCGCGCGACTCGTGCGCGACGGTGGTCCCGTCGGGGGCCGTCACGGCGTAGGGGGTGTACACGAGCACCTGGCCGCCGTCGGCGACCTCGATCGCGCCGTCGGGGCGTACGGAGACCTCACTCACCCCGACAGGTTGCCATGCCGCCCGGCGGCCTCCGCGCAGGCGCACCGCCCTCGACGACCTCGGTAGACTGGCACTGGTCAGGTTCGAGTGCCAGCAGCGTGGGAGGTGACAGCGTGATCGAGGACCGTCGGCTCAACGTCCTGCGAGCCATCGTCGAGGACTACGTCGCCACCCAGGAGCCCGTCGGCTCCAAGGCGCTCGTCGAGCGTCACCGCCTCGGCGTCTCGTCGGCCACGATCCGCAACGACATGGCGGCCCTCGAGGACGAGGGCTACCTCACGGCGCCGCACACCAGCGCCGGCCGGATCCCCACCGACAAGGGCTACCGGATGTTCGTCGACCGGCTGGCCGAGGTCAAGGCGCTCTCGGTCGCCGAGCGCCGCGCCATCGAGACGTTCCTCTCGGGCGCCATCGACGTCGACGACATCGTCATGCGCAGCGTGAAGATCCTCGCGCAGCTGACGAACCAGGTCGCGATCGTCCAGTACCCGTCGCTCACGCGCTCCACCGTCCGTCACGTGGAGCTCGTCGCGCTCGAGGGCTCGCGCGTGCTGATCGTCGTGATCACCAGCAGCGGCCGCGTCGAGCAGCGCATCGTCGAGCTCGCGCAGACCCCCGGCGAGGGCCTGCTGAGCGACCTCAAGTCGCGCATCGTCCGCGCCACGCTGGGCGAGCGGCTGCCCGAGGCCTCGCTGCGGCTGGCCGAGCTGATCGACACGTTCGCCACCGACGACCGCCCGGTCGTCACCTCGATCGTCACGACCCTGGCGAACACGTTCTCCAACGAGCGCTCCGACGAGCGCGTGGCGGTCGGCGGCACGGCGAACCTCGCGCGCTTCGGCGCTGACTTCGACACCGCGATCCGTCCCGTGCTGGAGGCGATGGAGGAGCAGGTCGTGCTGCTGCACCTGCTCGGTGAGGCCACGGTCGGACCGCACGTGCGGATCGGGCGCGAGACGGGCCGCGACGACCTGTCGGGCACGGCCGTCGTGTCCAGCAACTACGGACCCGACGGCGAGAGCTTCGCCCAACTGGGCACCATGGGACCGACGCGCATGGACTACCCCGCCACGATGGCCGCCGTCGGCGCCGTCGCCCGCTACGTCGGGCGGATCCTCGCCGACGGCTGAGCGATCCACCCCAGGAATTGCGAGAGAGAAAGAGACCTTGGACTACTACGAACTGCTGGGCGTGTCCCGCGAGGCGACCCCGGAGGAGCTGAAGAAGGCGTACCGCCGGCTGGCCCGCCAGTTGCACCCGGACGTCAACGACGCCCCCGACGCGTCCGAGCGCTTCAAGGAGGTCACCACCGCCTACGAGGTGCTGTCCGACCCGCAGAAGCGCGCCGTCTACGACCGCGGCGGCGACCCGCTGTCCGGCGGTGGCGGCATGGGCGGCGGCTTCGGCCAGGGCTTCAGCTTCGACGACATCATGGACGCGTTCTTCGGTCAGACGTCCTCGCGCGGTCCGCGCCCGCGCGTGCAGCGCGGCCAGGATGCGCTGCTGCGCCTGTCGATCTCCCTCGCGGAGGCCGCGTTCGGCGTCAGCCGCGAGATCAAGGTCGACACCGCGGTGACCTGTGAGGTCTGCGACGGCACCGGCGCGAACGAGGGTTCCGAGCCGGTCACGTGCGGCACCTGCCACGGCCACGGCAACGTCCACCACGTCCAGCGCTCGCTGCTCGGCGACATCCGCACCTCGCGTCCGTGCCCCACGTGCCACGGCTACGGCACGGTCATTCCCGACCCCTGCCGCGAGTGCAACGGCGAGGGCCGCGTCCGCTCGCGCCGCAGCCTGCAGGTCAACGTGCCCGCCGGCGTCGACGACGGCAACCGGATCCAGCTCGCCGGCGAGGGTGAGGTCGGCGCGGGCGGTGGCCCGGCCGGCGACCTCTACATCGAGGTCAAGGTGGCCCGCCACCCCGTCTTCACGCGCCAGGGCGACGCCCTCGCGTGCCAGATCACGGTCCCGATGACCGCGGCGGCGCTGGGCACCCGGATCGACCTTCCCACCCTCGACGCGGAGCGCGACGAGGTCGACGACGCCGAGCGCTCCGTCCCGATCGAGGTGCCGCCGGGCACCCAGTCGGGAGAGACCGTGGTGGCCCGTGGCTTCGGCGTCCCGCGCCTGCGCGGGTCGGGCCGCGGCGACCTCACCGTGCACGTCGTGGTGGAGACCCCGCGCGACCTCGACGCCGAGCAGCGCGAGCTGCTCGAGAGGCTCGCCGCGTCGCGCGGCGAGGAGCACGTCGACCCGGTCGTGGGCCACAACTCGCGCTCCGGCGTCTTCGGCCGCATCCGCGACGCCTTCAAGTGAGCCGGTCGCTAGAGTCGGCGCATGGCTGCTGACTGCATCTTCTGCAAGATCGTCGCGGGCGAGATCCCGGCCGACGTCGTCGCCGAGTCCGAGCACACGATCGCGTTCCGGGACATCAACCCGAAGGCGCCGGTGCACGTGCTCGTCGTGCCCAAGGTGCACGAGCGCGACGCGGCCTCCCTCGCGTCGGCGGAGCCGGCCGTCGCGGCCGAGCTGCTGGCCCAGACGCGTGTGGTGGCCTCGCAGGAGGGGTACGAGGACTACAACCTGGTGTTCAACACTGGGGCGAATGCGGGACAGACCGTCTTCCACGCACACGTGCACGTGCTGGCCGGCGTCGACGTCTCGAAGCTGTTCCTGGCCTGACGCTACGCTGGAGGGGTATGACTGACGACACTGCACAGCCACGACACACGGTGACGATTCCCGCGTCCGTGCCCCTGGTCTCCCTGTTCGGGCCCGCCGACGAGTTCCTGCGCCTCATGGAGTCCGCCTTCGAGGCGAAGATCCATGCGCGCGGGAACGAGGTCACGATCACGGGCGAGCCCTCCGAGGCCGCCCTGGTCGAGCGACTCCTCGACGAGCTCGTGACGATCCTGCGCACGGGTCAGGCGCTCAGCGGCGAGACCGTGGAGCGCAGCATCGGCATGCTCCGCACCGAGACGCAGGAGCGCCCGGCCGACGTGCTGAGCCTCAACATCCTGTCCAGCCGCGGGCGCACGATCCGGCCCAAGACGCTCAACCAGAAGAAGTACGTCGACGCGATCGACGAGCACACGATCGTGTTCGGCATCGGTCCCGCCGGCACCGGCAAGACCTACCTCGCGATGGCCAAGGCCGTCCAGGCCCTCCAGGCCAAGGAGGTCACGCGGATCATCCTGACCCGCCCCGCCGTCGAGGCCGGCGAGCGGCTCGGCTACCTGCCGGGCACCCTCAGCGAGAAGATCGACCCGTACCTGCGCCCGCTGTACGACGCGCTGCACGACATGCTCGACCCCGAGTCGATCCCGAAGCTGCTGACGTCGGGCGTCATCGAGGTGGCGCCGCTGGCGTACATGCGCGGCCGCACGCTCAACGACGCGTTCATCATCCTCGACGAGGCGCAGAACACCACCGCCGAGCAGATGAAGATGTTCCTCACCCGTCTCGGCTTCGGCTCGAAGATGGTGGTCACGGGCGACGTCACCCAGGTCGACCTGCCCGGCGGCGCCACCAGCGGCCTGCGGGTCGTGCAGCAGATCCTCGACGAGGTCCGCGACGTGCACTTCAGCCGCCTGACCAGCCACGACGTCGTCCGCCACAAGCTGGTGGGCCGCATCGTGGCTGCGTACGACGACTACGAGGCGAACGGGCGCGCTCGCTCCGAGGTCGCCGGGGGAGCGCATGACCGTCGACGTCCTCAATGAGTCCGGGGTCGACGTCGACGTCGCCTCGCTCACCTCGCTGTGCCGCTTCGTGATGCGGCGGATGCGGCTGCACCCCCAGACCGAGATGACGCTGCGGCTCGTCGACGTCGACACCATCTCCGTCCTGAACCGCGAGTGGATGGGCAAGCAGGGACCCACCGACGTGCTGTCGTTCCCGATGGACGAGCTGACTCCGGGCCGCGAGGACGAGGAGCTCGACGCGGGCTACCTCGGCGACATCGCCCTGTGCCCGCAGGTCGCCGAGCAGCAGGCTCCCGCCGCCGGCCACGAGCGCGACGACGAGATGGCGCTGCTCACCGTCCACGGCATCCTGCACCTGCTGGGCTACGACCACGCCGAGCCCGAGGAGCACGCCGAGATGTTCGGCATCCAGGGCCGGCTGCTGCTCGAGTGGGCCGACCCGGCCCTGCGGGAGCAGTGATTCCCGCATGAGTGGCCCAGCCATACTCCTGGCGGTCTTCCTGGTCGTGCTGGCGGGTGTGCTCGTCGCCGTGGAAGCCGCCATCTCCACCTTCTCCAAGGCGCGCGCCGACGAGCTGACCGAGGCCGGCGTCGGCGGCGCCAAGCGGCTCGTGAGGATCCTCGAGGACCCCGCGCCGTACTTGAACTCCGTCCTGCTGCTGCGCATCGTCGCCGAGACCACCGGCATCGTGCTGGTCGCGGCGATCGTGGCCGACGAGGTCGCCGGCTACTGGCAGAACGTGCTCATCGCGGCCGGTGTCATGTCGGTCGTGTCGTTCGTCGTGATCGGCGTCGGTCCGCGCACCCTCGGCCGTCAGCACTCCGAGAGCATCGCCGTCGCGTCCGCCGCGCCCGTCATCTGGCTGACCGTGCTGCTCGGCCCCGTGCCGCGCCTCCTGATCTTCCTGGGCAACGCCCTGACCCCCGGCCGCGGCTTCGCCGAGGGACCGTTCGCGTCCGAGGTCGAGGTGCGCGAGCTGGTCGACCTCGCCGCCGCCAGCTCGGTCATCGAGTCCGACGAGTCGAAGATGATCCAGTCGGTGTTCGAGCTCGGCGACACGATCGTGCGCGAGGTGATGGTGCCGCGCCCCGACCTGGTCTACATCGAGCGGCACAAGACGCTGCGCCAGGCGATGTCGCTGGGCCTGCGCAGCGGCTACTCCCGCATCCCGGTCATCGGCGAGAACCTGGACGACGTCATCGGCATGGCGTACCTGAAGGACATCACCAAGCGTGTCTTCGACAACCACGCGGCCGAGACCACCGAGAAGGTCGAGTCGATCTGCCGCCCCTGCGTCTACGTGCCCGACACGAAGCACGCCGACGACCTGCTGCGCGAGATGCAGGCGCAGCGCACGCACGTGGCGATCGTCATCGACGAGTTCGGCGGCACCGCCGGCATGGTGACGATCGAGGACATCCTCGAGGAGATCGTCGGCGAGATCACCGACGAGTACGACGACGAGCCCGACGAGCGCGAGCAGCTCTCCGACGGCGCCTGGCGAGTCAGCGCACGCTTCGACGTCGACGACCTCGAGGAGCTCTTCGGCATCCCCGTGGAGGACGAGGACGTCGACTCCGTGGGCGGCCTCATGGCCAAGCACCTCGGCACCGTCCCGATCCCGGGCTCCGTCGTCGAGGTCGACGGCCTGCGCCTCGAGGCACAGGCCCCGCAAGGCCGCCGCAACCGCATCGGCCGCGTCGTCGTCTCGCGGGTCGAGCCGCTGGACGTCACGGCCGACGCCTGAGCCCGGCCGGTACATTCGTCGCATGGACCTGACCCCCGAGGACGCCAAGCTCGTGACGCTCGCCCGGACCTCTCGTGCCCGTCTCGGCGTGGCGCAGGGCGCTGCCGTGCGAGACCTCGACGGGCGCACGTACACGTCGGCCACGGTCCACCTCGACACGCTGCGCGTCTCGGCCCTCGACCTGGCCGTCGCGATGGCGGTCTCGTCCGGGGCCAAGGGCCTCGAGGCGGCCGCGCTGGTGACCGAGGGCGACGTCCCGGTCGGCCTCGACTCGGTGATCGAGTTCGGCGGCGCGGGCGTCACCGTGGTGGTCGCCGACCCGGCCGGTGCCGTCGACACGGTGCTGTCCACATGAGCGCCCCCGAGGGATTCCGCTCGGGCTTCGCCTGCTTCGTCGGCCGTCCCAACGCCGGCAAGTCCACGCTGACCAACGCGCTCGTGGGCGGCAAGGTGGCGATCACCTCCTCGCGCCCCCAGACCACCCGCCACGTCATTCGCGGCCTCGTCCACCGCGACGACGCCCAACTCGTCCTCGTCGACACACCGGGCCTGCACAAGCCGCGCACGCTGCTGGGTCAGCGCCTCAACGACCTGGTCCGCACCACGTGGGCCGAGGTCGACACGGTGGGCATGTGCCTGCCGGCGAACGAGAAGATCGGCCCGGGCGACCGGTACCTCATCAAGGAGATCGCGGCCCTGCGCCGCAAGCCGGTGTTCGCGATCGCGACCAAGACCGACCTCGTGACCCCGGCCCGCCTGGCCGAGCACCTCATGGACATCGCCGCCGCCGGCGAGGAGGCCGGGCTGACATGGCGCGAGGTCGTGCCCGTCTCGGCCGTGGCGGGTGAGCAGGTCGACCTGCTGGCCTCGCTGCTGATCGACACCCTGCCGGCCGGACCGCCGCTGTACCCCGAGGGTCAGCTCACCGACGAGCCCGAGGAGACGCTGATCGCGGAGATCATCCGCGAGGCCGCGCTCGAGGGCGTGCACGACGAGCTGCCGCACTCGCTGGCCGTGGTGGTCGAGGAGGTCGTGCCCCGCGAGGACCGGCCCGCCGAGAAGCCGCTGCTCGACGTGCGCGCCAACGTCTACGTGGAGCGCGACAGTCAGAAGGGCATCATCATCGGCAAGAAGGGCTCGCGGCTCAAGCAGATCGGCATCGACTCGCGCGGCCAGATCGAGCGCCTGCTGGGCACGCCGGTGCACCTGGACCTTCACGTGAAGGTCGCCAAGGACTGGCAGCGCGACCCGCGCCAGCTGCGCAAGCTCGGCTTCTAGGCCACGCGGTAGCGCTCGACGTGCTCCATCGCCCGGTCGAGGTGCCGGTCGTCGAGGTGTCCGTGGGACTTCATGTTGTGGTGCCGTCGGCACAGGCAGCGCAGGTTGTCCGCCGACGTGGTGCCGCCGCGGTCGTACGCGAGCTCGTGATCGAGGTCGGTGCTGCGCGCCGGGGTCCGGCAGCCGGCCACCCGGCAGCTGCCGTCGCGCCACCGCAACGCCTCCCTCAGTGACTGCGGTGGCCGGTACGCCAGGACCGTCGTGTCCATCACCCGTCCGACCGGATCGAGGACGAGACGCCGGAACTCCGTGTGCTCGGACTGGGCGAGCTCGCGGACCCACTCGCTGCTCACCGGCTCGCCGTCCAGCGTGAGGCCAGGTCCGTCGGTGAGCCCGATGAGGTCGGTGGCGGCGATGCTGATCGCGATCTCGGCGTGGATCTCGGTCTCGGTGCCGGTGCAGGAGGTGAGCCAGTGCGCGAGCAGGTCGGCCTGCTTCTGGTCGCGCGTGCGACGGTCGCGCTCGCCCGTCTCACCGTCGATGGCCGGGAGAGCCCGCGCGGCGCGCGTCAGACGGTCGGCGACCGCCACGGCGACTCCGGTGGGCAGGAGCGCGTTCAGCCATGACGTGCCGTCGTCGAGATGGACGACGTTGACGCGGCGCTCCTCGGTGGCGCGAGCGGCCTCGGTCTCCACCTGCTCGGGCTCGAGCCGGGCACGGAGGCGCCGGAGCCACGACCGCAGCTCGCCGACCGTGTGAAACTCTGCGTACTCGACGGCCGCGTGGTCGACCGCCGCGACGGCCTCGGGCGTGCGGAGCTTCTCGACGAGGGCGGCGATCGTGCCGGCCTTCGCAGCATCGATGCGTCCGACGCGGAACGTGGCCCAGACGCGCGGCGTGCGATCGCGGAGGGTGCGCGCCTCGTGGAGGATGCCCCACGTGCGCTGCTCCGAGATGGCAAGCTGCTGCGCCATGTCGAGCACCACTGCGCTGCGGCCGTGATGCTTGGAGACCGGTGCCTGATCGGCGGCGTCCACCAGCTTCGTCGCCCGCTCGAAGTGGTTCAGGACGAGATTCCACGTGGCGTACTCGGCTCGTGCCTGCTCGCGACGAACGTCAGCGAACGCCTCGTCGTCGGTCCGGGCCCTGAACATGACGAAAGCGTAGTACGTGCGTTCGAACTACGGCTGAATCAGACTGATATTCCCGCATGGCGAGACGCGGTCCTCCAGAGGCGTCACGCCACGCGGAAGGTCGCGCGGTAGGCGGTCGGGGAGACCCCGACGGCGCGCTGGAAGTGGCGCCGAAGCGTGGCGGCCGAGCCCGACGCCACGGACTTTCTCGCTGCACTGGCCGCGGGAGCCGCCGACTTCGCCGTCACCGAGGAGCGTGTGTCTGCAGTGTCCCGCTGAGCCGGTCGAGCAGCGGGGAGTCCAGCTTCCAGCGCTGCCAGTAGAGCGCCACCCGGGTCACCGAGCGGCCGAGCCGGACGAGCCGGGCGTCGTCGAGGGCGGCTCGGGCCTGCGTCTCGGGCAGCAGGCCCCAGCCGAGCCCGGCCTCGACGGCTGCGCGGAAGTCGTCGGACGAGGGGACCTCGTGGACGACCGCCGGATCGGTGTCGGTGTGCCGGCGCAGCTGCTCGTGCTGGAGGCGGTCCTTGGCGTTGAACACCACCATCGGCATGGCCGACCAGTCGGGACGTCCGCCGGGCCCGAGCAGGCGCGGATGAGCGACCGGGAGGTAGCGCATCGCGCCGAGCGGGGTGACCGAGCAGCCCTGGACCGGGGACGGGTCGCTGGTCACCGCGGCCACCACCTCGCCGCGACGCAGCAGGTCGTGACTGTGGCCCTCGTCCTCCACGCGCAGGCGCAGCGCGACGCCCTCCCACGTGGCCACCTCCGAAAGCACGGGCCGGAACCACGTGGCCAGCGAGTCGGCGTTCACGGCCAGGGCGAGGTCGGTGGGGCCCTCGTCCCACGCCTCGGCGAAGACCAGCTCGAGCTGGCGGCCGAGGCGGACGAGGTCCGCTCCGGCGTCGGTGGGCACGCAGGGCGTGCCGCGGCCCACCAGCACTCGTCCGACCGAGCTCTCGAGGGCACGGATCCGCTGGCTGATCGCGCTCGGCGTCACGTGGAGCCGCGCGGCGGCGGCCTCGAACGAGCCGGTGTCGGCGATCGCGACCAGAGCGGCGAGCTGGGCGGGGGAGAGGTCCACCGTGCCAGTTAAGCATTCCTTCACGCTGTGCAGAAACATTCGTTGGACTTCATCGAACGCCGAACCTACGGTCGAAGGGTGGTGAACCCCTTCCTGACCGGCATGGTGACCGGCCTGTCCCTCATCGTCGTGATCGGCGCGCAGAACGCCTTCGTCCTCCGGCAGGGGATCCGGCGTGCCCACGTGGCGGTCGTGGTCGCCATCTGCGCGGTCTCCGATCTCGTGCTGATCCTGGCGGGAGTCGCCGGCATCGGCGCGATCGTCGACCGTGCCGGCTGGGTGATCGACGTCGTCACGTGGCTCGGCGTCGCCTTCCTGGTCTGGTACGGCATCGGCTCGATCCGCCGCGCGTTCCGGCCCGAGCAGCTCGAGGCCACCGGACGGGCGGCCGGCACGGTCCGCACGATCGCGCTGCAGGCGCTGGCGCTCACCTGGCTCAACCCGCACGTCTACCTCGACACCGTGGTGCTGCTCGGCTCGATCGCGCAGACGCACGGTCCGGTGGGTCGCTGGTGGTTCGGGGCGGGTGCCTCGGTGGGCAGCGTCGCGTGGTTCTCCGCGCTGGGCTTCGGGGCAACTCGATTGGCGCCGTTGCTGGCCCGGCCGCGCGCGTGGCAGGTGCTCGACCTGCTGATCGGCCTGGTCATGTTCGTCATCGCCGCCTCCCTGGTCTGGTGACCCGAGCCCATCTCTTGCACGATGGGGGAGTGGACCCCGTCGAGGCGCTGCGCGAGACCGCGTTCTGGTTGGAGCGCGAGCGCGCGTCCAGCTACCGGGTCGAGGCGTTCAGGAAGGCCGCCGCCGCGCTGGCCGACCTGACCGCCGAGGACGTCGCGGAGCGAGCCGGTGCCGGCGCACTCGCCCGGATGAAGGGCCTCGGCCCGCGCACCATCACGGTCGTGGAGCAGTCGCTCGCGGGCGAGGTCCCCGCGTACCTGGCCGACCTCCGCGAGCGCAACACCGAGCCGCTTGCCGAGGGCGGTGCCGAGCTGCGGGCGCTGCTGCGCGGCGACCTGCACAGCCACACCGACTGGTCCGACGGTGGCAGCCCGATCGACGAGATGGCCCGCGCCGCCGCTTGGCGTGGACGGGAGTACCAGGCGATCACCGACCACTCACCGCGGCTCACGGTCGCGAACGGGCTGAGCCGCGAGCGGCTGGAGGTGCAGCTCGAGGTCATCGCCGACGTGAACGTGAGCGACCCCGGCGTGACCCTGCTGACCGGCATCGAGGTCGACATCCTGGACGACGGCGGGCTCGACCAGGACGACGACCTCCTCGGACGGCTCGACGTGGTGGTCGCGAGCGTGCACTCGAAGCTGCGGATGGACTCCGCCGCGATGACGCGTCGGATGGTGGCCGCCGTATCGAACCCGCACACCGACGTCCTGGGGCACTGCACCGGCCGTCTCGTCGAGGGCTCCCGCGGCACGCGCAAGCAGTCGCAGTTCGACGCCGAGCAGGTCTTCCGCGCGTGCGCCGACCACGGCGTCGCCGTCGAGATCAACTCGCGCACCGAGCGGCAGGACCCGCCCGACGAGCTCATCGACCTGGCGAACGAACTCGGCTGCCTGTTCTCGATCGACACCGACGCTCACGCGCCGGGTCAGCTGGACTTCCTCGACCACGGCGCCGAGCGCGCGGCGGCGCGCGGACTCGACCCCGACCGCATCGTCACGACCTGGCCGCTGGAGCGGCTGCGCGGCTGGCTGAGCCGCTGAGACCGGTGGTTTCGACATGCGGCTCGTTCCTCGCCTGCTACTCAACCACCGGTCACATGAGCAGCGCCGCGAGCGTGCCGCCGAGCTCGGTGGCCTCTTCCAGGTGCGGCTCGACGTCGCCGGTGAAGACCAGGGGCGGCGCGGCGAGCGACCACTGCAGGCCCGTGGTGATCGACTCCATGGCGCGCTCGGCGCCGATCGTGTCGTAGCCGCCGCGGATCCAGTACGAGAAGGGCCGCTTCGCAGTGGGCTCGCGCACGTCGTTGTAGACGGTGTCGAAGAAGTGCTTGAGCGCGCCCGAGATGTAGCCCAGGTTGGCCGAGGTGCCGAGGACGTAGCCGTCCGCGGAGAGCACGTCCTCGACCGTCGCCTCCAGGGCCGCCCGCACGACGACCTCGACTCCCTCGATCGCGTCATCGCGCGCGCCGGCGAGCACGGCGTCGCCGAGCTCGGCCAGTCGAGGGGTGGGGCAGTGCTGGACGACGAGCAGGCGGGGCATGGCGTCACGGTATCGCCGGGTCGTTCCGTTCGCGTGTCCGATATTGCTCGGTATGCCTAGGATCAGGCCATGGACTTCGCCGCGGCTGCTCAGTCCGTGCTCGACAACGTCGCCAAGGTGATCGACGGCAAGGAGCACGCGATCGAGACCGCCCTCGTGGTGATGCTCGCGGAGGGCCACCTGCTGATCGAGGACGTCCCCGGCGTCGGCAAGACGGCGCTCGCCCGCGCACTGGCGAGGTCGGTCGACGGGTCGGTGCGCCGCATCCAGTTCACGCCCGACCTGCTGCCGTCCGACGTCACCGGCGTCTCGGTGTTCAACCAGGCCAGGTCGGAGTTCGAGTTCAAGCCCGGAGCGGTGTTCGCGAACATCGTGCTCGGCGACGAGATCAACCGCGCCTCGCCGAAGACCCAGTCCGCGCTGCTCGAGGCGATGGAGGAGCGGCAGGTCTCGGTCGACGGCACCACGTACCCGCTGCCCGCACCGTTCATGGTCGTGGCCACTCAGAACCCCTTCGAGATGGAGGGGACGTACATCCTCCCGGAGGCGCAGCGCGACCGGTTCATGGCGCGCATCTCGCTGGGCTACCCCGACGTCGAGGCCGAGCTGGCGATGCTGCGCGACCGTGACGTCAGGGACCCCGCCGCGCTGCTCGAGCCGGTGATCCTCGTCGACGACCTCCAGCAGATGGTCACCCACGCACGAAGCATCCACGTGGCCGAGTCCGTCGAGCGCTACGTCGTCGCCCTCGCCCGCGCCACGCGCGAGTCCGGCGACCTGCGGCTCGGTGCGAGCCCGCGCGCCACGCTCCAGCTCGTCCGTGCGGCCAAGGCCCTCGCGGCGGTCCGCGACCGCGAGTTCGTCCTGCCCGACGACGTCGTCGAGCTCGCCCCGGTGGTGCTCAGCCACCGCCTCGTCCCCCTCCGCGGCGGTGGGAGCTCGGACGAGATCGTGGCCGACGTCCTGCGCCGGGTCCCGGTCTGACCATGTGGCTCACCGGACGCTCCGTCGCGTTGATCGCGGCCGCGGTGGTGAGCCTCCTGCTGGCCGCCATCGCCGGCATCCCCGCCCTCCTGTACGTCACGGGTCTGTGTGCCGGACTCGTGGCCGTGGCGGTCGTCCTGGCGCTCCTGGCCCGTCCCCGTCTCGACCTCACGCGCACCGTGGTGCCGGCGATCGTCGAGCCCGACGAGGTCGTGGAGGTCGAGATCCGGGTCGGCGTGCGCTCCGGGGTCCCGGTCGTGGCGGGTCACTGGCGCGACCGTCTCCCGAGCACCGTGCTGGGCGAGGCCACGGGCACGGTCCCGGTCACCGACGGCCCGTACGCCACGGTCGGGTACGAGGTGCGGGGCCGCCGTCGGGGCAGCCACGAGCTCGGTCCCTTCTCGGTCATCGTGGGCGACGCGTTCGGCCTCGTGCAGCGCTCGCTGAGCACCAGCGACCGCGACCGCTTCATCGTCCTGCCCCGCCGCAGCCCGCTCGACGTCCGCGTGGGCCCGGCAGGAGCCACCGACGGCGCCACCCGGCTGCACCCCACCTCCGGACTGGGCCAGGACGACGTGATCGCGCGCCCCTACCTGCCCGGCGACGCGCTGAAGCGCTGGCACTGGAAGGCGACCGCGCACCACGGCGAGCCGATGGTCCGGCAGGAGGAGTCCGAGCTGCGCCCCAGCGTGCTCGTCGTGCTCGACGCCGACCCGCGGGTCCACGACCAGGCGGGCTTCGAGTGGAGCATCTCGGCGGCCGCCTCGGTCGTCGCGCACTACGGCACGCGCGGCTTCGACGTCGACCTCGCGACCGGCGCACAGTCCGTGTCGCTGGAATCGGGGCACGGCCTGCAGGACGCCCTCGTGGTGCTGGCGCTGGCCGAGACCGACTCGACGCCGCTGGTCATCCCCGCGCGCGAGCGGACCACGTTCGTGATGACCGGATCGCTCGACACCACGTCCGCCGCCCGGCTCCTCGACGCCGTCCCGTCGCGCGACACGATCGCCTTCGTCGCCCGCGGGACCACCGAGGGTGGACGCGACGTCCTCGCGGCCGCTGGGTGGCACGTCGTCGCCCGCGACGCAGGCGACGGGCTCGAGCAGGCCTGGCTGGCCGCGACCGGGGTGGGGTCGTCATGAGGCGCGAGCGCACGGAGGAGCTGACCGACACGCTCGTCGTGCTGGCCGCCACGGTGATCCTGCTCGGTGGCTTCGCGCCGCTCTTCGAGGGTGTCCGGTGGGTCATCGTGGTGCTGTCGCTGCTCGTGCCCGTCGCGGCCGTGACGGCGACGGTCCGGATGTGGGCGCCGACCTGGGCGACCCCCGCCGGCGCACTGGCGGCGGTGGTCGGACTCGTCTGGACGTTCGCGCCCGGCACCACGATCCTCGGCCTGCCGACCCCGTCGTCGATCGCCGAGCTCTTCGACCTCCTGGGCGAGGCCCGCACCGTGATCGTGGAGGAGGTCGCGCCCATCGTGCCGCCCGATCCGGTGGTCCTGCTCGTGGCGGTGTCCTACCTGGTGATCTTCGTGCTGGCCGACGCGGTGGCGCGGCAGGTGTGGCGGGTCCCGCTGCTCGGTCTGCTCTGGGCGACGATGCTCGTGGTGCCCAGCGTCATCGCGATGGAGATGCCGCCCTGGTGGATCTTCGCGGGCACCGCGATCGCGTGGTTGTGGCTGTGGTGGTCGGAGTCCCCGCACGTGGGCGCCATCCCGAGTGGCGCCGCCGCGCTCACGGGCGCCGGGGCGCTGGCCGTGGCGCTCGCGGTCCCGGTGATGGGTCCGGACATCGAGCCCACGTCGAGCGACTTCGGGGTGGCCGAGAGCCAGGTGTTCGGCACCGGCATCAACCCGATGATCGAGCTGGGCCGCAACCTGCGCCAGCAGCAGCCGCGGCGGGTGCTGTCGTACTCGACCGAGGGCACGACGGGGGAGTACCTGAAGGTCGCCACGCTGCGGCAGTTCAACGGCCGCACCTGGAGCCCGAGCCCCGTGCAGAGCGACCTCGACGTCGAGGGCGTCGACGACCTCGACGAGGAGATCGAGACGCAGGAGAAGACGACGAGCATCCGCATCGAGAGCCTGCAGTCGAGCTTTCTGCCCGTGCCGTACCCGGCCACCCGGATCCGCGGGCTCGAGGGGGACTGGCAGTGGCTCCGCGACGGCAGCACCGTGCGCGGCCAGAACCGCACGACCACCGAGGACCAGACCTACACCGTCACCAGCCTGGAACGACTCCCCACCGCCAACCAGATCCGTGACGCGGGCTACGCGGGCCGCTCCCTCGACTCCTACCGCTCGTTGCCGCAGGAGGTGCCCGAGATCGTCACACGGCTCGCGCGCGAGAAGGCGGGCGGCGCCGACAACGACTACGACCGCATGGTCGAGCTGCAGGACTGGCTCCGCACCGAGTTCTCGTACTCCGTGCGGGCGCCTGTGGAGGACGGCTACGACGGCAACGGCCTCGACGTCATGGGGGAGTTCCTGCGGAAGCAGACGGGCTACTGTGTGCACTTCGCCTCGACCCTCGCGGTGATGGGGCGCGTCCTCGACGTGCCCACGCGCGTCGCGGTCGGCTACGCCCCTGGCGACAGCCTGCTCGGCCGCACCGTGGACGGCGCCACGTTCGGGGTCGACTCCGACGACCTGCACGCCTGGACCGAGGCCTACTTCCGCGGCATCGGCTGGATCGCCTTCGACGCCACCCCCGGCATCGGCGAGCCCACCGAGTTCGCCGAGGAGATCGACTCGTCGGGTGGCGCGGGCGAGGACTCCGAGGTCCCCGAGCAGCAGTCGCGTGAGGACCGCGAGCTGAACGCCGAGGACGACGAGACCGCGGCGCAGGCGCAGACGACCGGCGGCACCCCGTGGCGGCCCGCCCTGCTCGCCATCGCCACGGTCGCGGTGCTCGGCGCGGTGCCCGGCGTGGTGCGCCAGCTTCGCCGCCGGCGTCGCTGGAGTGCCGGTCAGGCGTCGAGCGAGCCGCTGTGGAGCGAGGTCTCCGACACCGCGCGCGACCTCGGCATCGGGCTTGATCCCTCCGAGACACCGCGCGGGTTCGCCGGGCGGCTCGAGACCTACGGCGTCGGCGGCACCGACCTCGTCGACCTGGTGGACCAGGTGGAGCGCGACCGCTACGCCGCGAGCGCGCCCGGGGCCTCGCGTGTGGACGAGGCGCAGCGGGTGGTCGACTCGCTCCGGGCGGCCAGCAGCCGGCGCGCCCGGTGGTGGGCCCGGCTCGCCCCGCGCTCGCTGCTCAGGTGAGGCTCAGCCCCAGACGGAGGTGTCCGGCCCCTTCGGCACGATCTGCGTGGGGTTGATGTCCGTCTGCACCACGTAGTAGTGCTGCTTGATCTGCTCGAAGTCGGTGTTGCCGCCGAACGCGGGGTGCGCGTAGAGGTCGCGCGCGTACCGCCACAGGTTCGGCATCTCCGTGAGCTGGTTCCGGTTGCACTTGAAGTGACCGTGGTAGACCGCGTCGAACCGCGCCAGCGTCGTGAACAGGCGCACGTCGGCCTCGGTGATCGACTCGCCCATGAGGTAGCGGCGGTCCTTCAGGCGGTCCTCCAGCCAGTCCATCGTGGCCCACAGCCGGTCGTAGGCCGCCTCGTACGCCTCCTGCGAGCCGGCGAAGCCGCAGCGGTAGACGCCGTTGTTCACCTCGGTGAACACCCGCTGCATGACCTCCTCCATCTCGTCGCGGACGTCGGCGGGCCACAGGTCGGGCGCGTCGGGGGAGTGGTCGTCGCGCCACTCGAAGAACAGGTCGTGTGTGATCCACGGGAAGTCGTTCGTGACGACCTGGCCCGAGGCGATCTCGACGATCGCGGGCACCGTGATGCCGCGCGGGTAGTCGGGGTAGCGGGCGAAGTACGCCTGCTGGAGGCGCTCGATGCCCAGCACCGGGTCGACGCCGCCGGGGTCCAGGTCGAAGGTCCAGCTGCGGGCGTCGTGGGTGGGGCCGGGCAGCCCGGCGCTGATGACGTCCTGCAGGCCGAGCAGGTCGCGCACGATCAGCGCGCGCGTCGCCCACGGGCACGCCTTGGCCGCGACCAGGCGGTAGCGGCCCGGCTCGACGGGCCACGTCGGCGCGTCCTCCACCGGCGGCTTCCCGGTGCCGGCGCGGTCGTCCAGCGGCGATCCGCCGGTGCGCGTGATGCGGTCGGGGATGTAGTTCATGTCGCGGTCGAAGGCAGCTCCGGCCTTGACGTACGAACCGGTCGTGGCGTGCGCGTCGTCGGGCATGCTCCGACCCTAGCCACCGATCGCGAGGATCGCCCCCGCCAGCCGGTGATACGCTGGTCCCATCATGCGGATCGCGAACCTCCTCCTTCGCCGCCGCGTCGAGGTCCTCTGAAGGTCGGACCCCTCGGCGCGGAGTCAGTCATGACCGGCCGCTGAACCGCTCTCCGAGCCATCCGAGGAAGACCTCCACATGAACAACAACTCCGTCTCGCCCCAGCAGCCGTCGCCGATGCCGTTCGGCCGCTACCAGCCCTTCGCCCCGATCGACCTGCCCGACCGCAGGTGGCCGAGCCAGCAGGTCACGCAGGCCCCGCGGTGGCTCTCCACCGACCTGCGCGACGGCAACCAGGCGCTGATCGACCCGATGACCCCCGCCCGCAAGCGCCGCATGTTCGACCTGCTCGTGCGCATGGGCTACAAGGAGATCGAGGTCGGCTTCCCGTCGGCCAGCCAGACCGACTTCGACTTCGTCCGCTCCCTGATCGAGGGCGACGCGGTGCCCGAGGACGTCACGATCTCGGTGCTGACGCAGGCCCGCGAGGACCTGATCGAGCGCACCGTCGAGTCGCTGGTCGGCGCTCCCCGCGCGAACGTGCACCTGTACAACGCCGTGGCGCCGCTGTTCCGCCGCGTCGTCTTCAACGTCGACCGCGACGAGTGCCGCGCGATCGCCACTCGCGGCACCGAGATGGTGATGAAGTACGCCGAGCAGCTGCTGGGCGACACCGCGTTCGGCTACCAGTACAGCCCCGAGATCTTCACCGGCGCCGAGCTGGAGTTCAGTCTCGAGGTCTCCGAGGCGGTGATGGACGTGTGGCAGCCCGAGGGCGACCGCGAGATCATCCTGAACCTGCCCGCCACGGTCGAGATGGCCACCCCGAACACGTACGCCGACCAGATCGAGTGGTTCAGCCGCCACATCAGCCGCCGCGACGCCGTGGCGATCTCGCTGCACCCGCACAACGACCGCGGCACGGCCGTCGCCGCCACCGAGCTGGCGATGATGGCCGGCGCCGACCGCGTCGAGGGCTGCCTGTTCGGTCACGGCGAGCGCACGGGCAACGTCGACCTGGTGACGCTCGGCATGAACCTGTTCAGCCAGGGCATCGACCCGCAGATCGACTTCTCCGACATCGACGAGGTGCGTCGCACCGTCGAGTACTGCACCAACCTGCCGGTCCACCCGCGCCATCCGTACGCGGGCGACCTGGTCTACACGGCCTTCAGTGGCTCCCACCAGGACGCCATCAAGAAGGGCCTGGAGGACCTCGACCGCATCGCGGCCGAGCGGGGCGTGCCGGTGTCCGAGCTGCCGTGGGAGGCGCCCTACCTGCCGATCGACCCGCACGACGTCGGCCGCACGTACGAGGCCGTCATCCGCGTCAACAGCCAGTCCGGCAAGGGCGGCGTCGCGTACATCATGAAGACCGAGCACCAGCTCGACCTGCCGCGTCGCCTGCAGATCGAGTTCAGCCGGGCCATCCAGTCGATGAGCGAGGGCGAGGCCGGCGAGATCCAGCCCGACCAGATCTGGGGCGCGTTCACGCGCGAGTACCTGGAGCGCGACGAGCCGTACGCGCTGAACAAGTTCAGCTCGGTCACCACCGAGGACGGCCGCGACGAGCAGGTCGTCGACCTCGTGGTCCGCGGTGAGGAGCGCTCGTTCAAGGGCGAGGGCAACGGTCCGGTCGCGGCGTTCGTCGACGGCATGCGCCAGGCCGGCGCCGACATCCGCGTCCTCGACTACAGCGAGCACGCGCTCAGCTCCGGTGGCGACGCCAAGGCTGCGGCCTACGTCGAGTGCGAGATCGCCGGTGAGGTCGTGTGGGGCGTCGGCATCCACGAGAACATCGTCACCGCGTCGCTGCGGGCCGTGGTCTGCGCCGCCAACCGCGCCGAGGCCACCACCATCCCCTCGCACTGAGGCTCGACCGCCGGACGACGGGGGCCGTTGGTATACCGTTTTGGTATGCCAACGGCCCCCGCTCCGTACCGCCCTTTGCGTGACGACGTCCGCGACCGGATTCGCGACCTCATCGTCGACGGGGCCTACGGCCCGGGCAGTCGCCTCGTCGAGCGCACGATCGCGGCGGACCTCGGGGTGTCGCGGATCCCCGTGCGCGAGGCGCTGCAGGCGCTCGTCCTCGAGGGCTTCGCGGTCGACCGTGACACCCGCGGCATCGCTGTGCGCACCTACGACGCCCGCGAGATCGCCGAGCTGGCCGGGGTGGGGGCCGCGCTGGAGCGGGTCCTGGTCGGGCACGTCGTCGACGGCGTCACCACCGAGGGCCTGGCGCCGCTGAGGGCCGTCCTCGACGAGGCGAAGGTCGCAATCGAGCGCGGCGACGTCGAGGCCGCCGTGGCGGCGAACAGCCGCTTCCACGACGTCCTGGCCTCGCTCGGCGAGGGAACGATGGCCCACGAGGTGCTCGCGATCGTGTCGCAGCGGCGACGCTGGCTGCTGGCGCAGCACTCCGACCCGGCGCCCATCCACGCCGAGCACGTCGAGCTGTACGAGGCGATCGCCGGAGGTGATCGCGCCCGCGCGCAGCAGATCACCGAGGACCACGTGCGGACCACGATCGAGAACGCCCTGCGCGCGGAAGGCTCCACGCCGTGAGGGCGCGACGGGTACCGCTGGTGGTGGTCGCCGCGTCCATGGCGCTTCTGATGGTCGGCTGCGAGTCGACCGATCGGACGCAGGCCGCCCGTTCCGCCGCCGCCAGCACCGCGCCGAGCACCGCGGCGCCGAGCGCCACCCCACCCAGCTCCACGCCCACCCCGACGGAGGAGAACCCCTTCATGGACCTCGACCAGGCCGAGCTCGACGCCCGGCTCATCGCCGCGGCGTGGGACAACGACGTGGCGACCGCCCGACGCCTCGTCGCCGCCGGAGCCGACGTCAACGCTAAGGACGACACCGTCCAGAGCGCGTACCTCATCGCGACGAGCGAGGGCCACCGCGCGCTGCTGGACCTCACGCTGCGTCACGGTGCCGATGTGAAGAGCCTCGACTCGTTCGACGGCACCGGACTGATCCGCGCGAGCGAGCGGGGGCACGCGGGCATCGTCGGGCGCCTGATCCGTGAGGGCGTCGACCCCGATCACGTCAACAACCTCGGCTGGGTGGGCCTCCACGAGGCGCTCGTCTTCGCCAAGCCCGAGCGCGCCGGAGCGTACGCGGACACCGTGCGGGTCCTCGTCGCGGGCGGCGCCGACGTGCGGATCCCCGCGCGGAGGGACGGCCTGGCGCCGGTCCAGCTCGCCGAGCGGGGCGGCCTGGAGTCGCAGGCGCGGCTCCTGCGGGCGGCGGCGCGGGCCCAGGAGGTCGGCCGCGACGTCGCCGACCGCCGTCTCCTCGCGGCGGCTCGGGAGGGTGACGCGAACGCGGCCGCGCTCGCCCTGCGCGCCGGCGCCGACCTCGAGGTGCGCAACGAGCTGAGGCAGACGCCGCTGCTGCTGGCGGCCACTCACGACCACGTGGACGTCGCCCGGCTGCTGGTGGCGCTGGACGCCGACCCCGACGCCCTCGACCACCAGCACGACACGCCCTGGCTGGTGACGGGCGTGACCGGCAGCGTCGCGATGCTCGAGGCGCTGCTGCCGGCCCGGCCCGACCTGACGATCAAGAACCGGTACGGAGGCCTGTCGCCGATTCCCGCGGGCGAGCGCGGCCATGCCGACTACATCCGCCGTGTCGTGAAGACCGACGTCGACCTGGATCACGTGAACGACCTCGGCTGGACCGCGCTCCTCGAGGCCGTGATCCTCGGCGACGGCTCGCGGCCCTACGTCGACATCGTCACGACCCTCGTCGCGGCAGGGGTCGACGTCGGCATCGAGGACAAGAACGGGCGCACCGCGCTGGACCACGCGAGGGCTCAGGGGTACACCGGCATCGTCCGCGCGCTGGAGAAGGCCTGACCCGTCACCCGACTTTTGTGACACCTTTCGGCTCGGGCCGTCGCCCCGGGCCGAACGGCGTCACAAAAGTGGCGGGAGGCGTCACGAAAGTCGGCTGAGGTAGCGGGTCAGGCCGACTGCAGGGCCTCGGTGACGGCCTTGAGCAGCGGTCGGTTGCGCTCGCCCGAGCGCACGGCGGCGCGGATCTCGCGCCCCAGCCGTACCCCGGCCGGGATCGCGGTGTGCAGGCCCGGCCGGTCGACGTCGATCGCCAGCTGGGGCAGCAGCGTGACCCCCTGCCCGGCCGCGACGGCGCGCGAGAGCAGCTGCAGGTCGTCGGTCTCCCAGCGCACCTGCGGCTCGAAACCGGCCTGGCGGCAGGCGTAGCGCACCGACTGACCGCACGCAGCCTCCGGTGGCGGCATCACCCACGGTGCGTCAGCGAGGTCCGAGAGGGTGGTGCCCTCCGGGAACGGCTCACGCCCGATCAGCACGAGCGGCTCGCGGTGCACGGTGGTCGCCGAGACCCGGGGCGGGATGGGCATCGGCGCGTGCTCGTAGACGTCGACCAGGGCGAGGTCGATGCGTCCCTCGTGCAGGGCGGCGAGGCTCGAGTGCGGCTCGGCCACCGTGACGATCGCGTCGATGTCGGGGTGCAGGCGCCGCAGGTGCGTGAGCGCCGGCAGCACGAGGGCCTGGGCCGCCGAGGCGATGGTCCCGATCCGGACCCGCCCGACGAGGTGGTCGTCGAACCCGTCGATGTCGCCACGGGTCGCCTCGAGCAGCCGGACGAGGCCGCGCCCGCGCTCGGCCAGGACCTCGCCCGCGGCGGTCAGCGCGACACCGCGGGGGAGCCGCTCCAGCAGCGGGACGCCGCACTCGCGCTCCAGCGTGGTGATCTGCTGCGAGACCGCGGAGGCGGTGATGCCGTTGGCGCGCGCGGCACCGGCGATCGACCCGTGGTGGGCCACGTCCACGAGCAGGCGCAGCCGGTTCGGATCGGGCAGGTCGCGCATGGTCGACTCCTGGGAATGCTTTAGGAGAACTTACGCTGGACAGTCTGCCGCATCAGGCAGACGATGGGGTGGTGAGGATCGAGAGCGTCGCCGTGTTCGGACTCGGCAAGGTTGGAGAGCTCGTCGCGCACCTGCTGGGTCGCGCCGAGTTCAAGGTGGTGGGATTCGACTCGCGCGAGCGCGAGGTGCCGAACCTGCAGACCCGCGTGATGGACGTCGCGGACGCGAGTGCGCTGCGCGAGGCCCTGCGCGAGGTGGACGCCGTCGTGTCGTGCCTGCCGTACCACCTCAACATCGCCGTGGCCGAGGCCGCGCACGACACCGGGGTGCACTACTTCGACCTCACCGAGGACGTGCCCACCACCAACCGCGTCATCGAGCTGTCCAAGGACCGCCCCGACAGCGCCTTCGTGCCGCAGTGCGGCCTGGCGCCGGGCCTGATCGGCATCGTCGGCGCCAGCCTGGCTGCCTCGTTCGACTCGATCCGCAGCATCGAGCTGAAGGTCGGCGCGCTGCCGCAGAACCCCACGGGCCTGCTCGGCTACGCGTTCAACTGGTCGGCCGAGGGCGTCGTCAACGAGTACCTCAACGATTGCGAGGTGCTGCGCTCGGGCGAGCGCCGCTTCGTGCCCGCGATGACCGAGAAGGAGCGCGTGGTGATCGGCGGCATCGAGCTCGAGGCCGCGCTGACCTCCGGCGGTCTCGGCACGATGTGCCAGAGCTACGAGGGACGCGTGCAGCGCCTCGACTACAAGACGATGCGGTACCCGGGGCACTTCCGCCAGATGCACTTCCTCTTCGAGGAGCTGAACCTGCGCGACGAGCGCGAGCTGGTCGGCCGGATCCTCGTCGACGCGAAGCCGCCGGTGAACGACGACGTCGTCTACCTGCACGCCGCGGTCGAGGGAATCCACACCGGGCAGCCGTTCCGCCGCAACCACGTGCGCGCCTACCGGCCGCTCGACATCGACGGCCAGACGTGGCGCGCCATCAGCTGGACGACCGCCGCCAGTGCGGTCGCCGTCGTCGAGCTCGTCGCCGCCGGGAAGCTCCCGTCCAAGGGCTTCGTCCGCCAGGAGGACATCTCCCTGGACGACCTGCTCGCCACCCGATCCGGCAGCCTCTTCGACACCCACGGAAAGATCGACGCATGACCATCGCAGCACACGTCACGAGCATCTTCGAGCGGATCGGGGCGCCCGTCGGCTTCGACGCCGAGGGCGACATCGTCTGCCGCACGCCGATCGACGGCTCCGAGCTGGGCCGCCTCCAGGCCGACACCGCCGCCTCGGTCGGCGAGAAGGTGGGCCTGGCCCACGCCGCGTTCGAGCAGTGGCGCACCGTGCCGGCTCCCGCCCGCGGCGCCTTCGTGCGCGAGCTGGGCAACCTGCTGCGCGAGCACAAGGACGACCTCGGCGCGCTCGTCACCATCGAGGCCGGGAAGATCCTGTCCGAGGGCCAGGGCGAGGTCCAGGAGATGATCGACATCTGCGACCTGGCCGTGGGCCTGTCGCGCCAGCTGCACGGCCTGACGATCGCCAGCGAGCGACCGGGCCACCGGATGATGGAGCAGTGGCACCCGCTGGGCGTCGTCGGCGTCATCAGCGCCTTCAACTTCCCGGTCGCGGTCTGGTCGTGGAACGCGGCGCTCGCCTTCGTGTGCGGCGACAGCGTCGTGTGGAAGCCGTCGGAGAAGACCGTGCTGACGGCCCTGGCCTGCCGCGCGATCGCGGACGAGGCCGCCCGTCGCGCCGGCGCCCCGGAGGGCCTGCTCCAGGTCGTCGTGGGTGCCCGCGAGGTGGGTGAGGCCCTCGTCGACGACCCGCGCGTGCCGCTCGTCTCGGCCACCGGCTCCACCCGGATGGGCAAGCAGGTCGCGCCCCGCGTGGCCGCCCGCCTCGGTCGCACCCTGCTCGAGCTCGGCGGCAACAACGCCGCGATCATCGCGCCCACCGCCGACCTCGACCTCGCGGTGCGCGGCATCGTGTTCTCCGCCGTCGGCACCGCCGGCCAGCGCTGCACCTCGCTGCGTCGCGTGATCGTGCACGAGTCGGTCAAGGACGAGCTGCTCCAGCGGCTCGTCGCGGCCTACGAGACCCTGCCGATCGGCTCGCCGCTGGACTCCGGCACGCTCGTCGGCCCGCTGGTCGACGGCTCCGCCGCGGCCGGGTTCGAGAAGGCGCTCGACCAGGTCCGCTCCGACGGCGGCACCGTGCTCACCGGCGGCACGCGGGCCGAGGGCGTCGAGGGCGGCCACTACGTGCACCCCGCGATCGTCGACATGCCCGAGCAGACCGAGATCGTCCGCACCGAGACGTTCGCGCCGCTGCTCTACGTGCTGACCTACCGCGACCTCGACGAGGCCATCGCGCTGCACAACGCCGTCGACCAGGGCCTCTCGAGCGCGATCTTCACGATGGACGTCCGCGAGGCCGAGCTGTTCGTCTCGGCGACGGGATCGGACTGCGGCATCGCCAACGTCAACATCGGCACCTCGGGCGCCGAGATCGGCGGTGCGTTCGGCGGCGAGAAGGACACCGGCGGCGGCCGCGAGTCCGGCTCGGACGCGTGGCGGAACTACATGCGCCGCACGACGAACACGATCAACTACTCCACCGAGCTGCCGCTGGCGCAGGGCGTCGACTTCGGCTGAGTCCTCAGACCAGGTCGTTGCGGTAGGCGAACAGGGACGGCCCGCCGCCGGTGTGCATGAACACCGTGCGGCGGCGCAGCTCCGGGTCGCTGGGGAGCGCCGCGTAGGCCTTGGCCGTGTAGACGGGGTCCAGGGCAATCCCGGTGGTCGTGGCGAGGCGGCGGATCTGTCGCAGTCCGGCCTCCGACGGAATGCCGTAGCCGTCGCCGAACTGCGAGTCGTCGAGCACCCAGCGGTCGTCGTCGGGCACGGGCACGCCGAGCTCGTCGCACGTCTGCGCCAGCAGGTCGCGCAGCGTGGCCTCGGTCTGCTCGCGCGAGTGGGAGACGCACACGCCGCGCACCACGGTGTCCACCTCGGCCGCGGCCAGGCCGATCACCAGGCCCGCCATCGTGCCGCACGTGGAGGCGGCGACCACGACCTCGTGCGGGTCGAACTCCAGCTGGCCGTAGAGCTCGAGCGCGGAGTCCACGTGGCCGAGCGTGCCGATGCGGTCGGATCCGCCCGGCAGCACCACGGCGAGGTCGTCACCGTGCTCGGCCATCAGCTCGAGTGCCAGGGCGCTCGCGGCCTCGTCGTCGGGCACCACGTGGCGGGTGGCTCCGTACAGCTCGGTGAGGAAGGCGTTGCCCGACGCCGTGTAGTCGTCGTCGGCGCGCGGCACCGCCTGCACGGCGACGGCCTCGAGCCGCAGACCCAGCCGGGCGCACGCCGCGGCGGTGGCGCGCACGTGGTTCGACTGCAGGGCGCCGAACGTGACCACACGGCTCTGGCCGCGCGCGATCGCCGCACCGAGCAGGAACTCCAGCTTGCGCACCTTGTTGCCACCGAACCCGAAGCCGCTGAGGTCCTCCCGCTTCATCCACAGCCCGTCGATGTCGTGCAGGGGAGTGGGCCACACGCCGAGGTGGGCGCGCGGGCGATCGCTCAGGTCCATGGATCCGAGCGTGCCACACCGGCGACCGACCGCGACTGGGGCAGAATGGAGCGGTGGGCACCTATCGCGATTCCGGTGTCGTCCTGCGCACCCAGAAGCTGGGCGAGGCCGACCGCATCGTCACGATGCTCACCCGCGGTCGCGGTGTCGTGAGGGCCGTGGGTCGCGGGGTGCGCAAGACCTCCAGCCGCTTCGGCGGCCGCCTCGAGCCCTTCATGCACGTCGACGTGCAGTTCGCCGAGGGTCGCTCGCTCGACGTCATCGCCCAGGTCGTCACGATCGACCCGTTCGCCTCGCGCCTCGGTGCCGACTACGCCGCCTACACCGCGGGCACGGCGATGCTGGAGACCGCCGAGCGCCTCGTCGCCGACACCGCCGAGCCCTCCGTGCCGCAGTACCACCTGCTCGTCGGGGCACTTCGCGCGTTGACCGAGCACCGCCAGCCGCCCGACGTCCTGCTCGACTCGTTCCAGCTGCGGTCGCTCGCGATCGCGGGCTACGCGCCGTCGTTCGACGGCTGCGCGCGCTGCGGCCTCGAGGGTCCGCACCGGCACTTCCACGCCGGCTCCGGCGGGATGCTGTGCGACGCGTGCCGCGTGCCCGGCTCGTCGGTGCCGTCGGCCACCACGGTCGCGCTGCTGGCCGCCCTGCTGGTGGGCGACTGGACGGCGGTCGGGCTGGCCGACGACCGCTCGCGCCGCGAGGCCGGCGGCATGGTCGCCAACTACCTGTCCTGGCACCTCGAGCGCGGACTGCGCTCCCTGGCTCACGTGGACCGCTGATGCCCCGAAACCCCACCCCGCACCCCTCGGGTGCCACCGCCCCGCGCCTCGCCCCCGGCCAGGTGCCGCAGCACGTCGCCATCGTGATGGACGGCAACGGCCGCTGGGCGCAGGAGCGCGGGCTGCCGCGCACCGAGGGTCACAAGGCCGGCGAGGCCGCCCTGTTCGACGTGGTCGAGGGAGCCATCGAGGTCGGCGTGAAGGCCGTCAGCGCCTACGCGTTCAGCACCGAGAACTGGAAGCGGTCGCCCGAGGAGGTCAAGTTCCTCATGGGCTTCAACCGCGACGTGATCCGCCGCCGCCGCGACGAGATGCACGAGCTGGGCGTCCGCGTGCGCTGGGCCGGGCGTCGCCCGCGCCTGTGGCGCAGCGTCATCCGCGAGCTCGAGGAGGCCGAGGAGCTGACGAAGCACAACACCGTCTGCACCCTCACGATGTGCGTCAACTACGGCGGTCGCGCCGAGATCGCCGACGCCGCCGCCGCGCTCGCCCGCGACGTGAAGGCGGGGCGCCTCAACCCGGAGAAGATCACCGAGGCCACCTTCGCGCGCTACCTCGACGAGCCGTGGATGCCCGACGTCGACCTGTTCTGGCGCACCTCCGGCGAGCAGCGCACCAGCAACTTCCTGCCGTGGCAGGCGGCCTACGCCGAGCTCGTCTTCAGCGACATCGCCTGGCCCGACGTCGACCGCCGCGCCCTGTGGGCCGCGGTCGAGGAGTACGCCACGCGCCAGCGCCGCTACGGCTCCGCCTGACCCTCCCTGCCGCCGCATCTCGCGCCGCCAGAGAGGTGTCGTTGCTCCGGTCCCTGGGTACCTCTGGGTGCGACACGGGGAGGGAGACGGATGTACGACGCGCTGGTGATCGGCGGCGGACCTGCTGGACTGCAGGCGGCCCTCACGCTCGGGCGCATGCACCGCAGCGTGGTGCTCGTCGACTCGGGCCGGTACCGCAACGGCAGTGCCGCGCACGCGCACAACTTCCTCACCCATGACGGCCGCGACCCGGGCGAGCTCCGGCGGATCGCGCGGGACGAGCTGGCCCGGTACGCCACCGTGGAGACGCGGGATGCCACGGGCCAGCGCGTGCGTGAGGCCGAGGAGGGCTTCGTCGGCGACCTCGACGAGGGCACGATCGAGGCGCGCACCGTCGTCCTCGCCACGGGGATGATCGACGAGCTGCCCGACGTGCCCGGCCTCCACGAGGCCTGGGGCGACGAGGTCGTGAACTGCCCCTTCTGTCACGGGCACGAGTTCGAGGGCCGACCGGTCGGCGTGCTCGGGAACGGGCCGCAGGTCGGCGAGCTCGCGGGGATGCTCGCGCCGGTCGCCTCCGAGGTCGTCACCTTCCGCCGCGAGGATCTCGCGAAGGTCGAGCGCGACGAGGAGGGGCTGCTCGCGCACCGCGTCGAGGGTGAGCCGGTGCGCGTCGCGGGGCTGTTCCTGCATCCGCACACCGCCCAGGCCGCCCCGTTCGCGGAGCAGCTCGGGCTCGACCTGCTCCCGTCGGGCTGCGTGCGGATCGACGCGCTCGGGCGCACGAGCCGGCCCGGGGTGTTCGCCGCGGGCGACCTCGCCCACGTCGAGGAGCTGCCCGTCCCCATGCCGTCCCTCCTCGGAGCGGCCGCGGCGGGCCTGGCAGCCGGCGCGAGCGCGGTGCGCCACCTCGCCAATCCCGACGCCGAGCTGCGCGCGCATCCCTTCGTCGACCGCTGAGCCGGCTCAGGCGGTGGCGGGGCCGTCGAGCGACCACGGGGTCGTGCCGGCCAGAACGTCGGAGATGAATCCTTGGAACCGCGGGCACTGCGTGATGTCGTGCGAGCGGCAACGCAGGGCGTGCTCGGTCATCTCGCGCGAGCGCTCCATCTCGCGCATCCGCCGGTCGAGGTCGGCGATGTGCGACTCGAGCACCTCGTGCCGTGACGGGGCCTCCTCGTCGAGCAGCACCGCGATCTGCTCGAGCGACATCCCGGCCGCCTTGCTGCGCAGGATGACGGCGATGCGTACGAGGTCGTCGTCGCCGTAGCGACGGCGGTCGGCGCTGTCGCGGGCCGGCCGCAGCAGGCCCACGTCCTCCCAGTGCCGCAGCACGTGGGTCTCCATCCCGAACCGCGCGGCGACATCCCCGATCGACTGACTTGACTTCATGTTGACCTGAAGTCGCACGCTCGTCTCGTTATTCCATTTCGAGAGAGGCACACCATGTACGACGCACTCGTGATCGGCGGCGGCCCGGCGGGCCTGCAGGCCGCACTGACCCTCGGCCGCATGCACCGCACGGTCGCCCTGGTCGACTCGGGCCGCTACCGCAACGGCACGGTCGAGCACGCCCACAACTTCCTGACCCACGACGGGCGCGCGCCTGAGGAGATCCGTCGCCTCGCCCGCGAGGACCTCGCCGAGTACGACACGGTCGAGCTGCGCGAGACGACCGTCCAGAGCGTGCGCGAGGAGGGCGACGGCTTCGTCGCCGAGACCGACGGCGGCCCGATCGAGGCACGCACGGTCGTCCTCGCGACCGGCCTGAGGGACGACCTGGCCGACATCCCCGGCCTGGAGGAGACGTGGGGCAAGGAGGTCGCGGCCTGCCCCTTCTGCCATGGTCACGAGCTCGCCGGGCGGGTCATCGGCCTCGTCGGGGACGGCCCTCACGTCCCGATGATGACCCAGATGCTCAGCCCGATCGGCTCGGAGGT
This sequence comes from Aeromicrobium sp. UBA7512, assembly GCF_002476985.1. Taxonomy (NCBI): domain Bacteria; kingdom Bacillati; phylum Actinomycetota; class Actinomycetes; order Propionibacteriales; family Nocardioidaceae; genus Aeromicrobium; species Aeromicrobium sp. UBA7512. Next base: position 465,659 of record NZ_DLNK01000005.1, read on the forward strand.
GGTGCACTTCGGTGACGGAGAGGTCACCAAGGTCGAGCGGACCGGCGACGGCGTCCTCGTCCACCGTGCCGCCGCGGACCCGGTCGCCGTGGCCGGCCTGTTCCTGCACCCGAGCTTCGCCCAGTCGGCGCCGTTCGCGGAGCAGCTCGGCCTCGAGATGCTGCCGTCGGGCTGCGTGCGGATCGACGTGCTCGGCCAGACCAGCCGTCCGCGCGTGTTCGCGGCGGGGGACCTGGCGCACGTCGAGCAGCTGCCCATGCCGATGGCCTCGGTGCTGCTCGCCGCGGCCGCCGGGCTGGTGGCCGGGTCGAGCGTCGTGCGGTTCCTCGCGGCCGAGGCGGTCGACTCCGCCGGACCGAGCGAGGCACCGTAGTCTGGAGCCCATGCGCGTGGCCCGATTCGCCGGCGACGACGACCCCCGTTACGGGGTCGTCGGTGCCGATGGCGACACCCCCATCATCGCTCCCCTCAAGGGAGACCCCCTCTACGCTCCGCTGGAGCTGACCGGCGAGAAGCTGGCGCTCGAGGACGTCCGCCTGCTGGCGCCGGTCATCCCGCGCAGCAAGGTGGTGTGCGTCGGCAAGAACTACGTCGCGCACGCCGCCGAGATGGGCGGTGACGTGCCCGAGGAGCCGCTGATCTTCCTCAAGCCGAACACCTCGGTGATCGGCCCCGGCGAGCCGATCTTCTACCCGAAGCAGTCGCAGAACGTGCACTTCGAGGGTGAGCTCGCGATCGTCATCGGGCGGATCTGCCGCAACCTGACGGCGGAGGACGCCCCGAAGGTGATCTACGGCTACACCGTCGCGAACGACGTCACGGCGCGCGACCTGCAGGCCAAGGACGGCCAGTGGGCCCGCGCGAAGGGCTTCGACACGTTCTGCCCGCTCGGGCCGTGGATCGAGACCGACTTCGACCCGTCCGACGTCCGCGTGCGCACCACGCTCAACGGCGAGACCAAGCAGGACGGCCGCACGTCGGACATGGTCTTCGACGTGACGACGATCCTGCAGTACGTGACCAGCTTCATGACCCTCCTGCCCGGCGACGTCGTCCTGACCGGCACGCCCGACGGCGTCGGCCCCATGCAGGCCGGCGACCACGTGGCCGTGACGATCGACGGCCTGGGCACCTTGACGAACCCGGTGGTGGCAGATGACTGAGACCCGTTGGACGACCGCGACCGGCAGCGACGTGGTCGCCCGGTTCTGCCCGTCCCCGACCGGCAACCCGCACGTGGGGATGGCGCGCACCGCGCTGTTCAGCTGGGCCTTCGCCCGCCACCACGGCGGTCGCTTCGTGTTCCGCATCGAGGACACCGACGCCAGCCGCGACTCGCAGGAGTCCTACGACCTGCTGCTCGACGTCATGCGGTGGCTGGGCCTGGACTGGGACGAGGGCGTCGAGGTCGGCGGCCCGAACGGCCCCTACCGCCAGAGCCAGCGCATGGACGTCTACGCCGACGTCGCGCAGCGCCTGATGGACGCGGGCTTCGCCTACAAGGCCTACGACACCGCCGAGGAGCTGGAGGAGCGCCGCAACGCCGCGCGCGCCGCCGGCCGCCCCAGCGGCTACGACGGCCTGCACCGCGACCTCACGCCCGAGCAGCAGGCCGCCTACGAGGCCGAGGGCCGCCAGGCGGTCATCCGCTTCAAGATGCCCGAGCGCGACTGGACCTTCGACGACCTCGTCCGCGGGGAGATCACCTTCGGTGCCGAGAACGTGCAGGACTTCGTCATCGTCCGCGCGAACGGCCAGCCGCTGTACACGCTGACCAACCCCGTCGACGACGCGCTCATGGGGATCACCCACGTGCTGCGCGGCGAGGACATCCTGTCGTCCACGCCCCGCCAGATGGCGCTGTACGAGGCGTTCGCCGAGATCGGCGTGGGCTCGGGCTTCACCCCGCGCTTCGGCCACCTGCCGTACGTCATGGGCTCGGGCAACAAGAAGCTCTCGAAGCGCGATCCCGAGTCGAACCTGCTCGGCTACCGCGACCAGGGCTTCCTGCCCGAGGGACTGCTGAACTACCTCGCGCTGCTGGGCTGGTCGATCGCCGAGGACCGCGACATCTTCTCCCTCGAGGAGATGGTGGCCGCGTTCGAGGTGGAGCGGGTCAACCCGAACCCCGCGCGCTTCGACCTGAAGAAGTGCGAGGCGATCAACGGTGACCACGTGCGCCTGCTGTCGCCCGAGGAGTTCGTGCGGCGGCTGCTGCCGTACCTGCCCGAAGGTGTCGACGCCGAGCTCGTCGCGCAGGCCGCGCCGCTCGTGCAGGAGCGCAGCAACCTGCTGACCGAGGCCGCCGAGATGCTGGCGTTCCTGTTCGCGGGCGAGGAGTTCGCCGTCGACCCCGACGACGCCGCCAAGCAGCTCAACGAGGACGGGCTCGAGGTCGCCAAGGCGGCCCGCGAGGCGCTCGCCGGGCTGGGGGAGTGGACCACCGAGTCGATCGAGGCGGCCTTGCGCCAGGCCCTGGTCGAGGAGCGCGGCCTCAAGCCGCGTCTCGCGTTCGGCCCGGTGCGCGTCGCCGTGACCGGACGGCGCATCTCCCCGCCGCTGTTCGAGTCCATGGAACTGCTGGGCCGCGAGACTTCTCTGGCCCGTCTGGACGCGGTGCTCTGAGGACTCGGCCTCCCCGGTTTGGGCAGTCGGGGAGGTGTCCGGTAAAGTCATCTCTTGGTTCGGAGCGCTGCCGCGAGGCAGGGATCCGATACCCCCATGGGGTATGGTGTAATTGGCAACACAGCGGTTTCTGGTACCGCCATTCTAGGTTCGAGTCCTAGTACCCCAGCGAGGACGCACTGGAGTCGATCTGGTAGCGTTTCTCATCGCTGGCCCCGTTGTGTAGCGGCCTAGCACGTCGCCCTCTCAAGGCGGTAGCGCGGGTTCGAATCCCGTCGGGGCTACCAGCAAGAACGGCCCGTGATTCCAGGGTTTACCTGGAAGCACGGGCCGTTTCTCATTCCCGCGCCGAAGTGCTGGGGCCACACTGGGGCCACATCGTTCGATACGTTTCCCATGCTGGCCCGCGTTCTCTGGGCCCGACAGACAACTGAGGGGCGTGCTGTGGGTTTTCTCCGAAGGCTGGGGGGCCGGATCCGAATGACCTGCGGAGCGTTCATCTACGGGGTCGTAGTGAGTGCCATGATCCGCGATCTCTTGCAGGCTCTTGGATTCTGCCTCGCCGCTGTCAGCTGGGCCATCTACGTGCCCCTTGGGTCGTGCATGCGACTTCTCGGCCGGAGCGGTCACGTCTACTCAGTTGCCGCGTTCGTCTCGTTCTCGAACATGTTCATAGAGGCATTGCTGTCGCATACACTCTTACGTTCTTGGCTCAAGGGAAACGTTGAACCTTGGCCATGGCAACCCAGCGCGCGTCGGTGACGGCTTCGGGTACGCGGTCTGAGATCGGTTCGCGGTACTCGAAGAGTCACCTTGGGAGTTGTTCAACCCATCGGGCCAAAGACCAGGGCACCGAAGATGACGAACGGGGCGACGATGAGAGTCAGACCTGTGAGTCCGAGCGTCACCCGCTGCGTGACAAGTGCGATCACGCGCGTCGCCTCCGGCTCCCTCGGGCAGGTTCGCTCTTGGCGCCTTCGGCCGACCCAGCTAGACAGCACGAGGGCGACAGGCGTTCCGGTTGCCAACAAAACGAAACCCCAGTCGACGTTCGTCGCAGTGGCGTCCGTGACACCTGTGCTCCACAGCCAAGCCAGCGCCGCGAGAAGAGCCAACTGGGAAATAGCAACGACCACGGTCACGATGGGACTTGCGGTCGTCAAACTCAATCGGTTGTTTCGAAAACCGCTCATGGGCTGAAAGTCTGCCGTGCAGGATGAAGCCGTCTAAGCACTTGACGGCAGATGTTCCCGTGTCGCGGGTGCTCAGCGGCGATCTTCGCTGCCAGGGGAGTTTGGTTCAGAGACACCGAGCTGAGCGGCGCTGGCGAGGCGATACCTGTTCGCCTCCCGTGCGGCGTCCATGGCGTCGCTGATCTCGTCGAGGCGGTCCTCGAAGAGGTGGCCGTAGGTGTCCATGGTCATGGTGGCGGAGGCGTGACCGAGCATCTGCTGGACGACCTTGACGTCGGCGCCGGCGGCGATGGCCAGGGACGCCGCGGTGTGGCGGAGCTCGTGGGGGTGAAGACCGGGCACGCCAATCGCTTGTGCGGCGGTCGCGAGCGCAGCGCTGAAGGTCGAGACGCGGAGGACTTCGCCTCCTCGGACGCCGGTGAAAACGAGTTGGTCTGAGGTCTTGCCGTGGACGTGTGCTTCGAGGTCGGCGAGCAGGAACCTCGGGATGGGCACTTCTCGGCGTTGGTGGGTTTTCGGGGTGCCCCAGACGAGCCCTTGGCCGGCGACAGGAGTGACGGACTCGATGATCACGGCACGGCGCCGTGCGAACTGGAGGCGTCCGACGCGCAGTGCAGCCATCTCTCCCCACCGCAGCCCGGTGTAGGCGAGGAACAGCACGATGAGCCGGTAGGTGTCCCTCTGGCGGTCGGCCAGCGGGACATGCTTGGACACGTCGGTGGGGTGAGCGATCGCATCGGCCAGCGCGTCGACCTGGGCGTGGGTGAGATAGCGGTGCTCGTGCTTGATCGGACGAGGCAGGTTGACGCCCTTGGCGACATTGCGGACCAAGCGCCCGTCTTTGACGGCCATGTCGAGCACGAGCGACAGGACGCGATGCATCTTGCGGACCGACGACGGGGAGTGTGACTTGGACACCGCGGTGATCCACGCCTGGACGTCGGCGTGGGTGACCTTGCCGAGTGGGACGTGTCCCCAGACCGGGTCGAGGTGCTTGCGTACGATGCCCTCGTAGCGGGCGTAGGTGGTGGGCTTGACGTGTGCTTGACCGTCGAGCCACTGGTGCGCCCACTCGCGGACGGTCGCCTTCGACAGCGCCGGGTCAATGAACGCGCCGGTGAGCTTGGCGGCCTCGACGGTCGTCAGGAAACGCTCGGCGTCGATCTTGCGGGTGAAGACCTTGCTGCGCTGCACACCGGCGGGAGTGCGGTAGCGGGCGCGGTAGCTGGTCTCGCCGTTGCGGATCCGCTTCTCGATGGTGGCCATGTGATCCTCCTGCCCTGACGGTGAGGTGACGTCGGCGAGGGATTCAAGGCAAGCGCGGGTGGTTGTGGATATCTCGGGCGCCGGCCTGAGCCTGTTGATGAAGCCAGGACATGACTTCGCTCTTCCAGTAGCGGACGCACCGGCCCACGCGGAACCCAGTGGGGCCTTGGCCGAGGTGGCGCCAGTAGCGTAGCGTCGCGACGGGTACCCGCACGACGGCGGCGACCTCGTCGATGCTCCACAGTTCGTCCCCGTCGTGCAGGTCGATCTCGTTGATGGTCATGGTTCTTCTCCTTCGGTTCGGACCGTGCTCTCGTATGGCCAACACGGGCTGGAGAGAGCCATCGGTGCTCTGCTGCGGCCAATCTCTCCCACCCGCATTCCGTCATCCATGAGTCAGCCGTACACCCGAAATCGCGGACAACCCCTGCGAACACCCCCGAACACCCGGTCCGGGAGAGGGGCGTCCGCACGGCGTTCGCGCAGGTCAGAGGCCGTCCGCAAAAAAGTTGAAGAAATCTGTCGAGCTCGCCACGCGAACACCCCCGAACACCCCCTGTTCGGGAATATCTTCGCCAGGCCCTTGTTTCGGCGTTCGTGTCGCCGTTCTGATCTGGCGATACCGCGATCTACGGAATGGCCAGAAGTTGGGCTACTATCGAGTCATGCGAACCGTACCGCTCAGTGAGGCCAAGGACCGACTTTCCGCCTTGGTTGACGAGGCCGACAGCACCCACGAGATCATCCGGATCACCAAGCATGGGCGCGAGGCGGCGGTGCTGATGTCAGCAGACGACTTGGAGTCTCTGCACGAGACGATCCATGCGCTGTCGACGCCCGGGCTCGTCGAGGATCTGAAGCAGGCTCAGCGCGACTACGAGGCCGGCGAGACCGTCGCCGGTGAGGACGTGCGCGCCCGGTTCGCTCGATGACCGATGAGCCGTGGCGGGTCGAGTTCTCGGCTGCCGCGGTGCGGACTCTGGATCGACTTCCGCACAAGATCGCCGTCGCCGTGGTGGAGTTCTGCACCGGAACCCTGCCCCAGGACCCGTACCGGATGACGAAGCCGCTGCGCTACGAGCTCGAAGGCTGGTCGGTCGCCCGACGCGGTGACTACCGCGTGACCTTGAGGATTCTGGACGACGACCACTGCCTGCTGATCGGCCGCATCGAGCACCGGTCGACCATCTACCGAGGCCCCTGACCGCCTGGGGCCTTGAGCCTCGGCGCTAGTCAGAGCCCAAGGTCGGGACCGGGCGGCCCTCCCGTCCCTGCGTACCGCCGCTGCTCGAGTGTTCGCCGGACTTCACGATCGCGTGTCTGGCGGTCGTGGGGGCGCGGGTGGTCGTACTTCGCGGCCTCGGCCGCCGCCTGCTTCGCCGCGTGGGCGGGACCGAGGTCGGCCTGCTCGCGTCCGAACATCTCGACCCACCGCTGCCGAGCCTGCGCGGGGTCGTCGGCGATGAGGTGGGAGACGTTGGCGTGCCGGCCGCGGGTCATCGCCACATAGGCGGCCATCGCGTTCGTGGAGTCCCCGACCGAGAAGTGTGCTGACGGAACGGTCATCCCTTGCGCGCCGTGGACGGTCGCCGCGTGGGCGAGCTCGACGAACTCGCTCACGTAGGACGCGGGCAGAGTGCGAGCGCCAGCGTCGCCGACGACCCGCAGACTCCCGTCACCACCAAGTGCGGTAACGGTCCACGCTTCGCGATTGGCCACCTTGAGGTCGCGGTCGTTGCGGCGGGTCGCGATCCGGCTGCCGACGAAAACCATCTCGCCTTGGACGCCGACGGCGAGACAACGGTTGTCGCCGCCGATCCGGTGGTTCGACACCAGGGCCCGGGTGATCTGCCAGTTCAAGGCGCTCACGCTCTGGCGGTCGTCGGCCATCACCAACGCCCCGCCTGCGGCCGCGTCAACCAACGCCTTGGTCCGGGCCTCCTCGTCGCTGTGCAGGCGGATCTGTCCCCGCGCAAGGAGTCGGTCGAAGACCGCTTCCGGGTCGGCGCCTGTCCGCATTGCCAAGGACAACTCGGCATAGGCCGGATCGGAGAACCGGTGAATGGTGTCCAACGTCAGCCGTGCGGTCGGATGGGCGTGCTCGATAGCCAGGTCGAGAACACCGCCGCGCCCCACGGCGGGCAACTGGTGTCGGTCACCCACGAACGCGATCCTTGCGCCTGCCTCGTCGGCCACCGCGAGCAGCGCGCGTGCGGTGTCCTGGTCGAGCATGCCGGCCTCGTCGACCAGCAACAGGTCACCTCGCAATAGGACCGCGTCCGCTCGCGGGGTGGCCGCGGTACGGGTCCACTGGCCGTCCTCGTCCCATCGGTGGCCGTGCTGATGGGCCAGCCAGGCGGCCGAGAACGCAGCCGCGCCGGTCTCCCTCGAGGCGACCCGGGCAGCCTTCAATGTCGGCGTCACCACCACCATTCGGTGCCCGCTCGACTCGGCGAGCTGCTTCGTCGCGGCCAGCGTCTTGGTCTTGCCCGACCCGGCCGCACCCTCGACCACCACCACCCGGTGGCTGCCGGCCAGACCCCGGACGATGCGGGCCTGTGCCGGGTCGAGCCACTCACCACCGCTGAAGTCCGTCGGTAGACCGACCGTCGTCGCGCGAGCGGCGAGGCTTGAGGTGATGGCGGCCTCGACGCGAAGCACTTCAGGCGAGGTGAGCGAGCGGACGTGGTCTGGGGTGCCGGTGTCGTCGATCAGTGGGACGCACGCCGCGACCACTCGGGCGGTCAGGTCCTCGGCCAACTCGCGCCGCACCGGGCCCGGGGTGACGATGTGCTCGCGGGCGAGGAGCTGCTCGACTTCGCCGCGCACATCGGCGGCGTTCCAGCCGGACCGCTTCGCACCCAGCCGCGACAGCACCGTCTCGATGACGCCATCCCGGTCGAGCTCGCCCGGACGCCTCAGGGCGAGTGGCGCCTCGGTCCGAGGCCGATAGCCAAGCCGGCACAATTCGCTGGCCCACTCATCGACCAGCACCGCCCCGTCGGTTGCGGTCGACTTGTCCGGCCGGGCCTGGGCCCACGCACGTGCGTCCCATGACCTGATCAATCGCCGTCCCGGCTCTTCGCCGGGGTGGGCGGCACGCCAGTCGGACTCGTAGCGGGCGATGTTCTGCCCGATCTGCCGTGCCCGTGCGGAGAAGGCCCCAGCGAACGGACGCAGTTCGACCACCTCACCAGCGTCGTCCAAGGTGAAGCCGTGCTGAGCAAGTGCAGTCCGGAAACCGGGATCGCACATGACCGTCGCGTGGCCGATTCCGTTGATCGCGTCGATCGAGTCGCGCACCCCGACCGTGTGCAGGCCACGCCACTTTTCCTCGGCGAACACTCGCGCGTTGATCTGCAAGTGGAGGTGACGGTGCGGGTCGCCCGCTCGAGAGGTGTAGTGCCGGACCATCGCCGCTTCGATCCGCTCGACCGGCACCTGCACCTGACGTCCCCGCGGGCCGACGCGGGTCGTGGCGTGCTCGGCCAGCCAGCCGATGATCTCGCCCGCCGCCCGACCCAACGCTGCGTCATACGCCTCTGCGACCTCGGGCGACAGTGCCGCCGCCAACGACCATGTCTTCGGACCATTTACAGCCACCTCGACGAACCGCACGGCGTTGGCGTCGTTGCGCAACCTGCCGCGCGGTTCGCCCGTGTCCGGGTTTTGGCCGGCCACCCACGCTTCGTAGGCGTCACCATTGAGGTCACCAGCCCGAATGATGCCGCCCGGCGTGGCCACGTAGCGCTCGGCCAGCCCAGTTCCCTCCGCGAGGTAATAGTCGTCCGCGCGCGAGTGGTCCGCCTCGACGTATCGGCGCGCTGCGGCTGCCGCGCCCCGATACATCTTCACGCCACCACGCACAGTCCATCACCGCCAACCATTCGCCCTTGGAACGCACTCCGGGCCGCCCCAAAAGGGGCGACCCGTGTACGTCCTTCGTAGCATGCGTGCCGCACGAAATGGAACGCTTGAAAGTGACCAGTTTCGTCTGGAAACGGCGGGAAAACCGCGTGCGTCAAACAGTCGACGACGGTCAACGGCAGCCAGCATGAAGCGCAGGGTCGCTACTCCGTGTACGTCGGTGTGTCGAACGAGCGCCGTCGACGACCGAAGTGTGCCCGGTGCGAGCGCAGTTCGCGTGGGTCGTCCCTGGGCAAACTCGTCCCGTTGGACGTCAACGAGACCATCCCGAGGTGCTGCCGGCTCCCGACATCCGCCGCGCCAAGCGCGGCACGCTCTAAGTCCCGGACCCGACGACAATAGACCGAAGCCAGGGCTTTGCGTTCTTGGTTCTATGTCGCTCGGTCCGGTGACCGGCGATCGATGCAAATCTGGACCGCTCTTTTTCGATCTCGCACTCACAGCGGTGTCACGGGTGGCAAACTGCGGTGACCCCGACGTCGAGTCGGGGATTGATTCGAGGGAGCTGCTCGTGCTGGTTCGTCGTCTTGTGGTCTGGTTGACCACGATCGGAGTTTTCGCTGGGCTTGCCGCCGCGGTGTCGACGTCGGCTCAAGCCGAGGAGACGACAGGTGCATTGGCCGGCGGCACGTTCGTCCCGGTGACGCCTACGCGGTTGTATGAGTGGGGCGGAATTGCGGCAAAGAAAGCAACGCCCGCGGCTCCGAAGACTGTCCAGGTAACCGGCGTCGCCGGGATCCCGACAACAGGGGTTTCTGCGGTGGTGTTGGACATCTCCGCGGTGTCGACGACGGGGATCACGAACGTGTACCTGCGTCGAACTGCTAACGAGTCGACTGGTTCGGTGTTGGCGGTTGGTGATGACGCGGGTGTTGGGACGAACACGGCGATCGTGCAGCCTTCGGCGGCTGGGACGGTCACGGTCGCGACGCGCGATCAGCCGGTCGGGTTCAATTTGGATGTGCAGGGCTACTTCACGACGGAGAACGCTGAGGGACAGGCGGGTGGCTTCGTACCGATCACTCCGACGCGGCTGGTGGGGACGCACACTGGCACCGGTCTGCCGCAGGCGAAGCTGAATTCGGGGGTCACGTACACGGCTCAGATTGCCGGGCTGGCTGATATTCCGGCTGATGCGACGGCGGTGTTCGCGAACGTGCGGGTGGTCAACACCAGTGTTGATGGTGCGGCGTGGATCCAGGCGGCGGGGTCGACGATGTCGGGCGGGGTGACCACGGTGAGCTACGAGGCGGGGGAATCCAACGACACCGGCATGACCATCAAGCTCGGCACTGGCGAGACGAACGCAGGCAAGATTGGGATCAAGCTCCGTGACGGGGTTGGGGACGTGATCATCGATGTGCAGGGCTACTTCACCGGTGCTGGTGAGTCCGGGGGCGGGTTCACTCCGGTCGTGCAGACTCACATCTACGACTCGCGGCCGTCCTATGGCGGGGATGGGATCATCGAGCCCGGCGAGGAACGGGAGGTCCAGATCGCGGGCCTCGGGGGAGTCCCCGAAGACGGTACCGCCGGCTCGGTCGCCTTGACCGTGACCGCGTTGGATTGGACCGCTCAGGGATCACTGTCGGTCTACAACGCCGACCTCGAGAACTCCAACGGCACGTCGAACGTTTCTTGGTACGGCACCTTTACCGGAGAGCCGGAGTACTCCACCAGCATCGTCGAACTCTCTATCGATGGCACCGTGATGCTGAGAAACAACACCACCGGCAACGTCCACGTCATCCTCACTGCCTAAGGCTGGTTCTTGGCTCCAGACCTCTACGAGCCGACCGACTCAGATGACGAGATCGAGCCGTCGGCAGCTGTCCCTCTCGTTGTTCCGCCCTCGGACTCGCAAGAAGACTACGTGATAACGACGACGGACGAGCTTGGCAACGAGGTCACCTTCGAGCCCCAGTTGGAGGATGACTTCACAGGCTTTGCTACGCCACAGTCTGTGGGAGGTGGATTCTGGGATGCGGTTTGCGGATCTGACTCGAGCACAGCGAATAAGTACAAGATTGTCCGAAAATACAAGCGATCCAACGCTCACTCGCGTATGCAAGGGAAGTACGCGAAGATGTACTGCGGTAAACGGACCTCGACTCCGGATGAAAGCAAATTTGGGATCCGGCACATTCGAGATAAGCACAAGTACGAGTTCGACCAATGGGCGGAGATGGAGCTCGATGGCCGCAATTGGGGTAACTGGATGCACTGGGCCATTGGATGGACGCTAAAGGCTCCGGACGTCCGGACAGTGCAAAGTAGTAAGCGGTACTGCTATCAGCATCGATTCTCCTTCAAGGCTCCGAACGGTACCGTCACTAAGCAGGATATCGTCGTCATTCTTGGACAGACCGGGGTCAGGATCATGACATCTTTCCCGCCAAAGGATCGTGACTATTGTGTCGGGCGCGGTGAGGAGTTCTGAGTAAGGGAGCATCGATGGACCGCAGGCCTACTATCCGATTCTTTTGGGATTTCAGCGTTCGTGTACCGCTGTGGATGGACGACGGCCTGGTCGGTCAAGAACCTGCGTGGCTACGCAACCATCTGGGACTGAGTGACGAGCTCATAGCCGATCTCTCTGATTGGGGTTCAGTCATGTGCGACGCCGATGAAAACGAGGATAATGACCTCCCGCCTGACATGGAGGCTCGAGCAGATCGGCTCGTGTCTCGGCTGCGGTCAGAGATCGGTGACCGATATCTGATTGTCCGCCTCGAGGATTAGCGAACCGTCCGCCACCGGCGATGTTGATCCCGTCCGGTTCGGCATTGTCGACTGACGCATTCGTTGCACCTGGGAGGCGTGTGTCACGCGTGTGCGCGCGAGTTTCCGGACGTGGACTGAGTCTTGGTGACGAGAATGCTGGCGCTAGGAGCTCGATCCGGGGCGTCTAGTTCGGAGTCCTCGCTCCTTCAGCAATGCGCGCACAGCCCAATCAGAGATGCCGAAATCGGCGGCCACGGTCTTCATGCCCATGCCGGACAGGTAGGGATGGACGATGAGGTCGAGCGTGACGGGATCGAATCGGTGGACGAGGCGCTGCGATCGGCGTCTCGGTCGCAGCGCCTCGACTCGGGTCTGCTTGCTGGCTTCGACGGCGCTGAGCCCACGTCGCGGTGAGGTGAGCCTGTTTCGAGTAAGTTCTCAGTACGCGCACCAGAACGAGAAAGCCCCTGACCTGCAGAAGTCCGCAGAGCAGGGGCTTTGTCGTGTCCGGGCGCGCTGTCAGTCCGGCCGTCCACCGCCTCCAATCTGTGCCGTTCGGGACTGCCCAGAGTCTGGTTGATATCTGACTTGTGAGGATTTCGATCCTTGCTGGAAGGATGTTCACGTGCCGAAAGCGTTTCCCATCGAGTTCCGCAATGACGTGGTCGCGGTCGCCCCCAAGGGTGAGGCGTCAATCGCTCAAGTCGCGAAGGACTTCGGTGTCTCCGAGTCGTGTCTTCAACGCTGGCTGAAGCTGGCCGATATCGAGGACGGCAAACGTCCTGGTGTCACTGCCTCTGAGGGCGTCGAGCTGCGCGAGGCCCGCAAACGGATCCGTCTGCTCGAGCAGGAGAACGAGGTCCTGCGCCGTGCGGCTGCATATCTGTCTCAGGCCAATCCGCCGGGAAAATAGTCTTCCCACTCGTTCGCGAGATGGCCGCGAACGGTGCCCCGATCAGGGTGCCGGTCGCGGTGGCGTGTGGGGTCCTCAAACTGTCTCGGCAGGGCTATTACCAGTGGCTCGCTGAGCCGTTCTGTCAGCGGGACTGGGACGACGCGCACCTGATCAACGCCGCGTTCGACGCCCATGCCGAGGATCCGGGGTTCGGGTATCGCTTCATCGCCGACGAGCTCGCCGACCAGGGCTTCATCGCGTGTGAGAACCGTGTGTGGCGGTTGTGCTCGATCCAGGGGATTTTCTCGAACCATTCCAAGAAGCGTGGCCCGAACCGCAAAGCAGGACCGCCGGTTCATGACGATCTGCTCGCAACGATCGACCATCACGGCCGGCCGAGGCGGGACTTCTCCGCGAGCAGGCCGAACGAGAAGTGGCTGACCGACATCACCGAGCACCACACGGGCGAGTGCAAGCTCTACTTGTGTGGGATCAAGGGCTGCTACTCCGGTCGGATCGTCGGCTACTCGATCGACTCTCGGATGAAGGCGTCGGTGGCGGTCTCAGCGCTGCGCAACGCGATCACTCTGCGAGACCCGTCCGGCACGATCGTTCACTCCGACAGAGGCAGCCAGTTCAGGTCGAAGAAGTTCGTCCGCGTCCTGAGGTCCCACGATCTGGTCGGGTCGATGGGCCGAGTCGGGGCCTGCGGCGACAACGCCGCGATGGAGAGGTTCTTTTCGCTGCTGCAGAAGAACGTGCTGAACACTCAGCGGTGGCAGACCCGCGAAGAGCTGCGCCTCGCGATGGTGACCTGGATCGAGACCAAATACCACCGCAAGCGACGTCAACGCCGGCTGGGCAAGCTCACACCGATCGAGTTTGAGACCATCTACCTGGCCGCTGACGCGGCCTGAAAACTGTCAACCATTGGTGTCAACCGAAGGCCGGACAGTCCCGATCTCAGTCCGTCTCTCGCTGATGCGCCGGTGGTGGTCGGTATGGTTCTCCGTTGGAGAGGCACACCAGTGATATCGACTTTCTTAGAGTTCTTGGGCGAATGGGTGCTCGGGAAACTCACGCGGCACCCCGACGCAAAGGCGGCCCGATCGGCGTACAAGCGCGCCTTGGGCCAGCCTCAGGAGTTTCGAATTGCTTCGTTCCGCGCCGCGCTGGCGGCTGAGGGCGTCACGCTGGACCGCGACATCGAAGGCCAGTTGCACCACTCGCTTTCCGCGAGTGTTCCGACCCGTCGTGCCTGCGCGTTGTTCGAGTAAGGGGTACTCATGACATCTGGGTTCGTCTTGATTGGGGTGGGGTTGGTCATTTTGGCCGTGGGAAGGCTTCGAGATGCGAGACCCGGGTTTAGAAACGTCGGTATCGCCGCACTCGCTGCGGGCGCCGTCGTGCTCGTTCTCGAGTTGGCTGCCGGCTAGATCCCTGCTGACCATTTCGTGACGAGGCGCGTGTCCGCGGATCGCTAAGCGGCGATGTTGCACTTCTGATCGCGACGGGCGCGGCTTTGACCCTAAGGAGGACCAGATGCCGCCGGTGAATCGCGATGAGGCCGTCATCGCCAAGGCGCTTGATGACGGTTGGATCTGTGTGTTCACGGACTTTGAGCCCGCGCAGGGCTACCTGGAGGCGACCGATGTGGTCGACGGGTTGTGGGGCACGTTCTATCGGTTGGACGGGGAGATGATTCGCCCTGAGGTGAATGAGTACGGATGGATCGTGCGCCTCATGCCGACGGGTAGCTACGACTTGGCTGGCTTGAAGGCGGAGCTTGGCCACCTACGCTGCCGACCAGGGCTTCGATTCAGATGGCTCTGATCCTTCGGCGTTCGTCAATGAGTACTGGCAAGGCGAGTGGGCAGCGCGCTGGCCCCGATGGCCGAAGTGGCTCGACAGATGAATGCACGGGACCGGGCCGTCACGCTTGTGAGTGGCACAGACCTCGGGTCCGGCGGAAGGGGGGGGCAGACCGAGTTGTACCCGCGCCGGTGAGGCATCCCAAGCGGGTGTGACGACGATCTAGGAGGGTCATGATGTTTGGGTTCGGTCGAAGCCGCCAACCACGAGAGTTCGTTGTGCCACCCGACCTTGCAGTGTTCGATGGTGGGCTCGCCGTCCTTTCGCGCGACGGCGAGTTCGCCGGCCACGTTGCGAGCGAGGTCTGGTCCTTCGTCACGCCATTCGCGCCCAGGACCAAGCAACCATGGGTGTGGTTCGTGATCGTGTGGCAATCTGGCGAGAAGGAGACAAAAATCGAGGAGTATCCGCCGTGGACGTATGTGGCGGAGATGCTGGATGGCTTCATCGAGCTCGATGGCGATCGGTATGGCATCGACTGGGTAGCCGCGGAGCTCGTCCCCTCTGAGAGGGAGCGGATTGGCATTCGCCCGGAGGACTTCTGAGCATGCGATCCGAAGCAGCACAGTGCAACGCGCTGGGGCCACACTGGGGCCACACGGGGCCACGAAATCACTCGATTCCGTCAATGACCTCCGATCTTCGAAAGTGCCTCTGACCTGCGCAAACGTCACTTTTCAACGTCGTTCCTACACTCCTTGAACGAACTCTCAAGGCGGTAGCGCGGGTTCGAATCCCGTCGGGGCTACCAGCGAAAAGGCCCCCGATCCTCGGATCGGGGGCCTTTTTCATGTCCGGCCAGGAGCCCGGTGCCACACACTCAAGCCCGGATACGGATGCTCACGTCTCGATATCCGCATCCTGCTGCGCTGAGCATGCGGGTGCTGCAAGGTTTGCGCTACCGGATCTCAGCTGTGAGGGAGGCCCTGCGATGAACCATGCGATTCGCTTGCGTCGGAGTCCGTTGTCGGTTGTTGGCACGTTCATCGCCACGCTTGGCA
Source organism: Aeromicrobium sp. UBA7512 (assembly GCF_002476985.1). Taxonomy (NCBI): domain Bacteria; kingdom Bacillati; phylum Actinomycetota; class Actinomycetes; order Propionibacteriales; family Nocardioidaceae; genus Aeromicrobium; species Aeromicrobium sp. UBA7512. The sequence continues at coordinate 481,162 of NZ_DLNK01000005.1, forward strand.
TGACATTCCTCCTGTCCGCGTGCTCAGCGGAGACCAACGGCGTGGTGGCTGTCTCTCGGATCGGTTCGGGCATGGAGCTGCTGATCGTGCCCTGTGAAGGTGGGCGAGCCGAGCGAGTCACCTTGCACGACGTGTCAGAGATCGACAGCGGGAAGGTCGACACCCTCGGGCGACTGGTTCGGACTCACGCGCCTGACGGAGTGGTCGAGCTCAGCCCGTCGAACCCCGGCGCGGAGTGGTCCGGGTCCTGGGTCGACAAGATCTCGGAGCTCCAGCCAGGCGTTCCCTACGACGTCGGGGCCTATGGCGACCAGCTCAACACCGAGGACACCACCTTCACCCGTGCCGATCTCGAAGGACTGGCCGAGGGGACGTGGCTGTACCCCGATCCCGAAACGCTGGGCCTGCTAACCGCATCCACCGCGCAGGAAGTGGCCGACGAAGCGTGCGAGTACTACGAGAGCCTCTGAACATGGGCGGAGGCTCCCACCTCGTCACGCTGGTCAGGCAGTCCCGTCTCAGGCCTTCTCGCTCTCCGAGTCGGACTCGGCCTCCTTCGCCGCGGCCTTGATGTCGCGGGCCGCCACGTCGTCGACCGCGGACTCGACGATGGCGTCGGCCAGCGCGAGCGCCTTGCGGATCTCGACGGCGCCGGGGTCCGAGACGAGGGCCACGATGCCTGAATGTCCCGGCTCGATGGCGGCCTCCAGCTCGTCGGACAGCTCGCTGCGGTTGCGGAGCTGACGGGCCTTGCCCACCGCCGCGCCCATGGCGCCCACGGCGGCAGCACTGCCGAGGATCGACGGCGGGAAGACCAGGCCCAGGGCCACGCCGCCGACGAGTCCCCACGTGAGGCCGCGGCGCGTGCTGTGGTCGGTGGCCTTCTGGATCTCGAGCTTTCCGTCGGCCTCCCGCTTCACGACGATGACTCCCTCGAGCTCCACGGAACGACCGTCCTCGGCGGCCTTGAGCGACTCGTAGGCCTGCCAGGCGGTGCTGGTGTCGGCGAAGTCCGCGATGAAGAGCGTGTACGCGCCATCGGTGACGGCCGCGGCGACGACCTCGGTCTCGCTCGTGGTCTCGGCGTCGGCGTTCTGGTTCTCTGACATGGGTTCTCCTCGGGTGGATGGAGCGCGGAGTCACGACGCTAGTCCACGACCCGGGTCGGATTCCTCACCCACAAAAGCCGTTGTCGACGGTCGAGGAGCCCGCTACGTTGACCGCGGAAGCCAGGAGGCCCGCCATGCCACGAGTCGCGAGACGACGAGACGCCCACTTGTTCCGAGCGCCCGCGGCACTCGCGGCGGCTGCGCTGATGCTCGCCCTGGCGGGCTGTGGCGAGGGGGAGGCCGACGATCCGGTGAAGGCCGCAGAGGCTCACGTCCAGGCCAAGGAGAAGGCCCTCGACGACGCCAAGGCCGACTTCGAGGAGAAGTCGGAGGAGTTCTGCGGGGCGAGCGAGGACTACGTCACCTCACTCGACCGCTACGGCGACGTGCTCACCGAGACCACCACCACCGTCGGCGACGTCCGGGACGCCGGCGTGGAGCTCGAGAAGCCGCGCGACGAGGCGATGGAGGCGGCGGAGACGGCCGTCGAGGCCCAGCTGGCCGTCGCGGATGCGAGGCAGGAGCTGGCCGAGGCCGAGGTGGCCCTGGCGCTCGCGAAGGATCCGTCCGCCGAGACGCCGGCCCCGGCCCCGGCGCCGAGCAGCCCCGAGCCGTTGGCGCCCGCGGCGACGGTTGACCGCGTCGAGCAGGCCGAGAAGCAGTTCGCCACCGCGCAGGAGGGCATCACCGACGCGACCCCGCTGTCGCAGGCCTCGCAGCAGTTCAACGCCGCCGCCGTGGCTCTCGAGATGTCGTGGCTGCGGCTCTTCGCCGATGCCGGCTGCCTCAGCGACGAGCAGGCGGTGCAGGCCGAGTCCGCGGTCCGCGAGTACACCGTGGCGTTGCAGCAGTCGTTGTCCGACGCGGGCTACTTCGACGGCGAGGTCGACGGCGTCTACGGTCCGTCGACGGTCGACGCCGTCAAGGCCCTGCAGCAGGCCAGCGAGCTACCGGTCACCGGAGTCGTCGACAAGGCGACGGCCGCTGCGCTCCAGGCCGACCTCGCCGCGCAGGGCGGGGCGAGCGCCCAGGAGGACACCGCGTCCACGGCCGTGCTCCAGCAGACCCTCAGGCTCGCCGGCTTCTGGGACGGGCCGGTCGACGGTGAGTGGACACCGGAGCTGACCGACGCCCTCGAGGACTTCCAGGACGAGCTGGGCGTCGAGTCGACCGGCACCGTCGACGCGGCCACGGTCGCGGCGCTGGAGAAGGCGATCGCCGAGGCGCAGGAGGAAGACGAGGAGTCGCCGAGCCGCACTTCCGTCACCGCGAGTCCGTCGGCCAGTCCTCCGTCCGACTAGCGCTCGGGCGACCGGGCCTTCAGGGAGTGAGGGCGGCGCCGAGCGACGCGAGGGTCTCGTCGACGACCCGGTAGAAGGCCCAGCGGCCACGCTGCTCGCGCGTCACGAGGCCGGCGTCGACGAGCTGCTTCATGTGGTGCGACACCGTGGGCTGGGAGAGACCGACCGGCTCCGTCAGGTCGCAGATGCACGCCTCGCGGTCCGCTCCGGCCGCGATGATCGACAGCAGCCGGACGCGGGTGGGGTCGCCGAGGGCCTTGAACATCCTCGCCAGCCGCTGAGCCTCCTCGACGTCGAGGACACCGCCCGTGACGGGCGAGCAGCAGGCGGTCTCGTCGGCCAGGGGAAGCGTCGTTCGGGTGGTCATGGACTCATTCTGCCAGACGTATTGACAAACGTCGATACATCGATGAACCTCGATACATCGACATCCGCCTATACGATCGTGGATGCACTGAGGCAGAGGAGCGGTCATGACCACCACGCAGAAGTCCCCGCAGGACGTCCAGGAGGAGGTGCGTGCCCGGTACGCCGAGGCCGCACTGAAGGTCGAGGGAGACGGCTGTGGTGGCTCGTCGTGCTGCGGCGGAGCCGTGGACGTCGACGAGTCCTTCGGCGCGGTGCTCTACGACAGCGACCAGCAGCAGGAGCTGCCGGCGGAGGCGGTCGCGGCCAGCCTCGGCTGCGGCAACCCCACGGCCGTCGCCGCCCTCGCGGAGGGGGAGCGCGTGCTCGACCTGGGCTCCGGTGGCGGCATCGACGTGCTGCTCTCGGCCCGCCGCGTGGGGGAGTCCGGATTCGCCTACGGCGTGGACATGACCGACGAGATGCTCGACCTGGCCCGCGAGAACGCCACCAAGGCCGGCGCGACCAACGTGGAGTTCCTCAAGGGCACCATCGAGGACGTGCCGCTGCCCGACGCGTCGGTCGACTTGGTGATCTCGAACTGTGTCATCAACCTGTCGGTCGACAAGCCGAAGGTGATCGCCGAGATGTACCGCGTGCTGGTGCCCGGCGGCCGGATCGGGATCTCCGACGTCGTCGCCGAGGACCACCTCGACGCCGCCGCGCGGGCCGATCGCGGCTCGTACGTCGGCTGCATCGCGGGCGCGCTGTCGCGCTCGGAGTACCTCGAGGGGCTCGCCGCGGCCGGATTCGTCGACGCCGAGGTGGAGTTCACCCACGAGGCCGTGCCCGGCATGCACGGCGCCATCGTCCGCGCCACGAAGCCGACCGCATGACGGTGGACGCACCCGTCGGGCAGCGGCTCTCGACGCTCGATCGCTTCCTGCCGGTGTGGATCGGCCTGGCGATGCTCGCCGGCCTGGTCCTCGGTCGGGCCGTCCCCGGCGTGGCGACGGCGCTCGACGCGGTGACGGTCGGCTCGGTCTCGCTGCCGATCGCCGTGGGCCTGCTGGTGATGATGTACCCCGTGCTGGCCAAGGTCCGGTACGACGAGGTCGGCGCGGTCGCTCGCGACACCCGCACGATGGTGCTGTCGCTGGTCCTCAACTGGCTGATCGGACCGGCGCTGATGTTCGCGCTCGCGTGGCTCCTGCTGCCCGACCTGCCCGAGTACCGCACCGGACTGATCATCGTGGGGCTTGCCCGCTGCATCGCGATGGTGATCATCTGGAACGACCTCGCGTGCGGCGACCGGGAGGCGGCGGCGGTCCTGGTGGCGGTCAACTCGGTGTTCCAGGTGTTCGCCTTCGCGCTGCTGGGCTGGTTCTACCTCGACCTGCTGCCGGGCTGGCTGGGCCTGTCGTCCTCGGGCCTGGACGTCTCGCCGTGGCAGATCGCCGGGAGCGTGCTGGTGTTCCTGGGCATCCCTTTGGCGGCCGGGTACCTCACCCGCGTCGTGGGCGAGCGCCGCCGCGGGCGCGAGTGGTACGAGGAGCGCTTCCTGCCGAGGCTGGGGCCGTGGGCGCTGTACGGCCTGCTGTTCACGATCGTCCTGCTGTTCGCGCTCCAGGGCGACCAGATCACCCGGCAGCCGCTCGACGTCGCCCGGATCGCGGTCCCGCTCGTGCTGTACTTCGCGATCATGTGGGCGGGCTCGCTGTGGCTCGCGCGCCTCGCGGGGCTGGGCTACGCCCGCTCGACCACGATTGCGTTCACGGCCGCCGGCAACAACTTCGAGCTCGCCATCGCCGTGGCCATCGCGGTCTACGGCGCCACGAGCGGCCAGGCGCTGGCCGGCGTGGTCGGTCCGCTGATCGAGGTTCCCGTCCTCGTCGGACTCGTCTACGTCAGCCTCTGGGCGCGCCGCTTCTTCCCCGACACCCGAGCAGGAGTCACCCCATGAACGCATCCCATCAGCCCCAGGTCGTCTTCGCCTGCGTCCGCAACGGCGGCCGCTCGGTGGCGGCGCGCCTGCTGACCGAGCACTACGCCCAAGGGCGCGTCATCGCCCTGTCGGCGGGCACGCAGCCGGGCGAGCACGTGCACCCCGAGGTCGCCGCCGCGCTTGAGCAGCTCGGCCTCGACACCTCGCGCGAGCACCCGAAGCACCTGACGCGGGACATGATCGCCGCGAGCGATCTGGCGATCACGCTCGGTTGCGGCGAGGAGTGCCCGTACGTCCCCGGGGTCACGTACCGCGACTGGCCGGTCGAGGACCCGGGCGGCCAGGACGAGGCGACCGTGCTCCGGATCATCGCCGACCTCGACACGCGGGTCCGCGACCTCCTCGGCGAGATCGCGCCGGATCTCGAGTTGGCTCCGTCGGTCACAAGCGCGCGCTGACGCGTCCGCCTAGACGCTGAGGGTGTCGGGGTCGCGCGCCGGACGCATGAACACCGTCGTGCTCGCTGCCACGAGGCTCGAGACGGTGACGGCGAGCCACGCCCCGCTGAAGTCGTCGACCAGCACGCTCGCGCCCGTGATCGCAACCAGGATCGAGACGCCCAGGGCAGAGCCGACCTGACGTGCGGTGTTGATGATCCCCGTCCCCGCGGCGAACTCCGAGGACTCCAGGCGGCTCGTCCCGGCCGCGAGGAAGCCGACCTGTCCGGAGCCTGCGCCAAGCCCGGAGACGACCATGCCCGCGAAGAACACCGGGAGGGAGGTCGTCTGCGAGTCCAGGAGGAAGAGCCAAAGCAGGCCGGACAGCGCGAGCAGCAGGCCGCCCACGGCGGCCAACAGCCGCGGGGACATGTCCGTGCGGCCCATCGCCACGGCGGTGACCCCCGCCGTGAGTGGCCCGAGCGAGAAGATCAGGCCTGCGGTCAGGGGATCGAGGGCCCAGACGCGGGTCAGCATGAGGCTGCCTCCGAGCAGCAGGATCGCGAAGCCGACGAAGTACGTCGCGATGCCGAACGTCGCCCAGGCGAACGTCGCATCCTTGAACACGCTGAGGTCCAGGGCGGGCACGGGCTGCGTCAGGCACCGGCGCGTGAACCAGGCCAGCGCGATGGCGGAGACCGCGAACAACGCCAGGAGACCGGGGTCGGTCAGGCCGCGGTCCCTGACGTACGACAGGCCCGCGACCAGTGTTCCGACGCTGAGCGCGAGGAGCGCCGAGCCCGCCAGGTCGGGCACCCGCGTCTCCTTCTTCGGGGTCTCCGTCAGGGTGACGGACGTGGCCAGCGCGACGAGGATGACCGGGAGGCTGATGAGGAAGATCCACCGCCAGTCCACCTGCGTCAGCGCGCCGCCCAGGATGGGGCCACCCGCGGCGGCCACCGACCCCACGGCGGTCCACACCGCCAGCATCGACGTGTGACGCGACACGGGGGACGAGGCCAGCAGCAGGGCCAGCCCGGTCGGGACGAAGAGGGCTGCCCCCATGCCCTGCAGCCCGCGTGCCGCGATGAGCACGAACACGTCGCCCGAGAGCGCGGCGCCGAGGGCGCCCACGGCGAAGACGGTGAGCCCCAGCCGGAAGAGCTTCCGCCGCCCGAACTTGTCGGCCAGGCGGCCGGCCGGCACGAGGAGTGCCGCGAAGACCACCGCGTACGCGTTGATCACCCACGACATCGTCTGGGGAGCGGCCTCCGGGAAGTCCGAGCTGATGGCCTCGAAGGCGAGGTTGATGACGAACAGGTCCATCGCGAGCAGCACGGCGGCGCAACTGACGGCGACGGCGGGCAGGAAGGTTCCGCCGGAGCGGGGGCTGGCGCGCAGGGAGTCGGTCACGGTCGCAGCCTAGAAGGGTGACTTGCTTGAAGCAAGTGAGTAGCATCGTCGGCGAAGGAAGGTGAGGGCTCGTGGCGCTGCGCTCGGACTGGTCAGGCAAGGCGTGCCCGATGGCACGGGGGATCCACGTCCTCGGCGACCCCTGGGTCCTGCTGGTCCTGCGCGAGCTGTTCGCCGGGGCCACCCGCTTCGACGAGCTGCGCGACCGCACCGGGGCCGCCGACAACGTGCTCACCAAGCGCCTCGCCGACATGGTCGAGGCCGGTCTCATCGTGCGCGAGGCCTACCGCGAGGGTCCGAGGCCGAGGTACGACTACCGACTCACCGAGGCCGGCGCGGACGCACTTCCGGTGCTCCACGCCTATGCCCTTTGGGCCGAGAAGCACGATCCGCCTGCCGAGGCGTCGGGCCGCCTGCGCGTGATCTGCCGCAGCTGCGGGCAGCAGAGCACGCAGGGCGAGTCGTGCAGCTCCTGCGGCGCAGCGCTGACCACCGACAACGCGGCCTGGGTCAGGCCGGGCTCCACCAGTGCGACGCCGCGGCCACTCTCCGGACCCGTCGGGTCATGACCGTTTCCCGGTGCCTGCCGGGACTCACCCCTGCCGGACGAGTCCGCGGGCTCGTCGTGGTGCGAGAGTTCCACGGACGACAGATGGAGGAGTGCAGATGAGCGACTACCGAGCCCCCAAGCCCACCGAGCGGGAGGCCGCGATCTCGTCCGGCGTGATCGGCTTCGCGGGCGCGATGCTGGCGACGGTCGGCGTGTTCCAGGTCCTGGCCGCGATCTCGGCCCTGGCGAAGGACGACCTGTTCGTGGCCGGGCAGGAGTACGTCTACCAGCTGAGCGTCACGGGGTGGGGCTGGATCCACCTCGTCATCGGCGGCCTCGCGATCGCCGTCGGCGTGTGTCTCCTGCTGGGCAAGCCGTGGGCCGTCCTGACCGGCGCGGGGCTCGCGGCGATCGGCGCGATCGTGTCCTTCGCGTGGATGCCCTACTACCCGTGGTGGTCGGTCGTCATCATCGTCTTCAACGTCGTCGTCCTGTGGGCCACGGTGACGCAGATGAACGCGCGCGACCGCCGCTGAGGTTCGCGGGTCAGGCGACCCCCGACGCACGGATCTTGTACCGGTTCAGCCCGGATATGGGCTGAACCGGTACAAGATCGGTGCCGCGTGGACCTCAGGCGCGCGCGCTGACCCGGCGGGAGCCGTGGTGCACGAGGAGGTCGAACAGGTCCTGGGCCGCCTTCGTCGGCCGCACGCCCCGTCGCCTCAGGATCGCCATCCGGATCACGGTGCCCTCGTCGTCGATGGGCCGGAACTCGATGGCGCCCCGGGTCTCGAGCGGGTCGTCCAGCAGGGTGAAGTCGGGCATGAGGGAGACGCCGATCCCCGACGAGACCATCTGCTTGCAGACATCGGCGCTGTCGGCGGTGTGCCACTTCAGGGGCGGTGAGTCGCCGAAGACGCGGTGTGCGACGCGGTGCATGAGGTACCCGGCCCGCGCACCCACGAAGACCTCCTGTCGCAGGTCGTCGACCGTGACCGTGGACCTCTGCGCCAGCGGGTGGTCGCCCGGCAGCACCGCCATCGGCCGGCCGTGGAAGAGCTCGGTGGCGACGAGGTCGGGGTGCACGTCGTCGCCGGGGAGCAGCGTGACGAGCCCGATGTCGAGCGACCCGTCCCGCAGGCCGTCGCGGACCTCGCCGTGGCGCAGCTGGCGCAGGTCGACGGAGGTGTGCTCGTCCTCGAGCTCGCGGCTGCGCATCGCGGGCAGCACGATCGACGTGACGCCGAAGTAGACGCTGCCGACCCGGGTCGGGCGGTGGAACTGCGACTCGCCCCGCGCGGCAGCGCGCAGGCGGTCGGCGGCGTCGAGGACCTCGAGGATGCGGGGGAGGAGCTCCTGGCCGGTGCCGTTGATCCGCGTCCCCGAGCGGTGCCGGTCGACCAGCGTGACGCCCAGCTCGCGCTCGAGCTTCGTGACCGCCTCGCTGAGCGCCGGGAGCGAGACGTGCAGGTGCTCCCCGGCGCGCCGCAACGAGCCCTGCTCGCTGACCGCCCTGACGTATTCGAGCTGCTCCAGTCGCATGCTCACCTCCCCGTTGACCGGTGAGGCTACGTGAACGGCAGCGCCTGTCGGGTGATCTCCCGCGTCGTGAGACGAGGCGGTCGGCGATGCCCGGATTCGTAGCGTCGTCGTCACGCAACAGCGCCCCTCACGAGAAGAAGGCACCCGCATGAATCACGTCCGAACCCCACGCTTCACCCGCACCCTGGTCGTCACCGTGGCCGCTTCACTCGCCGCGATGGGCCTCGGCGCCTGTGGCAGCGCCGGCGCGGACTCGGGGCAGGAGGAGACCACGATCCGGTACCAGAGCTACGCCGGAGCCGTGGACGCCTTCCTGCTCGCGGACGCCCTCGGCGAGTTCGAGGGACTCACGCTCAAAAGGGTCGGTGACATCACCGGCGGCCCGCAGGCCCTCCAGGCACTCGTGTCCGACCAGACCGACGTGGGCGGCTCCGCCTTCTACGGCGCGATCGCCCAGCTCGTCGCCACGGGGGCGCCCATCAAGGCCGTCATCCCGTTCTACGGATCGAACGAGGCGACGAACTCGGCCGTCTCCGTCCTGGAGGAGTCGGACATTCGGACCGCCCGTGACCTCGTCGGCAGGAAGATCGCCGTCAACACGCTCGGCGCGAACCAGGAGGCGGTGCTCGACACCTGGTTCGAGCAGGAGGGCCTCAGCCAGGCCGAGCAGGACAAGATCACGCTCGTCCCGCTGCCGCCGCTCAACACGCCCGAGGCGCTCGGCAGCGGCAAGGTCGACGCGGCCGTCCTGAGCTTCACCGCCAAGAAGCAGACCGAAGCGCAGTACCCCCTCCGCACGCTCGTGCGCGACATCGACGTCGTCGGCGAGCCGTACGCCGGCGGCGGCATCACCCTGCGCGAGGAGTTCATCGAGAAGAACCCGAAGACCTCGCGCCAGATCGTCGAGGGCGTCGCCGCGGCGATCGAGTTCCTCGAGACCCACGACAAGCAGGAGGTCTTCGACGTCTACTTCCCGTACCTGGAGGAGGAGGGCTACGGCGACTACATCGAGCCGATCAGGGCCAACTTCCCCGGCACGCTCGGCATCGACGCCAAGCCCGTCATCACGGACGAGGACATCCAGCGCTGGGTCGACTGGCTCGACAGCCGTGGCGACATCGACGCCGAGGACATCGACGTCAAGGACGTCTACACCAACGAGCTCAACCCGAACGCCTGAGGAGGCAGCCATGAGTTCACGCATCGAACTGAGGAACGTCGGCCAGACCTTCTGGGTCCGTGGCGACGAGGACAAGAAGCTGCGCGAGTTCGTCGCGCTCGACGGGCTCGACCTGGACATCCGGGCGGGGGAGTTCCTGACCCTCGTCGGGCCGTCGGGCTGCGGCAAGTCCACCGTGCTCGACCTGATCTCGGGGCTCTCCGCGCCGACCTCGGGCTCCATCACGGTCGACGGGACCCCCATCACGGGCCCCGGCCTGGACCGCAGCGTCGTCTTCCAGCAGTACACCCTGCTGCCGTGGCGCAGTGCCCAGGCGAACATCGAGTTCGCGCTCGAGGCCAAGGGCGGACTGTCGAAGGCGCAGCGTGCCGCGACCGCTCGCGAGTACCTCGACCTGGTCGGACTGAGCGAGTTCGCGGGCCGCTACCCGCACGAGCTGTCCGGCGGGATGAAGCAGCGGGTGGCCATCGCGCGCAGCCTGTCCTACCAGCCGCAGGTGCTGCTGATGGACGAGCCGTTCGGCGCCCTCGACGCACAGACTCGCGAGCGGCTCCAGGAGGAGCTGGTCCGGATCTGGCAGCACACGGGCACCACGGTCGTGTTCATCACGCACGACATCGAGGAGGCGGTCTTCCTCGGCCAGCGGGTCGCCGTCATGAGCGGGCGACCGGGGCGAATCAAGGAGATCGTCACGGTCGATCTCGACCGGTCGCTCGCCCAGGACGAGGACGTCCGGGCGACGCCCGAGTTCGCCGCGCACCGGCACCACATCTGGTCGCTCCTGCGTGAGCGGTCCACCGCGAAGGAGCTCACCCATGTCTGACCTGCTCACCGAGAAGACGCAGGCCCGGCCGAACCCGCGTCAGGAGGAGGCCGCCCGCGCGAAGGGCGCCTCACTGCGCCGCACCCGCACGGTCGCCGTCACGCGCGGCGCCGCCGGACTCGTGGCGCTCGCCCTGGTCTGGGAGTTCGCTCCGCGATGGGGCCTGGTGGATCCGTACTCCATCCCGCCGCTCCACGTCGTGCTGCAGGAGTGGTGGTCGATGGTCCTCGACGGCGAGCTGTGGAGACACGTCTCGGCCAGCCTGAAGCGGTCCGTCGTCGGGTTCTCGCTGGCGATCGTCCTGGCCATCCCGCTGGGTGCGGCCATCGCCTGGTACCGGCCGGTCCGCGAGTTCTTCACCCCGTCCCTGGAGCTGTTCCGCAACACCGCGGCGCTGGCGATCCTGCCCGTGTTCATCCTCCTGCTGGGCCTGGGGGAGACGTCGAAGATCGCGATCGTGCTCTACGCGTGCTTCTTCCCGATCCTGCTGTCAACGATCGCGGGGGTGGCCAGCGTGGACGCCCAACTGCTGCGCTCGGCACGCGTGCTCGGCCTCTCGCCGGTCGCGACGTTCCGCAAGGTGGCGTTCCCCGCCGCCGTGCCCACGATCTTCACCGGCATCCGGATCTCGGGTGCCGCGGCGATCCTGGTCCTCATCGCCGCCGAGATGATCGGCGCGAACGCGGGCCTGGGCTTCCTCATCAACTACGCGCAGTACAACTTCCTGATCCCGAAGATGTACGCCGCCATCCTCACCACCTCCCTCCTCGGCGTGGCCGTCAACTACGGACTCGTCGCCCTCGAGCGCCGCTTCTCCCAGTGGCGCGCCGCCTGACCTTCGAAAGAGAGACACCATGACCCGCCAGCTCAGCCTCAACGCCTTCCTCCACGACACCGGCCACCACGAGGCCTCGTGGCGCCACCCCGACTCGGCCATCGACCGGATCCACGACATCGACTTCGACACGGAGAACGCCCGGATCGCGGAGGAGGCGAAGCTCGACGCGATCTTCTTCGCCGACGCCCCCGGACTGTGGGGCGCCACGCCCTTCCGCCCGGCAGGGCACCTCGAGCCGATCACGCGGCTCGCGGCCATCGCCGCGCGGACCGAGCGGATCGGCCTGATCGCCACCGCGTCGACCACGTTCTACGACCCCTACAACCTGGCCCGGCTGTTCTCCTCGCTCGACACGATCTCGAAGGGCCGTGCCGGCTGGAACATCGTCACCACCCAGTCCGAGGCGGTGGCGCGGAACTTCAGCCTCTCGGAGCTGCCCAGCGCGTCCGAGCGCTACGTCCGCGCCCAGGAGTTCATCGACGTCGTCACCAAGCTCTGGGACAGCTGGGAGGACGACGCGATCCTCGCCGACCGCGAGTCGGGCCGGTTCTTCGACCAGGAGAAGGTCCACGCGATCCACCACGTGGGCAACCACTTCCAGATCGAGGGACCCCTGTCGCAGCCCCGCTCGCCGCAGGGCCGCCCGGTCTACGTCCAGGCCGGCTCGTCGAACGACGGACGCGCCTTCGCGGGCCGCAACGCCGAGGCCATCTTCACGGCCCACCAGACGATCGAGGACGCGCAGGCCTTCTACGCCGACATCAAGTCGCGCGCCGTCGCGTTCGGCCGCTCGGCCGAGGACGTCAAGATCCTGCCCGGCATCAGCCCGTTCGTCGCCGACACGCGCGCCGAGGCCGAGGAGCTGCAGCGGTACGTCAACTCGCTGACCGTCCCGGCCTACGGCATCGCGCAGCTCGAGGGGCTGGCCGGCGTCTCGCTGGCCCACCTCGAGCTCGACGAGCCCGTTCCGGTGGAGGTCTTCGGGCAGGCCGGGGACGTGCTCGACAACAACCGCAGTCGCCTTCAGGTGATCGCCAACATCGTCGAGCGCGACCGTCCGACGCTGCGCGGGCTGCTGCACCGGCTCGCGGGGGCCCGGGGTCACAACGTCGTCGCCGGCACCCCGACCGAGGTCGCGGACATCATCACCGAGTGGTTCCAGAACGGTGCTGCGGACGGCTTCAACGTGATGCCCCCGCTGTACCCGCAGCTGCTCCAGGAATTCACGCAGAAGGTCGTCCCGATCCTGCAGGACCGCGGCCTCTTCCGCACCGAGTACACCGGCTCCACCCTGCGCGACCACTTCGGTCTCGCGCGCCCGGAGTCGCTGTACGGCGCGGACGCGAACGAGGAGGCCCACGTTGTCTGAACTCGAAGGACTTTCGTCCGTCAGCACCGCGGTCGTGGTCGGCAACCCGAAGTCGGCGTCTCGCACGCTGACCGCCGCGACCCACGTGGCGCGCGAACTGTCCGGGGCCGAGCCTGACCTCGTGGTCGACCTCGCCACGCTGGGCCCGGCCGTCCTCGACTGGGGGTCGACCGAGGTCGCCGAGCTGGTCGGCCAGGTCGGTCGGGCCGACCTCGTCGTCGTGGCGTCGCCGACCTACAAGGGCACCTACACCGGCCTGCTCAAGGTGTTCCTCGACCGGTTCGCCGGTGGCACCGGACTGCGTGGGCTGGCCGTGCCGTTGCTGCTCGGCGCCGGGCCGGCCCACGCGCTGGCCCCCGAGCTCACGCTGCGGCCGGTCCTGACCGAGCTGGGGGCCACGGTCCCCGGGCGGGGCCTGTTCGTGCTCGACTCCCAGTACGGCGACGCGGCCGCCTACGACCCGTGGCTGGACGCGACGCGGCCTTGGGTGCGCTCGGTGCTGCAGGCGGCGACATGACCGCGTTCTTCCCCACGAACCAGGACCTCGATCCGGGACGGCTGCGCTCGGCCTTCGGGAACTTCCCGACGGGCGTGGTGGTGGTGGCGGCCGAGGTCGACGGTGCCCCCGTCGGCCTGGCCGCCAGCAGCTTCACCAGCGTCAGCCTCGATCCGCCGCTCGTGTCGATCAACCTGGCCGCGACGTCGAAGACGTGGCCCGACCTGAGCCGGGCGGACCGGCTGGGCGTGACGGTGCTGGCGAGCCACCACGGACCGCTGTGCCGCCAGCTGGCGGGGCCGGTGGAGCACCGCTTCGAGGGGATCGACTACAGCGTCAGCCCCGGTGGAGCGATCTTCATCGACGACGGGATGGCCACGTTCGACACCACGATCCATCGCGAGGTGCCGGCGGGCGACCACATCCTGGTGCTGCTGGAGCTGCACGCCGTGGATCACCGCGTCGACGGCGGGCCGCTGCTGTTTCACCGCAGCGTGTTCGGCCAGCTGGCCGTGGCCGAGTAACGGTCAGACCGCTACGGGTTGCTCGTCCTCGGGGCGCAGCGCGACCACGGCGCACAGGATGAGCGCGGCTCCGACCAGGCCTGCGGCGCCCAGTCGCTCGTCGAGCAGCACCGCGGCCAGTGCGGCGGCGGAGATCGGCTCCACGAGAGTGGCCACGGTCGCCGCCGAGCCCGACGTCGTACGGAGCCCGGCGTAGAGGAGTCCGTACGACAGGGCCATCGTGGCGATGCCCAGGTAGAGCAGCAGCGCCAGCGACGTGGGGGAGGTGCCCGCGACGGGCTCGCCCGAGGCGGCCGCGACCACGAGGAACGGTGCCAGCAGGACGGCTCCCGCCCCCGTCGCGCACGTGGTGAGCGCGACCGGCTCGAGCCGTGGGGCGAGCACGTGGCCCAGGACGGTGGTCGCGGCGTACGTGGCGCCCGCCGCCACCGCCAGGACCAGGCCCAGCACCGGGCGGTCGACGGGCGCGGAGGTGCCGTGTCCGGCGGTGGCGCTGATCAGGACGAGCCCGGTGAGCGCCGCTGCCAGGACCGCGACGTCGCGGAGGGTGGGCCGGGTCCCGGCTCGCAGGTGCTCCCACGTGGCGGCCAGCACCGGGGCGAGGCCGAGCGAGACCACGGTGGCGACACTCACTCCGACCATCAGGACCGAGACGAAGTACAGGCCCTGGTAGATCGCCGTGCCGCAGCCGATGACGATCGCGGTGACGGGGTGGGACCGCATCGTGTCGCGGACCGCGCGGGCGCGGCCCGTCAGCAGGACGAACGCGACGAGAGCCACCGCGGCGATGAGCATCCGCCAGGCGCTGACGGTCATGGCGCCGACGCCGTCGCGCTCGTGCAGCACCGTCACGACCAGGCCGCCCGTGCCCCACAGCACGCCCGCCGCGCACACCTGCAGCAGCCCGACGCGCGCGTTCACCCGCTCAGGTTAGGGGCAGCGGCGTGATGGTCTCGATACACCCTCTCGTTCCTCGAGGGCACTCGACCACCGGGCTGGCACACCCGGTGATCGAGTGGCGGGCGCCCCCGGTGATCGAGTAGCACGCGAGCGCAGCGAGCGGCGTATCGAGATCACCCCGCACGCCCCCGGTGATCGAGTAACACCCAGCGCGGATCCGGTGATCGAGTAGCACGCGAGCGCAGCGAGCGGCGTATCGAGATCAGGCAGCGCGAGACGCCTAGGCCCGGTCGCGCTCCGCACCGATCGTGGTGTCGGGACCGTGGCCCGTGTGCACCACCGTCTCCGGCGGCAGCGTGAACAGCCGCTCGGCGATCGAGGAGCGGATCACGTCGGCGTCGCTGTAGGAGCGGCCGGTCGCGCCGGGTCCGCCGTTGAACAGGGTGTCGCCGGTGAAGACGCAGCCCAGCTCCTGGGAGACCAGGCACGTCGCGCCCGGCGCGTGCCCGGGCGTGTGGATCGCCGTGAGCGTGGTGCCGCCCACGGTGAGCTCGGTGCCGTCGACGAGGTCGCGGTCCCACGACTCACCGGGGTGCGTCAGCTCCCACAGCGGTCGGTCCTCGGGGTTCAGCCAGATCGGCGCGCCGGTGCGCTCGCGCAGCTCCGGCGCGATGCGGCAGTGGTCGTCGTGCGCGTGCGTCAGCACGATCGCGAGGACCTTCCGCCGCCCGATGAGGTGCAGGATCGCCTCGACGTCGTGCGGGGCGTCGATCACGAGGCACTCGGTGTCGTCGCCGACGATCCACACGTTGTTGTCGACGTCGTGGGTCTCGCCGTCGAGGCTGAACGTGCCGGAGACGACGCCGTAGTCGATGCGCGCGGCCATCAGAGGACCACCACCGAGCGCAGCACGTCGCCTTGGTGCATCTTCTCGAACGCCGCCTCCACGTCCTCGATGCCGATCTCCTCGGTGACGAACGCGTCGAGGTCGAGACGACCCTGGCGGTAGAGGTCGATCAGCATGGGGAAGTCGCGGCTGGGCAGGCAGTCGCCGTACCAGCTCGACTTGAGCGCGCCGCCGCGTCCGAAGACGTCGATCAGGGGCAGCTCGGGCACCTTCATGTCAGGCGTCGGGACGCCGACGAGTACCACGGTGCCCGCGAGGTCGCGGGCGTAGAACGCCTGCTTCCACGTCTCAGGACGGCCCACGGCCTCGATCACCACGTCGGCGCCCTCGGCGCCCTCGTAGGTCTCGGCGCAGATGCGCTTGATCTCCTCGACCGGATCGGTCTGCGACGAGTCGACCGTGTGGGTCGCGCCCATCTTCCGCGCCGCCTCGAGCTTCGCGGGATCGATGTCGACGGCGATGATCGGGCTGGCTCCGGCCAGTGCGGCACCCGCCACCGCGGCGACGCCCACGCCGCCGCAGCCGATGACGGCGGCGGACCGGCCGCGCGTCAGGGCTCCGGTGTTGATCGCCGCACCGATGCCGGCCATCACGCCGCAGCCCAGCAGGCCGGCCGCCGCGGGACGTGCGTCGGGATCGACCTTGGTGCACTGCCCCGCCGCGACGAGCGTCTTCTCGATGAACGCGCCGATGCCCAGGGCGGGGGAGAGCTCGGTGCCGTCCTCGAGCGTCATCTTCTGCTTGGCGTTGTGGGTGGCGAAGCAGTACTGCAGGTCGCCGCGCTTGCAGGCGCGACACTCGCCGCACACGGCGCGCCAGTTGAGGACGACGAAGTCGCCCGGCGCGACCTCGGTGACGCCGTCGCCGACGGCCTCGACGATGCCCGCCGCCTCGTGGCCGAGCAGGAACGGGAACTCGTCGTTGATGCCGCCCTGGCGGTAGTGCAGGTCGGTGTGGCAGACGCCGCAGGCCTGGATCGTCACCACCGCCTCGCCCGGGCCGGGATCGGGAACGTTGATGGTGACCAGTTCGACCGGTGCGTCCTTCGCTCGAGCGATGACGCCCTTGACCTGCTGCACGGCTGTCTCCTTGCTTCGGGGGTTCTCCTGCGAGCCTGCCAGAGTGCTCACGGTGGCGCGAGAGGTCGGTCTGCCTGCGTGGGCCATAAGCATCATCGTCAACCTGAAATGGCGGTGGAAAACCGAAGAAAATCGAACGGATGTGCGGTACGATTCAGGCATGTCTTCGGGGGATGACGGCGTCAGCGCGGCCATGGGCCACTGCGGGTCCGTCCTGCGGTCGGTGACCTCGTCGGTCCACGACGAGGCACGAGCGCTGGCGGCACTGCGCGACGCGGCCGAGGCCGCCCTGGCCGAGCGGCTCGAGGAGATCGAGCGGACGAAGGCGTACGTCGCGGAGGACGCGTCCAGCGCGGCCACTTGGGCACGGCGCGAGCTGCGCCAGGACGCGCGGCGCACACGCCAGCTGATCCGCGCGGCCGCCACCATGCGTGAGCTGCCGCTCGTCGGTGAGTCGGCTCGTGCGGGTCGCATCTCGGCCGACCACGTGGCGCGCTTCTCGTTCGCCCTCGCCCACGTCGACGAGGTGGAGGTCCGCCGGATCGAGGCCCATCTCGTGGCCGTGTCCGAGGTGCATCCGCCGTCCCGGGTGAAGTCGCTCGTCGACCGGCTCCGGTCGATCGTCCACGCCGAGGAGCTCGACGACGCGTGGATCGCCGGTGCCGACAAGTCCCACCTCAGCCTCCATGCGCTCCCCGACGGGTGGCACGTCACCGGCTTCCTGCCGATCGACGTCGGTGCGAAGCTGAAGGCGGTCCTCGACGCTGTCTCGACCCCGCGCGAGGGAGGCGACCGCCGCTCGGCGTCCGAGCGTCGCATCGACGGGCTCGACCACCTGCTCACCCGCGTCCTGGCCGAGGGCCTGCCCACCGACGGCACGGTCCGGCCGCAGATCCACGTGCTCGTCGACGCCGGCACCCTCCAGCGGGCGCTCGCGCCGGGTACGCGCGGCGCCTTCGAGCCAGACCAGCCGGCGGTCCTGGAGGGCTTCGGCCACATCGGCGCCAACCTGCTGGCCCACCTGACGTGCGGTGCCGACCTCATTCCGGTCCTGGTCGATCGGATCGGACCGAACCGGTCGGTGCTCGACGTCGGCCGTCGCCACCGCGATGCCACGCCGAAGCAGCGTCACGCGGTCTGGATCCAGCAGGACGGACGTTGCGCCACCGAGCACTGCCGGAACACGGTCGACCACGTGCACCACCGACGGCGATGGTCGGACGGAGGTCCCACCGACCTCGCCAACCTCGTCGGACTCTGCTCCGCGTGCCACCGCCACGAACATCGCCACGACGTCGCCCTCGCCCGAGCCGGGTGAGAGGGCTGACGGTCGTGTCCGATTTCCGCGAGAACTGGTCAGGTGCGTAGGTCAGGATGGAGTCATGGACCCGAACGACTGCTACCGCGCCGTGAGTGCGCGCGACGCGCGGTTCGACGGGGTCTTCTACACGGCGGTGCGCACCACGGGGATCTACTGCCGGCCCTCGTGCCCGGCGATGACCCCGCGTCAGGCGAACGTCACCTTCTACCCCTCGGCCGCGGCGGCGGAGCGATCCGGCTACCGCGCCTGCCGTCGCTGCCGGCCCGACAGCACGCCCGGCTCGCCCGAGTGGAACGCCCGGGCCGACGTGGTCGCCCGCGCCGTACGTCTGATCGGCGACGGCGTGGTCGAGCGTGAGGGAGTGAGCGGACTCGCCGGCCGGCTCGGCTACAGCGAGCGCCAGGTGAACCGGCTCGTCACCACCGAGCTCGGTGCGGGGCCCCAGGCGATCGCGCGCAGCAACCGGGCACGCACGGCCCGCATCCTGCTCGAGACCACCACGATGCGGGCGGCCGACGTCGCGTTCGCGGCGGGCTACGGGTCGGTGCGCCAGTTCAACGACTCCATCCGCGAGTCGTTCGACCTCACGCCGCGCGAGGTGAGGTCGCGCTCGCGCCGGGCCGCGCACCCCGGAGCCGGACGGCTCCGGCTCGAGCTCGCCCTGCGGCCGCCGTTCCACGCCGACGCGCTGCTCGACTGGTTCACCCCGCGGGCGATCGAGGGCGTCGAAGCCGTCGACGGTCGCACCTACGCGCGCGTGCTGAACCTGCCCCACGGCGTCGGCGCGGTCGAGCTGACGCTCGGCGACGACAGCGTCTCGGCCGAGCTCGAGCTCACCGACCTGCGCGACCTGGCGCCGGCGGTGCAGCGGTGCCGCCGGCTGCTCGACCTCGACGCCGACCCCGTCGCGATCGACGAGGCCCTCGCGGCCGATCCGCTGCTCGCCGGCCTCGTCCGCGAGGCGCCCGGCATGCGCCTGCCCGGCCAGGTCGACGGCTTCGAGATGGTGATGCGCGCGATCGTGGGTCAGCAGGTGTCCGTGGCTGGAGCCCGCACGATCCTGGGCCGGGTCGCGCGGTCGCGCGGCACTGAGGTCGACCTCGAGCTCGCGCGACGCCACGGCCTCACCCACGCGTTCGCCACGGCCGAGTCGGTGGCCGAGGCCGCTCCCGAGGAGTTCGCGATGCCGCGCGGCCGGGCCGGCGCCATCCTCGCCGTCGCGCACGCCGTGGCCTCCGGCGAGCTCGACCTGCACCCGGGCGCCGACCGCGAGGCCGCCCGAGCCCGCCTGCTCGCGATCCGGGGCATCGGTCCCTGGACCGCCGACTACGTCAGGATGCGGGCCCTCGGGGACCCCGACGTCCTGCTCGAGACCGACCTCGTGCTGCGCCGCGTCCTCGCGCGCGAGGGTCTGGAACGGACGCGAACCGAACGGTGGCGACCCTGGCGGTCGTACGCCTCACTGCACCTGTGGAGAGTGGCATGAAGACACGCTGGATGGACACGCCCATCGGGGGCCTGCGGCTGCACGTCGACGCCGGGCTGCTCACGGCGATCGACTTCGGGGCCGAGGCCCGAGGGGAGCGCGTCGAGGACCCGCTGCTCGACGAGGTCGAGCGCCAGCTGGGCGAGTACTTCGCCGGCGAGCGCCACGAGTTCGACCTGCCCGTGGCCGCTGACGGCACGGAGTTCCAGAAGAAGGTGTGGGCGTACCTGCGCACCATCCCCTACGGCGAGACGGTCACGTACGGGCAGATCGCGACCGACCTCGGCTACGAGCTCGGCATCTCGCGTGCCGTGGGCGCGGCCAACGGCGCCAACCCGATTCCCATCGTGGTCCCGTGCCACCGCGTCATCGGGTCGAACGGGAAGCTCACGGGCTACGCCGGCGGTCTGGAACGCAAGACGACCCTGCTCGAGCTGGAGCGCCCCGGGCTGTTCTGAGGCGTCAGCGGCGCAGGTTCTGCGAGAGCCGCTCGGCGGCGGCCACCACGGCGGGCGCGTGCATGCGGCCGGGCTGGCGGGTGAGCCGCTCCAGCGGTCCCGACACCGACACGGCGGCGACGACCTTGCCGCTGGGGGAGCGGACCGGGGCGGAGACCGAGCCCACGCCCGGCTCGCGCTCGCCGACGCTCTGGGCCCAGCCGCGCTTGCGCACGGCCGACAGCTCGGCGGCGGAGAAGGTGGCCTTCATCAGGCCCTTGTTCATCCGCTCGGGGTCCTCCCACGCGAGCAGCACCTGGGCGGCGGAGCCGCCCGACATCGTCAGCTGGCTGCCCACGGGGATCGAGTCGCGCAGGCCGGTGGGCCGATCCGCGGCCGAGACGCACACGCGGTGGTCGCCCTGGCGGCGGAACAGCTGGGCGGACTCGCCCGTGATGTCGCGCAGGCGGGCCAGCACGGGGCCGGCGGCCGCGAGCAGGCGGTCCTCGCCCGCGGCAGCGGCCAGCTCGGACAGGCGCGGGCCTAGGATGAAGCGACCCTGCATGTCGCGCGCGACGAGGCGGTGGTGCTCCAGGGCGACCGCGAGGCGGTGGGCCGTGGGCCGCGCCAGGCCGGTGGCGGTCACCAGGCCGGCCAGCGTCGCCGGCCCCGGCTCCAGCGCCGCCAGCACGAGGGCCGCTTTGTCGAGAACGCCGACTCCGCTAGAGTTGTCCATGTCTTGATACTGCCGTATCGCATTGTGAGACGCAACCCCCGAAGTTGGAGAGAATCATGGGCAAGACGCTCGCCGAGAAGATCTGGGACGACCACGTCGTCCGTTCCGCGCCGGGTGAACCGGACCTGCTGTTCATCGACCTGCACCTCCTCCACGAGGTCACCAGTCCGCAGGCGTTCGACGGACTGCGCCTCTCCGGCCGCCAGGTGCGTCGCGCCGACCTCACCCTCGCCACCGAGGACCACAACATCCCGACCACGGATCTCGACAAGCCGATCGCCGACCCGGTGTCGCGCACGCAGGTCGAGACGCTGCGTCGCAACGCCAAGGAGTTCGGCGTCCGGCTGCACCCCATGGGCGACATCGAGCAGGGCATCGTCCACGTCGTCGGGCCGCAGCTGGGCCTGACCCAGCCGGGCATGACGATCGTGTGCGGCGACTCGCACACCTCCACGCACGGCGCCTTCGGCTCGATCGCCTTCGGCATCGGCACCAGCGAGGTCGAGCACGTCCTGGCCACCCAGTCGCTGTCGCAGGCCAAGCCCAAGATGATGGCCGTCGACGTCGTCGGCGAGCTGCCCCCGGGGACCACCGCCAAGGACCTGATCCTCGCGCTCATCACGCAGGAGACCACCGGCGGCGGCCAGGGCTACATCGTGGAGTACCGCGGCGACGCGATCCGTGCGCTCTCGATGGAGGAGCGCATGACGATCTGCAACATGAGCATCGAGTGGGGCGCGAAGGCCGGCCTCATCGCTCCGGACCAGACCACGTTCGACTACATCGAGGGTCGCCCCCACGCCCCGCAGGGTGCCGACTGGGACGCCGCCGTCGCGTACTGGACCAGCCTGGTCACCGACGACGACGCGCACTTCGACAAGGTCGTCACGATCGACGCCTCGAAGGTCACCCCGTGGGTCACGTGGGGCACCAACCCCGGCCAGGGCGTGGCGCTGTCCGGCCTGGTCCCGACCCCGTCCGACTTCGAGGATGCCGACGAGCGCGAGGCCGCCGAGAACGCCCTGCGCTACATGGGCCTCGAGGCCGGCACGCCGATGCGCGACATCACCGTGGACACGGTCTTCGTCGGCTCCTGCACCAACGGCCGCATCAGCGACCTGCGTCGTGCCGCCGAGCTGATCAAGGGCAGGAAGGTTGCCGACGGCACCCGCATGCTCGTCGTCCCCGGCTCGGTGCGCGTGCGCCTGCAGGCCGAGGAGGAGGGCCTCGACGTCGTCTTCAAGGAGGCCGGCGCCGAGTGGCGCGGCGCAGGCTGCTCGATGTGCCTGGGCATGAACCCCGACCAGCTCACGCCGGGCGAGCGCAGCGCCTCCACCTCCAACCGCAACTTCGAGGGCCGTCAGGGCAAGGGTGGCCGCACGCACCTGGTCTCGCCCGACGTCGCCGTCGCCACCGCAGTCACCGGCCACCTGGCCTCGCCCGCCGAGCTCTGAGGACGATCACCATGGACAAGTTCATCTCCCACACCGGAGTCGGCGCGCCGCTGCGCCGCAGCAACGTCGACACCGACCAGATCATCCCCGCGGTCTACCTCAAGCGCGTCACCCGCACGGGCTTCGAGGACGGCCTGTTCGCCGCGTGGCGCAGCGACCCGGAGTTCGTCCTGAACCAGCCGGCGTACGAGGACGCCACCGTGCTCGTGGCCGGCCCCGACTTCGGCACGGGCTCGTCGCGTGAGCACGCCGTCTGGGCGCTGCAGAACTACGGGTTCAAGGTCATCATCAGCCCGCGCTTCGGCGACATCTTCCGGGGGAACTCGGGCAAGGCCGGGCTGCTCGCGGCCCAGGTCGACGAGAAGGTCGTCGCCGCCCTGTGGGCGTACCTCGAGGCCAACCCGGGCGCCGAGATCTCGGTCGACCTGGAGTCCCGCACGGTCTCGGCCGGCGAGGGCGTCGACCGCATCGAGGACTCGTTCACGATCGACGACTACACCCGCTGGCGCCTGCTCGAGGGTCTCGACGACATCGGCATCACGCTGGGTCACGCCGACGACATCTCGGCCTACGAGTCCCGCCGTCCGCGCTTCAAGCCCGCGACCCTCTGACGCCTGCCCGGCGCGGCCTCCCTGGCGTACTAGGGTCATCCCATGTCCCGCACCCGCCCGTTGCCCACCGTGCTCCGGGTCGTCGTCTGGGTGCTGCGCCCGCTGTTCATGGTGGTCACGAAGCGCGACTGGCGCGGTGACGAGCACCTGCCCACCTCGGGCGGGTTCGTGCTGGCACCCAACCACCTGTCGTACCTCGACCCGTTCCTGTTCGGGCACTGGCTCGTCGACCACGACATCCCGCCGCGCTTCCTGGTCAAGGACCCGCTGTTCGCCGTGCCGGTGATCGGCCGGCTGCTGCGCAAGGCCGAGCAGATTCCGGTCTACCGGGGCACCGGCGCGGCCGCCGACTCGCTGCGGGCCGCGATCGACGCGGTGGAGGCGGGCTCGATCATCGCCATCTACCCCGAGGGCACGATGACGCGTGACCCCGCCGCGTGGCCGATGTCGGGTCGCGACGGCGCCGTCCGCACCGCGCACGCCGCCGGGGTGCCGCTGGTGCCCGTGGCGCAGTGGGGCCCGCAGGACATCATGTGGCCCTACCGCCGCGAGTTCCGGCCCTTCCCGCGCAAGACGATCCACGTGCGGGTGGGCGCCCCGATCGACCTCTCCGACCTGGGCGAGAGTCCCACGCAGGACCAGATCCACGCGGCCACCGAGCGCCTCATGGACGCGATCACCGCGCTGCAGGCGCAGATCCGCGGCGAGTCGCCCACGACTCCGCGGATCGACGTGCGCACGCTCAAGAAGCCCAAGACCCGATACGAGGAGAGCTGATGGTCACTGCAGCAGTCATGGGAGCCGGGTCCTGGGGCACCGCCTTCTCGATCGTGCTGGCCGACGCCGGCCACGACGTCCACCTGTGGGGCCGTCGCGACGAGACGTGCGCCAACATCAACGAGCGCCACGAGAACACCGAGTACCTGCCGGGCCAGGAGCTGCCGGGAACGATCCGCGCCACCACCGACCCCGCCGAGGCGCTGGCCGACGCGGCGATCGTGGTGCTGGCCGTGCCGTCCCAGACGCTGCGCGCGAACCTCGAGTCGTGGGGCCACCTGATCGAGCCGTCGGCGGTGATGGTGAGCCTCATGAAGGGCGTCGAGCTGGGCTCGCACATGCGGATGAGCGAGGTCATCGCCGAGGCCACCGGCGCGGGCCCCGAGCGGATCGCCGTCATCACCGGCCCGAACCTCGCCAAGGAGATCGCGCGCCGCGAGCCGGCCGCCGCGGTCGTCGCGTGCGAGGACGAGTCCGTCGCGCTCCAGCTGCAGAAGTACCTGCACACGCCGGCGTTCCGCCCCTACACGAACACCGACCTCGTGGGCTGCGAGCTGGGCGGCACGGTCAAGAACATCATCGGCCTCGCCGTCGGCGTCTGCGACGGGTTGGGCTTCGGCGACAACACCAAGGCGTCCGTCATCACGCGCGGGCTGGCCGAGACCGCTCGCCTCGGGATGGCGATGGGTGCCGACCCGATGACCTTCATGGGTCTGGCCGGCCTCGGCGACCTCGTGGCCACGTGCTCGTCGCCGCTGTCGCGCAACCGCACCTTCGGCGAGAAGCTCGGCCGCGGCATGACCGTGGAGGAGATCACCTCGCAGACGCGCCAGGTCGCCGAGGGCGTGAAGTCCTGCGTCTCCGTGGCCGAGCTGTCGGCGATGCACGGTGTCGAGATGCCGATCGTCGAGCACGTCCGCGCGCTCGTCGACGGCAACATGACGCCCACCGAGCTCGTCAACGCCCTCATCAGCCGCTCGGCCAAGCCCGAGACCCGCTGACCCCTCCGCCCGGGCTCAGCCCAGGGCGGTCTCGATGTCGGACCAGAGGTCCTCGACGGCCTCGATGCCGACGCTCAGCCGGATGAGCCCGGCCGGGATGGTCTCGGGCTCCGCCGGGAAGCGGCGGCGCCGCTCCCACGTGGACTCCACGCCGCCGAGACTCGTGGCGTGGCTGATGATCCGGCTGGACTCCGTGGCGCGCTGGGCGTGCTCGACGTCGTCGACGACGAAGCACACCATCGACCCGAAGCCGGGATAGCGGACCTCCGCCACCGCCGGGTGCGCCTTCAGCCGGTCGGCGATCAGGGCGGCACTCGACTCCGCGCGATCCAGCCGCACGGCCAGCGTGCGGATGCCGCGCGCCGCCAGGAAGCACTCGAGGGCGCCCGGGATCGCACCGTGCAGCGAGCGGTGCGCGAGCAGCCGCTCGAACAGGGCGTCGTCGCGCGTGGCCAGGACGCCCAGCACGAGGTCGCTGTGACCACCGAGCAGCTTGGAGGCGGAGTGGCACACGATGTCGGCACCGTACGAGAGCGGCCGGTCGCGCAGGGGAGTGCGGAAGGTGTTGTCCACCGCCACGAGGGCGCCGGCCTCCTTCGCGGCGGCGACCAGGGTGGGGAGGTCGCCCACCTCCATCGCGGGGTTGGTCGGTGACTCCAGCCACACGAGGTCGGCCCCGGCGAAGGCCTCGATGCTGCCCTGGGTGTCGGAGGGGTCGATGAGGCGCACCTCGTAGGGCCCGCTCTCGACGAGGCTCGTGGTGCCGTTGTAGCCGTGCCGCGGCAGGACCACCACGGCACCGGGCTCGAGGAGCCCGAGCGTGGCGGCGGACGTCGCGATGCCCGAGGCGAAGGCCAGGGCCCGTCCGCCCTCGAGCTCGCCGAGCACCGCCTCGAACGCCTCGTAGGCCGGATTGCCATGCCGGCCGTACTCGGACGAGCCGCCGGGCACGAAGGCGCTCGCGAGGGTGATGGGGGCGTTGAGCGGCGCGCCGGGCTGCTTGGCCGGGCGACCTGCGATGACGGTCACGGTGTCGGGCTGCATGGTTCCAGTGTCACAGGCGGGTAGAGTCGAGCCGGTGCGCACCACGATCGCCGTCGTCTTCGGAGGCCAGTCCAGCGAGCACGGTGTCTCGTGCCTGACCGCGCGCGAGGTCCTCGCCGTGATCGACCGCGACCGCTATGACGTCGTCCCCGTCGGGATCACCCCCGATGGCCGCTGGGTCGAGGAGACCGCGGTCTGGGACGACCTCGAGCCCGGCGCCCTTCCGTCCGTCCGCGACGGATTCCCGCCCTTCTCGTGGGACCGCGTCCGCGAGGTCGACGTGGTGTTCCCCCTCCTGCACGGCCCGTGGGGCGAGGACGGCACGATCCAGGGCCTCTTCGAGCTGGCCGGCGTCCGCTACGTCGGCGCCGGCGTCATGGCCAGCGCCGTGGGCATGGACAAGCCGTTCACCAAGACCGTCTTCTCGGCCGCCGGACTCCCGCAGCTGCCCTACGTGACGATCCAGCCGTGGGAGTGGGACGCCAAGCGCGACCGCGCCGAGGCGCGCATCCACGCGCTGGGGCTGCCGGTCTTCGTCAAGCCCGCGCGGGCCGGCTCCAGCTCGGGCGTGACGCCCGTGCACGACTGGGCCCAGCTCGAGGACGCCGTCCTGGCCGCGCGGAAGTTCGACCCGAAGGTCATCGTCGAGGCCGCCGCGCACGACAAGCGCGAGGTGGAGTGCGCCGTCATCCAGGACGAGCGCGGCATGCCCCTCGCCAGCGAGGTCGGCGAGATCGTCGTGGCCGCCGACACCGATCACGAGTACTACGACTTCGAGGCCAAGTACCTCGACGGCACCAGCACGAACGTCGTCCCGGCCGACCTCCCCGAGACGGTGCGTCAGCGCATCCGCGAGTACGCGCTGCAGGCGTTCGACGCCATCGGCTGCGAGGGCCTGGCCCGCGTGGACTTCTTCCTGACCAGCAGCGTCGGCGGCGGCCTCGTGATCAACGAGATCAACACGATGCCGGGCTTCACGCCCTTCTCGATGTTCCCCAAGCTCTGGCAGGCCTCGGGTGTGGACTACCCCGAGCTGGTGGAACGCCTCATCCAGCTGGCCCTCCAGCGCCCCCTCGGGCTGCGCTGAGCCCTGCCCCTCCCGGGGCCACAGCGGCGGTCAGGCCTTCGGGACCTGGACCCAGCGGTAGCCCGTGGGGGTGACGAGGAGTCCACGGCCGGGCGGGACCGAGGCGCCGACCGAGCGGGGCAGGCGGGCGTTGAGGACGTCGCCGTCGTTCGAGGCTCGCGGCGACAGGATCAGGCCGGTGCGGCCGCGCTTGAGGTCGGACGGCAGGCCGCGGTAGACCGAACCGAGCTCGTCGATGCCGCCGGCGATGATCATGGCGTTGGCGGTGTCGCGCATCGCGCCGTAGGTCTCGCCGAGCAGCTGGCCCACCGGCGAGTCGGCGCCCAGGACCTCGAAGTCGTCGACGACGATCAGGTGCTGGGTGCGCAGGCGCGAGATCCCCTCGCGGATCTCCTCGATCGGCTCGGAGCCCGTGAACAGCTGCAGGCGTCGGTCGTCGAGGTCGCGCAGCGGTGAGCGGCGGGGCGCGATGACGAGGACGTCCCGACGGTGCGCGAGGTGCTGGCTGATCGGCACGACGAGGGTCGAGCTGCGCCCCGAGCGCGGGGGACCGGCCACCAGGAAGCCCGGGCCGGTGGACAGCGGGTCGAAGCCCTCGAGGGCGAGGGTGTCGCCACCGACGCCCACGGGGATGAAGCTGGGGCTCAGCGCGGCCTCGGACGGCTCCATCGTCAGCGCCTCGTCGAGGCCGATGGCCACGGGCAGCTCGTCGATGCGGTGCGGACGCAGGCCGCGCGGGAGGTCGCCGTAGCGCTCGGCGACGGCGCGTCCGAGCTCGTGGATCGCCCGCACCTGGGCGGTGCCCTCGCCGGAGGCGTCGATCATCGCGAACTGGACCTCCTGCGGCCGCTCGCCGGCCCGGAAGCCGCGGCCCGGCGGGATGTGGGAGGGCACCTGCTTGGTCGGCAGGCCCACGACGGAGTAGTCCGACGGGTCGCTCATCGACAGCACGATCCGGTCGTCGACGAGCAGCGAGTAGCGCCCGAGGATGCCCGAGCGGTCGGCGCCGATGACGACCCGGATGCCCGCGCCGACGCCCTCCTGGAGCAGGCCCACGAGCCGCTCCAGCAGCACGCCGCCGTCGACGGACTCGAAGGCCGTGGTGAAGCCCTCGAGGCGGTCGAGCAGGACGACGAGGTAGGGCATCCGCTCGGCGCCGTCGACCGCGGCACGCTGCTCGGCGATGTCGGCGAATCCCTGCTCGGCCAGCACCTGCTGGCGCCGGGTCAGCTCACGCCCGAGGTGGTCGAACAGCCGGAAGATGCGGTCGGTCTGGGTGCGGGTGACGACGGCGCCCACGTGAGGCAGCGAGACCAGGGGGAGCAGCGCGTTGTTGCCGGCGTCGATGCCGAAGACGTGCACGTCGGTGGGAGCGGTCTGGCGGGCGATCGCCGCGGCGATGGCACGCAGCGACCACGAGCGACCCGAGCGGGACTGGCCCGCGATCACGAGGTGCCCCGCGCGCTGGAGGTCCCAGCTCGCGACCTCCTGCTGCTGCAGGTGGGGCAGGTCGCCGCGCCCGAACACGATCGGCGGGATGTCGGGGAGGGCGCCGATGTCGGGGGCGGGCTCGACCGGGAGGTCGTCGAGGGTCAGCGTCTCGGGCAGCGGCGGCAGCCACGGCTTGCGCATCGGCTCGAGGCCGATCAGGTCGTTCGCCTCGCGCACCGCGCCCACGAGGGTCGCGAGGTCGGTGGGGATCGACACGTCCTCCTCGTCGGAGCCGGCCGCCTTCGGGGGCGCCACCAGCTCCTCGACGCCGAACCCGCGGGTGCGCAGCTCGGCACGCTCGGTGCCGACCGGCCGGCCTCCGACGCGCGAGCTCTGGAACGGCGTCAGGGACGAGTGCCCCAGTCGCGCGTACGCCCGGCCGGGGAAGGACTTGGGGATCTCCGCGGCGACCTTCGACTCGATCACGTCGTCCGAGTCGTTCGCGTCGGTGACGCGCAGGGCGATGCGCAGGTTGGTGTTCGACTTGATCTCGGCGTTGACCACGCCGGCGGGGCGCTGGGTGGCCAGGATCAGGTGCACGCCGAGCGAGCGGCCGCGTCGGGCGACGTCGACCAGGCCGGTGACGAAGTCGGGCAGCTCGGCCACGAGGGCCGCGAACTCGTCGATGATGATGAGCAGCCGTGGCATCGGCTCGTCGCCGGGCTGGCGCGCCGCGAGGTAGTCCTCGATGTCCTTCGCGGCCGCGTCGGCCAGCTGGTGCTCGCGATGCCGCAGCTCGGCACCGAGCGACTCGAGCGCCCGGGTGGTCAGGTGGCCGTCGAGGTCGGTGACCATGCCGACGGTGTGGGGCAGGTGCTGGCAGTCCATGAACGCCGCGCCGCCCTTGTAGTCGATCAGGACGAAGTTGAACTCGTCGGGACGGTTGCCCACGGCCAGCGACGCGATGATGGTCTGCAGCAGCTCGGACTTGCCCGAGCCGGTGGTGCCGGCGATGAGGCCGTGCGGGCCGTCGGCGCGCACGTCGATCCGGAACGGTCCGTCGAGCCCCTCGCCGATCACGGCCTTGGTGGTGCGGCCGCCGCCGGACCAGACGCGGACGAGGTCCTTGCCGGAGGGAGCGTCCAGGCCGAGGACGTCGAGCAGCCGGCTGGCGGCCGGCAGGCTCGAGCTGAGGTCCTCGGTGCTGACGTCGCGGATGGGCGCGAGCGCGCGACCGAGCCGCTCGAGCCAGACGCCGTCCACCACGTCGCGGCGGACGCCGTCGATGTGACGCTCGGCCGTGGTCTCGAGGTCGAGCAGGTCGCCGTGCAGCTCCACCACGGCGCGGCACTCCTCGGGCAGCTCACGCGGGGTGCGGTCGAGGCAGATGAAGTAGACGTGGACGAACGCTCCCGACTTCAGCAGCGACGTCATGCCGGGAGCCATGCGCAGCTCGCGCGCTCCGTCGAGGACGACCACCACCGAGGGCAGGGCCTCGCGCTCGTCGGTGTCGAGCTCCTTGCGCCGGTCAACCAGCCCCGTGAGCTCGGAGATCATCGACGCCCGGTCCTCCTCGTCGAGGGCCAGGCGTGCGGCCCGCGGGTGGTCCTCGCTGGTGCGGGCGTGCGGGAGCCACTTCGTCCACTCCCAGGCCGTCGCGTTCGTGCGGTCGGTGAAGATCCAGACCGAGGCGTCGGTGGGGGAGTGCAGGGCGGCGACCTGGGCGATGAGCCACGAGGTCGTCGAGAGGCACTGGTCGGACGGGCCGCACACGCCCAGCACCGCGGTGGGCGCCAGCGGCACGATGACGGGGACGTCCGGCGCGGTCCAGCGCAGCGGTCCCTCGTGCTGCTCGCGGGTGGAGTCCTTCACGACGACGTCGGACGGCAGGTCGCTCGTGCCGAGCCGCAGCTCCAGGAAGTCGGGGTCCCAGCGACGGCGCTCCCACAGGCGCGCCCGCGGGCCGGTGGCGAACAGCAGCACCGAGGCCGGGTCGGGGTAGATGGAGCGACGCTGCCCGCGCTCGTCGGCCAGCGAGGTGACGGCGGCCTTCTCCACGTCGGCACGCCGGCGGTGGAACTCCGCGAGCTGCTCCTGGTAGCGCGCCTTCTGCTGGCGGCGCGTGCCGGACGCGTTCAGCAGCATCATGAGCGGCATCAGGATCATGAACATCAGCGAGTAGATGGAGCCGGTGCGCCAGTACATGAAGCCACTCATCAGCAGCGGCGACAGCATCATCACCATCGGGATGGGCGCCTTCTCGGGCTTCTTCGGCTCGGTGGGCAGCGAGAACTCGCGCGTGCGCGCCGGCGGGTGCAGCCGCGGCGGGCGGTTGTAGTCCAGCTCCGGGCCGGTGGCCGACGGGGAGAGGGAGGCATCCGGCGCGCTGACCGAGCCCAGCTCGAAGAGCACGTCGGCGACGCCGAGGACGGCGCCCTCCTTCCAGACGACCGACGCCGTGACCGGCTCGCGGTCGAGGCGGACGAGCGGCAGGGGAGCGGTGGGGTCGACCTGGCGGCCCTGCTCCAGGGCGCTCAGGCCGGGCTTGCGCCGACGGAAGCGACGCTGCTGGCGGGTGGCGACGCTGGCCTGCAGCACGATCGGCTCGGTGGGCGGCTCGCGGCGCTCGGGGATGGCCACCGTGAGGTCGCGGGCGGACTCGTCGGCCGTGACCACGACGCGACCCTGCGCGTCGACCTCGAGCCGGGCGGCCACGTCGGGGGCATCCTGGACCCGGATCGCGCAGTGGCTGGCCGAGCCGATCGTCCACGTGCCGATGCCGAGGCGGTGGACCCGCCCGGCGCCCCGGCCGGAGCTGACGCGAACCTCCACCAGGCCCTGCGGCTCGCGCTCGCGATGGCGGCTGGGTCCGCCGAGGCCGACGATCACCCCGTGGCGGATCCCGGCGGTGGCCAGGGTGGCGTCGGGATCGAGGCGGCGCGACCCGAGGAAGACCCCCGGTCCGCTGCGCTCGACGCCCCGACGGCTGTCGAGGTCGATGACGTCGGCGACGTCCGCGTGGGGGCGGCGCATCCCGAAGAGCTGCTGCAGCACGGACTCGAGGTCACCGACCGTGCTGGCGGCCGAATAGGCCACGATGGCATCGCGGACCTCCCCCGACGATGCCGCCTCGGCCGTGACGAGCAAGCGCATGGGGCTCAGCGTAGAGGGTCCCGCGCCACGGGCCGGGCGGAGCGCGCGAAGCGCCCGCGCGTGCCGTGCGTCACCTGGCAGGACGAGATGGTCACGTGGGGCTAGACTGTGGTGGTTCCTGCGGGGGGCTGCGCGAGGGAGCACGTCTCGGCCCATCCCAGGACGCACCTACGTCTGCAAGGGGGAGCCGTTCCATGGCGATGCGCACCAGTACCGATTCGGTCGGAGATGCGGTCCAGGACCGTCAGCGTGCCCGCACCGCGCGCGGTGTCGGAGGACGGGCCGCGCCCGCGGGCTCGCGCCCCACGCCTCCGCGTCGCCGTCGCCCCGCCGTCGCCCTCCTCGGCGTCCTGCTGATCCTCGGCGGTGCCGCGCTCGCCGGCCTGCTGGCGCTGCGGATGGACTCGCGCGAGCCGGTCCTCGTGGTGAAGTCCGACATCCCGGCCGGCACCGAGCTCACCCGCGACATGCTCGGCGAGACCAATGTCGCCACCGAGTCGGACCTCATCGTCCCGGCCGGCGCCGAGTCGACCGTGCTCGGCACCTACACCCGCGTGCCGCTGAACGAGGGCCAGCTCCTCGACACGTCGATGCTCGTGCGCACCAACCCGCTCAGCGGTGGTCAGCGCGCCGAGGTCGGCGTGCCCCTGGTCGAGGGCCGCGTGCCCGACGACCTCGACTCCGGCGACCTCGTCCGCGTCGTCCGCATCGGTGAGGGCGATCGCCCGAGCCAGCCCCTCGCACTCGCGCTCGTGATCCGGCCCCCGGTCTCCTCCGGCGGTGGCGGCGTCCTCGGCGGCGGCAGCGACTCGGAGGGCTCGGCCGCCACGCTGCTCGTCCCGCTCGAGGTCGCCGACGCGATCGTCGACGCGGCCGGCAACAACCGCATCGGCATGTCCCTGGTCGACCGCGGGGTGGCGGTGACCGACACCGATCGGCTCCGCAGCCTGGCGGGTGCCACGCGATGAGCGAGCGCCAGCGAGTGAACGATTCCACGCTTCACATCGCGTCATCGGCCTACCGTGCCCTTTCCGTGGCGGTGGCGCGATGACCGTCATCAGCTTCATCTCGGCGAAGGGGTCGCCGGGCGTCAGCACCGCGGTCATGGGGCTGGCCGCGCGCTGGCCCAACCCCGTCGTGGTCGCCGACCTCGATCCCGTCGGTGGCGACGTCGCCATCCGCGAGCGCGACGTCGACGACAACGCGCTCGACGAGCAGCGCGGCCTGGTCTCGCTCGGCGCCGCGGTGCGTGCGGGCGACGAGGTCGACCTGGTCGACCACCTCCAGGAGACCAAGCACGGCATCGAGGTGCTCGTGGGCGCCTCCGGACCCCGCCAGGCCCAGAGCCTCGGCCCGGCCTGGCCCCACCTGCAGCGCACGCTGCGCGCGCACCGGGGCGGCGACGTCCTGGCCGACGCGGGTCGCTTCATCGCCGGCTCGCCGGCCGGCCCCGTCGTGGAGGGCTCCGACGCCGTGGTGTTCGTCGTCCGCTCCGAGATCGCCGCGGTCGCGCACCTGCGCGACCGTCTCGCCACCGTGCGCGAGCCGTGGGCGCTGGGCCGTCCCGGCTCCACCCCGGTCGGCGTCGCGGTGGTCGGTGACCCCCGCGACAAGCGCGCGGTCGACGACATCGGCCGCCTGCTGGCCGCCTCCGAGCTCGACGTCACGATGCTCGGCACGATCGCCTTCGACCCCAAGGTCGTCGCGCGGGGCGCCGCCTCGCCGTCGCGCGCCGTGCTGCGCTCCCTGTTCTCGCGGTCCCTCGTCGACCTGGTGCCCCGGGTCCGAGCGCTGGCCACCCCGTCCGCCGTCGCGCAGGAGATCTGATGGACCAGCAGCTGTTGCGCACCCTGCGCGAGGAAGTCGCCGACGCGCTCGCCCGCCAGCGTCGTGAGGACGCGGCCGCCGGCCTGCCCCAGATGTCGTCCGAGGACGAGCGCCAGTTCGCGCGCGCCATCATCGCGCGCGTCCTGGAGTCCTACGCCCGTCAGGAGATCGCCGCCGGTCGCGCGCCGCTCTCGGGTGCCGAGGAGGCCGAGCTGGCCGACGGCATCCACGCCGCGCTGTACGGCGTCGGTCGGCTCCAGCCCCTGCTGGACGATCCCGAGGTCGAGAACATCGACATCAACGGGTACGACAACGTCTTCGTCGGCTACGCCAACGGCGAGGAGCGCCGCATGCCTCCGGTCGCCGAGAGCGACGACGAGCTCGTCGAGCTCGTGCAGGTCCTCGGTGCCTACTCCGGTCTGACCAGCCGTCCGTTCGACACCGCCAACCCGCAGCTCGACCTGCGCCTGCCCGACGGCAGCCGCCTGTCGGCGGTCATGGGCGTCACGCCGCGACCGTCGCTGTCGATCCGTCGCGCGCGACTGGCCCGGGTGTCGCTGGACATGCTCGTGGAGAGCGGCACGATGACGCCCGAGCTCGCGTCGTTCCTGTCCGCCGCGATCGCCGCGCGCAAGAACATCATGATCGCGGGCGCGACGAACGCCGGAAAGACCACGCTGCTGCGGGCGCTCGCCAATGAGATCCAGCCGCAGGAGCGCCTCATCACCGTCGAGCGCGCGCTCGAGCTCGGCCTGGGGGAGTTCTCCGACCTGCACCCGAACGTCGTCGCGTTCGAGGAGCGGCTGCCGAACTCCGAGGGCCAGGGCGCGATCCACATGTCCGAGCTGGTGCGCCGCTCGCTGCGCATGAACCCCAGCCGCGTCATCGTCGGCGAGGTCCTGGGCGACGAGATCGTCACGATGCTCAACGCGATGAGCCAGGGCAACGACGGGTCGCTGTCCACGATCCACGCGAACTCCTCGCTCGAGGTGTTCAACCGCATCTGCACCTATGCGATCCAGTCCGCGGAGCGCCTGCCCGCCGACGCGACGATGATGCTGATCGCCGGCGCGATCGACTTCGTCATCTTCGTCGAGCGCCGCAACGAGTTCCAGAGCGGTGGCGGCCTGCGCCGTGTCATCACGTCGGTCCGCGAGGTCAACGGCGTCGACGGTCGCGTGCTCTCCAGCGAGGTCTTCGCCGAGGGTCCCGACGGCGTGGCCCACGCGGCCGCGGCGGTCAGCTGCATCGAGGACCTCCAGATGCACGGCTACCGGCCCAACGCCTACGAGGGTCAGGCGTTCTGATGATCTCCCTCGCGCTGATGGTGACGCTCCTCGGCGCCGTGATCGGCGCCGGGATCCTGCTCGTCGTGGTCGGCATGTCCGAGTACGACGAGCCGGCGCCCCGTCGCCCCGGCGTCTCCCTGCGCGACCGCGTGCAGGGCAGCGCCCGCCGTGCGCTGCTCGGCGGTGCCGCCGGCCTGGTCATCCTGCTGCTCACCGGGTGGCCCGTCCTGGCGATCTCGGTCGGTGCCCTGGTGTGGTTCGCGCCGATGCTCTTCGGTGGCCTGGCCAGCGAGAAGCGCGCGATGGCCAAGCTCGAGGGCCTCGCGGCCTGGACCGAGTCCCTGCGCGACACGATCGCCGGCGCGGTCGGCCTCGAGCAGGCCATCCCCGCCACCGCCTACGCGGCGTCGCCCGCGATCAAGCCCGCCCTGATCCGGCTCACCGACCGGCTGCGCGTGCGCACGTCGCTCTCCACCGCGCTGCAGGGCTTCGCCGACGACATCGACGACCCCAGCGCCGACCTCATCGTGGCCACCCTGATCCTCAACGCGCGGCTGCGCGGCCCGGGCCTGCGCGAGGTCCTGACCTCGCTGGCCAAGTCGGCCCGCGCCGACCTCGACATGCGTCGCCGCATCGCGGCCAGCCGCTCCAGCACGCGACGCAGCGTCCAGATCGTCATGGGCATCACGGTCGCGTTCGTGCTGTTCCTGTCGATCTTCAACCGCAGCTACGTCGAGCCGTACTCGACGCCGATCGGCCAGATCGTGCTGCTCGTCGTGATCGGCCTGTTCGCCGCCGGCTTCATCTGGATGCGCCGCCTGTCGGAGTTCGAGACGCCCGAGCGCTTCCTGCTGTCGAAGGAGGCGTCGTGATCCTCATCCTCATCGCCGGGGCCCTCGCCGGTGCCGGTGTCTGGCTGCTCTTCAGCCGCTCGCCCTCCTTCAGCGCCACCGCCGCGTCCGAGCTGGCACGGCTCGACGTCCAGCGCCGGCGGGGCGGCGTGCGCCCCTCGCAGGCCTCGCTCGACGAGGACGAGTCGCGCACCCTGCGGTTCGGCACGGCCGCCACGGCCTTCCTGAACGATCGCGGTATCGAGCTGCCGGCGAGCATCCGGTCCGACCTGGCCGTCGTCGACCGCTCGGTCGAGAGCCACCTGGGGTCCACCCTCGTGGCCGCGATCGTCGGCGCCTTCGCGCCCGCCCTCATGCTGTCGCCGTTCATGATCGCCGGCTGGGTGAGCCCCGTGCTGCCGCTGTGGCTGGCGATCCTGGGCGCGCTCGGCGGCGCCGTGCTCGCGCAGCTGCAGCTGCACTCCGAGGCCACCGACCGTCGCCGCGACTTCCGCCACGTCGTCAGCGCGTTCCTCGACCTCGTGTCGATGAACCTCGCCGGTGGCCGCGGCGTGCCCGAGGCTCTGTCGGCCGCCGCGGGCGTCAGCCAGGGCTGGGGCATGGTCCGCCTGCGCGAGACCATCGAGAACGCCCGGCTCCAGGGCATCACGCCGTGGGCCGCGCTCGGTCGCCTCGGCGATGACATGAAGGTCGAGGAGCTGCGCGACCTCGCTGCCGCCCTCGCCCTCGTCGCGGAGGACGGCGCCAAGGTGCGCGACTCGCTCACCGCCCGCGCCTCGTCCATGCGCCAGCGCGAGCTGGCCGACTCCGAGGGTCGCGCCCAGGAGCGCTCCCAGTCCATGCTGGTCGCACAGCTGCTGCTGGCCGCCGGCTTCCTCGTCTTCCTGATCTACCCGGCGCTCTCTGGCATCGCCGGGCTCTGAAACCACCGCACCGAAGGAGAAGCACATGTTGAACCCCGCACTCGGTTACCTCGTCACGATGCTCGGTGGCCGCCTGGACAAGGCGCGTCGCGAAGAGGGCGCGTCCGCCGTCGAATGGGTCGTCATCGCCGCCGTGCTCGTCACGGTCTGCGGCATCATCGGCGTCATCCTCACCCAGGCGCTCCAGGGCGAGGCCAACGAAATCGGCAACAACATCCAGAACCCCTGATCTGATGCGTTCTCGGGCACGGGACGAGCGGGGGGCCAGCGCGATCGAGCTGGTCCTCTACACGCCCCTGCTCATGATCGCGATGATCATCACGATCCAGTTCGCGCTGACCTACCTGGCCAAGCAGTCGGCGAGTGCGTCGGCCCGCGAGGCCTCGCGCGTCGCCCGCGTCACCGGCGACGCCGACCAGGGTCGCGCGAAGGGGATCTCCTCGGCCCAGACCCTGGGGCGCGGTGTCCTGCGCGGCCCGCAGGTCACGGTGGTCCGGGACGGCGACTTCATGCGGGCCACCGTGTCGGGCCGGGCCAACCAGCTGCTGCCCTTCATCGGCTCGCCGCGCGTGGAGGAAGTCGCGCGGGGCCGGATCGAGGAGTTCGAGGAGGACGCGCCGTGATCGGCCGGCTGCGAGAGCGCGAGCGCGGCTCGATGTCCGTCGAGGTCGTGCTGATGGTGCCGATCCTCGTCATGTTCCTCATGCTGGTGCTGGCCGGCGGTCGCTACGTGGCCGTCCGCGCCGACATCGAGTCGGCGGCGCGCGACGCCGCCCGGGCCGCCTCGTTCGAGCGCAGCCAGTCCGAGGCGTTCTCGGCGGCCTACGCCGCGGCCAACGCCAGCGACGTGGACGACCGGTTCTCCGAGTGCGTGGTGTCCGACATCACCGGCTCGTTCGAGGCCGGCGGCGTCGTCGAGGTGTCGGTGCGGTGCCGCGTCTCGAACAACGGGCTGGGATTCATCGGGCTGAACGGCAGCGACGACTTCGAGGCCAGCAGCAGCGCCCCCATCGACCGCTACCGGAGGTTCGGATGAGCAGGAGAGAGCAGGGCGGCGCCACCATCTTCGTGCTGAGCATGTCGCTCGTGCTGATGCTGTGCGCCGGTCTGGTGGTCGACGGCGGCATGGGCATCAACGCCCGGATGCGCGTCGCGGACGACGCCGAGCAGGCGGCCCGTGCCGGCGCCAACGCGGTGAACGTCGACCAGCTGCGCGGCGGTGGATCGCTCGCGGTCGACCCGGGCCTCGCCCGGCTGTACGCCCAGGACTTCCTCAGCGCCCGCGGCTACCCCGCCGCCCAGTTCTCCATCACGGTCAACGCCAACACGGTCGCGATCGAGGTGCGGGACACCAGCGAGACCACGTTCCTGAAGCTCATCGGCATCAACGAATACCCGGTCACGGCGCGAGCCACCGCGACGGCCGCCACCTCATGACCTCGACGAGGAGCCACCCATGACTGAACCCACGACCACACCGGACGCGAGCCGGTTCGAGTCGCTCGCGCCCGCCCCGGTGGAGGAGTCCTCCTCCGCGGCCGCGCGGGCCGGCTCGGCGCTCGCCCTCGTGGCGCTGCTCGTCGGCCTCCCCGTCGCGCTGCTGCTGCTCGGCGGTGCGCCGCCGATCCCCACCGAGCTGCCGAGCCTGCGCGACCTCGCCCGCCAGCTGAGTCCCGAGGACCTCGTGTCGGTGCTCGTCGGCATCGTGTGGCTGATCTGGCTCGTCTTCGTCATCTGTGTCGTGCTCGAGGTCATCGCCACCCGCCGCGGTGGACTGGCCCGCACGGTGCCGTTCGCCGGGCCGCTGCAGCACCTCGCGCGTGCTCTCATCGGCGGCCTGCTGGTGACCGGCCTGGTGGCCGGCCCGGCGGCGAACGCCTCGGGCCCGTCCGAGTCGGACATCGCGCCCCAGACCGGCGCGGTGGCCACCGCCGTCGTCGAGGCCGTGACGCCGGCGCCGGAGGAGAAGCCCACCGTCGCCGACAAGATCGAGAATCGCCTCGAGGGCGAGCTCGTCTACACCGTGAAGGCGCCCAAGGACGGCTACCACGACAATCTCTGGGACATCGCCGAGCGCCACCTGGGCGACGGCTTCCGCTACAAGGAGATCTACGAGCTCAACAAGGACAAGGTCCAGCTCGACGGCCGCAAGCTCGAGCTCGCCCGTCTGATCCAGCCCGGCTGGCAGCTGGCCATGCCCGGCGATGCCGTCGGCGTCGACCGCATGCCGGTCGAGCAGGCTCCCGTCACCCCGGCCCCCGCGGGCTCGCAGGGCGGCGGTGGCAGCAGCAGCGCCTCCGGTGCCGGGGGAGTGGAGTCCGACTCCACCGCCCAGGCTCCCGAGTCCACCGCGTGGTGGATGGGCGCCGGCCTGCTGGCCAGTGGCCTGCTCGCCGCGCTCGCCGTGGCGCGTCGTCGCCGGCCCGGTGGCGAGCCCGACGAGGCCGCGCGCGAGACCGAGGCCGACCTGCGCCTGGCCGCCGACCACGAGCGCGCCGCGTCGCTGGAGACCGCGCTGCGCCACCTCACCCACGCCTGCGCGCACGCAGGCGTCGACGTCCCGTCGGCCTACGCCGCGGTCGTCGGCCACGACGAGGTCGTGCTGCACCTCGCGCCCGCCGTTCCCGAGGCGGTCGAGGGATGGGAGGCGCTCGAGGACGGTGCCGTCTGGCGCCTCGCCGAGGACCTCGCGACGCTCGAGGCCCCCGAGGACGTCGAGCCCGCCTACCCGTCGCTGGTCAGCCTGGGCGTCGACACCGAGGGTCGCGACGTCCTGGTCGACCTCGCGTCGTCCGGCGGCCTCATCACGGTGGGCGGCGACCTTCACGTCAGCGCCGAGGTCATCACGTCCCTCGTCCTGCAGGCCGCGGTCAGCCCGTGGTCGCGCTCGGTCCGGGTCCTGGCCACCGGCCTGCCGGCCGCCGTCGCCTCGGTCGCCGAGCGGGTCACGCTCGTCCCCGACGTCGAGACCGCGGCGTCCGAGCTCGAGGCCTCCCGCGCCGACGACGTCCTCACCGGACGCCGTCGCGAGGACGCGCTCACCCTGCTGGCCGTCGGCACCTCCTCGCCGGGCTTCGCGCTGGAGCGCCTCGCCGGCGTCGCGGGTGCGAACCCCGGCACGGCCGCGATCGCGGTCGGCGACCACGACGCCGCGCGCTGGCGCCTGCACGTCGACGAGCACGGCACGCTGCACGTCCCGCAGCTCGGCCTGGCCGTCACCGCCAACCGCATCGGCTCGCACCACGCCGAGTCCGTGGCCGCGCTGTTCGCGTCGGCCGGCCTCACCACGCGCCCGGGTGACGACAGCGACCGCGTCGCGATCAGCCTGCCGCGCCGCGACGCCGACGACGCGGCGTGGCTCACCGCCACCAGCCGGGTCGGCATCCTCGGCTCCGTGATCGTCGACGGCCCGGGCGAGCAGGCCGAGCGTCGCGCCACCGTGCTCACCGAGATCATCGCCTTCCTGGCGCTGCACCCCGAGGGCGTCCACCCGACCGTGCTGGCCGGCGCCGTGTGGCCGCTCGGCGTCACGCCCGAGGTGCGCGACGCCAACATCGAGCGCGCTCGCGTGTGGCTCGGCTCCGACCGCGAGGGGCACCACCGCGTGCGCGAGAGCCTCGACGGCCGGCTGTCCCTGGGCCCCGACGTCGTGTGCGACTGGGACGCCTTCCGCCACCTCGTGATCGCGAGCCGCCGGGCCGAGTTCCCGCGCGACGAGATCGACCTGCTGCGCCGGGCGCTCAAGCTCGTGCGCGGTCCGGCCTTCGAGGACGCTCCGCGCGGCCGCTACGCCTGGTCGGCCACGCTCGGCCTGTCGCGCACCGTCGGGGAGCTCGTGATCGACGCGGCGCTGCGCCTGGCGACCCTGCTGCAGGACGGCCGCGACCCGGCCGGCTCGTCGGCTGCGGCCGGCGCGATCCTGCGGATCTACCCGACGCACGAGGAGGCCTGGCGGATCATCCTGCGCGCCCGCCACGAGACCGGCGGCACCGCCGGCGTCGCCGCCGCGGTCGAGCAGCTGCTCGTCGCCCTCGACGGTGAGCCGATGGATCACACGACCGCCACGCTCGTCGACGAGCTGCTGCCCCAGGGCGGGTCCCAAGTCTCCTGACGCCGCGGCCCGGTGATCGAGTAGCTCGTGAGCGCAGCGAGCGGCGTATCGAGATCAGTCGCGCGTCGGCGTGGTCTCGATACGGCCGGCTCGTTCCTCGCCGTGCCACTCGACCACCGGTCCGGTGGGTGACGGCCCGGGGCGGCTCTCGTGCGGCCCCATTACGCTGGAGACGATGACCCCGACCCCCGATCGCGTCTACCTCGACCACGCGGCCACCACCACGATGTGGCCCGAGGCCGTCGAGGTGATGCACGACGAGCTGCAGCGCACCGGCAACCCGTCGAGCCTGCACGAGGCCGGCCGCCGCGCCCGCCGCGTCGTGGAGGAGTCGCGCGAGTCGATCGCCGAGCGCCTGGGCGCCCGGCCGAGCGAGGTCGTGTTCTGCTCGGGCGGCACCGAGGCCAACAACCTCGCCATCAAGGGTCTCTACTGGTCCCGCCGCTCGGCCGATCCGCGCCGCGACCGCGTCGTCTTCAGCTCGATCGAGCACCACGCCCTGCTCGACCCCGTCACGTGGCTCGCCGCGCACGAGGGCGCCCGCATCGACGTCACGCCCGTCGACCGCCAGGGCCGCGTGCGCATCGACGCGCTGCGCGAGTCCATCGAGTCGAGTCCCGAGGACGTCACGGCGATCACCACGATGTGGGCCAACAACGAGATGGGCACGATCCAGCCCGTCGCCGAGGTCGTCGAGATCGCGCGCCAGTACGGCATCCCGGTGCACTCCGACGCCGTCCAGGCCGCGGGCTACCTGCCGCTCGACTTCGCCGCCACCGACCTCGACGCGATGACCGTCACGGCGCACAAGCTCGGCGGCCCCGT
The DNA here is from genome assembly GCF_002476985.1 of Aeromicrobium sp. UBA7512. Lineage (NCBI taxonomy): Bacteria > Bacillati > Actinomycetota > Actinomycetes > Propionibacteriales > Nocardioidaceae > Aeromicrobium > Aeromicrobium sp. UBA7512. Next base: position 522,284 of record NZ_DLNK01000005.1, read on the forward strand.
CGGCGTCGGCGCGCTGGTGATTCGGCGCGAGGTCGAGGCCACGCCGCTGCTGCACGGCGGTGGCCAGGAGCGCGACCTGCGCTCGGGCACGGTGGGCGTGGCGCTCATCGCCGGCTTCGCCACCGCGCTCGAGCTCACGGTGCAGCGCCAGGCCGAGAACGCGGCCCGCATCGAGGCACTGCGCACGCGGCTGGTGGAGGGCATCTCCCGTGTCGTCCCCCAGGCCGTCGTCAACGGCGACCCCCTGCCCGGGCCCGCTCACCGCCTGCCGAACATCGCCCACGTGACGTTCCCCGGCTGCGAGGGCGACGCCCTCCTGATGCTGCTCGACGCGCAGGGCATCGAGGTCTCCACCGGCTCGGCGTGCCAGGCCGGCGTGCCGCAGCCCAGCCACGTGCTGCTCGCCATGGGCTTCGACGACGCCGCCGCCCGCGGCTCGCTGCGCTTCAGCCTGGGGCACACGTCCACCGAGGCCGACGTCGATCGCCTGATCGAGGTGCTGCCGGCCGTGCACGAGCGCGCCCGCACCGCCGGACTCGTCCGGAGCCGCACCCGATGAGGCTCATCGCCGCGATGTCCGGCGGCGTCGACTCGGCCGTGGCGGCCGCGCGGGCCGTCGACGCGGGCCACGACGTCACGGGCGTGCACCTCGCGCTGAGTCGCAACCCGAAGTCCTACCGCACCGGCGCGCGCGGCTGCTGCTCGATCGAGGACGCCGGCGACGCCCGCCGGGCCGCCGACGCGATCGGGATCCCGTTCTTCGTGTGGGACATGAGCGACGAGTTCGCCGACGAGGTCGTGGACGACTTCATCGCCGAGTACACCGCCGGCCGCACGCCCAACCCGTGCCTGCGCTGCAACGAGAAGATCAAGTTCGCCGCCGTGCTCGAGCGCGCCGTCGCGCTGGGCTTCGACGGCGTGGTCACCGGCCACTACGCGCGCCTCGTGACGTCCGATGGCACCGCCGGCGAGGTCGTGGAGCTGCACCGCGCGGTCGACCACGGCAAGGACCAGTCCTACGTGCTCGGCGTCCTCACGCAGGACCAGCTCGCCCGCTCGGTCTTCCCGCTCGGCGACGACCCGAAGTCCCTCGTGCGCGAGGAGGCGGCGCGCCGCGGGCTGCAGGTGGCGAACAAGCCCGACAGCCACGACATCTGCTTCATCTCCGACGGCGACAACGCCGGCTGGCTCGCCGACAAGCTCGGTCCGCGGCCCGGCCCGATCGTGGACGAGACGGGTGCCGAGGTCGGCGCGCACGACGGTGCCTACGCGTTCACGATCGGCCAGCGCAAGGGCCTGCGGCTCGGTGTCCCGGCAGCCGACGGCAAGCCGCGCTTCGTGCTCGACATCGAGCCCGTGTCCGGCACCGTCACGGTCGGCCCGCGCGAGCACCTCGCCATCGACGCGATCGAGGGGATCAAGCCGCTGTGGTGCGACGAGCCGCCCGTCGGCCCGCTGGCGTGCACCGTGCAGCTGCGCGCCCACGGCGACGAGCACCGGGCCACGGTCACGGTGGACGGCGACGTCGTCCGGGTCGAGCTGGCCGACCCCGCCACGGGCATCGCCCCGGGCCAGGCCTGCGTGATCTACGAGGGCACGCGCGTCGTCGGCTCGGCCACGATCGCGCGCACCAGCCGTACCGTCGCCGCCTGAGGGAATCCGCGCGGTCCCGGCGACGTTGACCCGAGCGTGTGGGACAGCATCGTCATCGGAGCCGGTCAGGCCGGGCTGTCGACCTCGTTCCACCTCCACCGCCTCGGCGTGAGCCACCTCGTCCTCGACGCGAACGCGCGACCGGGCGGCGCGTGGCAGCACCGCTGGGACGCACTGACGATGTCCGACGTGCACGGCGTCGCCGACCTCCCTGACGCGCCGCTTCCGGCCACCCACGGGCCCGAGGCCGCCAACACCTTCGTCCCGGCCTACTTCACCGACTACGAGACGCGCAACGACCTGCCCGTCGTCCGGCCCGTGGTGGTCCGGGCGGTGCACGACGAGGGCGAGGCGCTGAGGATCGAGGCCGAGGACGGCCGGACGTCGCACGCCCGCACGATCGTCAACGCGACCGGGACGTGGCGGCGCCCGTTCGTGCCGTACTACCCGGGGCGCGAGGACTTCGCCGGCGAGCAGCTGCACACGGTGGAGTTCGGCGACGTCGAGCGCTTCCGTGGGCGCCGGGTCCTCGTCGTCGGTGGCGGGGCGTCGGCGGTGCAGTTCCTCGGCATGCTGAGGCCCCTCACCGAGACGCTGTGGGTCACCCGCCGCGAGCCGGTGTGGCGCACCGACGAGTTCGACCAGGACGCCGGTCGCGAGGCCGTGGCGCTGGTCGAGGAGCGCGTGCGGCGCGGCCTGCCGCCGCGCAGCGTCGTCAGCGTCACCGGCCTGATGTTGCGCCCGCAGGAGCAGGAGGCGGCCCGCCTGGGCGCCTACGAGAGACGACCGATGTTCAGCCGGATCGAGCGTGACGGCGTGCGCTGGGCCGACGGGACGTTCGAGCCCGTGGACGTGATCCTGTGGGCCACCGGGTTCCGCCCCGACGTCGAGCACCTCGCCCCGCTCGGGCTCCGTTCTCCGCTCGGCGGGATCCAGCTCGGCGACACCACCTCGACCTCGACCACCGCGGTGGCGGATCCGCGCGTGCAGCTCGTCGGGTACGGCCCGTCGGCGTCCACGATCGGCGCGAACCGGGCCGGCCGGGTGGCCGCTCGTGCGGTCGCGCGCCGGCTCGAGCAGGCCGGGGCTCAGGCCAGCTGAAGCTCGAGAACCAGGTCGTCCTCGGTGTGCCCGCCCACGACGAAGCGCCGCTCGCCGACCACCTCGAAGCCGTGCTTGGCGTAGAACCGCTGGGCGCGGGCGTTGCGGCCGTTCACCCCGAGCCACACGCTCGCGGCTCCGGCCTCGCGGGCGGCCTCCACGACCGCCTCCATGAGCCGGGTCGCGACGCCCGTGCCGTGGGCGGCCGGGTCGGCGTAGCACTTGCTGAGCTCCACGGTCGGGCGCTGCCGCACGACGGCCGCGAGGTGCGCGTCGTAGGGCTCGCGCGCGAACGTGAGCGTGTAGCCGGTGAGGGTGCCCGCGTCGTCGTGTGCCACCAGGACCTCGGCTTCGTCGGCGGCGAGGTACTGCTCGAACCGCTCGGTTGAGAGGTGCTCGGCGACGAAGGCCGCCATGCTCTCCTCGGGCATGCCGGGCGGGCAGGCGAGGGGGAAGGTGCGGGCGGCGAGGTCCGCGAGGGCGGGGACGTCGTGGTTCGTGGCGGGTCGAACGGTCACCGGATGATTCTCACACCGGGGCGTGGGGGATGATCGTGGGCATGCGCGCCACGGGGATCGGATCGATGCCGGGTGACGAGTTCACTCCGGTCGCCAGGTACGTCGTCGAGACGTTCGGCGCCGACGGGATCGTCTTCGTCCCCGAGCTGCCCGGCCGCGGCGCGCCCTCGGCGATGCTCGGTCGCACGCTCGGCATGGTGCCCCTGCCGATCGACCTGCAGCCGGCGGGCTGGCGGCTCGCGCCGGGCGAGGGGATGGACCAGCGCCGCGCCCGATCGGCCCTGCGTCAGGACCTCGACGTCCTGGAGGAGTTCCTCGCCGGACAGTCCGTGACGCTCAAGCAGCAGCTGACCGGCCCGCTCACGCTTGCTGCGACCGTGGAGCGCCCCCGAGGGGACAAGGTCGTCTCGGACCACGGCGCGCGGCGCGAGCTGGCCGAGGCGCTGGGTGCGGCGGTGGGGGAGCACCTCGCCGAGCTGCGCCGTCGCTTCACCGGTGACCTCGTGGTGCAGGTGGACGAGCCCGCCATCACCGCCGTGCTGGCCGGCAGCATCCCGACCGCCAGCGGGTTCGGGCGGCACCGCTCCATCGACGCGCCCGTGGTCGACGCGCTGCTGCGGCCGGTCGTCGAGGCGATTCGCGAGGCCGGCGCCCGGCCCGTCGTGCACACCTGCGCGCCTGACGTACCGGTGTCGCTGCTGGCCGGCGCGGGGTTCGAGGCGATCGCGTTCGACCTCTCGCTCGCCGAGCCCTCCGACGTGTGGGCGCAGGTCTTCGAGGCCGGCACCGACCTGTGGTTCGGTGGCGAGGGAGCCGCCCGGATCGAGGAGTTCATGGGGCGCCTCGGCTTCGCGCCCGAGTCGTTCGCCGGCCGCGGCGTCGTGACCCCCGCGTGCGGCCTCGCCGGGCGCTCGCCGGCCGACGCCCGCCAGGCTCTCGAGCTGGCCGCCACGGCCGCCCGCTCCTTCGGCTGATCTCGACGCCCGGGCTCCTCGCGTTCGGCGTGATCTCGATACGCGGGCTCGTTCCTCGCCCTGCTACTCGATCACCGGCAGCCCGGTGATCGAGTGCCGGCGAGCGCAGCGAGACGGTGTATCGAGATCAGTGATCAGTCCACGTCGCGCAGCAACCGCAGGGTCTCGCGCTCGATCGCGTTGCGGCGCTCGAGCGCATCGATCTCGCCCTCGAACGATTGCCGCGGGATGACCGTGCCCGACTCGTAGAGGCTGATGAGCCGCGGGTCGACGTACGAGCTCCGCACCACCGTGGGCGTGTTGCCCAGGGCGAGCGAGACCTCGGTCAACGCGGCGCGCACCGCCCGCGCCCGGGAGGCCTTGGTGTCGCCGGGCTCGTCGGACAGCGCCAGCACCTCGGCCGCGAGCACCGTGGCGGCCCACGTCCGCAGGTCCTTCGCGCTGATCTCCAGGCCCGTCTGCTCGCGCAGGTAGGTGTTGACGTCGGAGGAGTCCAGCGGGAAGCGCGACCGGTTGGCCAGGTACTCCAGCAGGCGCGGGCCGCCGCCGCGTCGCCGCCGCATGCGGTTCACCGCGTCCACGACCGGCTCGTCGTCCAGGATCACCTGGTGCTCCACGCCGGACTTGCCCACGAAGGTGAACACCAGCGTGTTGCCCTTCGCGCGCACGTGGCGCCGTTCGAGCGTGGTCAGGCCGAAGCTGCCCTGCTTCGCGTAGACGTCGTTGCCGACGCGGAACGAGCCGGAGTCGAGCATGCGCACGGCGACCGCGGCCGCGTGCTCGCGCGAGCCGTCGCGCGCGGTGATGTGGTCGGCGACCAGCTTGCGGAGCCGCGGCAGCTCATGGGCGATCTGGCTGATCCGGTCGAACTTCTCGAGGTTCCTCTGGCGCACCCAGTCGGGGTGGTAGAGGTACTGGGTCCGCCCCGCCTCGTCGATGCCGGTGGCCTGCAGGTGGCCGTTGGCCCACGGGCTGATCCAGACGTCCTTCCACGCCGGCGGGATCACGAGGGCCTCGATGCGCTCGCGCTCCTCCCCGGTGATCGTGCCGCCGAGCTCGTCCAGGTAGGTCCACCCGCGCCCCGCACGTCGCCGAGTCCAGCCCCGGGTGCGGGTCGTCACGCGGCGAAGTCTCATGCTCCGCACCCTAAAACGGTGAGCGCGCACGGCAACTCGACGTCGCGCGCGGCACCTGCCTGGCACTGTCCGAGCGTCGCACTAGGCTCGTCGCCATGGCGGAGACACCCGGAACAGCGCCCGGAACTGCAGTGCCCGACGACGATCCCGGGCCCGAGGCGGCTCGCGCCGAGGCGGCCGAGCTCGTCGAGCAGATCGAGCGCGCGCGCGACGCCTACTACGGCCAGGACACGTCGCTGGTCGACGACGCCACGTACGACGGCTGGATGCACCGGCTGGAGGAGCTCGAGCGGCTCCACCCCGAGCTCCAGGGCCAGGACTCGCCCACGTTGGTCGTCGGTGCCGCCACGGGCGCCACGGCGCTGCCGCCGATCCAGCACGCCGAGCGGATGCTGAGCCTCGACAACGTCTTCTCGCCCGAGGAGCTGCGCGACTGGTGCGCCAAGACGCAGCGTGCCGCCGGGCGCCCGGTCCGGTGGCTCACCGAGGCCAAGATCGACGGGCTCGCGCTCAACCTGCGCTACGAGGACGGCGTGCTGGTCTCGGCCGCCACCCGCGGCGACGGACGCGTGGGCGAGGACGTCACGGTCAACGCGCTCAAGGTCGCCGGGATCCCCGAGCGGCTCGCGGGCGACGGCCACCCGCCCCGCGTCGAGGTCCGGGGCGAGGTGTTCATCGGCATCGAGGAGTTCGAGCGGCTCAACGCCTTCCAGGCCGAGCTGCGCGACCGGGCCGTGGCCGAGTCGCTCGCCCGCGGCGTGCCCGAGGAGCGCGCCACCGCCAGCGCGGCCCGCCGGTTCCCGGCCTTCGCCAACCCGCGCAACGCCGCCAGCGGCGGCCTGCGCCAGCAGCTCGACAAGAAGTCCGGGCTCGAGCTGGAGGCCGGCAACGAGCGGATCGCCGTGCTGAACCTCTACGTCCACGGCATCGGCGCGTGGGAGCGCCCGCCGGTCTCGGCCCAGAGCGAGGTCTACGACCTGCTCCAGGGGTGGGGCCTGCCCACCAGCCCCAACACGCGGGTGCTCGACGACGTCGACGACGTGCTCGAGCGCGTGGCCGAGCTGGGCGGCCAGCGGCACTCCCTCCAGCACGAGATCGACGGCCTCGTGGTCAAGGTCGACGAGCTGGCGCTGCATCCCGAGCTCGGCGAGACAAGCCGCGCTCCGCGCTGGGCCATCGCGTACAAGTACCCGCCCGAGGAGGTCCAGACCACGCTGCTCGACATCGTCGTGTCGGTCGGCCGCACGGGCCGCGCCACGCCATACGCCCAGATGGAGCCCGTCCGCGTGGCCGGCAGCGTCGTGCGCCAGGCCACCCTGCACAACCAGGACGTCGTCAAGGCCAAGGGCGTCCTGATCGGCGACACGGTCGTGCTGCGCAAGGCCGGCGACGTGATCCCCGAGGTCCTCGGTCCCGTGGTCGAGCGCCGCGACGGCAGCGAGCGTGCATTCGTCATGCCCGAGGGCTGCCCCGAGTGCGGCACGCCGCTGCGCGCCATGAAGGAGGGCGACAAGGACCTGCGCTGCCCGAACGCGCGCACGTGTCCGGCCCAGGTGCGCGGCCGGGTCGAGCACGTCGGCTCGCGCGGCGCCCTCGACATCGAGGCGCTGGGCGAGGTCACCGCCGCCGCGCTCACCCAGGGCACCGGCGCTCCGCTCGACTCCGAGGCCGGCCTGTTCTCCCTCACGCTCGAGCAGCTCGTGCCGATCGAGGTCACCGTGCGCGACGCCGAGACCGGTGAGGCCAAGCTCGACGAGAGGACCGGCCAACCCGTCGTGCGGACCCCGTTCCGGGTCAAGACGGGCGACGCGTCCAAGCAGGCCCAGGTCCTTCTCGACGAGCTGGAGAAGGCCAAGACGAAGGACCTGTGGCGCCAGCTCGTCTCCCTCAACATCCGTCACGTGGGCCCGGTGGCCGCGCGCGCCTTGGCGCAGTACTTCGGTTCGATCGAGGCCATCCGCGCCGCCTCCCGCGAGGAGCTGGCGGCGGTCGAGGGCGTCGGCGGGATCATCGCCGACTCGCTCATCGAGTGGTTCGAGGTCGACTGGCACCGCGAGATCGTCGAGCAGTGGCAGGCGGCGGGCGTCCGGTTCGCCATCCCCGACCACCCCGGGCCGGGCGCGGCCTCGACGGCCGGGGGAGTGCTCGACGGGCTCACCGTGGTGGTGACGGGTGGGCTCGAGGACTTCACCCGCGACTCGGTCAAGGAGGCGATCATCGCCGCCGGCGGCAAGGCCTCAGGCTCGGTCAGCAAGAAGACCGACTACGTCGTCGTGGGCGAGAACGCTGGCTCGAAGGCCGCCAAGGCCGAGGAGCTCGGGCTGACGATCCTCAACGAGGAGCAGTTCAAGCAGCTACTGGAGGGCGGCCCGGACGCGCTGGCCTGAGGTGAGCGCTGGCAGTGACGTTTGCGGGGTCGACACGCCGGTGGAGACCCCGCGAACGTCACTGCCAGCAGTTCTGTGGGCCCACGTCACCCGGCCAGCACAGTGGCGGCGGCGTCCGCGATCGCCTGGGCCACGTCCGGATCCTCGTAGGCGTGCCGGTGGATGGTGTCGTCGGGCGAGCTGCCGGCGGCGCACACGGCATCGCCGGCGATACACGCCTCTACGGTCCGCTCGGCCAGCTCGCCGAGGTCGGCGCCCGGGCCGAGGCGGCCGGCCTCCGCCGGGACGCCACCGGTCAGCTCCACGTGCTCGAACGGCGAGGAGGGATCCCGCAGCGGACTGCCCACCAGCACGAGCACGTCGACGTGCCGGGCGAGGCGAGGGTCCACCGCCAGCTCTTCCCGGGCGACCTGCGAGCCCTGACTGAAGCCGATCACCGCGATCCTCGTCTCCGGGCAGTCGGCCACGATCGACCGCACTTCCTTGCCGAGCCGTCGGCGCCCGTCGCGCACGTCCTCGAGGTACTGGTCCCAGCTCCCGAGGCGGCTCGCGTGCCGGATGGCCGTCGTCCGCACCGCGCCGAGGCCGGGGTCGTCGGCGAGCGCGGCGGAGATCCGCGAGACCTCGGTGCCGAGTCCGTCGTTGGCCTCCAGCGACTGGTCCTGCCCTCGGATGCCCACGATCTCGACGGCCGCGCACCCCGAAGGCTCGGCCTCCGCGGGGGTCCCGGAAGACGCCGCGTCACAGCCGGCGAGCGCGAAGCAGGCCAGAGCGAGCACCACCGTCCTGCCGAGCATGGCCGCCATCCTCATCCATCGTGACCGGCGCGGGGCGCGACTGGCCGCCCGACTAGGATGAAATCCATGTCGTCACCCGAGATCTCCCGCGACGATGTCGCCCATCTGGCGAGCCTCGCGCGGATCGAACTGTCCGGCTCCGAACTCGATCGACTGGGTGCCGAGCTGCCCGCGATCCTCGACTACGTCCAGGTGGTCCAGCAGGCCGCCGGCGACGACGTGCCCGCGATGAGCCACCCCGTCCCGGTGACCAACGTCTTCCGTCCTGACGAGGTCCAGCCGAGCCTGACGCCCGACGCTGCCCTCGCCGGAGCGCCCGCCAGCGAGGAGCAGCGCTTCCTCGTCCCCAAGATCCTCGGAGAAGCATGAGCGACCTGACCCGTTCGACCGCGGCCGACCTCGCCGCCGCGCTCGCCGCCGGCACGGTGACCTCCGTCGAGGTCACGCAGCAGCACCTCGACCGCATCGCCGCGGTCGACGGTGAGATCCACGCCTACCTCCACGTCGACGCCGAGGGCGCCCTCGCCACGGCCGCCGAGGTCGACCGCCGCCGTGACGCGGGCGAGTCCGTGCACGACCTCGCCGGCGTGCCGATCGCGGTCAAGGACGTCCTGACCACCACCGGGCTGCCCACCACGTGCGGCTCGAAGATGCTCGAGGGCTGGGTCCCGCCGTACGACTCCACGGTCGTGTCGCGCCTGAAGGCCGCGGGCCTGCCGATCCTGGGCAAGACCAACATGGACGAGTTCGCGATGGGCTCCTCCACCGAGCACTCGGCGTACGGCCCCACCCGCAACCCGTGGGACACCAACCGGATCCCCGGCGGCTCCGGCGGCGGCTCCGCGGCCGCGGTCGCCGCGTTCGAGGCCCCGCTCGCGGTGGGCACCGACACCGGCGGCTCGATCCGCCAGCCCGGCGCCGTCACCGGCACCGTGGGCGTCAAGCCCACCTACGGCGGCGTCTCCCGCTACGGACTCGTCGCGATGGCCAGCAGCCTCGACCAGGCCGGCCCGGTCACCCGCACCGTGCTCGACGCCGCGCTCCTGCACGAGGTCATGGCCGGTCACGACCCGCGCGACTCGACCAGCCTCGACCTCCCGGTCCCGCCGGTCGTGGAGGCGGCGCGACGCGCCGACGTCTCCGGCCTGCGCGTGGGTGTCATCCGCGAGCTCGCCGGCGAGGGCTTCCAGCCCGGCGTGCGCCAGCGCTTCGAGGAGTCGATCGAGCTGCTGGCGAAGGCCGGCGCCGAGATCGTCGAGGTCTCGTGCCCGAGCTTCGCGCACGGCCTCGCGGCCTACTACCTCGTGATGCCGAGCGAGGTCAGCAGCAACCTCGCCAAGTTCGACGCCATGCGGTACGGCCTGCGGGTCTCGCCCCCGGGCGTCGATGGACCCAGCGCCGAGCAGGTCATGGCCGCCTCGCGCGACGCGGGCTTCGGCGACGAGGTCAAGCGCCGCATCATCCTGGGCACCTACGCCCTCTCCAGCGGCTACTACGACGCGTACTACGGCTCGGCCCAGAAGGTCCGCACGCTCATCGCGCGCGACTTCGAGGCCGCGTTCGAGCAGGTCGACGTGCTCGCCTCGCCCACCTCGCCGGCCGTCGCGTGGCCGCTGGGGGAGAAGCTGGACGACCCCCTGGCCATGTACGCGCAGGACATCGCCACGATCCCGGCCAATCTCGCCGGCGTGCCCGGCATCTCGCTGCCGATCGGCCTGTCCGAGGGCCTTCCCGTGGGTCTGCAGTTCCTCGCGCCCGCGATGGCCGACGACCGCCTGTACAACGCCGGTGCCGCGCTGGAGCGGTTCGTCGCCGAGCGCGACGGCAGCCCCTTCGCCGCACTCGCCCCCGAGTTGGAGGTCGCCCGATGAGCACCACCGCCACGAAGCTCGTCCCGTTCGACGAGGCGCTCAGCCGCTACCAGCCGGTGATGGGCCTGGAGGTCCACGTCGAGCTGAACACGGCGTCGAAGATGTTCTGCGGCTGCTCCACCGAGTTCGGCGCCGAGCCCAACACGCAGATCTGCCCCGTGTGCCTGGGCCTGCCCGGCGCGCTGCCGGTGGTGAACGCCAAGGCCGTGGAGTCGGCCATCCGGATCGGCCTCGCGCTGAACTGCGAGATCGCCGAGTGGTGCCGCTTCGCGCGGAAGAACTACTTCTACCCGGACATGCCGAAGAACTTCCAGACGTCGCAGTACGACGAGCCGATTGCGTTCGAGGGCTACGTCGACCTGGACGTCGACGGCGAGACGTACCGCATCGAGATCGAGCGCGCGCACATGGAGGAGGACACGGGCAAGTCGCTGCACGTCGGCGGCAGCACCGGCCGGATCCACGGCGCCGAGTACTCCCTGCTGGACTACAACCGTGCTGGCATCCCGTTGATCGAGGTCGTCACCAAGACGATCGAGGTCCCCGGCGACAAGGCACCGGCCGTGGCCCGCGCCTACGTCAACTACCTGCGTGATCTGATGGTCGCGCTCGACGTCTCCGACGCCCGGATGGACCAGGGCTCGCTGCGCGCCGACGTCAACCTCTCGCTCAAGCCGCTCGACAGCGACACGCTGGGCACCCGCTCGGAGACCAAGAACGTCAACTCGTTCCGCTCGGTCGAGCGCGCCGTCCGCTACGAGATCGGTCGCCACGCCGGCATCCTCGACGCCGGGGGATCGGTCGTGCAGGAGACGCGTCACTTCCACGAGTCCGACGGCTCCACGTCGGCCGGTCGTGAGAAGTCCGACGCCGACGATTACCGCTACTTCCCCGAGCCGGACCTCGCTCCGGTCGCCCCCGACCGCGCCTGGGTCGACCAGCTGCGCGGCACCCTGCCCGAGCCGCCCGCCGAGCGCCGCAAGCGCCTGCAGGCCGAGTGGGGCTTCAGCGACCTCGACATGCGCGACACGGTGGGCGCCGGCGCGCTCGACCTCGTCGCCGAGACCATCGCTGCCGGCGCCTCGCCGCAGGCCGCGCGGAAGTGGTGGCTGGGCGAGCTGGCCCGCACCGCCAACGAGCGTGGCACCGACGTCACCGCACTGGCGATCACGCCCGCCCAGGTCGCCCAGATCCAGGGCCTCATCGACGCCAAGCGGATCAACGACAAGCTGGCCCGCCAGGTCTTCGAGGGGGTGCTGGCCGGCGAGGGTGAGCCCGAGGAGGTCGTCGCCGCCCGCGGCCTCGAGGTCGTGTCCGACGACGGTGCGCTCGGCGACGCCGTCGACCGCGCCATCGCCAACGACCCCGACGCGGCGCAGAAGATCCGCGACGGCAAGCAGGCCGCCGCCGGTGCGCTGATCGGGTTCGTGATGAAGGAGATGCGCGGCCAGGCCGACGCCGGCCGCGTCCGCGAGCTGATCCTGGAGAAGCTGTCCTGACGTGAGCTGCTCGACCACCGTTCCGGTGGTCGAGCAGCTCACGTGCCGGTGGTCGAGTAGCACGCGAGCGCAGCGAGCGGCATATCGAGACCACGCCGTTCTGAGTCTTCCCTCACCACAGGGGCATCGTCGTACCGTCGAAGCAGGACCACCGATGGAGGCGACCATGACCGTCCAGGAACTGCCACCCGTCCACGACTGCGCCGTCGAAGGCTGCTCGTACAACGCCGATCATGAGTGCCACGCCGGAGCGATCAACATCACCGGGGCCGAGGCCGGCTGCGGCACGTTCATCGACATCAGCGTCTCCGGTGGCCTGCCGACCGCGACCGCGATGGTCGGCGCGTGCCACCGGACCGACTGCACCCACAACGACGCGCTGGAGTGTCACGCGGACTCGATCCGCGTCGGGCCGGGCGCCGACGTGGCGGACTGCCTGACCTACCAGGTCGCCTGAGCGAACGCGTCCTCCTCGGGAGGCGCCGACCCGGCGCGGGTGCAAGGGTCGAAGCATGACCACTCATGACGACCAGACCCAGACCGTCACGGCGATCATGCGCGACACCCGGATCGCCGTGCTGACCTACGTCTCGCAGGAGGGCGCCCTCGTGTCCACCCCGATGGGCACGCAGGACTTCGAGCACCCCGGCACCACGTGGTTCCTCACCGAGCGCAGCAGCGAGAAGGTGCGCGCGCTCGAGGCGGACCCGCGCGTGAACGTGGCCTACGCGAGCGACGCCGGCTGGGTCTCGCTCAGCGGCACCGCCCACGTGGAGCAGAACCGCGGCAAGGTCGAGGACCTCTGGGACGCCTCCGCCGGCGCCTTCATGTCCGGAGGGCCTGATGACGCCGACAACATCGCGCTGCGCATCGACGCCTCGACGGCCGAGTACTGGGAGTCCCCGGGCAAGGTCGCCGCGGCCGTCCAGTTCGTGAAGGGCCTCGTCACCGACTCCCAGCCCGACCTGGGCGACAACGACACCGTCCGGCTCTGACGGGTCCTCCGTCGGAGGGACGTTCGAGCGACGGCCGGTCAGTCTGCTTCGTGCGGCTCGTTCGAGTCGGTCAGCGGTGCACCCGGTAGCGCAGGTGGAGCACGCGCTCGCCCTGGATCACCACGTCCGGGTCCTCCAACAGGTGCTGCGCGTCGACCGACCCGAAGTAGCGCTTGCCGGACCCGAACACGACGGGCACGACGTCCATCCGCACCTCGTCGACCAATCCCGCGGCGAGCACCTGGCCGCCGACGTCGCCCGATGCCACCTCGACCCAGCGGTCACCCGCGAGGTCCTGCGCCTTGGCCACCGCTGCCTCGATGCCGTCGACGAAGTGGAACGGCGCGCTGGAGTCCCAGCCCTCGGGCGGCGGCCGGTGCGTCACGACGACCACGTGCTCGATGCCGCTCGGGGGCGTCCCGTCCCAGCCGTCAGTCAGGTCGAAGACGTGGCGGCCGGCGATCGTCACCCCGATCTGGTCCCAGTACGGGCGGACGTAGTCGTGGGACGCCTGCGACACCTTGAGGAATCCGCTGTCGTCCAGCGGGATGTCACCGCTGGTCAACCAGTCGAACAGCGGCCCGGGCTCGTCGTTCTCGTCGGCGATGAAGCCGTCCACCGACACCGAGCTGTACATCACGACCTGGCCCACGGCGCTCTCCTCTGGTTGGTGTCCAACCCAACTCGTGCGGCGGTCGTGCGTCAACCAGCAGCGGGAGGGGAGGTGTGTCCCGCCTCTCGCGACTCGCGTCGCCGGCGGTGGCTGACAGCATGGCCGGGTGGACGACATCCTGAGTGAGGCGATGGCGCCGGTGCTCCGTGATCTCGCGCGCTCCGGCCTCACCCCGCCTCGGATCGACGAGAGCGACTGGAGCGGTGATCCGGACCATCCGTCAGCGATGATGTGGGCCCCGGACGGGACCGGGCGTGGGATCTCGGTGCAGCGGTCCGCGCCCGAGCCGGAGCGTCTCGCCTCCGCCGCCGATCAGGTGCAGGAGTGGGCGATCGAGTCCATCCTGTGGGGAACCGCGCCGACGAATTGGCCTCAGTGCCCACGGCATCCCGCGCATCACCCCCTGCTGGCCAGCACGAGCGACACGAGCGCTGTGTGGGTGTGCCCGACGGATCGTGCAGTCATCGGCGTCATAGGGAGCCTCTGATCAGACCAAGTCTCGGCTGTACGGCGCGGTCGGGCCGTCACTTGAAGCGTTCGACGTCGCCCGCGTCGTTCCCTGGCCGGTCCGGACTGAGCCCGCACGGTTCCCGTGAGGCCCAGCCCGGACGCGGCGGGTCCTAGGACACGCGGGGCGGGAGGCCCGCCGCTTCCTCCGCCGGCGTCTCCTCCCACGTGTGGTCCAGCTCCGGCAGCAGCCGATCCAACCACCCCGGCAGCCACCAGTTGGCGTCGCCGAGCAGCTTCATCGTGGCCGGGACGAGCACGAGGCGGACGACGGTCGCGTCGAGGAAGATCGCCGTGGCCAGTCCGACGCCCATCATCTTCACCACCGGGTCACTGCCCAGGACGAAGCCCGAGAACACCGCCACCATGATCAGCGCGGCCGCGGTGATGGTGCGCCCCGTGCCGGCGATTCCCGCGATGACCGCGCGGGTGTTGTCGCCGTGGCGCCGGTACTCCTCGCGCACCCGCGACAGCAGGAACACCTCGTAGTCCATCGAGAGCCCGAACAGGATCGCGAACATGAACAGCGGGATGAACGACACGATCGGCACCGTCGACTCCACGCCGATCAGGCTGGCCGCCCAGCCCCACTGGAAGACCATGACGAGCACGCCGTACGCCGCGCCGACGCTCAGCAGGTTCAGCAGCACCGCCTTCAGCGGCACCAGCACCGACCGGAACAGCAGGGTGAGCAGGAGGAACGACAGCACCAGCACGGCAGCCACGAAGCGCGGCATCCGTTCCTGCACCCGCTCGCCGAGGTCGGCGAAGGTGGCGGTCTGACCGCCGACGTGGGCGGTGGCCTCGGTGCCGTCGAGCACCGTCGGGATGACCTCGCTGCGGAGCCTCGCGACGGTCTCCTGGGTGGCCTCGTCCTGGGGTGACGTGGTCGGCTGCGCCACTAGGGTCGCCACGCCCGCGGCGGGATCGATGATCGGCTCGCCGACCGAGGCGATGCCAGGATCGGCCGCCATCGCATCGGTCAGGGGTGCCACGACGGACACGTCCCGGGAGGTGTCGACCGCGATCACCAGCGGCCCGTTGGCTCCGGGGCCGAACCCGTCGGCGATCAGGTCGTAGGCCCGGCGCTCGGTCCTCGACTCGGGCTTGGTCCCGTCGTCGGGGAAGCCCAGGTTGAGCGCGAGGACGGGCGTGGCCAGGGCGACCATGAGGACCGCTCCGCCGGCGAGGTACACCTTCGCGTTGCGGGTCACGTGAGCACCCCAGCGGTACCAGCCGGTGCTCGGCTGGTGGGGCCTGCGCCGGCGGCCGTTGATCCGGTGCCCCACCAGTCCGAGCAGTGCCGGCAGCAGGGTGACGGACGCGAGCACCATGACGAGCACCATCGCGGAGATGGCGATTCCACCGCCGGTCACGAACGGGATGCCCGCGAAGAGCAGCCCGAGGATCGCCACGACGACCGTGCCGCCGGCGAAGATCACGGCCTGTCCTGCGGTGGCCAGGGCCCGGCCGACCGCCTCGGCGACCGGCATCCCCAGGGCCAGGTTCTCGCGGTGCCGGGTGACCATGAACAGCGCGTAGTCGATGCCGACGCCGAGTCCCACCATGGCCGCGAGCTGCGGCGCCCACGCCGGGATGTCGACCAGGTACGTCACCAGCTTCATCGAGGTGGCGCCGATGACCAGGCCGAACAGCGCCATCCCGATCGGCAGGCCCATCGCCACGAAGGAGCCGAAGGCGATCAGCAGGACGACCATCGCGACGACGATCCCCGCCACCTCGCCGAGCCCGGTGGGTGCCTCCTCGAACGCGAAGAACAGGTCGCCTCCGGTCTCCAGCGTCACCGACGAGTCGTCACGCAGGTCGGCGACGGCGTCCTTGAGGTTCTCCAGGTCGGAGGCGTCGAGGTGCTCGATCCCCGGATACTGCACGCGCACGAGCGCGACGGTGCCGTCCGGCGAGACGTCGCTGCTCGTCCCGACCACGCGGGGGAGTGTCTCGAGAGCGGCCTCCACCGGCGGCAGCTGCGCCGCGGCGTCCTGGGCCTCGAGCGCGACGTGGGCGGTGACGCCGCCCTCGTCGGCCTGGGCCTTGGCGAGCAGCTCGGCGGCCTGGTGGGAGTCGAGGCCGGGTGCCTCGAAGCTCTCCTCGAGATCGCGCCCGAAGGCGACCGAGGAGGTGACGACGACGACTGCGAGGACGACCCAGGCGCCGATGGCGATCCAGGGTCGAGTGGCAGCGGACCGGCCGAGCCGGAAGAGGAGATTCGACATGCCTCCACGCTGGCCCGGCGGCGAGTGACGCACATCGGGCGCAGGAACGGGGGAGTCCTCGGCCGAAAGGACGAGGAGCGGCTCCTGCTCGAGACCGGTACGAGGAGGGTCGCCGATCCCTAGGCTGAGGAGGTGCTCCCCGCCTTCATCCGCTCGATCCTTGCCGAGCCTCGTGCCCCGGACCCGCCGGCGCGGGTCTGGTGGGACTGGGTCCTGGTCGGCGCCCTGCTGGTCACGGCCGCGGGTGAGGCGATCTTCCGCTCCGACGTACCGGTGCGGCCGTTGTCCACCGTGGTCGCGCTCCTGGTGATTCCGGTCCTGCTCTGGCGGCGCACGCATCCACTCCTGGCCACCGCGGTCGGCTTCGGCGGCGCGATGGTGCTGCACCTGCCGATGATCCTCGACGGCATCACCGATGCGGGGCTCTACTCCATGATCGCCGTCCTGCTGTTCCCGTACTCCCTGTACCGCTGGGCTTCGGGCCGCGAGGCCCTGATCGGCACGGCGATCGTCGCCGTGCCGGTCGTCTTCGGTCTCGCGGCCAGCCAGACCCTCGGGGACCTGATCGGCGGCACCACCGTGGTGGTCGCGTCCTTCGCCCTCGGGGCCGCGATGCGCTACCGCGCGGTGGCGCACCAGCGCGAGGTGCAGCAGGTCCGGACCCTGGAGCGCGGTGAGCTCGCCCGCGAGCTGCACGACACCGTCGCGCACCACGTGTCGGCCATCGCGATCCAGGCGCAGGCAGGACGGGCGGTGGCTGCCACCGACCCGACCCTGGCGGTCGAGGCGCTGGCCGTGATCGAGGCGGAGGCGTCGCGCACCCTGCACGAGATGCGCACGATGGTCCGCGTGCTCCGGGATGGCGCGGGCGCCGACGCGGAGCCGGCCGACTTCGCACCGCAGCGGGGCATCGGCGATCTGGACGAGCTGACCCGGATGAGCCCACTGGTGCAGGTGCACTGCGGAGGCGGTCTCGCCGGCCTGCCGCTGCCCGTGGAGGTGGCGGTCTACCGGATCTGTCAGGAGTCGGTCACCAACGCGATCCGGCATGCGCTGAACCCCACGGCGGTCACGGTGGAGGTCACAGGCGACGCCGGCGTCGTACGGTTGCGTGTGCACGATGACGGAGAAGCGGCCCGCCCCGCGAACATCGGGGGCTACGGCCTGCTCGGCATGGCCGAGCGAGCGAAGCTGCTCGGCGGCACCTGCGAGGCCGGCCCGGACCCGGCCGGCGGCTGGACCGTCGAGGCGACCCTGCCGCGCGAGGTGCCCCAGTGACCGGTTCTGCGAGCATCCGTGTGGTGGTCGCCGACGACCAGCTCCTGGTCCGCACCGGGCTCACCATGATTCTCAACGCGCAGCCCGGGATCGAGGTGATTGGCGAGGCGACGGACGGTCACGAGGCGGTGGCCGTGGCCCGCGAGCTGCGTCCCGACGTCTGCCTCTTCGACATCCGGATGCCCGGCATCGACGGCGTCGAGGCCACCCGCCAGCTCGCCGGGCCGGGGGTCGAGAACCCCATGGCCATCGTGATCATCACGACCTTCGACCTCGACGAGTACATCCACGGTGCCCTCAAAGCGGGCGCCCGCGGCTTCCTGCTGAAGGACGCCGGGCCCGAGCTGCTGGTCCAGGCGATCCACGCCGCCGCGAACGGCGACGCGCTCATCTCACCCGACATCACCCGCCGCCTGCTCACCACGCTGGCCGGGCTGGAGCGAACGTCCAAGCCGGCCCAGCCGATCGAGCCGCTCACCGAACGCGAGGAGGAGGTGCTGCTCACCGTCGCCCGCGGCCGCACCAACGCCGAGATCGCCGATGAGCTGCACATCAGCCTGAGCACGGTGAAGACCCACGTCGGCGCGCTGATGAACAAGCTCGGCGCCCGCAACCGCGTCGAGGTCGCGATGTGGGCCTACGAGACCAAGCGCGTCAAGGGGTAGAGCCGACCACCGTCGCGGTCGGCGCAGTTCGCGCGCCCACTGGCGGCGGATAGACGCAGGGGGCGTCCCCCGGGGGAGACGTCGCCCCACGGGTTCAGGCGTCGTCGTGGTCGAGGCTGCTCGACAATTCGCGGTGGGCGTCTGCCTGGGCTAGCAGGGCCGCGGCCTTGGCCTCGAACACGCCGACCGCGTCAGCGCCGGCGGCGAACCTGAACGGCGGCTCATCGAGCGCGGTGACCTCGATGAGTGCCGCCGCGAGCTTCGCGGGGTCGCCACCCTGGGCGCCATCCATGCTGCGCCAGCCGTCGACGGTGGCCTGCGTACGGTCGGCGTAGTCGTCGATCGACGGCTCGGCGTACTGGGTCGACTGCGGTGAAAGCAGTTCGGTGCGGAAGAATCCAGGGACCACGAGCATCGTGCGGATGCCGAACGGTGCGACCTCGGGCGCTAGGGCCTCCATGAATCCTTCGACACCGAACTTGGACGCGGCGTAGGCGGTCAGGAAGACGCCATCTGCGGAGACGCCCGCGGTCGAGGAGACCGTGACCACGAGGCCCGAACGCTGCGTACGCATCTGCGGCAAGGCGGCGCGAGTGACGTTGACCGGCCCGAACAACGTGGTCTCGATCTGGGAGCGGAAGCTCTCCTCGGTCATCTCCTCGAAGAAGCCTGCTTGGAACGTGCCGGCGTTGTTCACCAGAACGTCCAGCCGGCCGAAACGGTCGACGGTGGAGCGTACGGCTGCTTGGGCGGCTGCGGTGTCGGTGACGTCGAGGGCGACGGCCAGCAGGTCGTCGTGCTCGCCGAGCGCGTCGGTGATGCTCTGAGTCTTGCGGGCGGTGGCGACCACGGAGTGGCCGGCGGCGAGCGCCGCCTTCGCGATGTCGACTCCGAGGCCACGGCCTGCGCCGGTGATGAGCCATACCTGCTTGTCTGGCATGTGGTGCACTTCCTTCTGATCTTCGCCACCGCCGTCCGGTGGTGCTGAGCTCTACGTAAGCAGCGCTCGGCCGTCGGTAAAAGGCCCTGTCGAAAGGGTCACCGACAGTGACTCCCACACCATTCGAAGGCCTCGTACTGTGGAGGGCATGGCGACCAGCGATCAGCCCCTCAGCTCTCGGGATGAGGCGCGCGCTGCGATCCGCGAGTTCCTCTCGACCCGTCGCGCCCGCATCACGCCGGCACAGGCAGGGCTTCCTACGCACGGGGGCGACCGACGACGCGTGGCGGGCCTGAGACGGGAGGAGGTCGCGGTTCTCGCGGGTGTCTCGCCCCAGTACTACGTGCGCCTCGAACGCGGTGACGCGACCGGAATCTCCGACGGGATCATCGACGGAGTCGCCGATGCCCTCCAGCTCGACACTGCAGAACGAGCGCACCTGATCGACCTGCTCCGAACGGCTGGCACGCCCAGGCGCACGGAACGCAGGAGCACACCCTCATTGCGACCCGTGCGTCCCACCATCCAACGGTTGCTCGACGCAATGCACGACACGCCCGCTGTCGTGATGAGCGGACGACTCGACATCATCGCAGCCAACCCGCTCGGTCGTGCCCTGTTCTCACCGGTCTTCGACGACCAGGACGGCCCACCGAACAACGCGCGATACATCTTCCTGAACAAGCAGTCCATGACGTACTTCCCCGAATGGGAGACCGTTGCCAACGACACCGTCGCCATCCTTCGCGCCGAAGCCGGCCGCGACCCTCACGACCGAGATCTTTCCGACCTCGTGGGCCAGCTCTCCACGCGAAGCAACGAGTTCCGCGTGCGCTGGGCAGCACACAACGTCCGCATACACGCCACCGGGACCAAGAAGTTCCACCACCCCGTCGTCGGCGACCTCGAGCTGCCCTACGAATCACTGCCCCTCGCTGTTGGATCCAGTTCAAGCCTCGTCGCGTACACGGCCGAACCGCACAGCGCATCACAAGACGCACTGGCGCTCCTCGCCAGCTGGGCCATCAGCGAACACTCCGAGAAGCTCGGTCCGCAAGTCCCACGGAGCGTGATGCCGTCCGACCACGACGATGACCACTAGCCAATCGCGGTGGAAAAAGTCACCTCGGTTCATTGCTGCTAGCTCGGCTCAGATGCCAACGCGGTCGGATGGCTCACTGTCCGGAGCGAATGTGCATGCGTTCGCCCTGGGGGCCGAACAGGCCGATCACCTCGGCGGGGATGTCGCCACGGTTGGCGACGACGTGGGGCGTGCGGGTGTCGAACTCCACGACCTCGCCGGGGCCGAGGTCGATCTCGCGTCGATCCAGGACGAGGTGTAGTCGGCCTGAGAGTACGTAGATCCACTCGTACCCGTCGTGGACCTGAGGTCGGTACGGCTCGGGCGGGTCGTGCGGGGGGATGACGATCTTGAACGCCTGCACTCCGCCGGGCCGACGCGTCAGGGGAATGAAGGTCCGCCCGTGGCGGACGATCGGCTTCGCGCGCACCCGGGGATCGCCGGTCTCGGGCGCATCGACGAGCTCGTCGAGCGGCACCTGGTGTACCCGAGACAGCGCCAGCAGGAGCTCGAGGGTCGGCTTTCGCTGCCCGGACTCGAGTCGCGAGAGCGTGCTCGTCGAGATGCCCGTGTCGGCGGAGAGATCAGCGAGCGTCGCCCCGCGTGCGGTGCGCAGAGCCCGCAACCGCGGGCCCACGCCGTCGAGGACGCGACTCGTGTCGTCCGAGATGTCGGTCATGGGACCACTTTGCCACAACGGCAAGGAATCTTGCCGTGCCTCCGAAGCGGCACCATGCTGGGACCATGACCGAATCACACGACCACGATGACCACCAGCAGGACGCCCCGGACTACTTCGAGCAGCCCGGCTGGGACAAGCGGTACGCCGGGTCCGAGAAGGTCTGGAGCGGCCAGCCCAACCCCCAGCTCGTCGCGGAGGTGAGCGCACTGGCCCCCGGCACTGCGCTGGATCTGGGATGCGGTGAGGGTGGCGACGTCATCTGGCTGGCGCAGCAGGGATGGACCGTCACCGGCGCCGACTTCTCAGCTCAGGGACTTGACCGTGCCGCCCGGCACGCGGAGGAGGCGGGCGTGGCAGACCGAACCAGTTGGTGGCAGGTCGACGCTCGCACGTTCGACGCCGGGAGTCGCCGGTTCGATCTCGTGACCACCCACTTCCTGCACCCCGGAGGCTCGATGGTCGACGTGGTGCGCCGCCTCGCCATGGCGGTCGCGCCCGGTGGACACCTGCTCGTCGTCGGGCACGCCCCGTCGGAGACCTTCGCTCAGCTCAGCGCCGAACAGTTCCGCGCCATGTGGCACGCCGAGGACCTGTTGCCTGCCCTCGACGGCAGCTTTGAGCCGGTGGTGGTCGAGGAACGTCCGCGCGTTGTCGAGCGCGACGGGAAGACCGTCGAGATCGGCGACGCGACACTACTGGTGCGGCGGGTCGGCCTCAACGGCTGACGGCGACGGAGCGCTGGGGCGTCAGCCAGGGTGGTGATGCTCGCGGTACGGCTTGTACAGGCGGTGCAGGAACGCCTCCAGCTCCGCCCTGAGTTCGCCCTCCAGCGACGTGAAGGAGAAGGTCGCCTTGCCGGTGCGCAAGGACCTGAACTCGTCGGAGGAACCCTCGAGCGTCTCCGGCCACGTGTCCACAGCGACGGCGTAGAGGCTCACCTTGCGCGCGCTCCGCTTCACGGCGGCGAAGTAGTCGTGACCGCCAGAGCCGGGCCAGCGCAGTGAGGGCATCCCGTAGATCGTCGCGTCCTCGAGCTCAGCCCGGTAGGGGGCGAGCAACGTCCAGATCCCGTCTTCGACAGCGTCCAGGTCCACCATCGACGCAGTCTATGACCGGATTGCTTGCCGGCGCTCTACTGCTCGAGCGTCATGCGCCGGACGTGAGGTCCCTCGAACTCATAGACGTGAGTCACCTCGGAGCGCTCCAGGACGTTCCCTGCAGGGTCGCGCACGACGAGACGAACGCGTGCTTCGACGGTTCCGTCGGAGCGGTCGCGGATGTGTCGCACGATGGTCATCGGGCGGATCTCCCTCCACTGCCGCTCCCAGTAGTCCCGCACCTCGTCGCGTCCCGACAGCCGGCCGCCCTCCCAGCCGTTCGGCCAGTCGACGTCCGGCGCCATCGCCGCGAGGACGGCGTCGAGATCACGGTTGTTGAACGCCTGGTACAGGGCTCGCAGGCTGTCGGCGTGTCCGGTGGTCATGGGGTTGATGATGGCGTCCCTCACCGTCGAGTGCGAGGCGTATTCGTCCGTCGGGTGGCCGGCGCGCCGCGGGGATCGTCGGGCCAGGAGTGCTTGGGGTAGCGCCCGCGCAGGTCGGCACGCACGCCCGGATAGCCGTTGTCCCAGAAGGACTCCAGGTCTGCCGTGACGGCAGCCGGGCGCCGGGCGGGGGAGAGGAGGTGCAGCAGGAGCGGGACCCTGCCGTCCGCGAGACGCGGCACGGCGTCCCAGCCGAAGACCTCCTGCAACCGCACGGCGAGCACGGGCTGCTCCTGCGAGTAGTCGATCCGCATGATCGATCCGCTCGGCACCTCCACCCGCTCGGGGGCCAGCTCGTCGAGTCGGCCCGCCTGCGGCCACGGCAACAACGCCCGCAGTGCGCCCACGACGTCGATCCGGCGCAGGTCCTGGGCCGAGCGGACTCGCGCCAGCTGCGGCCCGAGCCACGACTGGAGGTTCTGCGTCAGCGCCTCGTCGCTCACGTCGGGCCAGGGGTCACCGAGGGCCCGGTGCAGGAAGTCGAGGCGAGCGCGCAGCGCCGTGGCCGCCTCCGACCAGGTGAGAAGGCCGATGCCCTCGCCCTCCAGCGCCTCCTGGATGGCCTCGGTCACGGCTTCCACCGGTGGGTCGCTAAGCGGGACGGAGCTGAGCTCGATCGCGCCGAGCAGCGTGCGGCGCCGAGACAGGACGCGCCCGCCGGTCCAGCCGACCTCGTCGACTTCGGTCCACAGCGAGCCCGCCGCCTCCAGCGCGAGGTCCTCGGTGAGCGGTGCCGCCGACCGGATCCGGGCCTCCCGCTGCCCGGACCGGCGATCCGCATCGGCGACCGCGAGCCATTCCAGGCCTGCCAGGGGGCCCGGGTCGCGCTGGTCGAACGCCGCGCCCGTCCCGGACGTCATCAGGTAGCTCGACCCACCGGAGCGCTTGCGCGCGATCCGGTCCGGGTGGGCGAGGGCGACCACGAGCCCCACCGCCACGTCATCGGTCAGGGCTCGGGTGTGCATGTCGGCACCCTGATCCTTCGCACCCTGCTCTTTCGCGACGGCCTCCAACCGCTTGACCTGGGTGCGCCACGAACCTGACCGCTGGCCACCGCGCAGCGCTCGCAGCGCCGCCACCAGGTCCCCACCGGGAGCACGAACGTCCTCGCTGAGCATCGCGACGATCTCGGCGGCCCGGTTCGTTCCGACGAGGCCAGCCCCGTCGATCAGCGCACGCGCGAGCCGGGGGTCGACCGGCACGCCGGCGATGACGCGGCCCCGAGGAGTGGCGGTCACGTCCTCGGTGATCGCGCCCAGGTCCACCAGCACCTGCCGGGCTGCCGACAGGGCGTGCGGCGGCGGCTGGTCGAGGAGGGCCAGCTCGCGAACGTCGTGACTTCCCCAGCACGCCACCTCGAGAGTGAAGGCGGTCAGGTCGGCGGTGGCGATCTCGGGTTCGGGGTGGGGTGCCAAGTGTGCGTGCTCCGCCTTCGACCAACACCGCAGCACCGCGCCCGGTCCCAGACGGCCGGCGCGTCC
This sequence comes from Aeromicrobium sp. UBA7512, assembly GCF_002476985.1. Classification (NCBI taxonomy): domain Bacteria; kingdom Bacillati; phylum Actinomycetota; class Actinomycetes; order Propionibacteriales; family Nocardioidaceae; genus Aeromicrobium; species Aeromicrobium sp. UBA7512. The sequence continues at coordinate 546,299 of NZ_DLNK01000005.1, forward strand.
CGCTCGCTGGTCGGCCGCGGCTCGGCTCACGGCGACGGTGACCAGCGAGGCGAGTCCGCGACGGTGGTCGGTGCGCGGCTCACGTGAGAATCCGGCATCCACCACGACGCGCACGCCGGGCACCGTCAGCGATGACTCGGCGACCGCGGTCGAGACGATCACGCGGCGACGCGGACCCTCGGTGAGCGCGCGGTCCTGCTCGGCGCTGGACAGGCGACCGTGCAGTGCGTGCACGTCGGCATCCACTCCGGACAGGCGACGGATGGTCGCGTCGACCTCCGCGACACCCGGCACGAAGACGAGGACGTCTCCCTCGTGCTCGGCGAGCGCACGCCGGACGGTCGCGGCGACGTGGTCGTGGAAGGCGGGAGTGATGCCGCGGTCGTTGGTGCGGCGCGACCCGGGCAACAGCGGGCACCAGACCGTGTCCACCGGGTGCAGGGCACCGGGGACGGTGATCACCGGTGCGGGCTCGTGACCTCCGAGCAGCGCGGTCGTGCGCTCGGCCTCGATGGTGGCGGACATCGCCACCAGGGTCAGGTCCTCACGCAGGTTCGCGCGGATGTCGATCAGCAGAGCCAGGGTGAGGTCGGCGTCGAGGTGGCGCTCGTGCACCTCGTCGAGGACGACGGCGCCGACGCCCGCGAGCTCGGGATCGTGCTGGATCCGCCGGAGCAGCAGGCCGGTGGTGACCACCTCGACCTGAGTGCGTCGACTGGTGCGCCGGTCCCCCCGCACGGAGTAGCCGACCGTCTCGCCGACCGGTTCGCCCAGCAGGCTCGCCAGCCGTCGGGCAGCAGCGCGTGCCGCGATGCGACTGGGCTGGGTGACGACGACCCGGCCGGAGACGACCCCCGCGACCGCGGGCGGGACCAAGGTCGTCTTGCCGGTGCCGGGCGGCGCGTGGATCACTGCGACGCCGCGCGTGCGGAGCGCCTCGTCGAGTGCGGCCAGGCCCGCCGTGACCGGGAGGTCTGGGGGTGCGGCGAGCAGGCTGCGCAGCGGGTCGGACACTCCTGCAGTCTGCCCGACGTGCCGCGGCCCACCCCGTCGCGGACGCATCTTCACGGAGGCAGCGGGTACAGAGAGCACGTGACTGACACCAACCACGACTTCCTCGCGACCATCGGCGCGCATGCGCCGGAAGCAGCCGACGGACAGGCGACGCTGACCATGGACGTCGATGACCGGCATCTCAACGCCGCCGGCACCGTTCACGGCGGACTGCTCGCCACCCTGGTCGACACGACCATGGGCGCAGCGATCCTCAGCGTCGTGGACGACGAGACGCCTGCCACGAGTCAGCTCACGGTCACCTACCTCCGCCCCGGTAAGCCGGGCCGGCTCACGGTCACCTCGAAGGTGCGCAAGCGCGGCGACAGGCTCACCATCTGCGAGTCCGAGGTGGAGCAGGACGGGCAGTCGCTGGTGCACGCGCTGGCGACCTTCGCTCTGACAGAGAACTGACCCGCCGACGAGCGGCCACATCACGTTTGGCCTAGCGGACGACCTCGAGCGGCCCCTCCTCGGGCATGGGCGGTTCGAACCGCTCGAAGTACTCCGTCGCCGCCCGCTTGGTGAGCGGCCAATCGTCCGCGCGCCTGCCGTGTCGATCCTCGACCCGGCTCAGGATGGTCTCAAGGCTCGTCGCGATGTACACGGTCTCCGGCACGATGCCCTGAGGTGCGAGCAGTGCGCGGTACTCGTCGCGTTGTCGCCGAAACCAGAACCCGAAGTCGAGCACGACATCGTCCCCTGCCGCGACATGGCGCAGAAGGCGCGCCTTCAGGTCGACTGCCACCTCCGCGACCACGTCGGCGGAGGGCATCGTCGTGATTCCGCGATCCCAGAACTCCACCTCGAACGACAGGCGCGTCCAGCCTTCGCGCTCCAAGCGCTTGGCGTAAGTGGTCTTGCCTGCACCGCCTGGTCCACACATCATCACGACTCTGGGTCGTCCTGGCTCGTTCACTGCCACGGGGCCGAGGTTACGCTCGGCCACTGACGCTGGGTGTCGCAATGCGTCGCTCGTCGCTGGTCTGGATCAGGCCGAGAGTGAGTAGTGCCGTCTCGGGTACACGATCACCATGAGCCTCTCCATCGGATGCACCCTCATGTGCGAACAGTCCCCGCCCACGAAGCTGGTGAAGTACGCCCAGAAGGCCGAGGAGGTGGGATTCCCGTTCGCCGTCATGAGCGACCACTACAACCCGTGGCTCGACGAGCAGGGCCACAGCCCGAACGCGTGGGTGACCCTCGGCGCCGTCGCCTACGCGACGCAGACGCTGGAGCTGATGACCTACGTGACGTGTCCGATCGGGCGCTATCACCCGACGGTGGTGGCGCAGCAGGCCGCGACGCTCGGCGTCCTGAGCGAGGGACGCTTCTCGCTCGGCCTGGGGGCGGGGGAGAACCTCAACGAGCACGTCATCGGTGAGGGCTGGGACCCGGTCAACGTGCGCCACGAGCGGTTCGCCGAGGCACTCCAGATCATCAGCGAGCTCTTCGAGGGCGGCTACGTCAACTTCGTCGGCGACCACTACCGGGTCGACTCCGCGAAGCTCTGGGACCTGCCGGAGACGCGCGCGCCCATCGGCGTCGCGGTCAGCGGTCCTCAGTCGATCGAGATCGCCGCTCCGTGGGCCGACTTCATGATCGCGGTCGAGCCCGACGGCGATGCGGTCAAGAACTTCGACGAGGCGACCACCGCGAAGAAGCCGGCACGCAAGGTCGGTCAGCTGCCCATCTCGTGGGACTCCGACCAGGACAAGGCGCTGGCTCGAGCCCATGAGCAGTTCCGCTGGTTCGCCGGCGGGTGGAAGGTCAACGCCGAGCTGCCCGGCCCGTCCGCGTTCGACGCCGCCACTCAGTTCGTCCGCCCCGAGGACGTCGCGGGCCAGATCCCCTGCGGCAACGACATCGATGCTGTGATCGAGGCCGTCCGGCCGTTCGCGGACGCGGGGTTCACCGACCTCGCGCTGCTCCAGATCGGCGACAAGGGGCAGGACCAGTTCTTCGAGGCGGCGTCCGACATCCTGGCGGCGCTCAAGCAGGAGTTCGGCGCCTGATCGAGTCGGGATGGAGGACGCTTGACCACGACCGTTGCCAGATTGGCCGGCTCCGGCTGCAGTACGCCAAGCGCGGCGGGCTGCCGCCTCGCTTAGTCAAGGCGGAAGGCCGCAATTCAGGATTGACGGCCTTCCGCCTTGCTGCATTGAGGATCGGATCAGCCTTTGCCGAGAGTCTTCCCAGCTGTTGACTTCGACTGCTTGGACGATCCATTCGACGCGAGAGTCTTCCCCGCCTTCGAGAGAGCGCTCTTGCTTGGTTTCCCGCCTTTGGCTTTTGCCACTGTGCTCACCTCCCTTACTATCCCGTCCTATCGGAGAGGTCCGACGGAATGGCGAATGCTGGTCGGGCTTGATCGTCCTGAAACTCACGCGTGGCCAGCCGAATCACGCCGCGGGCGACACCCACTGGTCGCCTAGACCGCTTCGGGTCCTGCCAGACAAGGCGCCGGTTTCCCGGTATTCGCTGAGTGATCGTGGGACGCTCGTCCGATGACTGAAGGTCCCCGCGCCAGTGCCGGCTGGTATCCAGATGCGCAAGGGGAGCTGCGCTATTGGGACGGCGCCGCGTGGACTGAGCACACCGCGCGGAACTACCAGTACGCGCCTGTCGGAGATCAGCCGTCCGCCGGTGGTGCACGCGGCCTTCCTGAGGCGCGGGCCTCCAGGCCTTGGATTCGGCGATGGGAGTTCTGGCTGGTCGCGGCATGCGTGGCATTCGCCGGGATGACAGCGATCGGAGTCGCCGCCACGCCGGTGGAGACCGATGTCGCGACCACGCCGCCGACCCAGGCAACCGAACCGGCTCCGGCGGTTGAACAGACCACGCCCAGCGCCGAACCGACCTCGACGCCCGACACGGAGCCGACTGAGGAACCCGTCGTCCTCCTGTTCGTCACGGACCAGAAGGACGGCGATTCATGGGTGGCATCAGACGGCAAGGAATACCGTCTGGGGCTCGTCAACACGCCGGAGAGAAACGAGCAGTGTGGGCCTGAGGCGACGGCTTACACGCGCAAATTTCTCAGCAACGGATTCACCGTCGATGCATACACCACTGACGATCACGGCCGAGCTGTCGCCGAGGTCCGTGACGAGAAGGGCAGGTCGCTCAACGTCAAGCTCGCGAAGAATGGGCTCGGCGACGGCCGCTACCTGGAACAGTTCCGCCACGAGAACCCCGAGTTGGCTCGTCGACTCGACCGCGCCCTGGCGGCGGCCTCAGTGCCCGCCTGCCGGAAGGCCGCGAAACCCGTCCCTCTCGTGCCACAGCCTCGTAAGAAGGAGGTGCCAAAGAGCGAGTGCATGAGCGGATACTCGCCTTGCCTGCGCATCGTGGCCGACCTGGACTGCGGTGAGATCGGTCATCCCGTCAAGGTAACCGGAAGCGACCCGTACCGGCTGGACGCCGACGGCGACGGGATCGGCTGCGACTAGAAGGCCTCGCAACGAGGCGCTAGGTGACCCCACAGAGCGCGTTGGTGGCGCAGTGTTCATGAAGAGACATATGCGGCGGAATGACGCGATCCCAAGCCAGGGCTCGCGGGCGGCCCCGGAGCCATGTCCACGCCCACGCCATAGAGTCGAACCGTGGAGCAGACGCGCGCGGTCGACCTCGTTCTCGAGGGCGGGGGAGTCAAGGGGATCGCCCTCGTGGGCGCCGCGACCGCCTTGGCTGAGCACGGCTACACGTTCGCCCGGATCGGTGGTTCTTCGGCCGGGGCGATGGTCGGCTCGGTGATGGCGGCGATGCAGCACGCGGGGGAGCCGTTCAGTCGCGTCGACGACATCATGCGCACGATCGACTACAGCGCGTTCCTCGACCGTCGCAAGCGCGGCGCGATGCTGGGGTGGTGGCCGCGGGCCGCCGACGCGTGGGGCGTGATGTTCCACCTCGGGGCGCATCCCGGTCGCCACATGGAGCAGTGGCTGAAGGGCGTCCTGGGCGACCTCGGGGTGCGCACCTTCGGCGACCTCTACTTCGACGACCCGGGCAGCGCGCTGCCGCAGGGCCAGTCGTACCGCCTCGTGGTCACCGCGAGCGACCTCTCCCGCCAGCGGGCCATGTTCCTGCCCTGGGACCTGCCGGCCCATGGCCATGACCCGGACGAGTACTCGGTGGCGCGGGCGGTGCGAGCCTCGGCAGCCATCCCGTTCCTGTTCGAGCCCGTCCGGCTGAAGTCGAAGTACGGCACCCTGACGCTGGCCGACGGCTCGCTCCTGCGCAGCTACCCGATCGAGTTGTTCGACCGACGCGATGGGCTGCCGAGCCGCTGGCCCACCCTCGGTGTGCGGCTCAGCTCGCCGGCGGGGGAGCGGGCGAAGGCCAAGCCCGTCACCTCTCCGCTGTCGTTGCTGACGAACCTCATCTTCACCACCGTCGACTCCACGCAGGTGCGCCACGTCAGCGACCCGGCCGCGATCGACCGCAGCATCTTCGCCAAGCCGAAGGGTGTGCGCTGGACCGACTTCGACCTCACCCCCGAGCAGCGCACGAGCCTGTTCGAGTCGGGCCACAAGGCGGCCACCGCCTGGGTTGAGCGGAACCCGTCCGGGCCGCCGGTTCCCGAACCCGTCGAGGCCGCGGACGTCATTCCCGCGTGGCGTCCCGAGCCCATCGAGTGAAGTCGAGGGCTTCATTTCTGGGCAATGAAGGTATATGCTTCATTCCATGGAAATGAAGGTTTCACCTTCACAGACCGTGGCGCTGATCGGCGACCTCGTGGCCTCACGGCAGGCGACCTCGCGCGCTGAGGCGCAGGAGCGACTCATCGGCGCCTTGGCCGCCGCGGCCGAGCTCGTCCCATCGGAGCAGCGGCCCGCGCCCACGATCGGCGACGAGTTCCAGTCCACCCACGCCACGGTGCATGACGCGCTGCTCACCGCACTCGTCGTGCGGCTCGCGCTCCCGGAGGAGATGGACGCCCGCGTGGGCATCGGCGTCGGCGCCTTCGAAGTCGTCGGTCGCTCCGAGTACGGTCTCACCCAGGACGGGCCGGCCTGGTGGAACGCGCGCGACGCGATCGGCGAGGTCGAGCAGCGTGTCGCGCGCCAGTCGGGGCTGCGCACCTGGGTGCACGAAGGGGGAACGGTGAACGCTTACTTGATGGCTCGCGACCAGGTGGTCAGCGGGTTCGACGGCCGGCAGCGCCGGTTGACGCTGGGCCTGCTCCAGGGCCGCACCCAGCGCGAGCTCGCCGCGGCCGAGGGCATCTCCGCGTCCGCCGTCTCCCAGTCGCTGCGGCGCAGCGGTGCCCTGGCCGTCGTCGACGGTGTGGAGCTGGTGCGCTGATGGCCCTCCTCGCACTCGTGCTGCTCGCGATCTGCCTCGCCGAGTACCTGCGCCACGTCGACCGGCTCTGGGTGGTCGTCGTCGAGGTCGTTGCCATGGTCGCGATCGTGATCCTCGCGGCGTACGGCCTCGGCTACGGTCCGGGTGCCGGCTGGCTGCCCGCGGTCGTCGGCCTCTGGTGGGCCAGCGCGCGCACCGTTCCCTCGTGGCGGATCCCCGGCATGGTCGTCTCCGGCATCGGCGCGCTGCTGGCGCTCATCGCCTCGCCCGCGATCGACCGCGACCGGCCGCCGATGCTCGACTGGTACGAGGACCTCGACGTTCCGGCGCTGGCTGAAGTCAGCCTCGACGAGATGGTGCTCGCCGTCGTCACCGCCGTGGCGATGATCGGCCCCGCCAACGCCGTCGTCCGGGAGGTGCTCGACCGGGTCGGCCGCGGACTGCTCGCCGAGGAGCGCCGGCTCAAGGGCGGCCGCGTCATCGGCCCGCTCGAGCGCGTGCTCGTCTTCGGCTTCGCGATCGGCGGCAACTACGGGGGAGTGGCGGCGATCCTCGCCGCCAAGGGCATCCTGCGCTTTCCCGAGATCTCCAAGGACGAGGGTGACGGGTCGCGGGCCGAGTACGTGCTCGTCGGCAGCTTCGTCAGCTGGTTCCTCGCGCTCGCGCTCGTGCCGCTGTTCTGACCACCGGGACGGCACGCTCAATGCCGGTCGTACGATGCCCGTATGGCCGAGACCCCCGACACGCCCGACATCGACATCAAGCCGCGCAGCCGCGACGTCACCGACGGCCTGGAGAAGACCGCCGCGCGCGGCATGCTCCGCGCGGTCGGCATGGGGGACGACGACTGGGTGAAGCCCCAGATCGGCGTCGCGTCCAGCTGGAACGAGATCACCCCGTGCAACCTCTCACTCGACCGGCTCGCCAAGGCCGTCAAGGAGGGTGTGCACACCGGCGGCGGGTACCCGCTCGAGTTCGGCACGATCAGCGTCTCCGACGGCATCAGCATGGGTCACGAGGGCATGCACTTCTCGCTCGTCAGCCGTGAGGTCATCGCCGACTCGGTCGAGGTCGTCATGTCGGCCGAGCGCCTCGACGGCTCGGTGCTGCTGGCCGGCTGCGACAAGAGTCTGCCCGGCATGCTCATGGCCGCCGCGCGCCTCGACCTCTCCAGCGTCTTCCTCTACGCCGGCTCCACCCTGCCGGGCAACGTGGACGGCAAGGACGTCACGATCATCGACGCCTTCGAGGCCGTCGGAGCCTGCATGAAGGGCCTCATCAGCCGCGACGAGGTCGACCGCATCGAGCGCGCGATCTGCCCCGGCGAGGGTGCCTGCGGCGGCATGTACACCGCCAACACGATGGCCTCGGCCGCCGAGGCGCTCGGCATGAGCCTGCCCGGCTCGGCCGCGCCGCCGGCCCCCGACCGCCGCCGCGACGAGTACGCCCGCAAGTCCGGCGAGGCCGTGGTCGAGCTGCTGCGCAAGGGCATCACCGCGCGCGACATCATGACGCTCGAGGCCTTCGAGAACGCCATCACCGTGGTCATGGCGCTCGGCGGCTCCACCAACGCGGTGCTGCACCTGCTGGCGATCGCCCGCGAGGCCGGCGTCCCGCTGACGCTCGAGGACTTCAACCGCGTCGGCGACAAGGTCCCGCACCTGGGCGATCTCAAGCCCTTCGGCCGCTACGTCATGAACGACGTCGACAAGGTCGGCGGCATCCCCGTGATCATGAAGGCGCTGATCGACGCGGGCCTCATGCACGGCGACGTCATGACCGTCACCGGCAAGACGATGGCCGAGAACCTCGCGCACATCGATCTCGGCCTCGACGGCGACGTGATCCGCCCGCTCGACAAGCCGATCCACAAGACCGGCGGCCTCACGATCCTGCACGGCACGCTGGCTCCCGAGGGTGCGGTCGTCAAGAGCGCCGGCTTCGACGAGTCGGTCTTCCGCGGCACCGCCCGCGTGTTCGACGGCGAGCGCGCCGCGATGGACGCGCTGGAGGACGGCACCGTCGTCGCCGGCGACGTCGTCGTCATCCGCTACGAGGGCCCCAAGGGTGGCCCCGGCATGCGCGAGATGCTCGCCATCACCGGCGCCATCAAGGGCGCCGGCCTCGGCAAGGACGTGCTCCTGCTGACCGACGGTCGCTTCTCCGGCGGTACCACCGGCCTGTGCGTCGGCCACGTCGCGCCTGAAGCCGTCGACGGCGGCCCGATCGCGTTCGTGCGCGACGGCGACCCGATCACGCTCGACGTGGCGAACAAGCGCCTCGACGTCGAGATCGACGACGCCGACCTCGAGCAGCGCAAGGTCGGCTGGGAGCCCAACCCGCCGAAGTACACCTCCGGTGTCCTGGCCAAGTACCGCAAGCTGGTGAGCTCGGCCGCGCACGGCGCTGTCACGGGCTGAGGCTTAACCCGCGGTACGTGATCTCGATACGCCGGCTCGTTCCTCGCCGTGCTACTCGATCACCGGCGCTCGGCGGTGCGTGATCTCGATACGCCGTGCTACTCGATCACCGGGCACTCGGTGGTCGAGTAGCTCGCGAGCGCAGCGAGCGGCGTATCGAGACCAGTCGAGACGGCGGGGAACCGCACCGTAGAATCAATCGGTGCCGAACTTCACCGACGACGAGCTCGCGACCGCCCTCAAGGTGCTGGGCGAGGCGCAGCACCTCGGTGACGAGGACGAGGCCTACGTGGCGCTGCGCCGCGCGTGCGGCAAGTTCTACAAGGACGTCAAGAAGCAGCGCCGCCGGGCCAAGCGCGACGCCGTCAACGAGGCCGACCGCGAAGTCGTCTCGCTGACCGCCACCGGCTCGCCGCGCCGCATCGACGACGAGACCGCCGGCATCCCGCTGGTCTCCACCGCGCGCGGTGCGTCGGCGGGCGTGCTGCAGGTGGCCCGCGGCTGCTACATCTGCAAGGACAAGTACACGGTGGTCGACGCGTTCTACCACCAGCTGTGCCCGAAGTGCGCCGCCCTGAGCCACGCCAAGCGCGACCAGCGCACCGACCTGACCGGACGCCGCGCGCTGCTCACCGGCGGCCGCGCCAAGATCGGCATGTACATCGCGCTGCGGCTGCTGCGCGACGGCGCGCACCTCACGATCACCACGCGCTTCCCGCGCGACGCGGTGCGCCGCTTCAGCGCCCAGCCCGACAGCGACGAGTGGATCGACCGGCTCAAGATCGTCGGCATCGACCTGCGCGACCCCGCCCAGGTGATCGGCCTGGCCGACGAGATCGCGGCGTCGGGCCCGCTCGACATCCTCATCAACAACGCCGCCCAGACGGTGAAGCGCCAGCCCGGCGCCTATCAGGCCATCGCCGACGCCGAGGCGCAGCCGCTGCCCGAGGGCTACGTGCCCGAGCTGATCACGTTCGGCCACACCAGCGACGCCCACCCGGCCTCGCTCGTCGGCTCGGTCAGCTCGCACCCGGCGCTCGCCGGCGACGCCGTCACCGCGGAGGAGCTCACCGCGATCGCCCTCGAGGCCGGGTCGGCCGACCTCGAGCGCATCGACGCGGGGGGCCTCCTGCCCGACCTCGTCGACACCAACAGCTGGGTCCAGCACGTCGGCCAGGTCGACGCGCTCGAGCTGCTCGAGGTCCAGCTCTGCAACAGCGTCGCGCCGTTCCTCCTGATCAGCCGGCTGCGTCCCGCGATGGCGGCCTCGGCCGCCCGCCGCAAGTACGTCGTCAACGTCTCGGCGATGGAGGGGCAGTTCTCCCGCGGCTACAAGGGCCCGGGCCACCCGCACACGAACATGGCCAAGGCCGCGCTCAACATGCTCACCCGCACCAGCGCGCGAGAGATGTTCGAGACCGACGAGATCCTGATGACCGCCGTCGACACCGGCTGGATCACCGACGAGCGCCCCCACGTGACGAAGCAGCGCCTCGCCCAAGAGGGTTTCAAGGCTCCGCTCGACCTCGTCGACGGCGCGGCCCGCGTCTACGACCCGATCGTCCAGGGCGAGGACGGCGTCGACCTCCACGGCGTCTTCCTGAAGGACTTCGAACCCTTTCCCTGGTGAGCCGATGGACCACCAGCACCTGATCACCGAGCGGCTCGACCTGACCGCGGTGTCGTTCGCGGATCTCTCCGAGCTCCACGTGCTGCACGCGGACCCGCGGGCGTGGACGCACCTGCCCTCGGGCGTGCACACCGACGAGCAGCGGACGCGTGCCGACCTCGAGATGTACACCGCGGACTGGGAGCGCGACGGCCTCGGCTACTGGACGGCGCGACGGCGCAGCGACGGTGAGCTCGTGGGCATCGGGGGAGTGCGGCTGCGCCCGACCGGGGCCTGGAATCTCTACTACCGGCTCGCCCCGGACCACCAGGGTCAGGGATACGCGCTGGAGCTCGTCCGGGCCGCCTTCGAGGCGGCCGCCTCCTACGATCCCGAGGCGCCGATCGTGGCCTACCTGCTGGAGCACAACGAGGCGTCGCGTCGCACTGCCGAGCGCGCCGGGATGACGCAGGTCTGGCGCGGCCCCGACGGCGAGGTGCCCGGCGGCATCCGTCTGGTCTACGCCGACCGGACCCTCTCAGCGGCTGCTCTCGCTGCCTTCACGAGCTGACCCGCGTCCGCATGGTGGACACGGAATCTCACAACTTGACCACTTCGCGTCCGCGGCGCACACTGGTTCCATGCACGCGCTGCTTCTCGTAGTCCACTGACGCACGGCACTTCGCCGCGCGTCTCGCCCTCGTCGCCTCACGGCCGAGGGTTTTTTCATGCAGTGAATGGACGACGAGAAGCAGGGAATACGATGGGGAACCGAGCACCGGCCGCGATCACGGGGTGGCCGGCAGACGAGACGGGTAGGGCCATGACCGAGACGGCACCGGAGACGATGACCGGGGCGCAGAGCCTCGTCCGATCGCTGGAAAAGGCCGGGGTCGAGGTCATCTTCGGGATTCCCGGAGGCGCGATCCTGCCCGCCTACGACCCGCTGTACGACTCCTCGATCCGCCACGTGCTGGTCCGTCACGAGCAGGGTGCGGGTCACGCCGCGCAGGGCTACGCGATGGCCACCGGCAAGGTCGGCGTCTGCATGGCCACCTCCGGCCCCGGCGCCACGAACCTCGTCACCGCCATCGCGGACGCCTACCTCGACTCGGTGCCGATCGTCGCCGTCACCGGACAGGTCGCCAGCAGCGTCATCGGCTCGGACGCCTTCCAGGAGGCCGACATCCGCGGCATCACGATGCCGATCACCAAGCACAGCTTCCTCGTGACCGACCCGGCCGAGATCCCGCGCGTCGTGGCCGAGGCCTTCCACATCGCCTCCACCGGCCGCCCCGGTCCCGTGCTGGTCGACGTCGCCAAGGACGCGCTGCAGGCCGTCACCACCCACGAGTGGCCGCACGAGCTCGCGCTGCCGGGCTACCGCCCCACGACGCGCCCGCACAACAAGCAGGTCCGCGAGGCCGCCCGCCTCATCGCCGAGGCAAAGAAGCCGATCCTCTACGTCGGCGGCGGCGTCATCAAGGCCGACGCGTCGGCCGAGCTCAAGATGCTCGCCGAGCTGACCCAGATCCCGGTCGTCACCACGCTGATGGCGCGCGGCGCGTTCCCCGACTCCCACGAGCTGCACCTGGGCATGCCGGGCATGCACGGCACGGTGGCCGCGGTCGCCGGCCTCCAGCGCTCCGACCTGCTGATCACCCTCGGCGCCCGCTTCGACGACCGCGTCACGGGCAACCTCGACACGTTCGCGCCCGACGCCAAGGTGATCCACGCCGACATCGACCCGGCCGAGATCAGCAAGAACCGCGTCGCCGACGTGCCGATCGTGGGCGACGCCCGCGAGGTCATCGCCGACCTCATCCGCGCCCTGCAGAAGCAGTCGCAGGACGACGAGCTCACCGGCGACTACACCGCGTGGCGCGACTACATCCTCAACGTCAAGGCCCAGTTCCCGGTGGCGTACGACAAGCCCGATGAGGGCCTGGCGCCGCAGACCGTGATCGAGCGCATCAACGCGGCCGCCGGCGCCGAGGCGATCTACACCGCGGGCGTCGGCCAGCACCAGATGTGGGCCGCGCACTACGTCCAGTACGAGCGCCCGCGCCAGTGGCTCAACTCCGGCGGTGCCGGCACGATGGGCTACGGCGTGCCCGCCGCGATGGGCGCCAAGGTCGGCGACCCCGACCGTGTCGTCTGGGCCATCGACGGCGACGGCTGCTTCCAGATGACCAACCAGGAGCTGGCCACCTGCGCGATCGAGGGCATCCCGATCAAGGTCGCGGTGATCAACAACTCCTCGCTGGGCATGGTGCGCCAGTGGCAGACCCTCTTCTACGAGGGCCGCTACTCCAACACCGACCTGAACACCGGTCCCGAGTCGATCGGCGCCCGCCGGATCCCCGACTTCGTCAAGCTCGCCGAGGCCTACGGCTGCATCGGCCTGCGCTGCGAGAGCGAGGACGAGCTCGACGAGGTCATCGCCAAGGCGATGAGCATCAACGACGTGCCCGTCGTGATCGACTTCGTCGTCGAGCGCGACGCGATGGTCTGGCCCATGGTCGCCGCCGGCACCAGCAACGACGACATCAAGATCGCTCGCGATCTCGCCCCCGAATGGGAAGACGAGGACCTCTGATGCCCCAACACACCCTCAGCGTGCTCGTCGAGAACACGCCCGGCGTCCTGGCTCGCGTGTCGAGCCTGTTCATGCGACGCGGCTTCAACATCGACTCTCTCGCGGTCGGTCCCACCGAGATCCCCGAGATCTCGCGCATGACGATCGTCGTGAACGTCGAGGAGCTGCCGCTCGAGCAGGTCACGAAGCAGCTCAACAAGCTGGTCAACGTCCTCAAGATCGTCGAGCTCGACTCCGGCAACGCCGTCGAGCGCGAGCTGATGCTGATCAAGGTCAAGACCGACCAGCAGACCCGCGGCCAGGTCCTCGAGACCGTGCAGCTGTTCCGCGCCAAGGTCGTCGACGTGGCCCAGGAGTCGGTCACGATCGAGGCCACGGGCGACGCCGGCAAGCTCACGGCGATGCTCAACGTGCTCGAGCCCTTCGGCATCCGCGAGATCGCGCAGTCCGGACGCGTCGCGATCGGTCGCGGCTCGCGGTCGATCACCGACCGCACGCTGCGCACCGTCCCCGGCACCGCCGCGGGCTGAGCCCACCCCAGAACTGCGCCGGCGCACGCACCTGCGCCTTCGACCCCCAACCAAGGAGAACCCCATCGTGGCTGAACTGTTCTACGACGACGACGCCGATCTGTCCCTCATCCAGGGCAAGAACGTGGCGGTGATCGGCTACGGCAGCCAGGGTCACGCCCACGCGCTCAACCTGCGCGACTCGGGCGTCGACGTCCGCATCGGCCTGGCCGAGGGCAGCAAGAGCAAGGCGAAGGCCGAGGCCGAGGGCCTGCGCGTCCTCCCGGTCGCCGAGGCGGTCGAGGAGTCCGACGTCATCGTCATCCTCACGCCCGACCAGGTCCAGCGTCACGTCTACACCGAGTCGATCGCCCCGAACCTGACCGCCGGCGACACGCTGGTGTTCGGCCACGGCTTCAACATCCGCTTCGGCTACATCAAGCCGGCCGAGGGCGTCGACGTCATCATGGTCGCCCCGAAGGCCCCCGGTCACACCGTGCGTCGCGAGTTCGTCGCCGGCCGTGGCATCCCGGACATCATCGCGGTCGAGCAGGACGCCTCGGGCCAGGCCTGGGACGTCGCCCTCTCCTACGCGAAGGGCATCGGCGGCACGCGCGCCGGCGTCATCAAGACCACGTTCACCGAGGAGACCGAGACCGACCTCTTCGGCGAGCAGGCCGTGCTGTGCGGCGGCGTGTCCCACCTGGTCCAGGCCGGGTTCGAGACGCTCACCGAGGCCGGCTACCAGCCCGAGATCGCCTACTTCGAGGTGCTGCACGAGCTCAAGCTCATCGTCGACCTCATGTGGGAGGGCGGCATCGCCAAGCAGCGCTGGAGCATCTCCGACACCGCCGAGTACGGCGACTACGTCTCCGGCCCGCGCGTCATCGACGCCGGCGTGAAGGAGCGCATGGAGCAGGTGCTGGGCGACATCCAGTCCGGTGCCTTCGCCGAGCGCTTCATCGCCGACCAGGACAACGGCGGCAAGGAGTTCCTCGAGCTGCGCGAGAAGGAGGCCGGTCACCCGATCGAGGCCACCGGCAAGGCCCTGCGCTCGCACTTCTCGTGGAAGCAGGCCGACGACGACTACACCGAGGGCAGCGCGGCTCGCTGAGCCTCGTCCCGTCGCACGAACGCGGCGTCCCGTCCGACTCACGTCGGCTCGGGGCGCCGCGTTCGTGCGTTCGGGGTCAGGAGGCCTGTGCGCGAGGCCGGGGGAGCAGGATCACCGGGACCGGGCTGTGGTTGACGATCCGCGTCGCGGTGGAGCCCATGAAGACGCGGGCCACCGGGCCGTGGCGGCTGGACCCGACCGCGAGCAGGTCGCCCGGACGCCACTCGAAGGACTCCAGCGCCAGTGACCAGCGCTCGGCGGAGGTGACCTGCGTGGTGGTGACCTCCGTCTCCGGCGCCAGCCTGCGGATGCCGTCGGCCAGCTGCTCCTGGTGCGTGCGCACGAGCGTCGACCAGGCCTCACGGACGCCCTGGTCGGAGAACGCGGCGAACGCCGTCCGCGAGCCGCTTCGTACGGCGAACGTCACGATCTCCACGGGCACCCCGAGCCACGTCGCGAGCGAGGCGATCGGCGCGTCCAGCGCCGCGTCGGAGGCGGTGGGGTCGACCGCCACGACGAGCCGCTCGATGCCGCCCTCGTTGGCGCGGAAGCCGCGCGGCGCCAGCGCCACCGGAATGGCCGAGCTGTGCGCGAGGCGGCCGTTCGTGCTGCCGAAGGCGATCCGCCCGAGCGCGCCGTGCGACGCCGAGCCGGCCACCACGAGGCGTGCGTCGCGGGCGCGGCTCTCGTCCAGCAGCGCCTGCGGCACGGACGAGGCGGTGCGCGAGACCGTCACCACCTCGGCCTCGTCGCCGAGGTGCTCACGAGCCGTCGCCAGCGCCTCACCCGCCTGGTCCCGGACGGAGCGCCGCCACTCGTCGTCCACGCCGGCGAAGTCGCGCAGCGCGTCCCAGCTGTCCTGGACGACGCTCGTGATGACGAGCTCCTCGCCGGTGGTCCGGGCGAACTCGGCGGCCAGGTCGAGCGCGGCGAGGCTCCGGGTGTCGCTGCCGAAGCCGACGACCACGCTCACGCGGGATCACCCTGGCGGGCACGGTTGAGCCGCGAGTGCCGATAGCCGTAGGCGAAGTAGACGACGAAGCCCAGCAGCAGCCACACGATGAAGCGCAGCCACGTGTCCACCTTGAGGCTCGCCATCAGGCCGATGCAGGACGCGACCGTGACGATGGGCAGGAACGGCACCCACGGCGTGCGGAACGGGCGGTTCATCTCGGGCTGGGTGCGCCGGAGCACGATCACCGCGATGGCCACCACGACGAACGCGAAGAGCGTGCCGATGCTCACCATCTCGGCCAGCACCGAGATCGGCACGAGTCCGGCGAGCAGCGCCACCGCCACCACCGTCAGCCCCGTCATCAGCACCGGCGTGCCCCACGTCGGGTGGATGCGGCGGAAGGCCTCCGGCAGCAGACCGTCACGGGCCAGCGCGAAGCCGATGCGCGGCATCGCGACCAGGTCCACCAGGATCACCGAGGTCAGGCCCGCGATAGCGGCCACGCCGATGAGGATGCCCGCCCACTCCAGGCCGACCTGGTCGAACACGTCGGCGACGGCGTCACCCTCCGACAGGTCGGAGTAGTGCACCATGCCGGTGATGACGATGCACACGCCGACGTAGAGCGCGGTGCAGATCGCAAGCGTGCCGAGCAAGCCCATCGGCATGTCGCGCTCCGGCTTGCGGGTCTCCTCGCCGAGGTTCGCGACGGCCTCGAAGCCCGAGTAGGCGAAGAACACGACCGCCGCGGCCACGAAGATGCCCGTGATGCCGAAGGTCGCCGGCTCGACGCCCGTGAGGAACTGCCACAGCGGCGCGTGCAGGCTGCTGGAGGAGCCTCCGGCCGGGGGCTGCGACTCCGGGATGAAGGGCACGAGGTTGCCGGTGTTGACGTAGAAGGCGCCCACGGCGATGACGAAGAGGCAGACCAGGACCTTGATGACGACGAGGCCGTTGGTCACCCAGGCCGACTCACGGATGCCGCGCATGGCGACCCAGCCCAGCAGCAGGACGATGAAGATCGCTCCGACGTTCACGACGGAGCCCTCCTCGGCGAACCACTTCTCCGGGAGGTTGAAGACGCCGGCGACGTAACCCGACCAACCTCTCGCGACCACCGCCGATCCGAGCGCGAACTCGAGGATGAGGTCCCACGCGATGATCCAGGCGAAGATCTCGCCGATCGTCGTGTAGCTGTAGGTGTACGAGCTGCCGGCCGTCGGCACGGCGGAGGCCAGCTCGGCGTAGCAGAGGGCGGCCATCAGGGCGACGGCTCCGGCAATGAGGAACGAGATCATCACGGCCGGGCCGGCGTTCTCCTTCGCCTGCAGGCCCGTGAGGGTGAAGATTCCCGTGCCGATGACGATGCCGATGCCGAAGCCGATGAGGTCGAGTGGTCCGAGGTGCTTCTTGAGCCGGCCGTGCTCCTCCTCGGCGGCGCCCTCGGGCAGCTCGTCGTTCTGGTGGATGACGTCGTCGACGCTCTTCTTCCTCAGGACATCCATGCGCTGCTCCTCCGCGGGTCGTGCCCCGGCGGGGCGATGGCCTGCACAGCACTTTGCGGGGTCCGGAGGGACCCCGCAATTCGACGGAGCGCGGGTCAGGCGATGAGGTCGACCGCGTCGGGGTCGCGTGCCGTGCCCGACTGGCCGCTCGTGACCCGGTCCCACGCGCGGGCCAGGCGCCCCACGGCGTCCTCGAGCATGTCGGGCGCGAGGGCGTAGGGCAGGCGCAGCCGGCGCTCACCGGCCGCGGGGCTGGTGGCGAAGAACCGTGGGCCCGGCGTGAGGGTGAGGCCCTCGTCCTCGGCGACCGCGACGAGGGCCGAGCTGAGCGGGGCCGGGAGGGTCGCCCAGCACGTGAGGCCGCCCTCGGGACGTGTGATCGACCAGTCGGGCAGCCGGGACTCCACCGCGGCGACGAGGGTGTCGCGCCGGTGGCGCAGCTCGGCCCGCCGGGCCGCCAGGTCGAGGTCGCCGTCCTCCAGCGCCGTGGCCATGACGAGCTGGTCCAGCGCGGCCGTGCCGAGGTCGCGGATCATCCGCGCCTGCACGAGCCGGGGGACCAGGCTCCTCGGGGCGCGGATCCAGCCGATGCGCAGACCGCCCCACAGGGACTTCGCCGCCGATCCCACGAGGACGGCGCCGGGGTCGTGCACGGCGTAGTGCTCGGGCAGGGGAGTGTCACCGAGACTCACGTCGCGCAGGGTCTCGTCGACGATGGTGGTGACGCCCGCGCGCTGGAGGATCCCGGCCACCTCGCGACGCGTGGCCGACGGCATGAGCTGCCCGGTCGGGTTGTGGAAGTCCACCACCAGCAGCGCCAGGGAGGCCGCGGGGGCGAGGCGGGCGATGTCCTCGACAGGCCACGGGCCCTCCCCGGCCGGGAGCGGCAGCAGGCGCGCACCGGCGCGCGACACGAGATCGAACGAGTGCGGGTACCCGCAGCCCTCCACCAGGACGCGGTCGCGCGGCCGCACGAGCACCGAGACCAGGAGCGACAGCGCGCTCTGCGCCCCCGTGGTCACGACGATCTGGTCGGGGTCGGTCGGCAGCCCTTCGCGGGTGTAGCGGGCGGCGAGGCGCTCACGCAGCACGGGGAGGCCGTCGGGCAGGTAGCCGTCGGTCGCCAGCAGGGCCGGGAGGCTCGTCATCGCCCGCTGGATCAGTGCGGCGAAGCCGTCGGGCGCCTCGGAGGCGGCAGCGGTGAGGGCGATGCCGTCGTGGCGCGGCGAACGCGCGAGCATGCTGGTGGAGCCCGCCGCCCCGACCGGGAGCTCGACCGTCGTTCCCGAGCCCTGCCGGGTGCGGACGAGCCGGCTCTCCCGCAGCACCTCGTAGGCCCGCGTGGTCGTGGTGCGGCTCAGTCCGGTCGCCTCGGCGAGCGAGCGCTCGCTGGGCAGCGTCGTCCCGGTGGGGATGCGCCCATCCATCACGGCGCCGCGGATCTGGGTGGCGAGACGGCGGTACGCGGGGCCCGAGCCGGACTCGGACGGGCCGAGCATCGCGGCGAGCCGGTGCGCGGACAGGGGCGGTGCAGGGACCATGAAGCCACTTTGTCAGAATTGGCCATGGAAATGAAGTCCAATCAGGCGCACAGTGAGAGGGTGATCCTGTGCATCCTCCTGCTAGCCCTCGCCGCGTGGGGCTGCGTCGCCACCGTCCGGACCGTTCGGCGCGACGGCCTGCGTCGCATCCCGAACGCGCCGATCGCCCGACGCGTCGGGGAGCGTCGATGACGCGCCGGCTCGTCCAGCTCATGGTGGGACTGTGGCTCTACGGAGCGACCATGGCGCTGATGGTCCGCGCGGGGCTCGGGCTCGACCCGTGGGACGTCTTCCACGAGGGAGTGACGCACCACGTCGACCTCACGTTCGGACAGGTCGTGATCGTGGTGGGCGCCCTGGTGCTGCTGGCCTGGATTCCCCTGCGCCAGCGCCCGGGAATCGGCACCGTGGCGAACGTCCTGGTGATCGGGGTGGCCGCCGACGTCACGCTGGCGATGCTGCCCGAGGCGTCCACCCTCGCGCTCGGAGTGCTGATGCTCGTGACCGGCGTGGTGGGCAACGGCCTGGCCGGCGCGATGTACGTGGGTGCCGGGCTCGGCCCGGGTCCGCGCGACGGCCTGTGGACGGGGATCGTCCGTCGGACGGGCGCGAGCGTGCGCATCGTGCGCACGGGGCTGGAGGTCGTGGTGCTCGTCACGGGCTTCGCGCTCGGCGGCACCGTGGGCCTCGGGACCGTGCTCTACGCCCTCACGATCGGACCGATCGTGCAGTTCTTCCTGCCCTGGTTCGAGATCCGCGGGGCGCCGGCCGCCGAGCCGGCCCCCGCGTGACCGTCGATCAGGTCGAGAGCTTGCGCAGCGACCAGCCCGCCAGGATCCACATCAGTCCCATGCCGGCGGCGAACAGCGCCACGCCGTAGGCCACGACGGACGTGAACAGCGAGGCACGCAGGAACGAGGCGTTCATCGCGGTCTCGCGCAGCGGATCGTCCTGCTCGAGCTCGGCGTACGTCTTGTTGCCGGTGGCCTCGAGGGCGTGCTTGTCGATGATCTGCGCCTGGGAGTAGGCGGTGAGCGGACCGTTGACCTTCTCGCCACCGAACCACTCGGCGTCCTCGGACACGGTGATGTTCTGGGCGGAGAGCTGGTCGGTCACCACCCACCAGGTGGCGGCTCCGGCGACGATCAGCACGATGCCGGCGATGATCGAGAGCAGTCCGACGGTGCGGACACCCTTGTGGCGCGGAGTGGTGGCGTAGGTGGGGGTCGGATCGGACATGGTGCTTCCTTCCGTCGGGGCCTCGACGGCCCTCTTGGGCCGAGAGTAGGGGACGGGAAGGGTCAGCCGTCGTGGCGCGTTCAGCGACGCGTGGCGATGATGAGGCTGGCGTCCGGGTCGATGAGCATCTCGACGGCGATGAAGCGCTCGTCGGTGAGCCACTGCTCGCGCACGGAGTCGACCTGACCGTCGACGATCGGCGGCCAGAAGGGCGAGGGCACGAAGTCGTCGAGCACCGCGATGCCACCGGGCTCGAGCAGATCGGCGAGGACGTCGATGCTGGCCATCACGTCGCGGACGTCGACGAACAGCAGCGAGAACGGCGCGTACTGCTCCAGCACGGTCCAGTCACCGCAGGTCACCTCGACGTTCGCGGCATCGTGGAAGATGCCCTGCACGTCCTCGGCCAGGCCCGGATCGAGCTCGGCCGTGACGATGTGGGCGCCCTTGGGGGCGCCGCTGGAGAGCCAGGCGGAGCCGACGCCGCACCCGGTGCCGAGCTCGGCGAGGGTGCCGTGGCGCGTGGCGGCCAGGGTCGCGAGCAGCCGCCCCGTCTCACTGCGGGTCGAGGTGATGAAGCCGCGGCGCCGGGAGAGGTCCAGGGCGCGCGCGACCAGATCGGGAACCTCAGCCGGTGCGCTCATGGGGCCAGTGTTCCACGTCATCGTCGCCCCGGCGGGCCAGGTCGATCGCTGAGACGCGCGGACCCCCTGACAGCGACCCGGAGTGCCGTGTATGCTCGCGGCCATGCGGAAGCAGCTCGTACTCATCGCTTGCCGCGGCAGGACCTCCTAGGGCCACACCTGCCGCGGAGTTTCGGCGTTGGCTCGACGACTCTGCAGCAGATGTTCTGGACCAGGACCTGGTTCTCCTCCTCTGAAACGCTGATCGACGTCACCCGTCGCAGCACGTGGCCCCGCAGGGTCGTCGGTCCCGTCGGATCCCGCACCGACCACACCACTGCCACTTCAGAGGAGCACTCATGTTCGACCCGACCACTGTCATCGAATGGGGACCCGCGCACCTGCGCGACGACGCCGATTTCGACGGGACTCCCGAGGACAACTGATGACCGGATCGCGAGACCCGAGTTTCAGTATCTGAGATCGACCGTTCTAGGATGGGACCCATGACCAGCTCCTACTCGCTCGCGGTCGTTGCCGGTGACGGCATCGGCCCCGAGGTCACCGACCAGGCCCTGAAGGTTCTCGACGTCGTCGCGCAGGACGCGGGACTCACGTTCGAGCGCACGGCGTACGACCTCGGTGCCCGCCGGTGGCACGCCACCGGCGAGACCCTTCCGGACTCGGTGCTCGAGGAGATTCGCGGGCACGACGCGATCCTGCTCGGTGCCGTCGGCGACCCGTCCGTCCCGTCGGGCGTGCTGGAGCGCGGCCTGCTGCTGCGGCTGCGGTTCGAGCTGGACCACTACGTCAACCTGCGGCCGTCGAAGCTGTTCCCCGGCGTCCCGACCCCGCTGGCCGACCCGGGCGACATCGACTTCGTCGTCGTCCGTGAGGGCACCGAGGGTCCGTACGTGGGCAACGGCGGCGCGATCCGCGTCGGCACGCGCCAGGAGGTCGCCACCGAGGTCAGCCTCAACACGGCCTTCGGCGTGGAGCGGGTCGTCCGCGACGCCTTCGCCCGTGCCCAGGCGCGCCCGCGCCGCAAGCTCACGCTCGTGCACAAGAACAACGTGCTCGTCCACGCGGGTCACTTGTGGAGCCGCACGGTCGACGCCGTCGCGGCCGAGTTCCCCGACGTCTCGGTGGACTACCTGCACGTCGACGCCGCCACGATCTTCCTGGCGACCGACCCGGCGCGCTTCGACGTGATCGTCACCGACAACCTGTTCGGCGACATCCTCACCGACCTCGCCGCCGCCATCACCGGTGGCATCGGCCTGGCCGCGAGCGGCAACGTCAACCCCGACCGCACGTCGCCGAGCATGTTCGAGCCCGTGCACGGATCGGCGCCCGACATCGCAGGCCAGTCCAAGGCCGATCCGACCGCCGCGATCCTGTCGGCCGGCCTGCTGCTGGAGCACCTCGGCCACACCGATCAGGCCCAGCGGATCACCGAGGCGGTCGAGGCCGACATCGCCGCGCGCGCGGGTCAGCCGCGGTCCACGCAGGAGGTGGGGGAGGCCATCGCGTCGCGCGTGGCCGGAGCGGTATCGGTCGCCTGACGACCATCCCCTCCACCACCGAAAGGACTATCGTGTCCGCCATGACCACCCCCGCGTTCACCCCCCGGATCGAGACCAGTCCGAACGCGCGCAGCTCCGCCGAGCGCGCCGGGATCCTCGCCGATCCCGGCTTCGGCAACCACTTCACCGATCACATGTTCCTCACCGAGTGGACGCCCGAGCTGGACTGGCACGACCCCCGCGTCGTGCCCTACGGCCCGCTGTCCCTCGACCCCGCCACGGCGGTCCTGCACTACGCGCAGGAGATCTTCGAGGGGCTCAAGGCCTACGCCCACGCCGACGGCTCGGTGTGGCTGTTCCGTCCCGAGGCGAACGCGGCCCGCATGCAGCGGTCCGCCGCGAGGCTGGCGCTGCCGCAGCTGCCGATCGAGTGGTTCACCGGATCGGTGAAGGCACTCATCGAGGCCGACAGCGCGTGGGTGCCCACGGGTGAGGAGCGCAGCCTCTACCTGCGGCCCTTCATGTTCGCGTCCGAGGTCTTCCTCGGCGTCCGGCCCAGCCAGCACGTCACCTACGCGGTGATCGCGTCGCCTGCCGGGGCCTACTTCGCCGAGGGCGTGAAGCCCGTCGACATCTGGCTGTCCAGCGAGTACAGCCGCGCCGGTGCGGGCGGCACGGGTGCGGCCAAGTGCGGTGGCAACTACGCCGCGAGCCTGCTTCCCCAGCAGGAGGCGGCCTCGCACGGCTGCGCGCAGGTCGCGTTCCTGGACTCCGTCGAGCACCAGTGGGTGGAGGAGCTCGGCGGCATGAACCTCTACTTCGTCCACTCCGACGGGTCGATCGTCACGCCCGAGCTGAGCGGCTCGATCCTCGAGGGGATCACCCGCGACTCGATCCTGACCATCGCCCAGGACCTCGGCCACGACGTCATCGAGCGCAAGGTCTCGATCGACGACTGGCGCGAGGGCGTGGCCGACGGCACGATCACCGAGGTCTTCGCGTGCGGCACGGCCGCCGTGGTCACCCCGGTCGGCAAGCTCAAGTGGGACGGCGGCGAGGTCGTCAGCGCCGAGGGGGAGCCGGGCAAGGTGACCGCCGACATCCGCGCCGCTCTCGTCGACATCCAGTACGGCCGTGCCGAGGACCGCCACGGCTGGATGACCCGCGCCGTCTGACCTCTCGGGTCTCGATACGCGGGCTCGTTCCTCGCCCAGCTACTCGACCACCGGCCGGCCCGGTGATCGAGTAGCTCGCGAGCGCAGCGAGAGTGGGGGCACCTCCCGCTTGCGGGGGAGTATCGAGATCCGTCAGAACTGCACGGCCGGAGGGGTCTCCTGGCCGGCGGGGGCGTCGTAGAAGGTGCGCTCCTTGACGCCGGCCACGCCGGCGAAGAACATCCACGGGATCGTGCGCACCAGTTCGTTGAGCCCACGGACCGCGTCGTTGTAGTACTGGCGCGCGAACGACAGCTTGTTCTCGGTGTCGCTCAGCTCGGTCTGCAGCTGCTGGAAGTTCGCCGAGGCCTTGAGGTCGGGGTACGCCTCGGCCACGGCCATCACGTCGACGAGTGCGCGCTCGAGCCGGGCGTCGGCCGTGGCGCGCTGCTCCACGGAGCCGGAGCCGGCGGCCTGCTGGACGCCGGCGCGGGCCGCGGTGACCTCCTCGAAGACGCCCCGCTCGTGGGCTGCGTAGCCCTTCACCGTGCTGACCAGGTTCGGGATGAGGTCGGCACGCCGGGTCAGCTGCACGTCGATGCCGCCGAGGGCCTCCTGGGCGCCGATGTCGGCGGTGCGCAGGCGGTTGAACGCGATGACCCCGAACAGCGCGACGGCCACGACGATCGCGACGATGATCCAGATCAGCACGGGTACCTCCGAAGTCGGGAACTGGTCGAGACTCTACTGGCGCGGCCGGCAGGCCCGTCCGCGAACGCGGCGATCACCACGAGCCGCCTCCGCCACCGCCACCGCCGCCTCCGCTGAACCCGCCGCCGCCTCCACCGCCGCCGCTGCTCCCGGAGGAGGACGACGCCTGGCTCGCGGTGTAGGCGCCGATGGAGCTGGAGACAGCGCGCTCGAAGTCGCTGAACGGGTCACCGCCCAGTGCACTCCCGGAGGTGCCGTGGTGGCCCCCGCCGGCGTACCAGACCGGCAGCGGTGCGGCCTGCCCCGTCGCGACCTCGTACTTGCGGGCCCAGCGGTCGGCGACCCCGAAGGCGACGGCGTAGGGAATGTAGGCCATGTACAGATCCTCTCGACCGCTGAAGTCGAAGCGGTCCTGCGAGGCGTCGGTGCCGAGAAAGCGCTCGAATCCGCCGGCGCGCGACCACAGGTCGCGGCCCTGCGCGGTGCGGCGGGACCCGGCGCCCGGCATCAGGACCCCGACCGCGCCCACGGCGAACGCCGCGAACGGCAGCAGGTAGAGCCCGGTGACGCCGAAGAACGTGCCGACGAGGACGGCCGCGACGGCGACGCCGAACAGCACCCGCCACATCCACTCGCGGTGGGCGGGGACGGTCGCACCGGTCGTGGTTGCCCACGCCCGGGTGACACCGGGAATCGCGGACGTCACGGCGGACAGCTTCTTGCCCGCGCTGACGGAGCCGTTCGCCGTGAACGTCGGGCCGTTCTCGCCGCGCAGCCCGAGCCCCGACACGACGTGCCGCGCCACCGGATCGAGGGTGTCCCAGGCGCCCTTCGCGAGGGTGCCCTTGACCGTCCAGCTGCCGGCGTTCTCGTGGAGGGTGACGTGACCCTGCTCGGCGAGGTGCAGCAGCGTGGCGGTGAGGGCCCGCCGGGGGACCCGCTCGTCGACGATGTACGCCGCCTGCACCGGGCCGAGGCCCTCAGGCGGCTCGAACAGCACAGGGAGTCCGGGGCGGCGCTCGCGCGACAGCCGGTCGAGCACGTAGCCCACCGCGAACGCCAGGGCAGCGAGAGCGAGCGCCAGCAGGAAGGGCCGCAGCGACGTCCCGAACAGCCGGTCCCAGCCGATCGACCAGGGCACCTGGGCGCGGTCGGGAGCCGGCTGGTCCATCGCGGCGCGGAGCAGGACCGAGGTGTTCGGCGGCAGGTCGGCGGCGCTGATCCGCAGCGCGGTGGTGCCCTCGCCCTGCACCGTGCACGGGCGGCCGTCGCCGATCGAGCACTCGAGGCGATCGGTGACGGCCGGCAGGTTCACGGTGAGGTCGGCCTGACGGATCGGCATGCTCCAGCCGGCGGCGACGACCTGCCACACGAACTCCGAGCGGTCGGCGTCGCCCCCGGTCCAGCTCGCGTTGGCGTCAGCGACGCGCTCGGGATTCGGGGCGAGGACGCCGTCGATCCGGTAGCTGATCGTGTAGGTGTGCGGGCCGGGGGAGAGGTACTGGTCGGCGCTGCCGATGCGTGCCACCCGGAAGCGCCGCCCCTGCTCCCACGAGCGGCTGACCGCGACGGTGTCGCCGTCGAGCCGGATGCTCACGTCGCGCGGCCGGTACCGGACGGTGTGGTCGGCCCGGTCGGCCAGGTCCCAGTAGCGGAAGATCCCGTGGCGGCCCCAGGGGAAGTCGGCGGTGATCGTCTCCGTGGCGTTCAGCGTGCCGTCCGCGTCCACGTCGTAGGTGGCGCGGTAGGACGATATGGTCACCGGATCGGCCACGCTGCTGCTCGCGGAGTTCGACATCGTCGCGAGGGCGGGGACGAGCAGGACGCCCACCAGGATGACGGCGGTCACCAGGCGGAGCACGAGACGGGCCATGGCCGGATACTAGGGGAGCGGGACGGGACCCCGGCTGCAAGGAATTGCAGAGATGTGCAAGAATGTTCCGCATGTCCAAGGTCCTCACCAGTCTCCCCGTCGGCGAGCGCGTCGGCATCGCCTTCTCCGGCGGACTCGACACGTCCGTCGCCGTCGCGTGGATGCGCGACAAGGGTGCCGTCCCCTGCACCTACACCGCCGATCTCGGCCAGTACGACGAGCCGGACATCTCCGGGGTCCCCGGCCGCGCGATGGAGTACGGCGCCGAGCTGGCGCGAGCCATCGACTGCAAGCGCCCCCTGGTCGACGAGGGTCTGGCCGCGCTGGCCTGCGGCGCCTTCCACATCAAGTCGGCAGGCCGCACCTACTTCAACACCACGCCGCTGGGCCGCGCCGTCACCGGAACCCTGCTCGTGCGCGCGATGCACGAGGACGGCGTCAACATCTGGGGCGACGGCTCCACCTTCAAGGGCAACGACATCGAGCGGTTCTACCGCTACGGTCTGCTGGCCAACCCCGAGCTGCGCGTCTACAAGCCGTGGCTCGACGCCGACTTCGTCCACGAGCTGGGCGGTCGCACCGAGATGAGCCAGTGGCTCGTCGAGCACCAGCTGCCCTACCGCGACAGCCAGGAGAAGGCCTACTCGACCGACGCCAACATCTGGGGCGCCACCCACGAGGCGAAGACGCTCGAGCACCTCGACGTCTCGCTGGAGACCGTCGACCCGATCATGGGCGTGAAGTTCTGGGACGCCTCGGTCGACATCGACTCCGAGGACGTCACGATCTCCTTCGAGGAGGGCCGCCCGGTCGCGATCAACGGCACCCGGTTCGACGACCCGGTCGCGCTGGTCCACGAGGCCAACACGGTCGGCGGCCGGCACGGCCTCGGCATGTCCGACCAGATCGAGAACCGCATCATCGAGGCCAAGAGCCGGGGCATCTACGAGGCGCCCGGCATGGCGCTGCTCTGGATCGCGTACGAGCGGCTCGTGAACGCGGTGCACAACGAGGACACCGTCGCGAACTACCACGCGCACGGCCGTCGCCTGGGCCGGCTCATGTACGAGGGCCGGTGGCTCGACCCGCAGGCGATGATGCTGCGCGAGTCGATCCAGCGCTGGATCGCCTCGCTCGTGAGCGGCTCGGTCACGCTGCGGCTGCGGCGGGGCGACGACTACACGATCCTCGACACCCAGGGCTCGAACTTCTCCTACCACCCCGAGAAGCTCTCGATGGAGCGCACCGAGAACGCCGTCTTCGGTCCCACCGACCGGATCGGCCAGCTGACGATGCGCAACCTCGACATCGCCGACTCGCGCGCCAAGCTCGAGATGTACGCCGCCCAGCCGCTCGACCAGGGCCAGGTGCTCGTCGAGAACGGCACGCTGTTCGGCGAGCTGCCGGCCGGCGGTGCCATGCGCATCGAGGCGAACCCGGCGGTCGAGGGCGACGAAGAGGTCGCGCTCGACGCGGCCGCCATGGAGTTCGGGACGGACTGATCGCCATGATCAAGGTCGCCGTCACCGGTGCCACGGGCTATGCCGGGGGAGAGGTCCTCCGGCTGCTGCTGGCGCACCCCGAGGTCGAGATCGGCGCCCTGACCGCAGGGTCCAGCGCGGGGTCGCGGTTCGGGCAGCACCAGCCGCACCTGCTCCCGCTGGCCGATCGCATCGTCGCCGAGACCACCGCCGAAAACCTCGCCGGGCACGACGTCGTGTTCCTCGCGCTGCCGCACGGAGCCTCCGGGGCCGTCGCCGCGCAGCTGCCGGACGACGTCCTGGTGATCGACTGCGGCGCCGATCACCGGCTCGAGAGCTCCGACGACTGGGGCGCCTACTACGGCGGTGACCATGCGGGCACCTGGCCGTACGGGATGCCCGAGTTGATCACCGGCTCGACGCGTCAGCGCAACGCGCTCGCGGGTGTGCGTCGCATCGCCGTGCCGGGGTGCAACGTCACCGCCGTCACGCTGGGACTGCAGCCCGCCGTGGCCGCCGGGATCGTCGAGCCGACCGACCTCGTCGCGGTGCTGGCCAACGGCTTCTCCGGTGCGGGCAAGGCGCTCAAGCAGCACCTGCTGGCCTCGGAGGGACTCGGCTCGGCCTCGCCCTACGGGGTCGGCGGCACACACCGGCACATTCCCGAGATCGCCCAGAACCTGGGCCGGGCTGGGGCGGACGAGGTCACCATCTCGTTCACCCCCACGCTCGTGCCGATGGCCCGCGGCATCCTGGCCACCGCCACCGCCCGGCTGGCGCCCGGCGTCGACGATGCCGCCGCCCGGGCCGTCTACGAGAAGGCCTACGGCGACGAGCCGTTCATCCACCTGCTGCCCGAGGGCCAGTGGCCCACCACGGCCGCCACGCTGGGCGCGAACGTCGCCCACGTGCAGCTCGCGGTGGACGAGCGGGCCGGTCGCCTCGTCACCGTCACGGCCATCGACAACCTCGTCAAGGGCACCGCCGGTGGCGCGATCCAGTCGATGAACCTCGCCCTGGGCCTGCCCGAGACCACGGGCCTCACCACGATCGGAGTCGCACCATGAGCGTGACTGCTGCACAGGGCTTCCGGGCCGCCGGTGTGACCGCCGGCCTCAAGGACTCGGGCAAGCCCGACATCTCCCTCGTCGTCAACGAGGGCCCCTCGTCGGCCGCCGCCGCGGTCTTCACCTCGAACCGCTGCAAGGCGCACCCCGTCATCTGGAGCGAGCAGGCGATCAAGGGCGGCAGCGCCCGCGCGATCGTCCTGAACTCCGGCGGCGCCAACTGCTACACGGGCCCCGAGGGCTTCGCCGCCACGCACCGCACCGCCGAGCGCGTCGCGGAGCACCTGGGCATCGGCGCGATCGACGTGCAGGTCTGCTCGACCGGCCTGATCGGTCGCCTCCTCGACGAGCCGAAGGTGCTGGCCGGGGTCGACTCCGCCGTGGCCGCGCTGTCGCCCGAGGGCGGACTCGACGCCGCGACGGCGATCATGACCACCGACACCGTTAGCAAGCAGGCCACGGCCGGTGGCGACGGCTGGGTGATCGGCGGGATGGCGAAGGGCGCGGGCATGCTCGCGCCGGCGCTCGCCACGATGCTCGTCGTCATCACGACCGACGCCGACCTCGACTCCACGACCCTCGACACCGCACTGCGGTCGGCCACCGCGCTGACGTTCGACCGGCTCGACTCCGACGGCTGCCAGTCCACGAACGACACGGTGCTGCTGATGTCGTCGGGCGCCTCGGGCGTCGCCCCTGACGTCGCCGAGTTCACCGAGGCCCTCACCACGGTGTGCCGCGACCTCGCGCTTCAGCTGCTGGCCGACGCCGAGGGCGCCGACCACGAGATCGCCATCACGACGATCAACGCTGCCAGCGAGGACGACGCGCTGGAGGTGGGACGGTCCGTCGCGCGCAGCAACCTGTTCAAGTGCGCGATCTTCGGCAAGGACCCGAACTGGGGCCGCATCCTGGCGTCGGCCGGCACCACGACCGCCGCGTTCGACCCGCTCGACCTCGACGTGGCGGTCAACGACGTCTGGGTGTGCCGCAACTCCGGCGTGGGGGAGTCGATCGACCTCGTCGACCTCGAGCCGCGGTCGGTCACCGTCACGATCGACTTGAAGGCCGGCACGCACAGCGCCACCATCTGGACGAACGACCTGACCCAGGCCTACGTCCACGAGAACTCCGCCTACTCGACCTGAGGAAGCCATGAGCGACAACCGCATGACCGAATGGGCGCCCGAGGACTGGGCCGCCGCCACCACGAAGGCCGCCACGCTGGCCCACGCCCTGCCGTGGCTGAAGGCGTACCACGGCAAGATCGTGGTGGTGAAGTACGGCGGCAACGCCATGACCGACGAGAAGCTCAAGCGCGCGTTCGCCGAGGACATCGTCTTCCTCCGCCTCGCGGGGTTCAAGCCCGTCGTGGTGCACGGCGGCGGCCCGCAGATCAGCGCGATGCTCGACCGGCTCCAGATCGAGTCGGAGTTCCGCGGCGGCCTGCGCGTCACCACGCCCGAGGCCGTCGAGGTCGTCCGCATGGTGCTCAAGGGGCAGGTCGGCCCCGAGCTCGTCGGGCTGCTGAACCAGCACGGCGACCTCGCGGTGGGCCTGTCCGGCGAGGACGGCGGACTGTTCCGCGCCCAGCGCACGATGCCGCTGGTCGACGGCGAGCCCGTCGACGTCGGACTGGTGGGCGAGGTCGTGGGCGTGCGCCCCGAGGCCGTGATCGACCTCATCGAGGCCGGCCGCATCCCCGTGGTCTCCACCGTCGCGCCCGACGCCGACGGCCAGGTGCTGAACGTCAACGCCGACACGGCCGCCTCCGCGCTCGCCGTCGCCCTGGGCGCCGAGAAGCTGCTCGTGCTCACCGACGTCGAGGGCCTCTACGCCGACTGGCCGAACAGCAGCGACGTCATCGGCGAGATCAGCCCCGAGTCGCTCGAGGCGATCCTGCCCGAGCTGGCCAGCGGGATGATCCCCAAGATGACCGCCTGCCTCGACGCGGTGCGCGGCGGCGTCAAGCGCGCCACGGTCGTCGACGGCCGGGAGCCGCACTCGGTGCTGCTCGAGATCTTCACCGACGAGGGCGTCGGCACCCAGGTGCTGGCCGGTGCGCGGACCAAGATCCGCTCCGCCCTCTACACGTCCAGCGCGAAGGAGACGTCGTGAATCTGCCCGAAGGAGTCGTGATCCACGGCCGCGAGCCCCGGCTCGGCGGACCGGAGTGGACCGAGCGCTACCGCGGTGCGGTGATGAACACGTTCGGCGACCCGCAGCGCGTCCTCGTGCGCGGCGAGGGCTGTCACGTCTGGGACGCCGACGGCAACAAGTACCTCGACCTGCTCGCGGGCATCGCCGTCAACGCGCTGGGCCACGGTCACCCGGCGATCCTCGAGGCGGTCACGCAGCAGTTGCAGACGCTCGGGCACATCAGCAACTTCTTCGCCTCGGCCCCGCAGGTCGAGCTCGCGGAGCGCCTGGTCGGACTGCTCGGCGGCGAGGGCCGCGTGTTCTTCGCGAACTCCGGCACCGAGGCGAACGAAGCCGCGTTCAAGGCCACCCGTCGCACCGGCCGCACCACCATCGTGGCGGCCGAGGGCTCGTTCCACGGACGCACGATGGGCGCTCTCGCGCTGACCTCGAAGGCGGCGTACCGCGAGCCCTTCGAGCCGCTGCCCGGCGACGTCCGGTGGGTGCCGTACGGCGACGCCGACGCGCTGGCCGCGGCCGTCGACCACACGGTGGCGGCGGTGATCCTGGAGCCGATCCAGGGCGAGGCCGGCGTCATCGTGCCCCCGGACGACTACCTCGCCGCGGCCCGACGCATCACCACCGAGCACGGCGCCCTGCTGTGGCTCGACGAGGTGCAGACGGGCATCGGCCGCACGGGCGACTGGTTCGGTCACACGCCCTCCGGAGTGACCCCCGACCTGGTCACCCTCGCGAAGGGCCTCGGCGGCGGCATCCCGATCGGCGCCTGCGTGGCGCTCGGTGACGCCGCCACCTTGCTCGGTCCGGGCAACCACGGCACCACCTTCGGCGGCAACCCCGTGGCCACCGCCGCGGCCCTGGCCGTCCTCGCGACGATCGAGTCCGAGGGACTGCTGGAGGCCACACGCGCTCGCGGGGACCAGCTGGCCGACGGCCTCCTGCGCAGCTCCCGCGTGGAGTCGGTCACGGGCCGGGGCCTGCTCCGGGGCATCGTGCTGAGCGAACCGCGCGCGGCCGAGGTGCAGAAGGCCGCGCTCGACGCCGGGCTCATCCTCAACGCGCCCACGCCCGACCGGCTCCGGCTCGCTCCGCCGCTGGTCCTCAGCGAGGACGAGGCGGCCGACGCCGTGCGCACCCTCTCCACGGTGATCGACGAGGTGCTGGCATGACGAGGCATTTCCTGCGCGACGACGACCTGAATCCGGCGGAGCAGGCCGAGGTGCTGGCGCTCGCCGCCGAGCTCAAGGCCGAGCCCTACTCGCGCCGTCCTCTGGCCGGGCCGCAGTCCGTGGTCGTGCTGTTCGACAAGTCCTCCACCCGTACGCGGGTGTCGTTCGCCGTGGGCATCGCCGACCTCGGCGGCAACCCCGTGGTGATGGACACCGGTGTCACGCAGGTGGGCCGCGGCGAGCCCATCGCCGACACGGCGCGCGTGCTGGGCCGGATGGCCAGCGCGGTCGTGTGGCGCACCTACGCCCAGGCCGGCCTCGAGCAGATGGCCGAGCACGCGGGAGTGCCGGTGGTCAACGCCCTCTCGGACGACTTCCACCCGTGCCAGATCCTCGCCGACTGGCTCACCGTCATCGAGCACAAGGGCGCGCTCGCCGGGCTCACGGTGGCCTACGTCGGCGACGGCGCCAACAACATGGGCCACTCGTACCTGCTCGGCGGCGCCACCGCGGGCATGCACGTGCGCGTCGGCGCCCCCGAGGGGTTCCAGCCGGACCCCGCGATCGTCGCCGACGCCGAGCGGATCGCTGCGGAGACGGGTGGCTCGGTCGCCGTCACCGCCGATCCGGCCGCCGCCGTCGCGGGCGCCGACGTCGTCATCACGGACACCTGGGTCTCGATGGGCCAGGAGGACGAGAAGGCGGAGCGGGTCGCGCTCTTCAGCGACTACTCGGTCACCCCCGAGCTGCTGGCGAAGGCCGATCCCGAGGCCATCGTGCTGCACTGCCTGCCGGCCTACCGCGGCCTGGAGATCGCCGCCGACGTCATCGACGGCCCGCAGTCGGTGGTGTGGGACGAGGCCGAGAACCGCGTCCACGCCCAGAAGGCGGTCCTCACCTGGCTCCTGGAGCAGTCGTGATCTCGAGGCACCGTCTCGCGGCGCTCGCCACCAGATCACGGGGACGGTCCCGGTGGTCGAGTAGCTCGGCGAGGAACGAGCCGGCGTATCGAGACCACAGCGAGGCACCGTCGTGATCCCCGGCACCAAGGCGGCGCGCCAGGCGCTGATCGCCGACCTGCTCGGCACGTGCGACGTGCGCTCGCAGGGCGACCTCGTCGACCTGTTGCGCGAGCGCGGGGTCACGGCGACGGCGTCCACGGTGTCGCGCGACCTCGATGAGCTCGACGCGGTGCGCGTGCGCCAGGGCGACGGCAGCCTCGTCTACGCCGTGCCGTCGGAGGGTGGCGACCGCAGCGTCCGCGCGGCGCCCGACTCCTCGGCCGCCCAGGTCCGGCTCCAGCGCCTGCTCCGCGAGCTGCTCGTCTCCGCGCAGTCCTCGGCGAACCTCGTGGTGCTGCGCACCCCGCCGGGAGCCGCGCAGTTCCTGGCCTCCGCGATCGACCACGTGCAGATGAGCGAGACGCTCGGCACGATCGCCGGTGACGACACGGTGATGCTGATCGCCCGTGACCCGGCCGGCGGCGAGGCCCTCGCCGCCCACCTCACCTCCCTCGCCCGTAAGGTGCCCACCGATGACTGACTCTCCCGACCTCACGCCCGCCGTGCCCGGCTCGACCGACGTCGAGGCCGCCGACTCCCGGCTCTGGGGCGGCCGGTTCGCTTCGGGCCCCTCGCCCGAGCTCACGGCGCTGTCGCGGTCGACGCACTTCGACTGGCGTCTCGCCCCGTACGACCTGGCCGGCTCACGAGCGCACGCCCGCGTGCTGCACACCGCGGGCCTGCTCACCGACGACGACCTCGCCTCGATGATGGACGGCATCGCCGCACTCGACGGCGACGTGCGGTCGGGTGCCTTCCGGCCCGAGCCCGGTGACGAGGACGTCCACTCGGCGCTCGAGCGCGGACTGATGGAGCGCCTCGGCGCCGACCTCGGGGGCCGCCTGCGCGCGGGCCGTTCCCGTAACGACCAGGTCGCCACGCTCTTCCGCGCCTACCTGCGCGACCACGCCCGCCAGGTCGCGTCGCTCCTGCGCGAGCTCGTGGAGGCCATCGCGGGTCAGGCCGAGCGCCACCTCGGAGCGCCGATGCCCGGCCGCACGCACCTCCAGCACGCCCAGCCCGTGCTGCTGTCGCACCACCTGCTGGCCCACGCCTGGCCGCTCGTGCGCGACCTCGACCGCCTGCGTGAGTGGGACGCCCGCGTGGGCTCGGAGTCCCCGTACGGCTCGGGTGCGCTCGCCGGATCCTCGCTCGGTCTCGATCCCGAGGCGGTCGCGGCCGACCTCGGCTTCACCGGCTCGGCCGCCAACTCCATCGACGGCACCGCCGCGCGCGACTTCGTCGCCGAGTTCGCCTTCGTCGCCGCCCAGATCGGCGTCGACGTCTCGCGGATCGCCGAGGAGATCATCATCTGGAACACGAAGGAGTTCGACTTCGTGACGCTGCACGACGGGTACTCCACCGGGTCGAGCATCATGCCGCAGAAGAAGAACCCCGACATCGCCGAGCTCGCGCGCGGCAAGGCGGGCCGGCTGATCGGCAACCTGGCGGGGCTGCTCGCCACGCTGAAGGCTCTGCCGCTGGCCTACAACCGCGACCTCCAGGAGGACAAGGAGCCGGTCTTCGACTCGATCGACACCCTCGAGGTCCTGCTGCCCGCGTTCACCGGGATGGTCGCCACGCTCGAGTTCAACACCGCACGGATGGCCGAGCTCGCGCCGCAGGGCTTCGCGCTCGCCACCGACGTGGCCGAGTGGCTCGTCCGCGAGGGCGTCCCGTTCCGGGTGGCCCACGAGCTCTCCGGCGCCTGCGTCCGGGTGTGCGAGGAGCGCGGCATCGAGCTGTGGGACCTCTCCGACGAGGACTTCGCGCAGATCTCGCCGCACCTGGCGAACGCCTCCGAGCCCGGGGGAGTGCGCGAGGTGCTGACGCTCGCCGGCTCCATCGCCTCGCGCGACGGCCGTGGCGGCACCGCCCAGGCGCGCGTCACTGAGCAGCTGACCGAGCTCCGCTCGCGCCTCTGACGCGGACCCTCACCAGCGGTTGCGCGCCTCCTCGGCCCAGCCGAGGAGGCCGTCGAGGCGGTACTCCACGCCCTTGCCGCCGCGCGCCCATCCCGACCAGCGCCCGAAGGCCTGGTGCGTGCGTGAGGCGATCACGCCCAGCTGGGTCGAGGCCACGCGGCGGTGGAAGGGCGTCAGGACCGCCTCGACGTCAGGCCCGGTGACGGTCCACGTCGACTCCGGGTCCTCGAGGTCGTACTCCCAGCGCAGGTCGTCGATCCAGTGGTGCAGGCGCCCGTCGACGAACAGCCCGTTCTCGGTCTGGCCGGTGCCGTCGGTCCACTTCCCACCGAGCTGCAGTCCGATCCGGCGCCCCGAGACCTCGCCGCTGCCGGCGCCCCAGTTCCACGTCATGCGGTACGGCCAGATGCCCCGGCCTCGGTCGAGCACGCCCCAGCCGGCCACCACGGCCTCGCGCTCACCGTCGACCTCGATCGTGCCGCTGACAGGCCGGACCGGGTCCTTCAGCGTGTACTGGAAGCGCCGCGGGCTCCACGGCACGACGACCCCGAGCGCGTCGTCGCCGCCCTCCGCCTCGAGCGCGACCTTCACCCGCTCGTGGTCGACGCTCAGGTGCGTTCCCCGGCCGTGGTCGGCGAAGGTCAGTGGTCCGCTGGACGCGGTGATCGGCGGCAGCGCGTCGGGCAGTCCCGGGCGCAGGGGGCCCAGCTTCGTGGTGTCGAGGCTGACCTCGTGGCGGCGCAGCCGGTCGTAGGCATAGACTTGCGTGAGGTTCGCGTAGTCGAGGTCGGCGATCGTCAGGCCCAGCACGAATCGCCGGGTGACGACGCCCCAGTACTCCCAGCGCTTCGCGCGGCCCGTCCACGGCAGGACCGTGCGGTGCAGCGG
This sequence comes from Aeromicrobium sp. UBA7512, assembly GCF_002476985.1. Lineage (NCBI taxonomy): Bacteria > Bacillati > Actinomycetota > Actinomycetes > Propionibacteriales > Nocardioidaceae > Aeromicrobium > Aeromicrobium sp. UBA7512. The sequence continues at coordinate 581,788 of NZ_DLNK01000005.1, forward strand.
ACGTCGCGTCCAGCCGACCGCGTCGGGATTCAGGCGGCGGCCCAGGGCCAGGTCGACCGGCTCGACGATCTCGGACATGCCTGAAGACTAGGGGGCTGGGAGCACCGCCGGCGCCCGACGGCGCGCCGTCCCGGACGCTCCGGACCGCCGCCGCGATCTCGACGCTGCGTGCACCGGGACAGCCACCATCCTCTAATCTGGTGCCCATGGCTCGCCGCGTACTCCTCAAGCTCTCCGGTGAGGTCTTCGGAGGAGGTGCGATCGGCATCGACCCCGATGTCGTGAACGATGCCGCCTCCCAGGTCGCCACGGCCGTCCGCGAGGGGGTCCAGGTCGCGATCGTCGTCGGCGGCGGCAACTTCTTCCGCGGCGCCGAGCTCAGTCAGCGAGGCATGGAGCGCACGCGCGCCGACTACATCGGCATGCTCGGCACCGTCATGAACGCCCTCGCCCTGCAGGACTTCATCGAGAAGCAGGGTGTCGAGACGCGCGTGCAGTCCGCGATCGCGATGTCCCAGGTCGCCGAGCCGTACATCCCGCGCCGCGCGATCCGCCACATGGAGAAGGGCCGCGTCGTGATCTTCGGTGCCGGCGCCGGCATGCCCTACTTCTCCACCGACACGGTCTCGGCCCAGCGCGCGCTGGAGATCAAGGCCGACGTCGTGCTGATGAGCAAGAACGGCGTCGACGGGGTCTACGACTCCGATCCGCGCCGCAACCCCGAGGCCCAGCGCTTCGACAGCCTGACCTTCAACGAGGCCCTCCAGCGCAACCTGCAGGTCGTCGACGCGGCCGCCTTCGCGCTGTGCATGGAGAACGAGCTGCCCATGATGGTGTTCAACATGAACGACGAGGGTGCGGTCACACGCGCCCTGCGTGGTGAGATGATCGGAACACTCGTCCACGCGTGAGCGTGGGCACCCCCGACGATGCAACGGAGCATGACGTGATCGACGAGACACTGCGCGATGCCGAGACCCGGATGAAGAAGGCGGTCGAGCACACTCGCGACGAGTTCGAAGGAATCCGGACCGGACGCGCCCACCCGGCGATGTTCGCCCAGATCACCGCCGACTACTACGGCTCGCCCACGCCCCTGCAGCAGCTGGCCAGCTTCCAGGTCCCCGAGGCCCGCACCGTGATCATCGCGCCCTTCGACCAGGGCGCCAAGGGTGCGATCGAGAAGGCCATCCGCGACTCCGACCTGGGCGTCAACCCGTCCGACGACGGCAAGGTGCTGCGCGTGACGCTGCCCGAGCTCACCGAGGAGCGTCGCAAGGAGTACATCAAGCTCGCGCGCTCCAAGGCCGAGGACGGCCGCATCGCGGTCCGCGGCGTCCGTCGCAATGCCAAGCAGGCGCTCGACAAGGCCGAGAAGGACTCCGAGATCAGCAAGGACGACAACACCGGCGCCGAGAAGCGCCTCGACGGACTGACGAAGAAGCACGTCGACGAGATCGACGAGGCCCTGAAGTCCAAAGAGGCAGAGCTCCTTGACGTCTGAGGTCCCCACTCCCGACGCGGCCGGCGAGAAGAAGACCGGCCGCGCCGGCCGCGACCTCCGCGCCGCGATCACCGTGGGCGTCAGCCTCGTCGCCCTGGTCCTGCTGTCGCTGTTCTGGGTCAAGGACCTGTTCGTCGCGGTCGCGGCCGTCGCCCTGGTGGTCGCCGCGATCGAGATCGCCCGTGCGCTGTCCACCGCGAGCATCCGCGTGCCGCTGCCGCCCGTCCTGGTCGGCGGCCTCGCGATGCTCGTCGTGGCGTTCTACGACGAGATGGACACCGCCGCGGCGATCATGGCGCTCACCGTCATCGCCACGATGGCGTGGCGCCTGCGCTCGGGCAGCGACGGCTTCGTCCGCGACGCCACCGCGGGCATCTTCCTGCTGTCCTACCTGTTCCTCATGGGCGTGTTCGTCATGCGCATGCTCGCCCCCGACGACGGCACGTGGCGGGTCGTGGCGTTCATCCTCGTGACGATCGCCTCCGACATCGGCGGCTACGCCGCGGGCGTCCTGTTCGGCAAGCACCCGATGGCGCCCACGATCTCGCCCAAGAAGTCCTGGGAGGGCTTCGCCGGCTCGATGGTCGCCAGCGTCGCTGCGGGCATCCTGATCGTCGTCTACGCCCTCGAAGGCCCCTGGTGGGCCGGCCTCGTGCTCGGTGTCGCCGGCGTCTGCTTCGCCACGCTCGGCGACCTGTGCGAGTCACTCATCAAGCGCGACCTCGGCATCAAGGACATGGGCGACCTGCTCCCCGGCCACGGCGGTCTCATGGACCGGCTCGACTCGCTCATCGCCGTCGCGCCGGTGGCGTACCTGGTGATGTACCTCCTGGTCTGATCCATGACCGTCCTGCGTGACTACGCCGCCTCGGTGATCCAGCCGGCGTTGGGCCAGTCGGCCGCCCTCTACGACGAGGTGGCCAGTCCCGACGGCACCCTGCGCAACGCGTGGAAGCGGCTCGCGGCCGAGGCGGTCGACCTGACGCTGCCCGAGCTCACCCGCGTGGGCGACGAGATCGCGCGGCTGCTGGCCGACGAGGGCGCGGTCTACACGCCGCCCGGCGGCGAGCAGCGGTCGTGGCGGCTCGATCCGGTGCCGCTGGTCATCGCGGCCGAGGAGTGGGCCACGCTCGAGAAGGGCCTGGCCCAGCGGGCCGAGCTGCTCAACGCCGTCTCGCTCGACCTCTACGGCCCGCAGGAGCTGCTCTCCAGCGGCACCCTGCCGCCCAGCATCGTCTTCGGCCACAGCGGCTTCCTGCGGGTGGTGGCGCGCGCGAGCGCCGACCACCGCCGCCAGCTCGTCGTCACCGGCACCGACCTCGGCCGCACGCCGACGGGGGAGTGGCAGGTCATCGCCGACCGGACGCAGGCACCCTCCGGGATCGGCTTCGCGATGGAGAACCGTCGCGTGCTGTCACGCGTGCTCCCCGTCGCCTACCGCGAGGCAGGCCTGCACCGGCTCGCGCCGTTCTTCCAGGCCCTGCGCGTCTCCTTGACCCAGGCCGCGCCCCCGGGGCGCGAGAACCCGCGCATCGTGGTGCTGTCGCCGGGCCCGACCTCGGAGACGGCCTACGACCAGGCGTTCATCGCCACCGCGCTGGGCTTCCCGCTCGTCGAGGGCAGCGACCTCGTCGCGCGCGACGGCGCTGTCTGGATGCGGGTGCTCGGCCGCCTCGAGCGCGTCGACGTCGTGCTGCGCCGCGTGGACGCCGAGTGGAGCGACCCGCTGGAGCTGCGCGGGGAGTCGCAGCTGGGCGTCACCGGCCTCACCGAGGCGGTCCGCCGCGGCACGGTCACCGTGGTCAACGGCCTCGGCTCGGGCGTCCTGGAGAACGCCGCGCTGCTGCCGTTCATGTCGGCGATGTGCGAGCAGCTGCTCGACGAGCCGCTGCGACTGGCCGGCGTCCCCACCATCTGGGCGGGCACGCCTGAAGGCCGCGACCAGCTCCTGGACCGGCTCGACGAGCTCGTCGTCCGCCGGATCGACCCGCCGTTCGAGGTCGGCGGGATGTCGCGCGCCGACCTCGTCGCCGCGATCACCGCCGAGCCCCACCGCTACGTGGGCCAGGAGGTGGCCGCCGTCTCGGTCTCGCCCACCCTCGACCGGGGTCGCCTGCAGCCCCACGCGGTCACCCTGCGGGCGTTCACGCTGCGGCACGGCTCCAGCTACCGCCCGATGATCGGCGGGCTGGCCACCGTCGCGCCCGTGGGCACGTCGCCCGAGGAGATCAGCACCAGCAAGGACGTCTGGGTGCTGAAGGAGTCGCCGGAGGAGCCCGACCAGGGTCTGCTCGACACGGCGCCCATCGCCCACGCCCGGGCTCCGCTGACCCCCGTGCCGCGCGTGCTCGACGACCTCTTCTGGCTCGGTCGGTACGCCGAGCGCGTGGAGGACCTGCTGCGGCTCGCGATCGTCACGCACGAGCTGGCGGAGGACTTCCAGGGCCGTCCGCGATCCAGCGGCGGCCAGACCCTCGCCGTGGTCGCGCGGCTGCTGCGGTCCCTCAGTCCGTCATCGCACGACCCCGCCGACTTCGAGGGCGACCTGCGCTCGATCCTGCTCGACGCCCGCCGCTCCGGCTCGGTCGCGCAGACGGTGGCGCGGCTCAAGGAGATCGCCCAGAGCGTGCGCGACCAGGTCTCGCCGGACCTGTTCCGGGTCTTCGGCGCGATGGACCGGGCTCGCGGTGCGCTGGCGGCCAACCCGCACGGCTGGCAGATCGGCGAGAGCGCCGGCCGCATGCTCACCGACATCCTCGCGCTGCACGGCGTCACCGGGAACATGGTCCGCGACGAGGGCTGGCACCTCATGGAGATCGGTCGGGGGATCGAGCGCAGCCTGCAGCTGTGCCACCTGATCGGCCCAACGCTGTCGGTGCGCCGCGGCATCGACGTCGATCGCAACGTCCACAACGCCGTCCTCCAGGCCGCCGAGAGCGCCATCACCCACCGGCGCCGGCACCGCGGCGTGGTCCGGGGCACCTCCGTGCTCGACCTGCTGCTGCTCGACGAGTCGAACCCGCGCTCCCTGCTGTTCAACCTGCGCGCCATCGACGCCTCGCTGGCGACACTGCCGGGGTCGAGCGGCTCGACGCGCCCCGAGCGCCTCGTCGACGACCTGCTGGAGGAGCTCGACCGGCTCGACGTCGCCGCGCTGATGGCGATCGACGGCGAGAACCGGCCGAACTTCGTGCGGTTCGCCCAGGCCACGGCCCAGCAGCTCATGCGGCTGTCCGACGCGGTCGCCGAGGTGCACTTCGCCACCGGTCCCACGCCGCGCTCGCTGGCCTTCGCCACGGTGGGGTCGGGCGCATGAGGTACCGCGTGTGGCACCGCACCACCTACACCTACGACGACGACGTCTCGAACAGCTACGGCCTGGCGCACGTCGTGCCGAGGTCCTCGTCGTGGCAGCAGGTCGAGTCGGTGGACGTGCGGATCGAGCCCACGCCCGGCGACACCTCGCGCGACACCGACTATTACGGCAACACCGTCACGTACTTCCAGGTCACCGACCCGCACCGCACGCTCGTGGTGGACGCCACGAGCGAGGTCGAGGTGCAGGTTCCGGTGCACGACCCCGAGGCGCTCGCCACGCCGTGGGAGCTCGCCCGCCCGGCCGAGCGGCCCGACGTGCCGGGTGCCTGGCGCGCCGTCGACCTCGCGCTGCCGTCCACGCTGGTCGACCAGACCGAGCAGGCGCGCGACTACGCCGCCGTGTCGCTGACCCCGGGCCGCCCGGTCGGTGAGGCGGTCACCGACCTGATGCACCGGATCCACGCCGACTTCAGCTACGACAAGACCGCGACCACCGTGACGAGCCGGATCGACGACGTCTTCGCGCAGCGGGCCGGCGTCTGCCAGGACTTCGCCCACCTGACCCTGTCGTGCCTGCGCTCGCACGGACTGGCCGTGGCCTATGTCAGCGGCTACCTCGCCACGACGCCGCCCCCGGGCAAGGAGCGCGTCGTCGGTGCCGATGCCTCGCACGCGTGGGCGGCCGTGTGGCTGCCCGACGGCTCCTGGCTCGCGCTCGACCCGACGAACGACCACTGGGCCGACGACCGCTACGTCACGGTGGCGTGGGGCCGCGACTACAAGGACGTCCCGCCGGTGAAGGGCATCATCTACACCGACGCGCGGTCGTCCACCCTCGACGTGCAGGTGGACGTCGCGCCGCTCGCGTGATCTCGGCCTCGGCGGCCGTGTCGGACTGGCGCCACGGCGCCCGCGGGGGAAAGGTGGGGTCGTGCGTGCCTTCGAGTGTCGTCAGTGCGGCAACCCCCTCTACTTCGAGAACTCCACCTGCGTCTCCTGCGGGACGAAGCTGGGGTTCTCCCGCGAGGAGAAGGCGATCGTGCCCGTCGACGAGCAGGGCCGGTACGTCGATGCGGACGGATTCATCTGGTGGCTCTGCCGCAACCGTGAGCTGTCCTCGTGCACGTGGCTCACGCGCATCGAGGGCACGCTGTGCTTCAACTGCTCACTGACCCGTACGCGCCCGGCGGACAGCGATCCCGCCGGCATGCGGGCGTTCCCGGGGGCCGAGTCGGCCAAGCGCCGGCTGATCGTCGAGCTCGACGCGCTCGAGCTGCCGATCGTCACGCGTGCCGAGGACCCGGCGAACGGCTTGGCCTTCGACCTGCTGTCGAGCGCCAACGTGCCGGTGACCACCGGCCACCAGAACGGCATCGTCACGATCGACCTGGCCGAGGGCGACAGCGTGCACCGCGAGCGACTGCGGCGTGACCTCGACGAGCCCTACCGCACCCTGCTGGGCCACTTCCGCCACGAGACGGGCCACTACTACGAGGAGCAGCTGGTCCGGGGCGACCTCCGTGACCGGGCCCGGGAGCTCTTCGGCGACGAGCGCCAGGACTACCAGGAGGCGCTCGACCGTCACTACGCCCAGGGTCCCCCGAAGGGGTGGCGCGACCGTTACATCAGCGCCTACGCGACGATGCACCCGTTCGAGGACTTCGCCGAGACGTTCGCGCACTTCCTGCACATCACCGACACGATCGACACGGCCCAGTCCTTCGGCCTGACCACGGTCGACGCCCGGGCGTTCCGGTCGTTCCGCGACCTGGTGACCGGGGTCTGGATCCCGCTGTCGGTCGCGCTGAACCAGATCAACCGCTCGATGGGCAAGGACCCGCTCTACCCGTTCGTGATCGCGGGGCCGGTGCTGGACAAGCTCGAGTTCGTCGCCTCGCTGTCGCCGCGCTACCGCTCGCTCTGAGGCGCCGCCGCGCGGATTCGTTGCGGGTGGGCGCCATCTGGGACACTGAAGTCATGGCCAACGAGGTGAATGTCGCGGACGTCAATCCGAAGCCGCTGCCCCTCGTGATGGCACCGGCCCGCGGGCGGGGCAAGCCGCCGCGCCATCTCGCCGACCTCTCGGGCGACGAGCGCAAGGCCGCGGCCGAGGAGCTCGGGCTCAAGCCGTACCGCGTGAAGCAGGTCGCGCACCACTACTACGCGCGCCACGAGCGCAATCCCGAGCTGATGACCGACCTCCCGGCGAAGGAGCGCGACGCGATCGTCGGCGCCCTGCTGCCGCCGCTGCTGTCGCAGGTGCGCGTGCTCGAGGCCGACAAGGGCACCACCCGCAAGACGCTGTGGCGCCTGTTCGACAACGCACTCGTCGAGTCGGTGCTGATGCGCTACCCCGACCGCGCCACGATCTGCGTCTCCAGCCAGGCCGGCTGCGGCATGGCGTGCCCGTTCTGCGCCACCGGCCAGGGCGGCCTCCAGCGCAACATGAGCACGGCCGAGATCATCGACCAGGTCGTCGACGCCGCCCACCAGATGTCCTCCGGCGCGATCCCCGGCGGCCCCGGCCGGCTCTCCAACGTGGTCTTCATGGGCATGGGCGAGCCGATGGCCAACTACAAGGCCGTCATCGGCGCCGTGCGCCGCATGGTGGCGCCCGCCCCCGACGGCCTCGGCATGAGCGCTCGCAACATCACCGTGTCCACGGTGGGCCTCGTGCCGCGCATGCGCCAGCTGGCCGAGGAGGGCATCCCGGTCACCCTCGCGCTGAGCCTGCACGCGCCCGACGACGAGCTGCGCAACGAGCTGGTCCCGATCAACAACCGCTCCAGCGTCGCCGAGACGGTCGAGGCCGCGTGGAACTACGCGAAGACGACGAAGCGCCGCGTCTCGATCGAGTACGCCATGATGCGCGACATCAATGACCAGGCCTGGCGCGCCGACATGCTGGGCGACGTGCTGAACTCCTACGGCGACTGGGGCTGGGTGCACGTCAACCTCATCCCGCTGAACCCGACGCCCGGCTCCATGTGGACCGCCTCGCGCCGCGAGGACGAGCGCGAGTTCGTCCGCCGCCTCGAGGCCAAGGGCATCCCGACGACGGTCCGCGACACCCGCGGCTCCGACATCGACGGCGCCTGCGGCCAGCTCGCCGCCGCCGAGTAGCCCGCCCCCTCTCCACTTTTGGGACGGGATGCACCTCATTCCCTTCGAGTGGCGTGCATCCGTTTCCAAAAAGGTGGACGCCGAGGAGCCTCAGAGGTGGCCGGCGTGAGCCATGCCGGCCGGCGCGCTCGCGCTTCACTTGGCTCTGTCCTCGTCGAGGGCCATACTGTTCACGTCTGGCGCACTCCGCGTCAGGAAGTGAACCCGAGACCCGTCCGGACGGACGCGGCGCTCGGGTTTCGCGTTTCTCAGACCGTACGAGCGTCGTTGACGATCGGCCCCACTCTTCGCCGCCAATCCCCGCCGCGGGCCCAGCACCAGGCGATGACGTCCGGCAGTGCCAGCAGCGGTTGCGCGCGGAGGGACTGGTGGCTGTACGTGACCGATGGCGCTCTGGCTTCGCGTACGGCGGCGGAAAGGGCTCTCGCATCCCGCGCGACCAGAGTCTCGTCCAGGTCCAGGATCAGATGAGCCGCGCCCTCGGGTGCCGCCCGCACGACGAGAGCCCGAAGCGCCCGCTCCCGACGGCTCAGCTCCGACTCGGGGCCGCGACCTGCATCGAGCACCCAGGCACGAACGCCGACATGGCGGAGATCGCAGACGGCCCCTGCGATCTGGCTTCGACGACGCGCGCTCTCGTTCTTCATGTGAAGCGCGCGTTGGCCGGGAAGAACCAGTTTCGCGAAAGCCCTGCGCGACACGCTGAGTGCCGCATCCGGGCATGCGACCGGCACGACCACGTAGCCCTTGGCCTTGGTCTCGTCGACGAAGAACTGGGTGCCCACGCTCGGAGCATCTCGCTCGGAGCCGACAGCGATTCCCGACGCGGGGGTCAGGCAATCCTCAGAGGCGGCCGGCGTCGTGCATCGTGATGGCCACCTGCACGCGGTTGGTGGCGTCGAGCTTGGCGAAGATCCGCGAGATGTGCGCCTTCACGGTGGCCAGGCTCATGAACAGCTCGCCGGCGATCTCGGCGTTCGAGCGGCCGTGCCCGACGGCTCGCGCGACGTCCAGCTCGCGCTCGGTCAGCGTGGCGACGAGCCGCTCGGCGGCGGTGCGGCGGTGGTCGGTCGAGTCGGCCGTGACCTGGCGGATGAGGTTCTGCGTCACGGCGGGCGACAGCATCGGCTCGCCGGCCATCACCGCCTCGATCGCCTTGACGATCCGCGGGGGAGGGGTGTCCTTCAGCAGGAAGCCCGCGGCGCCGGCGGCCAGCGCGCGCACGATGTGGTCGTCGGCGTCGAAGGTCGTGAGCACCAGGACCTTGGGCGCGCGCGGCTCGGCGGAGATCGCGCGGGTCGCCTCGATGCCGTCCATCACGGGCATGCGGAGGTCCATCAGCACGAGGTCGACGGACTGCTCGCGCACTGCCGCCAGGGCCTCGCGCCCGTTCGCCGCCTCGGCGACGACCTCGATCGTCTTCGCGCCCCCGAGGATGAGGGCCAGGCCGGCACGGACGAGGGGGTCGTCGTCGGTCAGCAGGACTCGGGTCAGGCGCTCCACGGCAACCACACTCTCAGGACGTGGTGACCGGACACCGTTCCGTGGTGCAGCCGGCCACCGGCGAGCTCGGCCCGCTCGGTCAGGCCCACCAGTCCGAGACCGGACTCCGGGAAGTCGGGCGATCGGCCACCGGCCGGCAGGGGGTTCGACACCTCGATCACGAGTCCGTCGTCCGCACCACCGGTCACCAGCAGCGTGACGCGTGCGTGCGGCGCGTGCTTGGCGGCGTTCGTCAGCCCCTCCTGCACGACGCGGTAGGCAGTGCGCCCGATCAGGTCGGGGATCGTGGCCGGGTCGATCCGGTCGTCGTACTGCAGGTTCATGCCGGAGTCCCGGAACTGCGCGACGAGCCCGTCGATGGCTCCGGCGGTGGGCTGCGGCGGCTCGGGGGCGCCGTCGCCGACGTCGTCACGCAGCACGCCGAGCACCTCCCGCAGCTCGATCAGCGCGAGCCGCGAGCTCTGCTCGATGACCGATGCGGTGCGCTTGATCTCCTCGGGCGCGAGGTCGTCGCGGAAGGTCAGGGCGCCGGCGTGCATCGTCACCATCGAGATCCGGTGGGCGAGGACGTCGTGCATCTCGCGGGCGATGCGGGCGCGCTCGGCCGTGCGGGCCTGCGAGACACGCGCGCTCTGCTCGGACTCCGCGCGCTCGGCCCGTTCCTTCAATGTCGCCAGCAGCTCGCGCCGCGACCCCACGTACATGCCCCAGCCGACGGTGATCCCGACGATCGCGACGACGAAGCCGGCGTTGAAGAGACGCAGTCCCGAGTCGACCGTGGGGTCGATGCCCACGAAGACGAACGCCGAGAGGATCGTGACGGCGCTGACCGGGATGATCTCGCGCCAGCGCCGGCGGGTGGACAGCGAGAACAGCGCGAGCGTCGCGGGACCACCCGCCGTCGTGGCGAGCGCACTGGCGACGTTCGTCACGAGAGCCACCGTCACCGGGAACCGGCGGCGCCAGAACACGAGCACGAAGCAGGCGATTCCGGTCGCGAGGTCGAGCCACCACCACCAGCGCGCGTTCTCCCACTGCCACGGGAACAGGGTCCACCAGGCGAGGGCGCTGATGCAGAGGACCAGCACGGTGCGCCACGCGTGACCCCACACGCTGAGGGGAGGGGGCGGGGGCGTCACCGCCTCAGGATAGGGCCGCCACCGCGGGCGCCACATCGCCCCACGGACGCACCGACCCCCTACTTTCGGCTATCAGGAAAAGCGTGTCGGGGGCTGTCTGGTGCCGGTCGGACACGGCAGGGTGGGACCCATGATCGAAGTCCAGAGTCTGTCCAAGTCGTACGGCGACTTCCGCGCCGTCGACGACGTCTCGTTCGTGTGCCGCCCAGGGCGCGTCACCGGGTTCCTCGGACCCAACGGTGCCGGCAAGTCCACGGCGATGCGCATGATCGCCGGCCTGACCCGCCCCACCGGTGGCTCCGCCTCCATCGGCGGCTCGGCGTACGCCGACATCCCGAACCCCGCCACGCAGGTCGGCGTGCTGCTCGACGCCTCCGCACAGCACGGCGGCCGCACCGGCCGCGAGGTGCTCGTCATCGGTGCCCGCGCCATGGGCCTGCCCATGTCGCGCGTCGACGAGATGCTTGCCCTCGTCGGCCTCACGCCGAAGGAGGCCAAGCGCCGCGTCCGCAACTACTCGCTCGGCATGCGCCAGCGCCTCGGCATCGCCCACGCGCTGCTGGGCGACCCGAAGGTCCTCATCCTCGACGAGCCGGCGAACGGCCTCGACCCGGCCGGCATCCACTGGATGCGCCAGCTGCTGCGCGAGTACGCCAACCGCGGCGGCACCGTGATGCTCTCGTCGCACCTGCTGCACGAGATCCAGATCATCGCCGACGACCTCATCGTCATCGGGCACGGCCGGATCGTCGCCAGCGGTACGAAGGACGAGCTGCTGAAGACCGCGGGATCCCGCGTCCGGGCCCGCGACCAGGTCGCCCTGCTCGAGGCCCTGAAGGGAGCCGGGCTGGAGGCGATCGTCGCGTCCGACGCGGTCACCTCTCCGGCGTCGCCCGAGGAGGTCGGCCTGGCCGCCGCGAAGGCCGGGGTGCCCCTGCTCGAGCTGCGCGAGGCCGACGGAGCCGGCCTGGAGGCCATGTTCCTGCAGCTCACCGCCGAAGACCAGCGCGATCTCATCGCCACCGAAGGAGTCCAGTCATGAGCACCACCACGACCGGGTCGACGATCGACCTGTCCCGCCCCGCGATCCCCTTCGGCCGCGAGGTGAGGGTCGAGCTGCGCAAGATGTTCGACACCCGCGGCGGCCTGTGGCTGTTCATCATCACCGGCGGGCTCCTGCTCCTGGCCATGGCGCTCACGCTGCTCGTGCTGGCCCTCAACGACGACGTGACGATCACGGCCTCGGGCTTCGCCCAGATCATGACCATCCCGCTGTCGATCCTGCTGCCGGTGTTCGCGATCCTCACCGTGAGCAGCGAGTGGAGCCAGCGCACGCACCTGACCACCTTCAGCCTGCAGCCCCACCGCGGCCGCGTCATCGGTGCGAAGTTCGCCGCCGTCACGCTGCTCGCGCTGGGCACGCTCGTGCTGGCGGCCGTCTTCGGTGCTCTCGGCAACGTCCTCTACGGCATGCTCACCGACCACGAGGTCGTCTGGAACCTCACCGGCAAGGAGCTGTTCTGGACCGTCGTGCTGCAGCTGGCGTTCTTCTGGATGGCGTTCGCGTTCGCGTCGCTGCTGCTGAACACGCCGGCCGCGGTGGCCAGCTTCTACGTCGTCGCGCTGATCCTGCCGGTCGTGGCGTACCCCATCCTGATGGCCCTCTTCGGCTGGGCGCGCGATCTGCTGCCGTGGCTGGACTTCAATTACGCGGCCACGCCGCTGATCTCCGGTGACGACGTCATGGGCGAGCCGGTCGACGTCGGGGCGCTGGAGTACCTGCGCTTCGCGTTCACCTTCTGCCTCTGGGTGGTCCTGCCCGGCGTGCTCGGCTTCCTGAGGATCCAGCGCACCGAAGTGAAGTGAGGCCGAGCCGTCGGCGCGGTGGTCGCTCGCTAGGTTGGATCGCATGTCCGACCTGCTGACCACCGCGCGCGACGGCGACGTCGTCGTGCTGACCCTGCGCCGGCCCGACCGGCGCAACGCCCTCAACCTGGCGCTGTGCCGCGAGCTGCACGAGGCCGCGACCGGCGCGGTCGAGCAGGGCGCGCGTGTCCTCGTCGTGACGGGGGAGGGGTCGGCCTTCTGCGCCGGCGCCGACCTCGACGGCGTCTACGGTGACGAGTTCATCGAGGCGCTCTACCGGATGCTGCACCACCTCGCGAAGGTGCCGGTGCCGATCATCGCGGCCGTCAACGGCCCGGCGATCGGCGCGGGCACGCAGCTCGCCATCGCGTGCGACCTGCGCGTGGTGGACGAGAGGGCCAGGTTCGCCGTCCCCACCGCGCGCAACGGCATGGCGGTCGATGCCTGGACGATCCGCACGCTGGCCGACCTCGCCGGCACCGGGCGCGCCCGTCGCGTCATGCTCGCCGCCGACACGATCGACCGCGACGAGGCGCTCGACTGCGGCCTGGCCGACCGCGCGGGAACCCTCGACGACGCGATCGCGTGGGCGCACGAGATCGCCCGCCTCGCACCGCTGACGCTGGCCCACAACAAGCTCGTCCTCAACGGCTCGACCGACGACGACGAGCGCATCACGCAGAGCTTCGCCGACGTCTGGGCCAGCGAGGACGTCAAGGAGGCGGCCCTGGCCCGCACCGAGAAGCGCGACCCGATCTTCAGGGGGATCTGATGACACGACCGCAGAGCATCGCCTTCCGCGCGCTGGACTCCCACGTCGTCGCAGGGCGCGCCGACGAGCTGGCGCTCGTCACGGCCACCGGCTCGCTCTCGTACGCGCAGCTGCTGCACGAGTCGGCGTCGCTCGCCGGCGGGCTCCGCGACCTCGGCCTGCGTGCCGGGGCGCCCGTGCGGCTCTCCGTCTCCGACCGGCACACCTGGGTCGTGAGCGTGCTCGCCGTCGTGCGTCTGGGCGCCGAGCCCGCGAGCGACGCCTCGTTCGCGATCGAGGGCGATCCGGCCACGATCCACGACGGCGAGGAGGAGTACGAGCTCGACCTCGTCCTGCGCGCCGGCCGCGTCGACCCGGCCCCGGCCGCCGTGCACGACGAGGGCGACTACGGCGAGCGGATGGAGCGCGCGTACGGCGACGTGCTGGCCACCCTCCTGCACGGTGGCACGCTGACCTGACCGGTTCGCGGGGGACGACCCCGCGTTCGTCCGCCGGTGCCACAATGGAGCCCATGAGTTCGCGGGTGGTCGTCCTGGGCTCCACCGGGTCGATCGGCACGCAGGCGCTCGACGTGGTGCGAGCCAATCCGGACCGGTTCGACGTGGTGGCGCTGGCCGCCGGAGGCGCCGATCCGGCGACCCTGGCGTCCCAAGCGCTGGAGTTCGGCGTCGAGGTGGTCGCGGTCGCCAACGCCACCTCCGCGCAGGACGTGCAGCTGGCCCTCTACGCCGAGGCGCAGCGGCGCGGCTGGTCGGCGGGGGAGTATCGCCTGCCCCGGCTCGTCACCGGCCCCGAGGCGGCCGTCCAGGCCGCGCGCGTGCCCGCCGACACGGTCCTCAACGGCATGACCGGAGCGGTCGGACTGATGCCCACGCTGGCTGCGCTCGAGACCGGCGCCACGCTTGCGCTGGCCAACAAGGAGTCGCTCATCATCGGCGGCGACCTGGTGCTCGACGCCGCGAAGCCGGGCCAGCTGGTGCCGGTGGACTCCGAGCACTCCGCGCTCGCCCAGGCCCTGCGGGGCGAGGAGCCCGAGGACGTGCGGCGTCTCGTGCTGACCGCCAGCGGCGGTCCGTTCCGCGGCCGCACCCGTGAGGAGCTGCGCGACGTCACGCCCGAGCAGGCGGCGGCGCACCCCACGTGGGACATGGGCCCGGTCATCACGATCAACTCGGCCACGCTCGTCAACAAGGGCCTCGAGGTCATCGAGGCGCACCTGCTCTTCGGGATCGGCTACGACCGGATCGAGGTCGTGGTGCACCCCACGTCGGTGGTCCACTCGATGGTGGAGTTCGTCGACGGCTCCACGATGGCCCAGGCGTCCCCGCCCGACATGAAGCTGCCGATCGCGCTCGGCCTGGCGTGGCCGCGCCGCGTTCCCGGCGCCGTTCCTGCCTGCGACTGGAGCTCGCGGACCGCGTGGGAGTTCTTCCCGCTCGACGACACGGCGTTCCCCGCCATCCGCGTCGCCCGTCGCGCCGGTGAGTTCGGTCGCACCGCGCCAGCCGTGTTCAACGCCGCCAACGAGGTCTGCGTCGACGCCTTCGTGGCCGGCGACCTCGACTTCCTCGGCATCGTCGACACCGTCGCCGAGATCGTCGACGACCACCTCGCCGACCCCGACGCCGCCACCGGCGACCTGTCGGTCGAGCGGGTTCTCGAGTCCGACGCCCGCGCCCGCGCTCGCGCTCGCGAGGTCGTCGCCGCACGGGCCGAGGTGACCAGCCGATGATGTACGCCCTCGGAGTCGTCCTCTTCCTCATCGGCGTGGCCGCCTCGATCGCGCTGCACGAGGTCGGGCACATGTGGCCCGCCAAGAAGTTCGGCATCAAGGTCACGCAGTACTTCGTCGGCTTCGGCCGCACCCTGTGGTCGGTCAAGCGCGGCGAGACCGAGTACGGCCTCAAGGCCATCCCGCTCGGCGGCTTCGTGAAGCTCGTCGGCATGCTCCCGCCCGAGCGCGAGGAGCGCGACCGCGAGGGCCACCTCGTCGTGCGCTCCTCGAACACGGGCCTGTTCACCCAGATGGCCACCGACGCACGTGCCGCGGAGTACGAGGACATCGACCCGGCCGACGAGGACCGCCTGTTCTACCGCAAGCCGTGGTGGCAGAAGGTCATCGTCATGGCCGGCGGGCCCACGGTGAACCTGTTCATCGCCACCGTGCTGTTCTCGATCTCCTTCATGGCGTTCGGGGTGCCCACGCCCACCACCACGGTCTCGGCGGTGTCCGACTGCGCGATCACCGACGCGGAGGCCGGCCGCGCGTGCACCGATGCCGACCCCGTCACCCCGGCGCGCCAGGCTGGTCTCGAGCCGGGCGATGTCCTGACGACGTTCAACGGCGAGCCGCTCGACGACTGGACCGAGGTCACCACGCTGATCCGCCGCAACGGCGACAGCGAGGCCACGATCGGGTTCGAGCGCGACGGTGCCGAGCGCGAGGTCACGGTGAACACCTCGGTGCTCGCGCGGGCCGCCGTCGACGACCCCGATCGCACCGAGAACGTGGGCTTCCTCGGCGTTTCCCCGACCTTCGTCACCGAGCGGCAGGGCCCGGGCTTCGTCGTCGTCCAGATGGGGGACATGATCGGCGCCACGGCGAACGCGCTGGTCCACCTGCCGGCGCGCATGGTCGACGTCGCCAAGGCGGCCTTCGGCGCCGAGCGGGACGCCGAGGGTCCGGTCAGCGTCGTCGGCGCCAGTCGGGTCGCCGGTGAGCTCGTCACGTACGACGACCCCACGTGGGCCGAACGCACCCAGCGCCTCATCAGCCTGCTGGCCAGCCTCAACCTCTTCCTGTGGCTGTTCAACCTGATCCCGCTGCTGCCGCTCGACGGCGGCCACATCGCCGGCGCCCTCTGGGAGCAGATCCGCCGCACGTTCGCGCGACTGCGCGGACGGCCCGATCCGGGCTTCGTGGACGTCGCGAAGATGCTGCCGGTCGCCTATGGGGTTGGGCTCGTCCTTATAGTCATGGGTGTGGTCCTGATCTATGCCGACATCGTCAATCCGGTGAGGCTCTCGTGACCGGCGTCGACCTCGGAATGCCCGAGGCCCCGCCGCCGGTGCTCGCCCCTCGCCGTCCCACCCGCAAGATCAAGGTGGGCTCGCTCGACGTGGGCGGTGACGCCCCGATCTCGGTCCAGTCGATGACCACCACGCTGACGTCGGACATCAACTCCACGCTGCAGCAGATCGCCGAGCTGACCGCCGCAGGCTGCGACATCGTGCGCGTCGCGTGCCCCAGCCAGGACGATGCCGAGGCCCTGCCCGCGATCGCCAGGAAGTCCCAGATCCCGGTCATCGCCGACATCCACTTCCAGCCCAAGTACGTGTTCGCCGCGATCGACGCCGGCTGCGCCGCGGTCCGCGTCAACCCGGGCAACATCCGCAAGTTCGACGACCAGGTCGGCGCGATCGCCAAGGCCGCCAAGGACGCGGGCGTCTCGCTGCGCATCGGCGTCAACGCGGGCTCGCTCGACAAGCGCCTGCTGGAGAAGTACGGCAAGGCCACGCCCGAGGCGCTCGTCGAGTCGGCCGTCTGGGAGGCCTCGCTCTTCGAGGAGCACGACTTCCACGACTTCAAGATCTCGGTCAAGCACAACGACCCCGTCGTGATGGTGGCCGCCTACGAAATGCTCTCCGAGCGTGGCGACTGGCCGCTGCACCTGGGCGTCACCGAGGCGGGTCCGGCCTTCCAGGGCACGATCAAGAGCGCCACCGCCTTCGGCGCGCTGCTCAGCAAGGGCATCGGCGACACGATCCGCGTCTCCCTCTCGGCCCCGCCGGTCGAGGAGGTCAAGGTCGGCATCCAGATCCTCCAGTCGCTCAACCTGCGCCCGCGCAAGCTCGAGATCGTCTCGTGCCCCTCGTGCGGGCGCGCCCAGGTCGACGTCTACACGCTGGCCGAGCAGGTCACCGCCGGTCTCGACGGCCTCGAGGTGCCGCTGCGCGTCGCCGTCATGGGCTGCGTCGTCAACGGTCCGGGTGAGGCCCGCGAGGCCGATCTCGGCGTCGCGTCGGGCAACGGCAAGGGCCAGATCTTCGTCAAGGGCGAGGTCATCAAGACCGTGCCCGAGAGCCAGATCGTCGAGACCCTCATCGAAGAGGCGATGCGCATCGCCGAGACGATGGAGCCGGTCGACGGCGGCTCGGCGTCCGTCTCCGTCTCCTGAAGTCCTCGGTCCGTCGGCTGACGCCCGGGTAGGCTTTTGCCATGACCGAGGTCTGCGATCCGCCCGCAGCGACGTCCTCCTACGTGAGGCCGTTGGGACGAGCCGACCTCGACCTCATCCACGACGTGCTCGATCGTGAGCCGCTCGTCGACATGTTCGTGCGCCATCGCGTCGACTCGACCCGGCTCGACCGCCGCTGGTTCGGTGCCGAGCTGTGGGGCTACTTCGAGGACGGCGAGGCCGTCTCGCTGCTGCACGTCGGGGCCAACGTCGTCCCGGCCCAGGCCACGCCCGCGGCGATCGACGCGTTCAGCGACCGGCTCCTCACCCACGGCCACAAGCCGAGCTCGCTCGTCGGCCCGGCCAAGGCCGTCCTGCCCCTGTGGGACCGGGTCAAGCACGAGTGGGGCCCCGCGCGCTCACCGCGACCCAACCAGCCGTTCATGGTGCTCAAGCACGACAGCGACGTCCCGCTCGACCCGCGGGTGCGTCCGGTCGGGATCGACCAGGTCGACACGCTCTACCCGGCCTGCGTGGCGATGTTCACCGAGGAGGTCGGGATCCATCCCGAGTCGGTGGGCTCGCCGAGCGGCTACCGCGCCCGCGTCACCCAGCTCGTGACGATGGGCTGGTCCTACGCGATCATCGAGGACGGCACGGTGCTGTTCAAGACCGAGGTGGGCGCAGCGACGGACACCGGGTGCCAGCTCCAGGGGGTCTGGGTGCACCCCGACCTGCGAGGCACGGGAGTCGCCGCCCCGGCCCTCGCCTCGGTGATCCGCCAGGTGCGCCGCTCGGTGGCGCCCGCCGTCACCCTCTACGTCAACTCCCACAACACCCCGGCTCTTCGCACGTACCAGCGTGTGGGCTTCCGCCACGTCGAGACGTTCGCCTCGATCCTGCTCTGAGAGGTCCCATGACCCGCCGCACCGACCTGGCGCTCGTCGCCGTCCCCTTCGCCGTGTCCGGCGTCATCCACCTCGTGCGACCCGAGGTCTTCGAGCGGATCGTCCCGCGCTTCCTGCCGCGTCACCGCCAGCTCGTGCTGGCCTCCGGCGTGGCCGAGCTGGTCTGCGCGGCCGCCGTGATCGCTCCGCCCACCCGCCGCGTCGGTGCGCTGGCTTCCGCGGGCCTGCTGGCCGCGGTGTTCCCGGCCAACGTGCAGATGGCGGTCGACGTGGTCGGCAGCCGCCGCGCCTCCCCGGCCTACAAGGTGGGCGTCGTCGCCCGGCTGCCGCTGCAGTGGCCACTGATCCGCGCGGCGCTGAACCTCGCGCGCTCCGGCCGCTCCTGAACCCGTCGGGCGGCCACGGCGGCCGGTGCCCCAGCCGATAACCTCGTGCCATGCGCATGAGTCAGCTGTTCCTCCGTACCCTGCGCGACGATCCCGCCGATGCCGAGGTTCCGAGCCACAAGCTGCTCGTCCGCGCCGGCTACGTGCGTCGCGTCGCCCCCGGCATCTACTCGTGGCTGCCGCTGGGACTGCGGGTGCTGGCGAAGGTCGAGGCGATCGTCCGTGAGGAGATGGCCGCGATCGGCGGCCAGGAGGTGCGTTTCCCGGCGCTGCTGCCGCGCGACCCCTACGAGGCCACCGATCGCTGGACCGAGTACGGCGACAACCTCTTCCGGCTGAAGGACCGCCGCGGCAACGACATGCTGCTCGGTCCCACGCACGAGGAGATGTTCACCCTGCTGGTGAAGGACACGTTCTCGTCCTACAAGGACCTGCCCGCGATCCTCTACCAGATCCAGACGAAGTACCGCGACGAGGCGCGACCCCGCGCGGGCATCCTGCGCGGCCGCGAGTTCATCATGAAGGACTCGTACTCGTTCGACGTCACCGACGAGGGCCTCGAGCAGGCCTACCAGGCGCACCGCGCCGCCTACATCCGTGTGTTCGACCGGCTCGGCTTCGACTACGTGATCGTCCAGGCCGACTCCGGTGCGATGGGCGGCTCGGCGAGCGAGGAGTTCCTCGTCGTCTCCGAGACCGGCGAGGACACGTTCGTCCGTTCGCCCGGTGGCTACGCGGCCAACGTCGAGGCCGTGACCACCGTGGTACCCGACGCGATCGCGTTCGACGGACTGCCCGGCGCGCACGCGGAGCTGACGCCCGACACGCCCACGATCGAGACCCTCGTCGACCACGCGAACGCGGCGTTCCCGCGCGACGACCGTCCGTGGACGGCCGCCGACACGCTCAAGAACGTCCTCGTGATGCTGCGCCACCCCGACGGCTCCACCGAGCCGCTGGCGATCGGCCTGCCCGGCGACCGCGAGGTCGACACGAAGCGGCTCGAGGCCCAGGTGTCGCCCGCCGAGATCGAGCCCTTCGACGACGCCGCGTTCGCGAAGTACCCGGCGCTGGCCAAGGGCTACATCGGCCCCGGCGTGCTCGGCACCGAGAACGCCACCGGCATCCGCTACCTCACCGACCCGCGCGTCGTGGACGGCTCCAGCTGGATCACGGGCGCCGACGTGCACGGCTCCCACGTCTTCGACCTCGTGGCCGGCCGCGACTTCACGTCCGACGGCACGATCGAGGCCGCCGAGGTGCGTCCGGGGGATCCCGCGCCCGACGGCTCGGGCCCGCTCGAGCTGGCCCGGGGCATGGAGATGGGTCACATCTTCCAGCTCGGGCGCAAGTACGCCGAGCGGCTCGGCCTGCAGGTGCTCGACGAGAACGGCAAGCTCGTCACCGTCACGATGGGCTCCTACGGCGTCGGCGTCTCGCGCGCCGTGGCCGCCGTGGTCGAGGGCTCGTACGACGAGTCGGGCATCGTCTGGCCCAAGGAGGTCGCGCCGTTCGACGTCCACCTCGTCGTCGCGGGCAAGGCGCCCGAGCTGTTCGAGGGCGCCGACGCCATCGTCGCCGACCTCGAGACGGCCGGCTTCGACGTGCTCTACGACGACCGTCCGAAGATGTCGCCGGGCGTGAAGTTCAAGGACGCCGAGCTGATCGGCGTGCCGACGATCGTCGTGGTGGGCAAGGGCCTGGCCGACGGCGTCGTCGAGCTCAAGGACCGTGCCACCGGCGAGCGCACCGACGTGCCCGTGGGCGAGCTCGTCGCCACCCTCACCGCCCGCGCCTGACGCGCCCGGGCACGTCAGTCGAGGCCGGGGAAGGGCTGCGGCTCGCCGCCCCAGCGCACCTCGGCCACCGCGGCCGCGCGCAGGCCGCGTACCGCTCGGTCGCGGGCCTGGTCGGCGGTGGCGGCGACGAGTCGCACGCACGCCGCGGCGATGCGCGCCTCCACGTCGCGCACCAGCGCGCGAGCCGCCTTCGCGTTCGTGGGCTCGGGGACGTCGTAGGACGGCTGGGTGGCCACGGGGGAGCCGCCGAGCTCCCGGACCACGTCGCCGAGGCGGTCGCGGACGGTCGAGTGGGCCGCGAGCGCGTCTTCCGCGGCGTCGGCCAGCGCGGGGACGCGGGCGCCCACGAGGCCCAAGGTCCAGATCGCCTCGTGCTCGAGGGCCAGCCAGCGCTGCGTGAGGCGCAGCTCGGTCGCCGTGCTCATGTCAGCGCCACCGCTTGGGCGAGGCCGGCGGACATCGCCGCGAGCACCTGGGCGAACTCCGGCGCGATGGCCGCGCGGGCGTCGATGGCCCGGTGGCGGGACGCGGTGCGCAGGGCGGCACCGAGATCACCGGCGCCGGTCCCCGTGCCGGGCGTCGCGCCCAGCTGCTCCAGCTGGGCGGAGAGCAGCGTGACCGCGGGCGCGTTCGCGGCACCGCGGGCGACGGCCAGCACACGCTGCTGGTCCTCGATGACAGCCCGCATGAGCGAGGTGTCCTCGGGCCGGGGGAGCGGCTTGGGTGTCGCGCCGACGGCGCGCAGGGCGTCGTCGAAGGTGTCGGTGACGAACAGCCCGGCCAGACCCACGGCCGCTCCGCCCGCGGCGGCGATCACGACGCGTCGGCTGCTCACGACCGCAGACTACCGACCGCGACCTCTTCGCTAGGGTGGGGCAGTACCGAAGACAACTGAACAGGAGCACCCGATGACCACTTCCCCCACGGACCGGATATCGAGTCTCCTCGAACCCGTCGTCACCCCCCTCGGCCTCGACCTCGACGAGGTCGAGCTGCTCGGCAAGAACGAGAACCGCCGCCTGCTGGTCGCCGTCGACCGCGACGGCGGCGTCGACATCGACACGATCGCCCAGGTCACGCGCGCCGTCTCCGCGGCCCTCGACGAGTCCGACGTCATGGGCGAGAGCCGCTACACGCTCGAGGTCGCGTCGCGCGGCGTCGACCGCCCCCTCCTCGAACCGCGCCACTGGCGCCGCAACGCCGGCCGCGTCGTGGCCGTCGAGCTGGTCGACGGCGAGCGCTTCGAGGCCCGCATCCGCGCCAGCGACGACACCGGGGTCGACCTGGCCGTCAAGGGCGACACCACCCGCTTCCCGTACGACGAGATCGTCAAGGCCGTCGTGCAGATCGAGCTGAACCGGAAGGACGTCTGATGGACATCGACATGTCCGCGCTGCGGATGCTGGAGCGCGAGAAGGGGATCGGCTTCGACCTCGTCGTCGACGCGATCGAGACCGCGCTGCTCTCGGCGTACCACAAGACCGCGGGTGCCCAGCAGCACGCGAGGGTCGAGCTCGACCGCAAGACCGGTCACGTCACGGTGTGGGCGCGCGAGCGCCTCGAGGCGGCCCCGTCCGAGGACGGCGAGACGCCCGCCGCCACGTTCACCGAGGAGTTCGACGACACCCCCGAGGACTTCGGCCGCTTCGCCGCGTCCGTCGCGCGCCAGCTGATCATGCAGCGGATCCGCGACGTCGAGGACGAGCGCAAGTTCGGTGAGTTCTCCGGCAAGGTCGGCGACATCGTCTCCGGCGTGATCCAGCAGGGCCGCTCGCCCGGCGACGTGTTCATCGACCTCGGCTCGATCGAGGCCGTGCTGCCGCTGAACGAGCGGGTCCCCGAGGAGCGGTACGCCCACGGCGAGCGCATCAAGGCCTACGTCTACGAGGTCGAGCGCGGCCTGCGCGGTCCGCGCGTGAAGGTGTCGCGCACGCACCCGAACCTGGTGAAGTTGCTGTTCGCGCTGGAGTCGCCCGAGATCGCCGACGGCTCGGTCGAGATCGCGGCCATCGCCCGCGAGGCCGGCCACCGCACGAAGATCGCCGTGCACGCCACCGCCGCCGGTGTGAACCCCAAGGGCGCCTGCATCGGCCCGATGGGCCAGCGCGTGCGCGCGGTCATGACCGAGCTGCACGGGGAGAAGATCGACATCGTCGACTTCAGCGAGAACCCGGCCGAGTTCATCGCCTACGCGCTGTCCCCGGCGCAGGTGAAGGGGGTCACGATCGTCGACGAGGCCACGCGCTCCGCCCGCGTCGTCGTCCCCGACTTCCAGCTGTCGCTCGCGATCGGCAAGGAGGGCCAGAATGCCCGCCTCGCAGCGAAGCTGACCGGTTGGCGGATCGACATCCGGCCCGACACGGCACCCACGCCGGGTGGCGATTCGGCGTCCACTCGGTAGAGCCGCTAGACTGGACTGTGGTGATTCGTACGTGCGTCGGCTGTCGTCAGCGTGCGGAGAAGTCCACCCTGGTGAGAGTCGTCGCCGGCCGGAGCCCCGCGGGAAGCACCGTGGAGCCCGACCCAGACGGATCTCGGCCGGGCCGCGGTGCGCATCTGCACCCCGCGGAACGGTGCCTGCAACTCGCTCTTGACCGGCGAGCGTTCGTCAGGGCCCTTCGTCTCGAAGGCCCCCTCGACACCGACGCTGTCGCCGCCTGGGTGCGAGCCGAGGCCCACAGCAGAGCCTGACCACTGTGGCACCGACCGGTGCCGCTCGAAACGGAAATCGGAGCACACGCTCATGAGCACTCGATGAGTACTGCGCAATGAAGATGCACCGCGCAATGAGCCTGTACGTCAACAACTGATCCGTGCCTCCTTCGGGGCCGGATCCCTGAAGGAGAAGAGTGGCTGTCAGAGTCCACGAGCTCGCACGCGAGCTCGGTGTCGAGAGCAAGGTCGTCCTGTCCACCCTCAAGGAGATGGGCGAGTACGTGAAGTCGGCGTCCTCCACCGTCGAGGCGCCAGTCGTGCGCCGTCTGAAGGAGGAGCACGGCGACCGCCTGCGCGAGCAGGGCGCCAAGAAGGGTGCCAAGAAGGCCCCCGCCAAGCCGGCGGCGCCCCAGGCACCCCAGAAGACCCCCGAGTCCACGTCCGCCGAGGTCGCCGCATCGCCGGCCGCCCCGTCGGCCCCCACCGCGCCGAAGCCGGGTCCGGCACAGGCGCCCACCCCCGAGGCTCCCGCCCCGGCTCCCCAGGTCGTCGAGGGTCCCGCCCCGGCAGCGCCTGAGGCACCGGCGCCCGAGGCTCCCGCCGCGGCGGCTCCCGCGCCGACGCGTACCCCGGGCCCGCGCCCGGGTCCCGCTCCAGCGCCGGCTCCCCGTCCGGGCCAGGCCGGTGGCCTGCCCACCGGCGGCGGTCCCCGTCCCGGTCCGCGCACGCCTGCCGCGCGTCCGGGCAACAACCCGTTCTCGTCCAAGCAGGGCATGCAGCAGGACCGCGCACCGCGGCCGCCTGCCGCACGTGAGGGCGGTGCCCCGGCACGTCCGGGCATGCCTCGCCCCAACCCCGCGATGATGCCCAAGCAGTCGTCGGTCGGGCCCGCGCGCCCCGGTGCGCGTCCCGGTCCCGGCGGTCGCGCCGGCGGTCCCGGTCGTCCCGGCGGCGGTGGCCGTCCCGGTGGCGGCGGTGGCGCCGGTGGCGCTGCGCGTCCCGGTGGCTTCAGCGGCCCTCCCGGTGGCGGTCGCCCCGGTGGCGGCGGTCCCGGTCGCAACCAGCGCGGCGGCACCCAGGGTGCCTTCGGTCGCGCCGGTGGTCCGGTGCGCCGTGGTCGCAAGAGCAAGCGCGCGAAGCGTCAGGAATTCGACCAGATGCAGGCGCCGTCGATCGGCGGCGTGCGCGTCCGCAAGGGCGACGGCCAGATCGTGCGCCTGGCGCGCGGCGCCTCGCTGACCGACTTCGCCGACAAGGTCGGCGTCGACGCGGCATCGCTCGTCCAGGTGCTGTTCCACATGGGCGAGATGGTGACCGCGACGCAGTCGGTCAACGACGAGACGCTGCAGCTGCTCGGTGAGGAGCTGAACTACGACGTCCAGGTCGTCTCGCCCGAGGACGAGGACCGCGAGCTGCTCGAGTCCTTCTCGCTGGAGTTCGGCGAGGACGAGGGCGACGAGGAGGATCTCGCGGCCCGCCCGCCGGTCGTCACCGTCATGGGTCACGTCGACCACGGCAAGACGAAGCTGCTCGACGCGCTGCGCAAGGCCAACGTGGCGGCCAAGGAGGCCGGCGGCATCACGCAGTCGATCGGCGCCTACCAGGTCGCCACCGAGGTCGACGGCAACGAGCGTCGCATCACCTTCATCGACACCCCGGGCCACGAGGCGTTCACCGCCATGCGTGCCCGTGGTGCCCAGGCGACCGACATCGCGATCCTCGTGGTCGCGGCCGACGACGGCGTCATGCCCCAGACGGTCGAGGCGCTCAACCACGCCAAGGCCGCCGGTGTGCCGATCGTCGTCGCGGTCAACAAGATCGACAAGGAAGGCGCCGATTCGACCAAGGTCCGCGGTCAGCTGACCGAGTACGGCCTGGTGCCCGAGGAGTACGGCGGCGACACGATGTTCGTCGACGTCTCGGCCAAGGCCGAGCTGGGCCTCGACGCCCTGCTCGAGTCGATCGTGCTCACCGCGGACGCGGAGCTCGACCTGCGCGCCAACCCGAACCAGCGGGCCGAGGGCCTCGCGATCGAGGCTCACCTCGACCGCGGTCGTGGCCCCGTGGCCACCGTGCTGGTCCAGCGCGGCACGCTGCGCGTCGGCGACTCGCTCGTCGCCGGTCCGGCCTTCGGCCGTGTCCGCGCGATGCTCGACGAGTTCGGCGACAACATCGAGGAGGCGACCCCGTCGCGTCCGGCGCTCGTGCTCGGCCTGACGGCCGTGCCCGGTGCGGGTGACAACTTCATGGTGGTCGAGGACGACCGCATCGCCCGTCAGATCGCCGAGAAGCGCGAGGCGCGCGAGCGCAACGCCCTGCTGGCGAAGCGCTCCGGTCGTCGCACGCTTGAGGACTTCATGTCCTCGATGGAGAAGGGCGAGGCCGACGAGCTGCTGCTCATCCTCAAGGGCGACGGCGCTGGTTCGGTCGAGGCCCTCGAGGACTCGCTGGCCGGCATCGACATCGGCGACGAGGTCTCGCTGCGGGTCATCGACCGTGGTGTCGGCGCCATCACCGAGACCGACGTCAACCTGGCGGCGGCCTCCAACGCGGTCATCATCGGCTACAACGTCCGCCCGCAGGGCAAGGCGACGGAGCTGGCCGACCGCGAGGGTGTCGAGATCAAGTACTACTCGGTCATCTACCAGGCGATCGACGAGATCGAGGCGGCCCTCAAGGGCATGCTCAAGCCGATCTACGAGGAGCAGCAGCTCGGTACCGCCGAGATCCGCGACATCTTCCGCTCGAGCAAGGTCAAGGGCGGCAACATCGCGGGCTGCATGGTCACCAGCGGCTCCATCCGGCGCAATGCGAAGGTTCGCATCGTGCGGGACGGCTCGGTCGTGGCCGACAACCTCGACGTCCTGTCGCTGCGCCGTGAGAAGGACGACGCGTCCGAGGTCCGCGAGGGCTTCGAGTGCGGTGTCGTGGTCTCGTACTCCGACATCAAGGTCGGGGACACCATCGAGGCCTTCGAGCTGGTCGAGAAGAAGCGGGACTGACCGTGGCAAGCCCTCGTCAGGCGAAGAAGTCCGATCGCATCAAGGAGATCGTGGCGACGATGCTCGAGCGGCGGGTCAAGGACCCGCGGCTCGGCTTCGTCACCATCACGGACGTGCGGCTGACCGGCGACGGTCAGCACGCGTCGATCTTCTACACCGTGATGGGCGACGACCGCTCCCGGGAGGACACCGCCGCGGCGCTGGTCAGCGCCACGGGCCTGATCCGCTCCGAGGTCGGCAAGCAGCTCGGGGCGCGGCACACGCCGTCCCTGGAGTTCTTCCTGGACTCCGTCCCCGAGACGGCGCGCGAGATCGAGGACCTGCTGGCCAAGGCCCGCGAGTCCGATGCGCGCGTCGCCGAGGCGGCCCAGGGCGCCGCGTACGCCGGCGAGCCCGAGCCGTACAAGCAGCGCGAGGACGAGGACGAGTCCACTGAGCAGTGAGGTTCCGGGGTCGCGGCACGCCGACTCGCAGCAACGCGAGCGGCGCGCCGCGACCACGGCCTCGGGCCTGGTCGTCGTCGACAAGCCGATCGACTGGACCTCGCACGACGTGGTCGCGCGCACGCGACGGCTCGCCGGCACGCGCAAGGTCGGCCACGCCGGCACGCTCGATCCCATGGCCACGGGCGTGCTCGTGCTCGGGGTCAACCGCGCCACCCGGCTGCTCGGCCACGTGGCCGGCGCCGACAAGGAGTACCTCGCCACCATCGCGCTGGGTGCCACGACCGTCACGGACGACGCCCAGGGCGACGAGACGTCGGTGGCCGATGCGTCGGCCGTCACCGCCGACGACGTCCTGCGCGAGATCGCACCGCTGACCGGCGCGATCGAGCAGGTGCCCTCGGCCGTCTCGGCCATCAAGGTCGACGGCAAGCGTGCCTACGCGCGCGTGCGGTCGGGCGAGGAGGTCCAGCTCAAGGCACGCGCCGTGACGGTGGAGACCTTCGAGCTGACCGGGTTCGAGCCCGGCGAGCGCGCCTTCGCCCACGTGCGCGTGGTGTGCTCGAGCGGCACGTACGTGCGTGCCCTCGCGCGTGACCTCGGTCGCGCGCTGGGCGTCGGCGGACACCTCACCAGCCTGCGCCGCACGCGCGTGGGCGGCTTCGGCCTCGACCAGGCCCGCACCCTCGACCAGCTGGCCCAGTCGTTCGACATGGTCGGACTCGACGACGCCGCGCGGGCCGCGTTCCCCGGCCTGGACCTCGACGAGGACCAGGCCCGCGACGTGCGGTTCGGCCGCGCCCTCCCGGCGGTTGCCCTCCCGGCCGAGGGCCCGGTGGCGATGTTCGCCCCCGACGGTTCCTTCCTCGCGCTGTACGAGGCGGCCGGCGCCGGCGCGCGCCCTGTCGCCGTCTTCGTCTGAGACCACCTAGGCTGAGCGCCATGCGCTTCCGGTCGTCACCCCCACGCGGCCTGTTCCGCCGCTTCCTGATCGGCAGCCTGTTGGTGCAGCTGGGTGCCGTCGTCTCGCTGATGACCGCCACCTCCATCCGCAAGCGGATGCGTGGCAAGGGCACCGAGCCGCTCCCGCGGATCGAGGCCGAGCACTTCACGATCGGTGGCGGCAACGAGGTGCAGGTGTACGTCTCGGGGGAGGCGCTGTACGACGACATGCTCGCCGCGATCGCCGGCGCGCGCCGGCGGATCCTGCTGGAGTCCTACATCATCAAGGGCGACGAGATGGGCCGCCGGTTCCGCCGCGCCCTGCGCGACGCGGCCGACCGCGGCGTCGAGGTCTGCGTGATCTACGACGGCTTCGCCAACCTCGTGGTGCCGCCCGCGTTCTTCCGATTCGGCCACGGGGTGCACATGATGCGCTACCCGATCCTGCCGCACCGGCTGGCGTTCTTCAGCCCTCGCGCCTGGGGCCGCAACCACCGCAAGATCCTCGTGGTCGACGACGCCATCGGGTTCGTCGGGGGCTACAACATCGGCAGCCTCTACGCCGACGAGTGGCGCGACACCCACGTCGCGGTCACCGGTCCGGCGGTGTGGGACCTGGAGAACGCCTTCATCGACTTCTGGAACGATGTGCGTCCGCACGAGTCGATGACGCCCCTCTCCGAGTCCACCTGGGACCCGCACGTGCGCGCTCACCGCAACGTGCCCCGGCAGCTCATCTACCCGATCCGTGGGATGTACCTCGAGGCGATCGACCGGGCGACGAAGTCCATCGAGATCACGCAGGCGTACTTCATCCCCGACAAGAACATCCTGCAAGGACTCGTCGACGCCAGCCGTCGCGGCGTGCAGGTGCGTATCCTCGTCCCGAAGGTCTCGAACCACGTCGTCGCCGACTTCGTCGCGCGCGGCTACTTCGGCCAGCTGCTCGACGCCGGAGTGGAGATCCTGCGCTACAGCGACCACATGGTGCACGCGAAGACGATGACGGTCGATGGCGAGTGGTCGACCATCGGCACTGCCAACATCGACCGTCTGAGCCTGACGGGGAACTACGAGATCAACCTCGAGATCCTCGATGACGGACTCGCGGAGGGCATGAGCCGCATCTTCGAGCGCGACGCCCAGAGCGCCCAGGTCCTCGACGTCCAGGCCTGGCGCGACCGGCCCACGATCGCCCGGCTCTACGAGCGTCTCCTGAGCCCGTGGCGGCCGCTGGTCTGACGCCGGCGCCGGCGCGGTCGGCGTGTCCCGGGGGAGCGGGCGTGGTCGTTTTGGCCCGGAATCTCGGGTGTGACGCAGGGCACCCCGACCCCGGTTTGCCCTCGCTGGGATCGTATGGGTAGTGTTCTTCTTGTTGCGCCGAACAGCGCAGCGGAGCGCAGACCGAAGCGGTTAACGCCAGGAACTCCTGTTGGGGGTCCGGAAACTGGCCGCGGGAAAACGTAGCGCGCATCGTGACCGACCCGGGTTT
>NZ_DLNK01000001.1:0-21101 GCF_002476985.1 Aeromicrobium sp. UBA7512
TCTCGGGGGAGCCGGCATGAGCATCGCGCACGCCGAGGACGCCCGCGTGGTGGTGTACTCCCGCGAGGGGTGCCACCTGTGCGAGGCCGCCGAGCAGGTCGTGGCCCAGCTCGTGGCCGAGACCGGCGACACCTGGACGCGCGTGGACATCGACGCCGACCCCGACCTGCGGCAGCGGTTCACCGACCAGGTGCCGGTGACGTTCGTCGACGGGCGCCAGCACGACTTCTGGCGCGTCGATCCGGCGCGTCTGCGCGCGGCGCTCGCCCGCGGCTGAGCCGCCGCGACGGCCGCCGCCGCGGGGCGCATTAGCGTTCCTTGCCGCAGTCAGGGAAACTTCAAGGCGTGTCAGATCGCATCTACGTCCGCCGTTACGTCGACCCGATGAACCCTCCGTCGATGAAGGTCTTCCGTGTCGGCTGTGGCAAGAACTCCGGCAACCTCATCTTCGCCGCGTCCGCGCAGCGCTCGGTGATGGTCGACGGTGTCGACGTCGAGGCGAACAACCTGAACACCCTCATGCGCAGCGTCGACCGCCTCAACGAGGAGGAGCGGCACGTCGTGATCCCGCTGGCGAACGCGTTCCGCCGCGGCTACCTCCCGCAGCTCACCGCCCTCACGTCGGCGATCGAGGGGCTTACCGTCCCGGTCACGATCCTCGGCGTCGGCGGGCAGTTCCAGCTCGACGGGACGCCGGAGCGCTCCGACGAGGTCGACGCCGCCGCCCAGCGCTTCATGCGCGCGGTCCTGTCGCGGGGCCCGTCGATCGGCGTGCGCGGCGAGCGCACCGCCGCCTACCTGTCCGACCTCGGCTTCTCCGAGGTCGACGTCATCGGCTGCCCCTCGATGTTCCTGCGCGGGGCCGACCTGCGGATCCGCGACACCGCGCCGGCGTTCGACGAGCACACCAAGGTGAGCCTCAACCTCACGCCGCACGTGCGAATCCCCAAGGGCTGGGTCGAGGACGTCTTCGACCGCCACCCCCGCACCGAGTACGTCGCGCAGCAGGTCAACGACCTCGACGCGATGCTCGGCGGTCCCACGGTGAAGTCGACGTCCCCGGGTTACCCCGGCTCCATCCGCCACCACGCGTTCCTGGAGAACAAGGCGGTCTTCCATTGCCACGCCCCCACGTGGATCCAGTCGATGGCCGACCGTGAGTTCACGGTGGGCCACCGCATCCACGGCAACATCGCCTCGCTCCTGTCGGGCACGCCGGCGCACGTCATCGTCCACGACAGCCGCACCCGCGAGCTGTGCGAGTACTTCGAGATCCCGCACACGCAGGTCACGGAGCACCGCCGCGAGGACACCCCCGAGCGTCTCTTCGAGCGGTCGGACTACACCCGACTCGTGCAGGGCCACCCCGAGCGCCTGGCCCGCTTCGCCGGCTTCCTGGAGAAGCACGGCCTGCGCCACTCGCTGGACCTCCCGGCCGGTGAGGCGCCGTTCGACCGCGCCGTGGCGCAGGTCGACGTGCGTCCGGGTCTCGTCGTCCGCCCCCGCTCCACCGAGCCCGAGCTGATGGACCTGCGCGTCTGGAACGCGGCGCGCTCGGCGCACCAGGGCATCGCCCAGGCGGAGGCTCGGGCGAAGAAGCTCGAGGCTCGGGTGGCCGAGCTCGAGTCGGGGAACGAGCGCCGCGGCCTGTTCCGCCGCAGCCGCTGAATTGATGCGTCCCGAGATCCAGGCCCTGCGGGCCGTCGCCGTCCTGGCGGTCGTCGGCTTCCACCTGTGGCCCGGCCGCCTGAGCGGCGGCTACATCGGCGTCGACGTCTTCTTCGTCATCTCCGGCTTCCTCATCACGAGCCACCTGATGCGCGAGGTCGAGCGCCAGGACCGCGTCGACCTCGCCCAGTTCTGGGCCCGACGCGCCCGGCGCCTGCTGCCGGCGGCGTACCTCGTGCTGTTCGTGACGTCCATCGGCGTGCTGCTGTGGCTGCCGCCGGCCCAGTGGACGCAGAACTTCCGCGAGATCGTCGGCTCGACCCTGTACGTCGAGAACTGGGTCCTGGCGATCGACTCGGTCGACTACCTCGCCGCAGACGGTGTCCCGTCCGCCGTCCAGCACTACTGGACCCTCTCGGTGGAGGAGCAGTTCTACCTCGTCTGGCCGCTGCTGATCATCGGCGCCCTCGCGCTCGCGCGCCGCTTCGGCGGGCTGTCCCGGAAGCGGGCCGTCGTGGTCGTGCTGTCGGTCGTGACGCTCGCGAGCTTCCTTTACTCGCTGTGGCTCACCGCGCAGCACCCGCAGCTGGCCTACTTCGCGACGCCGGCGCGGGCCTGGCAGTTCGGCGCTGGCGCCGTGTTCGCGGTGGCCCTCGTCGACCGGATCCGGCTGCCGCGCCGCACCGCGATCGCCGCCTCGTGGATCGGCTTCGGCGTGATCGCCGTGTGCTCCTACGTCTACGACGAGAGCACGCCGTTCCCCGGCACCGCCGCGATCGCGCCGGTGCTGGCGACCCTGCTCGTGATCGCGGCCGGCACCCCCGCGGGGCGCCTCTCGCCGGCGCCTCTGGTCTCGTGGCGGCCCGTGCAGGCCACGGGCGACCTCTCGTACTCGATGTACCTGTGGCACTGGCCGCCGATCATCCTGCTGCCCGAGATCCTCGACGGCGAGATGGGCCTGTGGCCGCGCGTGGGCATCCTCGTCGCGACCTTCGTCCTGGCCTGGCTCACGATGCGCTTCGTCGAGAACCCGATCCGCTTCGGCACGCGCTTCGGCATCCGTCGGCCCTTCGTCACCGCGATCGGCTCGCTGACCGCCGCGGCCGTGGTCGTGGGAGTCGCCGCGTACGGCTGGCAGGCCGGCCGCGCGCAGGAGGAGCGTGCCGAGCAGCTGACAGCGCGCGTCAACGCCGACATGCCCGACTGCTTCGGCGCCGGCTCGATGCCACCGGCGGGGGAGTGCGAGAACCCCGACCTCGCCACGATGCGCGTCCCCGCCGGGCCCGACGTCAGTCGCGACTGGGGCGGCCGCAGCGAGTGCTGGGGCAAGAACGAGCAGGTCGAGCTCAAGTCGTGCGAGTTCGGCGAGCGCTCCGGCGACCGGCCCCACGTCGTGCTGCTGGGCGACTCCCACGCGCGGGCCATGCTGCCCGCCTTCGTGCGCCTGGCCGAGATCGGCGAGCTCTCGCTGACCACCCACCTCAAGGGCGGCTGCGCCTGGTCGACCGACCTGCCGGGCCGCACCGCCGTTCCCGAGGTCCTCGACACGTGTCCCGCGTGGCGCGGCAACGTCGAGGAGTGGCTCGGGCAGAACCGCGACGACATCGACCTGATCGTCACCACCGGCTACTCGCGCAACCTCGCGGGCTCGCGCACGCAGCAGGCGAAGGCGCTCTCGGAGGCGTGGACCCGCGGGACGAAGCTGGGCATCCCGGTGGCCGCGCTCGTCGACAACCCCGACAACGGCACCCCGCCGGCGAAGTGCCTGGACCGCGTCGACTCGTGGGACGAGACCACGTGCTCGGTCCCGCGTGAGGACGCGTTCCCGTACGGCGACCCGTTCGGCGAGGCGGCCCGGATGACCGACGGTGCGCACCGGATCGACATGACCGACTTCTACTGCCTCGAGGACGTCTGCCCCGCGATGATCGGCGGCGTGAACGTCTATCGCGACCGTCACCATTTCACCGCGACGTTCACCCGGACGCTCGCCCCATTCCTGTGGAACCGCATCACCGGGGCGGTCGACGGGCTCCCCACCGGTAACCGCTGAACGGGCCGCGTCGTCGTCGCCGATTTTGTGAAAGGGTTCCCAAACTCTTAGACTGACGGCGCGCCACGGCCCAAAATTCCCGTCATTCCGCGGCGCAGGAGCATCGTGACCATTCTTCGCAGCCCCGCTGGGATCCCCGACGCCACCGTCGCCCGGCTCCCGCTGTACCTGCGTGCTCTCGATGAGCTCGCGGAGCGAGGGACCGACGTCTGCTCGTCCGAGCACCTGGCCACCGCGGCCGGCGTGAACTCCGCGATCGTCCGCAAGGACCTCTCGCACCTGGGCTCCTACGGCACCCGCGGCGTCGGCTACGACGTCCGCTTCCTGGCCGGTCACATCGCCACCGTCGTCGGCCAGACCCAGCCCTGGCCCGTCGTCATCGTCGGCGCCGGCCACCTCGGCACGGCCCTCGCCGCCTACCAGGGCTTCGGCGCCCGGGGCGTCAAGGTCGCCGCGATCGTCGACGCCGACCCCGAACTGATCGGCACCGACGTCGGCGGTCACGAAGTGCTCTCGATCGACGACCTGGCGGCCATCGTCGTGCGCGACGAGGTCTCGCTGGGCATCATCGCCACCCCGCCCGCCGCCGCGCAGAGCGTCGCGGACGCCCTCGTCGCCGCCGGCATCAGCAGCATCCTGAACTTCGCGCCCACCGCGCTGCAGGTCCCCGCCGAGGTCGATCTCCGCCAGGTCGACGTCGCCGCCGAGCTGCAGATCCTGGGCTACCACGCCCACCGCCGGCAGGCGGCTCCCAGCACGGAGGTGCTCGCATGAACGAGCGTCAGCGAGTGAACCAACGGCACCTCATGCCGGCACGCCCGTACCGTCGCCTCTCCTCGGGGGTGACGGCATGAGCGTTCTCGTCGTCGGACTGTCCCACCGGTCGGCGCCCGTCGACCTGCTCGAGCAGGCCTCCCTCGACACCGATGCGGCCGTCAAGCTGTCGCACCTGGCGCTCGACGTCCCGGCCGTCACCGAGTCGGCCGTCATCTCCACGTGCAACCGCGTCGAGGTCTACGTCGAGGCCGACCGCTTCCACGGCTCGGTCGAGGAGGTCACGCAGCTGCTGGCCGACATGGCCGGACTGCGTCGCGAGGCCCTGCTGCCGTACGTCTACGTGCACTACGACCAGGCCGCCGTGGCCCACCTGTTCCGCGTGGCCGCCGGACTCGACTCGATGATCCTGGGCGAGAGCCAGATCCTCGGCCAGGTGCGCTCCACGCTGCACCAGTCCCAGGCCGAGGCCACCGCCGGCACCAGCCTCAACACGCTCTTCCAGCAGGCCCTGCGCATCGGCAAGCGCGGTCACGCCGAGACCGGCATCGACCGCCTCGCGCCGTCGCTGGTCACCGCCGCCCTCGGTGCCGCGGGCGACGCGGTCACCGATCCGCAGGCCCGCTTCCTCGTCGCCGGCGCCGGCACGATGAGCCTGCTCGCCGTGCGCACCCTGATCGAGCGCGGCGTCGAGCCGTCGCGGATCTGGGTCGCGAACCGCACGTTCCAGCGCGCCTTCGAGCTCGTCGCCAGCCACGGCGTCAGCGCGGTCCGCTGGGAGTCGCTCGACGTCGAGCTCTCCGCCGCCGACGTGCTCATCACCTGCACCGGAGCCGCGGGCGTCGTCTTCGACACCGAGCGGATCGAGCGCGCCATGAGCGACGGCCGCCCGCTCACGGTCATCGACCTGGCGCTGCCGCGCGACGTCTCGCACGAGGTGCGTGACCTGCCGAACGTCGACGTCATCGACATCGAGGTCCTGGCCGCCCACGCCACCGCCGACTCCGTCGCCGAGGACGTCGAGCAGGTCCGCGAGATCGTGCAGTCCGAGGTCGACTCGTTCCTGGCCAGCCGCCAGCAGGCGAAGGTCACGCCCACGGTCGTCGCGCTGCGCAGCATGGCCACCGAGGTCGTCAGCTCCGAGACCGCGCGCCTGCAAAGCCGGCTGTCCGGCCTCGACGACGCCCAGCTCGACGAGGTCCGCCGCGCGATGCGCCGTGTCGCCGAGAAGCTGATCCACCAGCCCACGGTGCGCGTCAAGGAGCTCGTCGAGGGCCCCGAGAACCTCACCTACGCCGACGCGCTGGCCCACCTGTTCCAGCTCGACCCCTCGGCCGTCAGCGCCGTCACCGACCCCGGAGGTGACCCCGCGTGATCCGTCTCGGAACCCGCGCCAGCAAGCTCGCCACCACCCAGTCCGGCTGGGTCGCCGACCGCCTCCGCGAGGCGCACGGCGTCGAGGTCGAGCTCGTCGAGATCTCCACCTACGGTGATCGCTCCAGCGCTCCGCTGGCCCAGATCGGCGGCACCGGCGTCTTCGTCGCGGCCGTCCGCGAGGCCGTGCTCGACGGCACGGTCGACTTCGCCGTGCACTCGCTCAAGGACCTGCCCACCGGCGCCGCCGAGGGCCTCACCCTGGCCGCCGTGCCGGTGCGCGAGGACCCCCGCGACGTCCTGATCGCCCGCGACGGCCTCACCCTCGGCGAGCTGCCCCGCGGCGCCCGGGTCGGCACCGGCAGCCCCCGCCGGGTCAGCCAGCTGAACGCCCTCGGGCTCGGCATCGAGATCGCCGAGCTGCGCGGCAACGTCGACACCCGCATCGGCAAGGTCACCGGCGGCGAGCTCGACGCGATCGTGCTCGCCCGCGCCGGCCTGCTGCGCCTGGGCCGCGCCGACGAGGCCACCGAGGTCCTCGACCCCCTCCAGATGCTGCCGGCTCCCGGACAGGGAGCCCTCGCGTGCGAGTGCCGCGCCGATGACGACGCGACCACCGCACTGCTCGCCGTGCTCGACGATCCCGACACCCGGGCCGCCGTCACGGCCGAGCGCACCCTCCTCGCCACCCTCGAGGCCGGGTGCAGCGCTCCGGTCGGAGCCCTCGCCGACGTCGTCTGGGGGGACGACGGGGACGAGCTCTGGCTGCGCGCCGTCGTCGGAGACCTCTCCGGCAACCCCGTCATCCGACGTTCCGCCTCCGGTGCTCCCACGGAAGCCGCCGCCCTCGGGCGTCGTCTCGCCGAGGAGCTGCTGGCCGAGGGCGCCGATCAGCTCATGGGATCGGTGACCACCTCATGAGCAACAACCTGCACGAGACTCCGCCACCGATCACAGCAAGGAAGAGCGTGTCCACCACCTCCGCGATGCCCACGTCCCCCGCCACGACCGCGCCGACCGCCCAGCCCGCCGGGCGGGTGAGCTTCGTCGGCGCCGGTCCAGGCGACGCCAGCCTGTTGACCGTCCGCGCCACCGAGGTGCTCGCCCAGGCCGACGTCGTGATCGTCGAAGCGCCTGAGCAGCACGCGCTCGTCACGAACGGTGCCGACGTGATCGACGGCGGCACGAACGCCGCCGGCGAGACCCTGACCCACGCCGCCCGCGGCAAGCTCGTCGTCAAGCACGCCAAGACCGGCGCGCACGTCGTGCGCCTCATGGTCGGCGACCCGTTCACCTACGCCACCGGCCCCGAGGAGGCCCAGGCCTGCGCCAAGGCGGGCATCTCCTTCGAGGTCGTCCCCGGTGTCTCCTCGGTCTCCGCGGTCCCGGCCTACGCCGGCGTGCCGCTGACCGACAAGCAGCACCGCGAGTTCAAGGTCGTCAGCGTCGGCGACTCGAACGTCGACTGGAGCGAGGCTGCGCGTCACGAGACGCTCGTCCTGCTCTCGGCCGTGAACCGCATCGGCGAGGTCGCCGCCGGCCTCGTGGCCGCGGGCCGCTCGCCCGAGACGCCCGTCGCGATGACGCGCCAGGGCACCACCACCGCGCAGGAGACGGTCGTCTCCACGCTGGCCGGGATCGCCGAGGCGGCCGCCGCCTCGCACATGACTCCGCCGGCCATCGTGGTCGTGGGCGAGGTCGTCGCCCAGCGCGAGGTCCTGTCGTGGTTCGAGACCAAGCCGCTCTACGGCTGGCGCGTCCTGGTGCCCCGCACCAAGGAGCAGTCGCAGTCCCTCGCCTCCCGCCTGCGGATGTACGGCGCGGTGTCCGAGGAGGTCCCGACCATCTCGGTCGAGCCGCCGCGCAACCCGCAGCAGATGGACAAGGCCGTCCGCGGCCTCGTCGAGGGCCGCTACGAGTGGGTCGCCTTCACCAGCGTCAACGCCGTCAAGGCCGTCCGCGAGAAGTTCGAGGAGTACGGCCTCGACGCCCGTGCCTTCAGCGGCCTGAAGATCGCCGCCGTCGGCGAGAAGACCGCGCAGGCCATCGAGACGTGGGGCATCCGCCCCGACCTCGTGCCGTCCGGCGAGCAGTCCGGTCGCGGCCTGCTCGAGGACTGGCCGCCGTTCGACGAGCTGCTCGACCCGATCAACCGGGTCTTCCTGCCGCGCGCCGACATCGCCACCGAGACCCTCGCGGCCGGCCTGGTCGAGCTGGGCTGGGAGGTCGACGACGTCACCGCCTACCGCACCGTGCGCGCCTCGCCGCCGCCGGCGCCCACGCGTGAGGCGATCAAGTCGGGCAAGTTCGACGCCGTGCTGTTCACGTCGAGCTCGACCGTGCGCAACCTCGTCGGCATCGCCGGCAAGCCGCACGCGACGACGATCATCGCCTGCATCGGTCCGGCCACGGCGAAGACCGCCGAGGAGCACGGCCTGCGGGTCGACGTGATGGCCGAGAAGCCGTCCGCCGAGGAGCTGGCCGACGCGCTCGCGCAGTTCGGCGAGCAGCGTCGCCTGCAGTTCATCGAGGCCGGCGACCCCGTCCTGCGCCCCTCGCAGAAGAAGCCGTCCTCGCGCCGCAAGGCCTGAGTCGGGCGAGATCTCGATACGCCCGCTCGTTCCTCGCGGAGCTACTCGATCACCGGGCCCGAGCCGGTGATCGAGTGGCGGCGAGCGCAGCGAGACGCGTATCGAAACCATCGTCCTCGTCCAAGGAGGCAAGCATGATCGAACGCCCACGCCGGCTGCGGTCCACCGCGGCCGTGCGACGCCTCGTGCGCGAGACGCACCTGGTGCCGTCGCAGCTCGTCCTGCCGATGTTCGTGGCCGAGGGGATCACCGAGCCCCGGCCGATCGCGAGCATGCCGGGCGTCGTCCAGCACTCGCGCGAGTCCGCCCGCAAGGCCTACGCCGAGGCGGTCGAGCTGGGCCTGGGCGGCGTCATGCTGTTCGGCGTTCCCGAGCACAAGGACGCGCAGGGCTCGGGCGCACTCGATCCGGACGGCATCCTCAACGTCGCCATCGCCGACGCGCGCGCGGAGGTCGGCGACGACCTGCTCGTCATGAGCGACCTGTGCCTGGACGAGTTCACCGACCACGGCCACTGCGGCGTGCTCGATGCGCAGGGCCGGGTCGACAACGACGCCACCGTCGAGATCTACGGACGGATGGGCGTGGCGCAGGCGCGGGCCGGCGCCCACGTCGTCGCGCCCAGCGGCATGATGGACGGCCAGATCGACGTGATCCGCCGCGACCTCGACGCCGCCGGCCACGAGGACGTCGTCGTGCTGGCCTACGCGGCCAAGTACGCCTCGGCGTTCTACGGCCCGTTCCGCGAGGCGGTCGACTCCTCGCTGCAGGGGGACCGCCGCACCTACCAGCAGGACCCCGCCAACCGGCGCGAGTCGCTGCGCGAGACGCTGCTGGACGTCGAGCAGGGCGCCGACATCGTCATGGTGAAGCCCGCGATGTCCTACCTCGACATCCTCGCCGACGTGCGCGCGGCCGTGGACGTGCCCGTCGCGGCCTACCAGGTCTCGGGCGAGTACGCGATGGTCGAGGCCGCCGCCGCCCAGGGCTGGATCGACCGCGACCGCGCGATCGACGAGTCCCTCCTGTCGATCCGCCGCGCCGGCGCCGACATCGTCCTGACCTACTGGGCGGCCGAGGTCGCCCGCCGACTGCGCAGCCGGTGATCGAGTGACGGCGAGCTTGCGAGACGTCGTATCGAGATCACGTGGTCTCGATACGTTCGCTCGTTCCTCGCGAACACTCGACCGCCGGGGTACCCGAGAGGAGCACGCATGAGCACCACCGCATCCGAGGAGCTGTTCGCCCGGGCCCAGCAGGTCTCGCCCGGCGGCGTGAACTCGCCGGTGCGCGCGTTCCGCGCCGTCGGCGGCACGCCGCGCTTCATGAAGTCCGGCTCGGGCGCGTGGCTCACCGACGCCGACGACAACCGCTACGTCGACCTCGTCGGCTCGTGGGGTCCGATGCTGCTGGGCCACGCGCACCCCGAGGTCATCGAGGCGGTCACCGCCGCCGCCGCCCGCGGCACCAGCTTCGGCACCCCGGCCGAGCCCGAGGTGCTGCTCGCCGAGGAGATCGTCGGCCGTACCCCCGTCGAGCGGGTCCGCATGGTCTCGTCGGGCACCGAGGCCACGATGTCGGCCATCCGGCTGGCGCGCGGCTTCACCGGTCGCGACCGCATCGTGAAGTTCAGCGGCTGCTACCACGGCCACGTGGACGCGCTCCTCGCCGAAGCCGGCTCCGGCGTCGTCACGCTCGGCATCCCCGGCACGCCGGGAGTGCCCGCGCACGTCACCGCCGACACGATCGTGCTGCCCTACAACGACCCGGCCGCCGTCGACGCAGCGTTCGCCGAGTACGGCGACCAGATCGCGTGCGTCATCACCGAGGCCGCCGCCGGAAACATGGGCGTCGTCCCGCCGCACCCGGGCTTCAACGAGCACCTCGCCCGCACGTGCGCCGCCCACGGCGCCCTGTTCATCACCGACGAGGTGATGACCGGCTTCCGCGCGGCGCGCAGCGGCTACTGGGAGATCGACGGCCAGGTCGAGGGCTGGCAGCCCGACCTCATGACGTTCGGCAAGGTCATGGGCGGCGGGTTCCCCGCGGCGGCCTTCGGGGGTCGCGCCGACGTGATGGACCTGCTCGCGCCGGTCGGCCCGGTCTACCAGGCGGGCACGCTGTCGGGCAATCCCGTCGCCACCACGGCCGGCCTCACCACGCTGCGGCTGGCCACCCCCGAGGTCTACGACCGGCTCTCCGCCACCTCGTCACAGGTGCAGCAGCTGGTCTCCGAGGCGCTCGCCGAGGCCGGCGTCGCGCACACCCTGCAGACCGCCGGGACGATGTTCAGCATCTTCTGGGGCGTCGCCGAGCCGGTGGCCGACTTCGCCGGCGCGCAGTCCCAGGACACCGGCGCCTACACGGCCTTCTTCCACGCCATGCTCGACGCCGGAGTCTACCTGCCGCCGTCGGCCTACGAGGCCTGGTTCCTGTCGGCCGCCCATGACCCCGACGTCGACTCCGAGCCCCTCTCTAGACTGGCCGAAGCCCTCCCCGGCGCGGCCCGCGCGGCAGCCGCTGCGGCCCGCTGACACGAAGGAACCCAGATGAGCACCCGCACGATCATCCACCTGATGCGCCACGGCGAGGTCCACAACCCCGGCGGGGTCCTGTACGGCCGCCTGGCCGGCTACAACCTCTCCGACCTCGGCAACGAGATGGCCGCCACGGTGGCGGAGTCGCTGAAGACGAACGACATCACGCACCTGGTCGCCTCGCCGCTGGAGCGCGCGCAGCAGACCGCCAGGCCCGTGGCCGACATCCTCAAGCTCGACATCCAGACCGACGAGCGTGTCATCGAGGCCGGCAACAAGTTCGAGGGCCGCACCGTCGGCGTGGGCCCCAAGGCCTTCCTGAACCCGCGCTTCTGGCCGTGGCTGTGGAACCCGTTCCGCCCGTCGTGGGGCGAGGCGTACGCGCACATCGCCGCCCGCATGCTGCTGGCGATCGACGACGCCCGCGAGGCGGCGCGCGGTCACGAGGCGCTCATCGTGTCGCACCAGCTGCCCGTGTGGATCGCGCGCAAGTCCTACGAGAAGGGCCGCTTCGCGCACGACCCGCGCAATCGCCAGTGCTCGCTGGCCAGCCTCACCACGCTGACGTTCGAGGACGACGCCTTCAAGGGCTTGGTCTACAGCGAGCCCGCCGGTCACCTCATCCCCGACGCCCTGCGCGGCAAGTTCATCGGTGGAGCATGAGAAGCACTCGATTCGCTCGCCTCGTCGTGGTCGTTCTTGTCGCACTCGTTCTCTCGGCGTGCGTCGGCGGGGTGCAGGACACCGGTGAGGACGGCTTCATCAACGGCAACGGCGAGATCACCTTCGTCGACCCCGGCAAGCGCAAGACCGCGCCCGAGCTCTCCGGCGCCGACCTGGACGGCAACCAGATCAGCAGCGCCGACTTCCAGGGGAAGATCCTGGTCGTGAATCTCTGGGGCTCGTGGTGCGCTCCGTGCCGGAAGGAGGCCCCCGCTCTGGCGAAGGCCTCGAGGGAGCTGGCCGACCAGAACGTGCAGTTCCTGGGCCTGTTGACCAAGGACGACCCGGCCAGCGCGAAGGCGTTCAACGAGTCCTTCGGAATCAGCTACCCGAGCATCGACGACTCCTCGGGCCGCAACCAGGCCGTCTTTGCCGACGTCCTGCCGTCCATGGCGATCCCGACCACGTGGGTCATCGACAAGAACGGGAAGGTCGCGGCGCGCGTCATGGGCGAGCTCACCGACGCGACGCTGCGCGGTCTGGTCGACCAGACCAAGAAGAGCACCCAGTGATCGCTGGCGACGTCAGCGACTGGTTCCTCGAGACCGCCGCGTCTGGCAACCTCGTCCTCACGGTCCCCGTCGCCCTGCTCGCCGGCCTCCTCTCGTTCTTCAGCCCCTGCGTCGTCCCGCTGCTGCCGGGCTACCTGTCCTACGTCTCGGGGGTGGCGGTCACCGAGCTGGAGACCGCGCGCCGTGGCCGGGTCGTCACGGGCTCCCTGCTCTTCGTGCTGGGCTTCAGTTCGGTGTTCGTCGCCGGGGGAGCGCTGTTCGGTGCCGCGGGTCAGCAGCTGCTGCCCTATCAGCGGGAGATCTCGATCATCGCCGGCGTGCTGCTGGTGGTGATGGGCGTGGTCTTCATGGGCTGGGTCCCCGTGCTGCAGCGCGACGTGCGCAAGCACGGCGTCCGCCGCGTGGGCCTGCTCGCCGCGCCCGTGCTGGGCGTCGTGTTCGGCGTCGGCTGGACGCCCTGCATCGGTCCCACGCTCACGGCCGTGCTGGCGCTCTCGGCCAACGAGGCCACCGCCGGACGCGGGGCGTTCCTCGCGCTCGTCTACTGCCTCGGGCTCGGCATCCCGTTCGTCCTCGCGGCCCTGTTCCTCACCCGGTTCCTGCGTGTCACCGGCTGGGTGCGCACCCACCAGCGCGCCGTGTCGGCCGTCGGGGCGAGCCTGCTCATCGCCACCGGCGTCCTGCTGATCACCGGCTGGTGGCAGGACATCGTCATCGCCCTGCAGCACTGGATCAATGGATTCGAGGTCCCCCTGTGAGCCCCCGCGACAAGCGCAACGAGACCGCCTCCGAGCTGCGCCCCGTCGAGTTCGCCCGCTGGGCCTGGCGCCAGCTGACCTCGATGCGCACGGCCCTGCTGCTGCTCCTGCTGCTCGCCGTCGCGGCGGTGCCGGGGTCGTTCATCCCGCAGCGTGGCGTCGACGCCCGTGCCGTGCAGGCCTACTACCTCGACCACCCCAAGCTGGCTCCCGTGCTGGAGAGGCTGGGCGGCTTCAGCGTGTTCTCGTCGGTGTGGTTCAGCGCCATCTACCTGCTGCTGATGGTCTCGCTGATCGGCTGCATCCTGCCGCGCACCAAGGTCTACGCGCAGGCGCTCAGGGCCCGCCCGCCGAAGGCGCCCCGCAACTTCGCCCGCATGCCGGCCTCGGAGCGGTTCGAGACCGACGCGTCCGTCACCGAGGTGCTCGAGGCCGGTCGCCGTGCTCTCGGGCGCGCGCGCATCGATGTCGTCGAGGAGGGCGACACCGGCGAGCTGCGCGCCGAGAAGGGCTACCTGCGCGAGTTCGGCAACTTGGTCTTCCACGTGTGTGTCCTCGTGGCGCTCGTGGGCGTGGCCGCCGCCGCGCTGTGGGGCTACCGCGGCAACGTGATCGTGGTCGAGGGCAATGGCTTCAGCAACACCCTGTCGCAGTACGACGAGTTCTCCTCCGGCGCGATGTTCGACGCCCAGTCCGGTCTCGAGCCGTGGTCGCTGCAGCTCGAGGACCTCCTCGCCCGT
Source organism: Aeromicrobium sp. UBA7512 (assembly GCF_002476985.1). Taxonomy (NCBI): domain Bacteria; kingdom Bacillati; phylum Actinomycetota; class Actinomycetes; order Propionibacteriales; family Nocardioidaceae; genus Aeromicrobium; species Aeromicrobium sp. UBA7512. Next base: position 13,731 of record NZ_DLNK01000001.1, read on the forward strand.
TTCTACGTCGAGGGCAACCAGCGCGGCGCCCCCAAGCTGTTCCGCGCCACGGGCACCTACAACGAGGCGGGGAAGGACGACGATGACTTCAAGATCGAGGTCAACCACCCGCTCTCGGTGGGCAGCGAGGACGTCTTCCTCGTGGGCCAGGGCTACGCGCCCGTCATCCGGGTCACCGACGCCTCCGGCAAGGTGGCGTTCGACGGCCCCGTGCCGTTCCTGCCCGCCGACTCCACGTACACCTCCACCGGTGTCGTGAAGGTGCCCGACGCCGACGGCGAACAGCTGGGCTTCCAGGGCTTCTTCCTGCCCACCGCGTTCTCCTCGAGCCCCGACAAGCCGTCGGTCTCGGTGTTCCCCGGCGCGCTGAACCCGCGGATCGGCATGAACCTGTGGACCGGCGACCTCGGCCTGGACGAGGGCGTCTCGCAGTCGGTCTACTCGCTCGACACCAGCAAGATGACCCAGGTCAAGGACGGCGACGGAAACTTCCGCGTCGACATCGGCCCGGGCGAGAGCCAGGAGCTGCCCGGCGGCGGCACGATCGAGTTCGTCGAGCTCAAGCAGTTCGCGAGGTTCCAGATCGGGCACACGCCGGTCCCGTGGCTCCCGTTGCTCGGCGTCGGCCTCGGCATCCTGGGCCTCACCGCCTCCCTGCTCGTCCGGCCCCGGCGCACCTGGATCCGGGCCCGCGCCGAGGGATCACGTACCGTGGTGGAGGTGGCGGCGCTCGACCGCGTTCCCCGTGACGACCTGCCCGCAGAACTCGACGACCTGATGTCCCGGCTCCACGCTGAACTGGGCGAGCAGGAGAAGGAAAAGGCATGACACTCGACCAGTGGGCCCAGCTCTCCAACTACCTCACCGGCTCGGCCTTCGCCGTGCTGTGTGTCGCGTTCTTCTGCCACGTCGCCGAGTGGCTCACGGCTCGCGCCAAGGCTCCCGTCGCCGTGGCGGCCGGGAGCGGCGACGTCCTCCCCGAGGACACCGATGAGGCCGAGACCGACACGCCCGACCGCCTCGTCGGCGTCGCCGTGTCGCTCACCGTGCTCGGCACGCTGCTGCTGATCGGCGCTGCGGTCACCCGCGGCCTGGCCACGCAGCGCGCGCCCTACGGCAACATGTACGAGTTCGGCGTGACTGGCACGGCGATCGCACTGTCGGTCTACCTCGTCATGGTGTGGCGCTCGAAGATCCAGTGGATGGGCGGCGTCGTGCTGGCCGTCTGCCTGTTCATCCTCGCGATGTCCATCTCCACCTACACGCCGGCCGGACCTCTCGTGCCCGCGCTGAACACGTTCTGGAAGTACATCCACGTCACCTCCATCATGACCGCCGCCGCGCTGTTCATGGTCGGTGCCGCGGCCAGCGTGCTGTACCTCGTCAAGGCTCGAGCCGAGGAGCGCGGCAGCGTCGGCCCGGTCCTGGAGCGGTTCCCCGCCGCCGCGCGCATCGACCAGGTGGCGTTCCGCATGAACGCGGTCGGCTTCCCGCTGTGGACCTTCGGCGCGTTGATCTCCGGCCCGATCTGGGCCCACCTCGCGTGGGGCCGCTACTGGGGCTGGGACCCGAAGGAGGTCTGGGCGCTCATCACCTGGATCGTCTACGCGGGCTACCTTCACGCCCGCGTGACCGCCGGCTGGAAGGGCAAGCGCGCCGCCTACCTCGCGCTCGTCGGGTTCACGACGTTCATCATCAGCTACTACATCGTCAACTTGTTCATCTCCGGTCAGCACAGCTACGCCTGACCGATTCGCTAGCGTCGTCCGCATGGGTGCACGCATCGAGGTCGCGGGGCTGACGAAGTCCTACGGCGACCTCACCGCCGTCGACGACCTGACGTTCACGGTCGAGCCGGGCGAGTTCTTCGGCCTGCTCGGCCCGAACGGCGCCGGCAAGACCACCGCGCTGGAGATGATCGAGGGGCTGCGCCATCCCGACGGGGGCTCGGTCTCGATCGACGGCCACGACCCCTGGAAGCGCGACCCCGCGCTGCAGCGTCGCATCGGCGTGCAGCTGCAGTCCTCCGCGTTCTTCGAGCGGCTCACCGCCCGCGAGCAGCTCGCGACCTTCGGTGCGCTCTACGGCGTCGGTGGCGACCGCGTCGACGCCCTCCTCGAGCAGGTCGGACTCCAGGACAAGGCCGGGTCGCGGGTCGAGGACCTGTCCGGCGGCCAGGCGCAGCGGCTCTCGATCGCGTGCGCGCTCGTGCACGACCCCGAGGTGGTCTTCCTCGACGAGCCGACCGCCGCCCTCGACCCCCAGGCGCGGCGCAACCTCTGGGACTTCCTCGAGGGCCTCAACGACTCCGGCCGCACGGTCGTGCTCACCACGCACTACATGGAGGAGGCCGAGGTGCTGTGCGACCGCGTCGCGATCATCGACCACGGACGCCTCCTCGAGCTCGACTCGCCGGCGGCCCTCGTGCGCGGTCTCGACGCCCCCACGCGGATCAGCCTCGCGCCCGGAGCCATCGACGAGGACCGCGCCCGGGGGATCGGCGGCGTGGAGGCCGTCGAGGTCCACCCCGACCGCACGGTCCTGTCCACGCGCCGCCCCGCCGACGTGCTGACCGCGCTGGCCGGCCTCGACGCCCTCGACGGGCTCAGCGCCTCCGGCGCCTCCCTCGAGGACGTCTTCCTCAGCCTCACCGGACGGAAGTACCGCTCGTGACCGCACTGACCTCGCTCTCGCGCGCGATGCTCCTGGGCTTCGTCCGCGACCGGATGACCCTGTTCTGGGCCGTCCTGTTCCCGCTCATGTTCCTCGTCCTGTTCGGCGGGCTGCTCACCAATGACGGCGCGCCGAAGCTCGAGGTCGCGCAGGTCGGCGACGTGGCCGCACTCGACGACATGGCGCCCGACGCGCGCGAAGCCCTCGAGCAGAGCATCGAGATCACGCCGGCCACCGACGAGGCGAAGGCGCTGCGCGAGGTGCGCGACGGCGACCTCGCCGCCGTGATCACCGAGGAGGGCGACCGCCTCGTCGTGCACTACTCGCAGGCCGACCAGGTCACGGCGGCGCGGGTGCGCGGCACGTTCCAGGGCATCGTCGACTCCGCCAACCTCGCCGCCGCCGGTGGCACCCCCGCGTTCACGCTGGAGACGCAGCAGGTCGAGGACGAGTCCCTCGAGCCGATCCAGTACGTCACGCCCGGCCTGCTCGGCTGGGCGATCGCCATGAGCGCCACCTTCGGTGCCGCGGTCAACCTCGTCTCGTGGCGCCAGTCCGGCCTGCTGCGCCGCCTGCGCCTGGCGCCCATCCGCACGTCGTCGGTGGTGCTCGCGCGCGTCGGCGTCAGCGTCCTCGTGGCGCTGGGCCAGACCGCGATCTTCCTGGGTCTGGCGGTCGGCGCGTTCGGCCTGGTGCTCAGCGGGTCGTGGCCGCTCGTGATCCCGCTCGTGCTGGCGGGCACGCTCGCCTTCCTGTCGATCGGGCTGCTGGCCGGCTCGATCAGCAAGACCGAGGAGGGCGCGGTCGGCCTGGCGAACTTCATCGTGCTGCCGATGGCGTTCCTGTCGGGCTCGTTCTTCTCCCTCGAGGGTGCGCCCGACTGGCTCCAGGCGATCAGCAGGCTGCTGCCGCTGCGCCACCTCAACGAGGCGATGCTCGACGTCATGGTGCGCGGTCAGGGCGTGGAGGCGATCTGGGCACCGATGGCGATCCTGCTGGGCTTCGCCGCCGTCTGCTCGCTCATCGCCTCGCGCGTGTTCCGCTGGGACGCCTGACGCGGGAGAGTCAGAGACCGCGCAGGAAGTCGGGGTCGTCGTCGGGGCCGAGGGGGCGCGGCGGGGGACGCTTGCGGGGTCCGCCCGTGGAGCGGCCCTTGGCCACGCCGAAGATCAGCCACAGCGCGGCGCCGGCGTACGGCGCCAGGACGATCAGCAGGGCCCAGCCCCACTTGGGCAGGTGCTGCACGCGGTCGCGCGGAGTCGCCACGAGGTCGTACAGGCTGTAGACCATGAGAACCACGGCCGCCAGTACGAGGAAGACCTTGCCCATGGCCAGAGCGTACCGACCCCGTTCCAGCGCCGCGCCGTGTTGACGTGACCTCACCGCCGGTCCCGTGCTCGGTGACGACAACTAGAATCCGAGGCATGAAGGCCTTCTGGACGTACACGCTCGCCCGACTCGGGGTCTTCCTCGTCACGTGGGCGGTGCTGTGGGGGATCTCCCGCTTCGTCTTCGACCCGAGTGCCGTCGTTGACCTGTGGGTCCTGCTGCTCGCGCTCATCGTCTCGTCGATCATCTCGATCCTCACGCTGCGCCGCCTGCGCGACCAGGTGGCGGTGAAGCTGCAGGAGCGGGCCCAGGCTCTCAACGAGCGCATCGAGGAGTCGCGCCGTGCCGAAGACGTCGACTGAGGACCGCGACTGGCTGGCGGATGCGGTCCGCCGGGTCGAGGCCGACGCGAACCGCAGCGCCGACACCCACCTGCACGCCCTCGACCTGCCGTTCGACGGGGTGCAGATCTACCTCAAGGACGAGTCGGTCCACCCGACCGGCAGCCTGAAGCACCGGCTGGCGCGCTCGCTGTTCCTCTACGCGCTGTGCAACGGCTGGATCCACCGCGGCTCGACGATCGTCGAGGCGTCGAGCGGCTCCACCGCCGTCTCGGAGGCCTACTTCGCGCGGCTGCTGGGCCTGCCGTTCGTGGCGGTCATGCCGCGCAGCACGAGCGCCGAGAAGATCTCGCTGATCCAGTGGTACGGCGGCCGGTGCCACTTCGTCGACGACGCCCGGCTGATGTACGCCGAGGCGCAGCGCCTGGCCGACGAGTGCGACGGCCACTACATGGACCAGTTCACCTACGCCGAGCGCGCTACCGACTGGCGCGGGAACAACAACATCGCGGAGTCGATCTTCGCCCAGCTCTCGGCGGAGCCGCACCCGATCCCGGCGTGGATCGTCGTCAGTGCGGGCACGGGCGGCACGTCGGCCACGATCGGCCGATACGTCCGGTACCGGCGCTTCCACACCCGGCTGCTGGTGGCCGACCCCGAGGGCTCGGCGTTCTTCGAGGGTTGGGACCAGGACCGGTCCGACGTCACGACCGACGTCTCCTCGCGGATCGAGGGCATCGGCCGGCCGCGGGTCGAGCCGTCGTTCGTCGGCGGTGTCGTCGACGAGATGGTGCACGTCCCCGACGCCGCCTCCATCGCGGCGATGCGCTGGACCTCCGACCTCATCGGACGCCCCGTCGGCGGCTCCACCGGCACCAACATGTGGGCGGCCCTCGGGCTGGCCTCGCAGATGGTGGCCGAGGGCCGCGAGGGATCGATCGTCACGCTGCTGTGCGACGGGGGAGACCGCTACACGCACACGTACTTCGACGACCGCTGGGTGGCCGAGCACGGGCTCGACCCGACGCCCTACCTCCAGCAGCTGTCGGAGCTGACCAGCAGCGGGACGTTCACACCGGGCCGATGAACAGCCCGGCCGTCAGCCCGATCGCGTAGACGAGCTCGGCGATGCCCGTGTCCTTCAGGACCGGGATCAGCGCGGGTCCGGTCGCACCCGAGCGCACCGCGGCCACCGAGCGGGCGGCCAGCGGGATGCCGAGCCAGGCCAGCAGCGCCCACGGCGTCTCGGTGGCGCACCAGGCCACCACGAGGACGAAGGCCGTCATCACGAGCGCGGTGTAGAGCCAGCGCGTGCGCCGGTCGCCGAGGACCACCGCCAGCGTGCGCTTGCCGGTCTGGGTGTCGGTGGGGATGTCGCGCAGGTTGTTGGCCACGAGGATCGCGCAGGCCAGCGCGCCGACGCCGATCGCGCCCGCCACGCTGACGTCGTTGATCGTGCCGAGCTGGACGTAGGTGGTGCCCAGCACCGCGACCAGGCCGAAGAACAGGAAGACACTGAGCTCGCCGAGGGCGCGGTAGCCGTAGGGCTTCGACCCGCCGGTGTACCCCCACGCCGCGAGGATCGCGAGCGCGCCGACGGCGATGAGCCACCAGCCCGACGTCGCGGCCAGCACGAGGCCGAGGCCGGCGCCGAGGGCGAGGAACGCGAGCGCCACGGCCTTGACCTTCGCGGGCGCGACGAGGCCGGAGCCGACGAGGCGCAGTGGGCCGACGCGGTTCTCGTCGGTGCCCTTGATCCCGTCGGAGTAGTCGTTCGCGTAGTTCACGCCGACCTGCAGCGCCAGCGAGACGCCGAGCGCCACGAACGCCTTCCACCAGATGACGCCGTCGTCGAACGCGGCGGCACCCGTGCCGACGGCGACGGGGGCGATGGCGGCGGGCAGCGTGCGCAGCCGCGCGCCCTCGATCCACAGTTTCAGGCCGGTCGGGGAGGTCACCCCGTGAGTCTAGGAGGCGGCATCCGGGCCGGTCCTACAGTGGTCGGGTGGCCGCCTCCCTGTCTCCCGTCACCGGTTCCGCCCGCGAGGTGCTGGAGCTGCTGCGGCCCTGGGTCGCCGCCGGCGGGCCGCCGCTGGTGATGCGCACGTCCGGCAGCACGGGCGAGCCGAAGTCCATTCGGCTGTCCCACGCCGCCGTGCTCGCGTCGGCGCACGCAGCGCTGGAGCGGCTGGGTGGTCCGGGCCGGTGGCTCTCCGCGCTGCCGCCCACCGGCGTCGGTGGCCTCCAGGTGCTCGTGCGGTCGATCGTGGCGGGCACCGAGCCGGTCTTCCTCGACGAGCACGCCGACGTGGCGGCCGCCGCGGGCGCGATGACGGAGTCCCGCCGTTACGCGTCGCTCGTGCCCACGCAGCTCTTCCGCCTCGTCGAGGCCGGACGGGCGGGGGACCTCGCGTCGCTCGACGCCGTGCTGCTGGGCGGTGCCGCCGCGCCCCGGGCGGTGCTCGAGCGGGCCGCCGCGGCAGGCGTGCGCATCGTGCGGACCTACGGGATGACCGAGACCTGCGGCGGTTGCGTCTACGACGGGCTCCCGCTCGACGGGGTGCGGCTGCGCATCGAGGACGGACGCGTGGCCATCGCCGGACCGGTCCTGGCCGAGGGCCTGGGGGAGTGGCTGGTCACGAACGACCTCGGCCGGCTCGACGCCGCCGGCCGTCTCAGCGTGCTCGGTCGAGCCGACCAGGTGGCCGTGAGCGGCGGGGTCAACGTCCCGCTGGCCGCGGTCGAGTCGGTCCTGCGCGACGAGCCGGGCGTGCTCGACGTCGTGGTCGTGGCCCAGCCCGATCCCGAGTGGGGCCAGCGCGTCGTGGCGTTCGTGGTCGGCGACCTGGACCGGGCCGGCGCCGCCGCCGCGATCGAGGCCGCGGGCCACCCTCGCGCCTGGACCCCTCGCGCCGTCCACGTCCTCGAGGCCCTGCCGCTGCTCCCGGGCGGCAAGCCCGACCGGGTCGCGCTGGCGGGAGGAAGTTTCCCCGGTTAACCGGGGAAACTGTCACTTCACGAGGTTCGC
>NZ_DLNK01000001.1:21300-167154 GCF_002476985.1 Aeromicrobium sp. UBA7512
CGCGAACCTCGTGAAGTGACAGGAAACCTCGTTCGGTCGGCCGTGTGACCGGGAGTGGGCGCCCTTCAGAGGCCGCGGAGCGCGTCGGCGACGGGGGTGTCGCCGCCGATGACCTCGAACTGCCTGCCGATGGTGCCGTCGTCGGCGAGGGCCGCGGCGATGACGGCGGCGACGTCGGCGCGGGGGATCTCGGCGCGTTCGACGGTCTCGCCCACGGTCACCGAGCCGGTGCCGGGGTCGTCGGTCAGGGCGCCGGGGCGCACGATCGTCCAGTCGAGGCCGCTGTCGCGCAGGGCGGCGTCGGCGTCGCGCTTGGCCTCGACGTACGCCTTCCACACGGGCTGGACGTCGTCGCCGAGGTCGTTGTCGACGCCGATGGCCGAGACCTGGACGAAGCGGCGGATGCCGAGCGCCTTGGCGGCCTCGATCGACTTCAGCGAGCCCTCGAGGTCGACGCTGCGCTTGCGCTCGATCTTGCCGTCGGGCCCGCCGCCGGCCGCGAAGACGACGGCGTCGCAGTCGGTGAACGCCGTTGCGAAGTCCTCGGCCGTGGCCTTCTCGATGTCGAGCAGCCGGATGGCGGCGCCGGGCAGGTCGGCGGCGTGGTCGGGGTTGCGGACGAGAGCGACCGGGAGGTCGCCGCGTTCGGTGAGCAGAGGGACGAGGAGGCGGGCCACCTGGCCGTGGCCTCCCACGATGGCGATGTCGGACATGCCTCCACCGTAGGCAGGTCCCGAAGCGTTCGCCCGGCGCGAAGTCCGAGGCGCAGTGGAACCTGAGCGGTTCTCCGTGGATACTCTCGTGGGTGGAGTTCCGTACCTACTCGATCCCGATGCGCACGCGCTTCCGCGGGCTCGAGCACCGACAGGGGATGCTGGCCGAGGGCCCGGCCGGCTGGGCCGAGTTCAGCCCCTTCCCCGAGTACGACCACGTCGCGTCGCTGCCGTGGCTCCAGGCCGCGATGGAGGCCGCCTGCAAGCCGTGGCCCGAGCCGGTCCGCGAGTGCGTGCCGATCAACGGCATCGTCCCGGCCGTGGGCGACGGCGCCACCGCCGCCCGCACCGCGATCGAGAGCGGCTGCCACACCATCAAGATCAAGGTCGCCGAGGCCGGCGAGACCCTCGAGAACGACATCGAGCGCATCGCCGCGATCCGCGACGCGCTGCCCGGCGTGCTCATCCGCATCGACGCCAACGGCGCGTGGCAGGTGAAGGACGCGATCAAGGCGATCAAGAAGCTCGACCACGTCGCGCGCGGCCTCGAGTACGTCGAGCAGCCGTGCGCCACGGTCGAGGAGCTCGCGCAGGTACGACGCAAGGTCGACGTCCCCATCGCGGCGGACGAGTCGATCCGCCGGGCGGCCGACCCGTTCCGCGTCCGCGACCTCGACGCCGCCGACATCGCGGTGCTCAAGGTGCAGCCGCTGGGCGGCGTGCGCGCGTGCCTGCGGATCGCCGAGCAGATCGGCATGCCGGTGAGCGTGTCGAGCGCCGTCGAGACGTCGATCGGCCTGGCGGCCAGCGTCGCGCTCGCCGCCGCCCTGCCGGACCTGCCCTACGCCTGCGGCATCGGCACGGCCCACCTGCTCACGAGCGACGTCGTCGCCGATCCGCTCGAGCCGGTCGACGGCAGCCTGTGGCCCACGCGGCCGGTGCTCGACGAGGAGGCCTACGCGAAGGTCGCCGCGTCCGCCGAGGTCGACGAGCGCTGGCAGGCCCGGCTGGCCCACGTACGGGAGACCTTGTGACCGACGAGAGCGCCGTCGAGACGGCGCGAAGACTCGTGGCGACCCTCCTCGCGCAGGAGGTCTCCGACGCGGTGCTCTCGCCCGGCTCCCGCTCCGGCCCGATCGCGCTGGCCCTGCACGCCGCCGACGACCAGGGGCTCATCCGCCTCCACGTCCGCGTCGACGAGCGCGAGGCCGGCTACCTCGCCCTGGGCCTGGCCAAGGCCTCCGGCCGGCTGACCCCGGTGATCACCACTTCGGGAACCGCCGTCGCCAACCTGCACCCGGCGCTGCTCGAGGCGCTGCACTCGCGGATCCCGGTGCTGGCCGTCACGGCCGATCGCCCGGGGCACCTGCGCGGCACCGGTGCGAACCAGACCACGGTGCAGCCGGGCATGTTCCCCGGCATCACGTTCACCGACCGCATCACCGGCTTGGCCGGTGCCGTGCGCGGCGGCGGCCCCGTGCACCTCAACGTCGAGCTCGACGAGCCGCTCGTCGAGTCGGTCTCGTGGAAGTTCCCGCAGAACTCCTGGTCGATGAACACCCCGGTCGCGGGACGTACCCAGACCCTGGAGACGGGACCCCGCACGCTCCTGGTGGCCGGTGACGGCGCCGACCCGGCGCTCGCCGCCGTCGCGCAGCAGGCCGGCTGGCCGATCCTCGCGGAGCCGTCGTCCGGCCTGCGCGGCGCGCCCACGGCGGTCGCGTGCGGGCGGGTCGTGCTGGGCGGCCGGCTGATCGAGCGCGTCGAGCGGATCGTCAGCGCGGGGCACCCGACGCTTTCGCGCCCCGTCACGAACCTGCTCACCCGCACCAACCTGCCCACGATCCACGTCGGCGACGCGAGCACGTTCCCCGGTATCCCCGGCGGGAACGTCACCTTCGCCGACCGCATCTCTATGCGCGGAGGCGTGGGCGACGAGTCCTGGCTCCGCAGCTGGCTCCAGGCCGGCGACCGCATCCAGAACGCCCTGCTGCAGGCCGAGCAGTTCACGGTGGCCGACGCGGTCTGGAAGGCCGCCACGCGGGGCCTGCTCGTCCTCGGCTCGTCCAACGTGGTCCGCGACGTCGACCTCGTGGCGCCGGTCCGCGCCCCCGGGCCGCGCGTCCTGGCGAACCGCGGACTGGCGGGCATCGACGGCACCGTCTCCACCGCGATCGGCGCGGCCCTCGCCAGCTACGGTCGCGCGATCGCCCTGATGGGGGACCTCACGTTCCTGCACGGCGCCAACGGTCTGCTGATCGGTCCGATCGAGCCGCGGCCCGACCTGACGATCGTCGTGCTCAACGACGACGGCGGCGGCATCTTCCACACCCTCGAGCAGGGATCGCCCGAGTACTCGCTCGCGTTCGAGCGCGTCTTCGGCACGCCCACGCGCACCAAGATCGACGCGCTCTGCGCCGCGCACGGCATCAAGCACCGCCTCGTCGAGGCCGGTCAGCTGGCCGCCTACCTCTCCCGGGCGCCGGTCGGGATCGAGGTGCTGGAGGTGCAGGTCACGCGCGCCGGGCGCCGTGCCCTGCAATCGGTTGTCTCGGGTCTCGCCGCCGTCTAGGTTTGTGGCCAGCGTCACACCGTGTTGCGCTGGGCAGGAGTGGACATGGCCGACGAGTCGTTCGACCACATCGTCATCGGTGCGGGAAGTGCCGGAGGTGTGATCGCCGCGAGGCTCACCGAGGATCGCGACCGCTCGGTCCTGCTGCTGGAGGCCGGTCCCGTCGACCAGGACGACATGATCAAGATCCCGGCCGGGTTCAGCCAGCTGTTCAAGACCCGCTGGGACTGGAACTACGAGACCAGCGCGCAGAAGCACCTCGGTGGCCGCCGTGCCTACTGGCCCCGCGGCAAGGCCCTCGGCGGCAGCTCCACGATCAACGCGATGATCTACATCCGCGGCAACGCCGCCGACTACGACGAGTGGCGCGACGCCTACGGGGCCACGGGGTGGGGCTACGACGACGTCCTGCCGTACTTCGTGAAGTCCGAGGCCAACCAGCGCCTGTCGGGTCCGTACCACGGCACGCAGGGTCCGCTGGTGGTCGAGGACCGCCGGTTCACCCACGAGCTGACCTCGGCGTTCGTCGAGTCGGCCGTGGCCGCCGGCCTCAAGCGCAACGACGACTTCAACGGCGCCCACCAGGAGGGGGCCGGCGTCTACCAGGTCACCCACCGCCGCGGCGAGCGCTGGTCGGTCGCCGACGCCTACATCCGTCCGGCGATGGGCCGGCCCAACCTCACGGTGCGCACCGACGCGTTCGTCACCCGCATCCTGATCGAGGACGGGCGCGCCACGGGCGTCGTCTACCGCAAGCACGGGCAGGAGCACGTCGTCCGCGCGAGCGCCGAGGTCATCCTCAGCGGCGGCGCGATCAACAGCCCGCAGCTCCTCATGCTCTCCGGTGTCGGTCCGGGGGCGCACCTGCGCGAGATGGGCATCGACGTCGTGGTCGACTCGCCCGGCGTGGGTCAGGGCCTGCAGGACCATCCCGTCGCCGGGACGCTCGTCTACACGCGCAACACCACCGACCTGGCCGACGCGATCACGCTCGGCAACATCATGCGGTGGAAGGCCACCAAGACCGGTCCGCTGGTGTCCAACATCGGCGAGGGCGGGGCGTTCTACGCCTCGCGCGACGACCTCGACCTGCCCGACATCCAGATCCACGTGGCACCGAGCGGCTTCTACGACAACGGCCTGCACGAGCCCGTCCGCCGGTCCGTCACGGTGGCGCCCACCCTGGTGAACGTGCAGAGCCGCGGCCGGATCCGGCTGCGCTCGGCCGACCCGTCGTGGCACCCCGAGATCGACCCGGCCTACTTCGACGACCCGGCCGACCTCGACGCGATGCTCGGCGGCTACCGGCGCATGCTCGAGATGGTCTGGCAGGGCCCCATGGCTCGGATGCTCGACGAGCCGTGGGAGCCGGCCGTGCGCAACCCCACGGACGACCAGATCCTCGACGTCATCGCCCGGCTGGGCCAGACGCTCTACCACCCGACCTCGACGTGCGCGATGGGTACCGTGGAGGGCAGCGTCGTCGATCCCGAGCTGCGCGTGCACGGGGTCGAGGGCCTGCGCGTCGCCGATGCCTCCGTCATGCCACGCGTCCCGCGCGGCAACACCAACGCACCCACCATCATGATCGGCGAGAAGCTCGCCGATCTCATCCGAGGAGCCTGACATGACCGCCACCATCGAATCCGGCGTCGACGCGGCCGAAGGCCCCACGCCCACGTTCGACTCGTTCAACCCCGCCACGGGCGACGTCGTCGGCACCCACCCGATCGACGGCCGGGCCGAGGTCGACGCTGCCGTGGCCGCCGCGCGCGAGGCGTCCGCGTGGTGGCGCGACCTGGGCTTCGACGGCCGCAAGGAGTACCTGCTGCAGTGGCGCAGCGTCCTCACCCGCCGGCTCAACCAGCTCGCCGACCAGGTGCACCGTGAGGGCGGCAAGCCGCACGGCGACGCCCTGCTCGAAGCCGGACTCGCGATCGACCACATCGCCTGGGCGGCCAAGAGCGCGGGCAAGGTGCTCGGCCGCCACAAGGTGAGCACCGGCCTGCTGATGTCGAACCAGACGGCGTACGTCGAGTACAAGCCGCTCGGCGTCGTCGGCGTGATCGGGCCGTGGAACTACCCGACCTTCACGCCGATGGGCTCGATCGCCTACGCGCTCGCGGCCGGCAACGCCGTGGTCTTCAAGCCCAGTGAGTACACGCCCGGAGTCGGGCGCTTCCTCGTCGACACGTTCACCGAGGTCGTCCACGGCCGCCCTGTGCTGAACCTCGTCACGGGCTTGGGCGAGACCGGCAACCACCTGTGCACCGCCGCGGTCGACAAGATCGCGTTCACGGGATCGGCCGCCACCGGCAAGAAGGTCATGGCCGCGTGCGCCGAGAACCTGACGCCCGTGGTGATCGAGGCCGGTGGCAAGGACTCGCTCATCGTCGACGAGGACGCCGACCTCCAGGCCGCCGCCGAGGCGGCCCTGTGGGCCGGGATGTCCAACGCAGGCCAGACCTGCATCGGCACCGAGCGCGTCTACGTGCACGAGCGGGTGTTCGACCCGTTCATGACCGAGCTGCTGAAGCAGGCCGAGGGCATCCGCCCGGGCTACGACGACGGCGGCGTCTACGGCCCCGCGACGATGCCCAAGCAGCTCGACGTGATCCGCAGCCACATCGACGACGCGCTCGCGCGCGGCGGCCGGGCGGTGCTGGGTGGCGCCGGAGCCGTGGGCGAGAAGTACGTGCAGCCCACGATCCTCACGCACGTCCCCGAGGACTCGCTGGCCGTCACCGAGGAGACGTTCGGGCCCACCCTCGTGGTGAACCCCGTCAAGGACATGGACGAGGCCGTCGAGCTCACCAACGCCACGAAGTACGGCCTGGCCGGTGCCGTGTTCGGCAAGAAGCGCGCACTCGACGTCGCCTCGCGCATCCGCTCGGGCATGACGTCGGTGAACTCGGTGATCTCCTTCGCCGCCATCCCCGGCCTGCCGTTCGGTGGCGTCGGCGACTCGGGATTCGGCCGCATCCACGGCCCCGACGGCCTGCGCGAGTTCACCTACCCGAAGGCCATCACGAAGCAGCGGATGAAGCCGCTGCTGATGCTGCAGTCCATGACCCGCGACGAGAAGACCGAGAGCCGCTTCCAGCAGCTCCTCACCGTCATGCACGGCGGGTCCAGCACCCTGCCGAAGAAGCGCTGACACGCCGCTGACGCACCAGAACGCCCCGGGTCCCTGAGGGACTCGGGGCGCTCTGTCGGTGGGTGTCTGTCACTTCCTCACGCGGAAGTGCTTCTTGGCCACGGGGCCGAGGCCCTTGCTGTTCCTCGCCTGCACGAAGACGGTGTTCACGCCGTTGCGGAGCTTGGAGCGCTTGATCACCATCGCTCGCTTGGACCCGCTCACGTTGCGCTTGAGCAGCGTCTTGCCGCCCTTCTTCACCACGATCCGGTACGAGGTGATCTTGGCGCCACCGTTGGACGCGGGGGCCTTCCAGACGACCTTGCGCACCTTCGAGGTCTTCTTGCCGCCGACCTTGAGGGCCCGGACCTTCCCGGGCCGGGTGGCCGGCTTCACGAAGAGGCTCTTGAACACGAGATACCGGCCCTGGTTGAAGTTGGCGACCGCGAACGAGCCGCCGCTCAGGATCGTGAGGCCCGTCGGGAGGTTCAGGTCCGACGCGGGTCCGCCGAGCACCTTGAGCGGGCCGTCGTTCCCGTTGGCGTTCGGCGCGAACACCCGCACCGTCGAGGGACTGAACGTGGCGACGTGGATCCGGCCGGCCGAGTCGGCGTCCAGGCCGTTGATCTCGGTGTTCGGCAGGGCGTTGTTGATCGACTGGATCGGCGTGGCGAAGCCGTCCGCGGTGCGCGAGTACGCCCGCAGCTGGGTGCCGCTGGCCGTCCACACCCGCGGTCCGGAGACCACGATGGACCTGCCGTTGCCGAGTCCGGTCACGGCCCGCTCGGTCGGTGCCGGGTTGCCCGTCGCGGAGGGCGAGTAGACGTTGTACCCGCTGGCCTTGCGGACGTAGATCTCACCACCGGCGATGTCGATCCCGTAGGTCGATCCGGCCCCGGTGCCGAACGTCTTGACCGGAGCCACGTTGCCCGAGGCGTTCGGGGCGAAGACGAGCACCGTGCCGCCGATGTTGGCGACGTAGAGGAAGCCGTTGCTGTCCAGCGCCACGTCGCGTGGGGTGGCCAGCTGGGTCGAGGCGCCGCTGATCCGGCGCAGCGGGGCCGAGGCGCCCGAGGCGTTCTTGCGGTGGACGACGATCGCGTCGTTGCCCTGGGACGCCACGTAGACGTTCCCGGCTGCGTCGTCCTCGATGCCGATGGGGCCGGACAGCTCTCCGCTGACGGTCTTGGTGGGCGGTACGTCCACGTTCACCGCGGCAGTCGCGGGTGCGGCGGCGATCAGCCCGGCGACGAGCGCGCCGGTGGTGCCGAGCGCGAACGCCCGGGAGGTGGTCTTGACGAGGGGGGTCATCGATTTCTCCAATCTGGACGGGAAGCGGCGTTCCCATGACGGTGGAGAGCAGTCGTCGCCCGGGTTGAGACGGCGCGTAATCTCGGGGGGTGACTTTCGCGCGCTACGTGGCCCTGGGCGACTCCTTCACCGAGGGCGTCGGCGACGACGACCCGAGCCTGCCGAACGGCGTGCGGGGGTGGGCCGACCGGTTCGCCGCGGCGCTCGACCGCGCGCAGGGCGGCGGCCTGTCCTACGCCAACCTGGCGATCCGCGGTCGCAAGCTCGGGCCGATCGCGGCCGAGCAGATCGACCCGGCGCTCGCGCTGCAGCCCGACCTCGTCACGATCTACGCCGGCGCGAACGACATCATGCGGCCCAAGGTCGACCTCGACTGGCTGCTCGGGGAGTACGACCGGGTCATCGGGCGCCTCGCGGCGTCGGGCGCCCACGTGGTGATGTTCACCCCCGCCGACCCGGGCGGCTCGCGCATCTACGCACTCGTGCGCGACCGCTTCGAGCGCTACTGCGCCGCCGTGCGCGAGATCGCCGCCCGGCACGGGGCCACGGTCGTGGACTACTGGCACCTCACCGACTACCGGGATCCGCGAATGTGGGACACCGACCGCATGCACATGTCGCCGGCCGGTCACCAGCGGATGGCGATCGCCGTGCTCGACGCCCTCGGCGTGCAGCACGACCTCGAGCCGCTGGTGCTCGCGGACGCCACGCCGTTGAGCGTCCTCGATCGGGTCAAGGCGCAGGTCCAGTGGGCCGTCGAGTACCTCGGACCGTGGATCAAGCGCCGCGTCACCGGCCGCTCCAGCGGGGACGGACTCGACCCCCGCTACCGCGAGCTGACGCCGCTCGGCGGCTCAGCCGCGTAGCTCCTTCTCGACGGGCGTCCAGCGGCGGCCACGGGCCTTGACCACCGTGCCGCCGAGGCGCTGCTCGAGCGCGGCCGCCTCGGCATCGATCGCAGCGCCGGCCTCGGCGCCCACGTCGGCGAGCAGGCGCACCGCCACGCCGCCGTCGTCGCGGATCGCCCAGCCGCCCACGATCTCGCCGTCCTTCCAGACGGTGGGCCCGGCGTTGCCGGTGGTGTCGAAGACTCGCTCCGCGTGCGGGCCGAGATACCAGTCGCGCTGCTTCCAGCCCATCGTGGTGGGGTCGAGTGCCGGCAGCAGCGCCACCCACGGGCCGGGGTCCGGCGTGGGCTCGAGGTCGTCGGCGAGCGCGATGCCGGGTGCCCCGTCGAGCGTGACCTCGGCGAGGTCGAGGGTGGCGAGCGCGGCCGTGGTGTGGCCCTTCGTCCACCCGGTCCACCACTGCAGGTCCTCGGGCCGGGCCGGGCCGAAGCGGGCGAGCCAGCGTCGAGCGACCGTCGCCCGCGCCTCGGCGGCATCGGGCAGGGGACCGAGCGCCGGCAGCCACCGGTGCATCGCGGCCCAGCGGAACTGGGTGGACGCCCAGGAGCCCGCAGGTCGAGCGCGCACCACGTGGCCCTCGGCCGACATCACCGTGAGCAGCCGGCTGGCGATCGACTGCGAGGTGGCGTACTTCGTGCCGGCCCCGACCTCGATGCGGGTGCCCAGCAGTGGGTCGGCGGCGGCCAGCTCGGCGCTGCTGAACTCGTCCAGCCGGTCGAAGGCGGCCAGCGCCGCCGCGTGCGCCGACGCGAGCCACGTGTCGGGCTCGGCGATGCCCGAGTCGGCGATCATGCCGCGCAGCTTGCGGTACTCGGGCCCGGCGACGGAGTGCTGGACCGAGGCGAGGTACGCGCCGCAGTCCTGCGCGGGAACGGCGAAGACGGTGCGCCGCATGGCCAGCACCCGGACGAGGGACCGGTCGGCGTAGAGCGCGCGCTCGACCTCGGCGACCTCCGGACGGGCGAGGCGGGCCATCGCCGACAGCACCATCGAGGCCGGGTCGGTGCTGTGGAGCGCGGTCACGGACGCCGCGACGTCCTCGGCGCTGGTGACCGGTGCCGCGAGGGCGTGCCTGACCCCGAGGCGTCGGCGTCGCTCCGCCACGTCGATCCGCATGGGGCGACGCTAGCGGTCGGCACCGACGGGACGCGCCCGGTGGCCGGTCACGGACCCTCGGTGAACCGCGATCGACGGGCCTCGCGCAGGTGTCCACCACGCCGACACGATCTGTGCCGACGTCACCGCGTGAGCCTGCGATCTCCACTGCGTCTCGACAGCCATGATGGGGCCATGGCACACGAGTCGAACGAGATCACGTGATCCCGCGGGTGAGGGTCGTCAGGTACGTCACTCCCCTGCGCGAGGGCGGCAGCCTGCCCGGCGTGGTGGAGGCCGTCGACCTCGGGACCTACGTCTGCAAGTTCTCCGGAGCAGGCCAGGGGCCCCGGGTGCTCGTCGCGGAGGTCATCGTGAGCGGGCTGGCCGCCCGGCTGGGGCTGCGCACGCCTCGCCTCGTCGCCCTCGAGCTCGATCCGGCCATCGCGCGCTACGAGGCGGACGAGGAGGTGCAGGACCTGCTCAACGCCAGCATCGGCCTCAATCTCGGAGTCGACTTCCTTCCCGGTTCCTTCGGGTTCGATGGCCACGTCGACGCACGTGCCGACGATCGAGGCATGATCCTGTGGCTCGACGCGTTCTGCGCGAACGTGGACCGAAGCTGGCGCAATCCCAACCTCCTGGTGTGGCACGGCGACGTGTGGGTCATCGACCACGGCGCCTCGCTCTACTTCCACCACGCGTGGAGCCGGGGCATCACCGATCCCGGGCGTTTCGCCGCCCAGCCCTGGGACTCCTCCGACCACGTGCTGCGTTCGCACCTCGCCGAGGTGGCCTCGGCGGACGTCCGGGCCCGAGGGATCCTCTCCCGCGAGGTCTTCGAGGAGGTCGTGGCCGAGGTCCCGGACGAGTGGTTGACCACGACCCCCGAGGTGACGCCCCGGGCGCTGCGCGAGGCGTACGTCGAATTCCTCGCCGCGCGGCTGGGCAGCACCGCCTGGCTCCCGGAGGTGACGGCATGAGCACGTACGCCTACCAGTACGTCGTCCTGCGATGCGTGCCACGCCCGGAGCGGGAGGAGTTCGTGAACGTCGGCGTCGTCCTCTACTGCCAGGAGGCCGATTTCCTGGCCGTCGAGTGGAGGGTGGACCGGCAGCGCATCGCCGCGTTCGCCCCCGACCTGGACCCGGACCGTGTCTGCGCCGCCCTGGAGTTCGTGAGCGGCGTGTGCGCCGGTGACGCCCGGGGCGGCGAGGCCGCGTCTCGTCCGTTGGGCCAGCGATTCGGCTTCCTGAAGTCGCCGAAGTCGACCGTCGTGCAGCCGGGACCCGTGCACGGGGGAGTCGCCGAGGACCCCGCTGCTGAGTTGTCCCGCCTGAAGTCGCAGCTGGTCGGCTGACCCGGTCGCAGGCAGGACGGTCGCCGTTGCCTCGCGGGCGGCGCCGTCAGCGCAGGGCGTCGCGGACCGGGATCAGCTTGGCGTCGGCCTCGGCCAGCTCGTCGGCGGGGGAGGAGTCGGCGACGATCCCGCAACCGGCGAAGAGCCGGGCGCCGCGGCCGTCGGCGCGCACCTGGGCCGAGCGCAGGCCGATGCCCCACTCGCCGTCGCCCGAGGCACCGATCCAGCCGACGGGACCGGCGTACCGGCCCCGGTCCAGCCGCTCGATCTCGGCGATGACCCGGACGGCGTCGGCGGTCGGCGTGCCGCCCACGGCCGCCGACGGATGCAGGGAGGCCACGAGCGACAGGACGCCCGCGTCGTCGCGCAGCACGCCCGTGACGTCGGTCGCCAGGTGCATGACGTTGGGCAGGTGCAGCACGAAGGGCGACTCGGGCACGTTCATGCCGGTGCAGTGCGGGGCCAGCGCGTCGGCCACCGAGCGCACGGCGTACTCGTGCTCCTCGAGGTCCTTGCTGGAGCGGGCGAGCGATGCGGCCAGGCCGAGGTCGCGCGCGTCGTCGCCGGTACGGCGGATCGTCCCGGCGAGCACGCGCGAGGTGACCAGGCCGCCCTGGAGACGGACGAGCATCTCGGGCGTGGAGCCGAAGAAGCCGTCGACGTGGAAGGTCCAGCAGCTGGGGTAGGTCGAGGCGAGCCGGCCGAGCGGCGCGCGCACGTCGAGGGGCTCGTCGAAGCGGGCGTCGACGGAGCGCGCCAGGACGACCTTGTCGAGCTCGTCGGCCTGGATCCGGCGCACGGCCTTCTCGACGGTGGCCGACCACGCCTCGCGGCGAGCGGGGTCGTCGGCGAACCGCACACCGGCCGGATCCCGTGGCGTCGAGGCGGAGAGCTCGGGCACGGGGCCGAGCGAGCGACCGATGGTGGTGACCCAGCAGCGCCCGTCGCGACGACCCACGACGATCTCGGGAACGGTGAGCAGCGAACCCGGGCGGTCGGCGAACGTGAAGCTGCCGAAGGCCACGAGGCCACTGCCGGGCAGCTCGACCTCGTCGCGGACGACCGAGGCGTCGACGACCTCGGCCCACCAGTCGTCGGCGGCGTCGAAGCGGTCGTCGCCGTCGGGCGCGAACGACGCCGCGCGGCCCCAGCCGACGATGCCGTCGCCGCCGTGCACCCACGCGAGCGCGTCGGGGGAGGAGGGAAGGAGGGCGAGCAGCTCACCCGGATCGGCGATCTCGCGGGAGCGTGCGACGAGCGGTTCGGCGCGTCCGTCGGTCGCCAGCGTGCTCACCCGCTCCACCTTACTAGCGCTGTGAGAAGGCACGTGGTGGACCGGCGGAACGGGCCGGACGTGGGGACCGTGGGGGCGAGCGTGAGAAGGTGGCGCCATGAGAGCAGGGCTGGACAAGGATCCCCGCGACGTCGCGCGCATGTTCGACACGGTCGCGGCGCGGTACGACCTCACGAACGACGTCCTCTCCCTCGGTCAGGACCGCCGCTGGCGCACCAAGGTCGTCGCCACCGTCGACCCGCAGCGCGGCGAGCGGATCCTCGACCTGGCGGCCGGCACCGGCACGTCCAGCGCGCCGTTCGCCGAGGCGGGTGCTCACGTCGTTCCGTGCGACTTCTCGATCGGCATGCTCGAGGTCGGCAAGCAGCAGTACCCGGGGCTGAACTTCACGGCGGGCGACGGCATGGCGCTGCCCTTCGCCGACGGCGTGTTCGACGCCGTCACGATCTCCTTCGGGCTGCGCAACATCCACGACCCCCTTCAGGGCCTGCGCGAGATGCTCCGCGTCACCCGTCCCGGCGGCCGGATCGTGGTGTGCGAGTTCTCCACGCCCACGTGGAAGCCCTTCGAGACGATCTACTCCAACTACCTCATGCGGGCGCTGCCGACGATCGCCCGCCGCGTCTCGTCCAACCCCGAGTCCTACGTCTACCTCGCCGAGTCGATCCGCTCCTGGCCCGACCAGCGGGGCCTCGCGATCCGCATGTCCGAGGCCGGCTGGGGCCCGGTCACGTGGCAGAACCTGTCCGGCGGGATCGTCGCCGTGCACCGCGCCGAGCGCCCCCTTTGAGGCGCGCGTCACACTAAGTGTTACCTAACTCACACGCGTGGTCCACGCGGTTACTAGAGTGATCGCAGTGAGCCTGTGAAGATCTTCACAAGGTTCGTCCGAGGGTGATCGTCCGAGGGTGATGGAGGTGCCGTGAACGAGTACATCCCGATCTTGGTGCTGGGCGGACTCGCGTTGGCATTCGCGCTGTTCAGCGTCGGCATCGCGCCGTTCACCGGACCCGCCCGGTACAACCGGGCCAAGATGGACCGCTACGAGTCCGGCATCGAGCCGAGCCCGCTGCCCGAGGGTGGCGGCAAGGTCTCGATCAAGTACTTCTTCACGGCGATGATGTTCATCGTCTTCGACATCGAGATCGTGTTCCTCTACCCGTTCGCCGTCGTCTTCGACGAGCTCAGCTGGTTCGCGTTCTTCGCCGTCATGCTCTTCCTGCTCAACATCACGATCGCGTACGTCTATGAGTGGCGGCGCGGGGGAATGGACTGGACCTGATGGGCCTCGAGGAAAAACTCCCCAGTGGCGTCCTGCTCTCGACCGTCGAGGGCCTGGCCGGCTACTTCCGCAAGGCGTCGTTCTGGCCGGCCACGTTCGGCCTGGCCTGCTGCGCCATCGAGATGATGACGTTCGGCGCGCCGCGCTACGACTCCGGCCGGTTCGGCATGGAGGTCTTCCGGCCGTCGCCGCGCCAGGCCGACCTGATGATCGTCGCCGGCCGCGTCAGCCAGAAGATGGCGCCCGTCCTGCGCCAGATCTACGACCAGATGCCCGGCCCCAAGTGGGTGCTCGCGATGGGCGTCTGCGCCAGCTCGGGCGGCATGTTCAACAACTACGCGATCGTCCAGGGCGTCGACCACGTCGTCCCGGTCGACATGTACCTGCCCGGCTGCCCGCCGCGCCCCGAGATGCTGATCGACGCGATCTTCAAGCTGCGCGACTCGATCCAGCACACGCAGCTGGGCGCCGACCGCACCGCCGAGATCCGCGAGCAGGAGGCCGCCGCCCTGGCCGCCCTGCCCACCTCCGCACAGACTGGGTTGCTTCGATGAGCGACGAGACCCAGGACGCGTCGCACGAGACGCGGGCCGAGCTGAAGAAGAGCGACGCCACCGAGCTCGAGGTCATCGAGGTCCGCGAGGGCGCCTTCGGCGTCCACGGCACCGGCGACACCAGCGGCTTCGGCGGCCTGCGCCGCCCGGTGGTCATGCCGGGCGCATCGCTTCCGCCCTACGGCGGCTGGTTCGACGAGGTCGCCGAGCGGCTCGCCGGCGGTGAGGGCCTGGCCGACGCGATCGAGCAGGTCGTCGTCGACCGCGGCGAGATCACGTTCTTCATCCGCCGCGAGAAGCTGCTCCAGGCGGCGCAGCACCTGCGCGACGACGCGGGCCTGCGCTTCGAGCTCTTCAGCGGCGTCAGCGGCGTGCACTACCCGAACGAGACGGGTCGTGAGCTGCACGCGGTCTACCACCTGCTCTCGATGACCCACAACCGCCGGATCCGGCTCGAGGTCGTGTGCCCCGACGAGGACCCGCACGTGCCGAGCGTCGTGGGCGTCTACCCCACGGCCGACTGGCACGAGCGCGAGGTGTGGGACATGTTCGGGCTCCAGTTCGACGGGCACCCGCACCTGACCCGCATCCTCATGCCCGACGACTGGCCGGGCCACCCCCAGCGCAAGGACTATCCGCTGGGCGGCATCGACGTGGAGTTCAAGGGCGGCTTCATCCCCGCCCCGGACAACCGAAGGAGCTACTCCTGATGGTCACCACCGACCCGTACGCGGGCACCTCCGAGTCCACCTCCGGCCAGGTCTTCAACGTCACCGGCGGCGACTGGGACACGATCGAGGCCGACGCCCTCGAGGGCGACCGCCTCGTCATCAACATGGGCCCGCAGCACCCGTCCACGCACGGCGTGCTGCGCCTCATCCTGGAGATCGACGGCGAGCAGGTGCACGACGCCCGCGCCGGCATCGGCTACCTGCACACCGGCATCGAGAAGAACATGGAGTTCCGCACCTGGACCCAGGGCGTGACCTTCTGCACCCGCATGGACTACGTCGCGCCGTTCTCCACGGAGGCCGCGTACGTCGGCGCCGTCGAGCGCCTGCTCGGCGTGGAGGACCAGATCACCGAGCGCGCCCAGATCATCCGCGTGATGCTGCTCGAGCTCAACCGCATCTCCAGCCACCTCGTGGCGATCGCCACCGGCGGCATGGAGATCGGCGCGCTCACCGTGATGACGTGCGGCTTCCGCGACCGCGAGGAGATCCTCAAGGCGTTCGAGCTCATCACCGGCCTGCGCATGAACCATGCGTACTTCCGCCCGGGTGGCGTGGCCCAGGACCTCCCGGAGGGCACCACGGGCGAGCTGCGCGACCTCGTCGCCCTGCTGAAGAAGCGCCTCCCCGAGTACGCCGCCCTCTGCAACGCCAACCCCATCTTCAAGGGCCGGCTCAAGAACGTCGGCCACCTCGACCTCGCCGGCGTGCTGGCCCTGGGCATCACCGGGCCGATCCTGCGCTCGACGGGTCTGGACTGGGACCTGCGCCGCACGCAGCCGTACTGGGGCTACGACTCCTACGAGTTCGACGTGATCACCCGCGACGAGCCCGACGCCTACGGCCGCTTCATGATCCGCCAGCTGGAGATGTGGGAGTCGCTGCGCATCGTCGAGCAGTGCATCGAGCGCCTCGACGCCACCGAGGGCCAGCCCGTGATGATCGCCGACCGCAAGATCGCCTGGCCCGCGCAGCTCTCGGTGGGAGCGGACGGCCAGGGCAACTCGCCCGAGCACATCCGCCACATCATGGGCGAGTCGATGGAGGCGCTGATCCACCACTTCAAGCTCGTCACCGAGGGCTTCCGGGTGCCGGCCGGGCAGGTCTACTTCCCGATCGAGTCGCCCAAGGGCGAGATCGCGTGCCACGCGGTCTCCGATGGCGGCACCCGTCCGTTCCGCGTCCACTTCCGCGAGCCGTCGTTCGTGAACCTGCAGGGCGTCTCCGCGATGAGCGAGGGCGGCATGCTGTCCGACGTCATTGTCGCGGTGGCATCCATCGACCCCGTCATGGGAGGCGTTGATCGATGACCGAGCAGATTTCTGAAGGCCTTTCGGAGACCACGGTGGCCGAGCTGCGCGAGCTCGCGGCCCGGTACCCGCAGGCGCGCAGCGCGCTGCTGCCGATGCTGCACATCGTGCAGTCGGAGCAGGGCCGCGTGACGGCCGAGGGCATCGAGGTGTGCGGGCAGATCCTGGGCCTCACCGAGGCCGAGGTCAGCGCCGTCGCCACCTTCTACACGATGTACAAGCGGCGCCCCATGGGCACGCACCACGTCGGCGTCTGCACCAACACCCTGTGCGCCGTGATGGGTGGCGACGAGATCTTCGAGCGCCTGTGCGGTCACCTCGACGTCGGCAACGACGAGACCACCGAGGACGGCCGGATCACGCTGGAGCGCGTCGAGTGCAACGCGGCCTGCGACTTCGCGCCGGTGATGATGGTCAACTGGGAGTTCTTCGACAACCAGACCCCCGAGTCCGCGATCGACGTCGTCGACAAGCTCCGCTCCGGTGAGACGGTCCAGTCCACTCGCGGCGCCACGATCACCTCGTGGCGCGAGGCCGAGCGGGTCATCGGCGGCTTCGAGGATGGCCTGGTCGACGAGGGACCGGCCGCCGGCCCCGCGTCGCTCGTGGGCCTGGAGATCGCCGACCAGCGTGGCTGGGCCGCCCCGCCGCTGGACGCCTCGGGAACCGAGGCTCGACCCGAGTCGACCACCGAGGCGGTCGCCGAGGCCGACACGAGCCGGGCGGAGTCCGAGACCGTGGCCGAGCAGACCGACACCGACGTCGAGGGTGGCGCCGACCTGCAGGAGAGCGAGGGCGTCGATGACTGACACGCTGACCCCGGTCCTGACCGCCAACTGGGCCGACGACCGCGCCTGGACGCTCGACGCCTACACGGCGCGCGGCGGCTACCGAGGCCTGGAGAAGGCCCTCACGATGGACCCCGACGCCATCATCGAGGAGGTCAAGGACGCCGGCCTGCGCGGTCGCGGCGGCGCCGGCTTCCCGACCGGCATGAAGTGGGGCTTCATCCCGCAGGACAACCCGAACCCGAAGTACCTCGTGGTCAACGCCGATGAGTCCGAGCCGGGCACCTGCAAGGACATCCCGCTCATGATGGCCAACCCCCACGTGCTGGTCGAGGGCGTCATCATCTCCTCGCGCGCGATCCGGGCGAACACGGCCTTCATCTACGTGCGCGGCGAGGTCCTGCACGTCATCCGCCGCCTCCGCGCCGCCGTGCGCGAGGCCTACGAGGCCGGACACCTGGGACGCGACATCCACGGCACCGGCTACGACCTCGACCTGATCGTGCACGCCGGCGCCGGCGCGTACATCTGCGGGGAGGAGACGGCGCTGCTCGACTCCCTCGAGGGTCGCCGCGGCCAGCCCCGCCTGCGTCCGCCGTTCCCCGCCGTCGCGGGCCTGTACGCCTCGCCCACCGTCGTCAACAACGTCGAGTCGGTCGCGTCCGTCCCGGGCATCATCGCCGGCGGCGCCGACTGGTTCGCCTCGATGGGCACCGAGAAGTCGAAGGGCCACGGCATCTTCAGCCTCTCGGGCCACGTCGCCAGGCCCGGCCAGTACGAGGCCCCGCTGGGCATCACGCTGCGCGAGCTGCTCGAGCTCGGCGGCGGCATGCGCGAGGGCTCCGAGCTGAAGTTCTGGACCCCCGGCGGCTCGTCCACCCCGCTGCTCACGGCCGAGCACCTCGACGTCCCGCTCGACTTCGAGGGCGTCGGCGCCGCGGGCTCGATGCTGGGCACCCGCGCCCTGCAGATCTTCGACCAGACCACCTCGGTGGTGCGGTGCGTCCTGCGCTGGACCGAGTTCTACAAGCACGAGTCCTGCGGCAAGTGCACCCCGTGCCGCGAGGGCACGTGGTGGCTCGTCCAGACCCTGCGCCGGATCGACGAGGGCCAGGGCCAGCCGGGCGACATCGCGCTGCTGCTCGACCTGTGCGACAACATCCTCGGTCGCGCGTTCTGCGCCCTGGGCGACGGCGCCACCAGCCCGATCACCTCGGCCATCCAGTACTTCCGCGAGGAGTTCGAGGCCGGCATGACCACGGCGAGCCGCGACCTCTTCCCGCCCGCCGCCTCGACCCTGTTCGCGAAGGAGGCCGTCCGGTGAGCCGTCCTCCCCGTGATCTCGATACGCCGTTCGCTGCGCTCACGAGCTACTCGATCACCGGTCGTCGAGTGCGTATCGAGACCACCATCGTCCCCGTCGGAGGTGTCCACTCATGACCGTCACCGAGCCGAACCCCACCGACACGACGCCCGTCGACCTGGTCACGCTGTCGATCGACGACGTCGACGTCAGCGTCCCCAAGGGCACGCTGGTGATCCGCGCCGCCGAGCTGATCGGCACCGAGATCCCGCGCTTCTGCGACCACCCGCTGCTCGCCCCCGCGGGCGCCTGCCGTCAGTGCCTCGTCGAGATCCCCGACGCCGGCAACGGCCGGCCGATGCCGAAGCCCCAGGCCTCGTGCACCCTCGAGGTCGCCCCCGGCATGGTCGTGCGCACGCAGGTCACGTCGCCGGTCGCCGAGAAGGCCCAGGAGGGCATCCTCGAGTTCCTGCTCGCGAACCACCCGCTCGACTGCCCCGTCTGCGACAAGGGCGGCGAGTGCCCGCTGCAGAACCAGGCCCTCTCGCACGGCGCGTCCGAGTCGCGCTTCATCGAGACCAAGCGCCTGTTCCCCAAGCCGCTCCCGCTCTCGAGCAACGTGCTGCTCGACCGCGAGCGCTGCGTCCTGTGCCAGCGCTGCACGCGCTTCCAGTCCGAGATCGCCGGCGACCCGTTCATCGCCCTGCTCGAGCGCGGGGCCCATCAGCAGATCGGCATCGCCGAGGACGTCCCGTTCGGGTCGTACTTCAGCGGCAACACGATCCAGATCTGCCCCGTGGGCGCGCTCACCAGCGCCGACTACCGCTTCCGCTCGCGCCCGTTCGACCTGATCAGCGTCCCCTCGGTCTCCGAGCACGACGCCTGCGGTGCGGCGATCCGTGTCGACCACCGCCGCGGCAAGGTCATGCGCCGGCTCGCCGGCGACGACCCCGAGGTCAACGAGGAGTGGATCACCGACAAGGACCGCTTCGCGTTCACCTGGTCGCGCCAGGCCGACCGCCTGACGACGCCGCTCGTGCGCAACCCGCAGACCGGTGAGCTCGAGCCCACCTCGTGGCCCGGTGCGCTCGCCGTCGCGGCGCGGGGTCTGGCCGCCGCGGCCGGCAAGGGCGTGCTGACCGGCGGTCGCCTCACGGTCGAGGACGCCTACGCCTACGCCAAGTTCGCCCGCGTGGCCCTCGGCACCAACAACATCGACTTCCGCACCCGGGCCACGGCCAAGGAGGAGACCGAGTTCCTCGCGGCGAAGGTCGCCGGCACGCCGGTCGGCGTCCGCTTCGCCGACCTCGAGCGCGCCTCCACCGTGGTCCTCGTGGGCCTCGAGCCCGAGGACGAGGCCGGCACTCTGTTCCTGCGTCTGCGCAAGGCGAGCCGCAAGGGCGTGAACGTCATCGCTCTCGGCACGCACGCCACGCGCGGCCTGACGAAGATGAACGGCACCCTCGTGCCCACGGTGCCCGGGAGCGAGCCCGAGGCGCTGGCCGCCCTCGAGCTTCCCGCAGGCAGCGTCATCCTGGCCGGCGAGCGCCTGGCCGCGGTGCCCGGTGGCCTGTCCGCCGTGGCCGCCAAGGCCGATGAGACCGGTGCCCGCTGGGCGTGGGTCCCGCGCCGTGCCGGCGACCGCAGCGCCCTTGACGCGGGCTGCCTGCCCACCGTCCTGCCCGGTGGCCGCCCCGTGGCGTCCGCCGAGGCGCGCGCCGACGTGGCCGCCGACTGGGGCGTCGCGAGCCTGTCCGACGAGGCCGGCCTCGACACCGACGCGATCATCGCGGCGGCGGCGTCCGGTGAGCTGGGAGCACTCGTGGTTGGCGGTGTCGACCTCGACGACCTGGCCGATCCCGCGGCCGCACGCGAGGCCCTGCGCGCCGTCGGCTTCCTGGTGAGCCTCGAGGTGCGCGAGTCCGCCGTCACAGAGCTGGCCGACGTGGTCCTGCCCGTCGCGCCCCCGGTGGAGAAGGCCGGCACGTTCGTGAACTGGGAGGGTCGTCCGCGGCCCTTCGCCAAGGTCCTCTTCGACGCTCCTTCCCTGCCCGACGTGCGCGTGCTCGCCGGTATCGCCGAGGAGCTCGGCCGCCCGATCGGCATCCGCACGGTCGACGAGGCCGGCGCCGAGTGGCGTGAGCTCGGCCCCTGGGACGGCAAGCGCGCTGCGTTCCGCGCCCGCAAGCAGGCCGCCCCCCGGTCGGCCGCGAAGAAGGTCGTCCTCGACACCTGGAAGCTGCTCGTCGACGACGGCCGCCTCCAGGACGGCGCCGACTTCTACCGCCAGACCGCGCGGCAGCCCGTCCTGCGGGCCAGCGAGGCCACGCTGCTCGCCGCCGGCGTGCAGCCGGGCGGCCCTGCCACGCTGACGGGACCCACCGGATCGGCCACGTTCGTGGCCGAGGCGGCCTTCATGCCCGACGGGGTCGTGTGGGCGCCCACCAACTCCGGTGTGAACCTCGGCGCCGCCACCGGAGCCGGTCACGGCGCGCGGGTCGCGCTGTCGGGAGGTGTTTCCTGATGGAGCTCTTCGGCAACGATCCCTGGTGGGTCGTCGCGCTCAAGGCGCTGCTGATCTTCGTCTTCCTCGTCCTCTACACGCTCTTCAACATCTGGTTCGAGCGTCGTGTCGTGGCGCGGATGCAGCACCGCATCGGCCCGAACGTCAACGGCCCGTTCGGCCTGCTGCAGAGCCTCGCCGACGGTGTGAAGCTGGGCCTGAAGGAGGAGATCTTCCCGAAGGCCGCCGACAAGGTCGTCTACTACGTCGCGCCGATCATCGCGGTCGTGCCCTCGTTCCTGGCCTGGGCGGTCATCCCGTTCGGCCCGGTGGTCAACTTCTTCGGCCACGAGACGCCCCTGCAGCTGACCGACCTGCCCGTCGCGGTGCTCTACATCCTCGCGGTCACCTCGGTCGGCGTGTACGGCATCGTCCTGGCCGGCTGGTCCTCCGGCTCGATCTACGCCCTGCTGGGCGGCCTGCGCTCCAGCGCCCAGGTGATCAGCTACGAGGTCGCGATGGGCCTGGCGCTGGTCACGGTCTTCATCTACGCCGGCTCCATGTCGACGTCCGAGATCGTCGCGGCGCAGGAGGACATCTGGTTCTTCATCCCGCTGCTGCCGTCGTTCATCATCTACGTCATCGCCATGGTCGGCGAGACCAACCGCGCCCCGTTCGACCTCCCCGAGGCCGAGGGCGAGCTCGTGGGCGGCTTCCACACCGAGTACTCGTCGTTCAAGTTCGCGATGTTCTTCCTGGCCGAGTACATCAACATGGTCACCGTCGCGGCGCTGGCGACCACGATGTTCCTCGGCGGCTGGCGTGCGCCGTTCGGCATCGCCCAGATCTGGGAGGGCGCCAACGAGGGCTACTGGCCCGTCCTGTGGTTCTTCCTCAAGACGCTCGGCTTCATCTTCATGTACATCTGGCTGCGCGGCACCCTGCCGCGCATGCGCTACGACCAGTTCATGCACTTCGGCTGGAAGTGGCTCATCCCGATCGCGCTCGGCTGGATCGTCGCCCTGGCGTTCATCCGCAAGCTCCAGGTCGAGGACATGCTCGACCAGAACGCCATGCTCGTGGCCGCCGGAGTCGCCGGCGCGCTGCTGCTCATCACCTTCTTCCTGCCCACGCGGGACGAGGAGGACGAGGAGCTCGAGCCCGAACCGCAGGAGTTCGACGCCTTCGCCGGTGGCTACCCGGTGCCGCCGCTGCCCTCGCAGCGCGACGCCATGGCCGCCGCACCGACCACCACCTCGCAGCCCACTGATGGGGGAGAAGCGCGATGACGACACTCAAGGAGACCCTCTGGGACCCGATCGCCGGCTTCGGCGTGACGTTCCGGACGATGTTCAAGAAGCCGGTCACCGAGAAGTACCCGTTCGAGAAGGTGCCCACGGCGCCGCGCTTCCACGGCCGGCACCAGCTCAATCGCTGGCCCGACGGCCTGGAGAAGTGCGTCGGCTGCGAGCTGTGCGCGTGGGCGTGCCCCGCCGACGCCATCTACGTCGAGGGCGCCAGCAACACCGAGGACGAGCGCTTCAGCCCCGGTGAGCGGTACGGCCGCGTCTACCAGATCAACTACCTGCGCTGCATCCTGTGCGGCCTGTGCATCGAGGCGTGCCCCACCCGCGCGCTCACGATGACCAACGAGTACGAGCTGGCCGACGACAACCGCGCCGACCTGATCTACGAGAAGTCCGACCTGCTGGCGCCGCTGCTGCCGGGCATGGTCGAGCCGCCGCACGAGATGCTCATCAGCGACGACCACACGGACTACTACCGCGGGAAGTCGCTGCCGATCGTGGAGACCACGAGCGGGCCGGAGGCCACGGCGTGACCGCGTTCTGGATCCTCGCCCCGGTGATGGTGCTGGCGGCGATGGGGCTCATCTTCGCCCGCAAGGCGGTGCACGCGGCGCTGTGCCTGGCGGTCGTGATGATCTGCCTCGCGATGCTCTACGCGGCGCAGGGCGCCCCGTTCCTGTTCGCGGTGCAGATCATCGTCTACACCGGCGCCATCATGATGCTGTTCCTGTTCGTGCTGATGCTCGTGGGCGTCGAGACCTCCGACTCGGTCGTGGAGACCATCAAGGGCCACCGTGCCGCGGCGGCGATCGTGGGCATCCTGTTCGCGCTGGTGCTGACCACCGCGATCGCGCAGTCGGTGTCCGCCGCCGTCGTCGGCCTCGGCGAGGCCAACGCGAACGGCAACGTCCACGGCCTCGCCTCGCTGCTGTTCACCAAGTACGTGCTGGCGTTCGAGTTCACCGCCGCGCTGATGATCGTCGCGGTGCTCGGCGCCATGGTGCTGGCCCACCGCGAGCGCCTCGTCGACCCGCCCACCCAGGCCGAGCTCCAGGCGCGCCGCATGCGCGACTACGCCGAGACCGGCAAGCACCCGGGCAACGCGCCGACGCCCGGCGTCTTCGCCCGGCACAACGCCGTCGACACCCCGGCGCTGCTGCCCGACGGCACCCCGCTGCCCGAGTCGGTGCCCGGCACGCTCGTGTCGCGCCACCAGTTCGAGGTGCACGACGGCGAGGACGTCACCCGCGTGGTGGGCCAGATCTCGGCGAGCGACATCGATCCCGACGCGCGGCCGCTCACCACCGAGCGACCCGACGTCGCCAACCCGACCACCGGTGAGGCTACCGGCGGGGCCACCGACGAGGAGGACCGCGCATGACCGAGTACCTCACCCTGTCGATGCTGCTGTTCTCGATCGGCGCGGTCGGCGTCCTCGTGCGCCGCAACGCGATCGTCGTGTTCATGTGCGTCGAGCTCATGCTGAACGCCACCAACCTCGCGTTCGTCTCGTTCGCGCGCCAGCACGGCAACCTCGACGGACAGGTCGCGGCGTTCTTCGTCATGGTCGTCGCCGCCGCCGAGGTCACCATCGGACTGGCCATCATCGTGTCCATCTACCGCACGCGTCGGACGACTTCGGTCGACGAGGCGAACCTGCTGAAGGCCTGAGGGAGACGTCGTGCTGGAACTGTCCTGGCTGCTCATCGCCATCCCGCTGGCGGGCGCCGCGCTCCTGCTCACGTGGGGCAAGGAGTCCGACCGCTTCGGACACCTGATCGCCACCGCGTGCTCGGCCGCGTCGTTCGTGCTCGGCCTCATCATGTTCATCCAGCTGGCTGGACGCGATCCCGAGGACCGCTCGGTCACCGAGACCCTCGGCACCTGGATCGACGCCGGGGCGTTCCACGTGGACTTCTCGTTCACGTTCGACACGCTCTCGAGCCTGTTCGTGCTGCTCATCACCGGCGTCGGCACGCTGATCCACGTGTACTCGATCGGGTACATGGCGCACGACCCGCGCCGTCGCCGGTTCTTCGCCTACCTGAACCTGTTCATCGCCGCGATGCTGACGCTGGTCCTCGCGGCCGACTACCTCGTGCTGTTCCTCGGCTGGGAGGGCGTCGGCCTGGCGTCCTACCTGCTGATCGGGTTCTGGCAGCACAAGCCCTCGGCGGCCGCCGCCGCCAAGAAGGCCTTCGTGCTCAACCGCGTCGGCGACCTCGGCATGGCGCTGGCGATCATGACGATGTTCGCCTGGTTCGGCACCACCTCGATCGCCGCGGTCAACGACCAGGTCGGCTCGGTCTCGGGCAACGTCGCCACCGCGCTCGGCCTGCTGCTGCTGCTCGGCGCGTGCGGCAAGTCCGCGCAGGTGCCGCTGCAGGCCTGGCTGCTCGACGCGATGGAGGGCCCCACGCCGGTCTCGGCGCTCATTCACGCGGCCACCATGGTCACCGCGGGCGTCTACCTCGTCGTGCGCTCGCACGACATCTTCGACGCCTCGCCCACGGCCAGGAACTTCGTCATCGCGGTCGGCTTCGTCACGCTGCTGGCCGGCGCCTGGATCGGCTGCACGAAGGACGACATCAAGAAGGCGCTCGCCGGCTCCACCATGAGCCAGATCGGCTACATGATGCTTGCCGCCGGCCTCGGCCCGGCCGGCTACGCCTTCGCGATCTTCCACCTGCTGACCCACGGCTTCTTCAAGGCCAACATGTTCCTCGGCGCCGGCTCGGTCATGCACGGCATGAACGACGACGTCGACATGCGCCACTACGGCGGCCTGAGCAAGGCCATGCCGATCACTTTCTACACGTTCGGCATCGGCTACCTGGCGATCCTGGGCTTCCCCGGCACCTCGGGCTTCTTCTCCAAGGACAAGATCATCGAGGCCGCGCTGGGCCACAACATCTGGGTCGGCCTGGCCGCGCTCATCGGCGCGGGCATCACCGCGTTCTACATGACGCGCCTCATGCTGATGACGTTCTTCGGCGAGCGGCGCTGGCGCGAGGACGTGCACCCGCACGAGTCGCCCGCCGTGATGACCGTCCCGCTCATGATCCTGGCCGCCCTGTCGCTGTTCGCCGGCGTGATGGCGCTCGGCGACTGGATCGAGGAGTGGCTCGAGCCGGCCACCGGTCACCCGGTGCACCACGAGCTCGCCGTCCCGATCTGGGTCGTCACGGTGATCGTGCTGATCGTCGTGGCCGCGGGTGTCGCGCTCGCCTGGGTCCTCTACGGCCGCCGCGAGATCGCCGACACCGCCCCCGCCGACTCCGAGGTCTCGGTCTTCACCCGGGCCGGTCGCGCCGAGCTCTACGGCAACAACGTGAACGATGCGCTCGTGGTTCGTCCCACGATCCACCTGACCCGCGCCCTGGTGTGGGCCGACGCGAAGGTCATCGACGGCCTCGTGTCCGGGTCGGCCGACCGCATCGGTGAAGTCTCCGGCGAGCTGCGCAAGCCGCAGACCGGCTATGTCCGTTCCTATGCACTGATGGTGCTCGGAGGTGCTCTCGTGGTCCTGCTGGGCCTGCTGGCGGTGACGCTCGCATGATGCTGTCCCTGCTGATCGCCGTTCCCCTCCTGGGGTCGCTCGTGGTCGCGCTCCTGCCGCGGTCGGCCGACGGCCTGCTGCCGCGGTACGTCGCCTTCGGCGTGTCGATCCTGACGCTCGTCATGTCGCTCGCGCTGCTGAGCCGCTTCGACATCGAGAGCGGCGGCTACCAGCTGACCGAGGACTACGAGTGGATCGGTGCCATCGGGGCCCACTGGGCGCTCGGCGTCAACGGCATCGGCCTCACGATGATCTTCCTGACCACGGTGCTGGTCCCGATCGTCCTGGCCGCGTCGTGGCGCGACAAGGAGCACGACCCCGCGGGGACGAACTCCTACTTCGCGCTGATGCTCGTGCTGGAGGCGCTCGCCATCGGCGTGTTCGCCGCCACCGACGTCTTCACGTTCTACGTCCTGTTCGAGGCCACGCTGATCCCGATCTACTTCCTGATCGGCGGCCACGGCACCGGCCAGCGCAGCTACGCGGCGGTCAAGTTCCTGGTCTACAACCTGGTCGGCGGCCTGCTCATGCTCGCGTCGGTCGTGGGCCTGTACGTGCTGTCCACGCAGCAGGGCGGCGCGACGTTCCTGCACGCCGACCTCATGGGCCTGGAGATGTCCCAGACCACCGAGCGGCTGCTCTTCCTGGGCTTCTTCATCGCGTTCGCGATCAAGGCGCCGCTGTGGCCGTTCCACACGTGGCTGCCCGACGCCGCGGGCTCGGCGACTCCGGGCACCTCGGTGCTGATGGTCAGCGTGATCGACAAGATCGGCACGTTCGGCATGATCCGCTGGTGCCTGGAGCTGTTCCCCGGTGCCTCGGAGTGGGCCAGCCCGGTCGTGCTCGTCCTCGCGGTGATCAGCATCCTCTACGGAGCGCTGCTCGCGATCGGCCAGGACGACCTGCGCCGCCTCATCGCGCTGACCTCGGTCTCGCACTTCGGCTTCATCATCATGGGCATCTTCGCGTTCACGTCGGTGTCGATGACGGGCTCGGTGCTCTACATGTTCAACCACGGCCTCTCCACGGCCGTGCTGTTCCTCGTCGCCGGCATGATGATCACGCGCCGCGGCTCGGCCCGCATCAGCGACTTCGGCGGCGTTCAGAAGGTCGCGCCGGTGCTGTCGGGCGTGCTGCTCGTCGGCGGCCTCTCCAGCCTCTCGCTGCCGGGACTCGCGCCGTTCGTCTCGGAGTTCCTCGTGCTCGCCGGCACGTTCACGCGCTCGATCCCGATCGCCACCGCCGCGACCCTCGGCATCGTCCTGGCCGCCGTCTACATCCTGCTGATGTACCAGCGCACCATGACCGGCCCGCTGAACGAGGGCACCGCAGGGTTCACCGACCTGACGCGTCGTGAGGTCGGCTCGCTGACCCCCGCCCTCGTGCTGATCATCGGCCTCGGCTTCGTGCCGCAGCCGCTGCTGGCGGTCATCGACCCGGCCGTCGAGCCCACCGTGGCCACCGTGGGGGTCGGCGACCCGCCGCAGCGCGCGCCCATCGACCTCGCAGACCAGACGGAAGGAGCCCACGAATGATCGGCGCAGTCTCCTCCGTCCTGGCCACCGCCGGGCCCGACATCCCCGCTGCCGACCTGGACTACGCGCAGCTGTCGCCGCTCATCGCGGTCGGCGCGCTCGCGATGATCGGGCTCGTCATCGAGATCGCCGTGCCCCGGCGCGCGCGGTTCCTCACGCAGGCCGTCGTGGCCGTCCTCGGCTCGCTGGTCGCGCTCGGCCTCACCGTGTGGGTCTACCTCGGTCTCGAGGAGGTCCCCGAGGCCCGCTGGGCCGCGCTCGGCGGCACCGGTGCGGAGGGCGCCGTCGCGGTCGACGGCCCCGGCGTCCTGACGTGGGCGCTCCTGCTCCTGTTCGCGGTCCTGTCGTTCCTCATGTTCGCCGAGCGCTCGCACGAGCGCGGCCTGAGCGACTTCATCGGCCGTGCGGCCGACGCCCCGGGCTCGCCCGGCGAGGCGGAGGCCACGACGGCCCGCCTGGAGCACACCGAGGTCTTCCCGCTCGCGGTGTTCGCGCTCTCGGGAATGATGCTGTTCTCGGTCTCGAACGACCTCATCACGATGTTCGTGGCCCTCGAGGTCCTGAGCCTGCCGCTGTACGTGCTGTGCGGCGTGGCGCGTCGCCGTCGCCTGCTCAGCCAGGAAGCCGCGATGAAGTACTTCCTGCTGGGCGCCTTCGCCTCGGCGTTCTTCCTCTACGGTGCCGCGCTGGCCTACGGGTACGCCGGCAGCCTGAACCTCACCGAGATCGACACCGCGATCTCGGCCCGCAGCGACGAGACGCCGATCCTGCTGGCCGCCATCGGACTCCTGCTGGTGGGCCTGCTGTTCAAGGTGGGCGCCGTGCCGTTCCACAGCTGGACGCCCGACGTCTACCAGGGCGCCCCGACGCCGGTCACCGCCTTCAT
Source organism: Aeromicrobium sp. UBA7512 (assembly GCF_002476985.1). Taxonomy (NCBI): domain Bacteria; kingdom Bacillati; phylum Actinomycetota; class Actinomycetes; order Propionibacteriales; family Nocardioidaceae; genus Aeromicrobium; species Aeromicrobium sp. UBA7512. Next base: position 49,448 of record NZ_DLNK01000001.1, read on the forward strand.
GGCCGCCGCCACCAAGGCGGCCGCGTTCATCGCGATGATGCGCGTGCTGTTCGTGGCCTTCGGCGGTGCCTCGTGGGACTGGCGCCCGGTGCTGTGGGTCGTCGCCGTGCTGACGATGATCGTGGGCTCGGTCGTAGCGATCAGCCAGACCGACGTCAAGCGCATGCTGGCGTACTCCTCGATCGCCCACGCCGGCTTCCTCACCGTGGGCCTGTCGGGTGCGTACCTGGGTCAGGAGGACGGACTGGCGATCACGTCGGTGTCGTCCGTGCTCTTCTACCTGCTCGCCTACGGCGTGGCCACGATCGGTGCGTTCGCGATCGTCACGGTCGTGCGCGACTCGGCCGGCGAGACCACCCACCTGTCGAAGTGGGCGGGCCTGGGCAAGGAGTCGCCGTTCCTGGCGGGCTCCTTCGCGATCTTCATGCTGTCGTTCGCGGGCATCCCGCTCACCGCCGGCTTCATCGGCAAGTGGGCCGTGTTCAGCGCCGCGTGGGGCGGCGGAGCCTGGGTGCTGGTCGTCATCGGCGTCCTGTGCAGCGCGATCGCGGCCTACTTCTACGTCCGCGTCATCGTGCTGATGTTCTTCACCGACCCCGTCGGTGACGGGCCGACCGTGGCCGTCGCGGGCGTGCCGACTACCGTGGTCATTGCCTTGGCCGTGATCACGACGGTCGTGCTCGGCCTCCTGCCGGGCCCGATGCTGGATCTGGCCCAGAACGCCGGCGCCTTCGTGCGCTAGCGGGCATGTCGTCGGCGGTCGTGGGAAGGAAGTGGGACGTGGCCAGCGTCGGGTCGTTCGCGGATGACGCGTTGGAGCAGCGTGTCTCCGCGGGGGTGCAGCAGGTCGAGGACCTGCTGATCACGTCCGCCCACAGCCCGGAGCCGCTCGTCGCCGAGGCGTCCTCGCACCTGCTGCAGGCCGGTGGCAAGCGCTTCCGGCCGCTGCTCACGGTGCTGTGCGCCGAGTTCGGCGACCCCACGCGCGAGGACATCGTCCCCGCCGCCGTCGTGGTCGAGCTGACCCACCTCGCCACGCTGTACCACGACGACGTGATGGACGAGGCGTCCATGCGCCGTGGGGCGCCCAGCGCGAACGCGCGCTGGAACAACTCCGTGGCGATCCTCGTCGGTGACTTCCTCTTCGCGCGGGCCTCCTCCCTGGTGGCCGACCTCGGCCCCGATGCCGTGCGCATCCAGGCCGAGACGTTCGCCCGCCTGGTGCACGGCCAGCTCCGCGAGACCCTGGGTCCCGGCCCGGGTGACGACCCGCTCGAGCACTACCTCTCGGTCGTGGCCGACAAGACCGGCTCGCTGATCGCCACCGCCGCGCGCTTCGGCGCCATGATGTCCGGTGCCGGCGAGGACGTCGAGTCCACGCTGCTGGAGTTCGGCGAGCGGATCGGCGTGGCCTTCCAGCTGGCCGACGACATCATCGACGTCGCCAGCGACGCCGACGACTCGGGCAAGGTGCCCGGCACCGACCTGCGCGAGGGCGTGCCCACCCTGCCCACCCTGCTGGTGCAGTCGAACCCCGTCGCCGGTGACGAGCGCCTGCGCGACCTGCTCTCGGGCCCGATCGAGGACGAGGACGACGTCCAGTGGGTCATCCGCGCGCTGCGCGAGCACGCGGCCATGGACGAGGCGCGCGCCTACGTCCGCGCCGAGGCCGACGCGGCCCGCGCCCTGCTCGACAAGCTGCCTGCGGGCCCCGCCCGCGACGCGCTCGACGACATCTGCACCCGCTCCACCCAGCGCTTGGGCTGATGGGTCGGACGCGCTCGCTCCGCGTCGCGCTCACTCCCGGCTCCGCCGGGCCGACCCCCTCGTCGCTTCGCTCCTCGCCATGGTGACGGCCGGCTGAGGAAACCTCAGATCGCGGTGGACTCCGCGGCGCACTCGTCGACGGTCCGCTTGGCGCGGCGCCGCGTGCTGATCGCGTCGTACGTGAAGATCACCAGCGCGGACCACACCATCACGAAGCCGACCCACCGTGCCGCGCCCATCTCCTCGCCGAAGATCGTCAGGCCGAAGATGAACTGCAGGATCGGCCCGAGGTACTGCAGGATGCCGATCGTGGTCAGGGTCAGCCGCGTCGCGGCGGCGCCGAACATCAGCAGCGGGATCCCGGTGACCACGCCCGTGCCCATCAGCAGCAGCGTGTTCCAGGTGCCCTCGTGGCCGAAGGCCAGCGTTCCGGTCATCGCGAGGAAGACGAGGTAGGCGATCGCGAACGGCGTGAGGATCGTCGTCTCCACCGACAGGGCCTCGATCGTGCCGAGGTTCGCGCGCTTCTTCAGGAACCCGTACGTGGCGAAGCTGGTCGCCAGCAGCAGGGCGATCCACGGCGGCCGGCCGTAGTCGACGGTGAGGACGACCACCGCGAGGATGCCCAGGCCGACGGCCACCCACTGCAGCCTTCGCAGGTTCTCGCCCAGCAGGAAGACGCCCAGCAGCACGGTCATGAGGGGGTTGATGAAGTACCCGAGGCTCGTCTCGATCACGTGGCCGTTCGTCACGCCGTAGATGAAGCCGCCCCAGTTGAGCGTGATGACGATCGAGGCCAGCGCGAGCGGCATCATGAGGCGGCGCTGGCCCAGGATCGACCGGTAGGCCGCCCACTTGTGGGTGATCGTCAGCAGGCCCACACAGAACACGAGGGTCCACACGATGCGGTGGGCGAGCACCTCGTAGGGCGACGCCGGCTCCAGCAGGGGCCAGTAGAGCGGGAAGAACCCCCAGCAGAGGTAGGCCGCCGAGCCGTAGATCAGCCCGGACTTCGAGTCGGTGTTCGTGGTCGCCACGTGCTTACTCAACACCCTTTCCGCTCCGCGTCATCCCGCTGGGTCGCCCCTAGAGTCGGGGCATGGGGGTGCGCGGACGGTTCCTGCTGCTGCTCGGCCTGCGCTGGCTCGCCACGGGCCTGCTCATGCCGGTCGCGCTGCTGCTGCCGCTCGAGCGCGGCCTGACGATCGCCGAGATCGGCATCGCGATGGCGGCCCAGGGGATCGTCGTGATCGTCATGGAGGTCCCCAGCGGCGCGCTGGCCGACTCCTGGGGCCGCCGGCCGGTGTTCATCGCGTCGGGTGTCGCGGCGATCGCCGCCTACGCACTCACGCTCGCCGCGCAGTCGGTGCTGGCGTTCGCTCTCGCCTGGGGCGTCAGCGGGCTCTTCCGCGCGCTCGACAGCGGCGCGCTGGAGTCGTGGTTCGTCGACGCCGAGAACGCGCGCGGCGCCGCCGACGAGGTGCCCTCGGCGCTGGCCACGGCCGGCGGCGTGATCAGCGCGGCGATCGCGATCGGCTCGCTGCTGTCCGCCGGGCTCCTGTACGTGTCACCGTGGTCGGCCGGCGACTCCCTCGCGGTGCCCTACGTCCTGGCGATCGGGATCGTCGTGGTCCAGGTCGTCGCCGCCCGGCTGCTGATGGAGCCGGTCGCCCGTACCGAGCCCACCACCGCCGCCGCATGGCGGCACACCCTCGCGACCGGTGTGCGCGTGGCCTTCGGCCGCCGTCTGCGTCTGCTGACCGCGGCGATGCTGCTGTGCGGCGTGGCCGTGGCCGGCCTGGAGATGCTGATGCCGGTCCGGCTTGCCGAGTTCTCCACCGACACCTCCGCCGCCGGCAGCGTCCTCGGCGTCGTCTCGTCGATCGCGTGGGGCCTGGCAGCGCTCGGGGCCACCGTCGCTTCGCGCGTCCTGCGCGAGGTGGGCCCCGGCGTGGTGGCGCCGATTCTCGCGGTGGCTGAGGGGCTGGGTCTGGCCGTGATGGCGATCGCCGGCGGCCCCGTCGCGCTCGTGGCCGGGTTCTGGCTCTGCTACCTCGTACACACGTCGTTCGGTGCGGCCTACAACGCGCTCGTGCACGACCGGGTCACCGAGGCGCACCGGGCCACCGCCCTGTCCGTCACGTCGATGGCGTTCCTCGGCTCGGCATCGGCCGGGGGAGTGGCGCTCGGGATCGCCGCCGAGGAGCTCAGCGCGGCGTGGGCCCTGGCAGCGTCGGCCGCGGTGATGCTCCTGGCCGCGGTCCTGGTGGCCGGTGCGGCCCGTCAGCGCGGGGTCGCCGTTCAGCGGTAGTTGGTGCAGTCTGCTGCACGGTCCGTCGGCCCACCTGCGTTGGCGAGACGCGCGAGCCGCGGCTGACGAGCGGACGCTCGTCTTCGCGCGTCGCATCTGATACGCAGGTAGGCAGGAGTTCCCTCGGCAGGGGCTGCGCACGCTGTCGATTCGACCACACCGGTAGGGGCCAGCACGGACATGACGACCATCGGAGTCCACTGCTCGCACGAGCAGATCCACCCAGCACAACTGCTCCAGGACGTGCAGCGCGCGGAGCAGCTGGGCTTCGACGCCGCGATGTCCTCCGACCACTTCTCGCCGTGGAGCGAACGCCAGGGCCAGTCAGGCTTCGCCTGGGCCTGGCTCGGCGCCGCACTGGCCACGACGCGTCTGCCCTTCGGTGTCGTGAACGCCCCGGGACAGCGATACCACCCGGCGATCGTCGCTCAGGCGCTCGGCACGCTCGGGGCCATGTTCCCCGGCCGCATCTGGGCCGCACTGGGCTCGGGGGAGGCCTCGAACGAGCACATCACCGGGGACCCGTGGCCGCCCAAGGAGGTCCGCAACGCCAGAGTGCGGGAGTGCGTCGAGGTCATCCGCCGCCTCCTCGCCGGTGAGGAGGTCACCCACCAGGGACTCGTCACCGTGGACCGAGCGCGGCTCTGGTCCTTGCCCGATCCGTTGCCACACCTGGTCGGCCCTGCGGTCAGCGTGACCACCGCGGGCGAGGTCGCGGCGTGGGCCGACGGCCTGATCACGGTGAACCAGCCCCACGACAAGCTGCGCCAGATGATCGACGCCTACCGCGACGCCGGGGGCACTGGGCCGCTGCGCCTGCAGGTGCACCTGTCCTGGGACCCTTCGATGCACCGTGCGGAGGCGATCGCCCACGACCAGTGGCGCACGAACACCTTCCCTCCACCGGCATCCTGGGACATCGACTCCGCCGAGATCTTCGACATCGCCTCCGAGCACGTCCCGCTCGAGCAGGTGAAGCAGGTCGTGCTCGTCTCCGACGACCTCCACCGGCACGCCGCCTGGCTCGCCGAGTACGTCGAGCTGGGGTTCGACGAGTTGTACCTGCACCACGTCGGCCGGGAGCAGCAGGGCTTCCAGGAGGCGTTCGCGGACCGTGTGCTCCCGCAGCTGCGGGGACACTGAACACGTACGTCACCACGAACGTCGAACCGGGAGGCACGGATGAGGATCAGTGACACGGCGGACCTGTGGTGGAAGACGGCTGTCGTCTACTGCCTGGACGTCGAGACCTTCCTCGACTGGAACGGTGACGGAGTCGGTGACTTCGTCGGCGTCACCGAGCGGATCGACTATCTCGCCGAGCTGGGCATCACCTGCTTGTGGCTGATGCCGTTCTACCCGACGGCGAACCGCGACGACGGTTACGACATCACCGACTTCTACGGCGTCGACGCCCGGCTGGGAACGCACGGCGACGTGGTGGAGCTGGTGCGGACCGCCCGGGACCGCGGCATCCGGGTCATCGTCGACCTGGTGGTGAACCACACCTCCGACCAGCACCCCTGGTTCAAGGCGGCACGGTCGAGCAAGCGCTCACCCTTCCGGGACTTCTACGTGTGGCGCGCAGAGGCACCGGAGCAGGACACCTCCGACCAGGTGGTGTTCCCCGACCAGGAGGACAGCATCTGGGAGTTGGACGCGCGCACCGGAGAGTATTACCTGCACCGGTTCTACAAGCACCAGCCCGACCTCAACGTAGCCAACCCGAAGGTCCGCGACGAGATCGCGAAGGTGATGGGCTTCTGGCTCGAGCTCGGCATCTCCGGCTTCCGGGTCGACGCCGTGCCATTCCTCCTCGGTCTGGAGGGGGTCTCGGACAGCCAGGCGCGAGATTTCGCCGACCCTCACGACTACCTGGCCTCGTTGCGGTCGTTCCTCGGGCGGCGCACGGGCGACGGCATCCTGCTCGGAGAGGTCAACCTGCCCTACCCGGAGCAGAAGAAGTTCTTCGGCGGCCGTGACGGGGACGAGCTGACGATGATGTTCGACTTCGTCGGGATGCAGAACCTGTACCTCTCACTGGCGCGCGAGGACGCCCGACCCCTGGCCCGCACGCTGAAACGACGACCGGCCATCCACGCCGATGCCCAGTGGGCGTCGTTCGTGCGCAACCACGACGAGCTCACGCTCGACAAGCTCAGTGAGAGTGAGCGCCAGGAGGTCTTCGCCGCCTTCGGCCCGGACCCCGAGCTGCAGCTCTTCGGCCGCGGACTGCGGCGGCGGTTGCCGCCCATGCTCGACGGCGACCCACGGCGGATCAGGATGGCCTACAGCCTGATGTTCTCGCTCCCCGGCACACCCTCCCTGTTCTACGGCGAGGAGATCGGGATGGGTGAGAACCTCGAGATCGAGGGACGGATGGCGGTCCGCTCACCCATGCAGTGGTCACCCGACCGCAACGGCGGCTTCAGCAGCGCGGCGCCCTCCCGCCTGCGATGGCCCGTGGTCGAGGGGCCCTTCAGCCCCGAGCACGTCAACGTCGCCGACCAGCGCTCCGACCCGGACTCCTTCCTGAACTTCGTGGCGCTGTTGATCCGCAGGTATCGCGAGTCTCCCGAGCTGGGTTGGGCTGACGTCACGATCCTCGAGCAGCCACACCGCAACGTGCTGGCTCACGAGTCCCGGTGGGACGACCGGCGGATGCTCGCCGTGCACAACTTCTCGCCGGACCGCTGCACGGTCCCGCTGCAGCTCGCCGGGTGCGAGGCCGGCTGCCGCTTGGTCGACCTGCTCCAGCCGGGTGCGACCGAGCTCGACGCGGACGGACGGGCGGAGGTCGCGATGGACGGCTACGGCTACCGGTGGCTTCGTGTCGTGCCGCCGGAGGGTCGCCGGCTGGCCTGACGGGGGCGGCCGCAGCGATTCAGCGGTAGTTCGTGAACTGCACCGCGAAGTCGAGGTCGGCGCCCTTGACCAGGGCGATGACCTCCTGCAGGTCGTCGCGCGACTTGCTGGTGACCCGGAGCTCGTCGCCCTGGATCTGCACCTTCGCGCCCTTGGGGCCCTCGTCGCGGATCAGCTTGCTGACCTTCTTGGCCTGCTCGGTGCTGATGCCCTCGGTGAAGGTGCCGTTGATCTTCACGTCCTTGCCCGACTGGCGCGGGTCGTCGGCCTCGAACGTCTTGAGGCTGATGCCGCGCTTGACGAGCTTCGTCTGGAAGACGTCGAGGATGGCCAGGGCGCGCTCCTCGGCGTTCGCGGTGATCTCGACGCCCCACTCGCCCTTCCACTCGATGGAGGCGTTGGTGTTCTTGAAGTCGTACCGCGTCGCGATCTCCTTGACCGCCTGGTTGAGCGCGTTGTCCGCCTCCTGGCGGTCGATCTTGCTGACGATGTCGAACGAGGAATCGGCCATGGGCCCACCCTAGCCGCCCTGATTTCGAGGTCCACCGGACGCTGGGGTAATCTTGCAGACTGTCGCGGCAGGTTGCCCGAGCGGCCAAAGGGAGCTGACTGTAAATCAGCCGGCATTGCCTACAGAGGTTCGAATCCTCTACCTGCCACGTGACGCGAGCCCCCGACCGGAGACGGTCGGGGGCTCGTTCGTTGCCGCGGCGTGGCCGAGTGTCGGTCCGGGCCCCTATCGTCGAGGCATGAGCCACGCCGACGATCGCCGTCCCGGTGAAGCCTCGACCCTGCACGGGCTCTACGAGCTCGTGCCCGACGCCTACGAGCTCGACCTCCTCGAGGAGGCGCGTCACCAGCGCCACGAGGACCAGGTGGTCGCGCTGATGACCGAGCTCTCCGCCGCGTGGGACGCCGCGGTCGCGGGGCTGGGGTACGACGAGCCCGAGCCGCAGCCTCTGGCCGAGGCCGCCGCGCCCAGCGTCACGCAGGCCCGCTTCCTGGTCGAGCGGCTGCTGGGCGGCGTGGTCGTCGACGACGACCTCCGCTGAGCCCGCGGGTACGGTGAGCGCGTGGCTGACACGTGGTTCGATCGCAGGACCTACCGCTGGGACCAGTGGGACCCCGCTGCACTCCTGCGGGCGAAGCGTGACGCCTGCGTCCGGGTCACCGTCGTGATCCCCGCGCTGGACGAGGCCGCCACCGTGGGCGACGTCGCCGGCCGGATCCACGACGCGTTCGTCGGTGACGCGGGCCTCGTCGACGAGCTGCTGGTGATCGACAGCGGCTCGACCGACGACACCGCGCGCCTCGCCGCGCAGGCCGGAGCCGCCGTCCACCACCTCGCTGACATCCGTCCCGACCTCGGCAGCCACCGGGGCAAGGGCGAGGCGATCTGGAAGGCGCAGTTCGTGGCCACGGGCGACGTGCTCGTGTTCGTCGACGCCGACCTCACCGAGTGGGGCACGCACTTCGTCACCGGGCTGCTCGGGCCGCTGCTGACCGATCCCTCGGTGACGCTCGTGAAGGGCTTCTACGAGCGCCCCTACCGCGAGGGCGCCCTCGACGATCCCGACGGCGGCGGCCGGGCCACCGAGCTCGTCGCCCGTCCGGCGCTGGCGCTGCTGCGGCCCGAGCTCACCCACGTGGTCCAGCCGCTCGCGGGGGAGTGGGCCGTGCGCCGCACCGCGCTGGCGTCCCTCAGCGTGCCCGTCGGGTACGGCGTCGACCTCGCCGCGCTGGTCGATGTGAGCGACGCCGAGGGGATCGGTGCCATCGGCCAGGTCGATCTCGGCCGGCGCGCGCACTCCCACCAGCCCCTCCGCGCCCTCGGAGCGATGTCCGTGCAGCTGCTGGCCGCGATGATGTCGCGCGCCGGTCGCGCGCCCGACGCAGACGAGGCCACCCTGCGCCAGTTCCGGTCGTTCGAGGGGGCGTTCGTGGCGATGCACCAGGACGTCGACCTCACCGAGCGCCCGCCGTTCGCCGAGGTGGCCCGATGACCCTGCGCCTCGGACGCCACAGCTTCGACGACGACCGCACGCTGATGATGGCGATCGTCAACCGCACGCCCGACTCGTTCTTCGACCGGGGCGCCACCTGGGCCGAGGACTCGGCGTTCGAGCGGGTGCAGCAGGTGGTCGCGGAGGGCGCCGAGATCGTCGACATCGGCGGGATCAAGGCGGCCCCCGGTGCCGAGATCGACGCCGACGAGGAGAAGCGCCGCGTGGTCGGGTTCGTCGAGCGCGTGCGCTCGGCCTTCCCCGACGTGGTGATCAGCGTCGACACGTGGCGCTCCGAGGTGGCCCGCGCCGTCTGCGAGGCCGGTGCCGACCTGCTGAACGACGCCTGGGGAGGTGCCGACCCGGCGCTGGCCGAGGTCGCCGCCGAGTTCGACGTGGCGATGGTCTGCACGCACACCGGCGGCATCACCCCGCGCACGCGGCCGCACCGCATCGAGTACGACGACGTGGTGGCCGACGCGATCGCGTCCACCGTGGCGCAGGCCGAGCGCGCACTCGCCCTGGGAGTGGCGCGCGAGAGCCTCCTGATCGATCCGGCGCACGACTTCGGCAAGAACACGTTCCATTCGCTCGAGGTGACCCGTCGCCTGGGCGAAATGGTCGACACCGGGTGGCCGGTGCTGGTGTCGCTGTCGAACAAGGACTTCGTCGGCGAGACCCTCGACCGCCCGGTGGGGGAGCGCCTGCTGGGCACGCTCGCGGCCACGGCCGTCGCCGCCACGGCCGGCGCGCGGGTCTACCGCGTCCACCAGGTCCCCGAGACCCGTCAGGTCGTCGACATGGCCTGGACGATCGCGGGCCGGCGCCGGCCCGCGCGCGCGATCCGGGGCCTCGCGTGATCCGCCGGTTCGTGGTCGTGCCGCCCGTTCCGGCCCTCCTGCCGCGGTACGCGAGCCTGGAGGACCCGGTGGCCGACCTGCGGGTCTCCGCGGTGGCCGCGGTGCGCGCGGTCGTCGCGGGGGTCGACTCCGTTGCCGTCGTCGGCGACGACCCCTTCGCCGAGCCGGTGGCCCGCGCCCTGCTCGACGCCGCCGGCTTCGACGGCGCGGTCGACGCCGACGCCGAGGTCCTGCTGGTCATGGCCAACGGCAGCGCGAAGCGCAGCGAGAAGGCGCCGGGCCACTTCGACGAGCGCGCGCTGGACTTCGACGACACCGTCGACCTCGCGCTGCGCTCGGGTGACGGCGCCCGCCTGGCCGCGCTGGACGCCACGCTCGGCGCCGATCTGTGGGCCTCGGGCATCAAGACGCTCACGGCGCTGGGGGAGGGCCTGGACGGGCGCTGGCAGGTCTCGGTGCCCTACGCCGACGCCCCTCACGGTGTGCTCTGGTGGGTCGCCGCCTGGCTCCGAGCCTGACCGGAGGCGCGGCGGTGGCCGTGTCCTAGGCTGGTCGCCGTGGCCTATGACGCGCTCTTCGACTCCGTGTTCGCCCGCATGGATCCCGAGCGCATCCACGAACGCGCGTTCGCCGCGATCCGCCTGGGCCGTCCCGTGTCCCGGCTCGCGTACCGGGTCGACCCGTCGCCGATCGAGGTGATGGGCATCGAGTTCCCGCACCGCTTCGGCCTCGCGGCCGGCTTCGACAAGAACGCCCGCGGAGTGCTCGGTCTCCTGGCCCTCGGCTTCGGTCACGTCGAGATCGGCACGGTCACGGCGCGGCCCCAGCCCGGCAACGACCGTCCGAGGCTGTTCCGGCTCGTCGACGACCGCGCCATCGTCAACCGCATGGGCTTCAACAACGACGGTGCCGCCGTCGTGGCCTCCCGTCTGCACCGCCTGCGCGGCACGGCAGCGGGCCGCCGCGCCGTCATCGGGGTGAACATCGGCAAGACCAAGGTCGTCCCGGCCGAGCGCGCGGCCGAGGACTACGTCGAGAGCGCCCGCCTGCTCGCGCCGCACGCCGACTACCTCGTCGTCAACGTCTCGAGCCCCAACACCCCGGGCCTGCGCGACCTCCAGGCGGTGGAGTCGCTCGAGCCGATCCTCGCGGCGGTCAAGGGCGTCGCCGACGGCAACCACGGTCGCCGTGTCCCGCTCGTGGTCAAGATCGCCCCCGACCTCGCCGACGAGGACGTCGACCAGGTCACCGACCTCGTCCTCGAGCTGGGCCTCGACGGGATCAGCGCCACCAACACCACGATCGCCCGGCCTGCCGAGCTGCTCACGTCACGCGACGTCGTCGACGCCGCGGGGGCCGGTGGGCTGTCCGGCCCGATCCTGGCCGACCGCGCCGTCGAGGTGCTGCGCCGCATCCGCGACCGCGCCGGCGCGGGACTCACCCTGATCGGCGTCGGCGGGGTGACCGACGAGGCCGACGTGAGGGCCAGGATCGAGGCCGGTGCCGACCTAGTCCAGGGGTACACGGGCTTCATCTACGGAGGCCCGAAGTGGCCGTCCCGGCTCGCCACCGCCGCACGCTGAGGACTGCGATACCGGGCCGGATCGACATCGCGCCCACCCCGATTTGGGAACCCGGCACCTGACCCGGTATCTTTACTTGTCGGCTTGCCCCTTTAGCTCAGTCGGCAGAGCGTTTCCATGGTAAGGAAAAGGTCTACGGTTCGATTCCGTAAAGGGGCTCTGAGGAGCGAGGTGACTCGCAACTCCGTGGCTGGGTAGCTCAGTTGGTCAGAGCGCACGACTCATAATCGTGAGGTCGCGGGTTCGAGCCCCGCCCCAGCTACCAGACCGGCAAGTCAGCAGCAAACCTCCCGCCCGGCAACGGGTGGGGCACCGACCAGAAGAGGCACACCGTGGCCAGCAAGAGCTCCGACGTTCGTCCCAAGATCACCTTGGCCTGCACCGAGTGCAAGGAACGCAACTACATCACCAAGAAGAACCGTCGCAACGACCCCGATCGCCTCGAGGTCAAGAAGTACTGCGCGCGCTGCAACGCCCACCAGGCGCACCGCGAAACGCGCTGAACCCGTCTTGCGACGACCCCCGTGCCGACCGGCGCGGGGGTCGTCGGCGTTCTGTGGAGGTCCCGATCGTGCCTGCTAGCGTCGCCGACATGCTCCTGTCCGAGGTCACCACGCTCCGTCTGGGCGGCCCCGCCCGCTCGGTCGTCGAGGCGACCACCGAGGACGAGCTGATCGCCGCCGTACGCGCCGCCGACGAGGCCGCGGAGCCCGTCCTGCTGGTCGGCGGCGGCAGCAACCTCGTGGTCTCCGACGCAGGCTTCGAGGGCACCGTCGTGCTCGTCCGCACGCGCGGCATCGACGTCTCGGCCGACGCCTGCAGCGGCGCCATGGTCACCGTGGCGGCCGGCGAGAGCTGGGACGACTTCGTCGCTCACGCGGTCGCCCACGACTGGGAGGGCGTCGAGGCGCTCGCCGGCATCCCCGGCTCGGTCGGTGCCACCCCGATCCAGAACGTCGGCGCCTACGGCCAGGAGGTCGCCGACACGATCGTCAGCGTCCGCACGTGGGACCGTGCCGAGAAGCGGGTCCGCACGCTGATGTTCACCGACCTCGGGTTCGGCTACCGCCACAGCCGCTTCAAGGACGAGCCGGATCGGTTCGTGGTCCTCACCGTCGCGTTCCAGCTGCGCTTCGCCGGAGCGCTGAGCGCGCCCGTGCGCTACGCCGAGCTCGCCCGGCACCTGGGCGTGGAGGTCGGCGCCCGCGCCCGCCTGGCGCAGGTGCGCGAGACGGTGCTCGCGCTGCGGCGGGGCAAGGGCATGGTGCTCGACCCGCAGGACCACGACACGTGGAGCGCGGGGTCGTTCTTCACGAACCCGATCCTCACGGCCGACGAGGCCGCGAGGCTGCCGTCCGGGGCGCCCCGGTTCGAGCAGGCCGACGGCTCGGTCAAGACGAGCGCCGCGTGGCTGATCGACCACGCGGGCTTCGAGAAGGGCTTCGGCCGGGGGCCCGTGGCCCTCTCCGGCAAGCACGTGCTCGCCCTGACGAACCGCGGCGGCGCCACCACGGCCGACCTGCTGGCACTGGCGCGCGAGGTCCGCGACGGCGTCGAGCGCGAGTTCGGGATCCGGCTGGTCAACGAGCCCGTGCTCGTCGGCGGCGACCGGCTCTAGGGCCGCCGCCGACGGCGCTCAGGCGAACAGCGAGATGAGCGAGAGCTCGGAGTAGTCCGAGCTGGTGTCCGAGGACGCGACGCCGGCGATGATCAGGACGATGAAGAACGCGAATGCGACGATGCCCAGGATCAGCAGCACGGTGCCGATGATGCCCAGGATGCGTCCGGCCTGCGCCTCGCCGCGACCGTCGTAGACGCCCGGGTTGGCGTCGATCTCTGCGACGGCGCGGTTGCCCATGACCCACGCGAAGGGCGCGAGGACGCTGCAGACGATGAGGCCGAGGATGCCCAGGATCAGCACCAGGGTGGCCTTCGGGTGCTTCGGCGGGGGACCGCCCCATTGCGGCTGGCCGGCGTAGGGCTGGCCGGGGCCGGGAGGCTGCGCGCCGTAGGGCTGCTGGCCGGGGTACGGCTGCTGCTGGCCCGGGTACGGCTGCTGCTGCCCGGGGTACGGCTGCTGCTGCGGAGGCTGGGAGGACTGCTCGGGACCCGTCGGGTCGTTCGGCTGCTGGCCGGAGGGGTCGCCCGGGTACGACGGCGGCTGGTTCTCGCTCATGGGGTCATCGTTCCACGTTCGTCGGCCAGCCAGGCCTCGACACCCGCGAGTGCCGACGTCCTCAGGTCCTCGGGCGCCTGTGAGGCGCGCAGCGAGCGGCGCGCCAGCTCCGCGAGCTCCTCGTCGCTGAAGTTCTGGGCCGCGCGCAGCAGGGCGTACTGGCCGGCCAGCCGGGTGCCGAACAGCAGCGGGTCGTCGGCTCCGAGGGCCACGTCGACCCCGGCCGCCATCAGCTCGCGCACCGGCACCTCGTCGATCGTGGCGTAGACGCCGAGCGACACGTTGGAGGCCGGACAGACCTCGAGCCCGATGCCGGCGTTCGCGATCGACTCGAGCAGGCGCGGGTCCTCCGCGGCGCGCACGCCGTGGCCGAGCCGGTGCGGGGCGAGGTGGGTGAGGCACTGGCGTACGTGCTCGGGGCCGCGGAGCTCACCGCCGTGGGGCACCAGCACCAGTCCCGCCCGGTCGGCGATGCGGAACGCAGGGCCGAAGGCCGCGGTGTCGCCGCGGCGCTCGTCGTTCGACAGCCCGAAGCCGTGGACGCCGCGCCCCGCGTACTGGCCGGCGAGCCGGGCGAGGGTGCGGGCGTCGAGGGGGTGGCGCGTGCGGTTCGCCGCGATGATCACGCTCATCCCGAGGCCCGTCGAGGCGGAGGCGTCGCGGACCGCGTCGATGACCAGGTCGGTGAACGCGGTGATCCCGCCGAACTTCGCGGCGTACCCCGACGGGTCGACCTGGATCTCGGTCCAGACGCAGCCGTCGGCGCGATCGTCCTCGGCGGCCTCGCGGACGAGCCGGCGCACGTCGCCCTCGGTGCGCAGCACGGAGCGGGCCACGTCGTAGAGCCGCTGGAAGCGGAACCAGCCCTTCTCATCGGCCGCGGAAAGCTGGGGCGGCCACTCCTCCACGAGGGCCGAGGGCAGGTGCACGCCGTCGCGCTCGGCCAGCTCGATCAGCGTGCCGTGGCGCATCGAGCCGGTGAAGTGCAGGTGCAGATGTGCCTTGGGGAGAGTCGTCAGCGGCCGCACGCGGCCATCGTGCCACGCGGCCCGGACGGGGGTTCGGGCAGCGCCGGGGACGCCCGGTTTCGCTTTCGTGGGCGAGGTGCGTACACTTGACGAAACCGGCGAAACTACCCTGTTTCGTCATGCCCGGAATCGGGCGGAGGGCACTGGCGCAACTGGTAGCGCATCGGTCTCCAAAACCGAAGGTTGGGGGTTCAAGTCCCTCGTGCCCTGCAAGGTCGGCCCCGAGCCGGCACCGTTCGACGAAGGAGCACCGTGAGCGAGAATCACGAACTGGCAGGGACGCGCACCAAGCGCACGTCCCCGCTGACGTTCTACCGCCAGGTGGTCGCCGAGCTGCGCAAGGTGGTGTGGCCGACCCGTCCGCAGGTCGTCAACTACTTCTTCGTCGTGCTCGTCTTCGTGCTGATCATGATGGCGTTCGTCGCCGCGCTGGACTACGGGTTCGGCAAGGCCGCCTTCGCCATCTTCGCCTAGACCAAGGACTGAAACCTCTGTGACCTCCGAATTCGACGAGAACGACGCGCCCGTGGACCAGACGTCCACCGAGGAGGCGTCGGTCGACGAGACCCCCGCCGCCGACGGCGTGGACGAGGTCGCTGACGTCGACACCGACGCCACCGACTCCGACGACACCCCGGCCGACGAGACCGAGGGCGACGACGACACCGCCGAGGCCCCCGCGGCCGAGGACGAGGCCGCCGCCGACCCGCTGCAGGAGTTCCGCGACCGCCTCTGGAGCCAGCCCGGCGACTGGTACGTGATCCACACGTACGCCGGCATGGAGAAGCGCGTCCAGCAGAACCTCGAGAACCGCAAGGTCGCCCTCAACGCCGAGGACTTCATCCACGAGATCGTCGTCCCCACCGAAGAGGTCGCCGAGATCAAGAACGGCCAGCGCAAGCTCGTGCGCCGCACCGTGCTCCCGGGCTACGTGCTCGTGCGCATGGACCTGACCGACGACTCCTGGGGCGTCGTGCGCCACACCCCGTCGGTCACCGGCTTCGTCGGCAACGCCCACCAGCCGGTGCCGCTCAGCCTCAGCGAGGTCGAGAAGATGCTGGCCCCCGCGGTCGAGGCCGAGGTCGCCGCCGAGGCCACCGAGAGCGCCGAGAAGACCCAGCAGGCTGCCGCCGCCAAGGTCGAGTTCAGCGACTTCGCCGCGGGCGACTCGGTGCTCGTCATCGACGGCCCGTTCGCCACGCTGCACGCCACGATCACCGAGATCAACATCGACGGCCAGAAGGTCAAGGGCCTCGTCGAGATCTTCGGGCGCGAGACCTCGGTCGAGCTCCCGTTCGACTACATCCAGAAGGTTTGATCGCCCCGCGATCAAAGGTCAGGTCACCGCACTGAACGAGCGGTGACGGACTCAGAACGAACAACCAGTTAGAAGGACCCGAAATGCCTCCCAAGAAGAAGGTCGCGGCTGTCGTCAAGGTGCAGCTGCAGGCCGGCAAGGCCAACCCGGCGCCGCCCGTCGGCACCGCGCTCGGCCCGCACGGCGTCAACATCATGGACTTCTGCAAGGCGTACAACGCCCAGACCGAGTCCATGGCCGGCAACGTCATCCCCGTCGAGATCACGATCTACGAAGATCGCTCGTTCACGTTCGTCACCAAGACGCCCCCGGCCGCCGAGCTGATCAAGAAGGCCGCCGGCCTCTCCAAGGGCTCGTCCGTGCCGAACACCGACAAGGTCGGCAAGCTGACCAAGGATCAGGTGCGCGAGATCGCCCAGACCAAGATGCCCGACATCAACGCCAACGACATCGATGGCGCGATGAAGATCGTCGAGGGAACCGCCCGCTCCATGGGCGTCACCGTCGAGAAGTGATCACCCTCGGCGGTCCTCCGACCGCCGATCCCCGTGGGAGGGCCAGCTGGGCCCGCACCACACCTGGTAGCAACAGACAGCAATGTCTTGGAAATGAAGGAAACCAGTCATGACACAGCACAGCAAGGCGTACCGCGCCGTCGCCGAGAAGATCGACCGCGACGCCCTGTACACGCCCCTGCAGGCCACCACCCTGGCCAAGGAGTCCGGCTCCAAGAAGTACGACTCGACCGTCGACGCCGTCGTGCGTCTCGGCGTCGATCCCCGTAAGGCCGACCAGATGGTGCGCGGCACCGTCAACCTGCCGCACGGGACCGGCAAGACCGCCCGGGTCCTGGTCTTCGCCACCGGCGCCAACGCCGATGCCGCTCGTGAGGCCGGCGCCGACTTCGTCGGTGCCGACGAGCTCGTCGACAAGATCAACGGCGGCTGGCTCGACTTCGACGCCGTCGTCGCCACGCCCGACATGATGGGCAAGGTCGGCCGCCTGGGCCGCGTCCTCGGTCCGCGCAACCTGATGCCGAACCCGAAGACCGGCACCGTCACCACCGACGTCGCCAAGGCCGTCGGCGACATCAAGGGCGGCAAGATCGAGTTCCGCGTCGATCGTCACGCCAACGTGCACTTCGTGGTGGGCAAGGCGTCGTTCACCGCCGAGCAGCTCGCCGAGAACTACGGCACGGCGATCGAGGAGATCCTGCGTCTCAAGCCGGCCAGCTCGAAGGGCCGCTACATCAAGCGGGCCACCATCTCCACCACGAACGGCCCCGGCATCCCGGTCGACCCGACGCGCGCGCGCAACTTCGCGTCCGACGACGAGGCCTGAGCCAGCAGTTCAGCCGACGACGCCGCCCTCCGCACGGAGGGCGGCGTCGCGTCTTTCCCGGGCCCGGGCCCGCGGGCCGGGCATGATGGGGCGATGACCGATCGACGCCCCCGCTGGGTCTACGAGGCCGGCGACGAGCCCGACCCGCGCTTCAGCCTGGCCAACGAGCGGACGTTCCTGGCCTGGGTCCGGACGTCGATCGGGATCATGGCCGGTGCCGTCGCGCTGTACAGCCTCGAGCTGCCCGGGCCCGACGGCCCCCGCGCCGTCGTGCTCGTGCTCCTGCTCACCCTCGCCGCCGGGTGCGCGGTGATGTCGTGGCTGCGCTGGGCGAAGGTCGAGCGCGCCATGCGCCGACGCGAGCCCCTGCCGGCCTTCACGTCCGCGCCGGTGGTCGCGCTCGCGCTCGTTCTCATGGCCATCGTCCTGGCGTTCGTGGTCGTCGTCTGAGCGAGCGGAGCACGGCGAACGCCCTCTCGGTGAGGAAACGGCGAGTACTGTCGCAGGCATGAGGAAGTCGCTCAAGGTCTCGCTCGCCGCCACGATCCTGGCGCTCACCTCCGCGTGCGGCGCCGGTGGTGCCGATCTCACCGCCGCCGACGGCTCCTCGAGTCCGGCGAAGGCAGCAGCGGCCGCGGCCGCTGCCGATCCGCTCACGCAGGAGAACTTCGTCGAGCGGCTCACGGCGGCCCAGCTCGCCGCCGGCAGTGCCCACGTCGAGATGGACGACGGGGTCGACATGCGCGGCGACGTCCGTCTGGCCGAGGACCTCGAGGGCACGGAGGCGCGGGTCACGATGGGCGCCGGACCGATGCTGATGGACCTGCGGGTCGTCGACGGCATCGTCTACCTCAAGCTGGGCGAGCTCAGCGGTGGCAAGTTCATCCGGGTGGACCTGAACGATCCGAAGGACCCCGTCGGCCAGCACTTCGGATCCATGGCCGGGCAGGTCGATCCCACGAAGCAGCTGAAGGTGTTCAGCGACGCGCTCGTCGAGTTCGACGACCAGGGACCCGGCGGCGAGATCGACGGCGTCGAGACCACGAAGCTGCGGCTCGTGCTCGACGCCTCCAAGGCGCTCCAGGACCACGAGGCGGGCGGCCCCGGCCTCGGCGCCAAGGCCCCGAAGCAGCTCGAGTACACCCTCTACGTCGGCTCGGACGACCTGCTGCGCCGGCTGACGATGGACATCGCGGGCTCCACGAAGACGATGGACTGGTCCAAGTGGGGCGAGCCCGTCGAGGTGAAGGCCCCGCCGGCCGACCAGGTCACCGACAGCAGCCGGCTGGGCGACCTGGGGCGCCTCATGGAGGGCTCCCGGAAGAGCTGATCCGGGCCCGATTTGGAGGAACGGCGGGCCGCCACCTAGACTGGCAGAACCGAAGACCGCCGGTGGTGTCTCCCACGAGTCACCCGAAGTGCCCGTCAGGGCGACCCGCGCAGGTGCAGATCAGGGTTCGTCCCTGCGTTCACATGAGCGTCCTGTGCCCACGCACGGGGCGCTTTTCTCGTGCAGGCGTTCTTCGCATGACAGTGAAGGAGACCCATGGCACGCCCGGACAAGGCAGCAGCCGTCGCCGATCTCGCGGAGAGCTTCCGCGAGTCCAACGGCGCGGTGCTCACCGAGTACCGCGGCCTCAACGTCAAGCAGCTGCAGGATCTGCGGCGCGCGCTTGGCGATGCCGCGAGCTATGCCGTCGCCAAGAACACGCTGACCAAGATCGCCGCCAAGGACGCCGGAATCGAGCTCGACGAGTCGCTGCTCACCGGCCCCACCGCGATCGCCTTCATCACGGGCGACGCGGTCGAAGCGGCAAAGGGTCTGCGCGACTTCGCGAAGGCTAACCCCTCTCTCGTCGTCAAGGGCGGCTTCCTCGATGGGAAGCAGCTCGACGCCGAGGAGATCACGAAGCTGGCCGACCTCGAGTCGCGCGAGGTCCTCCTCGCCAAGCTCGCGGGTGGCTTGAAGGCCAACCTGGCCAAGGCCGCGGGGCTGTTCAACGCCCCGCTGTCGCAGGCAGCCCGCACCTTCGCGGCGCTGCAGGCGAAGGCCGAAGCCGATCCGTCGGTCCTGGCTGCGGGTGCTCCCGCCGCCGAGACCGCCGAGCAGGCACCTGCCGACGAGGCCCCCGCGGCCGAGTCGGCCACCGAGAACGTCGAGACCGACGTCACCGAGGGCTGAACCGCCCCGATTCCCATCGGGACCCCCTCGGGGTCTCATTGCAGAAAGGACGCCAAAAATGGCGAAGCTGAGCACCGACGAACTGTTGGACGCCTTCAAGGAGATGACGCTGATCGAGCTCTCTGAGTTCGTGAAGCAGTTCGAGGACACCTTCGAGGTCACCGCTGCTGCCCCGGTCGCCGTGGCCGCTGCGGGCGCCCCCGCCGCTGGTGGCGGCGACGCCGCCGCTGCCGAGGAGAAGGACGAGTTCGACGTCGTCCTCGAGGCTGCCGGCGACAAGAAGATCCAGGTCATCAAGGAGGTCCGTGGCCTCACGAGCCTGGGCCTCAAGGAGGCCAAGGATCTCGTCGAGAGCGCCCCCAAGGCCGTCCTGGAGGGCGTCAACAAGGACGCTGCCGAGAAGGCCAAGGAGGCCCTCGAGGCCGCCGGCGCCACGATCACCCTCAAGTGATCCACGGCTGACTGCTCGCGCGAGAGCGCTCGTTCCCCTCGGGGGACGGGCGCTTTCGCCGTTTCCGGGGGAGTCTGAATTCGCCGGGAGCAAAGGGGAAACGAAAGATCGTTCCCGATCATCGCGACGATGTCAAGACCCGGGGTTGATTTCGGTGTGTCGTCGCGATAGCATGAAGGTTCGCGCCTACTTTGTCATGCCCTTGAACGGTCCTGCCCGCTGTGTGCAGGACTTGACGGGGTCCCCGAAGCATGCGCGCGCACGGCACCTGTCGTGCGGGTTGGGCGGCGTGAGCCGCGCAACACAACTGAAGAGTACAGAACCGCCACGTTCATCGCATGCGAGTTCCTTCGGAAGGACTTCTCTTGGCCGCCTCGCGTACCGCCGCACCCACGAACACCACCTCGCGCATCTCGTTCGCGAAGATCGCAGAACCGCTCGAGGTTCCTGAACTTCTCTCCCTGCAGACCGACAGCTTCGACTGGCTGATCGGCAGCGACGCCTGGCGCGAGCGCGTCGAGGCCGATCTGGCCGCCGGACGCAACGACGTCTCGGCCAAGTCCGGCCTGGAGGAGATCTTCGAGGAGATCAGCCCCATCGAGGACTTCTCCGAGACGATGAGCCTGTCCTTCCGCGACCACCGGTTCGAGCCGGCGAAGTACTCGGTCGAGGACTGCAAGGACCGCGACGTCACCTACGCCGCCCCGCTGTTCGTCACCGCCGAGTTCATGAACAACGAGACCGGCGAGATCAAGAGCCAGACCGTCTTCATGGGCGAGTTCCCGCTCATGACCGACAAGGGCACCTTCATCATCAACGGCACCGAGCGTGTCGTCGTCTCCCAGCTCGTCCGCTCGCCGGGCGTGTACTTCGAGCGCACCCCCGACAAGACGTCCGACAAGGACATCTTCACGGCGCGCGTCATCCCGTCGCGCGGTGCGTGGCTGGAGTTCGAGATCGACAAGCGCGACATCGTCGGCGTCCGTCTCGACCGCAAGCGCAAGCAGTCCGTCACGATGCTGCTCAAGGCGCTGGGCTTCACCGAGGACGCGATCCTCGAGCAGTTCGGCCAGTACGAGTCCATCCGCATCACGATGGAGAAGGACTCGGTCCGCAGCGAGATCGTGCGCGAGGAGCTCGAGAAGAAGGCTCGCGACGCCGCCGTCACCACCGAGATGGTCGACGCCGAGGTCACGCGTCGCTCGCTCATCGACATCTACCGCAAGCTGCGTCCGGGCGAGCCGCCGTCGGTCGAGGCCGCGCAGACCCTGCTCGAGAACTACTACTTCAACCCGAAGCGGTACGACACGGCCAAGGTCGGTCGCCACAAGATCAACAAGAAGCTCGGCACCGACGCGGCGTTCGACCAGCAGACGCTGACGCTCGACGACGTCGTGGCCACGATCCGCTACGTCGTGGCACTGCACGACGGCGCCACCGAGCTCGAGACCCCGGCCGGCACCGTCCCGGTCGAGGCCGACGACATCGACCACTTCGGCAACCGTCGTATGCGCACGGTCGGCGAGCTGATCCAGAACCAGCTCCGTACCGGCCTGGCCCGCATGGAGCGTGTCGTGCGCGAGCGGATGACGACCCAGGACGTCGAGGCCATCACGCCGCAGACCCTGATCAACATCCGTCCGATCACGGCCGCGCTGAAGGAGTTCTTCGGCACCAGCCAGCTGTCGCAGTTCATGGACCAGAACAACCCGCTCGCGGGCCTGACGCACAAGCGTCGTCTGTCGGCCCTCGGCCCGGGTGGTCTGTCGCGTGAGCGCGCCGGCTACGAGGTCCGCGACGTCCACCCGTCGCACTACGGCCGCATGTGCCCGATCGAGACCCCGGAAGGTCCGAACATCGGCCTGATCGGCTCGCTCGCGTCGTTCGGACGGATCAACCCGTTCGGCTTCGTCGAGACGCCGTACCGCCGCGTCATCGACGGCAAGGTCAGCACGCAGATCGACTACCTCACCGCCACGGATGAGGACCGCTACATCGTCGCCCAGGCGAACTCGATCCTCAACGAGGACGGCTCGTTCGCCGAGGACGCCGTGCTGGTGCGCCAGCGTGGCGGCGAGGCCGAGCTCCGCCCGGCCGAAGAGGTCGACTACATGGACGTCTCGCCGCGCCAGATGGTGTCGGTCGCGACCGCCCTGATCCCGTTCCTCGAGCACGACGATGCGAACCGCGCGCTCATGGGCGCCAACATGCAGCGTCAGGCCGTCCCGCTGATCCGCAACGACGCCCCGCTCGTCGGCACCGGCATGGAGTTCCGTGCCGCCGTCGACGCCGGTGACGTCACCGTCGCCAAGAAGCCCGGCGTCGTCAAGGAGGTCTCGGCGGACTCCGTCGAGATCATGGAGGACGAGGGCACGTACACCACGTACCGCCTGGCGAAGTTCCGTCGCTCGAACCAGGGCACCTGCACGAACCAGCGCCCGCTGGTCCGTGAGGGTCAGCGGGTCGAGGTCGGCACGCCGCTGGCCGACGGTCCCTGCACCGACGAGGGCGAGATGGCGCTGGGCACCAACCTGCTCGTCGCCTTCATGCCCTGGCAGGGCCACAACTACGAGGACGCGATCATCCTGTCCCAGCGCGTCGTCCAGGACGACCTGCTGACCTCGATCCACATCGAGGAGCACGAGGTCGACGCCCGCGACACGAAGCTGGGCCCGGAGGAGATCACGCGCGACGTCCCGAACGTCAGCGAGGAGACCCTCGCCAACCTCGACGAGCGCGGCATCATCCGCATCGGCGCCGAGGTCGGCAACGGCGACATCCTCGTCGGCAAGGTCACGCCCAAGGGCGAGACCGAGCTGACCCCCGAGGAGCGCCTGCTGCGCGCGATCTTCGGCGAGAAGGCGCGCGAGGTGCGCGACACCTCGCTCAAGGTCCCGCACGGCGAGTCCGGCACCGTCATCGGCGTGCGCGTCTTCGACGCGTCCGAGGGTGACGAGCTCAGCCCCGGCGTGAACCAGCTGGTGCGTGTCTACGTGGCCCAAAAGCGCAAGATCAGCCACGGTGACAAGCTCGCCGGCCGTCACGGCAACAAGGGCGTCATCGCGAAGATCCTGCCCGTCGAGGACATGCCGTTCCTCGAGGACGGCACCGCGGTCGACATCGTGCTCAACCCGCTGGGCGTGCCCGGTCGAATGAACGTCGGTCAGGTCCTGGAGAACCACCTCGGGTGGATCGCCAAGGCCGGCTGGGAAGTTCCGGCCGAGAACAAGGAGGAGTGGGCCGAGCGCCTGCGCAAGATCGGTGCCGACACGGCCCCCGCGAACACGAACATCGCCACCCCGGTGTTCGACGGTGCGCGCGAGGACGAGATCTCCGGTCTGCTCTCCAACACGCGTCCGAACCGCGACGGCGACCGCATGGTCGGCCCGGACGGCAAGGCGCGTCTGTTCGACGGTCGCACCGGCGAGCGGTTCCCCGATCCCATCAGCGTCGGCTACATGTACATGCTGAAGCTGCACCACCTGGTCGACGACAAGATCCACGCGCGCTCGACCGGCCCGTACTCGATGATCACCCAGCAGCCGCTCGGCGGTAAGGCCCAGTTCGGTGGCCAGCGCTTCGGTGAGATGGAGGTCTGGGCCCTGGAGGCCTACGGCGCCGCGTACGCGCTGCAGGAGCTGCTGACGATCAAGTCCGACGACATCGTCGGTCGCGTCAAGGTGTACGAAGCCATCGTGAAGGGCGAGAACGTCCCCGAACCGGGTATCCCCGAGTCGTTCAAGGTTCTCGTCAAGGAGATGCAGTCCCTGTGTCTCAACGTCGAAGTGCTCTCCGCCGACGGCTCCGCCGTCGAGATGAAGGACTCCGAGGAGGAGTTCTTCCGCGCTGCCGAAGAGCTCGGTATCGACCTGTCCCGCCGCGAGCCGTCGTCCGTCGACGAGCTCTGAGCACCACCGATACCGACCACTTCGACTCTGCTCCATCTTTGAAAGGGAAAGAAGACACCGTGCTCGACGTGAACTTCTTCGATCAGCTCAAGATCGGTCTCGCGACCGCCGACGACATCCGCAACTGGTCGTTCGGCGAGGTCAAGAAGCCGGAGACGATCAACTACCGCACGCTCAAGCCCGAGCGTGACGGACTCTTCTGCGAGAAGATCTTCGGTCCCACCCGGGACTGGGAGTGCTATTGCGGCAAGTACAAGCGCGTGCGCTTCAAGGGCATCATCTGTGAGCGCTGCGGGGTCGAGGTGACCCGCTCCAAGGTGCGCCGTGAGCGGATGGGCCACATCGAGCTCGCCGCCCCGGTCACGCACATCTGGTACTTCAAGGGCGTGCCGAGCCGGCTGGGCTACCTGCTGGACCTGGCGCCGAAGGACCTGGAGAAGGTCATCTACTTCGCGGCCTACATGATCACCTCGGTCGACGACGATGCGCGTCATCGTGACCTCGACAGCCTCGAGGGCAAGATCCGCCAGGAGATCGACCAGATCGAGAACCGCAAGAACGGCGCGATCAACGCCCGGGCGATCAAGCTCGAGGAGGACGTCGCGGCGCTCGAGGCGGAGGAGGCCAAGGCGGCCGAGCTGCGCAAGGTCCGCGATGCGGCCGAGCGTGAGATGGGCCAGCTGCGCGATCGCCACGACCGTGAGATCGCGCGCATCCAGGAGGTCTGGGACCGGTTCAAGAACCTCAAGGTCCAGGACCTCGAGGGTGACGAGCTGCTGTTCCGCGAGATGCAGTACCGC
The DNA here is from genome assembly GCF_002476985.1 of Aeromicrobium sp. UBA7512. Classification (NCBI taxonomy): domain Bacteria; kingdom Bacillati; phylum Actinomycetota; class Actinomycetes; order Propionibacteriales; family Nocardioidaceae; genus Aeromicrobium; species Aeromicrobium sp. UBA7512. The sequence goes on from NZ_DLNK01000001.1 coordinate 74,041, forward strand.
TTCGGCAAGTACTTCGAGGGCTACATGGGCGCTGCGGCGATCCAGAAGCGCCTGCAGGACTTCGACCTCGACGCCGAGGCCGAGCTGCTGCGCGAGATCATCGCCACGGGCAAGGGTCAGCGCAAGACCCGTGCCCTCAAGCGCCTCAAGGTCGTCTCGGCCTTCATGGGCAGCGAGAACAACCCGGCGGGCATGGTCCTGGACGCCGTCCCGGTGATCCCGCCGGAGCTGCGCCCGATGGTCCAGCTCGACGGTGGCCGTTTCGCGACGTCCGACCTGAACGACCTGTACCGCCGCGTCATCAACCGCAACAACCGCCTCAAGCGACTGCTCGATCTCGGCGCGCCCGAGATCATCGTCAACAACGAGAAGCGGATGCTGCAGGAGGCCGTGGACTCGCTGTTCGACAACGGCCGTCGTGGCCGTCCCGTCACGGGTCCGGGCAACCGCCCGCTGAAGTCGATCTCCGACATGCTCAAGGGCAAGCAGGGTCGCTTCCGTCAGAACCTGCTCGGCAAGCGCGTCGACTACTCGGGCCGTTCGGTCATCGTCGTCGGCCCGCAGCTCAAGCTGCACCAGTGCGGTCTGCCCAAGCAGATGGCGCTCGAGCTGTTCAAGCCGTTCGTGATGAAGCGTCTGGTCGACCTGAACCACGCGCAGAACATCAAGAGCGCCAAGCGCATGGTCGAGCGTGCTCGCCCGGTCGTGTGGGACGTGCTCGAAGAGGTCATCACCGAGCACCCCGTGCTGCTGAACCGCGCGCCCACCCTGCACCGTCTGGGCATCCAGGCGTTCGAGCCGCAGCTCATCGAGGGCAAGGCCATCCAGATCCACCCGCTCGTCTGCTCGGCCTTCAACGCCGACTTCGACGGTGACCAGATGGCCGTGCACCTGCCGCTGTCGGCCGAGGCGCAGGCCGAGGCCCGCGTCCTGATGCTCTCGACGAACAACATCCTCAAGCCGTCGGACGGCCGACCGGTCACCATGCCCACCCAGGACATGATCATCGGTCTGTACTTCCTCACGCTCGACCGTGACGGTCACGTGGGCGAGGGCCGTGCGTTCAGCTCGCCCTCCGAGGCGACGATGGCGTTCGAGCGGGGCGAGATCACGCTGCAGAGCAAGGTCAAGATCCGCATCAACGGCGAGATCCGCGACACGACGCTCGGCCGCGCGATCTTCAACGACACGCTCCCGGACGACTACCCGTTCGTGAACTTCCAGGTCGGCAAGAAGGAGCTCGGCGTCATCGTCAACGACCTCGCCGAGCGCTACAGCAAGGTCGACGTGGCCGTCGCGCTGGACAACCTGAAGGACGCCGGCTTCCACTGGGCGACCCGCTCGGGCGTCACCATCTCGATGGACGACGTGGTCAGCCCGCAGGAGAAGGGCAAGATCCTCGAGAAGTACGAGGGTCAGGCCGCCAAGGTGCAGCAGCAGTTCGACCGCGGTCTCATCACCGAGGACGAGCGTCGCCAGGAGCTCATCGAGATCTGGACCCAGGCCACGGCCGAGGTCGCGGGCACGATGGAGGAGATGTTCAAGGCCAGCGGGGACAACCCGATCTGGATGATGGTCAACTCCGGTGCTCGAGGCAACATGATGCAGCTGCGTCAGATCGCCGCCATGCGAGGCCTGGTCGCCAATCCGAAGGGCGAGATCATCCCGCGCCCGATCAAGGCGAACTACCGCGAGGGCCTGTCGGTCGTCGAGTACTTCATCGCGACCCACGGCGCTCGTAAGGGCCTGGCCGACACCGCGCTGCGTACGGCCGACTCGGGTTACCTGACCCGTCGTCTGGTCGACGTCAGCCAGGACGTCATCATCCGCGAGGAGGACTGCGGCACCGAGCGTGGTCTGCCCAAGGTGATCGCGACGCGCCTCGACGACGGCACCCTCGTGGCCGCCGAGAACGTCGAGACCTCGGCCTACGCCCGCAACGCCGCGGTGGACATCGTCCACCCGGAGTCGGGCGAGGTGCTGGTCGGTGCGGGCGAGGACCTCGGCGACGTCGAGATCCACCAGCTCATCGCCGCCGGCGTCGAGTCGATCAAGGTGCGCACGGTCCTGACCTGCGATGCCAAGACCGGCACGTGCGCCAAGTGCTACGGCCGTTCGCTGGCCACCGGCAAGCTCGTCGACATCGGCGAGGCCGTCGGCACCATCGCGGCCCAGTCGATCGGTGAGCCCGGCACGCAGCTGACGATGCGTACCTTCCACACCGGTGGTGTGGCCGGTGACGACATCACGCACGGTCTGCCGCGCGTCGTCGAGCTCTTCGAGGCTCGTCAGCCCAAGGGCAAGGCGCCGATCACCGAGGCCGCCGGTCGCGTCACGATCGACGACTCCGACAAGGGTCGCAAGATCGTGGTCACGCCCGACGACGGTGCCGAGCCGATGGAGTACCCCGTCACGAAGCGCGCGCGCCTGCAGGTGCAGGACGGCGACTCGGTCGAGGTCGGCGACCAGCTCACGCACGGTACGCCCGATCCGCAGGAGGTCCTGCGCATCCTGGGTGTCCGCAAGGCGCAGGAGCACCTCGTGGACGAGGTCCAGGAGGTCTACCGCAGCCAGGGCGTGGCGATCCACGACAAGCACATCGAGATCATCGTGCGCCAGATGCTCCGTCGCGTGACGGTCATCGAGCAGGGTGACGCGAAGCTGATCCCCGGCGATCTCGCGGACCGCGCGATCTTCGAGGAGGAGAACCGTCGCGTCGTCGCCGAGGGTGGCACCCCCGCCTCGGGCCGTCCGGTGCTGATGGGTATCACGAAGGCCTCGCTGGCCGTCGAGTCCTGGCTGTCGGCCGCCTCCTTCCAGGAGACGACCCGCGTCCTCACCGAGGCCGCGATCCAGGGCAAGTCGGACTCGCTGCGCGGTCTGAAGGAGAACATCATCATCGGCAAGCTGATCCCGGCCGGCACCGGCCTGGAGCGGTACCGCAACATCCGGGTCGAGCCGACCGAGGAGGCGCGTCAGAACGCCTACGCGGTCACCGGCTACGACAGCTTCGACTACCAGTTCGGAGCCTCGGACGCGGCGCCGGTGGCGTTGGACGACTACGACTTCAGCTTCGACAAGTGAGTCACTGAGTCACGCGAAGGGGCCCTGCCGATCCGGCAGGGCCCCTTCGTCATGCCCGGGGTGGGCGGTGGGTCAGCGGAGGTGGTGTCCCAGCGGGCGGTGGTGCCGCGACGGGTAGGCCGGCTCGAGGCCGCGGTCCCACACGTCCGGGTGCTCGCCCTGGAAGTGGTCGGTGTCCTCGCTGGGGTCGCGGAACATCCAGGTCAGGCGCGGCTCGAAGACCGGCCGGAACACCGTGGCCACCGGCTTGGTCATCAGCAGGTTCGCCACGATGAGCGCCGTGACGATGCAGCCGAGCACGGCAGTCGCGCCGTAGGGCTCGATCCGGGCCCACAGGTCGTAGTGGCGATCGAGCCACAGGATGACGAAGCCGTGCAGCAGGTAGCAGTAGAAGGTGCGGCCGCCGAGCGTCGTGGTCCACGAGCGACCCCGCGGGATGAGCGACAGCGCCGCGAGGGTCAGCACCAGCGCGATGACCATCAGCAGCGCGCGGATCGCGACGCCCTCGAGCGGCGCCGCGTCGAGCTCGTCGTAGCGCGCCTTCCACAGCAGCCAGGTCGTGGTGGGCCAGCGGTCGGCCCACGACTGGGCGAAGAGCTGGCAGGCGACGAACGCACCGACCAGCAGCGCCACCGAGACGATGCGGATCCGGGTGCGCCCGAGTCGCAGGAACATGTCGCGGTCGAAGTGCAGGCCGATCACGTAGAACGGCAGCAGTCCCAGCACCTTCGGCAGAGCGAGGACGTTGGGGATCTCGATGAGCCCGGCCAGCAGGGAGATCAGGACAGCGGTCGTGATCGGGTACTTCAGCGCCCGCCAGATGGGCGTGGTGAGCCGCCAGATGAACAGGGCCGCGAGGAACCAGCCAAGCCACTGCGGCGACAGGATCATCAGGTATTCGGGCTCGCCGTCGTAGTGGCGGGTGATCAGCTGCAGGCCGGTCTCGACGATCAGGTACGGCACGATCAGGGTGGAGACGATGCGGCGGATCTGGCGGAAGTCGCCGACGTAGTGCCGGGCGGTGTAGCCCGAGATCAGCACGAAGAACGGCATGTGGAACGAGTAGATCCACGTGTAGACGCCGCGCGCGGAGTCCATCACCACGAGCTCGGTGAGCGAGTGCCCGATCACGACCAGGAGCATGACCCAGTACCGCGCGTTGTCGAGGTACGCGACACGTTCCTTCGGCGCTGAGGTGCTGACCGGCAGCGGATCGAGGCGGCTCATCGCCTCGACTCTAGTAGTTCCCGGCCGCGCCGCAGCCCGTGCGATTCCGCGGTGGGATCAGGCCGGAGGCGTCAGGAAGAGCGAGAGGTAGTTGCCCCGCGCCGAGAGCGTGTGCACCGTGCGCACGCCCGTGCCGTCGGCCTTCGTGCCCCACGTCGTGATGATGACCTCGTTGAGGTCGGCCACGACGTCGCGCTCGAGGGCGCCCTCGACGCGCTCGCTGGTGAAGGTCTCGGCGACCTCGGTGGCGATGGAGGCGCGCAGCGTGGTCATCGTGGCGAACGGCGGACGCTGGCCCGACAGCAGGACGGTGGCGCTCGACGGCGGCAGGTAGCCGTCGATGACGGGCTCCGTGGCGGGGGCGTCCTCGTCCATCTTGGGCCAGATCCAGTCGGTCTTCTCGGTGGTGTCCTCGACCTCGACGGGGTCCTCGAGCTCCTCGGGAGTGCGATCCTCCTGGCCGGTGCGGGGATCGCCGACGTAGGAGAGGTCGAGGCGCATCACGGGCCGCTCGAGCGAGGCGAAGTTGCCGGTGCGGGTGGAGACGCGTCCGGGATCCACGGTCAGGTGCACGCGCAGGTCGCGCCCGCCCGGGCTCGTGCCGGTGATGTCGAGGTCGCAGCCCGTGACGCGGCGGTCCTTCGCCTGGCAGTACGCGGACAGGTCGTCGGTGACGATGTCGGACTCGGGCAGCAGGACGTCGAGCTCGGCGAGCATCCGGCGCACGACGAGCGTCGGGTTCCCGTCGACGCGCATCAGCGAGACGAACGTGTCGGGCTTCGGCGGATCGTCGAGGTCCTCGAAGAGGTCGCCCTCGGGGCGGGTGTCCACGGTGGGAGTTGGTGTGGGGGTGGGCGTGGTGTCGGTGCCCTCCTCCTCGGCCTCCTCCGCGTCCTCCAGCGCCTGCTCCGCGCGCACGGCGTCGAGCTCGGGCTTGAAGGCGTCGATCAGGCGCTCGCTGCGGTAGCGAACCAGGGGGCCGAGCTGGGTGGCGCCGGGGGGAACGCTCAGCCCGTAGGCGATCGGGCTCGCCGGACCGGACTCGTGCGAGTCGATCTCGGGCGGCACGGTGGTGCGGTCGGCGCTCGGCACACCCCCGTCGGACGTGCAGCCGGTCAACGTCAGGAGCGCCGTCGTCGCGGCGATGGCAGCAGTCAGACGGCGCATCGAATCCCTTGGTAGATGTGGACCACCCAAGGTTACAAGGTGGCGCCGTATGGTTCTGTCCATGATCGTCCCGAGGCGACCGTGACCGCACGGACGACCGCCACCGACCGTGTCTTCGCGCTGCTGCGCGAGCAGATCGTCGGCGGCGAGCTCGCGGCGGGATCGCAGCACTCCATCTATCGGCTGTCCGAGCAGCTCGACGTCTCCCGCACCCCGGTCCGCGAGGCCGTGCTGCGGCTGGCGGACCTCGGTCTGGTCGAGATCGAGCGCAACCGGGGCGTGCGCATCCGCGGCGTGACCGTGGCCGACGTCCGCGAGGTCTTCGAGCTGAGGCTGCTGCTCGAGGTGCCGGCCGCCGCGGCAGCGGCGCGCCTCGCCGACCGCGCCCTGCTGGACGAGCTGGCCGCCAACGTCGAGGCGACCCGGGCCCACGCGGAGGCCGGGCGCCGGACCGACTTCACCCGGGTCGACCGCGACTTCCACTCGCTGGTGGCGTCCGCGGTGCGCAATCCGCGGCTGGAGGCGGAGGTCACCCGCCTGCGCGACTCGATCCAGGCGCGGGGCGTCTCCACCTTCGGGCGCTCGCGCCCGCTCGGTGAGGTGGCCGCCGAGCACGCTCCCGTGGCGGAGGCGGTCGCGGCCCGCCAGCCCGAGGCCGCAGCCGCACGGATGGCGGCGCACCTCGAGCGCACCGGGACGCTGCTGATGCGCCAGGTGGCGGGACCGGGGGAGACCGTCGACCCGGGGTGGGCCGACGACGTCCGCGGAGCCACCGCGGCCGCGGGTAGTAGCATGCTACTGACGGACTCCGCGGACGAAGGACACCGATGACCACGCCTCCCCTCGAGCGCACGCACGCCGGCGACGTCCTGTCGGCGCTGGACCGGGCCGGGGTGCGCGACGTCGACTCCTCGTCGCTGGCGCGCGCGCTCTACAGCTCCGACGCCTCGCTCTACCGGGTCGAGCCCACCGTGGTCGTCCGCCCGCACGACATCGACGAGGTCCACGCCGTCGTCGAGGCGTGCCGCACCACCGGTACCCCGCTCACCTCCCGCGGCGCCGGCACCTCGATCGCCGGCAACGCGATCGGCACGGGCGTCGTGCTCGACTTCTCGCGCCACATGAACCGCATCCACGCGATCGACGAGGCCACGCGCACCGCGCAGGTCCAGCCGGGGGTCGTGCACGCGACGCTCCAGCGCGCGGCCGCGCCGGCGGGACTGCGCTACGGGCCCGATCCGTCCACCCACACGCGGTGCACGGTGGGCGGGATGATCGGCAACAACGCCTGCGGCAACCGCGCGCTGGGCTACGGGCGCAGCGCCGACAACGTGGCCGCCCTCGACCTGCTGACGATGTCGGGGGAGCGGTTCCAGGTGGGCCGCGACGTCACGGTGGCGTCCGACCGGCTCGAGCGGCTCCGCTCGCTCGTGGGCGCCAACCTCTCCACCGTCCGCACCGAGTTCGGCCGCTTCGGCCGCCAGGTTTCGGGGTACAGCCTCGAGCACCTGCTGCCCGAGCGCGGCTTCGACGTCGCCTCCTTCATGGCCGGCACCGAGGGCACGCTCGCGGTGATGCTGGGCGCCACGGTCGACCTCGTCGCCGACGCGCCGGTCCGCCACCTCGTCGTGCTGTCCTTCCCCTCGATGGCCGAGGCCGCCGACCACGTCCCGGCGATCCTGCCGTTCGAGCCGATCGCGTGCGAGGGTCTGGGCGGCCGCATCGTCGAGGTCTATCGCGCGGCGAACGGCGTCTCGTCCGTTCCCGAGCTGCCCGAGGGCGACGGCTTCCTCTACGTCGAGCTGGCAGGGGACGACGCGGCCGAGCTGCGCGCCCGGGCCGACCGGGTCGTCAGCGCCTCGGGTGCGCTCGGCCACCGCCACGTCACCTCCCCGATCGAGCAGTCGGTCCTGTGGAGGATCCGCGAGGAGGGCGCCGGCCTGGCGTCGCGCGCCTGGGACCGCCCGGCGCTCGCCGGCTGGGAGGACGCCGCCGTCCCGCCGGAGCGGCTGGGGGAGTACCTCCGCGGCTTCGAGGCACTGCTCGACCAGCACGGCCTGCACGGCACCCTGTTCGGCCACTTCGGCGACGGCTGCGTGCACGTGCGCATCGACTTCCCGCTCGACGCGCCCGACGGCCGCCGGGGGTTCCGGTCCTTCCTCACCGATGCCGCCACGCTGACCGCCTCGTACGGCGGCTCCTTCTCCGGCGAGCACGGCGACGGCCGGGCCCGGTCCGAGCTGCTGCCCCTCATGTACTCGCCGGAGGCCGTCTCCCTGTTCGAGCAGGTCAAGGCGGTCTTCGACCCCGACGACCTGATGAACCCGGGCGTCCTCGTGCGACCCCGTCCGCTCGACGCCGACCTGCGCGGCATGGGCGCCGGCTGGCCCGCCGGCCTTCCCGGGCAGCGGCGCGGACTCAAGCTGCTGCACGACGACGGCGACTTCGGCGCCGCGGTGCACCGGTGCACGGGAGTGGGCAAGTGCCTCGCGGCGCCCGCGTCCGGCGTCATGTGTCCCTCGTTCCAGGCCACCCGCCAGGAGAAGGACTCCACGCGTGGTCGAGCCCGCGTGCTGCAGGAGATGATCGACGGGCGTCTCGTCGACGGCGGCTGGAGCAGCCCGGAGGTGCACGAGGCGCTCGACCTGTGCCTGTCGTGCAAGGGGTGCCTGGGCGACTGCCCCACCGGTGTGGACATGGCCAGCTACAAGTCCGAGGTGCTGCACCAGACCTACCGCGGCAAGCTGCGGCCCCGCAGTCACTACGTCCTGGGCCGGCTCCCGTTGTGGGCGCGACTCACCGCGCCGGTCGCGCGCCTGGCGAACCTGGCCCTGCGCACGCCGGGCGTCGCGCACCTCGCCCGTTGGGTGGCGGGCGTCGACCAGCGCCGCAGCCTGCCCGCCTTCGCGACCCGCACCTTCTCCAAGGTCCTGGCGCGGGAGGAGCGTGCCACCGGCGGCGATCCCGTGCTGCTGTGGGCCGACTCCTTCACCGAGTACTTCTCCACCGACGCCGGCCGGGCGGCCGTGCGTCTGCTCGAGGCGGCCGGGTACGAGATCCGGCTGCTCGAGCGCCAGCAGTGCTGCGGGCTGACCTGGATCTCGACCGGTCAGCTCGACCAGGCCGCCGAGCTGGCGGGCGCTGCCGTCGACCAGCTGCACCCCTACGTCGCGGCCGGGATCCCGGTGGTCGGCCTCGAGCCCTCGTGCCTCGCGGTCCTGCGCACCGACGCCGTCGAGCTCGTCGCCGACCCGCGCGCGGCCGAGGTGGCGAAGGGCGTGTTCACCCTGGCCGAGCTGCTGGCCGACCGCGAGGAGCTCGAGGTGCCCGACCTGTCCGGGCGCACCCTCGTGGTTCAGCCGCACTGCCACCAGGCCTCGGTCATGGGCTTCGAGGCCGACCTGCGCCTGCTGTCGCGGACCGGCGCGAGCGTCGTCCGGGTGGGCGGGTGCTGCGGTCTCGCCGGCAACTTCGGCGTCGAGCAGGGGCACTACGAGGTCTCGGTCGCCGTGGCCGAGCAGCAGCTGCTCCCCGCCGTCCGCGACGCCGGTCCCGACGCGATCGTCGTCGCCGACGGGTTCAGCTGCCGCACCCAGCTCGACGACCTCGCCGACGTCCAGGCCGTCCACCTCGCCCAACTGCTCCTCGGCGACCGCTGACCACCGCCCCCCGGGGGGCAACTTTTGTGACACCGTTCGGTTCGATCCGGCTCGGCGTGCCGAACCGCGTCACAAAAGTCGGGCGTGGGGCGGGAGGATGGGCCCCATGGAAGACCCGCTGATCCTGCTCGGCCGCGAGATGGCCGGCTTCGCCGCCCTCGTCGGGGACATCGAGGGCGACGAGCCCGTGCCCGCCTGCCCCGGCTGGACCTCGGCCGACGTCGTCCGTCACCTCGGCTCGATCCACCGGTGGGCCGCGGCCATCGTGCTGTCGGGCCAGCGGATCCCCGACGAGCCGGCCGCGCGCGCGAGCGAGCCGCTGGACGAGTGGTACGCCGGCACCGCCACGGCCCTCATCGCGGCGCTGCAGGCGGTGGATCCCGACGAGCCGGTGCCGAACTTCTCGCGCACCGACGAGGTGGCCGCCTTCTGGCCGCGGCGCCAGCTGCACGAGACCTGCATCCACCGGGTCGACCTGCTCCAGGCGTGCGGGCGCCCGGACCTCACGTGGGACGTCGATCCCGAGGTCGCGGGGGACGGGATCGCCGAGGTGATCCGTGTCTTCGGCCGCCGGATGACCGACCGCGGGAAGCGGCCCCACGTCCACGCGCCCGTCCGTCTCGTCGCCACCGACCTGGAGCGCAGCTGGATCGTCGCGCCCGACGAGGACGACCCCGAGGGACCGCCGCGCCTCGTCCAGCGCGAGATCGACGTTGACGGCGAGGCCGTCGGCACGGCGACCGACCTGTACCTCGCCCTGTGGGGCAGGGCGCCGGCGTCCGCCGTAGCGCCCTCGGGTGCGGCCGTCGCCTGGTTCGACGGGCCGCGCGTCCCCTGACGCCCGGCCGCTGCCGGCCGGTGGAGGCGATTTGTCCCGACGCGGCGGGCTCAGGTAGTATGGGGAGCCGTGCCCGACGTGAGTCGGTGCGACGTTCGAACGGACAAGGGCCCCTGGCCCGATGATCCGTGACCACGGTGGTCGGATGCCCCCGTGGTGGAGATCGAGAAAGACCCGCGAGGCGGTATGCGCGCCCGCGACTGCACGGGAGAATTCCCAGGAAGAGGCATAGTGCCCACCATCAACCAGCTTGTCCGCAAGGGCCGCCAGAGCAAGGTCGTCAAGACCAACACCCCGGCCCTGAAGGGTTCGCCCCAGCGGCGTGGCGTGTGCACCCGCGTGTACACCACGACCCCCAAGAAGCCGAACTCCGCGCTGCGGAAGGTCGCTCGTGTCCGCCTCTCCAGCGGCACCGAGGTGACCGCCTACATCCCCGGTGAGGGCCACAACCTCCAGGAGCACTCGATCGTGCTCGTTCGCGGTGGTCGTGTGAAGGACCTCCCGGGTGTCCGCTACAAGATCATTCGCGGCTCCCTCGACACGCAGGGTGTCAAGGGCCGCAAGCAGGCTCGCAGCCGTTACGGCGCGAAGAAGGAGAAGAGCTGATGCCTCGCAAGGGTCCCGCTCCGAAGCGTGCCATCGAGACCGATCCGGTCTACGGCAGTCAGCTGGTCACCCAGCTGATCAACAAGGTGCTGTTCGACGGCAAGAAGCAGGTCGCACAGCGCATCGTCTACAGCGCCCTCGAGGGCACGCGTGAGAAGTCCGGCACCGATCCGGTCATCACCCTCAAGCGCGCGCTCGACAACGTCAAGCCCGCCCTGGAGGTCAAGAGCCGCCGCGTCGGTGGCGCCACCTACCAGGTCCCGGTCGACGTCCGTCCGGGCCGTCAGACCACTCTCGCGCTGCGCTGGCTCGTCAAGTACAGCTCCGAGCGTCGCGAGAAGACCATGGCCGAGCGTCTCCAGAACGAGCTGCTCGACGCCAGCAACGGCCTGGGTGCCAGCGTGAAGAAGCGCGAGGACACCCACAAGATGGCCGAAGCCAACAAGGCGTTCGCCCACTACCGCTGGTGACCGTGAGCGCGGTGACCCCGCGCTCGCCCACCCACCCCCATCTCTGCGAAGGCTGATCCTCACGTGGCAACCGACATCACCACCGACCTGACCAAGGTCCGCAACATCGGCATCATGGCGCACATCGATGCCGGTAAGACCACCACCACCGAGCGCATCCTGTTCTACACCGGCATCACGTACAAGATCGGTGAGGTCCACGAGGGTGGCGCCACGATGGACTGGATGGAGCAGGAGCAGGAGCGCGGCATCACGATCACGTCGGCCGCGACGACCTGCTGGTGGAAGAACCACCAGATCAACATCATCGACACCCCCGGTCACGTCGACTTCACCGTCGAGGTCGAGCGCTCGCTGCGCGTCCTCGACGGCGCGGTCGCGGTGTTCGACGGCGTCGCCGGCGTCGAGCCCCAGTCCGAGACCGTGTGGCGTCAGGCCGACAAGTACGGCGTCCCGCGCATGTGCTTCGTCAACAAGCTCGACCGCACGGGCGCCTCGTTCGACTTCTGCGTCAAGACGATCCGCGAGCGCCTCGGCGCGACCGCGCTCGTCCTGCAGCTGCCGATCGGTGCCGAGTCGGACTTCCTGGGCGTCGTCGACCTCGTCGGCATGCGTGCCCTGACGTGGCGCGGCGAGACGACGATCGGTGAGGACTACACGGTCGAGGAGATCCCGGCCGACCTGGCCGACGCCGCCGCCGAGGGTCGCGAGAACCTTCTCGAGACTCTGGCCGACGTCGACGACGAGATCGCCATGGCGTACCTCGAGGGCGAGGACATCTCGGTCGAGGACCTCAAGGCCGCGATTCGTCGCGCCACCCTGGCCGCGAAGCTCAACCCGGTCCTGTGCGGCACGGCGTTCAAGAACAAGGGCGTCCAGCCCCTGCTCGACGCGGTCGTCGACTTCCTGCCCAGCCCGATCGACGTCGGCGACATCGTCGGCCTCGATCCGAAGGACGAGTCGAAGAACGACACGCGCCCGCCGTCCGACGACGCGCCGTTCGCCGGTCTGGCCTTCAAGATCGCCACGGACCCGCACCTGGGCAAGCTGACCTTCGTGCGCGTCTACTCCGGTCGCCTCGAGGCGGGCACCCAGGTGCTCAACGTCACGAAGGGCCGCAAGGAGCGGATCGGCAAGGTCTACCAGATGCACGCCAACAAGCGTGAGGAGATCGCGTCGGTCGGCGCCGGCCAGATCGTGGCCGTCATGGGCCTCAAGGACACCACCACGGGCGAGACGCTGGCCGACTCGGCCAACCCGATCGTGCTCGAGTCGATGACCTTCCCGGACCCGGTGATCCAGGTCGCGATCGAGCCCAAGACCAAGAGCGACCAGGAGAAGCTGGGCGTCGCCATCCAGAAGCTCGCCGAGGAGGACCCGACGTTCCAGGTCCACACGGACGAGGAGACGGGTCAGACGATCATCGCCGGCATGGGCGAGCTCCACCTCGACATCCTGGTCGACCGCATGAAGCGGGAGTTCCGGGTCGAGGCGAACGTGGGCAAGCCGCAGGTCGCCTACCGCGAGACCATCCGCAAGGCCGTCACGGGTCACAGCTACACGCACAAGAAGCAGACCGGTGGCTCGGGTCAGTTCGCCAAGGTCGTCATCGGCCTGGCGCCCAACGGCCCCGAGGCCGGTGGCGAGGGCGGCTACGAGTTCGTCAACGAGGTCACGGGTGGTCGCGTCCCGCGCGAGTACATCCCCTCGGTCGACGCCGGCGGCCAGGCCGCCATGGAGTTCGGCGTCCTCGCCGGCTACCCGATGGTCGATGTCAAGTTCACCCTCGAGGACGGCGCCTACCACGACGTCGACTCCAGCGAGCTCGCCTTCAAGCTGGCCGGCAACATGGCCTTCAAGGAAGCAGCGCGCAAGGCCAACCCGGTTCTCCTCGAGCCGATGTTCGCCGTCGAGGTCACGACGCCCGAGGACTACATGGGCGACGTGATCGGCGACCTCAACTCTCGTCGTGGACAGGTTCAGTCCATGGAGGAGGGCTACGGTGGCGCCAAGATGATCAAGGCGCTCGTGCCGTTGTCCGAGATGTTCGGGTACGTGGGTGACCTGCGGTCGAAGACCTCAGGCCGCGCGTCGTACTCGATGCAGTTCGATTCCTACGCCGAGGTCCCCAAGGCCGTGGCCGAAGAGATCGTCAAGAAGGCCCGCGGCGAGTGAGCTTCGGCCCCATCGCATAGGGTGGCCTGAGGTTCGCTCCGACGCGTTCCACACGGCGTTTCAGTCAAACAAGATCTAGAGAAACCAAACCAGGAGGGCCCCAGTGGCTAAGGCGAAGTTCGAGCGGACCAAGCCGCACATGAACATCGGCACCATCGGTCACATCGACCATGGCAAGACGACGCTGACCGCGGCGATCACCAAGGTGCTGCACGACAAGTACCCCGACCTGAACGAGGCCTCGGCCTTCGATCAGATCGACAAGGCTCCCGAGGAGCGCCAGCGCGGCATCACGATCTCGATCTCGCACGTCGAGTACCAGACCGAGAACCGCCACTACGCGCACGTCGACTGCCCGGGTCACGCCGACTACGTCAAGAACATGATCACCGGCGCGGCTCAGATGGACGGCGCGATCCTCGTGGTCGCCGCCACCGACGGCCCCATGCCCCAGACGCGTGAGCACGTGCTGCTCGCCCGCCAGGTCGGCGTGCCGGCCATGGTCGTGGCGCTCAACAAGTGCGACATGGTCGACGACGAGGAGATCCTGGAGCTCGTCGAGCTCGAGGTTCGCGAGCTGCTCAACGAGCAGGACTTCGACGGCGACAACGTCCCCGTCGTCAAGGTTGCGGCCCACCCGGCCCTGACCGGCGACGAGAAGTGGGCCGAGTCGATCCTCGAGCTGATGAACGCGGTCGACGAGTACATCCCGCTGCCCCCGCGTGAGACGGACAAGCCGTTCCTCATGCCGGTCGAGGACGTCTTCACGATCACCGGTCGTGGCACCGTCATCACCGGTCGTATCGAGCGCGGCATCGTGAAGGTCAACGACACCGTCGACATCGTGGGCATCCGTGAGGACAAGCAGACCACGACCGTCACCGGTATCGAGATGTTCCGCAAGCTGCTCGACGAGGGTCAGGCCGGCGAGAACGTCGGACTGCTCCTGCGTGGCACGAAGCGCGAGGACGTCGAGCGCGGCATGGTCGTGATCGCTCCCGGCTCGACGACTCCCCACACGGAGTTCGACGGCCAGGTGTACATCCTGTCCAAGGAGGAGGGTGGCCGTCACACGCCGTTCTTCAACAACTACCGCCCGCAGTTCTACTTCCGCACCACGGACGTCACCGGCGTCGTCACGCTGCCCGAGGGCACCGAGATGGTCATGCCCGGCGACAACACCGAGATGTCGGTCGTGCTGATCCAGCCGATCGCCATGGAGGAGGGCCTGCGCTTCGCCATCCGCGAGGGCGGCCGCACCGTCGGCGCCGGCCGTGTCACGAAGATCAGCAAGTGATCTGACCTGACACGCACTGCGTGAGAACCCCCGGGGCTTCGGCCCCGGGGGTTCTGTCATGTCCGGGTGCCGTTCGGGGGAGGGGCCTGCCGTACCCTCGCGGTGTGGGACACGATCACGCGCACGGCGCCGGGGTCCGGCACCGCGGACGACTGCTCACCGTGCTGGCGCTGACCCTCGGGGTCCTGGTCGTGCAGGTCGTCGTCGGCCTGATGACCGGTTCGCTCGCCCTACTCGCCGACGCCGGCCACATGCTCAGCGACTCCCTCGGTCTGGTGCTCGCGCTGGCGGCGATCGCCGTGGCCCAGCGGCCCGGCGGTCCGCGCAGCACCTACGGCTGGCACCGCACCGAGGTCCTCGCCGCCGGCGCCAACGGGCTGATCCTGCTGGGCATCTGCGTCGTCATCGCTGTCAACGCCGTCGCTCGGCTCGACGACCCACCGAGCATCGAGGGTGGCTGGGTGCTGGTGGCGGGCGCGGTCGGACTCGCGGTCAACATCGTCGGACTCGTCATCCTGCGCGCCGGCTCGAAGGAGAGCCTGAACGTCCGTGGCGCCTACCTCGAGGTGCTCGGCGACGCCGTCGGCTCGGTCGCGGTGATCGTGTCCGCAGTCGTCATCCTCCTCACCGGCTGGCACGAGGCCGACCCGATCGCCTCGCTGGTGATCGCGGCACTCGTGATCCCGCGCGCAGTGTCGCTGCTGCGGGACGTGGCCGAGGTCCTGCTGGAGACCAGTCCTCGTGACGTCGACCTCGACGAGGTGCGGGGCCACATCCTCGGGGTGGAGGGCGTGGTGGACGTGCACGACCTGCACGTCTGGACCATCACCAGCGGGATGCCGGTGATGAGTGCGCACGTCGTCGTCGACGACTCGGTCGTCGACATGGCCGACGCGCACCACGTGCTCGACCACCTGTGCACGTGCCTGAGCCACCACTTCGACGTGGCCCACTCGACGTTCCAGCTGGAGCCCGCCGGGCACCTGGAGTCGGAGCGCCACGGGCACGACTAGGGCAGGTGTCGCAGCCCACGGTCACGCCCGCACGACCCGATTTGTGTTACGCGGGCGGAGTCTGTCAGAATGGTCAGGTTGCCCCGGCATGTTCGCGGTGGCGCCTGCGGTTGGGAACTCACGCCCAGCTCAACGTCGGTGCCGAACCCGAGACCATGTTGTCCGGCCAGTCGCACCGCATCGGCGGGGCGGAGCCGGTCCAACCACCTAACTCGAGAAGTGTGTGTTCCTTTGTGCGCGTCAGCGCCGCGACACGCCCGACCTCGGGGAACGGAGACGGGGGCCTGCCTACCCCGAACCCGGGGGCTGGCGAAGACGAATGTAAAGGACGAGCGAGAGCATGGCGGGACAGAAGATCCGTATCCGGCTCAAGGCCTACGACCACGAGGTCATCGATTCCTCGGCGAAGAAGATCGTCGACACCGTGACCCGCACCGGCGCCAAGGTTGCCGGCCCCGTGCCGCTGCCGACGGAGAAGAACGTGTACTGCGTCATCCGTTCGCCGCACAAGTACAAGGACAGCCGCGAGCACTTCGAGATGCGCACCCACAAGCGGCTCATCGACATCATCGACCCGACGCCCAAGACCGTCGACTCGCTCATGCGACTCGACCTGCCGGCCGGCGTCGACATCGAGATCAAGCTCTGAGGGAGGGACGCACACCATGAGCAGCAGCACACTCACCGCGCGCGGCCTCCTCGGTCGCAAGCTCGGGATGACGCAGGTCTGGGACGAGAACAACCGGGTCATTCCGGTCACCGTCCTCGAGGCCTCGACCAACATCGTCACCCAGATCCGCACTCGCGAGACCGACGGCTACAGCGCCATCCAGCTCGGCTACGGCGAGATCGACGGCCGCAAGCTGAACAAGCCGCAGGCCGGTCACTTCGCGAAGGCCGGCGTCACGCCGCGCCGCCACGTCGTGGAGATCCGCACCGAGGCCGTCGCCGACTACACCCTGGGCCAGGAGATCTCCCCGGAGATCTTCGCCAACGGTGACAAGGTCGACGTGACCGCCACCAGCAAGGGCAAGGGCTTCGCCGGCGTCATGAAGCGTCACGGCTTCGCCGGCGTCTCCGCCTCGCACGGCGCGCACCGCAACCACCGCAAGCCCGGCTCCATCGGTGGCTGCGCCACCCCCGGCCGGGTCTTCAAGGGCCTGCGCATGGCGGGCCACATGGGCACGGACACCGTGACCACCCAGAACCTCACCGTCCACGCGGTCGACACCGAGCGGGGCCTCATCCTGGTCAAGGGCGCAGTGCCCGGGGCCAAGGGCGCTCTCGTCGTCATCCGCTCCGCTGCGAAGGGGGCCTGACCGACATGGCACAGACCATCGACGTCGACCTGCCCGTCGACATCTTCGACGCCCGCGTCAGCATCCCGCTGATGCACCAGGTCGTCACCGCACAGCTCGCGGCTGCCCGTCAGGGCACGCACAGCGTCAAGACGCGCGCTGAGGTCCGCGGCGGCGGCAAGAAGCCGTACCGCCAGAAGGGCACCGGCCGCGCTCGCCAGGGCTCGATCCGCGCTCCCCAGTACGCCGGTGGTGGCGTCGTGCACGGCCCCACGCCGCGCTCGTACGACCAGCGCACGCCCAAGAAGATGAAGGCCGCCGCCCTGCGTGGCGCCCTCACCGACCGGGCCCGCAGCGGTCGCCTGCACGTCATCGACTCGCTCGTCTCCGGTGACGCGCCGTCCACCCGGACCGCGCTCGCCGCGGTGCGTGGCCTCTCCAACCGGGCGCGCGTGCTCGTGGTCGTCGACCGCGACGACGCGCTGACGGTCAAGAGCCTGCGCAACGCCGAGTTCATCGCCACGCTCACCTTCGACCAGCTCAACACGTACGACGTGCTGCTGGCCGACGACGTGATCTTCACGAAGGCCGCGTTCGACGCCTTCGTGGCGGCGCGCTCGACCGAGGGTGCCGACACGGTCAAGCTGAGCCAGGCGGTCGTCGAGGCTGACGCCCCCGCGGCCAAGCCGGCCAGGAAGTCCGCCCCGAAGCAGGCTGCCGCGAAGGCCGAGGTGGTCGAGGCTCCGGCCGAGGACGACGCGAAGTCCGGCGCCACCAAGACCCAGCCGTACGGCCCGGGTTCGAAGGCGCCGCTGGCCAGCGGCAACGCGCCCAAGGGTCACGAGATCAAGGGCAACGAGAACTCGAAGAAGTACCACGTGCCCGACAGCCAGTGGTACGACCAGACGGTCGCCGAGGTCTGGTTCGACTCGGTCGAGTCCGCCGAGGCCGCGGGATTCGCTCCGGCCGGTGGCGCTGAGGCCCAGGAGGAGAACTGATGACCAACCACGGAACCTTCGCGCGGGACGTCCTGATCGCCCCCGTGGTCAGCGAGAAGAGCTACGGCCTGCTCGACGACAACAAGTACACGTTCCTGGTCCACCCGGACGCCAACAAGACCCAGATCAAGATCGCCGTCGAGGAGATCTTCGGGGTCAAGGTCACCGGTGTGAACACGATCAACCGCAAGGGCAAGACCCGTCGCACCCGCAACGGCGAAGGCAAGCGCAAGGACACCAAGCGCGCCGTCGTCAGCGTGGCCGCGGGCCAGAGCATCGACATCTTCTCGAGCCCGAGCTGAAGGACTGACTGAGACATGGCTATTCGCAAGTACAAGCCCACCACGCCGGGCCGTCGCGGCTCGAGCGTGGCGGACTTCGCCGAGATCACGCGTACGACGCCCGAGAAGTCGCTGGTCGAGCCGCTGCCCAAGAAGGGCGGCCGCAACAACCAGGGCCGGATCACCACCCGTCACCAGGGTGGTGGCCACAAGCGCGCCTACCGCGTCATCGACTTCAAGCGCTACGACAAGGACGGCGTGCCGGCCAAGGTCGCTCACATCGAGTACGACCCCAACCGCACCGCCCGCATCGCGCTGCTGCACTACGCCGATGGCGAGAAGCGCTACATCATCGCGCCCGAGGGCCTGAAGCAGGGCATGGCGGTCGAGGCCGGTACCGGCGCCGACATCAAGCCCGGCAACAACCTGCCGCTGCGCAACATCCCGGTCGGCACCACGATCCACGCGATCGAGCTCCGTCCCGGTGGCGGCGCCAAGATGGGCCGCTCCGCCGGTGCCAAGGTGCAGCTCGTCGCCAAGGAGGGCTCGAAGGCGCAGCTGCGCCTGCCCTCCGGCGAGATGCGCTACGTCGACGTCCGCTGCCGCGCCTCCATCGGTGAGGTCGGCAACTCGGAGCAGTCGAACATCAACTGGGGCAAGGCCGGCCGCAACCGCTGGAAGGGCAAGCGCCCGACCGTCCGCGGTGTCGCCATGAACCCGATCGACCACCCGCACGGTGGCGGTGAGGGCAAGACCTCCGGTGGCCGTCACCCGGTCAGCCCGTGGGGCAAGCCCGAGGGCCGTACGCGCAAGCGCAAGGCCAGCGACCAGATGATCGTCCGCCGCCGCAAGAGCGGTCGCTGAGAGAGGACCTGGAGAAAAAGATGCCTCGTAGTTTGAAGAAGGGTCCCTTCGTTGACGGCCACCTCGAGAAGAAGGTGGACGCTCAGAACGCGGCCGAGACCCACAACGTGATCAAGACCTGGTCCCGTCGCTCGATGATCCTGCCGTCCTTCATCGGACACACGATCGCCGTGCACGACGGCCGCAAGCACGTTCCCGTGTTCATCACCGACTCGATGGTTGGCCACAAGCTGGGGGAGTTCGCTCCCACCCGCACGTTCAAGGGCCATGAGAAGGACGACCGGAAGGCGAAGCGCCGATGAGTGCCACCACCCGTGACAACGTGAGCGAGCGCCGCGCGCGCCTGCTCGGCGACCGCCCCGGCGCCTTCGCCGTGGCGCGGTACGTCCGCGTCACCGCGCAGAAGTCGCGCCGTGTCGCCGACCTGATCCGCGGATCGCGCGTCGAGGACGCCCTGACCATGCTGAAGTTCCAGCCGCAGGCTGTGGCCGAGAACTTCTACAAGCTGGTCGACTCGGCTGCCTCGAACGCCGAGACCACCGAAGGACTGGATCGTTCGACCCTGGTCATCACCACCGTGCTGGTCGACGAGGGCCCGACGATGAAGCGCTGGCGCCCGCGCGCCAAGGGTGCGGCCAACCGCATCCTCAAGCGCACGAGCCACCTGACGGTGGTCGTCGAACCCGCAACCGACGAGAAGAAGGGTGGCAACTGACATGGGTCAGAAGATCAACCCGCACGGTTTCCGCCTGGGCATCTCCACGGATCACAAGAGCCGCTGGTACGCCGACAAGCTGTACTCCAGCTACGTCGGCGAGGACGTCAAGATCCGCCGCCTGCTCACCAAGGGCATGGATCGCGCCGGCATCAGCCGCGTCGAGATCGAGCGCACCCGTGACCGCGTCCGCGTGGACATCCACACGGCGCGTCCGGGCATCGTCATCGGTCGCCGTGGCGCCGAGGCCGACCGCATCCGCGGCGACCTGGAGAAGCTGACCGGCAAGCAGGTCCAGCTGAACATCCTCGAGGTCAAGCAGCCCGAGATGGACGCCCAGCTCGTCGCGCAGGGCGTGGCCGAGCAGCTGTCCGGTCGTGTGCAGTTCCGTCGTGCCATGCGCAAGGCGATGCAGACCACGATGCGTTCGGGCGCCAAGGGCATCCGGATCCAGTGCTCGGGTCGTCTCGGCGGCGCCGAGATGAGCCGCTCGGAGTTCTACCGCGAGGGTCGCGTCCCGCTGCACACGCTGCGCGCCGACGTCGACTACGGCTTCTACGAGGCCAAGACGACCTTCGGCCGCATCGGCGTGAAGGTCTGGATCTACAAGGGCGAGGTCGCCGGTACCCGGGCCGAGCGCGAGGCCGAGGCGGCCCGTCGCGCGGCTGCTCCGGGCAGCCGTCGTCCCGGCCGTGGTGAGCGTGGTGGCGCCCGTCGTCCCGCTCGTGACGCCGCTCCCGCCGCTGCTCCGGCCGCCACCGAGTCGGCTCCCGCAGCTGCTCCCGCGGCCACTGAAGGAGTTGAGTCCTGATGTTGATGCCTCGTCGCGTCAAGTACCGCAAGCAGCACCACCCCAAGCGCCGCGGCATGGCCAAGGGCGGCACCGAGCTGGCCTTCGGCGAGTTCGGCATCCAGGCGGTCGAGGGTCACTACGTGACCAACCGTCAGATCGAGTCCGCTCGTATCGCCATGACCCGTCACATCAAGCGTGGCGGCAAGGTCTGGATCAACATCTACCCGGACCGTCCGCTGACCAAGAAGCCCGCCGAGACCCGCATGGGCTCCGGCAAGGGCTCGCCCGAGTGGTGGGTGGCGAACGTCAAGCCCGGCCGTGTCATGTTCGAGCTCTCCGGTGTCACCGAAGAGGTCGCCCGTGAGGCGATGCGCCGCGCGATCCACAAGCTGCCCATGAAGGCACGCTTCATCACCCGCGAGACAGGAGACCTGTGATGGCAAGCAACACCGCAGAGCTCCGCGACCTCACTGCCGATGACCTGGCCGCGAAGCTGAAGGAGGCCAAGGAGGAGCTGTTCAACCTGCGCTTCCAGAACGCCACCGGTCAGCTCGACAACACCGCGCGTCTGCGCACGGTGCGCAAGGACATCGCGCGCATCTACACGGTCATCCGTGAGCGCGAGCTCGGCATCATCGAGGAGGTTCAGGCATGAGCACGAAGGACACTACTGTGCCCAATGAAGGTGGGAGCAACGAACGCTCCTCGCGCAAGATCCGTGAGGGTCTGGTCGTCAGCGACAAGATGGACAAGACCGTCGTCGTCAGCATCGAGGAGCGCTTCAAGCACCCGCTGTACGGCAAGGTGCTGCGCCGCAACATCAAGCTGAAGGCCCACGACGAGGCCAACGCGGCCGGCATCGGCGACCGTGTGCTCCTGTCGGAGACGCGTCCGCTCTCGGCCACCAAGCGTTGGCGGGTCGTGGAGATCCTCGAGAAGGCGAAGTGAGAGACAGATGATTCAGCAGGAGTCGCGACTCAAGGTCGCCGACAACACGGGTGCCAAGGAGATCCTCTGCATCCGCGTTCTCGGTGGCTCCGGTCGTCGCTACGCCGGTATCGGCGACACGATCGTCGCCACCGTCAAGGACGCGATCCCCGGAGGCAACGTCAAGAAGGGCGATGTCGTCAAGGCGGTCATCGTGCGCACCACGAAGGAGCGCCGCCGTCCTGACGGTTCGTACATCAAGTTCGACGAGAACGCTGCCGTGATCCTCAAGACCGACGGCGATCCGCGTGGAACCCGCATCTTCGGCCCCGTGGGCCGCGAGCTGCGCGACAAGAAGTTCATGCGCATCATCTCGCTCGCTCCGGAGGTGCTCTGAGATGGCAGGAATCCGCAAGGGTGACCAGGTCAAGGTCATCGCCGGCAAGGACAAGGGCGTCGAGGGCAAGATCATCGGTGTCCTGGAGAACGACCGCGTCGTCGTCGAGGGCGTGAACCGCGTCCAGAAGCACACGCGTGCCGGCCAGACCGGGACCGAGGGCGGCATCATCACCGCCGAGGCCCCGATCCACGTCTCGAACGTCATGCTCGTGGTCGACGCCGACGGCGGCAAGACCACCACCAAGATCGGCTCGGGCGTCGTCGACGGCAAGAAGACCCGCATCAGCCGCAAGACCGGAAAGGAGATCTGAGATGGCAACCACCACCGCGCCTCGCCTGAAGGCGAAGTACCGCGAGGAGATCGTGGCCGCGCTGCGGGAGCAGTTCGACTACGACAACGTCATGCAGGTCCCCGGCCTGACCAAGATCGTCGTCAACATGGGCGTCGGTGAGGCGGCCCGCGACGGCAAGCTCATCGAGGGTGCCATCAAGGACCTCACGGCCATCACCGGCCAGAAGCCCCAGGTCACCAAGGCCCGCAAGTCCATCGCCCAGTTCAAGCTGCGTGAGGGCATGCCGATCGGCGCGCACGTCACGCTGCGTGGCGACCGCATGTGGGAGTTCCTCGACCGCCTGCTGACGCTCGCGCTGCCGCGCATCCGCGACTTCCGCGGCCTGTCGCCCAAGCAGTTCGACGGCCGGGGCAACTACACGTTCGGCCTGACCGAGCAGGTCATGTTCCACGAGATCGACCAGGACAAGATCGATCGCAGCCGGGGCATGGACATCACGGTCGTCACCACGGCCACCAACGACGATGAGGGCCGCGCTCTGCTCAAGCTGCTCGGCTTCCCGTACAAGGAGAACTGACATGGCGAAGACCGGTCTGAAGGTCAAGCAGTCCCGTACGCCGAAGTTCGGCGTCCGTGGCTACACGCGCTGCCAGCGCTGCGGCCGTCCCCGCTCCGTCTACCGCAAGTTCGGCCTGTGCCGCATCTGCCTGCGGGAGATGGCGCACCGGGGCGAGCTGCCCGGCGTGACGAAGTCCTCTTGGTAATCGCGCGACTTTAAGAAACCACTTCACACCGCAGCAGGTCCCCTCCCACGGCCCATGGCCGGACGAGACGGAAACCGCAGCGAGAAACGGAACACACTGAAATGACGATGACCGATCCGATCGCGGACATGCTCACGCGTGTCCGCAACGGCAACCAGGCGTACCACGACGCCGTCACGATGCCGCACTCCAAGCTGAAGGAGGGCGTCGCCGCCATCCTGAAGCAGGAGGGCTACATCACCGACTACGCCGTGGCCGAGCCGACCGAGGGCGAGGTCGGCAAGTCGCTGACGATCACCCTCAAGTACGGCCCGCACCGCGAGCGCTCGATTGCCGGCATCCGCCGCATCAGCAAGCCGGGGCTGCGCGTCTACGCCAAGTCCAACAACCTTCCGAAGGTCCTCGGCGGCCTGGGCGTGGCGATCATCTCCACGAGCCAGGGTCTGCAGACCGACCGTCAGGCCAACAACAACGGAGTGGGTGGGGAAGTCCTCGCCTACGTCTGGTGACGAGAGAGGACTGAACATGTCGCGCATCGGCAAGCTCCCCGTCGCCGTCCCCTCCGGCGTCGACGTCAACATCGACGGCCAGACCGTCACGGTCAAGGGTCCCAAGGGCCAGCTCTCGCACACCGTCGCCGAGCCCATCACCGTCCGCAAGGACGATGACGGCGCGCTGGCGGTCGAGCGTCCCAACGACGAGCGTCGCAGCAAGGCCCTTCACGGCCTGTCCCGCACGCTGGTCAACAACATGGTCATCGGTGTCACCGAGGGCTACGAGAAGAAGCTCGAGATCGTCGGCGTCGGTTACCGCGTGCTCCCCAAGGGCCCGTCGGAGATCGAGCTGAACCTCGGCTTCAGCCACCCGGTGCCGTTCACGGCGCCCGAGGGCATCACGTTCACCGTCGAGGGTCCGACCAAGCTGACCGTCTCGGGCATCGACAAGCAGGTCGTGGGCGAGGTCGCCGCCAACATCCGCAAGATCCGCAAGCCGGAGCCCTACAAGGGCAAGGGCGTGCGGTACGCGGGAGAGCGCATCCTGCGCAAGGCCGGAAAGGCTGGTAAGTAAGCCATGGCAATCTCGATCAAGCACGCCAAGCACACTGCGGGTCGGGTCGCGTCGCGTCAGCGCCGCCAGATCCGTGGCCGCAAGAAGATCCAGGGTTCGGCCGAGCGTCCTCGCCTGGTCGTCACCCGCTCGAGCAAGCACATCGTCGCGCAGGTCGTCAACGACCTCGAGGGACACACGCTCGCGTCGGCTTCCACGATGGAGTCGGACCTGCGTTCGTTCGAGGGCGACAAGACGGCCAAGGCCAAGAAGGTCGGCGAGCTGCTCGCCGATCGCGCCAAGGCTGCCGGTGTCGGCTCGGTGGTGTTCGACCGCGCGGGCAACAAGTACGCCGGTCGCGTCGCCGCGCTGGCCGACGGCGCCCGCGAGGGCGGACTGGAGTTCTGATGACCATCACGACGAACAAGGGGAGTGCCGCATGAGCACGCGCCGACAGGGTGGCGAGCGTCGCGGAGGCCGCGGCGACCGCAACGCCGAGAAGTCCAACTACATCGAGAAGGTCGTCACGATCAACCGTGTGGCCAAGGTCGTCAAGGGCGGCCGGCGCTTCAGCTTCACCGCGCTGGTCATCGTCGGTGACGGCGACGGCCAGGTCGGTGTCGGCTACGGCAAGGCCAAGGAAGTTCCCACGGCCATCGCCAAGGGTGTCGAGGAGGCGAAGAAGTCCTTCTTCCGCGTCCCCCGCATCCAGGGCACCATCCCGCACCCGGTGCAGGGTGAGAAGGCGGCCGGTGTCGTCTTCCTGCGCCCGGCGTCGCCCGGTACCGGCGTCATCGCCGGTGGCCCGGTCCGCGCCGTGCTGGAGGCCGCTGGCATCCACGACGTCCTGAGCAAGTCGCTCGGCTCCTCGAACGCGATCAACATCGTCCACGCGACGGTCGAGGCGCTGCGCTCGCTGGAGTCGCCGCAGGACGTGGCCACGCGCCGCGGCCTGACGGTCGAGGAGGTCGCCCCCGCCGCCCTGATCAAGGCCGGCAAGCTGAAGCACGGCGAGACCGCGGAGGTGACCGTCTGATGGGCAAGCTCGAAGTCACCCAGGTCAAGTCGGGCATCGGTCGCGAGCAGAACCAGCGCAACACGCTGCGTTCGCTCGGGCTCAAGCGCATCGGCGACGTCAAGGTCGTCGAGGACCGTCCCGAAATCCGCGGCATGGTCAACACCATCCCGCACCTCGTCACCTTTAAGGAGGTCGACTGATCATGGCGATCAAGTTGCACCACCTGCGTCCCGCTCCGGGCGCCAAGACCGCCAAGACCCGCGTGGGTCGCGGTGAGGGCTCCAAGGGCAAGACCGCCGGTCGTGGCACCAAGGGCACCAAGGCCCGCTACCAGGTGTCCGCCGGCTTCGAAGGCGGCCAGATCCCGCTCCACATGCGCCTGCCGAAGCTCAAGGGCTTCACGAACCCGTTCCGGGTCGAGTACCAGGTCGTCAACGTGGGCCGGATCTCCGAGCTCTTCGCCGAGGGCGGCACGGTCGACGTGGCCACGCTCGTCGAGAAGGGTGCGGTCCGCAAGGGCCGTCCCGTCAAGGTGCTCGGTGGCGGCGACATCGACGTCGCGGTCCAGGTGACCGTCGACAAGGTGTCCGCCTCGGCCCAGGCCAAGATCGAGGCCGCCGGCGGTTCCGTCAGCGCGTCCTGACGCCAACTGCAGGATCCGAAGCGATCGTCGGGCGGGTTCTCCCCATGAGGAGAGCCCGCCCGTTTCGCTCACTGTTACAGTCAGACGGCGTCATGCCGTGAAGCGGGAGGAAGTTCGTGCTCAAAGTCTTCGTGAACGCGTTCAGGACACCTGAACTGCGTCGCAAGATCCTCTTCGTCCTGGGGATCGTCGTGCTCTTCAGGATGGGCTCGATGCTGCCCGCGCCCGGCGTCAACGTGGCGAACGTGCGCGAGTGCGTCGACCTCGCCGCGGGCGGCGAGAATGCCGGCCTGTTCGCCCTCATCAACGTCTTCTCCGGCGGTGCACTGCTGCAGCTGACCGTGTTCGCGCTCGGCATCATGCCCTACATCACCGCGAGCATCATCCTGCAGCTGCTCGTCGTGGTGATCCCGCGGCTGGAGGCCCTCAAGAAGGAGGGCCAGTCCGGCCAGGCGAAGATCACGCAGTACACCCGCTACCTCACCGTCGGCCTGGCGATCCTGCAGGCCGCGGGCATCGTGGCCCTGGCGCGCAGCGGCGACCTGTTCCAGGGCGCCTGCAACCTGCCGCTGCTCTACAACCCCGACAGCATGGCCTCGTACCTGCTCATCGTCACGGTCATGGTCGCCGGCACCACCGTCATCATGTGGTTCGGCGAGCTCATCACCGACCGTGGAGTGGGCAACGGCATGTCGATCCTGATCTTCACGCAGGTCGTCGCCACCTTCCCCGGCGCGATGTGGAACATCCGCCAGACGAACGGCTGGACCACCTTCGCCATCGTCGTGGCCGTCGGCCTGGCCGTGGTCGCGCTGGTCATCTTCATCGAGCAGGCGCAGCGCCGGATCCCGGTCCAGTACGCCAAGCGCATGGTCGGCCGCCGCATGTTCGGTGGCTCCTCCACCTACATCCCGCTCAAGGTGAACCAGGCCGGCATCATCCCGGTCATCTTCGCCTCCAGCCTGATGTACCTGCCGGTGCTGTGGGTCAACTTCAACTCCGACTCCTCGGCCGCCAGCTGGATCCAGGACCACTTCGTCACGGGCGACCACCCGTACTACATGGCCACGTTCTTCGCGCTGATCGTGTTCTTCACGTACTTCTACGTGTCGATCACCTTCAACCCCGAGGAGGTCGCCGACAACATGAAGAAGTACGGCGGCTTCATCCCGGGAATCCGCGCCGGCAAGCCCACGCAGGACTACCTGGGCTACGTCCTGTCGCGCATCACCGCGCCGGGCGCGCTGTACCTCGGCCTGATCTCCTTGATCCCGATGCTGGCGATCGCCCTGGTCGGGGCCAACCAGAACTTCCCGTTCGGCGGCACGACGATCCTGATCATCGTGGGCGTCGGGCTCGACACGGTGAAGCAGATCGAAAGCCAGTTGCAGCAGCGCAACTACGAAGGGTTCCTGAAGTGACGCGACTCCTCATCATGGGTCCGCCCGGCGCGGGCAAGGGCACGCAGGCCGTGGCGCTCGCCAAGCGCATCGACGGTGCGCACGTCTCCACCGGCGACATCTTCCGCGAGAACGTGGCGCAGGAGACCGAGCTGGGGCAGGCCGCCAAGCGCTACATGGATGCCGGCGAGTACGTGCCGGACGAGGTCACCAACGCGATGGTGGCGGACCGTCTCGCCCAGGACGACGCCCGCGAGGCGTTCCTGCTCGACGGCTACCCGCGCACCCTCGACCAGGTCGCCAAGCTCGACCAGATCCTGGCCGACCTCGGCTCGGGCCTCGACGGCGTCATCGCCCTGACGGTCATCGAGGACGAGCTCATCGGTCGCCTGCTCGAGCGGGCCAAGGTGAGCGGTCGCTCCGACGACACCGAAGAGGTCATCCGGCACCGCCAGGAGGTGTACCGGAACGAGACCGCGCCCCTGCTGGCCGTGTACCGCGACCGTGGCCTGCTGATCGAGGTCGACGGCATGGGCACCCCGGAAGAGGTCGGCGCGCGCATCGCCGAGGCTCTCTCCACCCGCGCCTGAGTGGCGGTTCGCGATGTTCGGTGAGTCGATCGAGCTGAAGACCCCCGAGCAGCTGGCCACCATGCGCCAGGCCGGCCTGGTGGTGGGCCGCACCCTCGAGGTGCTGCGCGACGCCGTCGCCCCCGGAGTCAGCACGGGCGACCTCGACGCGCTGGCGCGCGAGCGTCTGGCCGCCGAGGGGGCCACCTCCAACTTCCTGGGCTACCACGGCTTCACGGGCGTCATCTGCGCCTCGGTGAACGACGAGATCGTGCACGGCATCCCCGGCGACCGCGTGCTCGCGGAGGGCGACCTGGTCTCGATCGACTTCGGCGCCGTCGTCGACGGCTGGCACGGCGACGCCGCGATCAGCGTCCCGGTCGGCGAGGTCGCACCCGAGGTCGCCGAGCTCAACCGGGTCACCGAGGAGTCGCTGTGGCGGGGCATCGCCGCCGCCCGCATCGGTGGTCGGGTCGGCGACATCTCGCACGCGATCGAGTCCTACGTCCGCAGCCAAGGGCGCTACGGCATCACCGACGGGTTCACGGGGCACGGGATCGGGTCCGAGATGCACCAGGCTCCCGACGTGCCGAACAGCGGCCGCCGGGGCAAGGGACCGAAGCTCGCGCTCGGCATGGCGCTGGCCATCGAGCCGATGATCACGCTGGGCACCTCGCGCGCCGCGATCCTCGAGGACGACTGGACCGCCGTCACCACCGACGGCACCTGGGCCGCGCACCACGAGCACTCGATCACGGTGACCACCGAGGGCGTCTGGGTGCTCACCGCTCTCGACGGCGGAGCTGCGCGTCTCGCCGAGCTCGGCGTGCCCTGCGCCGAACCGGCCTGAGCCTCCCACAGACCGCGAGTGGCGCAGTTTCGCCCGCCACTCGCCGAGTGGTGGGCGTTTCTGCGCCACTCGGCGTGAGTGCGCGCTGGGCGGGGTTGGGTCGCGGGGGAGACTGAGGGCATGAGTCTTCGGTCGGTCGTCCCGTTCCTGCTGGCCGTCGTCCTGCTCGCGGGGTGCGGTCAGGGCGAGTCGTCGGGTGACGGCGCCGACCCGAGTCCCAGCGCCTCGGCCGAGGGCGCGGACCAGCAGCAGGCCGCCGAGGCCCTCCTGCGGCGCCATCTCCTCGCCGCGGACGCGGGCGACTGCGACACGGTGAAGGAGACGGTCCTGGTACCCGAGCAGGTCGAGTGCGGTGACGTCCGCGAGCAGGAGGGCCGGTGGAGCGCCGACGGCACCGACCTGGAGGAGGTGCCGATGAGCGTCGAGGTCTTCGACGACAGCGCCACGGTCACGGTGCAGTGGCCGAAGGGCCCGGAGGACACGTGGGACCTGCAACTCGCCGAGGGGGAGTGGCTGGTCCTGTCGGCCGACAGCGGGGACGACGTCTGAGCGACGTCTCAGCGACGGCTCACCCGTCGGACTCGGCGGCGAACTCCCCGGGTGTCAGGCCGGTGACGGCGCGGAAGTCCCGCCCGAAGTGGGCCTGGTCGGCGTAGCCGAGGTCGGCTGCGACGCGCGCCAGGTCGGGGCGGGGCTCCTCACGCAGTCGCTCGGCGGCCTCGTGGAGCCGGCGCCGCTGGACGAGCCACTTCGGCGAGAGCCCGATGCGCCGCGCGGTGAGACGCTGCAGCGTGCGCTCGGTGAGGGCGAACTTCTCGCACACCTGGCTCACCCGCTGGACGTCGGTGTCGCCCTCCACGTACTCGACGATCGCGTTGACGAGCAGGCCTTCCTCGTCCACGGGCAGGAGCGCCGCCAGCCACGCCTCCGTCACAGCGACGGCGGCTCGCTGCCGCTGCGGATCGTGCGGGTCCTCGCCGACCGCCGAGCGGATCTCGGTGACCAGCTCCTCGTCGGCGAGGGGGACGGAGTCGTCCGTCAGCCGGTCCACCGGCCCACCGGCGAGCGCGAGTCCGGCCGCCGGCTGGAGCATCGTGCCCAGCGCCCAGCCGGAGCCGCTGAGCTCGGTGGTCGACAGCCCGCTGCTCGGCCCCACGAGGAGTGCGTACTCGTGAGAGACGACCAGGAGGCAGACCGGGTACTGCAGCACGCGTTGCACCGACACCGCGCCTTCGGGCAGTGACCAGACGGGCATCCAGTACCGCCGGACGACCGACGCGAGTCCGGGGGAGGGGGCGAAGCGGTGGATCGGCGGCGTGTATCCCGACGCGTCGAGCAGGTGGGCCCGCTCGGTCGGGTCGATGCGCCGCACGTCCTCTCCCGTCATGTGTCGGATTCTTTCAAGAGTCGAGGTCGTCCCGCGACCATGCTGGGGGCATGACCTCCTACTTCGACGCAGCCGACCGCTTCTCCGCCACCGTGGCCGCCACGACCGACTGGTCCGCCGCGTCCCCGTGCGCGGACTGGACCGCCGCCGACGTGGTCGCCCACGTGATCAACTCGCAGCGCGACTTCTTCGCGCGGCACGAGATCGACCTCGGCGAGCGGCCGACGGGCCCTCCCGCGCAGGCCTGGGCCGCCCACCTCGACGCCGTCCGCCCCTACGCCGCCGACCCGGCAGTGACCTCGCGCGAGTTCGACGGCTTCTTCGGCCGGACCACCATCGGCGCCACTCTGGACGCCTTTTACGGCTTCGACCTCGTGGTGCACGGCTGGGACCTCGGCGCGTCCAACGGGCGGCCCACCACGTTCTCCGAAGCGGACATGGACGCGCTGGACGCCGCGTTCGTGGGCTTCGGCGACCACGCCTACGACGACGGGGTGTTCGGCCGGCCGGTCGACGTGCCGGACGACGCTGACCGGCAGACGAGGCTGCTGGCGCGGATGGGCCGCCGCCCCCGGGTCACGGCCTGAGGCCGGTTCAGCGGTGCAGCTCGGCGGTGCAGCACTTGACGCTGCCACCGCCCTTGACGAACTCCGAGAGCTCCACCGGCACCGGGTGGTAGCCGCGATCCCGCAGTGTCGCGGCGAGCTCCGGAGCCTCGCTCGGGAGCACGACGTTCGCGCCGTCGCTGACGAGGTTCAGCCCGAACGCCAGCGCCTCCGCCTCCGAGCACTCCAGCGACGCGGGGAACAGGCGCCGCAGCGTGCGACGCGCCGCCGGGCTGAAGGCGCCGGGGAACCACGCGATGTCGGCGGGTGCATCGCCCCAGCCGCCTCGCGGTGGGCGTCACGCGAGGTGCGGAAGCCGTGGCCGGCGAGCACGACGTCGCGCAGCACGAGGAAGTCACCCTCGCCCTCGTTGGTGTGGCTCGGACGCTGGACCTCACGGCCGCCCGCCCGGAGGAAGTCGACGTGCGCGTGGGCCTCGGCCTGACGCTGCGGAAAGGCGAAGGCCGCTCCGTACGTGCGGTCCCCGACGGACACGGCGCCGTTCGCGGCGAACACCATGTCGGGCAGGCCCGGGACCGGCTGAAGCAGGTCGACGCGGTGCCCGAGCGCCCGGTACACGTCCCGCAGTCCCTGCCACTGCGCCTGCGCGAGGCCGGCGTCCACCGGGTTCGTGAGGTCCATCCACGGGTTGATCGAGTAGACGACCTCGAACTCGGTGGGTGGGCACATCGCGTAGTGGCGCGTGCGCGCGCTGCGGGCCGGGGCGGCCTGCGGCGTGGTCAGGATCTGCGTCATGGAGCTCCTCGGGCGGGGGATGACACGAGCGTAGGGACTCCGGACGGCCGGAACCAGCCGTTTATCACTCGCATGACGTGCGCTTTCTTGTGCGTTTGGCTTGTTTAGGTTTGATACGTTGCGCCCATGAGCCTGGACCAGATCGATCGTTCCCTCCTGGACGCCCTCACTGAGGACGGCCGCGCGAGCTATGCCGCACTCGGCTCGCGGGTCGGGCTGTCCGCGCCGGCGGTCAAGCGCCGGGTGGACCGGCTCGTGGAGACGGGCGTGATCAGCGGGTTCACCGTGGTCGTCGACCCGCACCACCGCGGCTGGACCACCGAGGCCTACGTCGAGGT
This sequence comes from Aeromicrobium sp. UBA7512, assembly GCF_002476985.1. Taxonomy (NCBI): domain Bacteria; kingdom Bacillati; phylum Actinomycetota; class Actinomycetes; order Propionibacteriales; family Nocardioidaceae; genus Aeromicrobium; species Aeromicrobium sp. UBA7512. The sequence continues at coordinate 105,522 of NZ_DLNK01000001.1, forward strand.
GCACTGCCAGGGCACGATCTCGCCGCGCGTGCTGCGCGAGGCGTTCCTGCAGGTGCCCCAGGTCCACGCGGCGGCCACCGTCTCCGGTGCCGCGGACGCGATCCTGCACCTGGTGGCCGAGGACGTGCGCGACCTCGAGTCCGCGCTGGAGCAGATCCGCGTCGGCGCCGCCAGCGTGAGCCAGACCGAGACGTCGATCGTGCTGTCGCGCCTCATCCACGACCGGCATGGAGTCGAGGGGGACTGACCTCGCGATCCTCGGTCCGGACCCCGACCGAGGGTCTAGCCTGTGGCGCATGGGACGACATCGCGCTGCCTCCGTCGGGGCCGGACTCGTCGGCGCGCTCGTCTTCGTGGAGTTCGTCAGCGGATTCCTCCAGGGCTACTACACGCCGCTGGCCACCGACATCGCGCGTCACCTCGACATCAACGACGCCGACGTCAACTGGTTCGAGGCGGCACAGCTGCTGCTCTCGGCGCTGTGCGTGCCGCCGCTGTCCAAGCTCGGTGATCTCATCGGCCACCAGCGGGTGCTGGTCTGGGCCGCCGTCCTCACGGCGGTCGCCACGTGCGGCATCGCCTTCTCCACCTCGTTCCAGAGCTACCTCGTGTTCTGGGCGCTGCAGGGCGTCTTCACCGTGTGGCTGCCGCTCGAGGTGGCGCTGATCTACCGACGCAGCGCGGGCCTGCCCCAACGTGCCGCAGCCACCCGGCGGGCGACGGGCGTCATCGTGGCCGCGCTCCAGGCCGGTGCGATCGCCGGAGCGCTCTCGGCCGGTGCGACCTCGGCGCTGTTCGACTCGCTGTGGATGGTGCTGGTCGTGCCCGGGGTCCTGACCGTGGTGGTCGTGTTCGTCATCATCGGCTTCGTGCCCGACACGCACGAGCGCCAGGCCGGCAGCCTCGACGGTCCCGGACTCCTGCTCCTGAGCGCCAGCCTGCTGCTGGTGACGGGTGGCCTCTCGCTCGTGCGGATCGTCGGCGTCGCGTCGCCCTGGCCCTGGCTCGCCATCGGCCTGGGTGCGCTGGTCCTGGTGCCGTTCGTCCAGCACGAGCTGGGGGCGGGCGATCCGATCATCGACCTGCGGGTCATGCGCCAGGCGTCGATGTGGCCCGTGCAGCTCACGGCGCTGCTGTTCGGCGTCAGCGTGCTCGGCGCGCAGATCCCGCTCTCGACGTTCGCCCAGACCGATCCCGACGTGCACGGCTACGGGCTCGGCCTCACCGCGAGCTCCGTGGCTCCGGTGATCGGCGGCTACGTGCTGTCGATGCTCGTCGGCGCGCTCGTGTTCGCGCGACTCAGCCAGCGCTTCACCCCGCGCGCGTGCCTCATCGCGGCGGCGGGTCTCGTGGGCCTGGGCTACGCCGCACTCGTGCCGCTGCACTTCTCGGTGGCCCAGATGGCCGTGTGCATGGTCGTGGCCGGCCTGGGCTCGGGTGCGCTCGTCGCCGCCCTGCCCGCCGCCGCGGCCGCCGCCGCGCCCGAGGGGCGCACCGCCGTGGCCACCGGCCTGACCAACACCACCAAGACGATCGGCGGCTCCTTCGCCTCGTGCATCTTCGGGGTGGCCCTGGCCGCCGGCGCCACCCATGCGGCCGCCGCGTCGATGTCGGGCTACTACACCGTCTGGATCGTGTGCTCGGCCACGGCGTTCGTGGCCGCCGTCGGACTGACCTTCGTGCCGCGGCTGGCGTTCGCCGACCCGGCCGGGATCGAGGAGGAGATCGGGCGATGAACGCCGCCGCACGCCTGGCCGAGCTGATCGGCTGCCGCACCGTCTCGGCCCCGGACGAGCGGGACGAGGCCGAGTTCGTGGCCTTCCGCGAGACGTTCGCGGGGCTGTACCCGAGCCTGCACACCGCCCTGGAGCTCACCGAGTTCCCGGGTGGCACGCTGCTCTTCCGCTGGCCCGGCCGCAGCACCGAGCGGCCGCTCGTGCTGATGGCGCACTACGACGTGGTGCCCGCCCCGGCCGAGCAGTGGGACCGCGATCCGTTCGCGGGAGTGATCGAGGACGGCTTCGTCCACGGCCGGGGCGCCCTCGACGACAAGGGACCGCTGGTCTGCATCGCCGAGGCGGTGGAGTCGCTGCTGGCCGAGGGCTTCGAGCCGGCCCGCGACGTCTACCTCTCGTTCGGGTCCGACGAGGAGGTGTTCGGGCACGGTGCGGCCGAGGTGGTCGACCACCTCGACTCGATGGGCGTGCGCCCGTGGCTCGTCTCGGACGAGGGTGGCGCGATCGTGGACGACGGGCTGCCGGGGGTGTCGGCGACCACCGCGATGGTCGCGATCGTCGAGAAGGGCACGGTCGACGTCGGCCTGCTCGCGCGCGGGGGAGGAGGTCACGCCTCCACGCCGGCGAAGAACGGCGCCACCGCGCGCCTGGCTCGCGCCATCGTGCGGATCGACCGGCATCCGGCGAGGCCGCACCTGTCCGACCCGGTCCTGCAGATGCTCGACGCGCTGTCGGGTCTCGTGCCCAAACCGCTCGCCCCGGTGCTCCAGCACGCCGGCCGGGCCAACCGCCCGGTGGCCGAGCTGCTGGCGCGGCTCGGCAAGGAGACCGGCGCCATGGTCCGCACGACGATGGCGGTCACGCAGGTCAGCGGCAGCCCGGCCCGCAACGTCCTCGCCACCGAGGCGCGCGCCAACGTCAACGTCCGGCTCGCCGTGGGCGACACCCGCGAGCGACTGCGCGGCCGGCTCGAGAAGTTGTTCCGCGGGCTCGACGTCGAGATCGAGCGGATGGACGGCGAGGACCCGCCTCCGGTCTCGCGCACCGACAACGACGCGTGGCACGCCCTGGGCGAGGCCATCGCGGCGCTCGGTCCCGGGATCTCGGTCGTGCCGTACGTGCAGACCGGCGGCACCGACTCGCGGCACTTCACGCGGATCAGCGACTCGGTCTACCGGTTCGCACCGCTGCACATGAGCCGGGCGCAGCGCGACTCGATCCACGCGCCGAACGAGAAGGTCGCGATCGACACGCTCGAGCGCGGCATCGCGTTCCACCGCGCACTCATCACCGGCATGGGCTGAAGCGGGCTAGGGTCGGGTCATGCCTGTCGATCCCACCGGCGCCGACCTCAAGCGCTTCCTCGCCGAGGACCCCGGCGGCCCCGTCGTGATGCTCAACCTGCTCCAGTTCCGCGAGGACGGCGCGTCGTCCTACCGCGAGTACACCGAGCGCATCGGCCCGTTCCTGGAGAAGGTCGGCGGTGAGGTCATCCACGCCGGTGACCTGGGCACCGCGCTGGTCGCCCCCGACGGCTGGTCGTGGGACGCGCTCCTGCTCGTGCGCTACCCGTCACGCCAGGCGTTCAGCCAGATGGTCGCCGACCCGGAGTACCAGCAGATCACCGGTCTGCGCACCGCCGCGCTCGACGAGGCCGTCCTGCAGGCCGGCGTCCCCTGGCCGATTTGAGTCCAGCACCCCTTTCGGCGTAGACTTGTGTGTCGGCCTTGTCGGGCCGTATCCCCATGCCCTCCGGCAGACCTTTCGAGGTGGGGACACGTGCGTGTCAGGTCGATCAGTCGATACGAAGAAGTTGAGGTGTATGGCGAAAAAAGAAGGCGTCATCGAGATGGAGGGTGCGGTCGTCGAGGCCCTGCCCAACGCGATGTTCCGGGTCGAGCTGGCCAATGGCCACAAGGTCCTGGCGCACATCAGCGGCAAGATGCGCCAGCACTACATCCGGATCCTCCCCGAGGACCGGGTCGTGGTGGAACTCTCGCCGTACGACCTCAGCCGCGGACGCATCGTCTACCGCTACAAGTGACAACTAAAAATCCCCCACGTTCAGTTCGTACCGAAGAGAGAGCTTCTCGATGAAGGTCAACCCGAGCGTGAAGAAGATCTGTGACAAGTGCAAGGTGATTCGTCGCCACGGCCGCGTCATGGTGATCTGCGAGAACCCGCGCCACAAGCAGCGCCAGGGCTGAGCAGAGAGCCTCTTCTTCAACGCAGCACCCTGAACATCTGACGGCTCATCCGGGCCCCGCCACCAGGCGGAGCCCCGGGTGTCACCTCCGGCGCAGAGGCCGGAGCTCGATCGAGGCGATCGAGGTGCCCCAGGTGACGACACCTCTGCCGAACCGAAAGGAACTGCCAGCACATGGCACGCCTCGTCGGAGTGGATCTGCCGCGCGAAAAGCGCGTGGTGATCGGACTCACGTACATCTTCGGTGTCGGTCGCACTCGTGCGATCGAGACCCTCGCCGCCACCGGCATCGACCCCAACACCCGCGTTCACGAGTTGAACGACGACCAGCTCGTCGCACTCCGTGACCACATCGAGGCGAACTACCAGGTCGAGGGTGACCTGCGCCGCGAGGTCACCGCGGACATTCGCCGCAAGATGGAGATCGGCTCGTACCAGGGCCGCCGTCACCGTGCGCACCTGCCCGTTCGCGGCCAGCGCACCAAGACCAACGCGCGCACCCGCAAGGGCCCGAAGCGCACCGTCGCCGGAAAGAAGAAGTGAGGTAGCCGATGCCCCCGAAGAACTCCGGCGCCAAGAAGGTGCGCCGCAAGGAAAAGAAGAACGTCGTTCAGGGCGAGGCCCACATCAAGAGCACGTTCAACAACACGCACGTGACGATCACCGACCCCAGCGGTGCGGTGATCGCGTGGGCCTCCGGCGGAACCGTCGGCTTCAAGGGCTCGCGCAAGTCGACTCCGTACGCCGCCGGCATGGCCGCCGAGGCCGCCGGACGTCAGGCGATGGACCACGGCATGAAGAAGGTCGACGTCTTCGTCAAGGGCCCCGGCTCCGGACGTGAGACCGCGATCCGGTCGCTCAGCGGCGTCGGCCTCGAGGTCGGCACCATCTCTGACGTGACCCCCAGCCCGCACAACGGCTGCCGTCCGCCCAAGCACCGTCGTCTCTGACGCGTCGTCGACTTTTCCTCAAGGAGTAATCAACCATGGCCCGTTACACCGGACCTCTCACCAAGAAGTCGCGCCGTTACGGCGTCGACCTCGTTGGTGGGGACAAGGCCTTCGAGCGCCGTCCGTACGCGCCCGGCCAGCACGGCCGCACCCGCGTCAAGGAGTCGGAGTACCGCACCCAGCTGCAGGAGAAGCAGAAGGCGCGCTACACCTACGGCGTCCTCGAGAAGCAGTTCCGCAAGTACTACGAGCTGGCCTCGCGCCGTCCCGGCAAGACCGGTGACAACCTGCTCAGCCTGCTCGAGAGCCGCCTGGACAACGTCGTCTACCGTGCCGGCCTGGCCCGCACGCGTCGTCACGCCCGCCAGCTGGTGACCCACGGTCACTTCCTGGTCAACGGCGTGAAGACGAACATCCCGTCGTTCCAGGTCAGCAAGCACGACATCATCGACGTCAAGGCCAAGAGCCTGGAGACCACGCCGTTCATCGTCGCGCGTGAGACCCACGACGCCGACACCGTGCCCGGCTGGCTCGACGTCTCGCCCGATCGCGGTCGCATCCTGGTGCACCAGCGCCCGGTCCGCGAGCAGATCACCGTGCCGATCCAGGAACAGCTCATCGTCGAGTTCTACTCGAAGATCTGATCCACCTCATCTGTCCACTTACCCGGCCCTCAAATAGCGGTGGGTCCGGAAAGGAAGAACCATGCTGATCGCCCAGCGCCCCGTCCTGTCCGAAGAGGTCGTCGACGAGTTCCGTTCGCGGTTCGTCATCGAGCCCCTGGAGCCCGGATTCGGCTACACCCTCGGCAACTCGCTGCGTCGTACGCTGCTGTCGTCGATCCCGGGTGCGGCCGTCACCTCGATCAAGATCGACGGTGTCCTCCACGAGTTCTCGACCATCGAGGGCGTCACCGAGGACGTCACCGAGATCATCCTCAACCTGAAGAACCTCGTGGTCTCCTCGACCATCGACGAGCCCGTCGTGATGTACCTGCGCGCCGACGAGGCCGGTGACGTCACCGCCGCCGCGATCACGCCGCCGGCCGGTGTGGAGGTCCACAACCCGGACCTGCACGTCGCCACGCTGAACGGCAAGGGTCGCCTCGAGATCGAGCTGGTCGTCGAGCGTGGCCGCGGCTACGTCTCGGCCGTCCAGAACAAGACTGGCGACGAGGAGATCGGCCGCATGCCGGTCGACTCGATCTACAGCCCCGTGCTGAAGGTCACCTACAAGGTCGAGGCCACCCGAGTCGAGCAGCGCACCGACTTCGACAAGCTGATCATCGACGTCGAGACCAAGGCCTCGATCCTGCCGCGCGACGCGATCGCGTCGGCCGGGTCCACCCTGGTCGAGCTGTTCGGTCTGGCCCGCGAGCTGAACGTCGAGGCCGAGGGCATCGACATCGGTCCCTCGCCGGTCGACGAGCAGCTGGCTGCCGACCTCGCCCTGGCGATCGAGGACCTGGACTTCACCGTCCGTTCCTACAACTGCCTCAAGCGCGAGGGCATCCACACGGTGGGTGAGCTGATCACGCGCAGCGAGCAGGACCTGCTGGACATCCGCAACTTCGGATCGAAGTCGATCGATGAGGTCAAGGCCAAGCTCGCCGAGCTCGGTCTCTCCCTCAAGGACAGCCCGTCGGGATTCGACCCGTCCGCCGTCATCGACAACTTCGACGAGGACGCCAGCTTCGCCGAGGACGAGCAGTACTGAACTGCTCTGACACCACTGATTCAGGAGTAACGACATGCCCACCCCCACCAAGGGTCCTCGCCTCGGCGGCAGCCCCTCGCACCAGCGGCTGATCCTGGCGAACCTGGCCCAGAGCCTGTTCGAGCACGGCCGCATCACGACGACCGAGGCCAAGGCCAAGCGCCTGCGCCCGTACGCCGAGCACCTCATCACCAAGGCCAAGACCGACACGGTGGCCAACCGCCGCCACGTCGTGAAGGTCATCCGTGACAAGGGTGTCCTGCACACCCTCTTCACGGAGATCGGCCCGTCCATGGCCACCCGTCCGGGCGGCTACACGCGCATCACGAAGATCGGTCCGCGCAAGGGCGACAACGCCCCCATGGCCGTCATCGAGATCGTCGAGGCCAAGGAGTTCGAGCCCCAGTCGCAGAAGAAGGCGACGAAGGCCGAGTCCGCTCCGGTCGTCGAGGAGGCCCCGGTCGAGGAGACCGTGACCGACGAGACCACCGAGGCGCCCGCCGAGGAGACCGTCGAGGTCACCGAGGCTCCCGCCGACGAGGCCGTCGCCGAGGAGGCCCCCGCGGCCGCCGAGGACGAGACCAAGTAACAGCTCCGCACGCAGCGCCCACCCCGCACGGGGTGGGCGCTTCGTCGTTCCCGGGCCCTTCGTCGATCGAGGCAGGGAATCGGGCGCTTTCGGGATATGATCTGCGGGGCCCCTCGGCGGTGAGGCGCCAGTTGACTCGGGGAAGGCCCACCACATGACGCAGCGCCTGCGCCGTCCACTCACTCTCGTCGTCCCGCTGGTGACGTCGCTCGCCCTGGCCGGGGGTGCGATGGCCGCGGTGGCCCAGACCGAGCCGGTCGAGCCGGCGCCGCTCAACACCACCGAGCTGGAGCAGCCCGCGCGCGGCATCATCGTCAAGCTCGCTGACGACACCGACGCCGAGGTCGCCGACCTCGCCGACGACGTGGCCGCCGAGCTGCCCGACGGCGTCGGCGTCGCCGACTCGACGTCCGGCACCCAGGACCTCGGCGTGCTCGACCTGTCCGAGCAGGTCGACGCGACCGACCTCGACGATGCGATCGAGGAGCTCAACGCCGATCCCGCGGTCGAGTGGGCCGTGCCCAACGGCGTGCGCCTGCCGTCGGCCACCGCCAACGACCCGTACTTCACGAACAACTCGCTGTGGAACCTCACCGGCTCCTGGGGCGTCCAGGCGAACCGCGCCTGGGACATCAGCACCGGCTCGCCGAACGTGCGGGTGGCCGTGCTCGACACCGGAGCGATCCTGGGCCACCCCGACCTGTCGGGTCAGTTCGTGGCGGGCCGCGACTTCGTCGACGACGAGTACGACTGCATGAACCGCTCGTGCTCGCGCATCGCCTACCGTCGCTCCTACGTGAGCGCGAACGATCGCAGCAGCTGGGACGCGAACGCCGCCGACCCGGGCGACGGACGCCAGAACGGCAGCATGTGCCCGTACCTGTCCGGCGGCCGCAGCAGCTGGCACGGCACCCACGTGGCGGGCACGATCGCCGCGAAGCGCAACAACAGCACCGGCGTGGTCGGCATCGCCCCCACCGTGAAGGTGCAGCCCGTGCGCGTCCTGGGCCGCTGCGGCGGCACCGACTGGGACATCGCGATGGGCATCCTGTGGGCCTCCGGCGCGAACGTGACCTCCTACGACGGGCGTCGTCACGGCTCGATCCCGGTGAACCGCGCACCCTCGAAGGTCATCAACCTCTCGCTGGGCGGGTACACCCCCGACCGGGCGTACGTCCGTGAGATGTGCCAGTTCTACGGCCAGATCTCCTCGATCGCACGCAAGCGCGGCTCGACGCTCGTCGCGGCTGCCGGCAACAACTTCGGCAACCACGCCTACAACGTCCCGTCGTCGTGCCCGGGCTTCATCTCCGTGGCCGCCACGGACAGGAACGGCAACCGCGCGTCGTTCTCGAACCACGGTGCCGGTATCGACGTCGCGGCGCCGGGTGTCGGCATCCCGTCGACCTACAACGACGGCCAGTACGCGCCGGGCGGAAACACCTACGCGGCGATGGACGGCACCAGCATGGCTGCCCCGGCGGTCGCGGCGACCGCGGCGCTGGCCTACTCGGTGGGCATCACGAGCCCCGATGTCGTCGAGCGGGTCCTGAAGGCCACCGCGCGCCGTGCGGCGAGCTGCGCCGCCTCCTCCTGCGGGGCCGGTGTCGTGAACGCGCACGGCGTGCTGACCGCGAAGGCGCCCCTCACGGCGCCCGGCCTCAGGGGCTCGGCGCGTCCGGGACGCACTCTCGTGGCGAGTCCCGGTCGCTGGCGCAACGGCGCGACGGTCCGCCTCACCTGGTTCCGCGGCTCGAAGGCCGTGCGCACCGGCAGCACGTACCGCGTGACGAAGGCCGACCTCGGCAAGCGGGTCACCGTGCGGGCCACGGCCACGAACGGCTCGGGCGGCATCTTCCACCAGCGCTCGGTCGTGGTGAAGTCCAAGTCGCGCCTGAAGTTCGCGGTGCCGTCGAAGTTCAGCAAGTCCAAGCGCGTGAAGCTGACCGTCAAGGTGACGGCGCCCTACGTGCGGGCCACCGGCACGATCCGCGTGTACGACGGCAAGAAGCGGATCGCGGTCAAGAAGATCTACTCGAAGAACAAGGGCAAGGTCACGATCAAGCTGCCCAAGATCAAGAAGAAGGGCAAGCACCGGATCCGCGTCATCTACTCCGGTAGCGCCAAGGTCAGCAGCGCCCAGAAGAGCAAGGTCGTCCGCGTCCGCTGAGCTGAGGGCGGTGGGGCTTCTGTGACACGTGGGATTTGCCCTATCCTGCTGAGGTCGTTCCCGTCGGGGAACCCTCGAGTCAGGACCACCGTGCGCCGCAGCCTCGCCCTCTCCGCCCTGCCCGCTCTCCTCGTCGCGTCGGCGCTGGTGTCCACGGGCGCGTCCGCGGCCCCGTCGCCCGAGCCGGCGGGGGCGCAGTCGCCCGCCGCGAAGCAGGCACCACGCGTCGCGCGCGGCCTGATCGTCAAGGCGAAATCCGCCACGGTGGCGCGGCGGACGTCGCTGGCGCGCAGCGTCGACGCCGAGCTGCCGGCCGCCGCCGACGTGGCCACCACGCTTCCGGCGCCCCAGGGCGTGTCGCTGGTCCGGCTGGAACGACCCGTCGCGGTGGAGGACCTCGACCCGGCCATCGAGGCGATCAAGGCTCGTGCCGACGTGGAGTGGGTCGTGGCCGACACGCTGCGCACCACCTCGAGCGCGCCCCCGGTCAGCGTCAACGACCCGGGATTCACCGCCCAGGGCAACCTGTGGGACACGCGCGACGAGATCGACGGCCAGCCGACCGTCGGTGGCTACACCACCAAGGCTCCGGCGCTGTGGCGCGCCACGCAGGGCAGCGGCTCGGTGGTCGTCGCGGTGATCGACACGGGCATCACGAGTCACCCCGACCTCGTCGGCCAGACCGTGGCGGGCTACGACTTCGTCGACGACGAGTGCACCCCAGTCGAGGAGAGCTGCTACTACGACGAGACCTACGTTAACGCCGGCGACGGCAGCGGCTGGGACGCCGACCCCTCCGACCCGGGCGACTGGCTGGACGAGGACCTCGTGACCCGGTGCGGGCTGCCCGAGGGCGAGGACCCCGCGGACTACGTCATGCCGAGCTCGTGGCACGGCACGCACGTCGCAGGCACCATCGCCGCGAGGGCGAACAACGGCATCGGCGTGGCCGGGGTGGCGCCCGGAGTGAAGGTGCAGCCGGTCCGGGCGCTCGGCCACTGCGGCGGCTGGGACTCCGACATCGCGGCGGGCATCCTCTGGGCCGCCGGGTACGACCTGCGTGACTACGGCGTGCCCCTGAACCGGACGCCGGCCCGGGTCATCAACCTCTCGCTCGGCGGGGAGTCCGAGGACCCGGCCGAGGTGGAGTACTTCTGCGAGTACTACGGCGGCGTGGCCGCCGACGCGCGTGCGAAGGGTGCCACCCTGGTCGCCGCGGCGGGCAACGCGTCCGCCTCCACGATCTTCCCACTCGCGGGCAGCGTGCCGGCGTCGTGCGACGGCTACGTCAGCGTGACCGCGACGAGCGACACGGGCCACCGCGCGTGGTACTCCACCGCAGGTGACGGGGCCGACATCGCGGCGCCGGGCGGCGACCAGAACATCCAGCCCTCGAGCGAGACCCGCGGCATCCTCTCCACGCTCAACCAAGGCTCGGAGGGCCCGACCGAGCCCGGCTACGGCTGGTACCAGGGCACCAGCATGGCCGCGCCGGCCGTCGCGGCGGGAGCGGCGCTGCTGTACTCCCTCGGGGTCACGAGCCCGGCCGCCGTCGAGTCGAGGCTCAAGGCGGCCGTGCAGCCGTTCTCTTCGGTGACCAAGGGCCCCGGGACGATCCTCTTGGGCGGAGTCGAGCGCACCACCGACACGATCGACTGCACCACCGGCGGTCGCACCGCGTGCGGCACTGGCATCCTCGACCTCTCGAAGGTCACGGCGCCGCTGGGCGCGCCGGCGATCTCGGGCACGCGCAAGCCCGGGGGAGTGCTGCGGGCGACCTCCCGAGGCCTGACCAACAAGGGCGGCACGTCCGCGATCACCTGGTGGCGCGGATCGACGCGGATCGGCTCGGGCGCGAGCTACCGGATCACCGGAGCCGACCTCGGTCGCACGCTCACCGCTCGCGACACGGTCGTGTCGGGGAGCTTCGCGGGCGTGTACCGCGCCGGCTCGGTCGCGGTGCCGAAGACCAAGGCCAGGGCCCGGGTGTCGATGTCCATCTCCTCGAGCCTCAAGCGCACGAAGCGCGCGCGCCTGGTCGTGCGGGTCTCCGCGCCGCTCGTCCGTCCGACCGGCACGATCCGGGTCTACGACGGCTCGAAGCGCATCGCCACAAAGCGCCTGTACGCGAAGAACGGCGGCAAGGTGGCGGTCCTGCTGCCGAAGATCACGAAGAAGGGCAAGCACCGGATCCGCGTGATCTACTCCGGCGACGGGGTCACCACGTCGGCGCAGACCAGCAAGGTGGTCCGCGTCCGCTGACGGTCAGGCGAAGTGGTCGCCGCGTCCGATCCGGACCGGCCCCTTCGCCGTCGTCGCGGTGAGCGGCTCGCCCCGCTGGGTGACCACCACGGCGCCAGCCTCCGCGAGGGCGTCGGCGACCTCGCGCACCGCGTCCATGCGACTGCGCCAGCTCTCGCCGCCCACCACCCGGGCGACGTCACTGGGACAGATCGTGGTGCCGTCGCGGTGACGCAGGAGGGCTCGGACGGCCGCCTCGGAGCGAGCGGCGATCGAGTGGTCGGTCGGCGTCTCCCACCAGGGGCGCCCTCGCTCGCCCAGGGCGACCTTCGCGTCGCCGACACGGTCGCGGGCGTCCGGCTCGCCGGCCTTCACCGCGCGCCGGGCCCTCATCAGCTCGTCGACGAGCTCCTGGCGCAGCGGGCCGGGGATCTCGGGGTCGCTCGCCCGCCACCGGCGCCCGCCGATCACCAGGAAGCGACCGTCGGGGGTTCGCTCCGGCTCGTTCGTGTCCGCCATCGTCCCTCCCTGTCCGACGCCTCGACGCTAGCCGAGCGCGGCCGCGGACGCAGCGAGCGGCGGGCTCAGCGAACGCCGAGGGGTCCGGCGAGGGGAAGCCCCCACGGCAGAGCGGCGTGCTCGTCGCGCAGCGACTCCAGGGGTGCGATGAGGTGCTGCGGCATGGCGGTCGTGCGGCGGGTGGTGAGGTCGACGTGCAGCTCGAGGAACTCCAGCGTGTTGGCCACGGTCCCGCGGGAGCGGTTCACCAGGATCGTCTGGGCGTGCAGCGCCTTCGCGCTCACGCCCAGTAGGCGCAGGTGCACCGAGAGCTCGTCGCCGACGAGCGACTCGTCGAGGAACTTGATGTGGTGCTCGACGCTGAAGACGCTGTGGCCCGTGCGGTCGCGGTAGTCCTCGTCGAAGCCCAGCCGCTGGAACGCGGCGTCGCCGGCCTCCATGTGGAGCCGGTAGTAGTGGCCGACGTTGACGTGGCCGTTGCCGTCCTCGAACTCGGGGAGGGCGACCAGCGAGAGGGCGGTGCCGAGGGCATCGATCTGGTCCACGGTGGGCCGGGCGACGGTGTGCATGGCCGCCACCCTACCCAGAGTTGAATCCCGCCTCATGTGCGGTGCGGGACGTCCGGGGTGGTCAGGTCGGGGGCCCGCGGGATACTCTATTAAAATTGAACCCAAGTTCACCTTGTGACGCAGCCCCATGAGGCGCGTCACACCGAGATTGATCGAAGGACGACGCATGGTCAACATCGTTTCGCGGGTCTGGGCCCACGCCGACTCCGAGCCGGACCGGGTGGCGATCCGCTCGCCCCGGACGATCACGTTCCGTGAGCTGCGTGAGACGAACCAGCGCGTGGCCGGCGCGGTGCGCGCGGCCGGCCTGGCGCCGCTCGACCGCGTGCTGTTCATCGCTCCGACGATCCCGGAGTTCCCTGAGGTCTACTACGGCCTCCATGCCGCGGGCGTGACCGTGACGACGATGAACGTGATGTCCACGGCCCCGGAGATCGGCTACGTGCTCGACGACTCGGGCGCGACGCTCGTCATCGCGTGGCACGAGTGCTCCGACGCGGCCCGCGCCGCGGCCGCCGACCGCGGCATCGAGCTGTGGGAGCTGCGCCCCGGGCTCGAGCTTCCGGGCGAGCCGCTGCTGGAGGCGCACGACCACGCACCGGACGACACGGCGATCATCCTCTACACCTCCGGCACCACGGGCCGGCCGAAGGGCGCCGAGCTCACGGCCGCCAACCTCGACCGCACGGTCGACTCGTTCCTGCCCGTGCTGGAGCTGACGGGCGAGGACCGCTTCGGCACCGCGCTGCCGCTGTTCCACGTCTTCGGCCAGGCCGTCTGCATGAACACGGCCCTGGCGATCGGCGCATCCTTCTCGCTGCTGTCGCCGTTCGACCCCGCGAAGATGCTCGACATGGTCAAGCAGGACCAGCTGACCACGGTGTCGGGCGTCCCCACGATGTGGAACGCGATGCTGCACGCCCAGGGTGACTGGCAGCCCGAGGACTTCGCCTCGCTGCGGATGGCCAGCTCGGGCGGCGCGTCGCTGCCCGTCGAGGTGATCCGCGCCTTCACCGACCGGTTCGGCTGCACGATCCTCGAGGGCTACGGCCTGACCGAGACGACCGGCGCCGCGACGTTCAACGACATCCACCGCGAGCAGCGCACCGGCACGACCGGACCGACGCTGCCCGGCACCGAGGTCGAGATCCGCGACGGCAGCGGCCAGGTGCTCGCGCCGGGCGAGGTCGGCGAGGTCTTCATCAAGGGCCCGACCGTGATGAAGGGCTACTGGAACCGCCCCGAGGCCAACGCCGCCGAGCTGAAGGACGGCTGGCTCAAGTCCGGCGACCTCGGCTCGGTCGACGCCGACGGGTACCTCACGATCGTGGATCGCGTGAAGGACCTCGTGATCCGCGGCGGCTACAACGTCTACCCGCGCGAGGTGGAGGAGGTGCTCTACGAGCACCCCGACATCGTCGAGGTCGCCGTGGTCGGGATCCCCGACGACCACTACGGCGAGGAGATCGCCGCGGTGATCGCCCTGGCGCCCGGCGCAGAGCTGACCGGCGAGGACCTCCGCTCCTGGGCGAAGCAGCGACTCTCGGCCTACAAGGTCCCGCGCATCTACTCGTTCGTCGACGCGCTGCCCAAGGGCGCCACGGGCAAGATCCTCAAGCGCTCGATCGACAAGGACCAGCTGCGCGAGATCGCGCACGCCGCGTCCCGGGCGCAGGCCCGGTGAGCGACAACGACGCCCGCGTCGTCGCCTCGGCCGAACCGCCCCGCGCGGTGCTGTTCGACTTCGGGGGAGTCCTCACCGGCAGCGTCTTCGCCTCGTTCGAGCGCTTCAGCCGCGAGGAGTGCGGCGATCCCGACGCGCTCGTGCGGGCGCTGACCGACGACGAGGAGGCGCGTGCCGCCCTCGTCGACCACGAGTGCGGCCGCATCGAGGACGAGGCCTTCGAGGAGGCGGTCGCCCGCGCCCTCGCGGCACGCGGGGCCACCGTGGAGCCCCAGGGCCTCATCGCCCGCATGCAGCGCGACCTGCACCCCGATCCCGCGATGACGGCGCTCGTGCGACGACTCAAGGACGAGGGCGTCGCGGTCGCGCTGGTCTCCAACTCTCTCGGTCGCGACTGCTACACGGGGCACGGCCTCGACGAACTGTTCGACGTCCAGGCCATCTCGGGCCGCGAGGGGGTGCGCAAGCCGTCGCGCGCGCTGTACGAGGTCGCGTGCGAGCGGCTGGGCGTCCGGCCCTCCGAGGCGATCATGATCGACGACCTCGCGATGAACATCCGCGCGGCCGCGGCGCTGGGCCTGGGCGGGATCGTCCACCGCGACGCCGCCGAGACGATCGCCGCGCTCACGGAGCTGCTCGGGCTGGCGCCCGGAACGCTGGACGCGGATTCGTCGGTCCCGACGACTTGAAGTTGAGTCCGACTTCAGATTATGATGACGGGGCACTGTGAACCACGTCACTCGACTCGGAGGAACAGCATGGACATCAACGGCAAGGTCGCCGTCGTCACCGGAGCCGGTGGCGGAATCGGCGCCGCCCTGGCCGACGCGCTGGTCGCCGGCGGCGCGCGCGTCGTCCTCGCGGACCTGAAGGCCGACGGCGTCGAGTCCGTGGCCGCCCGCCTCAACGAGGCCACGCCCGGCTCGGCCGTGGCGGTCGCCGGTGACGTGTCCCGCACCGACCAGATCGAGAAGCTCGTCGCTGCCGCCGAGGAGTCCTTCGGCCCCGTCGACATCTACTTCGCCAACGCCGGAGTCGGCGGGGGAGTGGACCTGGACGCCTCCGAGGAGGACTGGGACCTCGCCCACCAGGTCAACGTCATGGCCCACGTGCGCGCGGCTCGCCTGCTCGTCCCCGGCTGGGTCGAGCGCGGCCAGGGCTACTTCGTCTCGACCGCCTCGGCGGCCGGGCTGCTCACGCAGATCGGCTCGGCGACCTACTCGGTCTCCAAGCACGGTGCCGTGGCCTTCGCCGAGTGGCTCTCGATCACGTACGGCGACCAGGGCGTCGCCGTCAGCTGCCTGTGCCCCATGGGCGTCAACACCGACATGCTCACCGGCGGCGCCCCCATCACCAACGAGACGCAGCGCCGTGCCGCGCAGGCCGTCACCGACGCCGGTGGCGTGCTCGAGGCCGACGAGGTGGCCGCGATCGTGCTGCAGGCCATGGAGGCCGAGCAGTTCCTCATCCTGCCGCACCCCGAGGTGGCGGTCTTCCAGTCGCGCAAGACCGGCGACATCGATCGCTGGCTCGCCGGCATGCGCCGCTACCAAGCCTCCCTCGCCTGATCCCCTCACCCTGATTCCACCTCGTCGAGACCCGACGCGACCAGCTAGGAGCTGACCCCATGCATTTCGAACTCTCCGACACCGCCAAGGAGTACCAGGAGCGGTTGCTCGCCTTCATGGACGAGCACGTCTACCCGGCCGAGGCCGTGTACCACCAGCAGATGGCGGAGTCGGGGAACCCGAACTTCCACCCGCCGGTGCTGGAGGACCTGAAGAAGACGGCTCGTTCGCTGGGTCTGTGGAACCTGTTCCACCCGCACAAGAACGAGGAGTGGGGCTCGCCCGGCCTCAGCAACCTCGAGTACGCGCCGTTGGCGGAGATCACGGGCCGGAGCCCGTACCTGGCTCCTGAGGCGATCAACTGCAACGCTCCGGACACCGGGAACATGGAGGTGCTGCAGCTGTTCGGCACCGAGGAGCACAAGGAGAAGTACCTCAAGCCGCTGCTCGCGGGCGAGATGGCGTCGGCGTTCTGCATGACCGAGCCGGCCGTGGCCTCCTCGGACGCGACGAACGTGGAGCTGCGGATGGTTCCCGACGGCGACGAGTACGTGCTGAACGGTCGCAAGTGGTTCGCGTCGAACGCGTTGCACGCGAACTGCAAGGTCCTGATCGTGATGGGCAAGACCAACCTCGAGGCCGAGACGCACCGTCAGCAGTCGATGATGGTCGTCCCGATCGACACCCCCGGCGTCACCGTGGTGCGTGGTCTGCCGGTGTTCGGCTACCTGGACCGCGAGGGCCACGCCGAGATCCTGTTCGAGGACGTGCGTGTTCCCAAGACGGCGCTGCTGGCCGGTGAGGGCGACGGCTTCATGATCAGCCAGGCGCGCCTCGGGCCGGGCCGGATCCATCACTGCATGCGCTCGATCGGCATGGCCGAGCGTGCGCTGGACCTGATGATCGACCGCGCCCAGTCGCGGACCACGTTCGGTCAGCCGGTCGCGGACCGGGCGAACATCCAGGACTGGATCGCCGAGGCCCGCATCGAGATCGAGGCGACCCGTCTGCTGGTGCTCAAGACGGCGTGGCTGATGGACACCGTGGGCAACCAGAAGGCCCGCGTCGAGATCGCCGCGATCAAGGTCAAGGCGCCCGAGATCGCGCTGAAGATCATCGACCGCGCGATCCAGGTCCACGGCGGCGGCGGCGTCACCGACGACTTCCCGCTCGCGTCGTTCTACGCCCACCAGCGCACCCTGCGGATCGCCGACGGACCCGACGAGGTCCACAAGCGCACCCTCGCCCGCGTCGAGCTGCGCCGCCGCACCAACGAGCGCGACGCTCGCGCCTGACCCCCGCGACGGGTGGCTGGGGACGCTTTCCCTGTTCCCAGCCGCCCGGTGGGGCGGTACTACACCCCACGAACTGAACTTGATTTCAACTATGAATTAGGGTGTGACGGACGGCATACGGCCGGTCCGCGCAGCCCCTGAGCACCCCGAGACCCCCCGAACTTCCAGGAGATCGACCAATGCTGATGGAGACGATGTGACATGAAATGGCGTCGGTTCCTGGTGTCCCGGCTCGTCCGGCTCGCCTTCGTGCTGGTGGCGATCACCACCCTCACCTTCCTGATGATGCACCTCGCCCCGGGCGATCCCGCCCGGCTCGTGGCCGGCATGGACGCGGACGAGCAGGCCGTGCAGGTGGCTCGTGAGCGCCTCGGCCTCGACCAGCCCATGTACCAGCAGTTCCTCGACTACGTGGGCGGACTCCTGCGCGGTGACATGGGCACGTCCTTCGCGACGAACCAGCCCGTCACCGCCGAGATCGCCCAGAAGATCGGGCCCACCGCCCAGCTGGCCATCTTCGGCATGGCGATCATCCTGCTCGTCGGCCTGCCGATGGGCATCATCGGCGCCGTGATGACCCGCAACGGGCACCGCACGTTCGAGGTCATCTTCAGCGGCTCGACCGGTGCGATGGCCTCGATCCCGCAGTACCTGATCGCGACCTTCCTGGCGTTCTTCTTCGCCGTGACGTGGCAGATCTTCCCGGTGGCCGGCTCCGGCTCGCTCAACGCGGCCGTGCTCCCGGCGATCGCCATCGCGATCCGACCGGCGGCGTCGATCGCCCGACTCGTCCGCGTCCGCACGCTGGAGGTGCTCGAGTCGCCGTACGTCCGCACCGCCCGCAGCAAGCGGCTGCCGACGCGCAAGCTCTACCTCGCGCACGTGTTCCCGAACTCGATCACCACGATGCTGGCGATGGGCGGCGTCACGTTCGCCAGCCTGCTCGGCGGCGCGGTGATCGTCGAGCAGGTCTTCGCCCGGCTCGGCCTGGGCACGACCCTCGTCCACAGCGTCCTCGTCGGCGACTACCCGGTCGTGCAGGGCATCGTCCTGCTGCTCGGCTTCGCGGTGGTCGTGGTCAACGCGCTGGTGGACATCATCCTCGGGATCGTCGATCCCCGGACCATGGAGGCGGGCCGATGAAGCAGCACAAGCGCGAGAGCAGCGCCAAGCAGATGTTCCGGGCGTTCCTCGCGACGCCCACCGGCATCATCTCCGGCCTGATCCTGCTGGGCCTCACCGTCCTGGTGATCATGGGCCCGAACGGCTTCGGCGAGCAGGCCGTCGTCAGCGACATGGCGCGCTCGAGCGAGGGTCCGTCCGCGGACTATCGCTTCGGCACCGACGCCCTGGGCCGCGACATCTTCACCCGCACGCTGGCCGCCACCCGGCTCTCGATCCTCTACGCGTCGGCCGCCGTGCTGTTCGCGATGGTGGTCGGCGGGCTCATCGGCGGGCTGATCGCCGCCGGCGGACCTCGCGTCCGCAAGGTCGGCGGCACCGTCATCGACACGATGATGGGCTTCGGCGACATCCTGCTGGCCGTCGTGGTCGTCGCGATCGTCGGCGTCGGCGCCAAGGGTGCCGTGCTGGCCATCGGCGTGGCGTTCACGCCGCACTTCGCCCGCTTCACCTACAGCCTCGTCGACTCGGTCATGGTGCGGGACTACATGTCCGCCGCCCAGGTCGTCGGTGTGAGCAAGTCGGGCATCGGCACCCGGTACGTCGGGCGCAACGTGGCCGACAGCCTCGTGATCGTGACCTTCACGACCGTCGCCGAGGGCATCATGGCGATGTCATCGCTGAGCTTCCTGGGACTGGGCATCCAGTCGCCGCAGTTCGACTGGGGGCAGATGCTCACCGACGGCGTCAAGAACTTCTACCTCAACCCGTACGCCGCCCTCGTGCCGGCGACGCTGATCCTCATCACCGGCCTCGCGGTCAACCTCTTCGGTGACGCGGTGGCCCGTGCGGTCAACCCCGTGCTGTGGAACGAGCGGCCCAGCCTGTTCCGCTCGAAGTTCCGGCGCTCCAGTGCGGCGACTGCCGCCATCGAGCCCGAGATCACCATCGACCCCGGCATGGAGACCGAGACCAGGAAGGGACGCCCATGAACGACGACATCCTGCTCGACGTGCGCAATCTCTCGATCACCATCGAGGGCCGGGACGACGTCCCGCCGCTGGTGCGTGATGTCTCCTTCTCGCTCAAGCGGGGCGAGATCGTCGGCATCGTGGGGGAGTCCGGAAGCGGCAAGACCCTCACCTCGCTGGCGGTGTCGCGGCTGCTGCCGAAGGGCTTGGCCATGACCGCGGACCGGGTCGACTACGACGGTCACGACCTGGTGAACGGCTCGGACCGCGAGCTGCGGAGCGTGCTCGGCACCGACCTCGCGATGGTCTTCCAGGACCCGATGTCCTCGCTCAACCCCGCCCGCAAGATCGGGGCGCAGATGATCGAGACCGTGCGCGAGCACAAGGGCCTGTCGAAGAAGGAGGCCCGTGACCTGGCCATCCGCAGCCTGGAGGACGTGCGCATCACCGAGCCCGAGAAGCGGCTCAAGCAGTACCCGCACGAGCTCTCGGGCGGCATGCGCCAGCGCACGATGATCGCCATGGGCTTGATGGGCGAGCCGAGCCTGATCTTGGCCGACGAGCCGACCACCGCGCTCGACGTGACGGTGCAGGCGCAGGTCATGCAGCTGCTGTGCGACCTCAACGACCGCAAGGGCAGCGCCGTGCTGCTGATCTCGCACAACATCTCCCTGCTGTCGGAGGTGTGTGACCGGATCATCGTGATGTTCCGCGGCGAGATCGTGGAGGACCTCACCACCGCGAAGCTGCTCTCCGGGCCCGACCACCCCTACACCCAGGGACTGATCCGCGCGGTCCCGGACCTCAACACCGACCGCACCGAGGACCTCGTGACGATCGAGGACGGGCAGTTCGACGTCGAACGGGAGATGAACCATGCTTGAGCTGGAGAACGTCGAAGTCACCTACCCGGGCCCGCCCCCGTTCACGGCGGTCAAGGGCATCAACCTGACCGTCCCCACCGGCTCGACCGTGGGCCTCGTCGGCGAGTCCGGCTCGGGCAAGTCGTCCATCGCGCGCGCCGCGATCGGCCTGACGCCCGTGACGAAGGGCCGGATCCTGCTCGACGGCGACGACGTGACCAACCCGAAGGGCAAGGCGCTGCGTCTCCTGCGCGGCAAGGCCCAGCTGGTGTTCCAGGACCCGCACGCCTCGCTCAACCCGCGCATGGAGATCGCGATGGCCGTGCAGGAGGCCGTCAGCGTCGCCACCGGCAAGCGCATCACGTCGCAGTCGTGCGCCGTGACCGCGCTGGACCTGCTGGACAAGGTCGGTGTGCCGAAGGCCGCCATGCGCCGCTACCCCCACCAGCTCTCGGGTGGTCAGCTGCAGCGCGTGTCGATCGCCCGTGCCCTGGCCCTCGAGCCGTCGCTGATGATCCTCGACGAGGTCACCGCGTCGCTCGACGTCTCGGTGCAGGCGCGCATCCTCAACCTGTTGCGCCAGCTGCAGCGCGAGCTCGACGTCTCGATGCTGTACATCTCGCACGACCTGTCGGTGATCCGCTACCTGGCCGATCACGTCTACGTCATGCGGCACGGCGAGATGGTCGAGTCCGGCACGGCCGACGCCGTGTTCGACGCGCCCCAGCAGGAGTACACGAAGGCGTTGCTGTCGGCCGTGCCGACGCTGGGCGGGAGCCGCTGGCGTGCGCGCCACGAGCCCGTCGCCGCGCTCTGATCCTTCCACCCGTCGATCGCTCCCGCGGGAGCGAGAGGAGTCATGACATGAACGCCGTCGATCGCCTGTGGGACCACGCCCGGACCGCTCCGGACAGCATCGCGCTGCGCGTGGGCGACCAGGCCTGGACCTACGCGCAGGTGCGGGACCTCGCCTCCGCCTGGGCCGACCGCCTCGTGCGGGCCGGGATCGAGCCCGGGGACCGGGTGTTGCTGGTGGCGCCGACCTCCCAGGAGTTCGCCGTGGTCCACCAGGCGATCCTCGCCTCGGGCGCGATCGGCGTGACGGTGAACTCCGCGTCGACCGCCGTCGAGCTGGAGTACTTCCTCACCGACGCCGAGTGCTCGCTGGCGATCGCCTGGCACGAGACGGCCGACGTCGCCCGACGGGCCGCGGAGGCCACGGGCATCGAGCTCTGGACCCTTGAGGCCGGTGACATCGAGGTGGGACCGGGCGCCGACCTGGACCTGCCCCGCGCGAGGGAGACCGACGACACCGCCGTCCTGCTCTACACGTCGGGCACCACGGGCAAGCCGAAGGGCGCCGAGCTCACGCACGGCAACCTCGCGGCCTGTGCCGAGATCGTCTCGGGCACGCTCGGCAGCGACAGCTCGGACCGGGTCGGGACGGCGCTGCCGCTCTTCCACGTGTTCGGGCAGGTCTGCGTGATGATGGCGACGTTCCACGTCGGTGCGAGCCTGTCGCTGCTGCGTCCCTTCAGCGGCGAGGCGCTGCTGAGGATGGCCGCCGCCCACCAGCTGACGGTGCTGGCGGGCGTCCCGACGATGTGGAACGCGATGCTCCACGCCGACGTCGACCTCTCGCGCGACGACCTGGCCAGCCTGACCCACGCGCTCTCCGGCGGCGCCGCGCTGCCGCTCGCGGTCGCCGACGCGTTCCGCGAGCGCTTCGGCTGCCGCGTGCTCGACGGCTACGGCCTCAGCGAGACCACGGGCGCCGGCACGTCGGCCAAGCTCAGCGTGCGCCGCAAGGAGGGCTCGGTCGGACCGGCCCTGGCGCGGATGAAGGCGCGCGTCGTCGATCCCGAGGGCAACCCCACCGCGCCGGGCGAGCGGGGCGAGGTCGCCCTCGCGGGCCCGGTCATCATGAAGGGCTACTGGCGGCGCCCCGAGGCCACGGCCGAGGTGATGCGCGGCGAGTGGTTCCTCACGGGCGACATCGGCAAGCAGGACGAGGACGGCGACATCTGGATCCTCGACCGGAAGAAGGACCTGGTCATCCGCGGCGGCTACAACGTCTACCCGCGCGAGATCGAGGAGGTCCTCTACACGCATCCCGACCTGCGCGAGGTCGCCGTGATCGGCGTGCCCGACGAGCGGCTGGGGGAGGAGGTCGCGGCCGTGTTCGCGACCCATCGCGGACGCGAGGTCGACACCGCGCAGCTGCGGGCCTGGCTGGAGGAGCGCCTCGCCGCCTACAAGGTGCCGCGCATCTACCAGGAGGTCCGCGAGCTGCCCAAGGGCTC
The DNA here is from genome assembly GCF_002476985.1 of Aeromicrobium sp. UBA7512. Taxonomy (NCBI): domain Bacteria; kingdom Bacillati; phylum Actinomycetota; class Actinomycetes; order Propionibacteriales; family Nocardioidaceae; genus Aeromicrobium; species Aeromicrobium sp. UBA7512. The sequence goes on from NZ_DLNK01000001.1 coordinate 128,024, forward strand.
GACCGGCAAGATCCTCAAGCGCCAGCTGGACCGCGGGACGGTCCGGGAGCAGGGCGTGAAGGTCACCCGTGAGAGGAGCATCTCGTGACGCAGCTGATCGAGACCGAGCCCATCGCCCGTTGGATCGAGACCCTCGGCATCGAGGCCGAGGGCCCGCTGAACTTCGAGCGCGTCGGCGCCGGGCAGTCGAACCTGACGTTCCTGGTGACCGACACCGCCGGCCACCGCTGGATCATGCGCCGCCCGCCGCTGGGCAAGCTGCTGGCGTCGGCCCACGACGTGGAGCGCGAGCACCGGATCATGTCCGGACTCCAGGGCACGGGCGTGCCGGTGCCGACGATCCACGGGTTCACCAAGGACCCGGCGGTCACCGACGCGCCGCTCATGCTGATGGACTTCGTCGACGGGCGCGTGCTCGACACGATCGAGGCGGTCGAGTCCGTGCCCGAGGAGACGCGCCGCGAGATCGGCCTGTCCCTGGCGTCCACGCTGGGCGAGGTGCACGCCGTCGACCTGGAGAAGGCCGAGCTGGTCGACCTCGCGAGCCACTCGCCCTACGCCGAGCGTCAGCTGCGCCGCTGGCACCGCCAGTGGGAGCAGTCGCGCACGCGTGAGCTGCCCATCGTGGACGACCTGGCCGCGCGGCTGACGGCGAACGTCCCGGGGGACCAGGGGCTGTCGCTGGTGCACGGCGACTTCCACCTCATGAACGTCATCACCGATCCCCGGGCGGGCCGCGTGACCGCGGTGCTCGACTGGGAGCTGTCGACCCTGGGCGACCCGCTGGCCGACCTGGGCGGCCTGCTCGCGTACTGGCCGCAGGCCGACGACGAGATCGTGACCGGCTTCCAGGGCCCGACCCTGCCCGGGTTCCCGACGCGCGCCGAGCTCGTGGAGGAGTACGCGCGGGCCACCGGGCGCGACGTCTCGGCCATCGGCTTCTGGTACGTGCTGGGCCTGTGGAAGATCGCGATCATCGCCGAGGGCGTGCTGCGCCGCTCGATCGACGACCCGCGCAACAAGGCCGTGACCGGGCAGGTCTCGCCCGAGCTGATCGACGCGCTGATGCAGCGGGCCGACCTCGAGGCGCGGGCCGTCGGCCTGTGACCTGAGCCACCCCCCTGCAAGTAAACATGAAACCAAGTTCATATACGATGGTGCGGTGCCGTGCCCCCCGCCGGCAGCCCTGAGTATGTGAGAGGTCGAGCATGAAGTTGAACCACCGAAGCCGCGCGGATCGCCGGTCCGCGCTGCGCCGCGGACTGGGGTCGGCAGCCGTCGTCGCCCTGGCCGTGTCCCTCCTGACCGCGTGTGGCGGCGGCTCGTCGTCGTCCGCCGGCACCTCCGGTGAAGCGCCCGACGAGGCGACGCTGGTGCTGCGCAACGACGTCGACACCTTCGATCCGATGCTGACCGCCGCCGAGCAGGGCGCGGTCCAGATGTACGAGGCGCTCTACGACACGCTCGTGCGCCGCAACTGGAAGACCGGCGAGTACGAGCCCGCGATGGCCACGAAGTGGGAGGCCACCGCCACCAAGATCGACTTCGAGCTCAAGTCGGGCCTGAAGTGCAGCGACGGCTCGGACCTCAAGCCGACCGACATCGCCAACTCGCTCAAGCGCCTGGCCGACCCGAAGACGGGCTCCATCTACACCGGCCGCTTCTTCGGCGCCGGCGGCGTGACGGAGATCGTCGGCGACGACGCCGCGAACACCGTCTCGGTCGAGGTCAACGAGCCGCACTCGGACCTGATCGACAGCATGGCGACCGCGTTCATCGTGTGCCCGAAGGGCCTCGAGGACACCGAGGCGCTCGCCACGACCCCGCAGGGCTCCGGCCCCTACAAGGTCACCTCGATGAAGCGTGGCGACACGTACGAGCTCGAGGCCTGGGGCTCGCCCGCGCTCGAGGACCCCGAGAGCGTCCCGGCGAAGCTGACCTACCGCGTCGTGACCTCCGACTCCACCCGCGCGAACCTCGTCGACACCGACGGTGCCGACATCGTCAGCGTCGTGGGCCGTGACTCCAAGCGCCTCGAGGCGACCGTGGAGCCGATCCAGGGCAAGGCGTTCCAGTCCGACTCGGTCGTGTTCAACCAGCGCGACGGTGCGCCGTTCGCGGACGAGAAGCTGCGCCGCGTCGTGGCGCAGGCGCTCGACGCCGAGTCCTACACGAAGGCGGCGTCGTTCGACGTCGGCGAGGCGATCGACACCCTGGCCACGCCCAACATGGACTGCTACGTCGAGAGCAACGGCGACCTGAAGCCGAAGTTCGACAAGGACCAGGCGAAGGCCGACCTCGAGGCCGCGGGCTACGGTGCCGGCGGCAAGGAGCTCACGGTGCGTCTGCTGGGCTACGACCTGCAGAACTCCGGCCCGGAGTACGTCGCCGACGCGCTGCGCGAGATCGGCATGAAGGTCGAGATCACCAACGGCACGCTGGCCCAGGCCGCGGGCATCGTCTACGGCGACCAGGGGGAGTGGGACCTGCTGGTCTTCCCGATGAACGCGCCCGCGCCGCACCTGTACCCGGCCGTGACGAAGATGAGCTCGAACCTCGGTGAGGGCGGCTCGTACAACTTCGGTCGCATCAAGAACGCCGAGTTCGACAAGTACGCCGCGCTGGCACCCGCGACCACGGGTGACGAGCGGTGCGAGAACTGGAGCAAGGCCGAGGCGGCCCTGCTCGAGCGCGCCGACGTCGTGCCGATGATGTGGCCGATCGCCAATTACTTCTCGAAGGACCTGACCTTCGAGACGGGCTACCGCACCACCGATCTGCGGACGATTCGCGTGAAGGGCTGAGCCTCCACGCCGCGAGCGGCCGGTCCTCCTGGGTTCCCTCACCCGGCGGGGGCCGGCCTTCGCTGTAAATGAAACTGAGTTCAGTATTGATATTTCTGGTGACCTCCGTCACACTCGACTCAAGAACCTGAATTCGGATTCAGGCCCCTCGACGAAGGATGACCGATGACCTCTCCCCGAACCCGTCCGTGGCGCCGCACGGTCGGCCTCGCCGGCGCACTCGCGCTGTCGACCTCGATCCTCGCTGCCTGTGGAGGCTCCGACGAAGGCGGCGACCGTGTCGCCGGTCAGGCGCCCGACAAGGTGGTCATGGACCTGCGCAACGACGTGGACACCTTCGACCCCTTCCTCACCGCCGCCGACCAGGGCGCCGTGCAGATGTACGAGGCGCTCTACGACACGCCGGTCCGCCGCGACATGAAGTCGGGCGAGTACGTCCCCGCCATGGCCACGGACTGGGAGGTCACCACGACGAAGATCGACATGACCTTCCGTGAGGGCCTGAAGTGCAGTGACGGCACCGACCTCACGGCCACCGACATCGCGAACTCGATGAAGCGCCTCGCCGATCCGAAGACGGGCTCCATCTACACGGGCCGCCTCTTCGGCGCCGGGGGAGTGAAGGACATCGTCGCCGACGACGCCGCCCGCACCGTCTCGATCGAGGTGAACGACCCCCACTCGGACCTGCTCGACAGCATGTCGACCGCCTTCGTGATCTGCCCGAAGGGCCTGGAGGACACCGAGGCGCTCGCCACGGCCCCGCAGGGCTCGGGTCCCTACAAGGTCACCTCGCTCAAGCGCGGCGACACCTACGAGCTCGAGGCGTGGGGCTCGCCCGCGCTGGAGGACCCCAAGAGCGTCCCGGCCAAGATCACGTTCCGCGTCATCACGAACGACGCGACGCGCGCCAACCTCTTCGAGACCGGTGAGACCGACATCGCCGGCATCCTCGGTCGTGACTCGGAGCGACTCGAGTCCAACCACGAGTTCATCCAGGGCAAGGCCTTCGAGGCCGACTCCCTGACGTTCAACCAGCGTCCCGAGGCGCCCATGTCGGACGAGCGCCTGCGCCGGGTCGTCGCCCAGGCGATCGACGCCGCCGCGTACACGAAGGCCGCGTCCTTCGGCGTCGGCGAGCCGGTGAACACGGTCATCACGCCGAACATGGACTGCTACACCGAGTCCAACGGCGACATCGGCCTGAAGTTCGACGAGGACCAGGCCAAGGCCGACCTCGAGGCCGCGGGCTACGGTCCCGGCGGCAAGAAGCTGACGGTGCGCCTGCTCGGCTACGACGTGCAGAACTCCGGCCCGGACTACGTCGCGGACGCCCTGCGCAAGGTCGGCATCGACGTCAAGGTCACGAACGGCACGCAGGCCCAGGCCGGTGCCATCGTCTACGGCGACGAGGGCGACTGGGACGTCATCGTGTTCCCGTACCTCAGCGCGGCCCCGCACCCGTACCCGCTCGTGACGAAGATGAGCTCGAACCTCGGTGAGGGCGGCTCGTACAACTTCGGCCGGACCCGCAACGACGACTTCGACAAGTACTCGGCGGCCGCGACCGGCTCGCTGGGCGAGGAGCGCTGCGAGAACTGGGGCAAGGCCGAGGCCGCGCTGCTCGAGCAGACGAACCTGGTGCCGCTGCTGTGGCCCATCGCCAACTACTTCGCCGACGGACTCACGTTCAACGCGACGTACCGCACCGTCGACCTGCGGAGCATCCGCGCGGTCGAGTGAGAGCCGGCGGGCGCCCCGCGCAGCACGGGGCGCCCGCCTCCTCACGTCCTGATCCACCGCCGGTGCCACCGGCGACCAGCACAAGGAGATTCATGTCAGTCGTACTCAGCGAGAAGGTCCTGGACGGCCGGGCCCTGCTGATCACCCTGAACCGCCCCGACGCCCGCAACGCGGTGAACGGACAGGTGGCGCGCGAGATGGCGGCGGTGCTCGACGAGCTCGATGCCGACCCGTCGCTCGTGGTCGGCATCATCCGCGGCGAGGGCCGGGGCTTCAGCGCCGGCATGGACCTCAAGGCCTTCCTCGAGGGTGACTTCCCGGCGTTCGAGGACCGGGGCTTCGGCGGCTTCGCCACGCGCGGCCCCAAGACCCCGCTCATCGCCGCGATCGAGGGCTTCGCCGTCGCCGGGGGCCTGGAGATGGCCCTCGCGTGCGACCTGATCGTGGCCGCCTCGGACGCCAAGCTCGGCCTTCCCGAGGTCAAGCGCTCCCTCATCGCCGCCGGTGGTGGCCTGCTGCGCCTCGCGCAGCGGATCCCGTACCACGTGGCCGCGGAGATCGGGCTGACCGGCGACCACCTCCCGGTCGAGCGGCTGTACCAGGTCGGCCTGGTCAACCGTGTCGCCGAGCCCGGCCAGGCCCTCGACGTCGCGCTCGAGCTGGCGCAGCAGCTGGTCGACAACGCGCCGCTGGCCCTCGAGGGCACCAAGTACGTGCTCGAGAACGCCGCCGACTGGGGCATGGCCGAGGGCTGGAAGCAGCAGGAGCCCGTCGCCATGAAGGTCAGCACGTCGGAGGACGCCCGCGAGGGCGCCACCGCGTTCGCCGAGCGCCGCGCGCCCGTGTGGCGCGGACGCTGACTCCCGATTTCACACCACCACCACTCACGAAGGACAGAACCTTGACCGACACCACCCAGCTGCCCGTTCGCCCGCAGAACGTCGCCGACCTCGAGGCCCTCATCGGCAAGACGATCGGCCCGACCGAGTGGCACGACGTCACGCAGGAGAGCGTCAACGCGTTCGCCGACGCGACCGGCGACCACCAGTGGATCCACGTCGATCCCGACCGTGCCGCGCAGAGCCCGCTCGGCACGACCATCGCGCACGGCCTCTACAGCCTGTCGCTCGGACCGGCGTTCTCCTACTCGCTCATCTCGTTCGAGGCGTTCGCGCACAGCCTCAACTACGGCTACGAGAAGGTGCGGTTCCCCGCGCCGCTGCCCATCGGATCGCGCGTGCGCATGACGACCGAGGTCATCTCGATCGACCACGTGCCCGGCGGCGTCCAGCTGCGCGCGCGTCAGGTCTTCGAGCGTGAGGGCTCGGAGAAGCCGGTCGCGGTGGCCGAGTCCCTCGGACGTCTCGTGGAAGCGAAGTAGAACCTTCGTGACCACGCGGTAACAAAGCCGAACTCGACCTCAGATTCCCCTTAGGATGACGGCATGAGCAGCTCTGCAGAGAGTACGACGCGCCATCGGCGCTCCGCCGGCTTCTCCGGCGAGGCGCCGTCGCGCGAGCTGCCCACGACCCCTCGTGGGCTGCGTACGCGCGCCAACCTCATCGACGCGGCGCGCGTCGTGTTCGAGCGCGACGGCTTCCTCGACGCACGGCTCGTGGACATCACCACCGAGGCGGGCATCTCCGCCGGCTCCTTCTACACGTACTTCGACAGCAAGGAGGAGATCTTCTCCGCCGTGCAGGCCGAGGTCGAGAAGGAGATGCTGCACCCCGACGTCCGGGCGGTCACCGGCGGGGACGACCCGGTCGCCCAGATTCGTGAGGCGAACCGCGCCTACCTCGAGTCCTACCAGCGCTTCGCGCCGTTCATGCGGCTGATGGAGCAGGTCGCGAACATCGACGACAACTTCCGCGACCTGCGACGCAAGCGCGGTGAGGCGTTCGTCGAGCGCAACGCCAGGAGCATCAAGCAGCTGCAGGACCAGGGCATCGCCACGAAGGACATCGATCCGAAGCTGGCGTCGTTCTTCCTGTCCGGCATGGTCGCCCGGGCGGCGTACTCGCGATTCGTGCTGGGCGAGGAGTGGACGATCGAGGAGATGGTCGACTCGCTCACGCAGCTGTGGGTGAACGCGCTGAAGATCTCGTCGCCCGCCTCCTGAGGTCGCACGCGAAGGGCCCCTGACGACTCGTCGTCAGGGGCCCTTTCGTCGTGTCGGTCAGGGCGTGAGGTCGCGAGCCGTCTCGGGCTCGTCCGTTGCCGGCTCCGCAGCGCGGGCCGCGGCCACGTCGCGTCGGGGGATGCCGACGAGGGTGATGACGATGCTGAGGACCATGGTCACGGCGCCGATCGCGAAGACGATGGCGAACACCGACTCCTCGGGGTGGTCGTCGGGCATCAGGTGGCTCGCGATCAGGGCGACGACGAGCGCACTGCCCAGCGCGCTGCCGCCCGAGCGCATGATCGAGGCCATCGCGTTGGCCAGGGCGGTCTCCTCGGGGCGCACGACCGAGGTGACGACGGCCGGGACGGCGGCGAAGCCCATGCTGAAGGCGAAGTTCGTGATGACGCCGCCGAGGATGACCTGCCAGACCTCGTCGTGGAACGCGAACAGCTGCACGTAGCCGATCAGGCCGACGACCGAGGCGACCAGGAGGGTGGCGCGGCCGCCGAAGCGGGTGACCCACACGCCGCCCAGGGGCGAGGCCACGATGCCGATGCTGGCGGCGGGCAGCAGGTAGACCAGGCTCGTCTCCAGGACCGAGGCCGAGAACCCGTGGCCGTGGCTCTCCGGCACCTGCACGAGCGCGGTGAGGCTCAGGAAGATCAGGAACATCCCGAAGCCGATGAAGAAGCCGATCGCGTTGGCCGACGCGAGCGTGCGGTCGCGCAGCATCGCCACCGGGACGAGGGGCTCGGTCACGCGGTTCTCCACCGCGAGCCACACGGCGAAGGTCACCACCGAGCCGGCGAGCGTCGCGGTGGTGGTGACGCTCGTCCAACCCCAGTCGTTGCCCTGCGTCATGGCCAGCAGCACCAGCACGAGCGCGACGCCGAGCAGGAATCCGCCGAGCCAGTCCACGCGTCCGGCGGCGTGCGGCCGGTCCTGGGGGATGACGACCACCGACATCACGAACAGGACCAGCGCGACCGTCATCGTGAACCAGAAGATGTTGCGGTAGTCGCGGTCGCCGTGGGTGAGGACGCCCGTCAGCACGAGGCCCGCGCCGGCGCCGACGCTGATCGCGCCGGTCAGGAACGAGAGCCCGAGGGGCAGCCGTCGCATCGGGAGGTGCTCACGCAGCAGGCCGACCGCCAGCGGGAACAGGCAGAAGGACGCTCCCTGCATGGCGCGGGCCACGAGCAGGATCCAGTACGACGACGTGACCGCGGCGAGCAGCGATCCGATCGCCACCGCGCCCACGACGACGAGCACGAGGCGGCGCCGGCCGTGCAGGTCGCCGGACTTGCTCAGGACCGGGGTCAGGACGGCCGCGGCCAGCAGGTTGATCGTGACGACCCAGCCGATCGCGGCGGTGGAGACCTCGAGGTCGCGGCTCATCTTGCCCAGGACCGGCACGGCCATCGTCTGCAGCAGTGCGGTCACGGTGGAGAGCAGGGACAGGACGATGACCAGCGCCGCGCCTGATCGACGCGCGGTGTTCCGTGCCATCGGTGTCCATCCCACTTCCCTGCGGGGCGCGTTGTTGACATCGGGGGGACAACGAGCCAAAGTTGAAACTGAAGTAAGATTCATATTACCTGTTCCGCGCCGCCGGCGCGAGGACTCTCGACCATCGACTTTCGGATCAGAAGGAACGCTCATGAGAGAGGCAGTTGTCGTCTCGACCGCCCGCACCCCCATCGGCAAGGCCTATCGTGGTGCCTTCAACAACACGCAGGCCCAGGAGCTGGCGGGTCACGCCATCGCTGAGGCCGTGAAGCGTGCAGGCATCGATGGCTCGGAGGTCGAGGACGTCGTCTTCGGCGCCGCCATGCAGCAGGGCAGCAGCGGGTTCAACGTCGCACGCCAGGCGGCGCTGCGCGCGGGCCTGCCCACCTCGGTCGCCGGCATGTCGGTGGACCGCCAGTGCGCCTCGGGCCTGATGGCCATCGCCACGGCCGCGAAGCAGATCGTCGCGGACGGCATGGACATCACCGTCGGCGGCGGCGTGGAGTCCATCTCGCTGGTGCAGAACGAGCACATGAACGGCCACCGCGCCAACGACCCGTGGCTCGAGCAGCACCGCCCCGACCTCTACATGCCGATGCTTCAGACGGCCGAGATCGTGGCCGAGCGCTACAACGTCAGCCGCGACGCCCAGGACGAGTTCGCCCTGCTCTCGCAGCAGCGCACCGCCGCCGCGCAGGAGGCCGGCCGCTTCGACGACGAGATCGTGCCGTTCGAGTCGGTCCAGCTGGTCCAGGACCGCGAGACGAAGCAGATCAGCGAGCAGCGCGTGACCCTGGCGAAGGACGAGGGCAACCGCCCCTCGACCACGCGTGAGTCGCTCTCGGGCCTGTCGGCCGTGCTGCCCGACGGTCAGGTGACGAAGGTGTCCAGCGTGACCGCCGGCAACGCCTCGCAGCTCTCCGACGGCGCTTCCGCCTCGGTGCTCATGGAGCGCAAGGTCGCCGAGCAGCGTGGCGCGAACGTCCTCGGCGTCTACCGCGGCATGGCCGTCGCCGGCTGCGATCCGGACGAGATGGGCATCGGCCCGGTCTTCGCGATCCCGAAGCTGCTCAAGCACCACGGTCTGACGGTCGACGACATCGGCCTGTGGGAGCTCAACGAGGCCTTCGCGTCGCAGGCGCTGTACTGCCGCGAGGCCCTCGAGATCGACCCCGAGCGCTACAACGTCAACGGCGGCGCGATCTCGGTCGGCCACCCGTACGGCATGACCGGCGCCCGCCTCGTGGGCCACTCGCTCATCGAGGGCAAGCGTCGCGGCGCGCGCTACGTCGTGATCTCCATGTGCATCGGCGGCGGCATGGGTGCCGCGGGCCTCTTCGAGGTCGCGTGATGTCGAAGCTCATCAACGGCACGAGCACGGACGACGACGTCTACGGCGAGGTCGCGGACGGCATCGGCACCATCACGCTGAACCGTCCCGACCGCCGCAACGCGCTGTCCGATGCGATGGTCGCCGGCCTGGAGACCCTGCTCGACGCGATGCAGGACTCCGAGGACGTCGGCGTCATCGTCATCACGGGCGCCGGCAAGGCGTTCTGCTCCGGTGGCGACGTCCAGGACTTCGACGCCAAGGGCGGTGAGGGCGGCGGCAGCTCGGAGGTCGACGTCGAGGCCGTCGAGGCGCAGCGTCAGGCGCAGCGTGCGACGGTGGGCAAGATCTACCGCAGCCGCAAGCCCGTGATCGCCGCGATCCCCGGCGCGGCCGCCGGCGCCGGTCTGGGCCTGGCCCTGGCCGCCGACTTCCGGATCGGCAGCGAGCGCGCCGTCTTCGCGACGGCGTTCGGCGCGGTCGGCCTCTCGGGCGACTTCGGCGTGGCGTGGCTGCTCAACGACATCGTCGGCCCGGTGAAGGCGCGGGAGCTCATGCTCCTGAACCCGCGCGTCCGCGCCGAGGAGGCCCGCAGCCTGGGCCTGCTCAACGAGGTCGTGTCCGAGGACGAGTTCGACGCGCGGGTGCGAGCCCTCGCCGAGCAGCTCGCCAACGGTCCGGCCCAGGCGTACGAGTACATGCTGGACAACCTCGACCGCGCCCCCCGCGTGAGCCTCGAGGAGAGCATGGACGCCGAGGTGCCCCTGCACAAGGCGACCGGGCTCACCGAGGACCACATCGGCGCCGTGCGCGCCTTCGTGGAGAAGCGCACGCCCGTGTTCGGCCGCCGTGCCGCGACCGCTGGAGGAGACCGATGATCAACGTGACCGCCGCCGTCACCGTCCGCGAGGACCGCACGGCCGAGTTCGAGCAGGCCGTCGCGGCCGCCCGGCCGGCCATGCTGGTCGACGAGGGCTGCACCCGGTGGGACCTGCAGCGCGTGAGCGGCAGCCAGGTCGACTACGTGCTGATCGAGGAGTACGCCGATGGTGACGCGCTGCGTCGCCACGGCTCGTCGGCCGAGTTCGCCACGTTCGGCGAGGTGCTGAAGGATCTCGTCGCGGGCCCGCCCGTCATCTCGGTGCTCAGGCCCGTCGGTGAGCAGATCAAGTAGTCCCGACGGTCATGCCCCCGGGTCGTTGGTCGACGAGAGCACCTTGCGCTCGTTGCCCGTGACGGCCCGGGGGCAGCGGACCCGTGAGTCGCTCGTGAGGGCGGCGCGAGGCGTGTTCGAGCGCGACGGGTTCATCAACTCCCGCCTGACCGACATCGCGCGCGAGGCGAACACGTCGATCGGCACCTTCTACACCTACTTCGACAGCAAGGACGAGATCTTCACGGCCGTCCTGCAGGTCGCGCAGGAGGACATGCTGCACCCCGGCCTGCCGCGCGTCGAGGAGGATCCCCAGAACATCGCGGCCGTCCTCGAGGCCAGCAACCGGGCCTACTTCGAGGCGTACCGGCGCAACGCCAAGCTCATGGTGCTGCTGGAGCAGGTCGCCACGATCAACCCCGACTTCCGCGCGCTGCGCGTGCAGCGCTCCACGCTGTTCACCGACCGGGTGGCGCGCTGGGTGGAGTCCGCCCAGGAGTCCGGACTGGCCGACCCCGGGCTCGATCCGGTGATGACGTCGCGCGCGCTGTCCAGCATGGTGAGCCGGCTGGCCTACTACTCCTTCGCGCTGGGGGAGGGCTACGACCTCGACGCGATGGTCGAGACGTCGACGAAGCTGTGGTTCAACGCGCTGGGCATGACGCTCCCGTCGCGCGCCTCGGCCTGAGCCGGACCGGCCATTGCCATCCGCGGGGCGAGGCGCTAGCCTGAGTTGAATCTGAATTCACCTTTGGGAGTACCCCGTGGAATTTGCTTACGACGCCACCACCAACGACCTGATCGAGCGCCTGACCTCGTTCATGGACGAGTTCATCTACCCCGCCGAGGCGACGTTCTGGGAGCAGCTCGAAGCAGCTCCCGACGTGTGGTCGCCCCCGCCGGTGATCGAGGGCCTGAAGGTCGAGGCGAAGAAGCGCGGCCTGTGGAACCTCTTCCACCCGGGCGCCGAGGGCGCCGGCCTGACGAACCTCCAGTACGCGCCGCTGTGCGAGATCATGGGCCGCAGCCTGCACCTGGCCCCGACCGCCACGAACTGCGCAGCGCCCGACACGGGCAACATGGAGGTGCTGAGCATGTTCGGCACCGACGAGCAGAAGAAGCAGTGGCTCGAGCCCCTGCTCGAGGGCGAGATCCGCTCCGCCTTCGCGATGACCGAGCCGGCCGTGGCCAGCTCCGACGCGACCAACATCGAGACCTCGATCGTGCGCGACGGCGACGAGTACGTCATCAACGGCCGCAAGTGGTTCATCTCCGGTGCGATGAACCCGAACGCCAAGATCATGATCGTCATGGGCAAGACCGACCCCAACGCGTCGCGTCACCGCCAGCAGTCGCAGATCCTCGTGCCGCGGGACACCCCCGGCATCGAGATCAAGCGCGGCATGCGCGTCTTCGGCTACGACGACCGCGACCACGGCGGCCACGCCGAGGTGATCTTCACCGACGTGCGCGTGCCCGTCACGAACCTCATCGCCGGTGAGGGCGAGGGCTTCGCGATCGCCCAGGCCCGCCTCGGGCCCGGCCGCATCCACCACTGCATGCGCCTCATCGGCATCGCCGAGCGCAGCCTCGAGCTGATGGTCGCGCGAGCCAACGACCGCGTGGCGTTCGGCAAGCCGCTGAGCGAGCAGGGCGTCGTCCGCGACTGGATCGCCGAGTCGCGCGTCAAGATCGAGCAGATCCGCCTGCTGACCCTCAAGGCCGCGTGGCTCATGGACACCGTCGGCAACAAGGGTGCCCACACCGAGATCCAGGCCATCAAGATCGCCGCCCCCCGCACGGTGGAGTGGATCGTCGACAAGGCGATCCAGGTCCACGGTGGTGGCGGACTCAGCCAGGACTTCCCGATCGCCGAGTGGTTCGCCCAGGTGCGCACGCTGCGCTTCGCCGACGGGCCGGACGAGGTGCACAAGAACGCCCTCGCGCGTCACGAGCTGCGCAAGGCGGGGACGCGTGACTGACGTTCGCGCCGAGGTGGCGGCACTGCTCGAGCGCTTCGACCTCGCCACGGTCGACCCGGTGGAGTTCCTCGGGGCCCGGTTCGACGCCGGTCTCGCGTGGGTCCACTTCCCGGTGGGCCGCGGCGGCCTGGACCGCCCGCGTGACGAGCAGCAGATGGTCGAGCAGCTGCTCGCCGAGGCGGGTGCCCCGGCGCCCGACCTCGGTCTGAACAGCATCGGCCTGGGCATGGCGGCGCCGACGCTCATCGCGTTCGGCACCCCCGAGCAGCAGGAGCGGTACCTGCGCCCCCTCTTCACGTGCGAGGAGGTCTGGTGCCAGCTCTTCAGTGAGCCCGGTGCCGGCTCCGACCTCGCGGGCGTCGCGACGAAGGCCGTCCTCGACGGCGACACCTGGATCGTGAACGGCCAGAAGGTCTGGACCTCGGGGGCGCAGAACGCCCAGCGCGCGATCCTCGTCGCCCGCACCGATCCGACCGTGGTCAAGCACGCCGGCCTGTCGTACTTCGTCGTCGACATGGCCGATCCGGGCGTCGACGTGCGTCCCCTGCGCCAGATCACCGGCGAGGCCGAGTTCAACGAGGTCTTCCTGAACGACGTGCGCGTGCCGGACGCCGACCGGGTCGGTGATGTCGGCCAAGGTTGGCGCGTGGCCACCACGACGCTCAACAACGAGCGCGTGGCGATCAGCAGCGGGGCCGACCGCGAGGCCGGCCAGATCGGCATCGTCACCGAGCGGTGGCGCACCGACCCGTCGGTCCGCTCCGCCGCCGAGCACGACCGGCTCATGTCGTGGTGGGTCGAGACCGAGGTGACCCGCCTCGCGGGCGAGCGCCTGCGCCAGCAGCTGGCCGTCGGCCAGCCCGGCCCCGAGAGCTCGGCGATGAAGCTCGCGTTCGCGAAGCAGGCACAGCAGGTGTCCGGCTTCGCGCTCGAGCTCGATCCCGACGCGGGGCTGCAGTACGACGACTGGACCATGGTGCGCACCGCGTCCGCGAGCTTCCTGGGCCGCGGCCCGGGCTTCCGCTACCTGCGCGCCAAGGGCAACTCGATCGAGGGCGGCACGTCCGAGATCATGCGCAACGTCGTGTCCGAGCGCGTGCTGGGCCTGCCCGCCGACCACCGCCCCGACAAGGGCGTCCCCTTCAACGAGGTGCCGCGATGAGTGAACTGCTCTACTCCGACGTCGAGGAGTCGCTGCGCTCGAGCGTGCGCGGCGCGCTGAAGCGCACCGTCGACCCCTCGACCGTCGCGGCGCTCTACGACGCCCCGGAGACCGACGTCTCCGCCGCCTGGTCCGCGCTCGCGGGCGACCTCGGCCTGGCCGGACTGCTGGTTCCCGAGCAGTGGGGAGGAGCGGGTGCTGGTGCGCGCGAGGCCTCCGTGGTGCTCGAGGAGCTCGGCCGCACCGTCGCGCCCGTCCCGTTCCTGGAGAGCGCGGTCATCGCGACCACCGCCCTGCTGTCGGTCGAGGCTCAGGACGTCCTGCCCCGGGTGGCCTCGGGCGACCGCCGCGCCGTCCTCGTCCTGCCGTGGTCGGCCCGTGCCGGCGCCTGGTCGGCGGGGGACGGTGCCACGGCTCCGGTCGCGGGCGCCATCGGCGCCGACCTCTTCCTGGTGCCCACCTCCGAGGGCGGAACCGTGCGGCTCGTGCTGCACGAGACCGCCGACGTCACGCCGCTCACGTCGCTCGACATGAGCCGGCCGCTGGCGTCGGTCACCCCGACGGGCGAGGGGCAGGTGCTCGCCGAGGGTGACGCCGCGGTCGCCGCCGTCGACGCGGCGCTGGCCGCGGGTGCCGCGCTGCTGGCCTCCGAGCAGCTGGGCCTGGCCCAATGGTGCCTGGAGACCACCGTGGAGTACGCGAAGACGCGCATCCAGTTCGCCCGGCCTATCGGCTCGTTCCAGGCGATCAAGCACCGGCTCGCCGACCTCTACCTCGAGGTCACCCAGGCGCAGGCGGCCGCGCGGTACGCGGCCGACACGCTCGCCACGAGCGATCCAGACGCCCCCGTCGCGCAGGCCGTGGCGCAGTCGTACTGCTCCGACGTCGCGCTGCACGCGGCCGAGGAGGCGCTGCAGCTCCACGGCGGCATCGGCATGACGTGGGAGCATGCGATCCACCTGTACCTGAAGCGGGCCAAGTCCGACCAGCTCGCGCTCGGCACGCCCGCGGCGCACCGTTCCGACCTGGCCGGTCTCGTCGACCTGCCGCAGTCCTGACCCCCCGACCCACCTCACCCACCACCTGGAGGATCCACGCATGGACACCACGTCACTGTTCTCACTCGAAGGCCGCACCGCTCTCGTCACCGGAGGGTCCCGCGGGATCGGCCGGATGATCGCCGAGGGCTTCCTCAAGCAGGGCGCCCGGGTCTACATCTCGGCCCGCAAGGCCGAGGCGTGCGACGCCACCGCCGCCGAGCTCTCCGAGTTCGGCACCTGCGTGTCGCTGCCGGCCGACGTCTCGACGCTGGACGGCATCAACGACCTCGTCGCGCGCTACCGCGAGCACGAGTCGAGCCTGGACATCCTGGTCAACAACGCCGGTGCCGCCTGGGGCGCGCCGTTCGACGAGTTCCCCGAGTCCGGCTGGGACAAGGTCATGGACCTCAACGTCAAGTCGTTGTTCTTCCTGACGCAGGCGCTGAAGTCGGACCTCGTGGCCGCCACGGGCGACCACCTCGCCAAGGTCATCAACATCGCCTCGATCGACGGCATCAGCCTGAACCCGCAGGAGACGTACTCCTACCACGCCAGCAAGGCCGGGGTCATCCAGCTGACGCGCCGCATGGCGATCCGCCTGATCGAGGACGACATCGCCGTCAGCGGCATCGCGCCGGGCGCGTTCGCCTCGAACATGAACAAGGACGCCCGCGACCACGCCGAGGAGATCAAGTCCTCGATCCCGTCGGGCCGCATCGGCACGTCCGAGGACATGGCCGCCGCCGCGATCTACCTGGCGGCACGGTCGGGCGACTACGTCGTCGGCTCCACCATCACGGTCGACGGTGGCGTCACGCACGCTCGCTGAGACAGCTTCACGGAGGGGCCGCGCGGAGATCCGCGCGGCCCCTTTCTCGTAATTGAAACCAACTTCATATAAACCTGAGTTCAACATTGACTTTGCGAGTCGCCGGCCTCAGGATGGGCTGAACATGTGAGACCGATCACATGTCCATCGGAGGGAAAGGCTGGTCATGTCGAGACGAGTTCAAGCTTCAGCACTGGTGACGATCGCGGCGCTCACGCTGGCCGCGTGCGGCGGGGAGTCCGGGGGAGCGGAGGGCCCGGCGGGAGAGGTTCCCGAGAGCCTCGTCATGGATCTGCGCAACGACATCGACACCTTCGACCCGGCGATCTCGTCGTCGGACCAGGGATCGATGCAGCTGTTCGAGGCGCTCTACGACACCCCGGTCCGCCAGGACCGCAAGACGGGCGGCGTCGCGCCGGCCATGGCCACGAAGTGGGATGTCACGCCCACGAAGGTCGTCTTCACCCTGCGGCCCGACCTCAAGTGCAGCGACGGCTCCGACCTGCTGCCGTCGGACGTCGCCGACAACATGAAGCGCCTCGCCGACCCGAAGTCCGGCTCGCCGTTCACCGGACGCCTCTTCGGTCCCGGTGGCGCGAAGTCGATCGTCGGCGACGACGAGGCCGACACCCTCACGATCGAGGTAAACCAGCCCCACGCGGACATGCTCGAGTCGATGACCAACGCGTTCGTCGTCTGCCCGAAGGGCCTCGAGGACGTCGAGAGCCTCGGCACCGAGCCGCAGGGCTCCGGCCCCTACAAGATCGCCTCGATGAAGCGCGGCGACGAGTACGTGCTCGAGTCCTGGGACTCGCCCGCCCTCGGCGAGGACGAGGAGGTCCCGGCGAAGATCACGATGCGCGTCGTGACCTCGGACTCCACCCGCGCCAACCTCTTCGAGACCGGGGCCACGGACATCGCGGCGATCCTCGGCCGCGACAACGAGCGCCTCGTGCAGGACAACGACCCGATCCAGGGCAAGGCCTACGGCGCCGACGCCATCTCGTTCAACGAGCGCGAGGGCCGTCCGTTCGCCGACGAGCGCCTGCGTCGCGCCGTCGCCCACGCGATCGACCCCGAGGGCTTCACGAAGGCCGCCTCGTTCGGCCTCGGCGAGCCCACCCGGACCTTCATCACGCCAGACATGAACTGCTACACCCCGGAGAACGAGCAGTTCACCCCGGAGTTCGACCTGGACACTGCGAAGAAGGAGCTCGAGGCGGCCGGCTACGGCCCGGGCGGCAAGGAGCTGACGGTCGAGATGCTGGGCTACGACGTCCAGAACTCCGGACCGGAGTACCTGGCCGACGCGGTGCGCCAGCTGGGCATCAAGGTCAACATCACGAGCGGCACGCAGGCCCAGGCTGCGGGCACGATCTACGGCGACGACGAGGACTGGGACATCATCGTCTACCCGTACCAGACCGCGATCCGCACGCCGTTCCCCATGGCCACGAAGATGAGCTCGGTCTACGGTGAGGGCGGCGCGCTGAACTGGGGCCGCGTCGACAACGACAAGTTCGACGCGATGGTCAAGGACCAGCTCTCGAAGGTCGAGGGCGACGAGCGCTGCAAGCTCTGGGGCGAGGCCGAGGCCGCGCTGCTGGAGCGGGTGGACTTCGTCCCGCTGATGATCCCCGTCGTGAACTACTTCACCAAGGGGCTCACCTTCGACGCCGGCTACCGCGTCGTGAACCTGCGCAGCATCCGCAACGCGGACTGACGCCCACGGACCAGCAGCCCCGCCGGATTCCTCCCCGGCGGGGCTGCTGTCTGTCCGGGCATGGTCTCGATACGCCCGCTCGTTCCTCGCGGTGCTACTCGACCACCGGTCCGGTGATCGAGTAGGTGGCGAGCGCAGCGAGACGCCGTATCGAGATCAGGCGAGGGTTCTGCTCAAGCGCCGGCGAGCGAGCGGACAGTCTCGATCGTGTCGGCCTCGTGCGGCGCCTTGTCGTCGCGGTAGCGGACGACGCGGGCGAAGCGCAGGGCCAGGCCGCCGGGGTAGCGCGTGGAGCGCTGGAGTCCGTCGAAGGCGATCTCGACGACCTGCTCGGGGCGGACGTGGACGACGTGGCCCTCGCGGTGCGTCTCCAGCGCGAGGAGCCGCTCGGTCTGCCACGCGAGCATGGCGTCGGTCATCCCCTTGAAGGTCTTGCCGAGCATCACGAAGCCCGTCGGGGACGACTCGTCGCGCGCCCCGAGGTGGATGTTCGAGAGCCAGCCCTGGCGCCGGCCGGAGCCCCACTCGACGGCGAGGACGACGAGGTCGAGGGTGTGGACCGGCTTGACCTTCACCCAGGCCGAGCCGCGGCGGCCCGCGGCGTAGGGAGCGGAGAGGTCCTTGAGGACGACGCCCTCGTGGCCGGCGGCGACGGTCTCCGTGGCGAAGGCGTCGGCGGCGGCCGCGTCGGAGGTGACGAGTCGGCGGACCCGGTGGGCCTCGGGCACCAGCGCGTCGAGCGCGGCCGTGCGCTCGTGGCCGGGCGCGTCGAGCAGGTCGCGGCCGTCGACGTGGAGCACGTCGAAGAAGTGGGGCGTGATCGCGACGCCGGCGGCCTGGGCGGTGCGGCTGGCGGTGTCCTGGAAGGCCATCGGACGGCCGTCGTCGGACAGCGCGAGCGCCTCGCCGTCGAGCACGAACCGCGTGGCGGACAGCGAGCGGGCGACCGCGACCACCTCGGGCAGCCGGTCGGTGATGTCGTCGAGGCTGCGGGTGACCACGAGCACCGCGTCGCCGTCGCGGTGGACCTGGATGCGGATGCCGTCGAGCTTGGCGTCGACGGCGACGTCGGTGCGGCCATCGGGGGAGAGGCCGGCCATGGCGGTGACCACGTCGGGCGCACTCGAGGCCAGCATCGGCATGACCGGTCGGCCGACCTCGAGGCCGATCGCGGCCAGTGCCTCCTCGCCCTCGAACGCGGCGCCCGCCGCGGCGACCGTGCTGCCGGCGAGCATTGCCGCCCGGCGCACCGCCGCCACCGGCACCCCCGCGACCTG
Source organism: Aeromicrobium sp. UBA7512 (assembly GCF_002476985.1). Lineage (NCBI taxonomy): Bacteria > Bacillati > Actinomycetota > Actinomycetes > Propionibacteriales > Nocardioidaceae > Aeromicrobium > Aeromicrobium sp. UBA7512. Next base: position 146,701 of record NZ_DLNK01000001.1, read on the forward strand.
TGCCACGGCCTCCTGCGTGACGGCGTCGAGCGCGCCCTGGCGCAGGTTGCCGGTGACGATCGCCCGCAGCCACGCCTGCTCTGCGGCGGTGGCCCGCGCGAAGAGGTCGGCGACGGCCTCCCGGCGGTCGCGCTGGGAGCCCGACCCCGACAGCCGCGACATCGCCTCGAAGGCGGCGTCGACCTCGAGCACGCCCAGCGACGGCTCGTCGGACGGCGGCGTCGGGGCGCTCACGCCCCGCCAGCCGAGGCCCGTGCGCCGCTGGCGCAGCGCGCCGCCGAGGTAGGACACGACGACCTCGAGCTCGTCGGGCTCGACCCGGCCAAGGAGCTCGGCGAGCAGCGCCACCTTAGCCTTCCGGGAGCGCGTCGCGGCGACCTCGGTGGAGGTGGCGACGAGCTCGGCGAGCAGCATGCCCCCATCCTGCCGCTCGTCACCGACAGCCGCTGGCCCCGAGCGGGCAGGATGGGCTCGTGAAGTCGGGTCGAATCAGGGAGCGCTTCGTCGGCCGCATCGCCGGCGTCGGCAGCACGAGCGGGATCCGCGTGGTCGTCGGGCGCTGGGACGCCTCACCGTGGGGTGCGTTCGCGGACGTGATGATCGAGGACGCGGCCGGTCACCGCGTGCTGCTGGCCCCGTCCGAGCGGGTGCGGGACTTCGTCGCGGCGACCTACACGTTCGACGAGCACGTCATCGAGCCCGTGCCCGTGACGGACACGGCCGACGGGTGGCAGGTCGCGACGCCGTCGCTGTCGCTGCGGTTGGTGGTTGGTGGGCGGACGCCGCTGGGTGCGCTGCTCGGCCTCGTGCCGGTGCGGGTGGCCACCGCGCCCGCCTGGTGCGGTGCGATCGACCCGGTCGCGCGGGTCGTGATGCGGGGCGTGCGGACACGCGGAACGGCCGGCAACGACCGCCGCGAGTGGTACGGCGCCACGGGGATCGTCTCGGTGGACGCGATCGCCGGGACGTGGCGGGGGGCCGATCTCGGGGACCTCCGGCCGGTGGACCCGCCGTGCCGCTTCGGGTTCTCGAGCACGCCGACGAGGCCGTCGGTCACGAGTGTCGTGACGACGATCGAGCGGTCGTTCCCAGCGTGATCTCGATACACCGTCTCGCTGCGCTCGCCGGCACTCGATCACCGGGTTCCGGTGGTTGAGTAGCTCGCGAGGAACGAGCGGCGTATCGAAACCACTGCTCAGGCGCGCTGCAGGATCACCAGGTGTCGACGAACCGGTGCGAGCCCTCGCCGTCCCAGTCGCCGAGGGTGGCGACGATCCAGCGGCGGGTGTCGGCGGGGTCGATGACCTCGTCGAGCTCGAGCTTCATCGCGCCGTTGATCGCCTTGCCGGCCTCGTAGTGCTGCGCGACGAGCTCCTCGTAGCGGTCGGCCCGGGCCTGCTCGTCCTCGATGGCGGCCAGCTCCTTGGAGAAGCCCAGGCGCACCGCGCCCTCGAGTCCCATGCCGCCGATCTCGCCGGTGGGCCACGAGACGGTCGCGGTGGTCTGGGCGAAGCCGCCGGCCGCCATCGCCTGCGCGCCGAGCCCGTAGGCCTTGCGCAGGACGATCGTGGTCATCGGCACCTTGAGGTGCGCGGCGATCACGAACAGCCGGCTGAAGTGGCGCACCGTGGCGGTCTGCTCGCTCTCCGGCCCGACCATGAAGCCGGGGGTGTCGCACAGCGACACGACGGGCAGGCCGTGCGCGTCGCACAGCTGGAGGAAGCGAGCCATCTTGTCGGCCGCGTCCGCGTCGATCGCGCCGCCGAGATGGGCGGGGTTGTTCGCGACGAGTCCGTACGCCCGGCCCTCGATCCGCACCAGGGCGGTGATCGCGCCGGTGCCGAACTCGCGGCGCAGCTCCAGCACGCTGTCGGTGTCGACGAGCGCGTCGATGACCGTGCGGATGTCGTAGACCTGCTTGCGGTTCTCGCCGATGACGTGGCGCAGGCGTCGCTGGTCGGCGGCGTCCCAGGCGGTGCGACCGCCCTGGAAGTAGGAGAGGTACCGCTGGGCCACGCTGATCGCCTCGGCGTCGTCGCCGACGACGATGTCGACCACGCCGTTCGGGCCCTGCACCGACATCGGGCCGATCTGCTCGGGGGTGAAGACGCCGAGTCCGCCGCCCTCAATCATCGCCGGGCCGGCCATGCCGAGATTGGCGTCCTCCGTGCCGATGATGACGTCGCAGCAGCCCAGGAGGGCCGCGTTGCCGGCGAAGCAGCGGCCCGTGAGGATGCCGACCGTCGGCACGACGCCGCTCAGCGATCCCATCGTGGCGAAGGTGCGCACGTTCAGGCCCGCGGCGAGCAGGTCGGCGGTGTCGGTGTCACCGGGACGGCCGCCGCCGCCCTCGGCGAAGAGGACGACCGGCAGCTTCCGGTCGCGCGCCAGCTCGAGCAGGCGGTCGGTCTTCTTGTGGTTGAAGTAGCCCTGCGTGCCGGCGAGCACCGTGTAGTCGTAGGCCAGGACGGCGCAGCGGCGCGACGTCTCGGAGTCGTCCCCGTTGATCGTGCCGAGGCCGGTGATGATGCCGTCGGCGGGGGTGTTGTCCATCAGGTCGTCGAGGGTGCGGCGCTGCCGCTGAGCCGCGACGGTCAGGGCGCCGTACTCGGTGAAGGTGCCCTCGTCGACGAGCAGGTCGACCCACTCGCGCGCGGTGAGGTGGCCGCGGGCGTGCCGCTTCGCGACGGCCTCGGTCCGGGCCGAGTCGCGGGTGCGGGCGATCCGGTCCTGGAGCTCCTCGAGGTCGGGGCGGACGTGGTCGAGGTCGACGTCCGCGTCCTCGGCGTGCTGGTGGTCGACGGTGTCGTCGGGCGCGACGACGGCGATCGGCTGGCCGGCCGCCACCTGCTCGCCGCTCGCGACGAGGACCTCGGTGACGGTGCCGGCGAATCCAGCCGTGACGGGGTGCTCCATCTTCATTGACTCGAGGGTCGCCAGCGGCGTCTTCGGCCCCACGGTGTCGCCGGGCTTCACCGACACGGCCAGCACGGTGCCGTTCATGACCGAGGAGACGGTGCCGGACTCGTCGGTGGTGCGCTCGGAATCGGCGCGATCGGCGAGCAGGCGGTCGAGCCACGCGGTGGTGACCTCACCGCTGCGCACGGCGTCGTGGGCCAGCAGCTCGCGCAGCAGCGGGACGTTGGTCCGCACGCCGTCGATCCGCAGGGCGGCGACGGCCGCGTCGGCGTCGGCGCAGGCCGTGGCGTGGTCGCCCTCGGTGACGGTGACGACCTTCGCGAGGAGGGAGTCGAACGTGCCGTCGACGACGGTGCCCGGCGCGATGCCCGTGTCGACGCGGACGCCGTCGGGAGCGGAGAAGGCGGTGACGGTGCCGGTGGTGGAGACGACCGTGCCGCCGACGACCTCCTCGGCGTTGACGCGCGACTGGATCGCGACGACGCCGGGACGCGGCTGCACATCGGTCGGCACGCCCACCTCGTCGAGGCGGTGGCGGGCCGCGACGAGCAGCTGGGCCCGCACGAGGTCGGTGCCGGTGACCTCCTCGGTGACCGTGTGCTCCACCTGGAGCCGGGGGTTGACCTCGATGAACACGGCGTCGAGGGGACCGCTGCGGCGCAGCAGGTCGGCGTTCACGAGGAACTCGACCGTGGCCAGGCCGCGGTAGCCCAGGGGTGAGGTGAGGTCCTTCGCCCACGTGGTCAGGCGCTCGCGGTGGGCGTCGGTCAGCGACGGGCTCGGCGCGACCTCGATGACCTTCTGGTGGCGGCGCTGCACGGAGCACTCGCGCTCGCCGAGCGTGACGACGCCCGCGCCGTCGCCCAGCACCTGCACTTCGATGTGCTTGGCGCTGGCGAGCAGCCGCTCGGCGTAGACGGAGGAGTTGCCGAAGGCGCGCTCGGCCTCGGAGCGGCAGCGGTCGTACGCCTCGGCGAGGTCGGCGGCGTCGGTGACGGGGCGCATGCCGCGGCCGCCACCACCGGAGACGGCCTTGATCATGATGCCCGCGGGGTGGCGCTCCAGCAGGGCCGCGACCTCGGCGAGGGAGGCGTCACGTCCCGTCGCGTCCAGGACCGGGACGCCGTGGGCCAGCGCGTGCTCGCGGGCGCTGCCCTTGTCGCCGAACAGCTCGAGCGTGGTCGGGTCCGGTCCGACGAAGGTGAGCCCCGAGGCCTCGCAGGCCCGCGCGAGCTCCGCGCTCTCGCTGAGGAAGCCGTAGCCGGGGTGCACCAGGTCCGAGCCCGTCAGGACCGCGGCGGCCACGATGGCGTCGACGTCGAGGTACCCGGCCACGCCGGCCTTCGGGAGCAGGTAGCTCTCGGGGTCCGCGCTTCCCGCCTCCTCGGCGGTGTGCACGTGCTGGGGCGTCCAGTCGAGAGCACGGACCGCGCGCTCGATCCGGTGGGCGATCTCGCCGCGGTTGGCGATCAGGACCTTCATCGTCGACTCCTGGTGTTGACGTGGGTGTCAACTTCCATCCTCGCGACTGTTGACACCTGTGTCAATGGGCAGGCTAGGGTGAGGCCATGACTCAGGGCTGGGCGATCCGGGAGGACCACGACCGGGCGGACGCGCAACGGCACGGCGAGCTGCTGACCGCGGCGCGCGCGGCGTTCGAGGAGCTCGGCTACGGCGCCACGACGATCGCGGAGATCACGCGCCGGGCCGGCGTCAGCCGCGCGACGTTCTACGTCTACTTCGCCTCCAAGGAGCAGGTCTTCGCGGTCCTCGCCGAGCAGGTGCGCGACCGCTTCCTGCGGGCCCAGGACCTGTCGGGGATCGACCGCGACGCCGTCGACGAGGTGCTGCGGCGCACGATCGAGACCACGCTCGAGGCGACGGTCGAGAACCTCGCGCTGATGACGGTGCTCAACCACCAGGCGGTCGCCGACGACGAGATGCGCCGCCTCTGGAGCGAGATCCAGGGCGAGGCCGTGCACCGCACCGCCACGTACGTCAGCCAGCAGGCCCGCGCGGGCCGGGTTCAGCCGGTGGCCGATCCCGAGGCGCTCGGCACGATGGGCGCCGGGATGAACGACCGCTACGCGCCGCTCGTGGTGGCCGGCGCGACCACCGTGGACGAGGCCGTCGAGGAGATGCACCGCATCTGGATGGCCTGCCTCGGCCACTGATTTCCACAGACGGCCACCACCCTCTGGTGAGGGCGCCGGCCGAATCGCCACCATGTGCGGATGCCCTCCACCATGCACGCTCTCGGTGTCGTCCTTCTGGCGCTCCTGCCCGGAGCCCTCTACTCGTGGGCGTTCGAGCGGATCGTGGGCAGGTGGGGTTCGGGAGCCAGTGACCGACTGTTCCGGTTCGTCGGCGGCTCGGCGGTCCTCCATGCACTCTTCGCTCCCGCCACGTGGTGGCTGTGGTCGACTCACCTTCCGCTGGCTCGAGCCGACCCGCCGTCCTGGTGGGCCTGGCCCACCGCACTCCTCTACGTCGCCGTCCCACTGGTGGCAGGAACCGCCGTCGGGTGGGGGACGCGATCGCGCCAGCGATGGGCACTCGCGATCACCGGGCCGGACCCTGCGCCTCGAGCCTGGGACCATCTCTTCCAAGGACCGCGGAACGGCTGGATCCGACTCAGGCTGAAGTCCGGTACGTGGCTGGGCGGCGCCTACGCCAGCAGTGGGGAGCTGAAGTCCTACGCCTCCGGGTACCCCGAGCCCGAGGACCTCTTTCTGGCTGCTGTCGCTGAGGTCGACCCGGCCACCGGGGAGTTCGAGCTGAGCGGCTCAGGTCGACCGATCCTCGGTCGTGGGCTGCTCGTGCGGTTCCAGGAGGTCGAGTACCTTGAGTTCATCGATGCCTGAGGGGAGTGACCGGTGACCAGAAAGAACTCCGAATTCCAGGCGCCTCGAGTCGGCAGGAGCCGACCGAAGCGTGGGGGCTACGAGTCCTCCTCCAAGGACGTCTCGGCCCTGAAGCCTCCGCCGGCCGGCGCCGCGCCCGGTGGCGCGGTTCGACCCTCGCCGCCCTCGCCCGCCTGAGTCCGTCTCGGACTGCGCGACCCGCTGTTCAGCTCGGACGCGTGGTGCCGAGGCGATGGCTCGGAGGCAGCGACCACGGCAGCGCGGCGTGCTGCTCGAGGAGCGCGTCGATGCGCTCGGCGACCTCGGGCGCGAACGGCGCCGTGCGGCGGGTGGTCAGGTCCACGTAGGCCTCGACGAACTCCAGCGTGCTGGCGATCTCGCCGGTGGTGCGGTTCGCCACGATCGTGACGGCGTGGACGGTCTTGGGCCCGCGCGCCAGGATCCGCAGGTGTGCCGAGACCTCGTGGCCCACGAGGATCTCCCGGTGGAACTGCACGTGGTGCGTGAGGCTGAACGAGCTCTGGCCGGTGCGGTCGAGGAAGGCCTGGTCGAGGCCCACCTGGTGCTCCCACGACTCCTCGGCGGCGTCCATGTGCAGGTCGTAGTGCCCGCGCACGTTCACGTGACCGTTGAGGTCCTGGTACCGCTCGGGCACCGTCCGCGTGAACAGCGTGCCGAGCGGTTGGAGCTCCTCCAGGGTGGGCAGGGTGGTCACGAGGAGGCCCCGGCGTTGAGCGCGGCCGCGTCGTCGGCGAGCTCGTTCTTGCGCACCTTGCCGGTGGCGGTCATCGGCAGGGAGCCGAGCACCGAGACGAGCGGCACCTTGTAGGTGGCCATGTTGGCGCGCGACCACGTCACGAGCTCCTCGGGGGTGACGTCCGAGCCGGACTTGGGGACGACGAACGCCACGGGGCGCTGGCCGGTGTCGGGGTCGTCGGTGGGGACGACCGCGACCGAGTCCACGGCCGGGTGCTGGGCCAGCAGCATCTCGACGTCCGCGGGGAACACGCTCATGCCGCGGACCTTGATCATCTCCTTGCGGCGACCGAGGTAGTGCAGGAAGCCCTGCTCGTCGATGCGGCCGTTGTCGCCGGTGTGGATCCACCCGTCGACCAGCTGCTCGCGGGTGGCCTCCTCGTTGCGCCAGTAGCCGTCGGTGACCGAGGGGCTGCGCACGATGATCTCGCCGACCTCGCCCAGCGGGACGGGGTTCTGGGTGCCCAGCTCGACGACGGCGATGTCGGTGCCGGGCACCGGGATCCCGCAGAAGACGGGCTCGGCCAGCAGGTCCTGGTCGTTCTCGGCGAAGCCGTAGGGCACGGCGTCGATCGTGTGCGTCTCGGTCATGCCGTAGGCCGACTCGCGCAGCACCGAGCCGGGCACGAGGTCGGCCCAGCGGTGCCGGACCTCCGGGGTCATCTTGCGGACGAACGAGACGGCCTGCGGGTCGAGCAGCGAGCTCAGGTCGCGCGAGGCCAGGTCCTGGGTGTCCATCAGCTCGAGGTAGTTCTCGACCGTGCCCGTCATGAGAGTGACGCGCTCTCGCTCCACCGTGTCGACCACCTCGGCGGCGTTCCAGCGCGCCATCAGGATGCTGGTGCCGCCCAGCACGAGGGGGATCAGGATGCCGAGGTCCTCGCCCGCGATCCAGAAGATCGGCAGGTAGCAGAGCGAGACGTAGCTGCCGTCGGACGGCATCGCGGTGGCCGCGGCGGCGCTGGCCACGGTGTAGAGCATGTGGCGCTGCGAGTGCTGGCAGCCCTTCGGCATGCCGGTCGTGCCACCGGTGTAGTTGAGCGCGGCGAGCGAGTCGAGGTCGCCGTCGTCGCCCGCGTACGGCGCTGCGGCCACGGCCGACTCCCAGCCGAACTCGCCGGTGCCGTCGGTCAGCAGGACGGGGATCGCCGGGACGCGGTCGGCGCACGCCTCGAGCGTCGACGACAGGGCCGTGCTCGTCACGACGAGCACCGGCTCGCTGTCGAGCAGCTCGTACGCGAGCTCGGCCGGCTGGAACATCGGGTTCACCGGGACGTGGACGGCGCCGAGGCGCAGCAGGGCCAGGAAGGCGATGACGAACTCGGTGGAGTTGCCGAGGTAGACCGCGACGCGATCGCCACGGCTCACGCCGTGCTGGGACATCCACGTCGCCACCCGGCGGTGCAAGTCGTCGAGCTCGGCGTAGGTGAGCCGGGTGTCGCCGAGGGCCAGCGCGAGGTGGTCGGGACGCTCGCCCGCCCAGTGCGACACGTGGGCCGGGATCGTGATCTCGCCGGCCGGGTAGGTGACCTCGGCCGGGATCCCGGCGGGACGAAGCGCGTCCTGGAGCCGGCGGACTTCGGTCAGGTACGTGTCGAGGGTCTGCGGGGTCGTCATGGGACGGCTGCCTCCGGGGGTCGGGGGAGACCGGGCACAGGACGTGACGGCGGTCTCATTGACGTCAGCGTCAACGAGTGAAGCCGACTTTGACGGTCGTGTCAACACGCGGGTGCGGACGCGCCCGCGTGAGCCCTCAGTGCGGGAGTTGGCGGGCGCCGGCGAGGGTCATCGCCAGGTCGGCGTACTGGAAGCCGATCGCGGTGGGCGTGCGGGGGGATCCGTGCCGGTACCAGCGCGCCACGTCGATGCAGGTCGACAGGATCGTGATCTTGGCCCATTCGGGGTCGGCGAGCCGGAAGGTGCCCTCGGCCGCGCCGGCCTGGAGGATCTCCAGGACGTGGTCGTCGACCGAGCGCCGCATGGCCCACACGTCGGCGAACTCCGGTCCGCGCTGGAGCCGGATCTCGTACTCGATCGAGCGCGAGAGGAGGTTCATCTCGGCGTTCCACGTGGCGAACGACGCCACGCCCAGCCGGAGCTGGCCGACCGGGTCGCCCGCCTGCCGCGCGGGCTGGCTGAAGGCGCCCGTGGAGGCGCGGTGCCCCTCGAAAGCGATGCGGTGGAACAGCTGCTGCTTGGACTCGAAGTGGATGTAGACCGCCGCCGAGCTCATGCCCGAGCGCGTGGCGATCTCGCGCGTGGACGCGCCGTGGTAGCCGAGGTCGGCGAAGGCCAGCGTGGCGCCGCGCAGGATCTTGCGCGAGGCGCCCGACGCGCGCTCGTCCCAGAACTGCTCGATCCGCCGCTCGGCGTGCTCGCGGTCGATGAGGACGCGCGGCGGGATCGTCGCCTCCGGGCTGGTCTCGGCCATCGTCGTCACTCCATTTCGGCCTCTGCGCGCCGCTGGGTGGCGCTGCAGGCTCCCTATCATCTCATCATAAGCGTATGCTTAGGTTTCCTCCGCCATGACGAAGCAATGAAAGGTCACGACATGTCCGACGTGCGATCCGAGCTGACAGCCTCCGTGTTCAAGATCGAGGTTGCCGTCGGCGACCAGGTGGAGGAGGGGCAGCCCCTGCTCATCCTCGAGTCGATGAAGATGGAGATCCCGGTCGTGGCTCCCCGTGCCGGCGTGGTGCAGGAAATCCTGCCGTCCGAGGGAGATGTCGTGGAGGAAGGCGCTGTGGTGGCGCGCTTCAGCGACTGAGTCGACCGAGGTTCCTCGTGGCCGAGCCTGATGTTCCGGGCTCGGCCACTGGCATTTCAGCGACATGAAAATAACTTCAACTTCAGTCTTGATTCTGTGATTCGGATCACCTAACGTGGAACTTCGCAGACCTAAGCGAATGCTTAGGTCGAGTGAAAACCAGGCGGGTTCGCCCGCCTCTCCGATCAAAGGGGCAGCAGTGAGCCACGTGTGGTCCGACGAGATCGACGAGATCTCCCGCCGACAGCGTTTCGCCGAGTTGCTCGGCGGCGAGGACAAGATCCGCCGCCAGCACGAGAACGGGCGCAGCACCGTCCGCGAGCGCATCGTCGACCTGCTCGACGACGGCAGCTTCGAGGAGGTCGGCGCCCTCGCGGGCTTCGCCACGCGCGCCGACGACGGCAGCACCGTCAGCGTCATGCCGGCCAACTTCGTGTTCGGCCTCGGCGAGATCGACGGCCGCCGCGTCGCTCTCGGTGCGGACGACTTCACGATCCGCGGCGGTGCGGCCGACGCGTCGATCATGGCCAAGCAGGTCGACTCCGAGCGGATGGCCGGCGCCCTGCGGGCACCCCTGGTGCGGCTGGTCGAGGGCACCGGTGGTGGTGGCAGCGTCCGGATGATCGAGGATGCCGGCTACACCTACGTGCCCGCCAACCCGGGCTGGGACGCCCTGGTGGACAACCTCTCGCTCGTTCCCGTCGTCGCCGCCTGCATGGGCCCCGTGGCCGGACTCGGCGCGGGCCGCGTGGCGATGAGCCACTTCAGCGTCCTCATCGAGGGCATCTCGCAGATGTTCGTCGCCGGACCGCCCGTCGTGAAGCACGCCACGGGCGAGACCCTGGACAAGGAGCAGCTCGGCGGCGCCGAGGTGCACCGCCGCAGCGGCGCCATCGACCGGATCGTCCCCGACGAGAAGGCTGCCCTCCAGGCCGTCCGCGACTTCCTGTCCTACCTGCCCTCGAGCGTCCACGACGTGCCGCCGGTCATCGCCGGCATCGAGCCGACCACCTCGTCCGAGGGCCTGGCCGACGTCGTGCCGCGCAACCGCCGCCAGCCGTACCGGCTGCGGACGATCCTCGACGCGATCTTCGACGGCGGCTCGAACTTCGAGTACGCCGGGTACGGCGCCTCGGTCTACACGGGCCTGGCCCGCCTCGACGGCCACCCGGTCGGCGTCGTGGCCACCGATCCGTACAAGGGCGCCACGATGACGCCCAACGGTGCCGACGCGCTGACGCGCCTCATCGACCTGTGCGAGACCTTCCACCTGCCGATCGTCAGCCTGACCGACCAGTCGGGGATGCAGATCGGCCTCGCGGCCGAGAAGTCGGCCTCGATCCGTCGCGGCGCCCGCGCCGTGGTCGCCGCCTACCAGGCCCGCGTGCCGATGGCCGAGATCATCGTGCGCCGCGTCTTCGGCGTCGGCGGAGCCGGTCAGATCAACCGCCACCGCTTCAACCGCCAGTGGGCCTGGCCCTCCGGCGACTGGGGCTCGCTGCCCGTGGAGGGCGGCGTCGAGGCGGCGTACCGTGCCGACCTCGAGGCGTCGGACGACCCCGCGGCGATGATGCAGGAGATCCACGACCGGCTCGAGGTCGCCCGCTCGCCGTTCCGCACCGCCGAGCGGTACGGCGTGCAGGACCTCATCGACCCGCGCCGCAGCCGCGAGCTGCTGACGCGCTGGGTGCGCGACGCCTACCGCGTGGTCCCCGAGCAGGTCGGCCCCCCGTCGTTCGGAACGAGGCCCTGACATGGGCGTCACCCCGACCAGTGCAGAGCTCGAGGCGCTGCTGGAGTGCGACTTCGCCACCGCGGTCGACGCGCTCGACCACCACGTGGCCGCCACGGGCGACCGCCAGGCGATCGTCTACGGCGAGACCGGCGAGACGCTGACCTACGCCGAGCTGGGCCGCACCACCGACCACGTCGCCGGGAACCTGGCCGCCCTCGGTGTCGGGCCCGGCTCGCGGGTCAGCATCCTGACCACGCACCCGCTCGTCTCGACTCTCGTCATGTACGGGCTGTGGAAGGCCGGCGCCGTCTACGCCCCGGTGAACTTCCAGTACGCGGGCGACCTGCTGGCGTACCAGCTCAACGACACCCGCCCCACCGCGCTGCTGGTCGACCGGGCCATGCACCAGCGGATCCTCGACATCGAGGACCGGCTCGAGTGCTCGCCGCGCGTGGTCGTCATCGACGGCCTGCACGAGGGCGAGTTCGGCAAGCTCGTGCAGCCGGCCGAGCGCCCCGACGTGCGGGTCGAGTTCGACGATCCGGCCAACGTCATCTACACCTCCGGCACGACGGGGCCGTCGAAGGGCGTCGTCCAGTCGCACCGGTGGATCAACGGCTACACGTGGGTCGCGCGCACGATGATGACCCCGGAGGACGTCGTCTACAACGACCTGCCGATGTACCACGTCGGCGGAGCGCACTTCAACGTCGTGCGGGCCCTCTGGACCGGAGCCTCGGTCAGTCTGTGGGACCGCTTCAGCCCCAACGACTTCTGGCGCCGCATCACCGAGACCGGCTGCACCACCGCGGTCCTGCTGGACGTCATGACGCCGTGGCTGCTCAACGCCGAGCCGCGCGACGAGGACCGCCGCAACCCGCTGAACAAGGTGCACCTGCAGCCCCTGCCGGCGAACCACCACGAGTTCGCCGTCCGCTTCGGCATCGACTTCGTGACGTCGGGGTTCGGCCAGTCCGAGTCCGGCAACCCGCTCGTGACCCTGACCGAGCAGACCGAGCCGGGGGAGGGCACGCCGGACGACCTGTACCGCGGGCTCCCGCACGACCGGCTGCGCGAGGTCTTCGAGGAGAACGGCCTGCTCGTCCTGCGCGGCACGGACCCGATGCCGAAGGGCATCATGGGCCAGCCCACGCCCTTCCTCGAGGTGGCGATCCTCGACGAGCGCGACCGCGTCTGCCCCGACGGAGTCGTCGGCCAGCTGGCGATGCGCCCGCGCGTCCCGTCGCTGATCCACGAGGAGTACCTCGCCAAGCCCGAGGCCACGGTGAAGGCCTGGCGGAACCTCTGGTTCCACACCGGCGACGCCGCCGTCCGCGACGAGAACGGGATCTTCTCCTACATCGACCGGATGGGCGACCGGATCCGCGTCCGGGGCGAGAACATCTCGGGCTTCCACATCGAGGAGATGCTCGTCAAGCATCCGTCCCTCGCGCTGGCCGCGGTGATCGCGGTGCCCAGTGCCGAGGGCGACGAGGACGACGTCATCGCCTTCGTGGAGGTGGCCGACGGCCACACGTTCGATCGCGCCGCGATCGAGCAGCACTGTCTCGACACGATGCCGAAGTTCATGCGGCCCCGTGACGTGATCCCGGTGGGGCAGATCCCCCGGACCCCAACCAACAAGATCGAGAAGTACAAGCTGCGTCAGCAGTGGACCGAAGGGCAGGCATCATGAAGATTCGATTCCGTGGGGGTGCGATCGCCGCGGCGCTCCTCCTCTCCGTCGTGGCCGCCTGTGGCGGTGGCGGGGGCGACTCAGGCGACTCCGATCGCGCCCTGCGCGTGGCGGCCGTCTCCGACGCGTCCTCGCTCGATCCGATCCGCGGCAACGCGGGCACGGACCACGTGCTGATCTACCCGTTGTACGACACGCTGATCTCGTACGACAAGGGCCTCGAGGCCCAGCCCGGACTCGCCGAGTCGTGGGAGCAGAAGTCGCCGACCGAGCTGACGCTGAAGCTGCGTGAGGGCGTGAAGTTCCACGACGGCGAGCCGTTCAACGCCGAGGCCGTCGTCTACAACTTCGAGCGCGCCAAGGGCGAGGGCTCGAACATCCAGGCCGACCTCGCGTCGGTCGACTCGGTCACGGCCGACGACGAGTACACGGTGACCTACAAGCTCAGCGCTCCCGACGCGTCGCTGCTGCTCGTGCTCGCCGACCGCGCCGGCATGATGGTCTCGCCCAAGGCGGCCGAGGCGGCCGGTGGCGACCTCAGCACCAAGCCCGTGGGCGCCGGTGGCTGGGAGTTCGTCGAGTGGAAGCGTGGCTCGGTCATCAAGGTCAAGCGCTACGCCGACTACTGGGACAAGGACGCCGAGCGCGTCTCGGCGATCAACTTCAACATCATCCCCGACCCGAAGACCCGCGTGACCTCGTTGCGCTCGGGCCAGCAGGACGTGGTGATGGACGTGTCGCCGTCGGACGCCGACGGCCTCGAGAAGGCCTCGGGTGTCGCGGTCAGCGACACGCCGCGCGTGAACGTCAACCAGGTGTACCTGAACCGCGACTCCGAGGAGCTCGGTGACCCGCAGGTCCGCAAGGCCCTGAGCCTGGCCATCGATCGCGAGGCGCTGCTCAAGAGCGCCTACTTCGGTCGCGGGTCGGTCGCGAACGGCGCCCTGCCGAGCGACTACTGGGCGGCTCCGCCGGAGTCGGTCAAGTCGGAGTTCAACCCCGACGAGGCCAAGAAGCTGCTCGCCGCGGCGGGTGAGACCGACCTGACGTTCGACATGATCGTCAACGCCGACTCCGCCACCGTCCGCGTGGCCGAGATCCTCAAGCAGCAGTGGTCCGACGTCGGCGTCACGGTCAACATCAAGCCGCTCGAGATCGTGCAGGGCACGAGCGACTACTTCAACGACCGCAAGTCGCCGGCGTACCTGTCGCAGTGGACCGGTCGCCCGGACCCGGCGATGACGTACCGCCTGCTGTTCTCGGACGAGGGCTACTTCAACACGTCGGACCAGTGGACGCCCGGCCTGGAGGAGGCGCTGGAGAAGTCCGACGTCTCGACCGAGCCCGACGAGCGCAAGCCGGGCTTCGACGAGGCCGCCGAGGCGGTCTTCGCCGACACGTCGTTCTTCCCGCTCGTGTTCGGCAACTCGATCGTCGGCCTCTCCGAGGACGTCGATGGCTTCGAGGGCAACCTCCTCGGCAAGCCGAAGTTCATCGGAGTCACCCTCGGCTGAGCCGAGGTCCAAGAGGAGGTGACGGTCATGTCATTGCTCACGGTCGAAGGACTTCAGGTCCACTTCGGTCACGAGGGGAACCAGGTTCAAGCCCTGTACGACGTCGATCTGACGATCGAGCCGGGGGAGATCGTGGGACTCGTCGGCGAGAGCGGAAGTGGCAAGACCGTCACCTCCCTGGCTCTGATGGGGCTCCTCGATCCGCGCAGCTCGCGGATCGAGGGCCGGGCCGTCCTCGACGGCAAGCCGCTGTGGCAGGGGAAGGGCGAGAAGCGGACCCCGCGCCGCGACCTGCCCATGGCGATGATCTTCCAGGAGCCCATGACGGCGCTGGACCCGGTCTTCACGGTCGGGTACCAACTCGTCGAGACACTCCGGATCCGGCGCGGCATGGGCAAGTCGGAGGCCAGGACCGAGTCGCTCTCGCTGCTCGACGCCGTCGGCATCTCCGACCCCAAGGCCCGCATGAAGGCGTACCCGCACGAGCTCTCGGGCGGCATGCGCCAGCGCGTCATGATCGCGATCGCGCTGGCCTGCGACCCGAAGCTGCTCATCGCCGACGAGCCGACCACGGCGGTCGACGTCACGATCCAGGCGCAGCTGCTCGACCTCATCAAGAACCTCGCGAAGGAGCGCGGCATGGCCGTGCTGTTCGTGACGCACGACCTCGGTGTCGTGTCCGAGACGTGCGACCGGATGATCACGATGTACGCCGGCCGCATCGTCGAGCGCGGCCCGGTCGCCGAGGTGCTGGCGTCCCCGGGCCATCCGTACACCGCGGGCCTGCTGGCCGCGCTGCCCTCGCCGGAGTCGCGCGGCGGACGGCTGGCCACGATCCCCGGACGTGTGCCGCCGCCCGGCCTGACGATCCCCGGCTGCGTGTTCGAGTCGCGGTGCCCCTACTCCCAGCCGGAGTGCTCGGTGCCGCAGGCCCTGCTGCCCCTGACGCCCACGCGCGAGGTGCGGTGCATCCGCTCGAACGAGCTCGACTTCGAAGGAGTTGCCCCATGACCGCCCCCCTGCTCTCCCTGGACAACGTGTCCGTGCGGTTCCCGATCGGTCGCCGGCGTCACGTGACGGCGGTCGACGGTGTCACCCTCGAGCTGCGCGAGGGCGAGACCCTCGGCCTGATCGGCGAGAGCGGATCGGGCAAGTCGACCGTGGCCCGCGCCGCGATGGGCCTGGTCCCGATCGCCGACGGCACCGTCCGCTGGCGCGGCGAGGACGTCGCCGGCTTCGGCGCGAAGCAGCGCCGGTCGTTTTCCGAGTCCGTCCAGATGGTGTTCCAGGACCCGCACAGCGCCCTCGACCCGCGCCGCACGATCCTGCAGAGCGTGCGCGAGCCGCTCGACGTCATGGGTCGCGGCGACAAGAAGGACCGCGAGGCCGTGGCGGCCAAGGCGCTCGAGGACGTGGGCCTGCCGCTGCAGATGCTGAAGCGCTACCCGCACCAGCTCAGCGGCGGCCAGAAGCAGCGCGCCAACATCGCCCGCGCGCTGGTCACCGACCCCAAGGTGCTGGTCTGCGACGAGTCGGTCGCGGCCCTCGACGTGGCCCTCCAGGCGGAGATCCTCAACCTGCTCCAGGACCTCAAGAAGGCCTACGAGCTGACGATCCTGTTCATCAGCCACGACCTGTCGGTGGTCAGCTACCTGGCCGACCGCATCAGCGTCATGTACCTGGGCAACATCGTGGAGAACGCCACGACCGAGTCCCTCGTGAAGCAGAGCCTGCACCCCTACAGCGAGGCCCTGCTGTCGGCCCAGCCGCTCGTGCACGACTCGTCGGCCGAGCGCAGGATCGTGCTGAAGGGCGACATCCCCAGCCCGGTCTCGCCCCCGCCGGGCTGCCGGTTCAACACGCGATGCCAGTTCGCGCAGGACAAGTGCCGCCAGGAGAAGCCCCCGCTGCTGGAGATCCTCCCCAACCACTCCTCGGCGTGCCTGCGGGTCGACGAGCTCTACGGCGAGCGCATCGGAAGGACGGTGGCGTCATGAGGATCCTGCGCGTGGTGGGAACCTGCCTGGTCTCGGCCATCCCCACCCTCATCCTGGCGACGTTCATCGTCTTCATGCTGCAGCGGCTGATCCCCGGTGATCCGGCCGTCGCGATCGCGGGCGAGTACGCCACCCCCGAGAACCTGGCGCGGATCCGCGAGGACCTGGGCCTGAACGAGCCGCTGTGGTCGCAGTACCTCACGTGGATCGGGAACGCCTTCACCGGTGACCTCGGGACGTCCTTCCAGACCGGGGAGTCGATCTCCGCCCTGGTGATGCAGCGGCTGCCGCTGACCCTGATCCTCACCACGATGGCCCTCTTCGTGGCCATCGCGGTCGGCCTGCCGACGGGTGTCATCGCCGCGCAGAAGGTCGACACGAAGTTCGACCGGTTCCTCACGACGGGCGCCACCTTCGGCATCGCGATCCCGAACTTCTGGCTCGGCATGATGCTGATCATCGTCTTCGCGCTGAACCTGGGGTGGTTCCCCGGCCCGGGAGGTGTCAGCCTCCAGGACGACCCGGCCCAGGCGCTGAAGGGCCTGGTGCTGCCGGCGCTCGCTCTCGGGCTCGTGGGAGGCGCCGAGATCTGCCGCCAGGTGCGCAGCGCGATGGTCGAGAGCCTCTCGACCGACTACGTCCGCACGCACCGGGCCAAGGGCCTGTCGAACCGCAGCATCGTGTGGAAGCACGCGCTGAAGAACTCCAGCCTGCCGTTCGCCACGATCATCGGCCTGCAGGTGTCGCGCCTCATCGGCGGCGCCGTCGTCGTCGAGGCCGTGTTCGGCCTCTCCGGCATCGGCTCGCTGGCCGTCGAGGCGACCAACCAGCGTGACTACGGCGTGATCCAGGCGGTGGTGTTCGTCGCCGCCGTGATCGTCCTGTTGACGAACCTCATCGTCGACGTCTCGTACCGACTGCTCGATCCGAGGATCTCCTGATGACCGCTGTCGACACCGCCAACCTGGCCACCACGACCGACGCACCGACCCGCCGCGCCCGCAAGGCCGGCCGGCTCTCGGTCGGCGTGAGCTACGCGATCCTGCTGATCGTGCTGATCGTCGTCCTCTTCGCCGGCTTCCTGGCGCCCTACGACCCGAACAAGCAGGACCTCAACGCGATCCTGCTGCCGATGAGCGGCGACCACTGGCTCGGCACCGACGACCTCGGTCGCGACGTGTTCAGCCGCATGCTCTACGGCACCCGCGTGTCCGTCCTGGCCGCGCTGCTCGCCGTGGGCATCTCGGTCGTGATCGGCCTGCCGCTGGGCATCGCCGCCGGCTGGCTCGCCGGCTCGACCGACCTCATCGTGATGCGTGTCGTCGACGCGGTCATGTCGTTCCCGGCGATCGTGCTGGCGATCGGCATCACCGCCACGATGGGGCCCGACATCACGACGGCGATGATCTCGGTCGGCATCGTCATGTCACCGGCGATCCTGAGGCTGGCCCGAGCGCAGACGATGGCCATCCGGTCCGAGACGTACATCGAGGCGGCGAAGTCGTTCGGCGCACGTGGGCTGCGGCGCATGGTCCTGCCGCACGTGCTGCCGAACATCATCCAGCCCGTCCTCGTGCAGGTGGCGGTGCTCATGGGCTTCGCCCTCATCGCCGAGGCCAGCCTGAGCTTCCTGCAGCTGGGCGTGCAGCCGCCGACCGCCTCGTGGGGCGCCGTGCTCTCGCGGGCCTACACGTTCCTGGACCAGGCGCCCATGCAGATCTTCATCCCCGGCATCGCGATCGCGGCCACCGTGTTCGCGTTCAACATCATCGGTGACGAGATCCAGCGCCTCCTCGACCCGAAGCGGAAGTGATCCCATGAGCGAGCGACAGCGAGTCGTCTTCATCGCCAACCGCGGCGAGATCGCCGTCCGCATCCTGCGCACGGTCCGCGAGCTCGGGCACCGGGGAGCGGTCGCGTTCCCGGCCGTCGACGCCGACCTGCCGTACGTCATGGAGGCCGACCTCTCGGTCGAGCTGTCGGGCCCGCGCGACTTCGGCGACGTCGAGGCGATGGTCGCCGCGGCGCGCTCGGCCGGTGCGGACCTCGTGCATCCCGGGTACGGCTTCCTGTCGGAGAACGCCGCCTTCGCCCGCGCCGTCGAGGCGGCCGGGATGGTGTTCGTCGGCCCGTCGCCCGACGTGATCGAGCTGATGGGCGACAAGGCCGGGGCACGCACCGCCGCGGTCCGCGCCGGCCTGGCCGTGGCGCCGGGTTCCGACGGCGCCGTCGAGACCGTCGACGAGGCCCGCCAGGCCGCCCTGGACGCCGGCTACCCGGTGATGCTCAAGGCCGTCGCCGGCGGTGGCGGGATCGGCATGGCCGTCGTCCCCGATCCCGCGTCGTTCGACCGGGCCTTCGAGTCGGTCACGAGCCGGGCCGCGTCGGTATTCGGCGACAGCCGCGTGATCGTCGAGCGGTACATCGAGCGCTCGCGCCACATCGAGGTGCAGGTGATGGGCCTGCCGGGCGGCCGGGCCGTCGCTCTGTCCGAGCGCGACTGCTCGGTCCAGCGCCGTCACCAGAAGGTCGTCGAGGAGAGCCCGTCCCCGGCGCTCGACCACGAGGCGCGGGCGAGCCTGCTGCGCCGAGCGGCCGCGCTCACGGAGTCCGTGGGCTACGTCGGCGCGGGCACCATCGAGTTCATCCACGACCTCGACTCCGGCGAGTCCTTCTTCCTCGAGATGAACACGCGCCTGCAGGTGGAGCACCCCGTCACCGAAGCGGTGCACGGCGTCGACCTCGTGGCCTGGCAGCTGAGCATCGCCACCGGCGACCCGACCGTTCCGGAGTACAGCGTCGAGCCGCAGGGCCACGCCATCGAGCTGCGCCTGTACGCGGAGGACTCCGAGCGGTTCCTCCCGCGACCCGGCGCGATCGAGACGTGGCGGATGCCCGACGGTGAGGGAGTCCGCGTCGACGCGGGCTACGCCGACGGCACGGTCGTCACGCCGTTCTTCGACCCTTTGCTGGCGAAGTTGATCGTGTGGGCGCCGTCCCGCGCCGAGGCGGTCGAGCGGGCTCGTGAGGCCCTGGCGGAGACGGAGATCGTGGGACCTGGCTCGAACCTGGCCTTCCTCGCGCGGGTGCTCACCGAGCCCGAGTTCGTCGACGCGACGCACGACACCGGGATCGTCGGACGGATGACCGCGGCGCCGGTGCGCTAGCGGACCGAGAGGACCCGGAAGCCCTTGCTGCTGGCCACGCGCTCGGCGGGGTGGCCCTGGTCGGTCAGCCACTGCTGGAGCGAGTCGGCCCCGAGGTTCCTGCCGACGACGAGGCGCGCCTCGCCGCCCGGCCGCAGCCGGGGCAGCCACGTGAGCAGCAGCTCGTGCAGGGCGTCCTTGCCGATCCTGATCGGCGGGTTGGACCAGATCGCGTCGAACCGCAGGTCGGCCGGGACCTGCTCGGGCAGCGCGGTGTGCACGTCGAGCCCGCGCGCGTTCTCCGCCGCGAGCTCGAGCGCGCGCTCGTTGACGTCGACCGCCCACACGGTGCTTCCGTGCGCGGCGAGCGAGCAGGCGATCGGTCCCCAGCCGCAGCCGAGGTCGAGGACGGTGGAGCCGGCCGGGGGAGGGCTGCTCTCGGCCAGCAGGATCGCGGTGGCCTTGTCGAGCCGGTCGCCGGAGAAGACGCCGGTGGAGGTGACGAAGTCGCGCCGTTCGCCCCAGACCTCCACCGAGATCGTGCGGCGCTCGTCCTGGGTGCTGGGCGCGCGGTCGAAGTAGTGGCTCACGCGTCCTCACCGTGCTCGGCGAGCCACGCCTTGCGGACCGTCGGCTTCGCCGTGACGAGCCAGGCATCGGTGAGCATCTCGCGCAGCTCGTCGGGGTCGACGTCCTCAGGACGCACGAGCACCGCGTTCGAGTCGAACTTCCGGAAGTGCTCGATCGTGAAGTACGGGGTGGAGGAGTCCTCGACCAGCCCGTCGAGCTCGGCACGGTCGACCTTGAAGGCCACGCAGCCGGGGGAGTCGTGCTGGTCGCGCCACCACGCCACCAGCCGGCCGCCGGTCTTCACGCCCGGCATGCCCCACGACGTGCTGGTCGCGGTGTCGGGGAAGCCGAGCAGGAAGGCCTCGATCTCGCTCCACGTCATGGAGCAACGGTACGCCCGCACGCGGGGCCGGTGGTCGAGTGCTCGCGAGGAACGAGCGAGTGCATCGAGACCATGGCGCGGCTGATCTCGATCCAGCGTCTCGCTGCG
>NZ_DLNK01000007.1:0-184319 GCF_002476985.1 Aeromicrobium sp. UBA7512
GGCGCTCGCTCATGCCGGCTCCGAGCGCGCGAGGGCGCGCAGGCGCCCCTTCGCGACCTTGCCCGTGGGCGAGTGCGGCAGGGCGGCCACCACGATGACGCGCGACGGCACCTTGAAGCGCGCCAGCCGCTCGGCCGCGATGGTGCGGACCGCGGCCTCGACCGGGGCCGAGTCGCCCTCGGGGTCGTCGGGGACGACGAAGGCCACCACGGCCTCGCCGGTGCGCTCGTCGGGGACGCCGATCACGGCGACCGCCTCGACACCCGGGGTGTCGACGATCGCCTCCTCGATCTCCGAGGGGTAGACGTTGAAGCCCGAGACGTTGATGGTCTCCTTCAGCCGGTCGACCAGGACGAGGTTGCCCGCGTCGTCGAGCAGACCGATGTCGCCCGTGGCCCACCAGCCCTCCGCGTCGGGGCCGTCCGAGCCGTCGGGCCAGTAGCCGGAGAAGAGGTTGGCACCCCGGGCGTAGATCTGGGCCGGGTCGCCGGGTGCGGCCGGCTGGCCCAGGAAGTCGCGCAGCGCGATCTCGACACCCGGGAGCGGGCGCCCGACCGAGCCACCGGGCGGCAGCTGGCCCGGCTCACGGCCGTCGCCGATGGTCATGGTGAGCACGGGCGAGGTCTCGGTGAGGCCGTAGCCCTGCTCGACCGGCTGGCCGGCGAGGACGTGGAACGCCTCGGCGAGCTCGGGGTCGAGCGCCGAGGCACCGGAGACGACCAGCCGGACGCCGGCGAACGCCTCGGCAAGCCCCTCCAGCCCGACGAGGGCCTGGATCACCTGCGGCGCGACGGGCAGGTTGGTGACGCCGTGGTCGACGATGTCGCCCAGCAGCGCGCCGGGGTGGAACTCCTCGACGAGCACAGCGGTGGCGCCGACCCGGACCGAGAGCGACAGCACGCAGTTCAGGCCGTAGATGTGGAACATCGGCAGCAGGCCGAGCACGACGTCGTCGGGCGTGATGACGGGCGGCGAGTCGACCCGGAGCAGCTGGTCGAGGTCGGCCGCGAGCGCGCGGTGCGTGAGCATGACGCCGCGCGGCAGGCCCGTGGCACCGGAGGTGAACAGGACGACCGCGAGCGACTCGGGGTCGCGCGGGGCGATCGGCTCCAGCTCGACCGCCTGCTCGAGCAGCGCCCCGAAGCGCAGCTCCCCCGCCTCGGGGGCGGCGCGGTGGACGACGATGAGCGAGTCGCCCGTCTCGGCCTGGCGCACCTGCGTGATCGACTGGGCATCGCCGACGACGATCTTCGGCGAGCATGCCTCGACCATCCGCGAGATCTCGCGCGGGGTGGCGCGCGGGTTGATCGGCACGGCCACGAGGCCGCCGCGGAGCACGCCGTAGTAGGCCACGGCGAGGTCGATGCCGTTGGACATGACGAGGGCGACCCGCTGTCCGGCGAGGACATTGCGTCCGAGGAGGGTCTGGGCGACACGATCGGCCCATTCGTCGAACTCGGCCCACGTCACGCGACGGT
This sequence comes from Aeromicrobium sp. UBA7512, assembly GCF_002476985.1. Classification (NCBI taxonomy): domain Bacteria; kingdom Bacillati; phylum Actinomycetota; class Actinomycetes; order Propionibacteriales; family Nocardioidaceae; genus Aeromicrobium; species Aeromicrobium sp. UBA7512. The sequence goes on from NZ_DLNK01000007.1 coordinate 1,479, forward strand.
CGCTCCGGGGCTCGATCAGGGCGATGCCCTCGGGGTCACGACGCGCGGTCTCGCGCAGATCGTCACTCACGTTGACGGTCATGGCGTCGAGTCAACCACACCTCGCCGTCCGGCAACGCCGTTACAGTGACGCCATGTCCCCGCGACGACCGCACGACGCCCCGCGCAATCTGCAGTCGCGCTCGATCCTGGCCGGCCAGGCGGCGGCCGCCGCCGCCGAGGTGGAGCAGGCTCTCGCCCAGCCCGCCGACCCCACCGCCGCCGCGTTCTTCGACGTGGACAACACGATCATGCAGGGCGCGTCGATCTTCCTGCTCGCCCGCGGCCTGCACCGCCGCGAGTTCTTCACCACGCGCGACATCGCCCGTGCGGCCTGGCAGCAGGCGTACTTCAAGTACGTCGGCGTCGAGGACCCCGAGCACATCGAGCAGGCCCGCAACGCCGCGCTCCAGTTCATCGCCGGCCACGAGGTCAGCGAGTTGGAGGAGATCGGCGAGGAGGTCTTCGACGAGTACATGGCCGCCAAGATCTGGCCCGGCACCAGAGCGATGGCCCAGTGGCACCTCGACCGCGGGCAGCGGGTCTGGCTGATGACGGCGGCGCCGGTGGAGATCGCGCAGGTCATCGCCCGCCGGCTGGGCCTGACCGGCGGCCTGGGCACCGTGGCCGAGCACGTCGACGGCGTCTACACCGGACGGCTCGTCGGCGACATGCTGCACGGAGAGGGCAAGGCGATCGCGGTGCGCGCCCTGGCGGAGTCCGAGGGCCTCGACCTCGAGCGCTGCTACGCCTACTCCGACTCCTCGAACGACATCCCGATGCTGTCCCTCGTCGGGCACCCGTGCGCGGTGAACCCCGACGGAGCCCTGCACTCGCACGCCAAGGCCAACGGGTGGCTCGTGCGCGACTACCGCACCGGGCGCAAGGTGGTCGCCGCCGGCGCGAAGGCCGGCGCCGCGGCGGCCCTGGCCACCACCGCTTGGCTGCTCACCCGGTTGGCCGTCCGGCGCCTGCGTCGTTCCTAGTCGGCGTCGAGCGGCGGCTGGCGGCGCTCGGGCGGGGCGCCGAGGCGGTCGTAGTCCTCGTCGGAGAGCGGCGGCAGCTCGCCCTCGGCCTCGGGCGACAGCGCGGGCAGCAGCATCGCGAGGTAGCGGCGGCGCACCGTCTCCGTGGCGACCGGCGAGTTGAGGCCCAGCACGATCATCCGCAGCAGCCAGTAGAGGTCGACCGGCTCGAGGTCGCGGCGCAGGACCCCCCTGAGCTGGCCGCGTCGCAGCAGGTCGACGAACGGCTCGGCGAGCACCTCGAGCGCCTCGTCGGTGACCTGGCTCGCGCCCACCTCGCTCAGCACGGGCGCGTAGCGGCCGATCACCTCGACGAAGTGCGTGGCCACGTCGAGCAGGTCGGCGTCCTCCTCCTCGGCGCCGTCGACGAGCGGCAGCAGCTCCTCGGCGAAGATCCGCGCGAACACGGCGCTCTCCAGGGCGGCGCGGTTGGGGAAGTGCCGGTAGACCGTGGCGACGCCGACGCCCGCCTCGGTCGCGATCTTCTCCATCGAGGGTGCGGCGTCCTCGATCCAGAGGCGCTGGACCGCGACGACGATGCGCTCGGCGTTGGCCCGCGAGTCACGTCGTGACACAGGTCTCCTCCCCTCCCCTCGCTTCGTTCCACGGCCCATCCTACGATGTGAGAGACATCTATCACTTCGTGAGGAACACCTGTGTCGACTCTCCTGTACCGGTGGGGCAAGTCCGCCTTCGCCCACCCGTTCCGCTTCCTCGGCGCCTGGCTCGTCCTGCTCGTCGTCATCGTCGGGTCGATCGCGGTCAACGCGCCGAAGCTCAGCAGCGAGGTGACGATCAACGGCGTCCCCGCCCAGGAGGTGCTCGAGCAGCTCGAGCGCGAGATGCCGGCCGCCGCGGGCGGCGCGGGCCAGATCGTCTACCGCGCCCCGGAGGGCACCACCTTCTTCGACGAGGCGTCCGCCGCTCCCCTGGCCCAGTCGATGCAGGGGATCTACGAGGACGACAACGTCGTGAACCCGCTCGACCTCGCCGGCTCCGAGCAGGCCCAGGCCGCGGCGCAGGAGCAGATGGCCGCCCAGGTCCAGGCCGCCGAGCAGGCCGTCGCGGCCGCGCAGGCCGGCCAGGACCTCGACCAGCCCGTGCCGCTCGTGGTCGGCGGCGAGCTCGTTCCCGGCGTGACCATCTCGCCCGACGGCACCGTCGCCATGGCGCAGTTCCAGTTCACGAAGCAGACGATCGACCTCCCTGCCGGAGCCATCGAGGAGGTGCTCGACCACGCCGAGGCGCCCCTGGAGGGCACCGACGTGGAGGTCCTGCCCGGAGCCTCGCTGCAGGAGCTGCCCGAGGTGGCCGGCGCGGGCGAGGCCGTCGGCATCGTCGTCGCGGCCGTCGTGCTCTTCCTCGTCCTGGGCTCCGTCGTGGCCGCCGGACTGCCGCTCGCGACCGCGCTGCTCGGCGTCGGCGTGGGCGTCGGCGGCGCCTACGCGCTGGGCCACTTCTACGACCTCGGCTCGATGAGCGTCGTGCTGGGCCTCATGCTCGGCCTGGCCGTGGGCATCGACTACGCCCTCTTCATCGTCAACCGCCAGCGCCGGCTCATCATGCGTGAGCGGCTGTCCGCCCACGAGGCCACCGGTCGTGCTGTCGGCACCGCCGGCAGTGCGGTGTTCTTCGCCGGCACCACCGTCGTGATCGCCCTCGCGGCTCTCACGGTCATCGGCATCAGCCTCCTGACGACGATGGCGATCATCGCCGCCGCCACCGTGGCCGTGGCCGTCCTCGTGGCGCTCACCGCCCTGCCCGCCCTGCTGGGGCTGGTGAACGAGCGGATCGTGTCGAACAAGGCCCGCGAGAAGTTCCAGGAGCGCGAGGCCGCCGGCGTCGACCACGCCACCGCGCGCCGCTGGGCGACCTTCCTGTCCAAGCACCGCTTCCTCGCCTCGGGCGCCGTCATCCTGACGACCCTCGTCATTGCGATCCCGGCGCTCGACATGCGCCTGGGCCTGCCGTCGAGCGAGAACTACAACTCCGGCACCGACCAGCGCGAGAGCTACGAGACGGTCAGCGAGGCGTTCGGTGAGGGCCTCAACGGCCCGCTGCTCGTGGTCCTGTCGTCGCGCGACGACCAGCCCGTCGACCAGCAGGCCGCGGGCGCCGTCCTGGCCGAACTCGGCCAGCTCGATGACGTCGCCTCGGCCACCGCCGCCGGCATGAGCGAGGACGGCCGCACCGTGCTCGTCTCGCTGATCCCCCGCGAGGGCCCGACCGATCCGTCCACCGAGGACCTCGTGCACTCGCTGCGCGACGCGTCGACCGATGTCGAGGCGACGTACGACATCGACCTCGGCGTCACCGGCCAGACCGCCATGGGCATCGACATCGCCGAGAAGATGGGCGAGGTCATGCCGATCTACCTCGGCATCGTCGTCCTGCTGTCGCTCATCGTCCTGACGATCGTGTTCCGCTCGATCATCGTGCCGCTCAAGGCCACGGCGGGCTTCCTGCTGACGATCCTGGCCACCCTCGGCGCCACCACCGCCGTGTTCCAGTGGGGCTGGCTGAACGGCCTCTTCGGGCTCGACTCGACCGGTCCGGTGATGGCGATGCTGCCGATCCTGGTGACGGGCATCGCCTACGGCCTGGCGATGGACTACCAGGTGTTCCTGGTGTCGTCGATGCGCGAGTCGTGGGTCCACGGCCACAGCGGCCGCGAGTCGGTGATCGACGGGTTCAGCCACTCCAGCCGTGTCGTGGTGGCCGCGGCGGTGATCATGACGGCCGTGTTCGCCGGCTTCATCTTCAACGGCGACCCGATGATCAAGCAGATCGGCTTCGCCCTGGCGGTCGCGATCGCGATCGACGCGTTCCTCGTGCGCATGACGCTCGTGCCCGCACTGATGGCGATGTTCGGCGACCGCGCCTGGCGCCTGCCGGCCTGGCTCGACCGGCTGCTCCCCGACCTGGACATCGAGGGCGACCAGCTGCTCAAGCGCCTCGGCGCGAAGGAGTCCTGACCAGCGCGCGAAAAAAAACTCCGGGGGCGTGTAACGCCGGTGCGCTCCCGTGACATGTGAGAGGTGTCAGCAGTCTCCGGGCTGCCCATCATCTGAGGAGATCACATGAAGAACAGCGCACGCATCGGCGCGCTCGCCGCCGGCCTCGCCCTCTCGCTTGGCCCTCTGACGGCTCCCGCGCACGCCGACGCTCCGACCAAGGAGCCCTGCGCGACCCAGACCACCCAGGTCGCCCGAGCCGAGGCGCAGCTGGCGAAGGTGAACGCCGTGTTCGCCAAGAAGCAGGCGAAGGTCAAGAAGGCCAAGAAGGCCGTCGTCCAGGCCGACACCCGCGCCGAGAAGCGTCAGGCCGTGAAGAAGCTCAAGGTGGCCAAGGCGAGTCGCACCAAGGTCGTCAAGGTCAAGAAGGCCCAGGTGCAGCGCGTCGCCCACGCCAAGGCGCGCCTCGCCAAGTGCCTGGCGAGCCAGCCCGCCTCCTGATCGTCCCCCCGGGACTCGCCCTCGTCTGCGTGGGCGTGCAGTTGTCGGCCCGCCCCAATCCCCCGGGGCGGGCCGGCTTTTTCTCCGTCGGTGCGGGTTCAGACCCCGGGCGCCCCGTCCGGGATCGACTCGAGGGAGGCCCGCACCGACGGTCGGCGCTCCAGCCGGCGCAGGCCGCGGTGCCGCGCCACGCGGAGCGCGACCGCACTGACGCCCAGCACCTCGGCGGCCGTGTGCGGATCCATGCCGAGCCCGTCCACGAGACCCACCGCCGCGCGCTCGCGGGGCGGCAGGCCGGCCAGGACGGCCCGGAGCCACTCCTGGTGGGCGACGTCGGGACCGTGGTCGGGGACCGGCTCCAGCGCCAGCTCCTCCCCCTCGCTCGGACGGGTGTTGCGACGCTGCCACGTACGGCGCGAGGTGGCGCTGATCCGGCGCGCGATGCCGAAGATCCAGCCGCCGAAGTCGGACGACGTCCCCTCGAACTCCGCGATCTTGCTCGCCGCGACGAACCACGCCTCGGCCGCCACGTCCTCGGGAGCGGCCGCGGAGTCGCCGGTGGGCCGCAGGCGCAGCCAGGCGACCAGCCGGCCGGCGTGCTCGACGTAGAGGGCGCGCCACGCCTCCTGCTCGCCGCGCTTGGCCGCCAAGACGAGGGCGTCGTCAGTCATCGCCGGCCCCCGGCTTCTTGTCCTGCGGGTCCGCGGGTGCCGGCTTCCTCCCGGTGCGCTCGCCCGCCTGGCTGCCGTCCTGCTCCTGCACCGAGGTGTCGTCACCGCGGCCCTTCTTCTCCTGCCCGCCGTGCTGGCCGTTCTCGCCCTTGTCCTCGCTGCGGGTCTCGCCCTGACCCTGGTCCTTCTCGCGACCCGGAGCCGGGTCCTTGCTCTGGTCCTTGCCCTGCTCCGCGCCCTGGTCCTTGCCCTGCTCCGCGCCCTGGTCCTTGTACTTCACCGGCGCGTCGGCCGCCGGGGAGTCGGCCCCGCGTCCGGCCTCGTCGTCGCGCGCGGGTGAGCCCGTCTCGCGACCCGAGGGCGCTCCGGGATCGACGGCACCGCCGCTGGACCCCTCACCACGGTCGGCGTCGCCGGCCGGGGCGCCACCCTGCTCGCCCTGCGGTGCTGGCGGGTCGGGCGTCACGACGGCCTCGCGCAGCGGCGACGGCGGCAGCCCGGGAACCTCGATCGCACCGACCGCCCACGCTCCACCCACGGAGACGGCACTGATGCCGAGGAACGCCGCGACCGCGACGGCGACGCGGTGCCGTCGGCGCGGAGCCGCGACCGTGACGCCGCTCGTGCGGGCCGCGGCGGCCAGCCGGTGGACGAGGTCGTCCGACGGCTCGAGCGTCGGGGTGTCGAGCAGCAGGTCCGGGCGTCGCGACATGGGCGTGCTCCTGGGGCGGATCAGACGAAGGGATTGCCGCGCTCGACCAGCAGCGTGTACAGCGTCTGCTGGATCGTCTCGCGGACCTGGTCGGTGACGTTGAACAGGAGCATCGGGTCGTCGGCCGACTCCGGCGGGTAGGCGTCGGTGCGGACCGGCTCGCCGAACTCGATGATCCACTTGCTGGGCAGCGGGATCAGGCCGAGCGGACCGAACAGCGGGAAGAACGGCGTGATGGGGATGTACGGCAGACCGAGCAGCCGGGCGAGCGACGGGATGTTGCCGATCAGCGGGTAGATCTCCTCGGCACCGACGATCGACACGGGGATGATCGGCACCTGCGCGCGCATCGCGGACGAGACGAAGCCGCCGCGGCCGAAGCGCTGCAACTTGTAGCGCTCACTGAACGGCTTGCCGACGCCCTTGAAGCCCTCGGGCCACACCGCGGCGAGCTCCCCGGAGGTCAGCAGGCGCTCGGCGTCCTCGGCGCACGCGAGGGTGGCGCCCATCTTGCGCGCGATCTGGCCCACGTAGGGCAGCCGGAACACGAGGTCGGCGCCGAGCGGGCGGATCGGCCGGCCGGTGTGCTTGCGCACGGCGTAGCCGGTGATCAGGCCGTCGACGGGCACGGTGCCGGAGTGGTTCGCCACCAGCAGCGCGCCACCGTCGGTGGGGATGTTCTCCACGCCGCGCACCTCGAGGCGGAACCAGCTCTCGGCCAGCGGCTCGACGAGGTTCGAGAGCAGGTCGAGCACCTCGGGGTCGAGGCCGAACTCGTCCACCTCGTAGCCGCCCGAGAGACGCCGGCGCAGGTTGCCGACGATGTCGACGACCTTCACCTGCCAGTCGGTGCCCATGAGCCGGCGGGCGCCCTCAGCGAAGGCCGCCGCCACGTCCTCGGGATCGATGTCGGCGGTGGCCTCGCGGGGCGGCTCCTGGCGGGGCGGCTCGTCCTCGGGCACGGCATGCAGGTGACGCTCACGCTGGGGACCGGGCGCGGTCTCCTCGGGCGCCGCCGTGGGCTGCTGCGGCGCCTCGGGGCGCTTCTTCGCCGCGGGCGCCTTCCTGGTGGTCTTCTTCGTCGCCTTCTTCGCCGGGGCGGTGGCGGCGGCCTCCTTGGCGGCGGCGGAGGTGGCCGCCTCGGCCTGCGCGGCCGAGGTGGGCTTCGTGCCCGAGCCGGACTTCTTCGCTGCGGCCTTCTTGGCGGGGGCCTTCGGAGTCGCCTTCTTGGCGGCGGGCCCGGCGAGCGTGCGCGCGGCTCGCGAGGGCGACGTCGAGCCGTTGCCGCGACCAGCGCGCCCCGACGTCCCGATGCCCTTGAGGTCGTCCTTCATCCCGTGATCCCCCATGAGTGCAGCAGACCCGGGCGCGCCGCCTCGGCGTACCACTCGAAGGTCTCGCGCGTCGTGTGCCGGGGACTGTAGCCGAAGATCTCGCGCAGGGCGGTGGTGTCCAGCACCCGGCCGTACGTCAGCAGGCGGTGGACGCCCGGCGACACGTCCGAGCCCATGTAGTGCACCATCCGGCGCAGCACCGAGCCGAAGCCCAGGGGCGGCAGCGGGATCGTGGGCTTGCCCATGATCCGGGCGGCCTGGGTGAGCATGAGGATGCCGTCGCCCGCGACGTTGAAGGTGCCGGGCCGGTCGGACAGCGCGGCCATCGAGATGACCTCGAGCGCGTCCTGGGGGTGCAGCAGCTGCAACCGGGCGTCGAAGCCCATGGGGACCGGGAGCACGGGATTGGCGAAGTACGACCCCAGCACGGTCGGGAAGTGCGGCGACAGCCACTGCGCCATGCGCAGCGTGGTGACGGTGACGTCGGGACGACGGCGCGCGAAACCGCGCGTGTAGCCCTCGACCTCGACGATGTCCTTGGCGAAACCGGACTTCGTGCCGCCGCGTGCCGTGGCGGACTCGGTGAACACCGCGGGATCACGCGGCGACGCGCCGTACACGGCAGCACTGCTGGCGAGTACGACGCGCTGGACGGTGTCGGAACGCTGGCAGGCGGCGAGCACCTGCATCGTGCCGATGACGTTGATCTCCTTGGTGGCACTGCCGCCCCCGCGCGATCGCATCGGCGCCAGGTCCATGTGGACCACGGTGTCGACGTCCTCGACGGCAAGAACCTTGGAGATGACCGGCGTGCGGATGTCCGCACGCACGAATTTGACTGACCCGAGATCGTCGGTGGGCAGGGTCGTGTCGACTGCGACGACCCTGGCATCACCAGCTTCAGCGATGCGCCTCGCAGCGAGTGCCACGCCCGGCGTGGCCGCGCCCGTGACGAGGACGACCCCGGCCATCGGTCACTTGCCCAGACGGCGGCGCTGCACGCGTGTGCGCTTCAGCATCTTGCGGTGCTTCTTCTTCGACATCCGCTTGCGGCGCTTCTTGATGACAGAACCCACGACTCACCTCGATCTGATCTTTCACACAGGACAGACCAACCCTAGGCGATCGCACCCCGCCTGCACACAGCGGTGGGCAGGGGAACGTCAGCGACCGTCGGTCCGCCCCCCGCGGACCTCGGGCCGGATCAGCCGGCTTGGTAGAACGACTTCTGCAGCAGCTCCTCGACCGCGTGCTCAGGCACACGGAAGGAACGGCCGACACGCACGGCTTCGAGCTCGCCGGAATGCACGAGCCGGTACACCGTCATCTTCGAGACACGGATCTGGTCCGCGACCTCGGCAACGGTCATGAAGCGGGTTCCCTCAGACATCTCACACCATCCTCCCAGGGGCACGCGCGCTCTCCGGCTTCCCCACCGGAGAGTGAGCGCGCGTGCTTGGTGTGAAGACTAGTGGCAGAAGGGTCACCTGGGAACGAAAAATTTGAAACTCATGGCCTCTTGGCGTACCGTCCGCGCTCGACCCGCTCCTTGTGTACCGCGACCGTACCCCCAAACCCGCAGTTGCGCCGGGGATTTCGGTCAGTACGAGGGATCGAGGCCGATCAGGGGAAAAGTCTCGGTCCGGGTGGCCTGGATCGATCGGTCGAGCCACGAGGCCGGGTCGTACCCGTCCTCCCAGCGCCGGTAGAGCGCTCGCCGGCCGTCGGTCATCCGGGTGGGCGCGGGCTGGCCGCGCAGCTCCTCCACGGCCCGCCGCCACGCCTCGGGCGTCTCGGTCTCGGGCGGGAGCGGATGACCGCTGACGATCGACAGCAGGTGGCCCCACGCGCGCGGCACGACGTCGACGACGGCGTAGCCGCCCCCGCCGGTGGCGAGCCACTTGCCCGCGGTGACCTCCTCGGCCAGGTCGCGCACCGCCAGGTAGGACGCACGTTGCCCGTCGACGCTCAGCATGAGGTTGGTCAGCGGGTCGTCCATGTGCGAGTCGCAGCCGTGCTGGCTGACGATCACCTCGGGCGCGAACTCGCGGACGATCGGCGGCACCACCGCGTGGAACGCGCGGAGCCAGCCGGCGTCGGAGGTTCCGGGCGGCAGCGGGACGTTGACCGCCGAGCCCTCGGCTCCCTCGGCGCCGACCTCGGTGGAGTAGCCGGTGCCCGGGAACAGGGTCTGCGGCGACTCGTGCAACGAGATCGTCAGCACCCGGGGGTCGTGGTAGAAGATCGCCTGCACGCCGTCGCCGTGGTGGGCGTCGACGTCGATGTAGACGATCTTCCGGGCCCCGTGGTCGAGCATCCACTGGATGCCCATCGCGACGTCGTTGTAGACGCAGAATCCGCTCGCGCGGCCGGGCATCGCGTGGTGCAGGCCACCGCTGACGTTGATCGCTCGCTTGCGCTCGCCGGTCCAGACCAGGCGCGCGGCCTCCAGGCTCGCTCCGGCGATCAGGGCGCTGGCGTCGTGCATCCCGCGGAAGACCGGGTTGTCCTCGGTGCCCAGGCCGTGGGCGGCGTCGGTGTGCGTCGGATGCTTGCTCAGGTTGATCACGCGCTCGACGTAGTCGGGCGTGTGGACGCTGAGCAGCTCGCGCTCGGTGGCGGGCCGGGCACCCACGACGTCGAGGTCCTCCAGCACCCCCAGCTCCTCGGCGAGCGCCATGGTCAGCTTGACCCGGATCGGCGCCATCGGGTGCGAAGGCCCGAAGTCGTAGTCGGTGAGGTGCTCGTCGAACACCACCGCGGCGCGATCGTCCATGCCCGTCACCCTAGTTCCGCGGACCGGGCGATCGCGGCGAGAACGCCGGCTCGGATCCCCTCGCCCACCCCGTGCTGGTCGAACGTGGTGATCGCGGCGTGCGTGGTGCCGTTCGGCGACGTCACCCGACGGCGCAGCTCCTCGGGCGACTCGTCCGAGCCGGCCAGCAGCTCGGCTGCGCCGGCGAGGGTCTGCACCGTGAGGGTGCGCGCGTCCTCGGGGTCGAGTCCGCCCTCGATGCCGGCGGCGATCATGTGCTCGGCGAGGTGGAACAGGTAGGCCGGTCCCGACCCGGAGACCGCGGTGACCGCGTCCTGGTGGGACTCGTCGACCACGACGACCTCGCCACCGGAGTCGAGCAGGTCGACCACGGCCTCGAGCCGGTCGGCGGGCACCCGGCTGCCGGGTGAGACGCCGAACATCCCGCGCCCGATGACGGCCGGCGTGTTCGGCATCGCGCGGACGACGGCGACGGTGTCGGGCAGGGCTGCCTCGATCGTGGCGGTGCGCACCCCGGCGGCGAGCGAGACCAAGGTGGCCCCGGCGTCGACCGAGGCGGCGATCCCCGGGAGCACCGTGGCGACGTCCTGGGGCTTCACGACGAGCAGGATCACGTCGGCCCCGGCGACCGCGGCGACGTCCTCGGCGGTGGCGTGCCCGAGGGCCTCCAGCTCGGCCCGGCGCTCGGCGCTGCGCTCGATCACGACGATGTCGTCGTGCCCGGCGCGCGTCGTCGCCTCGGCCAGCGTGCCACCCATGACCCCGCCACCGACGACCGCGATCCTCATGGGTCCGAGGGTAGTTCCCTGCGGGCGCGTCCCGGCTTCGGCCCTGCCCTCAGGCGTGACGGGCGTCTCTCACGCGTCGATCCCCAGGACGGCGAGCGCCTCCTCGACGGACGCGACGATCGTGAACAGCTCCTCGTCGCGGGGACCGGTGAAGCCCTCGGCCGCGCCGTGCGAGACGATCTCGCGCAGCGGTCCGTAGTAGCCGGCGGTGTCGACCACGACGATCGGCTTGTCGTGGAAGCCCAGCTGGCGCCACGTGAGGATCTCGAAGAACTCCTCGTACGTGCCGAGCCCGCCCGGCAGGACGACGAACGCGTCCGACAGCTGGTGCATCAGCGCCTTGCGCTCGTGCATCGTCTCCACCACGTGCATGTCGGGATCGCCGCGGTGCCCGCCCTCGCGCTCGAGCAGCGACTGGGGGATGACGCCGACGACGCGGCCGCCACGTTCACGGGCCGCGCGGGAGGCGGCCCCCATGATGCCGATCCCGCCGCCGCCGAACACCAGGTCGACTCCGGCGCGGGCCAGTGCGGCACCGAGCTGCTCCCCGGCGGCGAGGTACTCAGGGCGGGCTCCGTCGCGCGCTCCGCAGAAGACGCAGACGGCGCCGATGGTGGTCTCACTCATGGAAGTCACGGTGCCAGTGTGGAACGAACCGACGGCGACCGGACGGCGACCCCCGGGCGACGGCGTGCCGAAGCGGCCTATCGTGGCCCGGTGCGCATCGACCCGTTCGTGCTGATGATCCTGGGCCTGGCCGGCCTCGGGATCGCCCTTCCCGCGCAGGGTGTCGTGCTCGACGTGGTGTCCGTGCTGGTCCAGGTGGGCATCGTCGCGCTGTTCTTCCTCTACGGGGCGCGGCTGTCGACCGCCGAGGTGGTGCACGGCCTGACCGCGTGGCGCGTGCACGCCGTGATCGTGGCGGTCACGTTCGTGGTCTTCCCGCTGATGGGCCTGGCCCTGTCCCCGCTGGCGCCGGCCGTGATCTCGCAGCAGCTGCTCGCCGCGCTCGTGTTCGTGTGCCTCGTCCCCTCCACGGTGCAGTCGTCCGTGGCCTTCACGTCGATTGCCGGCGGCGACCGCGCGATCGCCGTGGTCGCGGCCTCGACGTCGAGCCTGCTCGGGGTCTTCCTCACGCCGTTGCTGGTGGCACTGGTCCTCGGGGGCGACGTCACGGTGGACGCCGAGGCCGTCCTGCGGATCGTCGGCCTGCTGCTCGTGCCGTTCCTCGCCGGGCAGGTCGCACGGCGGTGGCTGCGGCCGTGGCTCGTGCGCCACGAGACGGGACTGCGACGCTTCGACCGGTCGACCGTGCTGCTCGTGGTCTACGCCGGCTTCAGCCGGGGCACGAACGCCGACGTGTGGAGCGTGCTCGACTGGGGAGACGGCGCCGTGGTGGGCGCCGTCTGCGTCGGGCTGCTGGCCGTCTCGTCGGTGCTCTGCTGGCTGGCCGGGCGCCGGTTCGGCCGCGGCGCCGGGATCGCGATCTACTTCTGCGGGACCAACAAGTCGCTCGCGGCGGGCCTGCCGATGGCCAGCGTGCTGTTCTCCGCAGCCACGTTCCCGCTGATGATCCTGCCGCTCATGGTCTACCACCAGCTCCAACTGGTCGTCGGCTCGCTCATCGCCACCAGACTGTCGGGGCACGGCCCTAGCGTGGGCCCATGACTGTCACTCCAGCGATGATCACGTGCGACACGACCGACGCCACGGCGTTGGCCACCTGGTGGGCCGAGCAGACCGGCGGCACCATCACCGAGGAGAACGACGGCTGGTACGTCATCGTCTCCGTGCCCGACAGCCCCACGCTGGCCTTCCAGAAGGTGGAGGACCCCACGCCGGGCAAGAACCGCCTGCACCTCGACGTGCTCGCCGACGACCTCGACGCCGAGGTCGCTCGGCTGCGCGAGGCCGGTGCCGGCCTGGTCGCCGAGCGCGGCGACGAGAGCTTCCGGTGGGTCACGCTCACCGACCCGGCCGGCAACGAGTTCTGCGTCGCCCAGCGGTCCTGACCCGGCTCAGACGGGCGTGGGCGCCAGGTGCAGCCGCGCGTAGGCCAGCGCCTCCAGCAGGTCCGCGTCGCGGTCGGCGGCCTTGCGCGTGTTGACCTCCACCACGACGTGACCGGTGAAGCCCCGGTCGGCGAGGTGGCCCAGCAGCTTGTCGCACCCCTGCGTGCCGCGGCCGGGGATGAGGTGCTCGTCCTTCATCGACCCGGATCCGTCGGCGAGGTGGATGTGCGCCAGCCGGTCGCCCAGGTCGTCGATGAGCTGCATGGAGTCGATCCGCGAGGTGGCGCTGTGCGAGAAGTCCACCGTGACGTTCTCGTACTCGAAGGGCACCGGGTCCCACCCGGGCGCGTAGGCCTGGAACTCCCGCTTGCCCGAGCGCCACGGGTACATGTTCTCCACCGCGAACGCCACGTCGTACTCGTCCTCGAGCCGGGTGATCCCCTCGACGAAGCCGCGGGCGTACTCGCGCTGCCAGCGGAAGGGCGGGTGCACCACCACGGTGTCGGCGCCGACGTCGAGCGCCATCTCGGCGCTGCGGTGCAGCTTGCCCCACGGGTCGGTGCCCCACACGCGCTGGGTCACCAGCAGGCAGGGCGCGTGGATCGAGACCACGGGGATGTCGTGCGACGACGCCAGGGCCTTGATCGCGGTGGTGTCGGCGCTGACCTCGTCGAGGCCCACCATCACCTCGACCCCGTCGTAGCCCAGCCGCGCCGCGGTCGCGAAGCCGGCTGCCGTGCCCTCGGGGTAGACCGACGACGTGGACAGCGAGACCATCGGGTCGCTCGAGCGCGTGCTCACGACTCCCAGCCTAGAGCGGTGCTGGTCACATGTGGTCCAGGTACTCGATCAGCACACCCTCGCGCAGGGCCCACGGACAGATGAGCAGCTCCTCCAGCCCGAAGAGCTCCATCGTCGCCTCGGCCACCACGGCGCCCGCTCGCATCTGGTGCGCGCGCAGGGCGGACACGCCGGGCATCGCGGCGATCTGCTCGTCGGACGCGACCCGCAGCTCCTGGCCCAGCTCGACGAGGTCGCGGTGCTTCAGGGTGCGACGCACGTAGGGGCCGTCGCCCGACGGGGCAGCACCGCACATCCGCGCCAGCGAGCGGAACGTCTTGCTGGTCGCGACCGCCTGGTCGAAGGGCCCGCCGCGCAGCAGCGGGCCGGCGACGGCACCGATCTCGCGTCGCACCTCACGGCGCAGGTCGTCGTGGTCGAGGCCTCGGTCGAGCCACTCGCGGGTGAGTCGGCCGGCTCCGAGGGGAAGCGAAGTCGCGGTGTCGGGCGTCTCGTCCGACCCGACCGCGAGCTCGAGCGAGCCGCCGCCGATGTCGAACACGCCCAGCCGGCCCGACGACCAGCCGAACCAGCGGCGCACCGCGAGGAACGTCAGCCGCGCCTCGTCGTCACCGGGGAGGATCTGCAGCTGGATGCCGCTGGCCTCGGCGACGCGGGCGATGACCTCGTCGGCGTTGCCCGCCTCGCGCACCGCCGAGGTGGCGAAGGCCAGCACGCGCTCGGCGCCCTTGTCCTCGGCCTGCGAGCCCGCCTCGACCACGTACTTGGCGAGCCGGTCGATGCCCTCGCGGGTGAGGTGACCGTCGGTGTCGAGGTTCTCCGCGAGCCGCAGCGGCTCGCTGAAGGAGTGGGCCGGCACCGGCGGTCCGCCCCGGAAGGCGTCGACGATGAGCAGGTGCCCGGTGTTGGAACCGATGTCGAGAACGCCGATGCGCATGGGCTCAGTCTGACATCGAGGCGACCGCCTGCGCAGCGGTCCACCGCGGCTCGAACACCCCGGTGCGGGCGATCTCGCGATAGAGGACCGGCGCCAGCGTCGCCGAGTAGGTCGCCGAGACGTGGTTGTAGTCGCGGTAGACGTTGACCCCGCCGATCACGGCCGGGCACCGGCCGTCGGCGCAGAAGAGGGGCCTGGTGTCGATGAAGTGGGCGCCCTCGAGCTGCTCCGCCGCCGGCTCGAAGGGATCGAACTCCGGGACGAGGTCCTCGACCGGGACGTCGCACCTCGACCACTCGCGCGAGTCGAGCTCGGTCAGGCAGTCCAGGGTGTCCTCCTCGAGCCGCGGGTTGTCGCGCAGCGCCACGACCGGCACGCCCGCCTCGACCACCGGCTTCCAGGCCTCCACGTGGCTGGCCACCTGGCGGGCGTCCGGGCCCTTCATCCGGCCGTTGTACGCGGTGGTGACGACGACGTCGTAGTCCTGGACGTGGTCGACCAGCCATTCCGCCAGCCGCCCGCGCCACACGTCGCACCGCGGGCCACGCTCGGTGTCCCTGCGGTCCAGGACCGGCAGGGTGCTCCACCCGCAGCTGGCCTTCGTCGCGGCGTCGACCTCGATCACGCCGCGCTCATCGAGGCGGCGGAAGGCGCCCAGCAGCACGCGGGCGTGGGAGTCGCCCAGCACGAGCACGCGGGGCACATCGGGGTCCGGGCTCGCGTCCTCCCCCAGCTGGCAGACGTCGAGATCGGCGTCGCTCGGGTCCGACCAGCAGTCGAGGTAGGACTCGAAGTCCCACCGGGCCCGGTTCAGGGGCGGACGGATGACGCCGTCGAGCTCAGGGTTGGCGCAGTCACGACCGTCGCTCACCGCCGCCATCGTCATCGCACCGAGGCAGTCGGGCAGGTCGGCCGTCATCACGGTCTCGACGCGGGCGACGTCGCTCTCGATCGCCTCGACCCGGCCCAGGCCCGGCACGGTGACCAGGAAGGCGGCCAGGACCGAGGCGGCCGCGACGCCGACCCAGACCCCGCCGCGATCGACGAGCGCGCGCACGGCGGCGATCAGGCCCACCGTGGCGACGGCGACGGCACCCACCATCAGGAGCAGCAAGGCACGGTCGCGCAGGCCGAGCTCGCGTCCGATCACCTCGGGCGCGAGCCGCAGCGCGGGGCCCGCCCAGCACAGACCGGCCCAGGCGACGGCGCCGAACCAGGCGGCCAGCCGCGGGCCGAGCAGGACCGCGGGCGAGCCCGGGGCGGGCCCGCTCAGCACCAGGATGAGGCCGACCACGGCGCCCGTGACGGTGTCCAGCACCCCGCCCGTTCCGAGAACGGCGACGCCCGCCACGGCCAGCGTCGTGAGCCAGGCGATGACCGCGAGCTCCCGCCGCCCGGCCGCCTCGGGCCGCCGGGCCATCGCCAGGGACACCAGGACGCCGAGTCCGACCGGCCAGAACCTCGCCCCGAGATGCCCCGCCGGGTCGAACGCCCACCAGGCGAACGAAGCGACCGACAGCGCGAGCACGATGAGGCCGAGTCCGCTCGCGAGCCGGCCAGCGACCCAGCGCAGCACCAGGACGAGCGCGGCCGACTGCACCAGCAGCGCGACGATCCAGAAGAGGGAGACGGGCGACTCGGCGGCGACTCCGCGGACGTTGGTGGCCGCGACGGCTGCGTCGCGGACCTCGTCCAGCACGGGGTCCCACGCACGGACGTCGACCCAGCGCTGCACCGCGAGCCCGGTGGCGACAAGGACGAGCAGTGGCGGCACGAGGAGCCGCAGTCCGGCTCCCAGGGCGGGCCCGAGCGGGCGGCCACGCTCCACCAGCAGCGTGTGCCCCAGCAGCGCGCCGGCGGCGACCAGCAGGATCTCGGTGGCCGCACCCGCGCCGGGCAGGCGGCCGGGCCAGTACAGGCCGAGCACGACGAGCGCCGACGCGGCGCCCGCGATCGTGCACCACGCCGTGGTGGGTCGTCCCCCGGTCATCACGTTCGTCAACCCTACGTGGCGCCGCCACGTGACCTACTGTGTGACCGTGCCCGAGGTCGACCTGGGATTTCCCCGCTCCTTCGTGGAGTTCGCGAACCCCGACGACGCCACCGAGGTCTTCCGCTGCGACCTCACGTGGCTCACGTCGCGGTGGACCTGCATCTTCGGCGCCGGCTGCCCTGGCATCTACGCGGACGCCCCCGACTCGGGCTGCTGCACCCTCGGGGCCCACTTCAGCGACGAGGACGACCACGCCCGGGTGGCCGGCTTCGTGGAGCGGCTGGACCCCACCGAGTGGGAGCTGCACGACCTGGGGCACCGCGACGGGTGGACCGAGCGCGACCAGGACGGCGAGCTGAAGACGCGCGTCGCGGACGGCGCCTGCATCTTCCACAACTCCCGCGACTTCCCCGGCGGCTACGGCTGCGCGCTGCACGCCCACGCCCTGGCCACCGGCCTCGAGCCCCACACGACGAAGCCCGACGTGTGCTGGCAGCTGCCCCTGCGACGTCAGTTCCGCGAGGTCGACCCGGGCGACGGCTCGTCCTACACCGAGGTCAGCATCGGCGAGTACACCCGCGCCGGGTGGGGCCCGGGCGGCGCCGACCTCGACTGGTACTGCTCGTCGAACACCGAGGCCCACGTGGCTGCCGACCCGGTCTACGTCGGCAATCGCGCCGAGCTGACGGCGCTGATGGGCGAGGCCGGCTACGCCGAGCTCGTCGTCCACTGCGAGCGCTTCGTCGCGGCGGGACGGCCGGTGCCGCACCCCGCCGACCCAAGGTGACCCTGACTGCGACCGCGATCACATGACGGGCAACAATGCCGTATGCACCTCGATCATCTGTCGTTCGCAGTCGGTCCGGCCGGTCTCATCGAGACCACGACCGAGCTGAGTGAGAAGTTCGGCGCCGTGTTCCAGGCCGGCGGCGTCCATCCCCGCTTCGGCACCAACAACATGATCCTGCCGCTGAGGAACCGTCAGTACCTCGAGGTCGTCGAGGCGCTCGAGCACCCCGCCTCCGACAAGGCGCCCTTCGGCCAGGCCGTCAAGGCACGCTCCGAGCTCGGCGGCGGCTGGATGGGCTGGTGCGTCTCGGTCGACGACATCACGTCCGTGGAGCACCGCATCGGCCGTCACGCCGTGCCGGGCAACCGCCACCGTCCCGACGGCTACAACCTCACGTGGCAGCAGATCGGCGTCCACGGCATGCGCGCGGATCCGCAGCTGCCGTTCGTCATGAGCTGGGGCGTGCCGCCCGAGGAGCACCCCTCGCAGATGGCCGAGACCGAGATCGCGCTCGTCGGCCTGGAGATCGCCGGAAGCCCCGAGCGCCTGGCCGACTGGCTGGGCGAGCCGGCCGTCGGCGCCCTCGAGCAGATCGAGGTCCGGTGGGTCGCCCCGAACGGCGCGCCGGGCATCCTCGCGGCCGAGTTCGAGACGCCCGACGGGACCGTCCGCATCTGATCCCGAGGTCTGTCGGACCTCGCGTCTAGGCTCCTTCCATGCCACCGAAGACCGCCTCCGCGTTCGCCTGCTCCGAGTGCGGCTGGACCACCGCCAAGTGGGTCGGCCGCTGCGGCGAGTGCCAGGCGTGGGGCACCGTCGACGTCGTCGGCGGCAGTTCGCGCAACGGCCGCACGACGGCCGGCCCGGTCTCCAGCCCCGCCGTCCCGATCGCCCAGGTCACCGCCACGGAGGCGGCCTCCGTGGGCTCGGGCATCCCCGAGCTCGACCGCGTCCTCGGCGGTGGTGTCGTCTCCGGTGCCGTGATGCTGATGGCGGGCGAGCCGGGCGTGGGCAAGTCCACGCTGCTGCTCGAGGTGGCCGCACGCTGGGCCCGCGCCGGCCGCCGCACGCTGTACGTCTCGGGCGAGGAGTCCGCCGCCCAGGTCCGGCTGCGTGCCGAGCGCACCGGCGCCCTGGCCGACGAGCTCTTCCTCGCCGCCGAAACCGACCTCGGCGGCCTGCTCACCCACATCGACGCGGTCAAGCCCAGCCTGCTGATCGTCGACTCGGTCCAGACCATCGGGTCGGCCTCGATCGAGGGCGTCCCCGGCGGTGTCACCCAGGTGCGTGAGGTCGCTGCCACGGTGATCGGGCGCGCCAAGGCCGAGGGCATCGCCACCCTCCTGGTCGGCCACGTCACCAAGGACGGGTCGGTCGCCGGCCCCCGCGTCCTCGAGCACCTCGTCGACGTCGTCCTGCAGTTCGAGGGCGACCGCACCAGCCGGCTGCGGCTGCTGCGCGCCACCAAGAACCGGTTCGGCCCGGTCGACGAGATCGGGTGCTTCGACCTCGTCGACGCCGGGATCGTCGAGGTGCCCGATCCGACGGGGCTGTTCGTCTCGCGTCACGAGTCCCCGGTCCCGGGCACGTGCGTCACGGTCACGATGGAGGGGCGCCGGCCGCTGCTGGCCGAGGTCCAGGCCCTCACCGTCGCCGCCACCACGCCGTCGCCCCGGCGCTCCTCCAGCGGCCTGGACTCCTCCCGCGTCGCGATGCTGCTGGCGGTGCTGAGCAAGACCGGTGTCTCGCTGGGCAACCAGGACGTCTACACCGCCTCGGTCGGCGGTGCCCGCCTGCACGAGCCGTCGGTCGACCTGGCCGTTGCGCTGGCCGTCATCTCGGCCGCGGGTGGCTCGCCGCTGCCCGGCGGGCTCGTCGCCATCGGCGAGGTCGGACTCGCCGGCGAGGTCCGTCCCGTGCGCGGGCTGGAGGCCCGGCTGCGCGAGGCCGCGCGGATCGGCTTCACCCACGCGATCGTCCCCATGGGCAGCGAGAACCTCGACCGCGTAGGCCTCAAGGTGCTGCGAACCGGAGATCTGGCCGCCGCGCTCCGGGCGCTGCCCTAGGATGAGGCGACCACGTCCATGACCGAGAGCGGGGGATGTCGTGGCGGTTCCGGACCTGAGGGCCACACTCACCTCCGTCGCGCCCGGAACGGCGCTGCGTGAGGGACTCGAGCGCATCATGCGCGGGCGCACCGGCGCCCTGATCGTGATCGGCCAGGACCGGATCGTCGACTCGATCTCCACGGGCGGCTTCGCCCTCGACGTGCCCTTCACGGCCACCGGCGTCCGCGAGCTGGCGAAGATGGACGGCGCGATCATCCTGGACTCCTCGGCCACGCGGATCATGCGGGCCGCGGTGCACCTCATGCCCGACCCGTCGATCCCCACCACCGAGTCCGGCACCCGCCACCGCACCGCCGAGCGCGTGGCCCGGCAGACCGGCGTCCCGGTGATCTCCGTGTCGGCGTCGATGCACACGATCGCGCTCTACCAGGACGACCAGCGCTACGTCCTCGAGGAGCCCACGGTCGTCGTCAGCCGCGCGAACCAGGCGCTGCAGACGCTCGAGCGCTACCGCACCCGCCTCGACGAGGTGTCCGACGCGCTCTCGGCGCTCGAGGTCGAGGACCTCGTCACCGTCCGCGACGTCACCGCGGTGGCCCAGCGTCTCGAGATGGTGCGACGCATCTCGGACGAGATCGACATGTACGTCCTCGAGCTCGGCTCCGACGGCCGCCTGCTGTCGCTGCAGCTCAACGAGCTCGTCGGCGGGGTCGAGTCCGAGCGCACCCTCGTGGTGCGCGACTACCTGCCCGCCGGCGCCGACGACCAGGTGGTCAAGGTCCTCGACGAGCTGGCCGCGCTGGAGTCGCAGGAGGTGCTCGACCTCGGTGTCGTCGCCGCCGCCCTGCAGATCGGCGACGGCAACTCGCTCGACGCCTCGGTCTCGCCGCACGGCTACCGGCTGCTCGCGCGCATCCCGCGCCTGCCCGGCTCGGTGGTGGAGCGCCTCATCACGCACTTCGGCACGCTGCAGCGCCTGCTGGGCGCCAGCCTCGACGACCTCCAGGCCGTCGAGGGCGTGGGCGACCTGCGGGCCCGCGGCGTGCGCGACGGCCTCTCCCGCCTCGCCGAGTCCAGCATTCTGGAGCGCTACGTCTGAGAATGCGGCGGCTCAGGTGGGCAGATCGGCCACGGCGCGGTCGTCGGACGCGTAGTACTCCGCGAGGATCTTCTGCGCGACGCGGGCGCCGCTCTCCTCGAGGCGCCACCTCCCGCCGGGCAGCCGCCCCAGCACCCGGTGCCGCGCCGAGTTGGCCACCCAGAGCATCACGTGCGCCCACGGAGGTCGCCACGGCAGTCCGAGCTCGCGCATGCTCTCGCGGCCGAGGAACAGGCTCAGCATGCTGAGGGTGCGCTCGGTCTTCCAGCGCCCGTGCGGCAACCGGCCGAGCACGGCGATGATGTCCTGCGAGAGCCGCGGTCCCGCTTCGGTGATCCCGTCCTGGGCCAGCACGACGTGGTAGTTGATCCGCTGGCGCTCGCGTTCGGAGTCCACCAGCCACGGCTCGTCCACGCCCATCAGCCAGCCCACGTACTTCCACAGGTGCATCACGGCACGTGAGTCGTCCTGGCCCACCGGCACCCCGAGCGCCTTCACCCCGATCAGCACCGTGCCGTCGAACAGGCCGAGCGTGCCCGCCTGGTCGGCCTGGTTGATCGGCAGGCCCCACCGCTCGACGTCCCACCGCGGCTCGAACGTGTGGTTCACCAGCGCGTGCATCGCCCGCACGTGCGCCGTCGTGCGCCAGCCCTCGCCGTGCACGTCGAGGCCGCCGGCCGTCGTCACCGCCACCGCCCACGACTGGGTCTCGGCGAGCCGACGCTGCGTGCTCTCCCCGGCCAGCGCTCCGGTCGCCACGAGCAGGTCCGGAGGCCCGCCGAACCGGTAGCCGCCGATCAGCGAGAGCTGCAGCAGCACGTCGGCCGCGTTCCGCCCGAAGCGCCGGAAGACCCGCGCCCCCTCCTCCACCAGGTCACGGTTGAGCCAGGGCGGGTCCTCCCGCAAGGTCCCCACGAACTCCGCGAGCGCGGGCGGCGCCTCGGCGTCGACGCCGTGCTCCAGCGCGGAGCGGAACTGCGCCATGGACACGCGCTCGGGATCGCCGACCGGCAGGCGCATCGCCGCAGCCAGCCGAGCGCCCAGCTCGTCGCGCTGGGTGAACCCCCGGCCGATCCGCGCCATCAGGAGCTCGTCGACCTCACGCACCCCGGCGAGGACCTTGAGCACCCGGCCCAGCCTCACGTTGCGCTCTCCCCCGGCCCGGAAGCGGGCGGGCGGACTCTGGACCGTCGTCATGACGACACCGTGACACGAGTAATTGCTCGCATACAATTCGCGTCATGGCCCTGAGGAAGCTCCCCCGTCAGCAGCGCTCGCGCGACATGGTCGACCGGATCGTCGCCGCGGCCCGCGAGGTGCTGGTGGCCGACGGCTACGACCGGCTCACCACGAACCGCGTGGCCGACCGGGCCCGGGTGAGCCCCGGCTCGCTGTACCAGTACTTCCCCGACAAGGCCTCGATCGTCGAGGAGGTCACCGCGCGGTACGTCGACCGGCTCGCCGAGGACGTGGTCGCCTCACTGGTCGACCACGTGCACGAGGATCCCGAGGCGATGGCCCGGGCGACGGCCGAGGCCCTGCTTTCGGCACTCGAGCGCGACCCCACACTGCTGCGCGTGGTGTGGCAGGAGCTGCCGGCGTCGCGTCACCTCGACGACCGACTCGGCCTGGAGCGACGGGTGCGCGACGTGCTGCGCGCCTACCTCGGCGGCCGGCAGCCTCCCGGCGCCCGGCGTCGCGACCCGGCCCGCTCCTCGTGGCTGATCGTCCTGGCGGTGGAGTCGCTGGCCGTGAGCTTCGTGCTGGACGACGATCCTCCCCTGACTCGCGAGGAGCTCGTGGAGGACCTCGTCGCCCTCGGCCTGACCTGGTGGTGACCGCGCCACAACAGACGAGCGCCCGGCCGAAGCCGGGCGCTCGTCAGTGAATGGGTTGCTGCGTCAGGAGGCGAGGACCTCGTCGAGACGGATCTCGGCCTTGTCCTCGTTCGTGTTCTCGGCGAGCGCGAGCTCGGAGACGAGGATCTGACGCGCCTTGGCCAGCATCCGCTTCTCGCCGGCCGAGAGGCCGCGCTCGTGATCGCGGCGCCAGAGGTCGCGCACGACCTCGGCCACCTTGAGGACGTCGCCGGAGTGCAGCTTCTCCAGGTTCGCCTTGTAACGTCGGGACCAGTTGGTGGGCTCCTCGACGTGCTCGGCACGGAGCACGCTGAAGACCCGCTCGAGTCCTGCTTCATCGACCACGTCGCGGACGCCCACGAGATCGACGTTGTCGGAGGGGACGCGGACGACCAGATCGTTCTGAGCGATGATCCGGAGAACGAGGTACGTGCGGTCCACGCCCTTGATGTTCCGGACCTCGATGTCTTCGATCACCGCCGCGCCATGATTGGGGTACACGACGGTTTCGCCGACAGAGAAAGCCATGGAGAAAGCACCTTTCCTAGGTGACCAGAATAACATGGCGGAACGAGTACCCTGCCTGCCTTCGCTCCCGGGTGCCCCGGATACCATGCCTGCGTGAGCACACGTCGCACCCTTGCCGCCATCGCCCTGGCCGTCGCCGCCCCGTTCGCGCTCTCCGCCTGCGGCACCAGCTTCGGCGCCCAGACGAACCAGCAGTACCAAGCCGCTGTCGGCTCGAACCTGCGCACGGGCCCGATCGGCGTCTACAACGGACTATTCGTGGACAACGCCGACGGCACCGCCACCTTCTCCGGCGGCCTGCTGTCCACCGAGAACCAGACCATCGAGTCGGTCACGGTCGACGGCGCCGCGAAGAAGCTGGCCCGTCCGATCACGCTGAAGCCCGACACGCTGCTGACGCTGGGCACGGCGGGCGAGATCGTCGTCAAGAGCGACATCGCGGCCGGCGACTACGTGGTCATCAGCTTCGCGGCCACCCCCGGTGGGGACGTCAGCATCGAGGTCCCGGTCGTGGCCCGCACCGAGATGTACGCCGACGTCGCGAAGCGGCCCACCGGCGAGGCCAAGGCCGTCCAGGAGCAGGAGTCCGACCCGGCCGAGGGCGGCGAGGACCAGTCCGACGTCGAGCAGAAGGACACGTCCCCGCCCTCGTCGTGATCCTCACCCCGAGCACGACGAACGGCCCCGGCGATCGCCGGGGCCGTTCGCGTTCCGCAGGTCAGGCGACGGGAAGCTCGCCCGTCACGAGGTAGACGACGCGGCGGGCCATGCTGACGGCGTGGTCGCCGATGCGCTCGTAGTAGCGACCCAGCAGAGCGAGGTCGATCGCCGTGTCGACGCCGTGCTCCCACGTCCCGTCGAGCAGGACCCGGAAGAGCTCCTGGCGCAGGCGGTCCATCTCGTCGTCCTCGATCTCGAGCTCGGCGGCCGCGCCGAGGTCGCGCTCGGAGACGATCCGGGCAGCCGACCCGATCATCGAGTGGGCGACCCGCGCCATGTCACGGATGAGCGGCTGCACCGGCAGCGGCACGGCCGCCTCGGGCGCGCGGCGGCGGGCGATCTTGGAGACGTGGACGGCCAGCGCGCTCATGCGCTGCAGGTCGGCCACCATCCGCAGGGTCGAGACGAGCTGCCGCAGGTCGGTGGCGACGGGCTGCTGGGTCGCCAGCAGCACGAGGGCCCGCTCCTCCACCTCGTCGATCGCCTCCTCGATGCCACGGTCGGAGCCGATGACCGCCTCGGCGGTGGCGATGTCGGTGTCGAGCAGTGCGGTCGTGGCGTCGGCCACCGCGGTTCGCACCCGGTCGGTGATGAGGACGAGCTCGTCGACGATGACGTCGAGCTGCTCGTAGTACTGGTCGCGCATGGCTCGACGGTAGGCGCGCCGCATGAATGCGAGACGACCTGCGGTGAACGGGGGGTGAACGCCAGCGGAAACCGTGCCTCTCGGGCCCGCCGCGATGGTGGCCGGCGCGTGTCGTCGGCCTACGATCGGTCCCGTGGAGGTCTCCCAGATCCTGGCCGGCGCTGCCGGCATCGTGCTCGGCGCCGTGATCACGTACGTGTGGCGGTTCTCCGAGCGATCCCAGGAGGTCGTCCCGCCCGCTCCCGCCGCGGCCGTCCCGCCGGACATCGCGACCGTGCTGTCGGTGCTGCGGTCCTCGGCCGTGGTCCTCGACCAGGAGGAGCGCGTCCTGCGCGCCTCCGCGCCGGCGATCGCTCTCGGCCTGGTCACCGACGACGACCGGCTGCGCAGCGGTGAGCTGCTCGACCTGGTCCGGCAGGTCCGCCGCGACGGCGAGGTCCGCGAGGACGAGTTCGAGATCCGCATCCGCCGCCGGCCGCTCGTCTACGTCCGCGCCCGGGTCGCGCCGCTGTCGCACGGGCTCATGCTCGCTCTCGTGGAGGACCGCACGAGCGAGCAGCGCGTCGAGGCCCTGCGCCGCGACTTCGTCGCCAACGTCAGCCACGAGCTGAAGACCCCCATCGGCGCGATCAGCCTGCTCGCCGAGGCGGTCAGCGAGGCGCGCGACGACCCCGAGGCGGTCGACCGGTTCGCGGGCCGCATGCAGACCGAGGGTGAGCGCCTGACTCGCCTCGTGCAGCAGATCATCGACCTGTCCCGGCTGCAGGCCGACGTCGCCAGCGACGATGCCGCGCTCGTGAAGGTCGGCGAGCTCGTGGCCGAGGCGATCGAGCACTCGCTCACCGACGCGGAAGCCAAGTCCATCGCCATCTCGCAGGACGTCCAGCCCGACCTCTACGTCCAGGGCGACCGGGCCCAGCTGCACGCCGCGGTCAGCAACCTCGTCGAGAACGCCGTCACCTACAGCCCCGACAGCTCGGTCGTCGCGGTCTCCGCCACGGGCGACGGCGAGGACATCCGCATCACCGTCTCCGACCACGGCGTGGGCATCCCGCCGGAGGAGCAGGACCGGATCTTCGAGCGGTTCTACCGGGTCGACCCGGCGCGCGCCCGCGCCACCGGGGGCACGGGCCTGGGCCTGTCGATCGTCAAGCATGTCGCCGCCGGCAACGGCGGCTCCGTCGAGGTCTGGAGTGAACCAGGCCTCGGTTCGTCCTTCACGCTGGTACTGCCGGCGCGGGACGTCGATGAAGGAGAGTTCGAGTGACCAAGGTCCTGATCGTCGAGGACGAGGCCAGCTACAGCGAGGCCCTGTCGTACGTCCTGCGCAAGGAGGGCTACGACGTCGCGGTCGCCGAGACCGGCCCCGACGCGCTGACCGCGTTCGAGCGCGGCGGTGCCGACATCGTCCTGCTGGACCTCATGCTGCCGGGGCTGTCGGGCACGGAGGTGTGCCGCACGATCCGCCAGACGTCCTCGGTGCCGATCATCATGGTCAGTGCGAAGGACACCGAGGTCGACAAGGTCGTCGGGCTCGAGCTGGGAGCGGACGACTACGTCACCAAGCCCTACTCCCCGCGTGAGCTGGTGGCGCGGATCCGGGCGGTGCTGCGTCGCGGCGCGCCCGAGGAGGTCGACGACGACGCGGTGATCGAGGTCGGCGGCGTTCGGATGGACGTTGACCGTCACCTGGTCACGGTCGACGGCGGAGAGGTGAAGCTGCCGCTCAAGGAGTTCGAGCTGCTCGAGTTCTTCCTGCGCAACAGTGGTCGCGTCCTGACCCGCGGCCAGCTGATCGACCGGGTGTGGGGCGCCGACTACGTGGGCGACACGAAGACCCTCGACGTCCACGTCAAGCGCCTGCGCGCCAAGATCGAGGACGACCCGGCCCACCCCACGATCCTCACGACCGTGCGGGGGCTGGGCTACAAGTACGCCTAGTCAGCGGCCCTGGTTGGCCACGGCGGCGATGGCGGCCGCCGCGGCGTCGGGGTCGAGGTACTGGCCCCCGCGCTGCGTGGGCTTGAGGTCGTCGTCGAGGTCGTAGACCAGCGGGATGCCGGTGGGGATGTTCAGTCCCACGACCTCCTCCTCACCGAGCCCGTCGAGGTGCTTCACCAGCGCGCGCAGCGAGTTGCCGTGCGCGGTGACGAGCACCGTCTTGTCGGCGCGGAGGTCGGGAACGATCTGGTCGTACCAGTACGGCAGCATCCGCACGAGCACGTCGGCCAGGCACTCGGTGCGCGGCATCAGCTCGTTCGGCAGGTCGGCGTAGCGGGCGTCGCCCACCTGGCTGAACTCCGAGTCGTCGGCCAGCGCCGGCGGGGGCGTGGAGTACGAGCGCCGCCACGTCATGAACTGCTCCTCGCCGAACTCCTCGAGGGTCGCCTTCTTGTCCTTGCCCTGCAGGGCGCCGTAGTGGCGCTCGTTGAGGCGCCAGCTGCGCTTCACGGGGATCCAGTGGCGGTCGATGCCGTTCAGGGTGATCTCGGCCGTGCGGATCGCGCGCCGCAGCAGCGAGGTGTGCGAGACGTCGGGCAGCAGGCCCGCCTCGCGCAGCAGCTCCGGGGCGCGCAGCGCCTCCTGGAGCCCCTGCTCGTTGAGGTCGACGTCGACCCATCCGGTGAACAGGTTGAGGGCGTTCCACTCGCTGTGACCATGACGCAGCAGGATCAAGGTGCTCATGGCGACAGCCTAGTGCCGCGCCCGGGAGCCCGGCTCAGGACTGCGCGGTGATGGACTGCAGGGCCCGCAGGTAGTCGTCCTGCGAGTGCACGCCCGCGAGCGTGTAGCGCGCCTCGACCACGACGAACGGCGCGGCGTCGGCCCCGATGGCGGCGGCGGTGGTCCGCTGCTCCCCCACCTCGACCACCAGCTCGTCGCTCGCCAGGAGGGCCTCGGAGGTCTCCAGGTCGAGCCCCACGAGGGCGGCACGGCTGGCCAGCACGAAGCCGTCGGCGATGTCGGCGCCCTCGAGGAAGTGGGCCCGCCACAGCTGGTGCAGGAGCTCGCGCTGGACCTCGGGCCCGGACTCCGCCGCCCACGTCAGGAGGCGCCACGCGTCGGTGGAGTCGGCCGGCACCACCTCGTCGACGTTGAGGTCGATGCCGGTGATGCGAGCGGCGGCGACGACGTCGTCGGCCGGGGCGGAGGCGTCGAAGGTGGCGGCCCGATAGGAGACCTCGACCGGCTCACCGGTCAGGATCGTGAACAGCGCCGCGGCGCGCTCGAAGCGCACGGCGCCGACGTAGGACCAGGCGCCGACGACGTCGGCGAAGACGATGGCTTTCACGGCTCAGTCCTGGGGACGCAGGTGGCGGAACGCGTCGAGGTTGCGCGTGGGCTCACCCCGGGACTCGCGCCAGCGCCACTCCTTGCGGATGCTCGAGGCGAAGCCGAGCTCGAGGATCGTGTTGAAGGACTCGTCAGCGTACGACAGCACCGAGCCCAGCAGGCGGTCGAGCTCGTCGGCGGTGACCGCCTCCAGCGGCAGCCGGCCGTCGAGGTAGATGTCGCCCGCGGAGTCGATCGCGAAGGCGACGCCGAACAGCTTGAGGTTGCGCTCCAGCATCCAGCGGTAGACGGCCTCGTGGTTCTCGTCGGGGTTGCGCGCCACGAAGGCGTGGACGCCGAGCGCGTGCCGGCCCACCTCGAGGCGGCACGTGGTCTTGAGCTTGCGTTCCCCCGGCAGCTCGACCTCGAACACGTCCTGCCCGTGGCGCACGTACTCCAGGCCGGCGTCGTCGAGCGAGCTGACGATCACGTCGCGAACGTCGGTCATCCTGCCTCCTCCCGCGCCGCCTCGCGATCGTGCAGGGCGGCGGCATAGACGTCGAGGGTGCGCTCGGCGGTGACGTCCCAGCCGAACGACTCCGCGTGGCGCACGGCCTTGGCGCCGGCGTCGGACCGGAACTCCGGGTCGGCGAGGTACGGCCGCAGCGCCGCCGCGTAGGCGGCCGGGTCGTGCCCGTCGACGAGCGTGCCGGTGACGCCGTCGGCGACGGCCGTGGTGAGGCCGCCGACCGCCGCGGCGACCACGGGGGTGCCGCAGGCCTGGGCCTCGATCGCGACGAGCCCGAACGACTCGCTGTACGACGGGACGCAGACGACCGCGGCCCGCGAGTACCAGGTGGCCAGCTCGGCCTGGGTGACCGTGGGGACGAACTCCACCCGGTCGGCGATGCCCAGCTCGTGGGCGAGGTCGGTGAGCTCGGTGGGGCGGTCCAGCCCGCTGCCGGACGGCCCGCCGATGATCGCGACCCGGTGCGGCACGTCGAGCAGCGCCGAGGCGTGCAGCACCACGTCGGGTGCCTTGAGCGGCTGGATCCGGCCGGCGAAGACCACGAGCGGCGGCTCGTCGTCGGGCTCGCTCGCGCTGAAGACGTCGAGGTCGACACCGGGGTGCACGACCGCGACCGCGCGCGGGTCGGCCTCGTACAGGTCGATCAGCTCGCGCCGCTCCTCGGCGGTGTTGGCGATCAGCCGGTCGGCGAACCGGACGATCTCCTCCTCACCGGCGACCCGGCCGACGGGCTCGGGACGGTCGCCGGCCGCGAGCGACGCGTTCTTGACCTTGGCCATCGTGTGCATCGAGTGCACGAGCGGGACGCCCCAGCGCTCGCGCAGGACCGTGCCGACCTGGCCCGAGAGCCAGTAGTGGGAGTGGACGAGATCGAAGTAGCCCGGCTCGTGCCAGGCCTCGACGCGCAGCACGTCGCGGACGAACGAGCAGAGCTGGCTCGGCAGGTCGCCCTTCGTCAGTCCCTCGAAGGGACCGGCGGCGACGTGGTGCACGCGGATGCCCTCGTCGGCCTCGACGACCGGAGGCAGATGGCGGGAGGTGGCCCGGGTGAAGACCTCGACCTCGATGCCGCGGGCGGCCAGCCGGCGCGAGAGCTCGAGGACGTAGACGTTCATGCCGCCCGCGTCGCCGGTGCCCGGCTGGTCGAGGGGGGAGGTGTGCGCCGACAGCATTGCGACACGACGGATCCCTCGGGCAGCCATGCGATCCATTCTGGCACGCTGTCCCCATGCCCACAGCCGTCGTCACCGGAGCCAGCAGCGGGATCGGCGAGGCCACGGCCCGCGCCCTGTCGGCCGCCGGCTACACCGTCCTGGCCGCCGCCCGCCGACGCGACCGCATCGAGCGGCTCGCCGAGGAGATCGACGCCATCGCACTGCCGTGCGACATCACGAACCCCGACGACGTGGCCCGGCTGGCCGAGGCCGTCGGCGACCGGCTCGACCTGCTCGTCAACAACGCCGGCGGCGCGAAGGGCCTCGAGGACGTCACCGAGGCCGACCTGGACGACTGGCGCTGGATGTACGAGACGAACGTCCTCGGCACCGTCGCGGTGACGAAGGCGCTGACGCCGGCGTTGATCAACTCCGGTGCCGGCACGATCATCAACGTCGGCTCCACCGCGGGCCGGGTGACCTACGAGGGCGGCGGCGGCTACACCGCGGCCAAGCACGCCCTGGCCGCCGTCACCGAGACCCTGAGGCTCGAGCTCAACGGACAGCCCGTGCGGATCACGGAGATCGCGCCGGGCATGGTCCGGACCGAGGAGTTCAGCCTGACCCGCTTCGACGGCGACAGCACGCGCGCCGACGCCGTCTACGCGGGCGTGGACGAGCCGCTCGTGGCCGAGGACATCGCCGACGCGATCACGTGGGTCGCCACGCGGCCGCGGCACGTGGACGTCGACCTGATGGTCATCAAGCCGGTCGCCCAGGCCGCGCAGTGGAAGGTGCACCGCCGGCCCCAGTGAGTGGCAGGGCCGGCGGGTCCTCTCAGTCGGACGCGGGAGCGTCCGCGCTGGCCGGGTTCTGCGGCGTGGCCGGAGGTGACGTGGGCGACGTGGTCCCGGTGGCGGTCGTGGCCTTGCGCGCGGCGGTCTTGCGGCCCGGCGAGGCCGTGCGCTTCGCGGTGGACGTCGCGCCGGCCTTCTTCGCCGGCGCCTTCTTGGTCGCGGTCTTCTTCGCGGTCGCGGTCTTCTTCGCGGTCGCGGTCTTCTTCGCGGTGGTGGTCTTCTTCGCCGGGGACTTCGTGGCGGGCGTCTTCCTGGCGGCGGCCGGGCGCTTCGCCGCGGCCTTCACGGCCGGCTCCGGCGTCACCTCGGCCGTCGGAGCGGTGCCGGGCACCTCGGGGTCGACGGGCCCGCTCGCGTCCGACGCGGCCAGTGCCTCGCCGGCGAAGGAGAGCCTGTCGTCGGCCTCGGTGGCGGAGTCCGGCAGCGTGGCCTTCTTCGCGGTCGTCTTCTTCGCCCCGGCCTTCTTCGCCGGAACGCTCTGTGCCGCAGCCTCGCCCAGGGGGTCGCCGTGCGGCCGGTCCGAGCCGGTCTCGGCCGGGGCCGCGGTGGCCTCGGCCGGCGGCGGCGTGGCCGAGCCTCCGGGCTTGACGAGGTCGGGGGCGAGGCGGGCGACCATCGCGGTCAGGTCGGCGATCTGCTTCGCCGTCGTGTCGCGGACCTGGGCCACCTCCTCGCGCACCTTCTTCAGCTCGGCGGAGGACGACCGGGTGGCCTTGTCGATCTGCTGGGCCGCCGCCTTCTCGGCCGCCTTGCGGACCTTCTTGAGCTCACCTCGCAGGTCGTTGATCGTGGAGATCGTGTCGCGGAGCTTCTTCTCGACCTTGCTCTTGGCCATCGGGGGATCCTCTCGGTGGTGCGGAGTCGGTGCTGCCAGCCTAGGAGGATCGGGGCTCATGCGCCCGCCGCGTCTCAGTGCGTGCCGGCCTCGGTGCGGCCTCGGTCGATCGTGCCGTCGGGCTTCCACCCGGGCGGGCCGAGCACGTAGCCGACCTTCTCGCGCCACGTGGACGCCGACCTCACGTCGGCGGCCATCTTGCGGTAGTCGCCGTACTGCAGCGTGAGGATGTTGTAGGTCTCGACCGGATGCGTGAGCCCGTATCGCGGACGGTGCAGCTCGCGCTGGAAGGTGCCGAACATCCGGTCCCAGACGATGAGGATGCCGCCGTAGTTCTTGTCGAGGTACTCGGGGTCGGAGCCGTGGTGCACGCGGTGGTGGGAGGGGGTGTTGAACACCCACTCGATCGGCCGCGGCAGCTTGCCGACGACCTCGGTGTGCACGAAGAACTGGTAGATCAAGTTGATCGCGAAGGCGGCGAACAGGGTCCACGGCGCGAACCCCAGCAGCGGGAGCGGCAGCCAGAAGAAGAACTCGAACCACGGGTTCCACTTCTGCCGCAGCGCGGTCCCGAAGTTCATGAACTCGCTGGAGTGGTGCGACTGGTGGCCGGCCCAGCCGATCCGCACGCGGTGGCTGAAGCGGTGGTGCCAGTAGTAGCAGAAGTCGAGTCCGACGAGCAGCGCCGGCCAGTACCACCAGGCCGAGACGTCCAGCTCGAACAGGGCGAAATGGGCGAACACGAAGACGAACGCGAAGAACGTGATGATCTTGAAGACCGTCAGGAACAGGATCGAGCCGATGCCCATCGAGATCGAGGTGCGCGCGTCCTTGAAGGCGTAGCCCGTGACGTTGTCGTCGTGGTCGAGCCACTTCAGCGCTGCCAGCTCGATCGCGATGCTCAGCACGAAGAACGGCACCGCGTAGGTCAACGGGTTCTTCATCGGGTCCAGGAGTTCGGCCAGCACCCCATCACGATACGCGAACACTGTGACTACCATCACAACGCATGGGCATCGATCCGGCCGGGCAGGTCGTCGTCATCACGGGCTCCTCCAGCGGCATCGGCGCCGCGGCCGCGCGCCGGCTCGCCGCTCGCGGTGCGACGGTGTGCCTGCTGGCCCGGCGCGAGGCCGAGCTGGAGGCCGTCGCCGCGGCGATCCGGGCCGAGGGCGGCGATGCCCACGCCCATCCGGTCGACCTCACCGACGAGGCGTCCACCCGCTCGGCCGTCGAGCGCATCCTGGCCGACCACGGCCGCATCGACGTCCTCGTCAGCAACGCCGCGCGCTCGATCCGGCGCCCCATCGTGGACTCGCTCGACCGCCTGCACGACCACGAGCGCGTCATGGCGATCAACTACTTCGCCGCCGTGCGCCTCATCCACCTCGTGCTGCCGTCGATGCTCGCCACCGGACGTGGCCACGTCGTGGTCAGCTCGACCCTGTCGACCCAGGTGCCGATCCCCCTGTTCTCGGCCTACCTGGCCAGCAAGAGCGCGCTGGAGTCCTACGTGCGCTCGCTGTCGGCCGAGCTGGGGCACCGCGGCATCACCACGAGCACCGTGCACTTCCCGATGGTGCGCACCGAGATGTCCGGGGGCACCGAGATCTACCGCGCGATGTCGATGATGAGCCCGGACGAGGCCGGCCGGTGGATCGAGCGCGCGGTCGTGTCACGTCCCTCGCGGATCACGAGCGCGTTCGGCGTGGCCGGCGAGACGTCGATGGCCCTGCTGCCCGGCGTCGTGACGCGGGCGACCGCGCCGTTCTTCCGGCGCATGGACCGCAACCTCGCACGTCGTGCCGCCGCCGGCGACGTTCGCGAGTAGCGTGGGTCACAGCGGCCACCACCCCCGGCCGCGCGACACCACCGCAACCGACAGGCCGGCACCACCCCCGCCAGCCCAGGAAGAGGAAGCATGAGCACGCCCAGCAGCTTCGGCACCCACCACGAGCAAGTCGTCTTCTGCCACGACGAGGCCTCCGGACTGCGGGCGATCATCGCCCTCTACTCCACCGCCCTCGGTCCCGGCCTCGGCGGCACCCGGTTCTTCCCGTACGCCAGCGAGGGTGACGCGCTGGCCGACGTGCTCAACCTCAGCCAGGGCATGGCCTACAAGAACGCCCTCGCCGGGCTCGACCTCGGCGGCGGCAAGGCCGTGATCATCGGCGACCCGCGCACCGACAAGTCCGAGGCCCTCCTGCGCGCCTACGGCCGCTTCGTCCAGACCCTCGCGGGCCGGTACTTCACCGCGTGCGACGTGGGCACGTTCTCCACCGACATGGACGTCATCGCCCGCGAGTGCGACTACGTCACCGGACGCACCGTCGAGCACGGCGGCGCCGGCGACTCCAGCGTCCTGACCGCCTTCGGCGTCTACCAGGGCATGCGCGCCTCGGCGCAGTTCGCGTGGGGCGACACGTCCCTGGCCGGCAAGCGCGTCGGCATCGCCGGCGTGGGCAAGGTCGGGCGTCACCTGACCGCCCACCTCGTGCAGGAGGATGCCCAGGTGGTCGTCACCGACATCGACCCGGCCGCCGTCGCTCGCCTGGTCGAGCAGTACCCGGGCCTCGAGGTCGCCGAGTCCACCGAGGCGCTGATCGCCGCCGACCTCGACGTCTACGCGCCGTGCGCGCTGGGCGGAGCGCTCAACGAGTCGTCGGTCGAGGCCCTCACGGCGCGTGTCGTGGCCGGAGCCGCGAACAACCAGCTGGCGCACGACGGCATCGGCAAGCTCGTGACGGACCGCGGGATCGTCTACGCGCCGGACTACTGCGTGAACTCCGGCGGCGTCATCCAGGTCGCCGACGAGCTCGACCCGAGCGGCTTCTCCTTCGACCGCGCGAAGGCGCGGGCCACCGGCATCTTCGACACCACGCTGGCCGTCCTGGAGCGCGCGGCGAGCGAGGGCATCACCACCGCCGAGGCCGCCGACCGCCAGGCCGAGCAGCGCATCCGTGAGATCGGGCGGCTGGCGCAGATCCGGCTGCCCTGACGCCGGCGGGAGGACCGGTGGGCATCCCGATGTACCTGAGATTTAGTTAGATCGCCTAGCCTTCTAGCGTGCCTCCCGTCGACCATCGGTCCTTTCCGCTCGCGCGCCTCGTGGGGCCGCGCCGATCCATCGTCGTGGTGCTGCTGGGGCTGATCGTCTCCGGCCTGATCATGGCGTTCGCCCCGGAGCCCACCTCCGGCAACGAGGCCGGCTCCAACCTGCCCGAGTCGGCCGAGTCCGCGCGCGCCGCGGCACTGCTCGACGAGCTGCCCCAGGCCGACGAGGCACCGGCGATCGTCGTGTTCTCCCGCGAGGGCGGGCTCTCCCCCGAGGACCTCACGGCGCTCGGCGAGCGCTCGCAGGCGATCGGCGCGGAGCTGGACCTCGAGGCGAGCCCGCCCGTGCCGTCGGAGAACGGTGCGGCCGCGATCGTCGCGATCCCGGTGAAGACCGGCCTGAGCAATGACGACAACGCCGAGCTGGTCGAGCAGATCCGTGAGGTCGCCCGCGCCGACCTGCCCGACGGCGTGAAGGCCGAGGTCACCGGCGCCCCGGCGGTCCAGGCCGACCTCGGTGCGGTGTTCGACGGCGCCGACGTGCGCCTCCTCGCCGTCACCGCCGCCGTCGTGGCGGTGCTGCTGATCATCACCTACCGCAGCCCGTGGCTGTGGCTCGTCCCGCTGACCGTCATCGGCATCGGCGACCGCGTCGCCGCCCGCACGCTCGAGGGCATCTCCGGGGCCTTCGGCTTCGAGATCGACGGCTCGATCACCGGCATCACCTCGGTCCTCGTCTTCGGCGCGGGCACGAACTACGCGCTGCTGCTGATCGCGCGCTACCGCGAGGAGCTGCGCCGCCACGACTCGCGCCACGAGGCGATGCAGACCGCCGTGGGCGGGGCCGCCCCCGCGATCCTGTCCAGCTCCGGCACCGTGGTCCTGGCCCTGCTGTCCCTCCTGATCGCCGACTCGCCGTTCGTCAGCGGCATCGGCCTGGCCGGCGCGATCGGCATCGTCATCGCGGTGGCGTTCGCCCTGCTCGTGCTGCCCTCGGCGATGGTCCTGCCGGGCCGCTGGCTGTTCTGGCCGTTCGTGCCGCGCAACGGCGACGAGGACCCGTCCGAGCGCGGCTGGTGGTTCCGCGTCGGCGGCACCGTCACATCGCGCCCCTGGCCCGTCGCCATCGCCTCCCTGGGCGTCCTGACGGCCATGGCCGCCGGTGCCCTCACCCTCACCACCGGCCTCGGCCAGAGCGAGCAGTTCCTCGACACGCCCGAGTCGATCCAGGCGCAGGAGACGCTGCAGGACGGCTTCCCCGCCGGCATCTCGGCGCCCACCGTCGTGGCCACCTCGCCCGATCAGGTCGAGGCCGTCACGGCCGCCGCGAGCGAGGTCTCCGGCGTCGAGAGCGCCCGACCGGCCGGCGCCTCCGACGACGTGGCCGAGGTCCAGGTCGTGCTGTCGGTCGCACCCGAGAGCGATGGGGCCCTCACCGCCATCGAGGACCTGCGCACCGCGGTCCAGGACGTCGATCCCGACGCCCTCGTCGGCGGCCCGGACGCCCAGGCGCTGGACGAGGCACAGACCGCCGCGGACGACCGCGCCACGGTGATCCCCATCGTGCTGGCCATCGTGCTGATCATGCTGCTGGTCCTGCTGCGCTCCGTCGTGGCCGCGGTGATCCTGTGCGCCACCACCGTGCTGTCGTACCTGTCGGCGCTCGGCGTGGGCTGGCTGCTGTTCGACCACGTCCTGGGCTGGTCGGCGATGGACGTCAGCACGCCGCTGCTGGCCTTCATCTTCCTGGTCGCGCTGGGCGTGGACTACAACATTTTCCTCACCGCGCGGGCGCGCGAGGAGATGGCCCTCACCGGCGACGCGACCGGATCGATCGTCAAGGCGCTGGCCGTGACCGGCGGCGTGATCACCAGTGCGGGCGTGCTCCTGGCCGCCGTCTTCACCGTGCTGGGCGTGCTGCCGCTCGTGCTGCTGGCCCAGTTGGGCGTCGTGGTCGGGTTCGGCGTGCTGCTCGACACCGTGCTGGTGCGCGGTGTGGCGACGCCGGCCCTCGTCGCGCTGTGCGGCCGCCGCTTCTGGTGGCCGAGCAAGCTCTCACGCTGAGGGCGGGAACGCCGAGCACCCGTGGGGCACAGAGGTGCCCCACGGGTCGTGAGCTCGATGTCCGATGCAGGCGCTGGAGAGAGCCGACACCAGGGAGAAGTTCGCCCTACCGCTCAACTGGCGGCAGGGTCTCCCAGTTTCTTGGCGAGATCAACGTACTGGTCGGGAATCGGGTCGCCCGACTCTCCATGAAGCTCTCGCTCCAGATCATTGAAGTCCGTGTCCAATGTCCGGTACTTGAGATCGCGAGCGACCTTGGTCTGCTTCGCTTTGGCACGGCCGCGGCCCATGGGCTCGACCCCCTCGCACTCAGTGGTTCAGTATGTCGTGCTCCCAAGAGTACCCAAAGGACCTCGGAACGCATGAACGACCCCCGGTCAGGCGAGCCGCCTGACCGTCGTTGCAACGAATATTCTCAGCCGAGGGTGACCGAACCGCCCGCGCCGTGGGTTCCGGCCGCCGCGACCTCGCCCGCGATCCACGCGTCGACGCCGTGCTGGCCGAGGAGGGCGACCGCCGCGTCGGCCGCGTCGGCCGGGACGATCGCGACCATGCCGACGCCCATGTTCAGGGCCAGGTCGAGGTCGGCCTGCGCGACCTTGCCGAGCTCGCCCACGAGGCCGAAGACGGGGGCCGGGGTCCACGAGGACCGGTCGAGCCGGACCGAGACCGAGTCGGGCAGGACCCGCTCGAGGTTCGCCGCGAGCCCGCCGCCGGTGATGTGCGACATGGCGTGCACCTCGACGGCGTCGGCCAGGGCGAGGCACGGCTTCGTGTAGAGGCGGGTGGGGGTCAGCAGCTCCTCGCCCAGCGTGCGGCCGAACTCCGGCACGTCGCGGTCGAGCTTCCAGCCGGCGATGTCGAAGAAGACGTGGCGCACGAGCGAGTACCCGTTGGAGTGCAGGCCCGAGGAGGCCATCGCCACCACCACGTCGCCCTCGCGCACGAGCTCGGCACCGAGGAGACGGTCGGCCTCGACGACGCCCGTGGTGGATCCGGCGACGTCGTACTCGTCGGGGGCCAGGAGGCCGGGGTGCTCGGCCGTCTCGCCGCCCAGCAGCGCGGTGCCGGTCTCGGCGCATGCCGCGGCGATGCCCTTGACGATGTCGGCGATCCGCTCGGGCACGACCTTGCCGGTGGCGATGTAGTCGGTGAGGAACAGCGGCTCGGCCCCGCACACGACGAGGTCGTCCACGAGCATGCCGACCAGGTCGAACCCGATCGTGTCGTGGCGGTCCATCGCCTGCGCGATGGCGACCTTCGTGCCGACGCCGTCGGCGCTCGTGGCCAGCAGCGGGCGCGTGTAGCTCTTCAGGGCCGAGGCGTCGAACAGGCCGGCGAAGCCGCCGATGCCGCCCACGACCTCGGGACGGGTGGCCTTGGCGACCCACTGCTTCATGAGCTCGACCGCGCGGTCGCCCTCCTCGATGGAGACTCCGGCGGAGGCGTACGAGGTCACTGGATCACCTTCAAGGGCTCGGTCCCGTTGGACGGCAGCTCCAGCAGGTGCTTGCCGATGAGGTCGTCGTCGGGCAGCTCGATCGGGTAGACCCCGTCGAAGCAGGCCCGGCAGAGGTTGTCGGCCGGGACGTTCGTGGCGGCGATGAGGTCGTCGAGCGAGACGTACGACAGACTGTCGGCGCCGATCGAGCGACAGATCTCGTCGACCGTGAGGCCGTTGGCGACCAGCTCGGCCCGCGAGGCGAAGTCGATGCCGTAGAAGCACGGCCACTTCACCGGCGGGCTGGAGATCCGGACGTGGACCTCGGCGGCGCCGAACTCGCGGAGCATCCGCACGAGGGCACGCTGGGTGTTGCCGCGCACGATCGAGTCGTCGACCACCACGAGGCGCTTGCCCGCGATGACGTCGCGCAGCGGATTCAGCTTGAGCCGGATGCCGAGCTGGCGGATCGTCTGCGAGGGCTGGATGAACGTGCGGCCCACGTAGGAGTTCTTCACCAGGCCGTGACCGAACGGGATCCCGCTCTCCTCGGCGTAGCCGATCGCGGCGGGCGTGCCGGACTCGGGCACCGGGATGACGAGGTCGGCCTCGACGGGCGCGGTGTTGGCCAGGCGGCGACCGATGCGCTCGCGCACGCTGAAGACACGCTGGTCGTTGATCGTGGTGTCGGGGCGCGCGAGGTAGACGTACTCGAAGATGCAGCCCTTCGGCGCGGCGTCGGCGAACCGGCTGCTGCGCAGGCCGTTCTCGTCGATCGCGACGAACTCGCCCGGCTCGATCTCGCGGATGTAGGAGGCGCCGACGATGTCGAGCGCGGCGGTCTCGCTCGCGATGACCCAGCCGCGCTCGAGGCGGCCGAGCACGAGCGGGCGGATGCCCTGGGGGTCGCGCGCGCCGTAGAGAGTGGTCTCGTCCATGAACACGAGGGAGAACGCGCCGCGCAGCTGGGGCAGGACCTCCAGCGCCGCGTCCTCGACCGAGCGGTCGCGGTAGGACGCCAGCAGCGAGGCCATCACCGAGGTGTCGGTGGTGGCGGTCTCGGCCGACACCGACTTGGCGTCGCCCTCCGTCCGCTCGCGGAGCAGCTGCACGAGCTCGTGCGTGTTGGTCAGGTTGCCGTTGTGCCCCAGCGCGACCGAGCCCTGGGCCGTGGGCCGGAACGTGGGCTGGGCGTTCTGCCACACGCTCGCACCGGTCGTGGAGTAGCGCGCGTGACCGATGGCGATCTGGCCCTGGAGCGACTCGAGGGTGGCCTCGTCGAAGACCTGGGACACCAGGCCCATGTCCTTGTAGACGAGGATCTGGCGGCCGTTGCTCACGGCGATGCCGGCCGACTCCTGCCCTCGGTGCTGCAGGGCGTAGAGGCCGAAGTAGGTGAGCTTGGCGACTTCCTCGCCAGGGGCCCAGACACCGAACACGCCACAGGCGTCCTGGGGTCCGGCGTCACTGGGATCGAGCTCGTGGGTCAGGAGACCATCTCCGCGGGGCACACCGGCAGTCTACCGGCCGTTCCCGCCTTCCCCGACCAGTACCGCCCGGAGCGGACGCGCGCACTAACAGTCAAGGTTGACTGGAAGTCTTCCGTCGAGGCACTCGGAGCATTACGGTGTGAGGCACATCACAGCCAAGGCCTCAGAGGGAGACCCCATGTCCGATGCGACGTTCATCGCCGATCACGCCCGAGCCGCCGCGCAGGCCGCGCCCGACCAGACGGGCTGGATCTACGAGGGCCGCGAGTGGACCTGGGCGCAGGTCTGGGACTCGATCCGGCGGACCGCCGGCGCTCTCTCGGCGGAGGGCATCGGTCGCGGCGACCACGTCGCCGTCGTGGACAAGAACAACCCGGCGATCCTGCAGCTCGTGCTCGGCGCCAGCCTGATCGGCGCCTCCACGGCCATCGTGAACTGGCGCCTGGCCGGCGACGAGCTGGACTACACGATCAACGACGCCGGCGCGAAGGTGCTCTTCGTCGGTCACGAGCTGCTGGACCAGGTCGACGTCATCCGTGACCGGCTCACCACCGTGGAGAAGATCGTCGTCATGGGCGGCGACGCCGACGAGTTCGAGGCGTGGCAGGCCGCCGGCGAGCCCCTCGAGCAGGCGGACGACTCGTCCGTCGACGACACCGTCGTCCTCATGTACAGCTCGGGCACCACGGGCCGCCCCAAGGGCGTGATGCTCACCCAGCGCAACCTGGTGGCGCACACCGAGAACGCGGACACCGGCATCGCCTACGGCGAGGACGCCAAGATGCTCGTCGCGATGCCGATGTTCCACGTCGGCGGCACGTCCTACGCGATGTTCGGCCTCAAGAACCGGGTGCCGGGCCACATCATCCGCGACGTCGAGCCCGGCGCGCTGGCCGGCGCGATGATGTCGGGCGTCACGCACGCCTTCCTCGTGCCGGCGGTGGTGGCGATGCTGCTGCAGGCCGGGCCCGACGCGATGAAGCTGTTCAGCGGGCTGCGCGGGTTCTCCTACGGCGCCGCGCCGATGCCGCTGACGATCCTGCGCGGCGCGCAGGAGCACTGGCCCGACACGGCGTTCTACCAGGTCTACGGCCTCACCGAGTTCTGCGGCGTCGTCACGATGCTGCACGACGACGAGCACCGCGACCTGGAGCACCCCGAGCGGCTGCTCTCGGCCGGCAAGCCGATCCCGGGCGTCGAGGCCCGCGTGGTCGACCCCGCCACCCTGCAGGACGTGGCGACCGGCGAGGCCGGCGAGCTGTGGTTCCGCACGGAGCAGGCGACCGCCGGCTACCACGGACGTCCCGAGGCGACCGCCGAGCTGTACGCCGAGGACGGCTGGGTGCGCACCGGCGACATCGGCCGGATCGACGCCGACGGCTACGTGTACGTCGAGGACCGCATCAAGGACATGATCATCACCGGCGGCGAGAACGTGTACTCCCCCGAGGTCGAGCGGGTCCTGTCCGAGCACCCCGACCTGCTCGAGGTCGCGATCATCGGCGTGCCGGACGCGACGTGGGGCGAGTCCGTGAAGGCCGTCGTGGCGCTGCGTCCCGGGGCCGAGGCGACCGAGGCCGAGATCATCGCGTGGGCGCGCGAGAACCTCGCCCACTACAAGGTGCCGCGGAGCATCGACATCGTCGAGCTGCTGCCGCGCAACCCCTCGGGCAAGATCCTCAAGCGCGACCTGCGCAAGCCCTACTGGACCGACGCGGCGCGCCAGGTCTGAGTCAGGAGACCGACTCGATCACGACGTCGGTCTTGGGGGCGACTCCGTCCGGGCCGTTGCCCTCCTCGGCGATCGCCCGGGCGGCCTCGAGCCCGGCCTCGTCGACCGTGCCGAACACGGTGTAGGCCGCCGGGAGCTCGGCGTCGTCGAGCACGATGAAGAACTGCGAGCCGTTGGTGTCCGGGCCGCTGTTGGCCATCGCGAGCGTGCCGGCCGGGTACGTCTCGTCGCCGCTGAGCTCGTCCTCGAAGCTGTAGCCCGGCCCGCCGCTGCCGGTGGCCGACGGGTCGCCGCACTGCAGCACGAAGCCGGGGACGAGGCGGTGGCACTTCGTGCCGTCGAAGTAGCCCTGCTCGGCCAGCGACGCGAACGAGTTCACGGTGCAGGGTGCGGCCTCGGCGTCGAGGGTGAGCGCGAAGTCGCCCCGGTTCGTCTTCATCGTGAGCGTCTCGGGCGCGAGCAGGTCCGACGGCGGCAGCTCGGCGTCCTTGGCGGCCGCGCCCTCCTGCGCGTACGTGCACTCGCCCGACGAGGAGGCGGAGTCGTCGTCCCCTCCGCCGCAGGCAGCGAGGATCGGGAGGACGAGGGCCGACAGGAGCAGGAGTCGCACGCGCATGGGGAAGACCCTAGCGAGCGTCGTCCTCCACCAGCGGCAGCAGTGGCGTGAGGTCGGAGCGCTCGCCGCTCGCGCGGACCCGCGCATCGGCCCAGGCGAGTCGGCCACGCGCGAGCGCGATCCAGGTCTCGGGGTCGGTCTCGACCACGGCCGGCGGCGTGCCCCGCGTGTGGCTGGCCCCCTCGATGCACTGGATCGCGGCGAAGGGCGGGATGCGGACCTCGACGCTGTGCCCCGGCGCCCGACGCTGCAGCAGCGCCAGCAGGTGCTTCGTGGCGGCCTTCAGGTCGGCCCGGTCGGCCGTGCCCGTGTCGATCCGCGCACAGATCGCGGTGAACTCGGCGGGGTCGAGCGGGGTGAGGGAGCGCGCCACGCGGCCACCCTAACCGAGCGGCCTCAGCTCAGCCGCAACGCCGAGTGGCGGGGCCGCGGAGCGGAGAGTCGGCCGGCCATGTACTCCTCGGTGGAGACGCCGGTGACGTCGGCGGGGTCGCGGCCCTCCTCGGCGAAGACGCGGCGGGCGATGTCGGCCCACGACTCGACGGGACCGCGGCCGGTGACGTGGTGGATGCCGTACGGCG
Organism: Aeromicrobium sp. UBA7512; assembly: GCF_002476985.1. Classification (NCBI taxonomy): domain Bacteria; kingdom Bacillati; phylum Actinomycetota; class Actinomycetes; order Propionibacteriales; family Nocardioidaceae; genus Aeromicrobium; species Aeromicrobium sp. UBA7512. The sequence goes on from NZ_DLNK01000007.1 coordinate 43,359, forward strand.
CCTCGGAGCGGAGCAGGTCGAGGATCCCCTCGGCCAGCACCGACGCCGGCGTGAGCCGGCCGAACTGGTCGTCGACGACCGACGGCGAGACGCCGTCGCGGGCGAGGCGGCGCATCGTGTCGACGAAGTTCGCGCCCTCCCCCACGACCCAGCTGGTGCGGACCAGGTAGCCCTTCGGCACGACCGACGTCACGGCCTCGGTGGCCGCCTTCGTCTGGCCGTAGACGCCCAGCGGCGAGACCGGCTCGTCGACCTCGTGCTCCTCCTTCGTGCCGTCGAACACGTAGTCGCTCGAGACGTTGACGAAGGTCAGGCCGTGGGCGATCGCGATCCGGGCCATGGCGGCGACGCCGGTGACGTTGATCGCCCAGCACAGCGTGCGGCCCTCGGGGGTCTCGGCGCCGTCGACGTTCGTGTAGGCCGCGGCGTTGATGAGCGTCCCGACGCCGTTCCAGTCGATCGAGTCGAGAGTCTGCGGCTTGGAGAGGTCGACCTCGGGGAAGTCGTGGTACTCGGCGTCGGGGAGGAGCTGCTGCAACGCCTTGCCCAGCTGGCCGCCGGCGCCGATGACCACGGTGCGGCGCGGCGCGAGCGGCGTGACCTCGGCCAGGAGCGGGTGGTTGCGGTCCTTCTCGGACATCTCGGCCACGGGCAGCGGCCACGGGACGGCCACCTCCGGGTCGAGCAGGTTGACGTTGGCGTAGACCGCGTCGGCGCGCCAGTGGTCGTTGACGAGGTAGCTGTAGGCGGTGCCGTCCTCGAGGACCTGAAAGGAGTTCGCGACCCCGCGCGGCACGAAGACCGCGGTCTGCGGGTTCAGCTCGACCCAGAACGTCGAGCCGAACGACTCGCCCTCGCGCAGGTCGACCCAGGCGCCGAAGGCCCGGCCCGACGCGACCGAGACGTACTTGTCCCACGGCTCGGCGTGGATGCCGCGGATCGTGCCGGCGACGCCGTTGAACGAGATGTTCTGCTGGACGGGCCCGAAGTCGGGCAGCCCGGCGGCGACCATCTTCTCGCGCTGCCAGTTCTCCTTGAACCAGCCGCGGTTGTCACCGTGGACGTCCAAATGGACGACGAGCAGGCCCGGGACGGGAGTGGTCTCGATCTTCATCGGCTCCCTCACTGACCCGTCGCTGCGTACTTGGCCTCGGTGGCAGCCTTCGCCGGGCGCCACCACTGCTCGTTCTCGCGGTACCAGCGCACCGTGTCCTCGAGGCCCGACGCGAAGTCCGAGAACTGCGGCGTCCAGCCCAGCTCGGTGCGCAGCTTGGTGGAGTCGATCGCGTAGCGCAGGTCGTGTCCCGCGCGGTCGGCCACGTGGTCGAAGTCGTCGGGCTCGCGGCCGAAGAGCTGCAGCAGCGCCTCGACGACCTCACGGTTGGACTTCTCGCCGTCGGCGCCGATGAGGTAGGTCTCGCCCATCGCGCCCGACTCCAGGATCGTGAGCACGGCCGAGTTGTGGTCGTCGACGTGGATCCAGTCGCGCACGTTCAGCCCCTCGCCGTACAGGCGCGGACGGACGCCGTCGATCAGCCCGGTGATCTGGCGCGGGATGAACTTCTCGATGTGCTGCCACGGCCCGTAGTTGTTCGAGCAGTTGGAGATCGTCGCGCGGACGCCGAAGGAGCGCACCCAGGCCCGCACGAGCAGGTCGGAGCCGGCCTTCGTCGAGGAGTAGGGGCTCGACGGGTTGTAGGGCGTCGACTCGGTGAACCGCTCGGGATCGTCGAGCTCCAGGTCGCCGTAGACCTCGTCGGTGGAGATGTGGTGGTACCGCACGTCGTGCTTGCGGGCGGCCTCCAGCAGGGCGAAGGTTCCGATGATGTTGGTGTCCAGGAACGGACGCGGTCCGACCAGCGAGTTGTCGTTGTGCGACTCGGCGGCGAAGTGCACGACCGCGTCGTGCTGCCCCACCAGCGAGTCGACCAGCTCGGAGTCGGCGACGTCGCCCACGACAAGCGACACCCGGTCCTTGGGCAGCCCCGCCAGTGACTCACGGCTGCCCGCGTAGGTGAGCTTGTCCAGGACGGTCACGTGATCGTCCGTCCGGTCGATGACCTGACGGACGAAGTTGGACCCGATGAACCCGGCACCGCCGGTGACCAGCAATCGACGCATGCGCACGAGCGTACCGGCCGACGGATGCCGTCCCTCGCGGCGATCACCTAGGGTACGAACCATGCGCGGCATCATCCTGGCCGGGGGAACCGGCTCGCGACTGCACCCGATCACCCTCGGCGTCAGCAAGCAGCTCGTCCCCGTCTACGACAAGCCGATGATCTACTACCCGCTGTCGACGCTGATGGCGACGGGGATCCGCGACATCCTCATCATCACGACACCGCACGACGCGGAGGCGTTCGAGCGCCTGCTCGGCGACGGGTCGCGGTTCGGCGTGAACCTGACCTACGCACAGCAGCCCTCCCCCGACGGGCTCGCGCAGGCGTTCATCATCGGCGCCGACCACGTGGGCGACGAGGGCGCCGCGCTCGTCCTGGGCGACAACATCTTCTACGGGGCCGGGCTGGGCACGAGCCTGCACCGCTTCGACCACACCGTGGGCGCCGCGGTCTTCGGCTACCAGGTGGCGAACCCGCGTGCCTACGGCGTCGTCGAGTTCGACGAGAGCGGCCGGGCGATCTCGATGGAGGAGAAGCCGGAGCACCCGCGGAGCAACTTCGCGGTCCCCGGCCTGTACTTCTACGACAACTCGGTGGTCGAGCGGGCCCGCGACCTGAAGCCCTCGCACCGGGGCGAGCTGGAGATCACCGACCTGAACCGCACCTACCTCGAGGAGGGCACCCTCCAGGTCGAGGTCCTCCCGCGCGGCACCGCCTGGCTCGACACCGGCACCTTCGACGACCTGGCCGACGCGGGAGCGTTCGTGCGCACGATCGAGAAGCGGCAGGGCCTCAAGGTCTCGTGCCCCGAGGAGATCGCCTGGCGCCAGGGCTGGCTGACCGACGACCAGCTGGCCGAGCTGGCCCGGCCGCTGGTCAAGAGCGGCTACGGCAGCTACCTGCTGGGGCTGCTCGGCGCCTGAGGGCCGAGCCACGCGTCCACCACACGGGCCGTGACTTCGCCGTCGTCCAGCGGGGCGAACCGCTCGCGGAACGCGCGCGCCTGCTCCGACGTCCCACCGGCAGCGGCGAGCGCCTCGACGACCTCCTCGGTGGAGGTCACGATGGGGCCGGGCGGCGCCTGCTGCAGGTCGAAGTAGAAGCCGCGGTCGTCGCGGTACTGGTCGACATCGGGCACCAGGAGCACCTGCGGGCGCTCGGTGACCGCGAAGTCGAACATCACCGAGGAGTAGTCGGTCACGAGCACGTCGGCGACCGCCAGGAGCGCGGTGATGTCGGGGTGGGCCGTGACGTCGAGGACGCCGGGGCTGTTGATCCGGCCGCGACCCGCCGCGGCGTTGCTGTGGCTGCGCAGCAGGACGGTGGCGCCGGTCTGCTCGTGCACGGCCGCTGCGTCGAGGTGGGAGACGAACGCCCGGCGGCCCTGCTCGGTGCGAGCGGCGTCGCGCCACGTGGGCGCGTAGAGGACCACGCGCTCGTCGCCGAGCCCGAGTCCCGCACGGGTGGCGTTCCTCAGCGTCCGGCCCGCGTCGCCGGCGAGCGCGTCGTTGCGCGGGTAGCCCTCGACAAGGACCCGGCCCGCGAAGCCCAGCGCGCGCGGCAGCGTCTCGGCCGCGAACGCGTTCTGCGCCAGCAGCGCCTCCCAGGCGGCGGCCTCGCGAGCCATCGCGGCGGTGTAGCCGGCCGAGAGCCGGGGTGAGGCGATGTCGCGGCCGATGCGCTTGAGCGGGGTGCCGTGCCAGGTCTGCAGGTAGCGCTGGCCGTCACGAAAGCGCACGTAGTGCGGGAACTCGGCGTTGTTGACCAGGTACCGCGCGTGCGTGAACGCCTCGTGCCACTCGCGCGAGTGCAGCAGCACGGGCCGGGTGCCGTCGGGAACGGTCACGGAGTGGTCGGCGACGACCCAGTCGACCGGGATCCCCCGACGGACGAGCTCGCGCGCCACGGGGGCGACGCTGTCGCCGGCGCCCGCGCCGCCGAAGCACATCACGACGGCTCGCTCGCGCAGCGGACCCGCCTGCTCACGCACCGCGTCGAGCAGGAGTCGCTGGCGGCGGCGGCCGCGGTCGTGCACCGGGATCGGGTTACGGACCACGAGCGACACGGCGGCCTCTCCCGGCGACCAGGCCCGCGGCGTGACGAGCAGGTCGACCAGGTCGATCGCGCGCTCGGCCAGGGGCAGCTCGAGCACCGACGGGTCGGCGAGGTCGAGGGGATCGTCGGCGGTGACGGCGAAGCGCCCCGCCGGGATCGTGGCGGCGACGCCGAACCGGTCGATCCGGGCCTCGAGCGAGAGCGGTGACGGCCCGGCGCCCCAGCCCTCGGAGGTCGCGGCCACCCGCAGCGTGTGGTCGCCGGCGTCGAGCAGCGCGCCCGACCCGGTGGCACTGACGACCACGGGCACCGCCCCGGTCAGCGCGGGCACGACGATCTCGGCGGTGCGCGTCACCCCGGCCGAGTCGATGGTGACCGTCAGGGTGATCGGCTCGCTGCGGTCGGCATCGATCGTGGCCCACCAGGACGCGCCGGTCTGGTCGGCCCAGCGCTCCCCCGACTCGGCGTCGGCGACGGGATCGGGTCGCATCGTCACGGCCGTCTCGAGGGCGCCACGGCTCGTGGCGGCCTCGACGCGGACCGAGTCGGCCTCGGGGTCGAAGGCCAGCCCGGAGACGAACGAGGTCCCGGCCACATGCACCGGTTCGGATCCGGCGACCTCGACGCTCAGACGCGCGACGAGGTCGTGACTCTGCGCCGCGAGGAGCCAGTCGGGCACCGCGACCGGGTCTCCGAGGTCGATCTGCTGGGTGCCGCGATCGACGAGGAACGAGGGGCCGTGGACGGTGCGCGACTCGGCCAGGCGCTCGACCGTGGCGCGGTCGGCTTCGGAGGCGGCGTACAGCGCCACCCGGTCGCGTACGGGCAGGTCGAGCCAGTCGGCGTGGGTCCACGCCCTGGCACCTGCCGCCGCCTCGTTCACGAGGGCACGCCACTGCTGGTCGTCCAGGCGGAACGCGGTGCGCACGCGCTTGGCCAGCGCGGGCGGCGACGGCGCGTCGCCGTGGCCGCGCAGCCGCTGCACGATCCTGCGCACGAGGTCCATCCGCTCAACCTACCGATCCGTGCGGGTCCCACTCGTCACCCGGTGAGCGTCAGGGGGCGGTAGTGGTGGTTGCGTCGCCAGGGCTCGCTGGGACGTCGCCGGAACTCGACGATGTGGTCGATCGCGTGGAGCCGGACCTGCCATCCGCGGTCGTGGACCTCGTGGTGGTGGCGTGCGCAGAGCAGCACTCCGTCGTCGACCGTGGTGGGTCCGCCCCGCGACCACGGAACGATGTGGTGGCTCTCGCACCAGCCGGGCGGCCGGTCGCAGCCGGGGAACGCGCAGCCGAGGTCGCGGAGCGCGAGGGCTCGTCGCTGGGGCACCGAGTGGAGGCGCTCCTCGCGACCGAGGTCGAGCGCGGCCGACGTGCCGCCCATGACGGCCGGCAGGATCCCAGAGCCGCAGGCGAGCCGGCGCAGCTGCCCGGCCGAGACGGTGGTGCCGTGCTCGGTGACCCCGGCGCGGTCGGTGGCGCCACGCAGCGTGGACTCGTCGACGGTGACGACCAGGGTCGCCGGGATTCCGCCATGGTTCCCGAAGGCGTCCTTGGGCAGGTGCCGGACGAGCTGGACGAACGCCTCACCCTGTGCGCGGGGACGATCCGGGACGCCGTCCTGCTTGCGGGGCGCGGTGGCCGAGTCCATGAGCGAGCGCAGGACGTCTCCGGTGACCGCGTCGACCTCGAAGCCGCCCTTGACCATGCCGGTCTCGGCATCCGGGCGGGACATCCAGAACGACACCTGCGTGGCCTGATTGCGCTCGTCGCGCTCGACCTGACGGTTCTCGAGGGCATCGGCGCGGTCGACGTCGACGACCTCCACCGCCCGGCGGGCCTTGCGGCGGAGCTGTTCCAGTGGGAGATCGGCCGCCGCCGCGGTGAGGTCGCACTCGATCGCGCGACGCTCGTCGGCCGTGAGGTCGAGAGGCAGGTCCTGCAGCGCGTCGCTGACGATGCGCGCCTTGTCGGTGGACATGCCGGCGCGACCGAGCGACTCCCGCAGGACGGGCGCGGCGTCGAGCTGCTGGGCGAGCCGGACCTGCTGCGCCGCCTCGCGCCGGGAGACGCCCGCCTCCTTCGCGACGAGCGCCGTCATCGACAGCTCGCCGGCCGTGCGGTGCGCCTGGGCGCGCGAGGCCTCCGCCATCGCGGCCAGACCGAGCGCGGTGGCCTTGCGGACCAGATGCTGCGCCAGACGATTCAGCCGGACCAGCTCCTCGGCGGTGAGCTCGCTCAGGTCGCAGCCCAGCGCCGCGTCGAGGGCCTGCGGCCCCGACTCGATCTGACTGAACACCCGATGCATGCGTCCCCCGACGGCTCGAACTGATGTTCTGAGTCTACTTCATTGGGCCCAACAGAACAAGCATCACTGCGAGGAATCTTCCTGGACCGCGTGGTCGCGCTGCCACCAGAACGTGAGCTGCTCGCGCGGCACCTTCGGCTGCACGACCACCTTCAGCCGGCGCGGCCCGGCCAGCGCGAGGTAGCCCTGCCGGTCCTCCAGCTCGAACTCCCACGGCAGCTGGAGCGCCAGCGCCTGGTCGACCAGCCGGCCGGGCACCTCGTGCTCACCGATCTCGGTCGGGATCTCCACGTCGGCAGGATCCGCGAGGTCGCCCTTCCACAGCACGACGCTGTCGCGGTCGAGCGCCCACGGCTCCTCACCCGTGAGGGTGAGCCCGGCGGCCTCCTGGCGGATCGCCGCCGATCCCAGCGGGTCAATCCGCGTGACCACCTCGCGCCGGGTGCGCCCGTGATGGGTCACCTCCACGACCAGCTCCGAGGAGTCGACGTCGTCGAGGTCGGGCAGCGCGAGCTCGAGGTTCCAGACGCTGTCCTCGTTGCTGCGACGCGTGGTCCGGACCCGATGCCCGATGAACTCGCCGGCAGACGCCACGGTGAACTCGCGCTCCCACCCGGTGATGTCGCGCAGCCAGGCGCGGCACGTCAGCGCTCCCCCGTCGAGGTGCCGCAGCCACGCGGCGACCGTCAGGCGCAGACCGTTCTCGTCGAGTCGTGCGCGCAGGATCGCGGCATCCAGGGGCGTCTGACGCTCGGACAGGACGCGCGCCGCGTCGGGCACGTCAGGGTCACCCGTGAACGGGAAGACGAGTGCCGGGTCTCCCCCGACTTCGTCCGATTTCAGTGACGGCAGGTCGAAGCCGCCGCGCTCGACGAACGCCTGCACGTCCGCCGCTCGTCCGGCCCTCAGCAGCGCGTAGACCACGCGCGCCTCCGCTGGCACCTGCGACAGGTCGACGTCCGGCTCCGCCAGCAGGTCGAGGGCCCCTCGGACCAACCGATCTCGGTACCCCTCGTCCGCGACCTTCACCAGCGTGCGCAGATAGCGCGGCACGTCGTTGGACAGCACCTGCGACGCTCGCGCGGCACGGGCGCCCGGGACCGCGTCGAGAGCGTCGAGGCTCAGAGCGATCGCATCGAAGAAGGCGCCGATCGAGCGCTCCGTCGCCTCGCGGGTGATCGAACCCGCGCGCACGCGCCACAGGTAAGTCGGCACCGGCACCAGGTCGACGTGCTCGGCCGCCGCGTAGGCCTGGGCCGTGACCTCCTGGTCCTCGTAGAGGACACCCTCCCGAAACACGAGCCCCGCCCGGTCCCAGAAGGCTCGCCGATAGACCTTCGACCAGGCCGTCGCTTGCGCCAGGATCTCCGGCTGCTCGTGCGCCACGACGGTCCGCGACCCGTCGGTGTAGAACTCGGCTACCCAAGGCGGTGTGGGGCTCAGGGCGTCCGCGTCGCGGAACTGCCGGTAAGGCAGGAGCGCGTAGTCGGAACCGGAGCCTTCGAGCGATGTCAATGCTGCGTCGAAACCTCCGTCCCTCGTCACCACGTCGTCAGAGTCGACGAATGTCAGGTACGGCGCGGTGGCGTGTTCGACGCCCGTCATCCGCGCCGCGCTCAGTCCGCCGTTCGGACGCGTCACGACCGTGACCCGAGGGTCGCGCCGCGCGTACTTCCGAGCGATCTTGGCACTGCCATCGGGAGACCCGTCGTCGACCACGATCACCTCGAGCGGTGCGGCCGCCCAGTCAAGGATCGAGTCCAGGCACTCCGCCAGGTACTCCTCGACGTTGTACACGGGCACGATGACACTCAGCAGCGGCTCGGGAGCCGCGCGCCGGAACAACCTCACGCGTCCCACCCGAGCAGCCCGTCGACGACCCGCTCGGCCGCTCGGCCGTCGTGGAACCGGTTGAACCGCTCGTTGAAGGCCGCGTAGGCGTCGGCGTGCTCGGCCACCCACGACCTGTCGCGCACCAGCGCCGGCAGCTCACTCGAGTCGCGCACCACGGGGCCGGGTGCGGACTCCTCGAACGGGAACAGGAACCCGCGCAGCTCCTGCTCGTACTTCTCCAGGTCGGGCACGAAGAACACCATCGGCTTGCCGGTGATCGCGTAGTCGAACCGCAGCGACGAGTAGTCCAGGATCGCGAGGTCGGACGCGAGCACGAGGTCGTTGATCTCGGGGTGGTCGGTGACGTCGACGACCCCTCCCCCGGTGCCGTGCCGCTGGTCGGACCGCGCCACGGAGTGGTGGCTGCGCTGGAGCACGACCACGTCGTCGCCGAGCTCCTCGGCGAGCGCCTTCACGTCGAGGAGGTTCGGGTCGGCCGACGTGTTGTCGCCGCGCGAGAGGTCCTCGCGCCACGTGGTGGCGTGCAGGACGGCCACCTGGTCATCGCGGATGCCCAGCAGGCGGCGCGTCGCGCGACGCACCTCCGCGGCGTCCTCGGCGAGCAGCGAGTCGGTGCGCGGCAGGCCGTGGTCGAACGCCGGGCCCTCCCAGTCGTAGGCCTCGCGGTAGAACTCGGCCGCCTCCGGGTACGGAAGGCAGATCACGTGCCAGTACGCCGAGCGCCGGTCGGTGGCCTCGAACTGCGCTCGCCACGGTGCCATCCGGCGCACGAAGTCGGGCCGGCCCATCCGCTTGAACGGCTGGCCGTGGAACGTCTGGAGGTACACCTGCCCCAGCCGCAGGCGGGTGTACGCGCCGACCTCGGTGTTCTTCACGAGGTACTTCGCGGACGCCAGCGTGGAGTACCACTCGCGCGTGCCGGCGACGACGCGCTTCGCGCCCTCGGGCAGCGGCACGGAGTGGTCGACGGTGCCCCAGTAGAGCCGCATCCGCGGGTCGCGGCGGTGGAGCTCGCGGTGGATGGCGGCCTGGCTGTCGGTGGCGACCTCGGCCCAGTAGCACTGGAACATCGCGGCGCGCGGGTCCACCTCGACCTCGAGCGCCTCGTACGCCTCGCGCAGGTACCGCTGGCCATACATGGTGTTCTCGTCGGGCTGCCGCGGCTTGATCAGGCGCAGTCCGAGGTCGGTGGTGTGGCCGACGAGCGGACCGTCGGCGAGGTCGGTGGGCCAGCCCACGAGCTCGGCCGCGAGGGGCAGCGGCGTCCCGTCGGACACGACGGCGTAGTCGCCCAGCGGCAACGGCAGGGCACCGCGCCCCCACCGGTCGGCGGTGGCCGGGAAGACGGCGCGGAAGCTCGAGCCCAGGCGGGTGAACTCGGTGGCGGGGAGGGTGAGGCCGGCGGACTCGAGGGTGGGCGCGGCATCGAGCCCGCGACCGCTCACCACGATCGTGCCGCGCTCGAGCGAGATCGTGTCGACGACCGGACCGACCGGTTCGGGTTGCGCGATCAGTCCGATCCGGCCGGAGGCGGTGCGGCCGGCGAGACGGACCTCCACCTCCAGCTCGAGCGCCTGCTCCGGGCCGAGCCGCGACAGGGGCACGTCGAGCGCCCACGTGCTGCGGTCGTAGGTCTCGCGCCACATGGCGGGACCGCCGCGGTGACCCGAGGTCTCGCCGGTCCACTCGACCCGCACGCCGGGAGTCACGACGGTCAGCTCGGGAACGGCGCCCGGCGCGTCGACGTGGGCGAAGCCGGCGCGGAACACGGCCTCGAAGCGATCGCCCACGACACGGGAGCGGACGACCTCGCCGGCGAAGCGGGTCTCGGAGTCGGCGAGGACGAACGCCTCACGGGGGATCGCCGGGTCGTCCCAGCCGGGGAGGTGGGCCACCGGCTCGCCCTCGTGCAGGCCACCGGCGTGCTGCCGCACGTCGAGCAGGCCCTGGTTGAGCGCGGCGTGGAGCGCATCGGCGTCGCCGTGCTCGAGGTGGTGCAGCGCGACCTTCGCCCACGAGGGCACACGGCGAACGACGGCGGCGCGGTCGACGCCCTTCAACAGATCCGGCAGCCCGGCGCGGAGGTCGGCCTCGACGCTGCCGTCGAGGTCCTTCGGGAGTCGACGGACGAACGGAGGGAACTCCTTGACGAACACGTCGAGGGGCTTCGCCGGACCTGTCGCGAGGTCCAGCACCCGCCGCGAGAGCGACCGCAGCCTGCCCATGTCACCTACGCCTTCACCGAACATCCCGGACGGCCTCGATGCTATACGCTCGCCGCGTGTCGCCTTCCGCTGCTGCACCGGGCGAGCCTGCCACGAGCTTCCCCGACGGAGCCTGGTTCTCGGTCGTGGGCAACGTCCGCCTCGGCGCCGGCGGCCAGACCCGCATGGTGCTGCTGCGCCACCGCCTCTTCGTCGCGGCCGGGCTCGACTTCCCGATCCTGACCTACAACCCGGTGCCGTCGTACGAGCCGATCCGCACGGGCCTGCTGGCCGACGGCCTGCTGCTGCCCGAGAGCAGGCTGCTCAACCTGCACGAGGACCTCCGCGAGCGTGATCTCGGCGCACTGCCCGCCGTCGAGGCCTCTCCGATCGTGCCCGGCGCGAGCACCGAGGACGACGTCGAGGACGGCTACACCTGGCGACGCCGTCACCTCGACGCCGCGGGCACCGAGACCACGTGGGAGTACCTGCGACCCGACGGGACGACCTACGCGTTCACGCCGCCGGACGTGATGGACGGCGACACCCGCGTGCTCGCCCGCGACGGCCGCGTCGTGCTGGCCGGCGACGGACTCGGCGACCTGTGGCGCTGGTGGACCCGGCAGCTGGCGCCGGCCGACGGCACGGTGTTCCTCGTGAGCGACAGCCGCTTCGTCGCCGAGGAGCTCGGCCTGCTGCACGACCCGCGCTTCGTGCTCATGCACCAGATGCACAACCCGCACCTGCGCGGCGACCGCCGCTGGGACTCGCCCCTCGAGCCGTCCTACGCGTCGTCGCTGGAGCACGTGGACCGGTTCGACGCGCTCAACACCCTCACCGAGCGCCAGCGGCACGACCTGCGGCTCCGCTTCGGCGACCTGCCGCAGTTCCACGTGGTCGCGAACCCCGTGGAGGCCGTCGAGCCGCCCTCGCCCGCACCGGCGCGCGTGCCCGGGCGCATCGTCGTGATCGCCCGGTTACACCCGCAGAAGCAGCTGGACCGGGCCATCGACGCGTTCGCCCTCGTGGCTCCCCGGCACCCCACCGCGACGCTGGAGATCTACGGGGATGGCGACGAGGAGGAGAAGCTGCGGGCCCGCGCCGCGAAGCGCGACGTGGCCGACCGGGTGGTCTTCCACGGGCACGTGCCCGACGCCGCCGACCGGCTCTGGGAGGCCGACCTCGCGTGGTTGACGAGCCGCTTCGAGGGCTACGGGCTCTTCATCCTCGAGGCGCGGATGCGCGAGTGCCCCGTGCTGGCGTTCGACGTGCCCTACGGCCCCGCCGAGCAGATCGAGTCGGGCGTGGACGGCGTGCTCGTGCCCGCGGGTGACGCGGCCCGCCTCGCGCACGCGGCGCTGGACCTCCTCGCCGACCGCGTGCGGCTCGAGGCCATGCGCCCGCGCGCCCGAGCCGGGGCCATCGCGCACGGCCACGAGTCGTTCCTCGCCGACTGGGCACAGGTCGCGCGCGACGCACAGGCGCGCAAGGTGGAGCGCGTGGACCTGCGGGATGTCGCCGTGGACTTCGCGGGGCGCTCGGCCGTCGTCCGGGTGAGCGGCGAGGGAGACCTCGACGCGGTCGAGCTGCGCTGGCAGGCGTGGCAGCAGGGCGACGACGCCCCCACGGACCTCACGACCTCCCTCGAGCGCGAGGGCACGACCTTCGAGATCCGGGCCGGGCGCGCGCCCAAGGGCGCGCACGAGCGGCTGCTGCTGACCTGGTGGAACGCCTCCTGGCAGCAGGCCGTGCCGCAGCGACGCTGGTGGCAGCGCGGCCGCTAGGTCACTCGGGCCGGTCGAAGACCATCCGCTTCAGCGCCTGGACGTCGCGGTCGAGGTGATCGAGCCTGTCGTCCACGCCGCGGAACTGCTCGTCCACGCGCTCAAAGCGGGTGCTCATCTCGCCGCGGAGACCATTGACCTCGCCACGCAACCCGCCGATCTCTCCCTTGAGCTCACCCCGCAAGCCAGCCAGTTCGGCACGCAGGACACGAGTGAAGGTGCCGGTCACGATTCCCACCATGGCGAACATGGATGCACCGAACACCCCCATGAGCGTCCACACCTGCGGCGCGTTCATGAGTGCTGCCCCCTCATCTCAAGGCCGGAGGCCTCGGCGGGCGCCCCGCGCTTGCGGCGAGTGTCGGCACGAGCCGCGAACGCGGCGAGTCTGCATTCGGCCCATTCGACCCACGTCTTTCGCTCGTCCGCGGTGAGATGACCGAAGTGCTCGAACGTCACCGGCTGATCGGATTGGTCGAAGCCTGGCAGGCTTCTCAAGGCCGCAGGCATTGGAAACAGCGAAGACGGCGGGAAGCCCGGCCCATCGAGCGGGAACTCGAACACCCCCGGTTTTACTTCGACCCCCAGCTTGAAGGCGAGCGATTTTCTCGCGACTTCATCGAGGCGTTGAAACAGGTTCTGCAGCCCGCTCGGCGATACATCGACCTCGGAACCGTCTTTCGTCCAATAGTGCGCCCGGATGGGTTGCGCGCCCGGCTTCAGCAACCAATTCGTGCGATACGAGTGAAACACCGCGTTCCGCTCCTCCAGCGCCTCCCTGCAACTGTTGGCCCAGCGGTCAAAGTCGGGGATCTCTAGGCGGCACCAAGGTGCCTGCTGTTCCTTAACGAGAAGGTCGCGCGCCTCTGCGAGCGCGTTGCGAACCTTCAGATTGGGAGCGTGGAGTACACCCAAGCAGTAGGCCGTGTAGTACGCCTCGTACTCAAGCCGACCCGCTGCCACGACGATGGATCCCAGCCCACGAACGTAGTCGTCTTCCCCATCCGGCTCCATGAGCGCCACTCTGGCCGGTCAAACCTGCACTACGCAAGCAACGGCGCACGGCTGGGTGTGACCGGAATGCGCGCGTCCACCACGCGAAGATCACGTCCCCACATTTCGCGCGCGCCGGGCGGCAGCGGCACACGCCTTCTTCACGCGGGCAAAGAATGCCCGCGCGGAGCCTCCGGCGTCGGGAAGGGCCGCTCCCAACCTCCCGGCTCCCCCAGAGGGTGCCTATGGCTTGTTGACCTCGTTCAACTCGATCACTCCCCCATCATGACGACTGGAGAGTGACGATGCCAGACCTCAGCGACGCCCACCAGAGTGGGCGGCGGGTCTGTGGACAGACTTCAGGCGGGGGCCGGGCCGGCCTCTGAGGTGGTCTCCTCGTCGTCGTCCGACGGGAGCCGGCAGGTCCACTCCAGGACGAGCGCGGCGATCAGCAGCAGCAGGGCCGCGGCGGCCGCGGCGCCGGCGCGCCAGAACCTCAGTTCACCCAGCTCGGTGGACGATCCGAGGTAGGCCAGCGCGTAGCCCGCGTAGCCGCCGGTGAAGACGCCCCCGACGAGCACGGCGGCCTTGGCCAGAGCCAGCAGGCGGATCGCGTGGTCGGCGGTGAAGCGCCGCTGGCGCCGGTGCAGGTTCTGCCAGGTGCCCCAAGCGAGGGCAGCGACGGCGATGGCACCGCACAGCAGCACGATCGCGGCGGCCCAGCCGGGAACCGGCGGGGAGGTGCCGTCGAGCCGCACAGTGAGGGGCGGCAAAAGGCGACCGGCGACGAGACCCGACGCGATGAGCACCGCGACGTAGAGGGGCGAGCTGCGCCGGGCCTTCCTCATCGGACGATCACAGAATGATCTCGACGTCCTCGCGCTTGGTGACGCCCGAGGTGTCGACGCCCGACACGAGGTCGGCCACGAAGCCGTGGCCGGGGATCTCGCCCTCGGGATCGATCTCGAGCCACGGCACGAGCACGAAGCCCCGCTCGTGGGCGCGCGGGTGCGGCAGGGTGAGCGAGTCGTCGTTGGCGACGCGGTCGCCGACCACGATGATGTCGACGTCGAGCGTGCGGGGGGCACCCGGCTCGCTGCGCTCGCGCTCGAAGGCGTCCTCGATCGCGAGGGCGCGGTCGAGCAGCGTGTGCACCGTCAGCGTGGTGTCGATGAGGACGACCGCGTTGAGGAAGGAGCCCGAACCCTCGGGGGTGCCGACCGGCTCGGTCTCGTAGACCGAGGAGATCGCGACGACCGTGACCTCGGGAGTGTCCTCCAGCGCGGAGACGGCGCCCTGCAGGCGGCCGGCACGATCGCCGAGATTCGAGCCGATCGACAGGACGGCCTGGCGGATGGGTCGCATTCCCCCGGTCATCGTGTCGGCGTCGAGCTCGTAGGGCGTGGGTGCTTCGGTCACAGCTTGCTCCGCTCCATCGTCACGGTGACATCGGTGAACGCCACCTCGATCGGCGCCTCGGGCTTGTGCACCGTCACGCTGACCCAGCGGACGGGCTCATGTCCCAGACACACGTTCACTATACGGAGGGCCAACGTCTCGATGAGATCCACGGGGTCCCCCGTGATGATCGCGTGGACCTCCTCCGCGAGTTCGCCGTAGTGCACGGTCTGCGTCAGGTCGCCCGAGACCGCGGCGGGCTCGAGGTCGACCGACAGCACGAGGTCGACGACGAACGTCTGACCATCCCTGCGCTCGTGGTCGAAAACGCCGTGGTGGCCCACCGCGGAGAGCCCTCGGAGCTCGATCCGGTCCCCCAGGTTCTCGCTCACACATCCTCCGGTTCGATCAGGGGCGAGGCGTGCCTCGCGAAGAATCGCCATTGTCCCGCATCGCGGACCAAGATGCTCGTGGCGACCGCGCGACCGCCGTTGAACGACTCCACCGACCCTGCGTCGGACAGGATGTTCTCGGTGCACACGACGATCGCCGTGGTCGGGTCGGTGGCGGGCAGCAGGGTGACCTCGACGTCGGTCAGGAAGAACTGGATGTAGCCGACGCCGGCCATCAGCACGGTCCACGACCGCAGGATCGGACCCGTCCCGTTCAGCGGCGGAGCGCCCGGGTGCACGCACGTGGTGGCGACGTCGTCGACCCACAGCGACGTCATGAGGTCGACGTCGCCGGTCTCGATCGCGTCGTAGAACGCGCGGTGGGCGGCCAGGACGTCAGCCACGGGCGGCCTCCGAGCGCAGCCGGGCCGCCACGCGCACGGCGTCCGCGCTGGGCCGGGGGTCGTGGACCCGCACGCCCCACGCCCCTGCCATCGCCGAGAGCGTGCTGATGGCGGCGGTCGCGTCCTCGCGGCCGTCGACGGGGCGCGGGCCCACGGAGTCGGCCAGCAGCGCGCCGAGGAAGCCCTTGCGGCTGGCGGCCACGAGCAGCGGCCGACCGAGGTCGGTGAAGCGCTCGAGGTGCGCGAGCAGGGTCCAGTTCTGGTCGCCGGTCTTGCTGAAGCCCAGACCGGGATCGAGGATGACCCGCTCGGGGTCGACGCCCGCCTCGCACACCGCCGCGTACTGGCTGCGGAGCTCGGAGACCACGTCCTCGACGACGTCGTCGTAGTCGGTGTGCTGCTGCATCCGGTCCGAGTGCGCGCGCCAGTGCATCACGACGAACGGGACGCCGGCGCGGGCGACGAGGGGCACCATCTGCGGGTCGGCACGGCCGCCCGACACGTCGTTGACGATCGCCGCGCCCGCCTCGATCGACTGCTCGGCCGTCTCGGACCACATCGTGTCGACGGAGACGACGACGCCCGCGTCGGCCAGCCGGCGCACCACCGGGACGACGCGGCGCAGCTCCTCCTCGCGGTCGACCGGGAGCGCACCCGGACGGGTGGACTCGCCGCCGACGTCGACGAGGTCGGCACCGCGCCGCACCAGGTCGAGTCCGTGCTCGGCCGCGGCGCCGGGGTCGAACCAGCGACCTCCGTCGGAGAACGAGTCGGGCGTGACATTGACGACCCCCATCACGACGCACCGGTCCTCGGGGAGTCCGGGGATCGGTGGGGTCGTCATGCGCGCTCCTGCCTCACCTGCTGATGAGGTTCATCGCCTCGGCGCGGGTGGCGGGGTCGAGCAGCTGGCCGCGCACGGCGCTGGTGATGGTGCGGGCGCCGGCCTTGGCGACGCCACGCATCGTCATGCACAGGTGCTCGGCCTCGATGACGACGATGACGCCCTCGGGCTCCAGGACCTCCACGATCGACTCGGCGATCTGCGTGGTGAGGCGCTCCTGCACCTGCAGCCGCCGGGCGTAGACGTCGACGAGGCGGGCGAGCTTGGACAGGCCGGTGACATGACCGTGCTCACCCGGGATGTAGCCCACGTGGGCGACGCCGAAGAACGGCACCATGTGGTGCTCGCACATGCTCCACAGCTCGATGTCGCGCACCAGGACCAGCTCGCGGTGCCCCACCTCGAAGACGGCGGAGAGCACCTCCTTGGCGTCCTGGTCGTAGCCGCGCAGCAGCTCGGTGTAGGAACGGGCGACGCGGGCGGGGGTGTCCTCGAGTCCGTCGCGCTCGGGGTCCTCACCGATGGCCGCGAGCAGCTCGCGGACGGCCGCCTCGGCACGGGGTTGGTCGACGGGCACGGCGCTCCTCAGATGGTGGGTGACTCGCCCGGCTGGGGCTCGTCGACAGGAGTTGCGTCGGGGCCGGCGTCCGGTCCGACGACGATACCGTCCTCGCGATCGTCACGGCTGGAGCCGTTGCGGTGCGGCACGACGATGGGCGGCTGCGACGACGGGAGGCGCGTGTCCGAACCGGTCCACGCGGGACGGATCTCGCGCCGGTTCAGGGCCTCGAAGATGCGGGCGACCTCGGCCTTGTCGAGGGTCTCCTTCTCCATCAGCTCGCGCACGAGGCTGTCGAGCACCTCGCGGTTGTCCACGAGGATGTCGAACGCCTCCTGGTGAGCCTGCGCGATGAGCGAGGAGATCTCGTCGTCGATCGTCGCGGCGATGTCCTCGGAGTAGTTCCGCGAGTGGCCGATGTCGCGGCCCAGGAACGGCTGGCCGTTGTCCTCGCCGAACCGCACCGCGCCGATGCGCTCGCTCATGCCGTACTGCGTGACCATCGCTCGGGCCAGGCTGGTGGCCTTCTCGATGTCGTTGCCGGCACCCGTGGTGGGGTCGTGGAAGACCAGCTCCTCGGCGGCGCGGCCACCGAGCATGTAGGCCAGCTTGTCGAGCAGCTCGGCGCGCGTCTGGCTGTACTTGTCCTCGTCGGGCAGCACCATCGTGTAGCCCAGGGCGCGACCGCGCGGCAGGATCGTGATCTTGTGAACGGGATCGCTCTGCGGCAGCGCCGCGGCCACCAGGGCGTGGCCGCCCTCGTGGTAGGCGGTGACGAGGCGCTCGTGCTCGTTCATGAGGCGCGAGCGCTTCTGCGGGCCGGAGATGACGCGGTCGATCGCCTCGTCCAGCGCCTCGTTGTCGATCGTCGTGGCGGCACCGCGCGCGGTGAGCAGGGCCGCCTCGTTCAGGACGTTGGCCAGGTCGGCGCCGCTGAAGCCGGGGGTGCGGCGCGCGACGGCCTCGAGGTCGACACCCGGCGCGATGGGCTTGCCCCGGGCGTGCACCTTGAGAATCTGGGTGCGGCCGGCCAGGTCGGGCGCCTCCACCGCGATCTGGCGGTCGAAGCGACCCGGACGCAGCAGCGCGGGGTCGAGCACGTCAGGACGGTTCGTCGCGGCGATCAGGATGACCCCGCCGCGCACGTCGAAGCCGTCCATCTCGACGAGCAGCTGGTTGAGGGTCTGCTCGCGCTCGTCGTGGCCGCCGCCCATGCCGGTGCCGCGGTGACGGCCGACGGCGTCGATCTCGTCGATGAAGACGATCGCGGGGGCGTTGTCCTTCGCCTGCTCGAACAGGTCGCGAACGCGGCTGGCGCCGACACCGACGAACATCTCGACGAAGTCCGAGCCGGAGATCGAGTAGAACGGCACGCCCGCCTCGCCGGCGACGGCGCGGGCAAGCAGGGTCTTGCCGGTGCCGGGCGGCCCGTAGAGCAGCACGCCCTTGGGGATCTTCGCGCCGACGGCCTGGAACTTCGCGGGCTCCTGCAGGAACTCCTTGATCTCGCCGAGCTCCTCGATCGCCTCGTCACAGCCGGCGACGTCGGCGAAGGTGGTCTGCGGGGTGTCCTTGGTCATCAGCTTCGCCTTGGACTTGGCGAACTGCATGACTCGGCCGCCGCCGCCCTGCATCGAGTTCATCAGCCACAGGAAGATCAGGATGAAGATGACGAACGGCAGGAAGCTCAGCAGCACCGAGAGGAACGTGTTCTTCGGCGGGATCTTGACGTTGTAGGCGTTCATCTGGTCGTCGTCGACCAGCTTCTGCGCCTGGGTGACGAGCTGGGAGCCCTGGTCCTGGCCGAGCCACGTGGCCTTGACCTTCTTCTCGTCGTCGCCCTTGAGGGTCGCGCGGACCTCCTGGTCGCCGTCGACGAAGGTGACGTCCTTGATCTTGGCGTCGTTGAAGTAGCCCACCATCGTGGCGGTCTTGACCTCGCGGTACCCGTCGGCCGACCCGGAGAACGACAGCACGCCGATGACCACGCCCGCGATCAGGATGATCCACAGCCACGGTCCCTTGAACACGCTCTTGATGCTCATGCCGCCTCGTCGTTCATGCAGGTGGTGTTCCGTTCGATGCTCACAGCCGTGTACTCAGGAGTACATGTGCTTGGCCAGTGTGCCGATGCTGCGCAAATTGCGGTACTTCTCGTCGTAGTCGAGTCCGTAGCCGATCACGAAGGCGTTGGGGATGTCGAAGCCGACGTACTTGACGTCGACGGGCATCTCGAGGGCCTCGGGCTTGCGCAGCAGCGTGGCGATCTCGACCGAGGCCGGGCCGCGCGACTTCAGGTTGGCGACCAGCCACGACAGGGTCAGGCCGGTGTCGATGATGTCCTCGACGATCAGCACGTGACGGCCGTCGAGGTCGGTGTCGAGGTCCTTGAGGATGCGGACGACGCCGGAGGACTTGGTGCCGGCGTAGGACGACACGGCCATCCAGTCGATCTCGACGTGGCGGTTCAGCTCGCGGGAGAGGTCGGCCATCACCATGACCGCGCCCTTGAGGACGCCGACGAGCAGTACGTCGCGGCCCTCGTAGTCGGCCTCGATCTGGCGGGCCATCTCGGCCAACCGGGCCTTGATCTGCTCCTCGGTGAAGAGCGTCTGGGTCAGGTCGAGGTCGGCTTCGACGTGCGAGGTGTCCACGACGCCCAGCGTGCCACAAGCGGCGGAATCGGTCTCAGCCGGTGGCGAGGTCGCACGATGAGGCATTCGGGTGCCGCAGCGGGGCGGAATGCCTCATCGTTCGTCGCGGAACCGGACCCCGGCGCCCTCGCGGACGGCGACGACATGACCGGGGAGCTCGATCCGTGTGCCGCCGCGGGCGTTCAGCAGCCCGTCGAGGGCGAGGGTGTGGGCGTGCGACAGCTCGCCCGGAGCCGCGCCGGCGGCCACGGCCAGACGGCGCCACACCCGCAGGCGCAGGGCGCGGTCGAGGTCGCCGAACGACTCGACGTCGTCGATCTCGCCCTTCGTCGGCGTCTCGTTGGAGGCCATGGTGTCGAGGAGGTCGGCGTCCGCGCGCACCAGGTCGGCGGTGCGCCCCAGCGCCTCGGCCACGCCCCCGCCGAGCACGTCCTCCAGCAGCGGCAGCAGCTCGCGCCGCACGCGGACACGGCGGTAGGAGGAGTCGTCGTTGTGCGGGTCCTCCCACCACTCGAGGTCGTGCAGCGCGCAGATCCGCTCGGTCTCTGAGCGTCGCAGCGTGAGGAAGGGCCGGTGCAGTCGGCCGCTCACCGAACGCATCCCGTCGATCGCGCGGGGACCCGAGCCGCGCGCCAGGCCCAGCAGGACCGTCTCGGCCTGGTCGTCGAGGGTGTGCGCGAGCAGCAGGCCGCCGCGGCCGGCCTCGTGGTGCAGCGCGCGGTAGCGGGCGACGCGCGCGGCGTCCTCGGGTCCGGTGCCGAGGTCTCCGACCTCCACGGCGCTGACCGAGGCGGGCAGGCCGAGCGACGCGCACTGCTCGGCGGCCCGGGCGGCCACCTCGGCCGAGCCGGGCTGGAGCCCGTGGTCGACGACCACCGCACGCGCCTCGACGCCGCGGCGGCGCACGAAGAAGGCGACGACCGCGGCCAGGGCCAGGGAGTCGGCACCGCCGGAGACCGCGACGACCGCTCCGGGGGCCAGGTGGGGCTCGACGAGGTTCCGCGCCCGCGCAACGAGCGGGTCGAGGCGCGTCACCCGTGGGCCACCCTGATCTCGATACGCGGGCTCGTTCCTCGCCCTGCTACTCGATCACCGAACGGAGCGCAGCGGTCGACGCGACGCGAGCCCGTCCCTCGGTCGCGGGGCCGGTGGTCGAGTAGTACGCGAGCGCAGCGAGCGACGTATCGAGACCACGTCGACAGGCGGCCGGGCACGTCCGCGCCTCAGCCGTGGACGCGGGCGACCCAGGACTTCGGGTCGACGATCTCGGCGCGCGTGGGCAGGTGCTCGGGGGCGGCCCAGACGGCGTCGAAGCCGTCCTTGCCGACCTGGTCGGTGACGGTGCGGACGAAGGTGGCGCCCTCGCTGTACTGGCGCATCTTGGCCTCGTAGCCGAGCAGCCGGCGGAAGACCTTCGACAGCGTCGAGCCGGAGGCCCGGCGCTTGGTGAACTTGCGACGGATCTCGGCGACGCTCGGCACGATCTCGGGGCCGATGTCGTCCATCACGACGTCCGCGTGGCCCTCGAGCAGCGACATCAGTCCGGTGAGCCGGTCGACCACCTCGCGCTGCTGCTCGTTCTGGAACAGGTCCGACAGGGACTTGTCCGAGTCGCCGCGGACGATGCGCACCAGCTCGGGCAGCGCTTCGGAGAGCAGGTCGGTCACCGCTCCCCCGCCGACGTCGGTGACATCCATCAGCTGGTCGACCTGGCTCAGCATGTGGCCGCGCATCCACGGCACCGCGGTGAACTGCGCGCGGTGCGTCTCCTCGTGCAGGCACACCCAGCGCCGGAAGTCGGTGGGGTCGACGTTGAGCTCGCGCTCGACGTGCACGATGTTCGGCGCGACCAGCAGGAGGCGCCCGGGTCCGTGGCCGCCCTCGGCGAACGGGTCGAACTGGCCCAGCACCTTCCCACCGAGGAACGCCACGATCGCGCCCAGCTCGACGCCGGTGACGCGCCCGCCGACGGCCTTGGGCAGGCCCGTGGGCAGCTTGCCCTCGGCGGCGAGCTTCTCGTTGAACGGGGTCATCAGGACCTCGAACGCGGCGAGATTGGCATCGGCCCAGCGCGGACGGTCGACCACCAGGACGGGCGTCGGGTAGGCGGGAACGAGGCCGGTGAACTCCCGGACCGGCCCCTCGGCGATCGCCGAGGCCTCGCGCAGCTCGGCGACGACCTCCTCGACCTCCGCCGCGCTGAGGTCGGGCCCGGGCTTCATGAGCCGCCGGGCCGTGGAGCTGGCGACCTTCCAGTCGATCATGGCGTCCAACCTACGTCCAAGCGCCTCAGCGCGGGCCGATGTCGAGGACGCGGACCACCGGCTCGCCCTCGGCGTCGGAGGCGTCGAGGTCGACCTCGGCGCTGATGCCCCAGTCGCGATCGCCCTCGGGGTCGTCGAACACCTGCCGGACCTGCCAGACGCGGCGCGTCTCGTCCTCCACCATGAACAGCTGCGGGCCGCGGGCCTGGGCGCCGCTGCCCAGTTCGCTGTACTCCTCGCGGTAGCCGGCGATCGCCTCGCGCCACGCGAGCGCGTCCCAGCCGGAGGCCGCGTCGAGCTCGCCGAGCGCATCCCACCGGCCGAACGCGGCCAGCTCGACCCGGCGGAACATCGCGTTGCGCACCAGCACGCGGAAGGCGCGGGCATTCGCGGTGAGCGGGCGCGGCGTCTCGGCGCCGGTCGCCTGCGGGCGCACGTCGGCCGGGTCCTCGCCGGGCGCGATCAGCTGCTCCCACTCGTCGAGGAGGCTGGAGTCGGTCTGGCGCACCAGCTCGCCCAGCCACTCGGTGAGGTCGGTCAGCTCGTCGTTGCGCACCGCCGTGGGCACCGTGCGGACGAGCGTCTTGTAGACGTCGGAGAGGTAGCGCAGGACGAGTCCCTCGGACCGGGCCAGGCGGTACTCGGCGATGACCTCGGAGAACGTCATCGCCCGCTCCCACATCTCGCGCACGACCGACTTCGGCCGCAGCTCGTGGTCGGCCACCCACGGGTGACCGTTGCGGTACATCTCGTAGGCGGCGTTCAGCAGGTCCTCGAGCGGCTTGGGGTGCTCGACGTCCTCGAGCAGCTCCATCCGCTCGTCGTACTCGATGCCGTCCATCTTCATCTCCGCGACGGCCTCGCCGCGGGCCCGGAATCGCTGGGCGCTGATGATCGGCCGCGGGTCGTCGAGCGTGGACTCCACGACCGACACGACGTCGAGGGCGTAGGTGGGCGACTCGCGGTCCAGCAGGTCGAAGGCCGCGACCGCGAACGGCGACAGCGGCTGGTTCAACGCGAAGTTCGCCTGCAGGTCGACGGTGAGGCGCAGGGTGCGGCCCTGGGCGTCGGGCGGGTCGATCCGCTCGACGACCTCACCGGCGAGCAGCGCCTCGACGATGTTCTCGACCTCGGCCAGCAGGCGCTCCTGCGACTCCTCGGTCTCGCCGCTCTCGCGGATCAGGTGCTCCAGCGCCGCGCGCGCGTCGCCGGGCCGGGTGATGACGTCGAGCACCATCGCGTGGCTGACCTTCATCCGCGACACCAGCGGCTCGGGCGTGCCGTTCACGAGCCGCTCGAAGGTGCCGTGGCCCCACGAGACGAAGCCCTCGGGCGGCTTCTTGCGCTGGATGCGCTTGAGCTTCTTCGGGTCGTCGCCGGCCTTGCGCACGAGCCGCGCGTTCTCGATCTCGTGCTCGGGCGCCTCGACGACGACGTGGCCCACGGTGTCGAAACCGGCGCGGCCCGCCCGACCGGCGATCTGCTGGAACTCGCGCACCTGGAGGTGGCGCTGGCGGGTGCCGTCGTACTTCGACAGGCCGCTGAAGAGGACGGCGCGGATCGGCACGTTGATGCCCACGCCGAGCGTGTCGGTGCCGCACACCACCTTCAGCAGGCCCTGCTGCGTGAGGGTCTCGACGAGGCGGCGGTACCGCGGCAGCATGCCGGCGTGGTGGACGCCGATGCCCATGCGGATCAGGCGCGAGAGGGTCTTGCCGAACGCCGAGGTGAAGCGGAAGTCGCCCAGGGCGTCGGCGATCGCGTCGCGCTCGGCGCGGGTGGCCACCTTGGCGCTGGTCAGGGCCTGCGCGCGCTCCAGCGCGGCCGCCTGCGAGAAGTGCACGACGTAGACCGGCGTCTGGTGCGTCTCGACGAGCTGCTCCAGCGTCTCGTGCACGGGCGTGGTGACGTACTCGCTGACCAGCGGCACCGGACGCTCGACCGACGTGACCGCCACGGTCTCGCGGCCCGTGCGCCGGGCGAGGTCGGACTCGAGGCGCGTCGTGTCGCCGAGCGTGGCCGACATGAGCAGGAACTGGGCGCGCGGCAGCTCGATCAGCGGCACCTGCCAGGCCCAGCCGCGGTCGGGGTCGGCGTAGAAGTGGAACTCGTCCATCACGACCAGGCCGATGTCGGCCGCGGCGCCCTCGCGCAGCGCCATGTTCGCCAGGATCTCGGCCGTCGCGGCGATGATCGGCGCATCGGCGTTCACGGCGGCGTCGCCGGTGACCATGCCCACGTTGTCGGCGCCGAAGACCTCGCACAGGTCGAAGAACTTCTCGCTGACGAGCGCCTTGATCGGCGCGGTGTAGACGCTGCACTCACCGCGCGCGAGCGCCGCACCCATCGCCGCAGTGGCGACGAGGCTCTTGCCCGAGCCGGTGGGCGTGGCCAGCACGACGTTGGACCCGGCGACCATCTCGAGGATCGCCTCGTCCTGCGCGGGGTACGGCGTCAGGCCGCGGTCCTCGATCCAACCGAGGATGGCCTCGTGCACCGCGTCGACGTCGTCGGTGGTGCCGGCGGGGAGCCGGTCGACGAGACGGGAGGAGGCCACCTGAGCAGCCTAGAGGTCACCTCGCAGGGTTGATCTCGATACGCCCCCGCAAGCGGGAGGTGCCCCCACGTCTCGCTTCGCTCCGCCCCGGTGGTCGAGTGGCACGCGAGCGCAGCGAGCGGCGTATCGAGACCAGCGGCGCGCTAGGCCCCGCAGGCGCAGGAGGCCATCGACGCGGCGACGCGGTCGAGCGCGGCCTGGGTGACGAAGGGGTTGACCTGCTCGGTGTCGTCGGACATCACCGCGAAGGCCACCGGCCG
Organism: Aeromicrobium sp. UBA7512; assembly: GCF_002476985.1. Classification (NCBI taxonomy): domain Bacteria; kingdom Bacillati; phylum Actinomycetota; class Actinomycetes; order Propionibacteriales; family Nocardioidaceae; genus Aeromicrobium; species Aeromicrobium sp. UBA7512. Next base: position 68,011 of record NZ_DLNK01000007.1, read on the forward strand.
GCCGCCGTCGAGGGTGACGATGCCGGCCAAGGAGTGCACGCCGGTGAGCGTGCCGGTCTTCGCGCGCACGACTCCGCGCGCGTCACTACGGTCGTAGCGGTTCTCGAGGGTGCCGCTGAAGCCGCCCACCGGCAGGCCGCTCAGTGTCGAGGACAGCCGCGGCCTGGCCGACGCCTGGACCATCGTCTCGGCGAGCGTGGTGGCGGAGATCCGGTTCTTGCGCGAGAGCCCGCTGCCGTCGTTCAGCACCAGGCCCTCGGTGCTGACGCCCGACCTGGCGAGGACCTCGGTGGCGACCTTCGCACCACCGGCGAAGGAGCCCGGCTGCCCTCCCCCGATCGCGGCCTGGCGCAGCAGCACCTCGGCGACCTCGTTGTCCGAATCGGCCAGGAACCGCTCGACGATCCGCGACAGCCGGGCGCTGCGGGCCTGCGCGACCTTCGTGGCCCCGGCGGGCGCCTCCACCCGGGCGGGCTCGCCCGCCACGTCGACGCCCCTGGCCCGGAGCAGCTCCGCGAAGCGACGGGCGGCATCCGCGGCGGGCTCGGTGGAGCGTGCGGCGCCCACCCGCCCGCGGTCGATCCACAGCGGGCTGACGGGGGCGACCACGCTGCCGACGTAGCCCTCCTCCCAGGCCGGGCTGACCGACGGCCCGGAGAACAGGGAGACGTCGTAGTCGAGCGTGACCCTCGCCCGACCGACCTTCGTCGCCGTGGCGACGGCCAGCGTGGCGAGGTCGGCACGCTCGACGGGCGACCCCTTCGTGCGGGTGTCGGTGAGGTAGGGATCGCCACCGCCGACCAGCACGAGCCGGTCGCCGTCGCGCACCACCGAGGTGGTGAAGGTGGCGTCGGGACCGAGGGTGTCGAGGGCCGCCACAGCGGTCAGCAGCTTCGTCGTGGAGGCGGGGATGTGCGTGCCGTCGCCCGACTCGGCCAGCACGGTGCCGTCGCGGGCGTCGAGGGCGACGAGGCTGGTGCGTCCGCCGAGGGCGTCGGACGCCAGCGGCTCCTTCACCGCGGCCGCGAGCGCGGCGGCGTCGACGGGCGCGGAGCCGACGCCGGTGGCCCGGTCGGACGCGGGCGACGCGGACGCCAGGCCGGTGGGGGCGGTGACGTACTCCGGTCCGCACGCGCCGTCGCACAGGATGGGGTTGAGGTCGCCCCGCAGGTACAGCGCGCCGATCGCCGCGAGCGTGACCACCACGAGCAACGGCAGCATCCAGGCCGCATGCACTCTCTCCCCCCTGCGGGAGTCACGGGCCTTCACGTGCGTCAGACTATGTGACAGCCATCAACACCAAGCCGGAGGAATCGTGTTTTTCGACGTCACCGTGGAAATCCCCAAGGGCGAGCGCAACAAGTACGAGCTCGACCACAAGACCCACCGCATCCGGCTGGACCGCACCCTCTTCACGTCGATGCAGTACCCGGCGGACTACGGGTTCATCGACAACACCCTCGGCAACGACGGTGACCCGCTCGACGCGCTCGTCATCCTGCCCTTCCCGACGTTCCCCGGCTGCGTCATCGAGTGCCGCGCGATCGGCATGTTCAAGATGACCGACGAGGCCGGCGGCGACGACAAGATCCTCTGCGTGCCCGCGGGCGACCCGCGCCACGACCACACGCAGGACGTCGGCGACGTGTCCGACTTCGACCTGCGCGAGATCGAGCACTTCTTCACCAGCTACAAGGACCTCGAGCCCGGCAAGTCGGTCGAGGAAGGCTCCGAGTGGGTCGGCCGCGCCGAGGCCGAGGCCGAGATCCAGGCCAGCTTCGAGCGCTTCAAGGCCAACGGCGGCTACTGAGCCGCGGGGTCCCTCCGGGGCCTGACGAGACCGGCGAGCACGTCGCCGAACACGTCCATGTCGATCTTCGGGTCGAGCGCGCGCAGGCCGCCGAGTCCGGCGCCCACCGCGAGCAGGGCCGTGGCCACGTGCTCGACCGGGACCGTGGTCTCGAGCCCCGCGTCCTCGACCGTGGCCGAGATCAGCTGCGCGATCAGGCGGCGCACCTCGCGGTGACGCTTCACCAGCTCCGACGCCACCCAGGGGTTGTGCCGCGCGACGGCGGCGAACTCCACCTCGAGCGCCGTCCAACGGGGCTCGCCCAGGCCGGACCGCGACCACTCGACGAAGCTCTTCAGGCGCGTCTCGATCGACGTGTCCTCGGTGAACATCTCGTGCACGAGGCGGATCTTCTCGGCGTGGATCGTGTCGAGCGCCGCCATGCAGAGCTCTTCCTTGCCGGCGAAGTTCGAGTACACCGCGCCCTTGGAGAAGCCGGCCTCGACCGCCACCTTGTCCAGCGACGTGCCGGAGTACCCGACGTCCAGGAACATCTGGGTGGCCACCTCGACGAGGCGGTCACGCGTCTGCTGCTGACGCTCGGCACGGCTCACTCTGGTCTGCGTCACGGCGGGCTCCTTCCGGCTTCGCATACCGATGGTATCTGAATCCGGGAGACTGTCGTCCGGCAATCCCCCATTTGGACGCCGCTAGGGTCGGCCCATGACCTCACGAGCCCTCTGGTCCGCGATCGAGAACCTGCACGGCGGCGTCTACTTCGCCCCCGACTCGAAGGCCAGGTACGAGTCGGTCGGCCTCAAGGGCTACTGGATGGGGTACTTCGCCAGCCGGGCCGCCGCGCTCGGGACGCCCGGCCCCCGGCTCGTCGTCGCCACGTTCCACGGCTTCGCCCCGCGCCTCGTGGAGCGCGCGCTGCCCGACGCGTGGCGGATGGCCGACCGCGACCGCGTGCTCGAGCAGCGCCATGCCCTGGCTCGCGACCTCCTCGAGGGCGTCGCCGAGGGCGCGGCGGCCCTCGCGCCGCGGGTCCGATCCGTGCTGCAGGGCGTCGACTGGGCCGGCAAGCCGCTGGCCGCCGCCCACGCCGACCTGCCCGCCTCGGACGATCCCGTCGTCGACTTCTGGCAGTCCGTCACCGCCCTGCGCGAGTACCGGGGCGACTGTCACCTCGCCGTGCTCACGGCCGCGGGGCTCGGCGGCGCGGCGGCCAACGCCCTGGCCGTCGGCACCGGCTGGTCCTGGTTCTCCGACCAGCGCACGATGCGCGGCTGGACCGAGGAGGAGTGGGCCGAGGCGATCGCCGGACTCGTGACGCGCGGCTGGCTCGAGTCCGACGGCACCGCCACCGACACCGGCCGGGCCGCGCGCGCCCAGCTGGAGGACGCCACCGACCGCGTGGTGGCCGCGGGCCTCGACCGCGAGGCCGCTTCCCGCCTGGTGACCCTCGAGGCCGAGCTCGTCGATCTCGCGGGACAATGGGCAGATGATCACCCCGCCCTCGCAGGACGCTCTCTCCGCAGCTCGTGACCGCCTCGCCGCACTGGCGATTCCCGCCGGGGCCCTCGGGCGCCTCGGCGAGCTGGCGGTGTGGTGGTCGTCGGTCCGCGGCGAGGCCACCCCGGCCGCTCCCTCGAACGTGCGAGCCGTCGTCTTCGCGGGCGACCACGGTGTCGCGGCGCACGGCGTCTCGGCCTACCCGTCGGCCGTCACCGGCGCCATGGTGCGGGCCTTCGTCTCCGGCGTCGCAGGCGTGGCCGTCCTGGCCCGCCAGCACGACGTGCACCTGCGGGTCCAGGACCTCGGCGTCGACGGTGAGTTCCCCGACCTCGACCCCTCGATCAGCGCGTACAAGATCCGCCGGGGCACCGAGCCGCTGCACCTGACGGACGCGATGACCGCAGACGAGGCGCAGCGCGCCGTCGACGCGGGCGCGGCGATCGCCGCCGAGGAGATCGCGGCCGGCGCCGACCTGCTGATCGGCGGCGACATGGGCATCGGCGACACCACCACGGCGGCGGTCCTCACGGCCGCGGTCCTCGGTCTCCCGGCCGTCGACGTCGTCGGGCGCGGCACCGGCATCGACGACGCGGCGCTGCGGGTCAAGACCGACGTCATCGACACGGCCCTGCGTCGCGCGCAGGACCGCACCTCCGACCCGATCGACCTGCTGAGCGCGCTCGGCAGCCCCGACATCGCCGCCCAGGCCGGGTTCATCAGCGCCGCCGCGCAGGCGGGCGTCCCGGTCCTGCTCGACGGGGCGATCGCCACGGCCGCCGCACTCGTCGCCGAGCGCCTCACGCCCGGCGTCGCCCCATGGCTCGCCGCCGGCCACCGCTCCACCGAGGGCGCGCAGTGGCACGCCCTGAAGGACCTCGGGCTCGAGCCGCTGCTCGACCTCGGCATGCGCCTCGGCGAGGGCTCGGGCGCGGTCACCGCCGTGCCGCTCGTGCGGTCCGCGGCCCTGCTGCTGTCGGAGATGGCGCGGCTCGACGAGCTCCTGTGAGCCGATTCGGGGACGCGGTCCGGCTGTCCGTCGGGACGTTCAGCGCCGTTCCGGTGCCGGCTCCGCGACGGGTGGACCGCGCCACCGCCGGCGTCGCCGTCGCGATCGCGCCGCTGGCTGTCATCCCGGTCGGTGCGCTGGTGGCCCTCGTCGCGTGGGGTGGGCGGGAGCTCGGCCTGACCTCGGTCGTCGTCGGCGCCCTGGCGATCGGCCTCGGCGCGTGGGCGACCCGCGGGTTCCACCTCGACGGGCTGGCGGACACCGCCGACGCGCTCGCCTCCTCCTACGACCGCGACCGGGCGCTCACCGTCGCGCGGACGGGTGACGTGGGGCCCGCCGGCGCGGCCACCCTTGTGCTCGTCCTGCTGGTGCAGGCCGCGGCGGCGGGGACCCTGGCGACATGCTGGTCGTGGGGCCCCGTGGCCCTCGGGGGGCTGTGGTGCCTCGCGCGCGCCGCGGCCACCGTGGGCCTGCGGCGCGGCGTCCCCGCGGCCCGTCGCGACGGCATGGGCGCCACCTTCGCCGGCAGCGTCGGGCCCATCGCTCTGGCGGTGGCGTGGCTTGCGGCAGCCGCCGTCGGCGCGGCGCTGACGGCGGCGACCTCGGCCCCCGTGCTGCAGGGCGTGGTCGCGGTGGCCGTGGCACTGGTGGTGGTCGTCGCCCTGATCGCCCACGTCGTGCGCCGCCTCGGTGGCATCATCGGCGATGCGGTGGGCGCCTCGGTCGAGGTCGCCCTCGCTGTCCTCCTGATCGGCTTCTCGGCGGTGATTCCATGACCTTCCTCGGCCCCGACGGCGAGCCGCGCTGCGACTGGGCCGGCGGCGCCCCCGGCTTCGTGGAGTACCACGACGGCGAGTGGGGCTTCCCCGTCTCCGACGACGTGCGGCTGTTCGAGAAGTTCTGCCTCGAGGGCTTCCAGTCGGGCCTCTCGTGGCGCACGATCCTGGACAAGCGCGAGAACTTCCGCGCGGCGTTCGCGGGATTCGAGCTCGAGGCCGTCGCCGCGTTCGACGAGTCCGACGTGCTCCGCATGCTCGCCGACGCGGGCATCGTGCGGCACCGAGGCAAGATCGAGGCGGCGATCAACAACGCCGGCCGCGCGCTGGAGCTGATCGAGTCGGAGGGCTCGCTCGCGGCGTTCGTGTGGCGTCACGAGCCCGATCCCGCCGAGATCCCCGAGCCCCAGTCGCTGACCACCTCGCCCACCGCGATCGCCCTGTCGAAGGACCTCAAGCGGCGCGGCTGGAAGTTCGTCGGCCCGACCACGGTGTTCTCGTTCATGCAGGCGATGGGCCTGGTCAACGACCACGCGCACGACTGCGTGGTCCGCGCCCGCGCCGCCGACGCCCGCGCGGGGTTCACGCCGCCCGCCTGAGCACCGCGAACGGCTCAGAGCCGCAGGACGCGGCCCGAGACGACGAGCAGGACCTCGTCGCAGTCCATCGCGAAGCGCTGGTTGACCTTGCCGAGCAGGTCGCGGAACAGCCGCCCGGAGCGGTGCTCGGGCACGACTCCCCAGCCGACCTCGTTGGTCACCACGACGACGTCCTCGGCGTGGGCCGTCATGGCCTGGACGGCGCGCTCGACCCGGAGCCAGAACTCGGGCTCCCAGTCGTCGAGCGTCTGGTCCCAGCCGTCGAGCTCGCTGATGAGGGCGGTGACCCACGTGCCGAGGCAGTCCACGATCACCGTCCCGTCGGCCATCGCGATGGCGCGCTCCAGGTCGGCGGTCTCGACCGTCTTCCAGTGCTCGGGGCGCCGACCGCGATGGGCCTCGACGCGCGCCGCCCAGTCGGGGTCGAACTCGGGATCGGGGGCCGGCCCGGGAGCGATGTACGTGACGTCGGTGGCCGCGACGAGCATCGACTCGGCATGGAACGACTTGCCCGACCGCACGCCTCCGGTGATGAGGGTCCTCACGCTCGAAGCCTAGTCCCGCCGCGAGCCGCGGCGGTCAGCCTTGGTCGAACACGGAGTCGAAGGAGGCGGTGGGCAGGTCGAAGTCGAAGCGCTTGAGGAACTCCAGTGCCTCGGGCGCGCCCCGAAGCCGGTCCATCCCGGCGTCCTCCCACTCCACGGAGATCGGCCCGTCGTAGCCGATGCGCGCGAGCGCGCGGAACGCGTCCTCCCAGGGCACGTCACCGCGCCCGGTCGAGACGAAGTCCCAGCCGCGACGCTGGTCGCCCCACGGCAGGTGCGACGAGAGGATGCCGTTGCGGCCTCCGCCCATCCGCATGCGGGTGTCCTTGCAGTCCACGTGGTAGATCCGGTCGGCGAAGTCGCTGATGAACGCGACCGGGTCGAGGCCCTGCCACAGCATGTGGCTGGGATCCCAGTTGATGCCGAACGCCTCGCGGTGGCCGATCGCCTCGAGCGTGCGCACGGTCGACCAGTGGTCGTAGGCGATCTCGGAGGGGTGCACCTCGTGCGCGAACCGGACGCCGCACTCGTCGAAGACGTCGAGGATCGGGTGCCAGCGGTCGGCGAAGTCCTGGAAGCCGGCCTCGATGCGCTCGGCGGGGACGGGCGGGAACATCGCCACGTACTGCCAGATCGACGAGCCGGTGAAGCCCACCACGACGTCGATGCCCATCCGCTGCGCGAGGCGTGCGGTGTGCTGCATCTCCTCGGCGGCGCGGCGGCGCACGCCCTCGGGATCGCCATCGCCCCACACGCGCGGCCCGACGATGGACCGATGGCGGTCGTCGATCGGGTCGTCGCACACGGCTTGGCCCTTGAGGTGGTTCGAGATCGCCCAGCAGCCGAGGCCGTGCCGGCGCAGGATCTCCAGCCGTCCCTCGACGTAGTCGTCGTCGTCCCAGCGCCACGCGTCGAGGTGCTCGCCGGACACGGCGATCTCGAGGCCGTCGTAGCCCCAGCCGGCCGCCAGCTCGGCGACCTCCTCGAGCGTCAGGTCGGCCCACTGGCCCGTGAAGAGCGTGAAGCGCTTGCCCATGGTGTCCCTCCTTCGATGATCAGGATCTCGCGAGTGCGACCGTGTCGCGTCCGGCGACGGCACTGCGCTCGATCGCGTCGAGCACCCGCTGCACGGCGAGGCCGTCCTCGAACGACGGGGTGGGGTCGGTGCCGTCCGCGATCGCGGCAAGGAAGCCGGCGGCCTGGGTCGTGAACGTGTGGTCCCAGCCCAGCACGTGACCGGGCGGCCACCACGGCTCGAGGTGGGGGTGGTCGGGCTCGGTGACGAGCACGCGGGTGCGTCCCTCGCCGGTGTCGATCCACAGCTCGTTGAGGCGCTCGAGGTCGAAGGCGACCGAGCCGCGCGACCCGTACACCTCGATCTGCAGGGCGTTCTTGCGCCCGGCGGCCATCCGACTGACCTCGAGGCTGACCATCGCGCCGCGCGACGTGCCCAGGAGCGCCCACGCGGCGTCGTCGACCGTCACCGGCTCAGGACCGGAGGGTCCCGGACGCGACCCGACGAACGTCTCCAGCCGGCCCGCGACGCTCGAGACCTCGTCGTCCAGCAGGAAGCGCACCTGGTCGACCACGTGCGAGCCGAGGTCGCCCAGCACCCCCGAGCCGGCCTCCTCCTTGCGCAGGCGCCAGGTCATCGGAGCCTCGGGATCGACGAGCCAGTCCTGCAGGTAGGAGGCCCGCACCTGGCGGACCTCGCCGATCCGGCCCTCGGCGATCACCGATCGCGCCAGGGCGAGCGCGGGCACGCAGCGGTAGTTGAACCCCACCATCGAGCGGACCCCGCGCGCGCGCGCCTGCTCGGCGGCGACGACGAGCTCCGCGGACTCCTCGAGCGTGTTCGTCAGTGGCTTCTCCACCATGACGTGCTTCCCGGCGCGCAGGGCGGCCAGCGCGATCTCGTGGTGCAGGTGCCCGGGGGTGCAGATGTCCACGATGTCCACGTCGTCGCGGGCGACGACGTCGCGCCAGTCGGTGGCTGACTCGCGCCAGCCGAACTGGTGGGCTGCCGAGCGGACGGCCGAGGGGTCGCGGCCGACCAGGACCTGCTGGGCGACCGGGGGCAGGTGGGGGTGGAACGCCCCGACGTTGCGCCAGGCGTTGGAGTGGGCCTTGCCCATGAAGGAGTAGCCGATGACGGCCACCCCGAGCTCGCGCGTCATCGTGACTCCCCCGTTCGGTTCAGCTCGCGCAGGAACGCCAGTCCGTCACGCGCCAGGTCGTCCTGCGTCGGCGCGAGGGGTCGCCAGATCGACGCCGCCGTGGCGATCGAGGCGTTCTCGGCCGTGAAGCTCTCGATGACGAGGGGGCCGGTGTGCCCGACCTCGTCCAGGGCGCCGATCACGGCTTCCCAGTCGGTCTGGTCGCCCCCGGGCGCACCGCGATCACTGCCGCAGACCTGGATGTGCACGAGGTGCTCGCCCGCCGCACGGATCGCGCCGGCACTGGACCGCTCCTCGATGTTCAGGTGATAGGTGTCCAGCGCGAGACCGAGCGACGCTCCGAGGAGTCCGTCGAGGCCCTCGAGCGCTTGGTCGACCGTGTTGACCAGCGACGTCTCGTAGCGGTTCAGCGGCTCGATGCCGATCCGCACGCCGCGGGACGCCGCGTGCTCCACGACCGGCGCGAGATTCCCGCGCCACTGCCCGTAGGCCTCGCGGCGCTCGTCGGGCGACAGGCGCCACGTGCGGCCGGTCGCCGCGTAGAAGGGGCCGCAGACCGCCTCGGCCCCGATGCCGGCGGCGAGGTCGATGCACCCGCGGAGGTAGTCCTGCGTCGCCGCGACGGCCGCGTCGTCCGCCCCGACGAGGTCGCGTCCCGGCGCCATCGCGCCGACGACCGAAGGGGCCAGGCCCGTGCGCTCGAGCGCCGGACCGACGACGTCCGCCGTCAGGTCGCCGAGGTTCTCCAGCGGCAGCTCGACCGCGTCGAAGCCGAGGGCGGCGACGTGCTCCAGGCGGGCCTCGACCGTGGCGTCGGTGAGCGGCGACTGCCAGACCCACGTGTTGATGCCGATGCTGCGCACGACTTCTCCTGTCGAGAGGGACGGGTGGGTCCCGGGTGGCGGCGCCGAGTCGCCGCCACCCGGGTCGCGATCAGCGGTCCTGCCAGGCCTTCGGGAAGCCCGGGAGGTCCTCGCCGCCGAACTTGGCGTAGTGGCCGTCCGGCATCCCGTCGTTCGCCTTCAGGTAGTCCGCACGGTCGTCCTCGGTGATCGGCGACTGGGGCAGGACCCACTCGGCCGGCACCTCCTCGCCCGCGAAGATTTTCTGCAGGGCCAGCAGCGGGGTGCGCCACTGGAAGTTGGAGTAGACGGGCGCCAGCCCGGTCAGCCCGGTGTCCTCCCACTTGCGCAGGAAGCTCATCTCGTCCTCACCGGTCATGACCGGGTAGTCCTTGCCCGCGTCCTCGAAGGCCTCGATCGCCGCAACGGCACCGTCACCGGCGTCCATCCAGACGCCCTTGATGTCGTCCTGGTTGATCGCGTCGGTGATGATCTGCTTGATCTTGGTGGGATCGGCGTCGGTGAACTGGTCCTCCGCCTCGATGTCGTTCTCCTCGAAGATCTTCTCGGCCGCGGCCCAGCGGGTCTCCAGGACGTCGACGCCGGGCAGGATGCGCAGCGCGATGACCTTGTCGCCCTTCTCGAGGTTGTCCACGAGGAACTCGGCCGTGTCGATGCCCCACGCGTAGCCACCGATCGGGTGGATGAACGTGGTGGCGCAGTCGGTGTCGACGCCGCGGTCGAACACGACGACCGGCTTGCCGGTCTCACAGGCGCGCTCGACGGCCGGGGTCATCGCGGCCGTGGAGTTCGGCGAGATGATGAAGGCGTCGCAGTTGCCCTCCTTGATGAAGTAGTCGATGTCGGCGATCTGCGTGTCGTCGGAGTCCTGCGCGTCGCGGGTCTCCATCTCCGAGACGACACCCTCGTCCTGCATCACCTTCAGCTGCTGCTGCATCGTGATCCAGCCGGTCTGGCGCCACGGGTTGCTGATCGAGGCGTTCGCGAAGCAGACCTTCTTGGCACCCTCGGTCTTGAACTTCGCGGTGTCGGTCATGTCGCCGGCGATGTACTGCATCCACGGCGTGGCGGGATCGCCCTCGAAGGTGGCGCTGCGCTGCTCGTCCTGACGGTCGAAGTCAGCCTGGACGAACCACTCGGTGTCCTTGGATCCCGAGTCGTCGTCGCCGGAGTCGGGCACGTCGTCCGTGCTGCAGCCGGCCAGTACCAGGACGGCCGCGGCCGACACCAGTACCCCTCTCATGGATGCGCGCATCAGTTCTCTCCTGTCGTTGCGCCCGTGGCGGGCTGGGGTGATGGGGGTGGAGAAGTCGTGGGGCCGCGGCGGCGACCGGCGCCCTGCCAGGCCCGGCCCGCGAGGGCGACGGCCGTGATGATGATGAGGCCCTGCACGGTGTCGCGCCACGTCGACGCGATGCCGAGGCTGGTCAGCAGCACGAAGAGCAGCTCGAGCGCGAAGGCGCCCGCCGCGGCCGAGAGGACCCAGCCGCGTCCGCCGCCGAGCACGACGCCGCCGAGCACGACCGCCGTGATGGCGGCGAACTCGTACCCGCCGCCGACCGAGGGGTGCACGCCGGCGTAGCCGACCAGCAGGACGCCCGCGACCGTCGCGGACAGGGACGAGATCATGAAGGCCCGCGTCTTGGTCCACCACAGCGGCGTGCCGGAGAAGCGCGCGGACTCGGGGTTGTCGCCCGCGGCGATCAGGGTGCGACCGTAGGGACGGCGCATGAGCCACACGGCGAACGCTCCGACGGCGATGAGCACGATCAGCGGGTACGGGATCATCCCGACGACCGGCACGTTCTCGATGCCGCCACGGCCGATCTCGCGGAAGCGGTCGGACGGGTTGCCGGTCGCGGCGCCGCCGGTGACGTACCGCACGAGACCCGTCAGCGACAGCATCATGCCGAGCGTGACGATGAAGCTCGGCACCTTGAGCAGCGTGGTGGCCAGCCCGTTGAGCAGCCCGATCCCGGCGCCGACGGCCAGCATCAGCAGCAGCCCCGGCAGGATGCGCGACTCGTCCTGACCGATGACGTTGCCGGCCAGGACGACCTGGGCGGCGATCACCGCGCCCATGGAGAGGTCGAACTCGCCGCTGACGATGACGAAGTACTGGCCCATCGCGGCGATCGCGATCGGCGCCGTGCGACCCGCGAACCGGATCAGCGAGTTGCCCTCGGCGAAGCTCGGGTTGGACACGATGATCGCGAGGAGCAGCGCGATGACGAGGAGGAAGACGGCGCCGCCGGGGGTGGCCAGGACGCCCAGGAACCGTCGGCCGGGGGTGCCCTCGTGGAGGGGCAGCGCGCGCACGCTCATGCTCATGAGACGACCTCCTTCGTCGCGCCGAAGCGCTCGGGTCGCCGGTCGATCTCGCGGCGCGCGTAGACGGCGACCGCGACGACGATGACGATGCCGCGCACGACGTCCTTCAGGAACGGGTTCAGCTCCATGACGCCCATGACGTTGTCGAGGACGGCGAAGATGCCGACGCCCGCGATCGTGCCGACGATGCTGCCCTTGCCGCCCGACAGCAGGGTGCCGCCGAGCACGACCGCCGCGATGGACATCAGGTCGTAGCCGGCCTGCGAGCCGACCGTCGGCTGGCCGACGCCGAGGCGCGCGAGCAGCAGCAGTCCGGCGAGGGCTGCCGTCACGGAGCAGATGACGTGCGCCGCGACGATCGGCACCTGCGTCCGGACGCCCGACATGCGGGCCACCTCGGCGTTGCCTCCGACGGCGTAGATGTGGTGGCCGAGGCGCGTGCGACGCAGCATCAGCACGGCCAGCCCGGCGCACACGAGCATGATGAGCGTGGCCACCGGCACGGGGCCGATGCGCGTCGCGTCGAGCAGCCGGAAGGCGTACGGCGCCGTGCCCGAGCTGCCCTGGTAGTTCGACCCGAGGAAGCCCGAGACGATCAGGCCGGTGCCGAGCGTGGCGATGAAGCCGTGGACGTGGAGCATGCTGACGATCAGGCCGTTCAGCAGGCCGAAGAGCACTGCGACGCCCAGCGCCACCGCGACGCCGAGGGCGATGTTCGCGGAGCGGTCGGCCATGATCCCGCCGGCCAGCACGCTGGCGAGGCTGACCATGAAGGGCACGGAGAGGTCCAGCGACCCCACGAGGATCACGAGGGTCTGGCCGATCGCGATCAGGCCCAGGATCGTCATGGTGGTCAGGACGTTGTCGATGTTGCCGACGCTGAAGAAGTTGCGGCCCTCGAGCGCCGTGATGATCGAGCCGGCGACGATCGAGACCGCCAGCACGACGAACACGATCATCGTCGAGTCCAGGCCCGCGAGACGTGCCCTCATGAGGCGATCTCCTCGTCCAGTCCGGCGGCGAGCGACAGGATCGTCTCCTCGTCGGACCCGCCGGGCAGCTCGCCGGCGAGCCGGCCGTCGCGCATCACGAGGACGCGGTCGGACATCCCGATCACCTCGGGCAGCTCGCTGGACACCATGAGCACGGCGATCCCGCGGGCGGCCAGCTCGCGCATCACCTCGTAGATGGCGTGCTTCGCGCCGACGTCGATACCGCGCGTGGGCTCGTCGAGCAGCACGATCTTCGGGTCGGTGACCAGCCAGCGCGCCAGGACGACCTTCTGCTGGTTGCCGCCGGACAGGAACTGGGCCTCCTGGCTCAACGAGCGGGCCGAGACCGACAGCGAGCCGAACAGGCCGGGCACCTCGCGCCGAGCGGCGTCGGTGCGGCGCGGGAAGACGGCGCGAACCACGCCGAGCGCGTTGTCGAGCAGGGACTGCTGCAGGGCCAGGCCGGTGGCCTTGCGGTCCTCGGTCACGAGCGCCAGGCCGGAGCGGATGGCGCGGCGCGGGGAGCCGATCGGCGTGGCAGCACCGTCGACGGTGACCTCGCCGCGGGTGAAGGGCTCGATCCCGAAGATCCCCTCGAGCAGCTCGGTGCGGCCGGAGCCCTGCAGGCCCGCGATGCCGACGATCTCGCCCGCGCGCAGCGTCAGGTCGATGTCGTCGACGTAGCCGTTGCCGGCGCCGCGCAGCTGCAGTCGCGGCTCGCCCACCGTGGTGCCGGGGGTCGGATCGGGGATGAACGAGTCCATCGGCCGACCGACCATGAGGCGCACCAGGGTGGCCTCGTCCAGCTCGGAGGCGGGGCGCGTGTCGACCTGGCGACCATCCTTCAGCACGGTCACCGTGTCGCACAGGTCGAGGACCTCGCGCAGCCGGTGGGAGACGTAGACGATGGCGACGCCGCGCGAGGTCAGCCGGCGCACGATCCCGTAGAGCAGCTCGACCTCGTGGTCGGCCAGCGCGGCGGTCGGCTCGTCCATCTGGATGACGCGGGCGTCGAAGCTGACGGCCTTGGCGATCTCGACGATCTGCTGCTCGGCGACCGAGAGCGAGCGGACCCGGCGCGACGCGCGCAGGCCCTCGATGCCCAGCCCGCTCAGCAGCGCGGTGGTCTCCTGCTCCATGCGGCGCGTGTCGACGAGGCCACCGCGTCCACGGGGCTCGCGACCGAGGTGGATGTTCTCGGCGATGGTCCGCTCGGGCAGCAGGTTGAACTCCTGGAAGACCGTGGCGAGTCCGGCGCGCTGGGCCTCGACCGGGTGGCTGAAGGTCACCGCCTCGCCGTCGAGCTCGATGGAGCCGGAGTCGGCCGGGTGCACGCCGGCGAGGATCTTCATCAGCGTCGACTTCCCGGCGCCGTTCTCGCCCACGAGTCCGAGCACCTGTCCGGCGACCAGATCGAGGTCCACGCCGTGGAGGACCTGGTTGCCGACGAAGGCCTTCGTCACGGCGCGGACGCGCAGCACCGGCGCGTTCTCGCGCACGTTCGGGTCAGCCTCGTTCACGCAAGCACTGTGACACAGATCTCCACTTCTGTCGAGTATTCGGTAAAAGTTGTCGGCTGGACGTTTAAAAGGCTGAATGGTTGAATCAGCACCGTGAAGACCAGCGACGTGTTCGCACTGCTCCAGCGCGAGGGTCGGCCCATGACCCGCGCCGAGCTGGCGGCGTCGAGTGGTCTGGCGCGCTCCACCGTGGCCTCACGCGTGGACCTGCTGCTGAAGCTCGGGCTGATCGCGCCGTACGGGGGCCGCAGCTCCACGGGCGGCCGTCCGCCGTCGCTGCTCGCGGTCAACACCGGGGCGCGCGTCGTGGCCGCGATCGACCTCGGCGCCCGGCACGCCCGCGCCGCGATCGTCGACCTCTCCGGTGCCGTGCTGGCGCAGGATCGCGAGGACCTGGACATCGCCGACGGCCCCGTGCCCGTGCTGCGCTGGGTGACCGCGACCGTCGACCGCCTGATGCTGCAGACGGGCCGCCCCCGCGCCGACCTGGCCGGCATCGGCATCGGCCTGCCGGGCCCCGTGGAGCACTCGACCGGTCGCGCGATCAACCCGCCGATCATGCCCGGGTGGGACCGGTTCGACGTGCCGCAGTTCGTCCGGCGCTCGTTCGACGTGCCCGTGCTCATCGACAACGACGTGAACATCATGGCGCTGGGCGAGCAGGACACCCAGTTCCCCGACGAGGACGACCTGATCCTCATCAAGGCGGCCACGGGCATCGGCGCGGGCATCATCGCCGGCGGCGAGCTCCAGCGCGGCGGGCAGGGCACCGCCGGGGACATCGGGCACATCCGCGTCTCGCGCGGCAGCGACGTGCTGTGCCGCTGCGGCAACGTCGGCTGTCTCGAGGCGCTGGCCGCCGGGCCCGCGATCGCGCGGGTGCTGGACCGGCCCGGGGTGACCACGGCGACCCACGTCGTCGACCTCGTCCGCTCCGGCGACCTGGCCGCGATCCAGGCGGTGCGCCAGGCGGGCCGCGACATCGGCGACGTGCTGGCGATGATCGTGAACTTCATCAACCCGTCGGTGGTCGTGATCGGCGGCGCCCTCGCCGAGGCCGGCGAGCACCTGCTGGCCGGCATCCGCGAGGAGGTCTACCGGCGCTCGCTGCCGTTGGCCACCGAGCACCTGCGCATCGTGCCGTCGGTCAGCGGCGAGCAGTCCGGCGTCCTGGGCGCGGCGGCCATGGCGATCGCGCACGTGCTCTCGCCCGAGGCGATCGAGCAGGCCAGCGCCGAGCTGCTGGCCGCGGCCGACTGACGCCGAGTGGCGCAAACCGGGGTCGCGAGTGGCGCAAGAACGCCCGCCACTCGGCGAGTGGCGGGCCACTCGCGGTTCCGGTGGGCGAGTGATCGGCGAGGGTCAGTCGCGGCGGCGGCGCGCGACGACGAAGGCGGCCACGGCCACCAGCAGGGCGGCGACGATCGCGATGGGCAGCGCGACCGTGGCGAGCGAGGACGACTCGTCGTCCGCGTGGTCACCGCTCGCGTGGTCCTCGTCGCCCGCGACCTCGGCATCGGCACGCGTGGAGGCGTCGGCGGCGGCGTCGACCGGGACGTTCTCGCCGTCGGCCATCAGGTGGTACCTGAGCGCGATGAAGTCGCCCGGGACGAGCTCGTACTCCTGCAGGCCCACCGAGGCGTAGCCCCAGTCCTGGCCCTCCCGGGCCACCAGGAACGCCCAGTAGCCCGGGCCGTTCAGCGCCTTGCCGCACTTCTCCTGCTCCGGTGCCGGCAGTCCGTCGATGCGGCACACCATCGGCATCGCACCGCTCGTCTCCGCGGTCTCGACGCCGGCGGCGTTGAGGGCCTCGAGGCCGGTCGTGCCCACGGCGTCCTGGGCACACACGACCCGGTCCTCGCCGTCGAGCGAGCCGAACTCCAGCACGATCGGGACGTCGCCGGCCGCCTCGCAGGACTCCTCGGCGGTGGCCGTCGTCGGCAGCGCGACGACGCTCGCCGACAGCAGGGTCACCGCGGCGAGGCGGGCGAGCAGGCTCTTCATGTGGACTCCTTGGAGAGGTACCGGGCGCGCCGGGCGGCGCGCCTCAACGTGGCCAGGACGGCCGGCCCGAGCACGAGCACCAACACGCAGTTCGTGATCGCGCGGCCGAGGTCCCAGCCCCAGAACGAGGTGAGCAGGGTGAAGACGAGGAAGCGCTGGAGGTTCTCCAGCACGGGGTCGCCCGGCACCATGGCCAGCGAGTCCTCCGCGCCGGGGATCGCGATGCCGAGGGTGAACGGCCAGGACGACAGGTTCATCAGCAGCCCGTAGGCGAACGCCGCGATCACCGTGTAGACCGCGAGCACGGCGATCTCCGACCGCCCGGTGAACCGCCGCGGCAGCAAACCGGCGCCCATGCCGACCCACGCCGCGCACAGCATCTGGAACGGCAGCCACGGCCCCACGCCGGAGGTGAGCAGCGCCGACGCGAACAGACTCGTGCACCCGAGCACGAAGCCGAAGCCCGGCCCGAAGACGCGACCGCCAAGGATCAGCAGGAAGAAGATCGGCTCGACACCGGCCACGCCCGCGCCGAGGGGCCGCACGGCGGCGTTGATCGCGCTCAGCACCCCCAGCATCGCGAGCGCCTTGGAGTCCAGTCCGCCCTCGGAGAGCTCCGCGATCACCACGAGGACGACCACCGGCATCAGGACCATGAAGATGAAGGGCTGGTCCACACGGGTCTGGTCCGGCGCGGGCGCGAAGATCAGCGGCCACAGCAGCATGAGCAGCCCCGCGACGCTGGCGGCGCCGAGCACGAGCGCGGACCGCAGGGTGACCGGGACGGCCTCGGCGGATCGCAGGCCGCTCACCGGACCACCTCCGTGGGCAGCGCGGCCGACACCTCGTCGACGGTGAGCCAGTCGTGACCGAGCACCTTCGACACCTGGGGCGCGAAGGCGGGCGACTCCGCCAGCACCGTGCGGACCGGCCCCGTGGAGACGATCTCGCCCTCGGCCATCACCGCGACGGTGTCGGCCACGGTGGCGACGAACTCCACGTCGTGGCTGGACACGACGATCCCGCGACCCTCGGCGGCGAGGTCGCGCAGGATCGCCGCGAGGGCCGCCTTGCCCGGATAGTCGAGGCCGCGGGTCGGCTCGTCCAGCGCGACCACCGCGGGGTGGGCCGTGAGGACGATCGCCAGGACGAGGGCCAGCTTCTGCCCCTCCGAGAGGTCGCGCGGATGACGGTCGCCGGGGATGCCCGGCGCGAGACGGTCGAGCAGCGCGCGGCAGGTCCCCGGGTCGACGACGGACTGGTCGTCGGCGGCGGCGCACTCGCGGTCGACGGTCTCGAGGTACAGCAGGTCGGAGGAGGTCTGCGGGACCAGGCCGACCAGCATCCGCGCCTCGGCCGGGCGCACGTCGCCCGGGTCCACCCCGTCGACGTCGACGACGCCCGCGGCCCGCGCGCCCGTGCCCTGCACGGCCCAGAGCAGCGAGCTCTTGCCCGACCCGTTGCGGCCCATGAGCGCGACGACCTCACCGTGGCCGACCTCCAGGTCGACCTCCTTCACGGCCGCGAAGCGCCCGTACTGCACGGTGATCCCCCGCGCTCGCAGCGCCGGCGGACGCTCGAACGGCACGTGAACGGGCGGCGGACCGAGCCGCGAGGCGAGCGGCCTCACCCGGCGCCGCGCCTCACGGACGGACAGCGGCAGCGGGCTCCAGTCGGCGAGGCGTCCGAGGTGCACGAGCGGCGGCGCGACCGGCGCGTCCACGAGCAGGGCCGCCGTCTCGCCGATGCGGACCCGGCCGTCCTCGACCACGACGAGCCGGTCGGCGAACGGCACGACGCGCTCCATCCGGTGCTCCGCGACGACGACGGTGAGCGCCAGATCGTCGACAAGGCGCGCGATCGTGGCCAGGACGTCCTCGGCCGCGGTGGGGTCGAGCGCCGAGGTGGGCTCGTCGAGCACGAGCACGCGCGGGTGCATCGTCAGCACCGAGCCGATCGCGACGCGCTGCTGCTGGCCACCCGACAGCGAGCGCACCGAGCGGCGCCTCAGGTCGGCGATGCCGAGCAGGTCGAGCGTCTCCTCGACGCGGCGACGCATCGTCTGCGGGTCGAGGCCGAGGTGCTCCATGCCGTAGGCGAGCTCCTCCTCGACCACGTCGGCCACGAAGCCCGAGGCCGGGTCCTGCGCGACGTAGCCCACGAGGTGCGCCAGCTCGCGCGGCGGCCTGCCGAGGACGGACGAGCCGTCGATGCGGATGTCGCCGCCGAGCGTGCCGCCGGTGAAGTGGGGCACGAGGCCGTTGAGCATCCCCAGCAGCGTCGACTTGCCCGAGCCGGTGCGGCCGGACACCAGCACCAGCTCGCCCTCCTCGATCTCGAGGGTGACGTCGCGCAGCGTCGGGTCCTGGGCGCCGTCGTACCAGAAGGTCACGTCGCCGAACGAGATCATGCGTCCTCACCTCCCACCTGGTCGTGGGCGACGGGCGCCTGCGGGGCGACGAACACGGGCAGGATGCCGATGGCGACCACCGCGAGCGACAGCACGCTGAGCGGGGGCCAGCCCGGGACGTCGGGGTAGATCACGGGGACCTGCTGCGTCGACAGCGCCTTGAGGCCGATCGCCACGGCCAGGCCGGACGCCGCGGTGAGGTACTCGGCCGCCTGCCAGGCGATGGGGCGGTAGCGGGTGCGGTGCACCCGGCGGCCCGCCGACCGCAGGGCCAGCACCGCGAAGACCAGGCCCACGGCCAGCATCGGGTAGGACAGGAAGCGCGGAGCCGTGCCGTCGAGGTACCCGTAGGTGCCCACGCTGAGGCCGAACAGGCCCACCAGCATCAGCACCCCCGTGGCGAAGCGGTCGCGGGGCGCGACCGTGCCGGAGCGGCCGTACCCCCGCGCGTCCATCCCCGCGGCGAGCGTCATCGAGCGGTCGAGCGCGTCCTCCAGGACGGGGATGACGATGCGGTGCATCGCGCCGGTGCCGCGGCTCGCGTCGCCGCGCAGCTTGCGCGCGCGGTTGACCCGGCGCACGCTCTCGGCCAGCTGGGGGAAGACCGAGACGGCGACGACCAGGGCCGCGCCGACCTCGTAGAGCGCCGGCGGCGCGGCGGCGAGCAGCTTCTTGGGGTTCGCCAGGGAGTTCGCCGCGCCGATGCAGATGATCAGCGTGGCCAGGCGCATGCCGTCGTAGAGGCCCAGCAGCACCTCGTTGACCGTGACGTCACCGAGCAGCTGGACGCCCCGCGCCACCTCGGGCAGCGGGATCTCGGGCAGGCCGAACAGCACGGGGTCGCCCGGTGCCGAGCCGCCGCCGAGCAGGATGCGGAAGACGACGCGCATCACCACGATCAGCAGCCCGAAGTACAGGTAGTAGCGGAACGACAGGGCCCACGGGGCGTCGCCGCGGCACGCCGCCACCACGAGCGCCGCGATCGCGACGATGACCAGCAGCAGGAAGGGGTTGAGCGTGAACGACGCGCCCGCCGCGAGGCCGAGCGCCCACAGCCACCACGCGCCGGGGTGCAGCTCGCGCCGGGGACGCCCGGTGGCGGGGCTCCTGACGGGGGTGGAGTCGACGACGGCGGTCATCCGGTCCCCTTCCCCGCGGTACGGGGGCGAGGTCCACGAGGGCGATCGCCCACCCGTCGTTGCGCGACAACATGTGGTGGTGGCCGTCCGGCGCGGGTTCCCGGCTCGCTCCGCCGGGTGGGGCGGGGCTCACGGTTGCGGCACAGCACCGGAATCTCACCGGTTTCCCCTGGGCCGGACGTTGGTCCAACGCCCGCGAGTCTACTCCCCCGCGACCGTCAGCCCGACCGGCGTCGGTACCACGTGACGCCCCCGGCGGCGGCCAGCAGCACCACGACGCCGGCTCCCGCGACCAGGGCGGCGGGCGACGTCGCGTCGGACCCGGCCTCGGCTGCCGTGGGCTGGACCGCGGGCGCTCCGGCGACGGGCGCGGCCTCACTCGCGGTCGTCCCCACCGAGGCGCTCGGCGTCGGACGGGTGGACGGGGTGGCGGACGGGGTGGGACCCGACGTGGGCGGCGACGCCCCCGCCGAGGGAGTCGCCGAGGAGCCGGGGACGGCCGCCTTCGGCGCGGCGGTCGCGGTGGTGCGCGCGGTCGAGCCCTTCGGACGCGGCTTGTCCTTCGCGCCGGGCTTCGACGTCCCGGAGGTGGGAGGCGTCGTCTTCCGGGTCGGCTCCGGTGCGACCGCGGGCTGCACCGACGGCCACGTCCGCGAGGACGAGTTCTGGAACACGAAGGCGACGGAGCCACCCTGCGGCACCTTCAGCGCGGAGGCGCCGAGGCTCGAGTAGGCCCAGCCAGACTTCCCGTTCGAGACGAACAGCGCCCAGTAGGCGTCGCTCGGCGAGGCCTCGACGCAGGGGTCCGACGCGGGCGCACCGTCGACACGGCACACGAAGCCGGGAGAGCGCGAGGCATAGGTCAGCCGGTGGCCGGCGTCGGTGAAGTTGCTCGCGGCACGGCCACCACCGTCGGAGTCGCACCCGACGCTCGAGCCCACCACGACCGTGACGCCCTGGCTGCCGCTGCACGCCGCGGCCTGGGCCGGGGCGCTGAGGGAGACGGGTCCGGCGGCGACCCCGAGGAGGGTCGCCGCCAGAACACGACGGAGCAGTCGGCTCACTTGACGACCCGGAAGGCCCTCACGCCGTTGCGCTCGGCGTAGGCGCCACGGACGATGACCTTGACCTTGCCCGTCTTCCGGCCCACCTTCAGGCGGTACGTGTACGTCCCGCTCTTCGACGCGACGCCGCGCTTGACCAGCTTGCCGCGGTAGTAGACCCGCACCGGCTCGGCGGCGGCGAGGCCGCGCACGACGACCTTCTGCACCTTGGCGCGGCGCACCTTGGACTTCGACGAGACCCGCAGCTTCTTGGCGGCGAGGACCTGGACCGACGTGCTGGCGACCGTCCGGCCGGTGGCGTCGGAGACGGCGACCGTGCGACGGGCGGTGCCCTTCGGGACACGGAGCGTGAAGGTGGCGCGGCCCGCGGCCGGGACGACCGTTCGGGCCGTGGAGCCACCGGCGACACGCGCCGTGCTGCTCCAGCCGGCCGCGAGACCGCTCGCGGTGACGGCGACGGTGCCACCCGAGCGGGCGAACCGCGGCACGGATGCCGCTGCCTTCGGAGACGAGAGCACCGCGAGGGCCGGAGCCGCCTGCGTCGAGGCGCGGATCCACTGGTCGATCGCGAGCTCGTCGATGCCGTCCGCGGTGCCCGCGGTCAGGGCTGCCCGGTCGTAGGCGATCGCGCCGGTCTGCGAGGCGAGCTTCCCGCCCGTGGCCTCGGTGACCTGGTGGCGGGAGATCCACGAGGCGGCCTTCGTCGCCTCGGCGGCACGACCTGCGCGGCTCAGCGCCACGGCAGCCAGGCCGGTGCTGTTCGTGTTCGGGACGCCGTTGCCGACGAAGGAGCCGTCGGCCGCCTGGGCGGCGGCGAGTGCCTGAGCGGCGGCTGCCAGCTCGTCGGCGACCTCCGCGTGCCCGTTCGCGACGGCATCGCCCAGCGCCTGGATCGCCAGTGCGGTGGAGTCGACCTCGATGGCGGAGCCGCAGTCGGCCGCGTAGTCCTGGAGGAACGATCCGTTGGCGCACTGCTTCGACGTCAGGAAGTCGAGGGATCCCGCAGCCTCGGCGCTGCCGGACAGGACGAGGGCGCGCGTGGCCCAGGCCTGGCCCACGCCGCCGTAGGTGCCCTCCGTCTCGCCGGTCGCGTCGATCGTCTTGCCCTCGACGTCGGCGACGAGGTTGCGGCCACCGAACGCACGGGGATCGCGTCCACCGGTCACGACCGCCGTGGCGAGCTTGCCCGCGGCACCGGGAGAGATCCCGAAGCCGGCGACGTAGGTGTCGGCAGCGCCGGCGAGTCCGTCGAGGATCGCGCTGCGCGTGGCCGCCGAGGCGCCGAGGCGGTCGAACGCCAGGAAGGTGTCCACCGTGAGGCCGTACTCGGGCTTGGGCGAGTAGCCGATGATCTCGCTCCAGTCCTCGTTGTAGTCGGCCTGGTCGTAGGTGACGATGCCGCCCACGAGCTTGCTCTCGAGCCAGCGCGTCGCCGCCGAGGTGGACGGGGTGGAGGCCGCCGAGGCGGAGGGGGCGACGGCGACGGCGGTGGAGACCGCGACCGCGCCGCCTGCGAGCACCGCGAGGGCGCGTCGACGCAGGGATGTACTCATGGGGGTTTCCTTCCCGCTGCACAGGACGGGAAGGGGCCGATGCCATCAGCTCCGCCCGCTGCGTTCCTCGACAGCGTGTGGCCGGTTCCGACAGGCAGGTGCTCCGGCTCGCCGTCCCGAGGGGCGGTCTCACGGTTGCGGGTCAGCGCCGGATTCGCACCGGCTTCCCCTGGCACTGCGGAAGGTGATTGTTCAGGCGCACTCTAACAGGCCGGGAGCCCCCGCTTTCCCTCTCCTCGAGGCAGAGATCAGCACGTGCGGTAGACGTGGCCCTTGGCGCCGCGCGGGACGACGTCGCGATCGCGGAGCAGGACCGAGATCCTCGACCCGCGCGCGCGACAGGCGCGCGTGAACGCGCGGCGGCCGTTGTCGGTGTACTCGATCTCGATGACGCGGCGGCCGTACATCCGCGTGTACCGACCGCACTCGCGGTACACCTCGCACTCCTCGGCCACGGCGAAGTCGAAGCCGAGCCTGCGGCCGTTGATCTCGGGGGTGTTCTTCTGGGCGATGGCGAGACCCTCGGCATGTGCGGCGGTCACGAGGCGCTTCGCGTAGGCCCGCGCCTGCGAGCGCCGGATCAGCCGCTTCGACCGGGTCCACGAGTCGAGGTTGTCCGGCTCCACGGCGCGGTAGCCACGGTCGGCGCAGGACGCGAACCACGTCCGCATGACACGTGCCGCGGCCGCGCGCTTGCCCGGGGAGCGCAGGTCGAGCAGCACCTCGTCGGGCCAGCCGGCATCGCGCACGACGCGTCCCCTGCCGTCGCGCAGCAACAGGCCCGGGTGCTTCTTCTTCCACCAGCGCAGGCTGCCCGGTTGGGTCTGGAACGCGTTCACGTAGCAGACCGAGTACACGCCGGGCGCGGGCTTCTCGGTGCGATCGCGCACGACGACGTCCACCTTCGAGGCGGGCCGGTACGCCCCGCCGAGCTGGTAGTCGGCGACCCCGCCGGCCGGCGGGAGCGTGACGGGCGTGACCGCCGCGAGCACCGCGAGCAGCAGGGAGGACAGGAAGGCCATGCCTCAGGAGTACCAGTCTTCGCCGTGTCGTGGTGGGCCGCCGCCACTAGCCTGTGCCCATGAGTCTCGGTGAGGAACTTCGACGGTCCATCGACGGCAAGTGGCGCCACGTGCGTGAGCAGAGCCGGGCGGAGCTGGCACAGCTGGACCTGGCGTACGACCACTCGCTCACCCTCGACGAGGCCCGCGAGCGCGTGCTCGACCAGATGAAGCAGCTCGTGCCCACCGGCATCCCCGCCGCGGGCTTCCGCACCGAGAACGGCGGCACCGGCGATCCGGGGATGGCCGTCACGGGCATCGAGATGCTGGCCCAGTTCGACCTGTCGCTCATGGTGAAGGCCGGCGTGCAGTGGGGCCTGTTCGGCGGCGCGATCGAGAACCTCGGCACCGAGCGCCACCACGAGAAGTACATCCCGGCGCTGATCAACCTGGACCTGCTCGGCTGCTTCGCGATGACCGAGACCGGTCACGGGAGCGACGTGCAGAGCCTCGAGACGACGGCCACCTACGACCCCGCGACGCAGGAGTTCGTGGTCCACTCCCCCACGCCGTCGGCGCGCAAGGACTACATCGGCGGCGCCGCCAAGCACGCGCGCGTCGCCGCGGTGTTCGCCCGCCTCATCACCCTCGGCGAGGACCACGGGGTGCACTGCTTCGTCGTGCCGATCCGCGACGAGGCCGGCGAGGACCTGCCGGGCGTCACCACCAGCGACTGCGGGTTCAAGGGCGGGCTGGGCGGCGTCGACAACGGCCGCCTGATGTTCGACCAGGTGCGGATCCCGCGCGAGAACCTCCTGAACCGGTACGGCAACGTCGACGAGGGCGGCGTCTACTCCTCCCCCATCGACAGCCTCAACGCGCGCTTCTTTACCATGATCGGCACGCTCATCCGCGGCCGAGTCAGCGTGGGTGGCTCCGCCCGTGCCGCCGCCGAGGTGGCGCTCAGCATCGCCGGTCGGTACGCGCTCCAGCGGCGTCAGTTCGAGGGTGTGCCGGGCGAGGAGACCGTGCTGATGGACTACCGGATGCACCAGCGTCGTCTGCTGCCCCTGCTGGCCGAGGCCTACGCGTTCCGCTTCGCCCACAACCAGCTCGTCGCGCGCATGCACCGCCTGCAGACCGAGGCCGACCCCGACGCCCACGCGCAGCGCGAGCTCGAGGGACGTGCCGCCGGCCTGAAGGCCGCGCTCACCTCGTTCGCGACCCGCGCGATCCAGGAGTGCCGCGAGGCCTGCGGCGGTGCCGGGTACCTGGCCGAGAACCGGCTCACGACCCTCAAGGCCGACAGTGACGTGTTCACCACGTTCGAGGGTGACAACGTCGTACTGCTGCAGCTGGTCGCCAAGGAGCTGCTGACCTCGTACGCCCAGGAGGTCACCGGCCTCGACCCGGTCGGCATGGTGAAGTTCGCCGCCAGCACCGTGGCCGAGACGGTCAAGGAGCGCACCGCCGCCGCCCAGCTGATCCAGCGGCTCATCGACGCCCGCTCGCGCGACGACGACCACAACCTGCTCGACCGCGGCACGCAGCTGGACCTCTTCGAGGACCGCGAGCAGCACGTCATCGAGACGGCCGCCCGGCGCCTGCGCCGCGCCGGCAACGACAAGGGCGCCGCCTTCGCCGCGTTCAACGCCGCCCAGGACCACGTGGTCAAGATCGGCCAGGTGCACATCGACCGGGTCGTGCTGGAGGCGTTCACCGCCGGCATCGCCCGGACCGAGGACGACGCCGCGGCCGACGTCCTGCGCGACGTCTGCTCCCTCTACGCCCTCACCATCATCGAGCGCGACAAGGCCTGGTTCATGGAGCACAACCGCATCAGCGACACGCGCGCCAAGGCGGTCACCACCGAGGTGAACGCCCTGCTGGAGAAGCTGCGACCCCACACGCTCGCGCTCGTCGAGGGGCTGGGCGTGCCGGAGGAGAGCCTCGGCGCCGAGATGCTCGGCTGAGATCACATCCGCGACTTGATGGTTCTTCGGAACTATCCGGTCCAGCCGTGGCAGACTGACGCTGCTCAACTCATACATTTCGTCTCGGGGAGAAAAATGAACCGACGCATCACCCAGGTCGCGGTCGCCGCCGCGGCCGCCATGGCGCTCTCGCTGGCCACGCCCGTGTCCGCCCAGGCTGCCGAGTCCGGCGCCATCGCTCCGGCGCCGAAGGCCGCGTCCGCGCCGTCCGTCGCCACGCCCAGCGCCATCACGCGCAACCCGGCAGCCGCGCCGTCCGTGACCCGCCTGTCCGTGGGCCGCGGCACGCTCTACTACACCGGCAACACCTACGTGCCGGCCGCGATCAACTACAACGTGCCCGACGGCTGGAGCAGCATCCCCACCGCGCGCCTCTCGATGAACGGCCGCAGCGCCAACGTCGACCTGTTCGACGGCAGCTCCATCCGCGTCCCCAGCTCGTGGGGCGCCGGCGCGTACCGCGTCGACCGCATCACGTTCCGTCGCTACGACGGCACCGCCACGCACATCGCGCCCAACTCCCTCACGTTCCGTGTCCGCCAGGGCGTGCAGTGGAACTACAGCCCCATCACCAAGCGCGGCTCCAAGGTCACGTTCAAGCTCAAGGGCTTCAAGACGTTCACCGGCACCCGCTGGGTCTCGGTCAAGAAGGTCAAGCTTCAGGTCAAGAAGGGCAAGAAGTGGAAGACCGTGAAGACCATCCGGGTCAACGCGAACGGCCACGGCAAGTACTCGCTCAAGTCCAAGAAGAAGCGCCCCTACCGCGTGTACATCCCGACGACCACGCGCGTCCAGGGTGCGGTCAGCCGCGCGACCCGCATCTGATCTGATCCACGCCGAGCGCCGGTCCACCTTCGGGTGGGCCGGCGCTTCGCGTTCGGGGGGGACTCAGCTCCAGTCGTCGCGACGCAGCGGGGTGAGCAGCTCGTGGATCGTGCGCTGGTCCTGCGCGCTGACGCCGCCCACGCCGAAGTCGAGCTCCGTTAGCGCCTCGGTGGCGGCGTCGAGCACCTTGGTGCCGGCCGGCGTGAGCGAGGCGAGCGCGCGGCGCCGGTCGCGCGGGTCGATGTTGCGGTCGACGAGTCCGTCGGCGACGAGCCGGTCGATGACGTTGGTGACCGAGGTGGGGTGCACCATGAGCCGCTCGCCGATCTTCGACAGCGGCAGCGAGCCCGAGGAGCTGAACGACAGCAGTCGCAGCACCTCGTAGCGCGCGAAGGTGATCCCGAACGGCTTCAGGGCACCGTCGAGGCGGGCGAGCACGATCTGGTGGACCCGCATGATCGAGGTCGCCAGGCGCATCGAAGTCGCGTCGCCGATGCGCTCCTCCCAGAGCTCGCCGGCGCGCTCGAGCGGGTCGAACTCCAGTCCTGGCATGGCTCCACCGTAGCCATCCGCACCGCCCTGCGCGTCCACGGACCGATCCCGGTGGTGTCGCCGTGGCGGGAAGGCTTAGGCTTGGCTTACCTACCCGTGATGAAAGGTACTCCCTTGCGCCTCGCACCCCTGCTGGCCGCCGCGACCCTCGCGCTCAGCCTTGCCGCCTGCGGCTCCTCCTCCGACGACACGAACGAGTCCTCGGGAGCCTCGGGCGAGAACTTCCCGGTGACGATCGAGCACGCGCTCGGCAAGACGCCGATCAAGAGCCAGCCGAAGCGGGTCGCCACCGTCGCGTGGTCGAACCAGGACACCGCCCTGGCGCTGGGCGTCGTGCCGGTCGGCATGCCCAAGGTCACCTACGGCGACGACGACACCGACGGCCTGCACCCGTGGGTCAAGGACAAGCTCGACGAGCTCGGCGGCGAGGCCCCCGTGCTGTTCGACGAGACCGACGGCATCGACGCGACCGCGGTCGCCAAGACCACGCCCGACCTGATCCTCGCGCCCAACTCCGGCCTGACGAAGGAGGAGTACGAGACCCTCAGCAAGATCGCGCCGGTCGTCGCCTACCCGGGCCAGGCCTGGGGCACCTCGTGGCGCGACGCCATCAAGCTCACGGGCCAGGCGCTCGGCAAGTCCGACGAGGCCACCCAGCTGATCTCCGACCTGGAGCAGCAGATCACCGACGCCACCGAGAAGCAGCCGGAGATCAAGGGCAAGACCGCCGTCATGAGCTGGATCGACCCGAGCGACCTGAGCAAGGTCGGCTACTACACGGCGTCCGACACCCGCGCGACCTTCCTCAACGACCTCGGCTTCGAGACGCCCGACTTCGTCACGAAGGCCTCCGAGGGGAGCGACCAGTTCTTCCTGGAGATCAGCTCCGAGAAGGCCGACGAGCTCAACGGCGCCGACGTGTTCGTGGGCTACGGCGACGACGCGGCCCTGAAGAAGGTCCAGGCCGACCCGCTGCTGGGCCAGGTCACCGCGTTCAAGAACGGCTCCGCCGCCCTGCTGGAGGACAACACGCCGATGGCCGCGGCCGTGTCGCCCTCGGCCCTGTCCATCCCGTGGATGATCGACGACTACGTCGCCCTGCTCGCGGACGCAGCCGCGAAGGTGAAGTGACCACGACGACCGATCCGACCGTGGGGGCTGCCGCGCTGACGCGACAGCCCCCGTGGTGGTTCCTCGTCAGCATCGTGGCGCTCGTCGCCGCGGTGTTCCTCTCGGTCGCGTTCGGCGCGCGGGTCGTGAGCCTGTCCGACGTCGTGGAGGCGCTCACCGGCAACGGTGACGACGTCACCTCCGCCGCGATCCGCTCACGCGTGCCGCGCACGATCCTCGCCGTGCTCGTGGGCGCCGCCCTCGGCATCGCCGGTGCCGTGCTGCAGGCCGTCACCCGCAACCCGCTCGCCGACCCGTTCATCCTCGGCATCAACTCGGGCGCCTCGCTGCTCGTCGTGATCGGCATCGCGTTCTTCGCCGCCGCCTCGATGCCCGAGTACATCTTCTTCGCGCTCACCGGCGCCGCGCTGGCGGCTGTCTTCGTCTACCTCGTCGGATCGCTGGGCCCCGGCGGGCCCACTCCGCTCAAGCTGGCGCTGGCCGGCGCGATCACCACCGCCGCCTTCACCTCGCTCTCGAGCGCGATCCTGCTGCCGCGGATCGACGTCATGCGAGTCTTCCGGTTCTGGCAGGTGGGCAGCGTGGGACGCGCCGAGAACTCCGACACCCTGATGGTGCTGCCGATCCTCGTCGTCGGCGCGGCGATCTGCTTCGCCAGCGCCCGCTCCCTGAACATCCTCGCCCTGGGCGACGAGGCCGCCGCCGGACTGGGCGTCTCGGTCGTCCGGACGCGCCTGCTGGCCGCCGCCGGGGCGATCATCCTCTGCGGCGCCGCCACCGCGCTGGCCGGGCCCATCGGCTTCGTCGGTCTCGTCGTGCCGCACCTGTGCCGGCTCGTGGTCGGGGCCGACCACCGCTGGCTGCTGCCGGTGTGCGCCACCGTCGGCGCCACCCTGCTGACCCTGGCCGACGTCGTCGGTCGCGTGCTGGGCCGCCCGGGCGAGATCGACGTCGGCGTGATCACCGCCCTCATCGGCGGACCCGTCTTCCTCTGGGTCGTCCTGCGTCGCACCGGGGGTGCCACATGACCATGACCCTCCCCACCGGCACCGAGATCGTCCACGCCGCCCGCACCCGCGGCGCGCGCCGCGCCACCTGGACCGTCGTCGGCCTGGCGATCACCCTCGTCGTGCTGTTCGTCGTCTCCCTGAGCGCCGGCGACCCCGTCTACTCGCTCGGCGACGTCTGGCGCGTCATCATCGGCGAGCAGGTGCCGGGCGCCTCGTTCATCGTCGGCGAGCTGCGCCTGCCCCGATCCGTCCTCGCGGTGCTCGCGGGCGCGGCGTTTGGCCTGGCGGGCATCACGTTCCAGACGATGCTGCGCAACCCGCTGGCGAGCCCGGACATCATCGGCATCACCAACGGCGCCAACGCCGCCGCCCTGTTCGGCATCGTCGTGCTGGGCGCCAGTGGTCTCGCGGTCTCGCTCGGCGCGGTCGTGGCCGGCGTCGCCACCGCCGCCCTCATCTACGGCCTCGCAGCCTCCGGCAAGGCCGTCGGCACGCGGCTCATCCTCGTCGGCATCGGCATCGCCGCGATGCTGCACAGCGTCACGTCGTACCTGCTGGTCTACGCCAACGAGCTCGACCTCCAGCGCGCGATGCGGTGGCTGAACGGCAGCCTGAACCTCGCGACGTGGGAGACCGTGGCGATCGTGGCGGTCCCCTTCGTCTTCCTCGCGCCGGTCCTGCTGCTGCTCGGGCCCCGCCTGGCGCTCCTGCGGCTCGGCGAGGACCTGGCCGCCGGACTCGGCGTCCCGGTGGAGACCACCCGGCGGATGCTCGTGCTCGTCGCGGTGGCGCTGGCCTCGTTCGCCACCGCGGCCACCGGGCCCATCCTGTTCGTCGCGTTCATGGCCGGGCCGATCGCCACGCGACTGGTCGGCCACCGCGGCTCGCTCATGCTGCCGTCGGCGCTGGTCGGCTCCACGCTCGTGCTGGCGGCCGACCTCATCGGCCAGTACGCCTTCGACACGCGCTACCCCGTCGGCGTCATCACCGGCGCGCTCGGCGCACCGTTCCTGATCTACCTGCTCATCCGCACCCAGCGCACGGGAGGCTCCCTGTGACCACCACCCTGACCACCGAGTCACTGACCCTCGCGTACGGCGACCGGCCGATCGTCACGGACCTCACCCTGTCGCTGCCCGCGGGGAGGATCACGACGATCGTCGGCGCGAACGCGTGCGGCAAGTCCACCCTGCTGCGCGGTCTGGCGCGCCTGCTGCCCGCCCAGTCCGGCCGCGTCCTGCTCGACGGCAGCGACATCCACTCGATGCCCACCAAGCAGGTCGCGCGGCGTCTCGGCCTGCTGCCCCAGTCGCCCATCGCGCCCGAGGGCATCACGGTGGCCGAGCTCGTGGCGCAGGGCCGCCACCCGCATCGCCGCTCCTTCGCGCGGTGGACTCCCGACGAGGACGCGATCGTGGCCTCCGCACTCGAGGACACGGGCGTGCTCGAGCTGGCCGACCGCGTCGTCGACGAGCTCTCGGGCGGTCAGCGCCAGCGGGTCTGGATCGCCCTCGCGCTCGCCCAGCAGACCGAGGTTCTGTTGCTCGACGAGCCGACCACGTTCCTCGACGTGTGCCACCAGGTGGAGGTGCTGGACCTGCTGACCGACCTCAACCGCACGCGCGGCACGACGATCGCGATGGTGCTGCACGACCTGAACCTCGCCGCGCGCTACGCCGACCACCTCGTCGCCGTGGACCGCGGGCTCATCCACGCCCAGGGCTCGGCCGAGGAGGTGCTGACGCAGGAGACGGTCAAGATCGTGTTCGGCCTCGACGCCCGCGTGGTCGAGGACCCCACCAGCGGCCGCCCCATGATCCTGCCGCTGGGGCGCCACCACGTGCGGGCCTGACGGACGGAGTTTCCCCGGTTAAGCGGGGAAACTGTCACTTAACGAGGTTCGCGAACCTCGTTAAGTGACAGGAAACCCACTTAACCGGGGAAACTGTCAGCCCGTCAGCGGACGCGGACCGTGGTCGCGTTCGCGCTGGGCGAGAGCAGCGACGAGCCGCCGTAGCGGGCCCAGACGGTGCGCTTGCCCTTGGCCGACTTCAGCGTGACCGTGGCCTTGCCGTTGCGCAGCTTGACCACCTTGGTCGAGGAGCCGACCTTAACCCGCACGGAGCCGGTGGGCGTGCCCGCCGACGACTTCACCGTGACGGTGACCTGGACGCGGCCCTTGCCGAGCGCCTTGGCCCGGACCCCGGTGCGCGAGGCCGCCTTGGCGACCTTGACCGTGGCCGGAGCCGAGGCCGACGGGGCGAAGCCCGCACCCGACGGGACGAAGTGCGCCGTCAGACGTCGCGAGCCGGGCTTGAGGCCCGACACGCTCAGGGTCGCCGTGCCGCTCGCCGGCAGCGCCCGCGAGGCGAGCACCTTCGAGCCCTCACGCACCTGCACCGTTCCGGTGGGCTTCTGCGCACCGGCCGCCGTCACCTTGACGGTGGCGCTGATCGACCGGCCGTAGGTCGCCGTCGCCGGGACCTTCAGCGTCGTCGTCGTGGCCACCACCGGAGCGGGCGCCGGGACGCCCTCGCCCTCGGGGGCCGCCCAGAACAGCGCACGCGCCGCCTGGCTCTGGCCACCCTTGGTGTGCGAGCGGTAGACCGGCGACGTGCCGAACACGAACGCCTTGGCACCCGAGGGCAGCGAGGCCGAGACCGCGGCCGGCTGGCCCGCCGCGTTCAGCGGACCGTTCGAGCCGTTCGTGTCACGCCAGTGACCCGACAGCAGCGGGTTGCCCGTGGCGTACCGCTGCTCGACCGTGACCGACTCCGGCAGCCCCGTGAACCACGTGGCCGGGTAGACGAAGGCGAACTTCTGCGCGTACGGCGCCAGCACTCCCGCGTCGGCGGTGTCGATCGTGACGATGCCGTTGCCGGAGTTGTTGCCCACCACCGCGGTGCCGTCGGCGATGAGGCCGAACGTCTTCGCCGCGTTGAAGGCACCCGCCGCGCGACCGACGATGCTGCCACCGGCGTCGACGAAGGACTGCACCGCAGCGCGGCCGGCGGCCTGGCTGTCGTTGAAGTTCAGCGCCGAGCCGAGCCACAGCACGTCGACGCCGTCGAGGATCGCCGGGTTGGCGGTGATCGTGGCAGCGGTGACGGCCTGCAGGTCGTCGAAGCCCAGCTGCGTCAGCGAGAGGAGGTCGTCCTGGTTGCCGGTGTAGCCGATCTTCAGGTCCTGCAGCCCTCGCGTGGACTCGTCGGACAGCTGCGCGATCTCGGCCGCCGTCGCCTTGTCGACGTCGACGTCGAACTCCTCGGCGGCGTCCTCGAGCGCGTCGCGGGCCTCGTCGGCCTCGACGATCGCCGAGCCGTCAGCCAGGACCGACACCGCGACCTCGTCCTCCAGCAGCGCGTTCAGCGTCCGGAAGTCGTTGACGCCGGCCAACTCGAACGTGAGGTACGAGCCGCCCGAGGCGACCTTGCCGTCGGCGTTGCCGGTGGTGACCTTCGTGGACGCCGGCAGCGAGCCATCGCCCGTGGTGCCGAACGAGTCCACGTCGACGCCCCAGAGGTGGCCCCAGCTCCACGCCGACACGTCGTACATGCTCAGGATCCCGGGCTTGTTCGAGATGTCCGAGCCGGGCGCCAGCAGGGCGTGCGCCAGGTTGCGGTTGGGCTGCGACATGTCGACCACGTACGAGCCCGCGGGATACGACGTGCCGTCGATCGTGGTCGCCGAGTCGAGGCGACGGACCGCGATGTTGTGCATCAGCAGACGCGACACCAGGAAGCGCGCGTCGGAGATCGAGCGCTGCTCCTTGCCGACCGGGATGACGAACGCGCGGGGATACTGCACGGCCGTCTGGTCGTCGGAGTCGTTCCACAGCGGCTTCCACTCGGCCGGCCCGGGGACCGCGTCGATGTTCGCCTGCGTGAGCGCGACGCGCTCGTCGCCGACGTTCGCGCGCCGGAAGAACTCGACCTGGTCGGCGAGCATCGCGTCGTCGTTGGCCACGACGTAGTCGACCAGGCTCTCCATCGTCTTCTTCGCCACGGCCACGTTGATGGTGGCGCTCGCGGGCGTCTGGGAGCTGCCGTTGGGGCGGCCCTTCGGGAGCTCCACCGTGTTGCTGACGGCACCCGCGAAGGCGGCGTACTGCGCCGTGAAGATCGGCGGGAAGTCGTCCCAGCCGGTCGGGGTGTCGCGGTAGGGGATCTTGATGTGGTCGGTGTCGTCGCTCGTGTTCTCGGGCACGACCTGGCCGGTCACCACGTTGTAGTACGTGTTGCCGGGGATCTCGGCGTCGACGACGTCGCGCTCGACCTTCAGCGCCGCGGCGTAGGCGTGCGGGATGAACAGGTCGTACTCGTAGTCGTCACCATGCGGCGGGCCGCACGGCTCGATCTGCAGCACACTCGTGTAGCCGTGGAAGTCGGCCGCGTAGAGCGCCTGCACCGCGTGCGCCGTGCGGACGAACGACGTCGACTCCGGTGTCGTGTTCGTGATCATGTCGCGGTTGGCGTCGAGGTTGAGCGCGGTGGGCCGCTGGCCGATCGTGCGGCCGTCGGGGTTGAGCACGACGCTGAAGTACAACCGGTGACCGCGCAGCAGCGACTTGACGTCGTTCCACGGGGCGGTGGCCAGCTCCTCGATGTAGTCGAGCGACGCGTCGGTGCCCTCCCACTCGTTGCCGTGGATGTTCGAGCTGATCCAGATCGGGGTCTTGTAGCCCGACTTCAGCGCCGTGTCGGTCGCGGCCTCGCCGGGGTTCGCGCGGATCTTCTTGCGCCATGCCGTCTGCTGGGCGGTCTGCTCCTCGTCCTCCGGGGCGGTGACCGTGACCAGGTACAGCTGGCGGCCCTGCGTGGACTCACCGACGATCTGCGTCGAGACCCGGTCGGACGCGCGCATCAGCGACTGCAGCCGCGGGGCGATGTCGTCATACCCGATGAGATTGCCCGTGTCGGCCGCGTCAGGGTTGGCGTCGGGGTAGACCTTGAGCTTCGGCTGCACCGGGTAGGAGTCCGGCATCGCCAAGGCGCCCGCGGGCTCGTCCTCGGCGGCGGCCGCGCGCGCGGCCTTCGCGGTGAGGGACCCGGGGGTCGTGGGCTCGGGAGCGGAGCGGACGGTGGCGGACGGTGGAGCGGTGGGCTTCTCGGCGGTGGCTGGGCTCGAGCCCAGCACGGATGCCAGGAGCGCGATGCTCGCGGCAGAGGCCAGCAGGCGGGTGGTGCGCACGGACGGACTACCCTTCGGACGGGTCCGGCAGAGCGTCTGGTGGGGCACCACCGGCAGGGGGATTGCCCGCCATCTTGCTTGCTCCGGACCCGTTCGGGGAAGGGTAAGTTGCGCTGGGGGTCAGCCTTCAGGACGGTTTAACGCACGGGACGCGTGGTGCGCCTGCGGTTTCCCAACCTCAGGGTCGCCGCGGGAAACGGCTGAAGTCCGGGGTGCGCTTCTCCTTGTAGGCGTCGCGACCCTCCTGCGCCTCGGCCTGCCCGTAGAACAGCAGGTTGGCGTCGTGGGCGAGCTGCTGGATGCCCGCGTAGCCGTCCTCGTGCGCGTGGAAGCTGAGCTTCGACAGGCGCAGCGCCCACGGCGACAGCTGCAGCATCTCGCGGCACCACTTCAGGGTCTCGGTCTCGAGGTCGGCCAGCGGCACGACGGTGTTCACCAAGCCCATGCTCATGGCCTCGTTCGCGTCGTACTGGCGGCACAGGAACCAGATCTCCTTGGCCTTCTTCGGGCCGACGAGGTCGGACAGGATGCTCGCGCCGTAGCCCCCGTCGAACGAGCCGACCTTGGGCCCGACCTGTCCGAAGCGGGCGTTGTCGGCCGCGATCGTCAGGTCACAGACCAGGTGCAGCACGTGGCCGCCGCCGATGGCCCAGCCGGCCACCATCGCCACGATCGGCTTGGGCGTGCGGCGCATCTGCACGTGCAGGTCGGTGACATCGAAGCGGCCGGTGGCGCCCTCGTCGGACTTGTAGCCGGAGTCGCCGCGCACCCGCTGGTCACCGCCGGAGCAGAAGGCCTTCTCGCCCTCACCGGTCAGCACGATCACGCCGACCGACTCGTCGTCACGCGCGATCGTGAGGGCGCGCGAGATCTCGCGGATCGTCTGCGGGCGGAACGCGTTGTGGACCTCGGGGCGACAGATCGTGATCTTGGCGATCCCATCGGCCGTCGTCTCGTACCGGATGTCCGTCCACTCGCCCGCGGCGTTCCACTCAGTCATGGTTTCCACCCTAGGGTGGGCCGCGATGCACGATGACCTCGGCTTCGACCTCCCGCCGCTCGGCCCTGCCCGGCGCGTGGTCAGCCTCGTTCCCTCCCTCACCGAGGCGATCGCCGCCACGCGTCCCGAGGCTCTCGTCGGCGCCACCGACTGGTGCACGCACCCGGCCGGGCTCGAGGTCGCCCGCGTGCGCGGGACGAAGAACCCCGACCGCACGGCGATCAAGGCGCTCTCCCCCGACCTCGTGATCGCGAACAAGGAGGAGAACCGCGAGCTCGACGTCACCCGCCTACGCGCGGCGGGCATGCGGGTCTGGGTCACCGACATCACCACGCTCGACGAGGCGTTCGCGAGCCTGCGCCGCCTGTTCGACACGGCGCTCGGCTGGGGCGCCCCCGCATGGCTGGACGAGGCCGAGCGGGTCTGGAGCGAGCCGGCCGCCCCCGACGGCCGCCGCGTCGCCGTGGCGATCTGGCGCGATCCGTGGATGGTCGTCGGCCGCGACACGTTCACCGGCGACCTGCTGCGGCGGCTCGGGCTCGTGCACGCGTTCGCCGAGGCGTCGGACCGGTATCCCCACGTCAATCTGGACGAGCTGGACTCGGCCGACCTGGACCTCGTGCTGCTGCCGGACGAGCCCTACGTGTTCACGGGCGCCGACGGGCCCGAGGCGTTCCGGGCGGTGCCCACCGCGCTGTGCAGCGGCCGGGCGCTCACCTGGTACGGGCCGTCGCTGCTGACCGCGCGCGACGAGCTGGCCGCCGCGCTGGCCTGATCAGTCGCGGGGCTCGTCGATCTCGTCGATCGTCTGCTGCGCGACGGCCTTGCGCACCTGGGCCTTCTTCGAGATCGACTTGCGGGCCGACCGCGCCGACTTCTTCGGCGTCACCGTCTCGATGTCGCTGCCGGAGACGATCTTCGGCTCGTGGGCGATCACGTAGGGCGTCTCGCCGACGATCGCGTTGTGGCTGCGCCACAGCAGGTACTTCAGCGTCAGGTTCGTCATGGTGGCGAAGCGGTTGCGGTTGCCGAGCAGCAGCGCGACGTGGACGGTGACCCAGATGAACCAGGCCGGGAAGCCCTTGAGCCGCGGCAGGCCACGGACCTCGGCGATCGCGGCGGCACGGCCGATCGTGGCCATCGTGCCCTTGTCGAAGTACTTGAACGGCTTGGGCAGGTCCTTGCCCGAGACGCGCGCCTTGATCACCTTGGCGACGTGCTTGCCGCCCTGGATCGCCGGCTGGCCCAGCTGGGGCAGCGGCGAGTCGGGGTTGACCGAGATGTCGCCGATCGCGAAGACGCCCGGCTTCCCGCGGACCTGCTGGTGCTCGTCGACCTCGATGCGGCCGCCACGGCCCTGCGGCAGGCCCCAGTCCTTCACCACGCCGTGGGCGGCGACGCCGGAGGCCCACACGACGATGCCCGCGCTGAGGAACTCCTGGTTGCCGTCGTTCTCGATGAGCACGCCGTCGCGGCGGACCTCCTTCACGGCGGTCTTCAGGCGCAGGTCGATGCCGCGCTTGATGAGCTCCTTCTTGGCGTACTCGCGCAGCTTCGGGTGGAAGGGCGCGAGCACGTGCTCGCCCATCTCCACCAGCGAGATGTGGATGCGCTTGGAGTCCAGCTCGGGGTAGGTCGTCGGCATGTCGAGGTTGCGCATCTCGGCGAGCGCGCCCGCGGTCTCGACGCCGGTGGCGCCACCGCCGACCACGACGACGCGCAGGTCCTGGTCCTGGCCGTTGACCGCGGCGTTCTCGAGGTTGGCGAAGATCAGGTCGCGCAGGGCGAGCGCCTGGGAGCGGCGGTAGAGCGGCATCGCGAACTCCTCGGCACCGGGGATGCCGAAGTAGTTGGCCGTGACGCCGTTCGCGAGCACGAGGTAGTCGTAGGTGACCGTGATGTTGCCGTCCAGAAGCACCGACTTGGCCTCGTGGTCCATCGACACGACGGTGCCCTTGAGGAAGCGGATGTTGTCCTGCTTGGCGCGCACGGCGCGCAGGAACCACGTGATGTCGCCGGGGTTCAGGCTGGCCGTGGCCACCTGGTACAGCAGCGGCTGGAACGTGTTGTAGGTGTGCCGGTCGATCAGGGTGATGTCGACGTCGGCTCGCGCGAGCTTGCGCACCAGGGCCAGTCCGCCGAATCCGCCTCCCACGACGACGACGTGTGGACGATAGGACGCTCGGACCATGGACATGAGATCCAGCCTAACGAGCCTTTTTCATCGGTTCACGCCGGAGTGGCCGGTGTGAGCACGATCATGCCCGGCGGAACCACGCTTTCGCCTCAGGACGCGACAGCTGGACGATCACCACGATGGCTCCGAGGATCCACACCAGGCCGACGGGCAGCCCGAGAGCCGCGAAGCCGGCCGTGACGACGCTCACGACGACGAGCGCCCACCAGCCCAGCGGCGCGCCGGAGGCGGCCCACGCGGTGGCGGCCAGACCGACGAGCGAGAGGACGAGCCACCCGCCGAACAGCCAGGTGCCGAGGGTGACCATCTCGCCGGCGGTGATCCCGGCACTGTCGAGCTGGCGTTGCAGGAGGTCGTTCTGCTCGTACTGGGCGGTGACCTCGTCGCGAAGTCCGACGAGGGCCAGCAGGACGACGCCCGAGCCCAGCGCGCCGACCAGGTAGGCGATGCCCGAGATCAGCAGTGCCAGGCCGACGGGCCGCGGCCGGCCACCGGCGGGAACGGCGCCCGAGAGCGGCACGGTGGCGTGCTGGGCGGGGTCGTACGGCGGCGGCTGGACCGGCTGACCGGGCTGCACCGGCTGGTTCGCCGGGCCGGGCGGGGTGAACTGGGTGGGCGCGGACGGCACCGACGGAGCGGTGCCGAGCGACAGGGGTGTGCGTCCGTTCATCACCGCGAACCACTCACGCGCCGGGGCGGTCCACAGCAGGTACACGATCAGCAGGCCGAGGATCGCCGGCAGCAGGCCGGCCACGCCAGTGGCCAGGAAGCCCGCCGCGCCGACGCCGGCGAGCACGCTGAGGCCGATGCGCGAGGACTGGTGGCCGCGCGCGGCGTAGAACGAGAAGACGGTCGCGGCGATCGCGCCGACCAGCAGCGCCATGATCACCCAGCGCAGGTTGGGCAGGACGGCGTCGGGATCGGCGCCGGTCGGCTCGAGGACCTGACGCAGCCCGTCCTGGACCTCGATCGAACCCCAACCCGCCAGCACCTCGTACAGCGCGACGGCCGCCAGGATGCCGCCGAGCCCGCCGTACACGCACGCGAGCGTCACCGAGCGGGGCCTGGGGGTCGACATGCCTTCGATCCTCCCAGATCGCGCCTGACGCCCTCACCCCCGGACCGAGCCCGTTCCCGCCCTGACGCGACGGCGCCTCCCCGGGGGATTCCCGGGGAGGCGCACGGCACGATGCGACCGGCCGTCAGGCGCGGCGCACCACCAGCTCGTCGGCGTCCGGCTCGCGGTCGACCAGGACCGTGTCGCCGTCGCGGACCTCGCCGGCGAGCAGCTCGCGGGCGAGCCGGTCGCCGATCGCCTGCTGCACCAGCCGGCGCAGCGGGCGGGCACCGTAGGCGGGGTCCCAGCCGGTGAGGGCGAGCCACTCCTTCGCCGCCGAGGTCACGTCGAGCGTGATCCGGCGCGGCGCCAGCCGCTGGCCCAGGGAGGCCAGCTGGAGGTCGACGATGTGCGTCAGGTCCTCCACCCCGAGGGCGTCGAACATGACGACCTCGTCGAGCCGGTTGAGGAACTCGGGCTTGAAGGACATCCGCACGACGTCCATGACCTTGTCGCGCTTGGCCGCGTCGTCGAGCGCCGGGTCGACCAGGAACGACGAGCCGAGGTTCGACGTGAGGATCAGGATGACGTTGCGGAAGTCCACCGTGCGGCCCTGGCCGTCGGTGAGCCGACCGTCGTCGAGCACCTGCAGCAGGACGTCGAAGACCTCAGGATGGGCCTTCTCGACCTCGTCGAGCAGCACCACCGAGTAGGGCCGGCGCCGCACCGCCTCGGTGAGCTGGCCGCCCTCGTCGTAGCCGACGTAGCCCGGAGGGGCACCGACGAGCCGGGCGACGGAGTGCTTCTCGCCGTACTCGCTCATGTCGATGCGCACGATCGCGCGCTCGTCGTCGAACAGGAAGTCCGCGAGCGACTTGGCCAGCTCGGTCTTGCCGACGCCGGTCGGGCCGAGGAACAGGAACGAGCCGGTGGGACGGTCGGGGTCGGAGACGTCCGCCCGCGCCCGGCGCACCGCGTCGGACACGGCGCGCACGGCGTCGCGCTGGCCGATGAGCCGCTTGCCGAGCTCGTCCTCCATGTGCAGGAGCTTCGCGGTCTCGCCCTCGAGCAGGCGCCCCGTGGGGATGCCGGTCCACGACGCCACGACCTCGGCGATGTCGTCGGAGCCGACCTCCTCGTGCACCATGCGGTCGTCCGCGACCGACGCCTCGGCGGCCTGGGCGTCGGCGAGCTGCTGCTCCATCTGCGGGATCTCGCCGTAGAGCAGGCGGCTGGCCGTGGCCATGTCGCCCTCGCGCTGGGCGCGGTCGGCGGCGATGCGCGCCTCGTCGATGCGCTCCTTGATCTCGCCGACGGCGTTGAGGCCCTGCTTCTCGGCCTCCCACCGCTGCTCGAGCGAGCGCAGCGTCTCCTGCTTGTCGGCCAGCTCTTGGCGGAGCTTGGCCAGGCGCTCCTGGCTCGCCTCGTCCTTCTCGTTCTCCAGGTGCAGCTCCTCCATCTTCAGGCGGTCCACGCCGCGGCGGAGCTCGTCGATCTCGACGGGGCTGGAGTCGATCTCCATCCGCAGCCGGCTGGACGCCTCGTCGATGAGGTCGATCGCCTTGTCGGGCAGCTGGCGGCCGGGGATGTAGCGGTGCGAGAGGCTCGCGGCGGCCACGAGGGCGGCGTCGGCGATCTCGACCTTGTGGTGGGCCTCGTACTTCTCCTTGAGGCCGCGCAGGATCGCGATCGTGTCCTCCACGCTCGGCTCGCCGACGTAGACCTGCTGGAAGCGGCGCTCCAGCGCGGGGTCCTTCTCGATCGACTCGCGGTACTCGTCGAGCGTGGTGGCGCCGATCATCCGCAGCTCGCCGCGGGCCAGCATCGGCTTGAGCATGTTGCCCGCGTCC
Organism: Aeromicrobium sp. UBA7512; assembly: GCF_002476985.1. NCBI lineage: Bacteria > Bacillati > Actinomycetota > Actinomycetes > Propionibacteriales > Nocardioidaceae > Aeromicrobium > Aeromicrobium sp. UBA7512. The sequence continues at coordinate 108,104 of NZ_DLNK01000007.1, forward strand.
ATCGCGGAGTCGCCGGTGGCGCCGGCGCCCACGACGGTGTGCAGCTCGTCGATGAACGTGACGACCTGGCCGTTGCTCTCCTTGATCTCGGCGAGGACGGCCTTGAGCCGCTCCTCGAACTCGCCGCGGTACTTCGCGCCGGCGACCATCGCTCCGAGGTCGAGGCTGACGAGCCGGCGGCCGCGCAGCGACTCGGGCACGTCGCCGTCGATGATGCGCTGGGCGAGCCCCTCGACGACGGCGGTCTTGCCGACGCCGGGCTCGCCGATGAGCACGGGGTTGTTCTTCGTGCGGCGGCTGAGCACCTGGACGACGCGGCGGATCTCGGCGTCGCGGCCGATCACCGGGTCGAGCTTGCCCTCACGGGCGAGCGCGGTGAGGTCGATGCCGTACTTCTCCAGTGACTGGTACTGGTCCTCGGCGTCCTGGCTGGTGACGCGCGCGCCACCGCGCACGGCCTCGAAGGCCGCGGTCAGCGTCTCGGGCGTGGCACCCCGGGAGGCGAGCAGCTGCTGGGCCGGGCCCGCGACGGTGGCGATGCCCACGGCGAGGTGCTCGCTGGAGACGAACTCATCGCCCAGCTCGCCCGCGAGGTCGATCGCGCGCTGCAGCACCTCGTGGGTGGCGCGCGCCAGCTGCGGGTTGCCGACGGTGGAGCCGCTGGCGCTGGGGAGCCGGTCGATGACGGCCTCGAGCTCGGTCAGCACGGTCTGGGGATCAGCGCCGGCCGCCGTGAGCAGCGGCGCGGCGGTACCGCCCTGCTGGGTGAGCAGGGCTCGGAGCAGGTGCGCCGGCTCCACGGTGGGGTTGCCGGCGGCAGCGGCCTGCTGCATCGCGGCAGCGAGGGCCTGCTGGCTTCGCGTGGTGAGGTTGTTCAGGTCCATGTCAGTTTCAACATACCCAAAGTTGAGTCCATTCCACTCAACCCTGGGATTGGTCCTGTGATCTGGGCCAAAGCCGCGATCTGGGCCGAACGCACGCAGGCCCGCCCCTTCCGGGACGGGCCTGCGAGGTCGGACGGATCGCTACTCCTTGGCGGGAGTCTCCTTCGTCGCGGCAGCGGCCGCGGCGTCCTCCTCCGCGAGGATCTCGTCGCGTCGGGCGCCGGGCGTCCAGCCGGAGTCGACGACCTTGACCTGGTAGATCGAGGCCGCGACCACGAGCACCACGCCGATGAGGACGCACAGCACGATCCCCACGCCGGAGCCCGCCTGGAAGCTCGTGCCGAGCAGCGTGCCGAACCAGCCGAAGTCGGCGTCGCCGAAGGTGGAGTTGATGTCGCCGAGCGCGCCGAAGACCTGCAGCAGCAGCGCCGGCAGGATCGTGATGAGCACGCCGTTGACGAAGCCGCCCACGACGGCGCCCTTGCGTCCACCCGTGGCGTTGCCGTAGACGCCGGCACCGCCACCGGTGAAGAAGTGCGGCACCATGCCGGGCAGGATCAGCGCGAGGCCGAAGGCCGGCTCCAGCCACACGGCGATCAGCGCGAGCGTCACCAGACCGCCCACGAACGAGGCCAGGAAGCCGATCAGCACGGCGTTGGCGCCGAACGGGAAGACGATCGGGATGTCGAGCGCCGGCTTGGCACCGGGGACGACCTTCTCGGCGATGCCCTGGAAGGCGGGGACGAGCTCACCCAGCACGGTGCGGACGCCGTAGAGGATGATCGCGACGCCGACGCCGAACTGCAGCGCCTGGGCGAAGCCGGCCATGACCGCGGCACCCGCGTCGGCGGCGCCGAGCAGCTCCTTGGTGCTCTCGGGACTGGCGATCAGGCCCCAGATGACGAAGACCTCGTAGATGAGGACCATCGACAGCGCGGTGGCGACCATCGAGTCGCGCAGGAACTTCAGGCCCTGCGGGAAGTCGATCTCCTCGGTGGAGCGGCTCCTCTTGCCGACGGCCTGACCCGAGGCACCGGCGGCGATGTAGCCCAGCGTGCCGAAGTGGCCGATGGCCAGCGTGTCGTCACCGGTGATCTTGCGGGTCCACGGCTGCGCGAGCGCCGGCATGACCACCATGATCACGCCGAGCAGGAACGCGCCGACGAGGACGACCAGCCAGTCGTTCTTGCCGTCGAGGCCCACCGAGAGCACCACGGTCAGCATGAGCGCCATGAAGACCATGTGGTGACCGGTGAGGAAGATGTAGCGCAGCGGCGTGAAGCGGGCCAGTGCCAGCATCACGAGGAAGCCGAGCGTCAGGACGTAGGCGCTCTGCGCGCCGTACTGCTCGGCGGCCATCGCGGTGATGACCTCGTTCGTCGGGATGACGCCCTGGGCGCCGGTGACGTCGAGGATGATCTCGCCGAGGGGGGCCAGCGAGGCGATGACCACGTTCGCGCCGGCGCCGAGGATCAGGAAGCCGAGGGCCGCCTTGAGGCCGCCACCGATCACCTGTCCGCTGGAGCGCTTGAGCGCGATGAGGCCGACCGCCGTGATGATGCCGATCAGGTACGCCGGCACGTTGAGGATCTGCTGTCCGATGAAGTCGAGTACGTCGACCAACCAGTCCATGTCGTTCTCTTTCTAGGTTCCGTCGTCCGTCAGACGAGGGGGGTCAGCTTCGCCGTGATCTCGGCGACGTCCATGAAGTTGTCGATGACGATGACCTCCGCCGGCACGTCGCCGATCTCCGGCGCGAGCTCGGCCGAGGTCAGGACGATCTGGGCGGTGCGGGCGGCACCCTTGGCGGTGCCGATGTCGGCAGCCTCGACGTCGGCGTCCTTGCCGAGCGCACGGAGGGCCTTCTCGGCGTTCATCTTCAGCAGCACCGAGGTTCCGATGCCCATTCCGCACACGGCGACGATCTTCATGAGGTGGGCCCTTCGTTGGCAGTGGTGGGGGTCAGGAGTTCGAGGACACGCTCGGCGGAGTCCGCCTCGCGCAGCCGGTCCAGCAGTTCGGTGTCGCCGAGGACGGCGGCGAGGGCGGACATCAGACCGAGATGTCCGTCGTGGTCCAGCGCGGCCAGGGCGACGACGAGCCACACCGGGTCGTTCTTCTCATGGCCGAACTCGACGGGCTCGGCCAGCTGCAGCCAGCCCAGTCCGGCGCGCTGCACGGCGGGCGACGGGCGCGAGTGGGCCAGGGCGATGCCGGGAGCCAGCACGATGTAGGGGCCGAGCTTCTCGACCGTCTGGACCATCTCGTCGGTGTAGTCGTCGGTGGCCACGCCCACCGCGGTGAGCAGGGCACCGGCCTGCCGGACGGCGTCGCGCCAGTCCGAGGCCTGGGCACGGACCGCTATCGCATCCTTGGTGAGCTCGTCGTTGAGTGCCACGAACGCCCCCTTTCGTCCCCGGTGGGACGGCTGCTTGGAGCGTAACCCGCCCCGGGTGTCTTTTGCCTAACCCTAGGCATATGTCGGCGCGTCGCCGCCCGCGACCCCGGGGCGAAGGGTCAGGCGGGTCGCTGCAGGACGCGGAGGCTCTCGGTGTGACCGACCTCGACGAAGCCGTCGGCCAGCGCGCGCTCGTAGATGTGGAAGGGCGCCTGTCCGCCGTCGTTCGGGTCGGGGAACACGTCGTGGATCGCCAGGGCGCCGCCCGGACGCACCCACGGCGACCAGCCCGCGTAGTCGGCCTGCGCGGCCTCCTCGGTGTGGCCGCCGTCGATGAACACGAGGTCGGCGGGGGTGCGCCACCACGACGAGATCGTCGAGGAGCGGCCAATCATCGGCACGACGACGTCCTCGAGCTTCGCGGCCCACAGGGTGCGGCGCAGGACGGGGAGGGTGTCGAACGCACCCGTCTCGGGGTCGACCAGCGAGGCGTCGTGGTACTCCCAGCCGGCCTGGTGCTCCTCGGAGCCGCGGTGGTGGTCGATCGTCACGAGCGTCGCTCCGGACTCGCGGGCGACGTGGCCCAGATGCACCGTGGACTTGCCGCAGTAGGTGCCGATCTCGACGATGACTCCCCCGCGCGTGGCGACCTGCGCAGCCGCGGCGCGCAGGGCCGTCGCCTCGACGTCGGGGAGGAAGCCACGGACCTCGTCGGCGATGCGGGTCAGGTCCTCGGGGAGCGCGTTCACCCGCCGCACTCTACGACCTCCGAAGTGGGTGTGACGGAAGTGGCAAGAGGGACTCATTTTCTGACGTAGCATCGTCCGGTGACTCGACGCCCCTGGATCCTGACGGCCGCCGTCGCCGTCGCGGTGTCGTTGCTCGCAGCGCCTCACGCCACGGCCGACGAGGCAGCTCCGGTGGAGACCGTGCCCACCCCGGTCACCACGCCCGAGCCGACCGCTCCCGCGACGACTACCCCGACTTCCGGCACCGACCCCGGCGCCATCCAGGAGGGCGGCGAGGTCACGGTCCCGAACCCCGCCGCGCCGTCCCTCCGGAACCCGCGCGTCCTCGTGTTCGGCGACTCCTTCTCCGCCACGCGCCGCTACAGCGCCGGTGGCACGCGCACGCGCCCCAAGGCCTGGTGGGCGCACGTCGCCGACGCGGCGGGCCTGCCGGCATCGGAGGTCATGGTGAGCGCCGAGGGCGGCAGCGGCCTCCTCGCCCGCGGCCACGGCGAGCGGCTCGAGGCGTGCACCGGCACCACGTTCGGCGAGCGGCTGACCGACCTCGCCACCACGGACCCGGACCTCGTGATCGTCGAGGTCGGCCGCAACGACGTCCACCGCTGCCGCGCCGGCGTCCGCGTCCCGGCCACCGCGGCCGAGCGACGCGCCGCCGCCGACGCGTACTTCGCGACGCTCGCCCGGCTGGCCGACCGCCAGGGCATCCCCCGCTCCTTCGTCTACGTCATGACCCCGTGGGGCTCGTCGGGCGGCGCGGGCAAGATCGCCACGGCGACGCAGTACGAGGCGCTGGCCAAGGTGCGCGGCTTCACGTGGATCGCCCTCCCGTCGCTCGTCCGCAGCCAGACAATCGACGCGATCCACCCCACCGCCGCCGGCGCGAGCACGCTGGCCGCGTGGGCGATGCGGGGCTCCGACCTGACCGCTGCGATCCGCTCGCGGGGCACGCGGCACGGGGCCGTCCCGAGCCACGCGCTGGCCCAGTGCACCGGCGTCAGCGCCTGCCGTCGCGCCGGGGTCTCGACCCGGCGTCACGACACCGTCACGCGCCGGATCTGGGGCGCGGCGAAGGGCACTCCGACCCACTACGTCGCCCACCGCTTGAGCACGGGTGGCCGCCGGTCCGCGCCGGTGCTGACCACCACCTCGCCGCGGTCGTGGCGCACCGCAGCCCTGAAGGAGCGGGCCGCCACGCAGGTCGCGGAGGCCCGGCCGGGCGACATCGCCTGGTGGCTCGCCGCACCCAGCGGGGCCGGCTCGCCGTCGCAGGGCCACCTGGCCGTCGTCGAGAGCGTCGCGAGCAACAACTCCTACGTGGTCGTCACCGAGCTCACGAGCCGGGGCACCTTCCGCTCGGTCCGGTACGCGGGCACGTCGTACCCCCGCGCCTTCCTGCGCTTCGCCGGCACCGACGGCAGCCCGCGCGGCGTCGTCACCGGCCTGAGCGCCAAGCGCGGCTCCGTGGCCGTCCGCGGCCGCGCAGTGGACACCGACGCGGAGACCAAGGGCGTGCAGATCCGCGTCAAGGTCACGCAGGGCCGTCGCACGTGGACCCGCACGGCCACCCGCACGAAGCTCGGCTTCTTCCACCGCTTCTCGGTGCCGGGCCTGCGCAAGGGCGCCGCGGTCGTCAAGGTCACCGCCCTCGACGCGCCCGGCACGCGCGGCACCACCCGCACCCTGCGGACCAGCCGCGTCACCGTGCGCTGAGCCCGCCGCGAGCGGCACGCAAGGGCGAACCTGCCACCAGTGCTGTCACAATCACGTGACGCACGCCACAATCAGTCCATGACCTTGCAGCGTGACGTCGACGTCCTCATCGTCGGAGCCGGCCTCTCCGGCATCAACATGGCCTACCGGATCCAGCAGGCCTGCCCCGGGCTGACCTACGCGATCGTCGAGCGACGCGACCGGATCGGCGGGACGTGGGACCTGTTCCGCTACCCCGGCGTCCGTTCCGACTCCGACTTCTTCACCCTCGCGTTCCCGTTCCGCCCGTGGCGCGGCAAGGACGCGATCGTCGACGGCGACCAGATCCTGGAGTACCTCGAGGACACGGCCCGCGAGGCCGGCATCGACCGCCACATCGCCTTCGGCCGGCGCGTGGACTCGGCCGACTGGTCGTCGGTGGACTCCCGCTGGAGCGTGGAGGCGAGCGGCCCCGAGGGCCCCGAAACCTGGTCGGCGCGGTTCGTCGTGGCGTGCACGGGCTACTACGACTACGACTCCCCCTACGATCCTGGCTTCGCCGGCGTGGAGGACTTCGACGGCACGCTGGTGCACCCGCAGTTCTGGCCCGAGGACCTCGACCACACCGGGAAGCGGGTCGTCGTGATCGGCAGCGGCGCGACCGCCGTGACGATCGTGCCCGCGATGGCCGAGACCGCCGAGCACGTCACGATGCTGCAGCGCACCCCGAGCTACCTCCTGGCCCAGCCGAAGGGCGACCCGATCGCCGACGTCGTGCGGAGGATCGCGCCCCCCACCGTGGCCCACCACGTGGTGCGCACCAAGAACATGCTGCTGCAGTGGGCGCTCTTCCAGGCGTGCCAGCGTGCGCCGAAGGCCATGCGCTCACTGCTGCTCAAGGGCGTCGCGCACGGCACCGGCTCGGCCGAGATCGCCGAGCAGCACTTCAACCCGCCGTACGACCCGTGGGACCAGCGCCTGTGCGTCACCCCGCAGGGCGACATCTTCGCCGCCATCAAGGCCGGCCGGGCGTCGGTGACCACCGCGCGGATCGACCGCTTCGTCCCCGAGGGCGTCCGGCTCGAGGACGGCACGGTGCTCCCGGCCGACATCGTGGTCACCGCGACGGGCCTGTCCATCAAGATCCTCGGCGGCGCGAAGGTGAGCGTCGACGGTGAGCCGCGCGACCCCTCCGACTCGTTCGCCTACCACGGCACGATGCTCACCGGGCTGCCGAACCTGGCCTTCTGCGTGGGCTACATCAACCTGTCGTGGACGATGCGGTCGGACCTGACGTCCCGCCTCGTCGCCAAGGTGCTGCGGCGCCTCGTCGACTCCGGGGCGAGCTCGGTGGTGCCGGAGTTCACCGGCTCGGGCCCGACGGCGCCACTGATGGACATGCAGTCGGGCTACCTGCAGCGCGGCGCCCACCTGATGCCCCGGGCGACGGACTCCTACCCGTGGTCGTTCCGCCAGAACTTCCTCGTCGACTCCTGGTCGACGAACCGCGCCGACCTCGACGACGGGCTGGTGTGGACCGCCCCCGACCGCGCGGAGGCCCCGGCGTGAAGGCGGTCAGCGTCCACGAGGGCGAGCTGACGGTCGTCGACCTGCCGACCCCCGAGCCCGGACCCGGGCAGGTGCTCGTGGCCGTGACGCGCTCGGGGATCTGCGGCTCCGACCTGCACGCGCGCGTCCATGCCGACGCGAGCGCCGACGTGGCCGTCGAGGTCGACTACGACCGCTTCATGCGGCGCGCGCACCACGTCGTGATGGGTCACGAGTTCACCGGCACGGTGGTCGCCTACGGGCCGAAGTGCCGCAAGCGCTGGCCCGTCGGCACGCCCGTGGTGGCGCTGCCCGTCCTCAAGCGCGACGGGCAGGTCGACATGACCGGACTGTCCGAGCAGGCGCCCGGCGGGTACGCCGAGTACGTCCTCGCGCAGGAGGCGATGACCTTCGAGGTCCCGGCCGGTGCCGACCCCGACCAGGTCGCCATGACCGAGCCGCTCGCGGTGGCCCACCACGCCGTGAACCGCAGCGAGATCCGCAAGCGTGAGGTCGCGCTGGTGATCGGCTGCGGCCCGATCGGCCTGGCGGTGATCCTCATGCTGAAGGCCGCTGGCGTGAGGACCGTCGTCGCGAGCGACTACTCACCGGGCCGCCGCGCCCTCGCGCAGCGCTGCGGCGCCGACGTCGTCGTGGACCCGGCGGTCCAGTCGCCGTGGGAGGCCTACTCCCGCCCGGCGACCCACCTGAGCTCCGCCCCCGACTACTTCGGCCAGGGCATCGACGCGATGCGGATGCTGCGCCGCGTCCGCCTCGTGCCGTGGAAGCGCGTGATGAAGGTGGCCGAGCGCGCGGGCCAGACGCCGCGCGGCCCGGTGGTCTTCGAGTGCGTCGGCGTGCCCGGCGTGATCGAGGACCTCGTCACCCACGCGCCGATCCGCTCGCGCATCATCGTCGTGGGTGTCTGCATGGAGCCCGACACGTTCCGCCCGACGATGGCCGTCAACAAGGAGCTCGATCTGCGGTTCGTGTTCTGCTACCAGCCGCACGAGTTCCACGAGACGCTCGAGATGATCACCGACGGCCGCGTCGACCCCACCCCGCTGCACACCGGCACGGTCGGCCTCGACGGCGTCGCGCAGGCCTTCGACGACCTCGCCGACCCCGAGCGGCACGCGAAGATCCTCATCGATCCGACGAGGTGACCGATTTCCCGTCACGACCGGCCGCGCACCGACGGAGACGGCGCTCGAGTGGCTCGCTGAGGAAGATCCCGACGCTCGTGCAGACCAGCAGCGCATCGGAGAGGAGTTCGGCGCCCAAGATGTCCGCGGTCACGACCATGAGGAGCAACGCCCCCAGGACGGCGCGGAGGCTCCACGCCAAGGCTTCCTCGCCGCGGTTGGGACGGAGCGCGATCGCCAGCAGGACCGCCATCACGGCGATCGCCCAAGCCGTCTGGTCGAGCCACACCAGGAACCCGGCCGTCAGCCCGAGGGACACGAGCAGCGCGGTCAGTCCCCACTCCCGCACGGATGTGCGGGAACTCCCGCCGACCGACTGCTCCACGCATGCAGGATCGCAGCGCGAGTGACCCTGTGTCAGGCCTATCCGAGGACTGGGCTCAGCGGCCCATGAAGCCGGCGGCGGGGGTGGCGCCGGTGAGGGCGTCGTGGGCGAGCAGGGCGGTGCCGGCGGTCCAGGTGGACTGCTCGACGGGCCAGCGCTTGCCGTCGTTGTAGACCAGGCCGGTCCACCAGGCGCCGTCGGGATCGCGCAGGTGCTGGATGTCGTCGTAGAGCGACGTGGCCGCGTCGAGGCGGCCGGCGCGCACGAGGGCCAGGACCAGCTCGAGCGTCTCGCCGCCGGTGACCCACGGGTTCACGGTGACACAGCGCGTGCCGAACTCGGGCACGACGAACTCGTCCCAGCGCTCGTCGATCCGGGCCGCCGCGGCCGCGCCGTCGAGGACGCCCGTCATCACCGGGTAGTACCAGTCCATCGAGAAGCGCGGCTTGGGCGTGAACAGCTCGGGCCGGTGGGTGAGGGCGTCGGCGATGCCGTCGGCGGCATGCTCCCAGTGCGGGCGCGGGTGGCCCCAGCGCTCGGCGAGCCGGGCGGCGCACCGCAGGCTGAACACGATGCTGGCGTTGCCGGTGACGAGGCACTCGCCGGCGACCTTGCCGTCGATGCCGCGCGCCCAGGCCACCGGACCGTTCCCGACCTGGAGCTCGAGCACCACGTCGACCGCGCGCTCGAGCATCTCGAAGAAGCCACGACCATCGACGCCCAGCAGCTCGAGGTGCCACAGTCCGGTGGCCACGTACGCGCAGTAGTTCGCGTCGGTCTCGGGCTCCTCGACGCCGTCGTCGTCGGCGCCGGGCCAGTACTTGCGGCCCCAGGAGCCGTCAGGTCGCTGCGCGTGCCGAAGCCAGTCGTAGCCCGCGACGGCCTCGTCGACGAGGCCCGCCGTGGCCAGCCCCATCGCGGCCTGCACGTGGTCCCACGGGTCGAGGTGACCGCCCTCGAACCACGGGATCGCACCGCTGGTGAGCTGGACGGACGCGATCCACTTCCCGGTCTGCTCGGCCTCGGTGGGCGTCACCGCGCCACCACGACGCCGAGTGGCGCATTCCGGGTCGCGAGTGGGGCGCGCGCTGCGGCGGCGTGCATCAGAACGGCTTCTGGAAGTACAGCGCGACGCTCTTGCCGAGCACCGGGTTGAGGGCCTTCTCGGCCCACCGCGTGGTGCGCGGGGCTTTCATCATGTCCCACACCAGCAGCTGGTGGTAGCCGCGCACGAGGGGGTGCTGGTCGCGCTCGACGCCGACCGCGCACTTGATCCACCAGTACGGCGCGTGCAGGGCGTGCGCGTGGTGCTGGTGCGTGAACGTCAGCCCCGTCGCCTCGACCTTGCCGCGCAGCTCGTCGGCCTTGTAGATCCGGATGTGGCCACCCTCGTTGGCGTGGTACTCGTCCGAGAGCGCCCAGCAGACCGCCTCGGGCATCCAGCGCGGCACGGTGACGGCGAGGATGCCGCCGGGCGCAAGGATGCGCTCAAGCTCGCTGATGGCCTGCACGTCCTCGGGCACGTGCTCGAGGATCTCCGAGGCCAGGACGACGTCGAACGAGCCGTCCTCGTAGGGCATGTCCAGGATCGTGCCGACCTTGATCTCGCCGCTGCCGCCGGGTGGGACCTCGCCCTCGAGCGCCATCGCGCCGAACATGTCCTCGACGCCCTTCAGCTCGACCTCGTCCATGTCGAAGGCGGTGACGTGCGCGCCGCGGCGCAGCGCCTCGTAGGAGTGACGGCCGGCGCCCGCGCCCACGTCGATGAATCGCGTGCCGCGACCCACCCGGAGTCGGTCGAAGTCAACGGTCAGCATGGGGGTTCCTTCCGTCCCGGGACTGGCGAGCACGGTGATCGCCGATCACCTTCTCATAGGCCTGTGTGGTGGCTCGGGCCACCGCGAGCCAGCTGAAGCGCTCGATCGCCCGGCGGCGGGCGACCGAGGAGAGTCGCTCGCGCTCGGCGGGGTCGTCCAGCAGCCGGCCGATCTGCGTCACGAGCTGCTCGACGTCGCCCGGCTCGACGAGCACGCCCGCGTCGCCGACCACCTCGGGCAGGGCGCCGGCGGCACTGGCCACGAGCGGCGTGCCGCACGACATGGCCTCGACCGCGGGCAGGCTGAAGCCCTCGTAGAGCGAGGGCACGACCATGACCTGCGCCGAGGAGATCAGCGCGGCCAGCTCCTCGTCGGAGATGCCGCTGTGCACCGTGACGGTGCCGGCGAGGTCGCCGCGGTGGATGCGGTGGTACGCGGTGCCCTCCGGATCGAGGTTGGACACCAGCTGCACGTCGATGTCGCGATCGGTGCTGAGCTTCGCGGCCGCGTCGAGGAAGTGCGAGAGGCCCTTCAGCGGGGAGTCGGCGCTGGCGACCACGACGAGCCGCCCGGGCACCCGCTCGTCCGACGGGCTGAACAGGTCGGTGTCGACGCCGAGCGGCACGACGGTCATCTGCTCGGGCCGCAGCCGGAAGTCGGCCACGGTGTCGCCGGCGGAGGCCGACGAGACGCCCAGGATCGTGCGGATCCGGCGCGCCACGAACGCCTGCATCCGCACGAACGCGTACCAGCGGCGCGTCGTGATCTGCTTGCGCAGCGGGGCGGCGGCGATGTCGAGCGCGCGGTCGCGGCTGATCGGGTGGTGGATCGTGGCCAGGAACGGCTGACGCCGGTTGATCGAGAGCAGCCCGAAGCCGAGCGACTGGTTGTCGTGCACGACGTCGAAGCCCGACAGGTCGAGGCGGCGCGCGCGGAGGCTGAAGGTGAGCGGCTCGGGGAACGCCGCCGTGAGCATCTGCAGGTACTCGAGGACGTCGATCCAGTCGCGGAACTCGCGCAGCCTCGGCGTCCGGAAAGGGTCGTCGTCACGGTAGAGGTCGAGGCTCGGCACCTTCTCCAGGCGCACGGACTGGTGCAGGTCCTCCGGGTACGGCTGGCCCGAGAAGATCGTCACCTCGTGCCCGAGGTCGGCCAGTCCGGCGCTGAGGTTGCGCACGTAGACGCCCTGCCCACCGCTGTGCTGCTTGCTGCGGTACGACAACAGTGCAATCCGCACGCGGCCTCCTCGGGTACTCGTGGGTAACCCATTGTGCCGGGTCGGACGGCGGTCGGCTCAGGGGGCGCTGATCTGCACGCTGCGCAGCTCCACCTCGCGCGCCGCGCGGAGCGTGGCGTGGACCTCCGCGAGGAGGTCCGTCTCGCGCACCAGGTCCGCCACCAGACCCGCATTCGCCCGGGACCGCACGTGCACCTCGTAGGTGAGGTCGCGGGCGGGCTCGCCGCGGCCGCCGTACTCGGACTCGACCACCACCTCGACCGTCCCGATCTCGATGCCACGCCGCCCGGCCTCGCGGTGGAGGTCGTTGAGGAAGCACGTCGCGAGCGCCGCGGCGAGCAGCTCGCCGCCGTTCACGGCCGAGCCCGGACCGCCGTCGCGAGCCGGCAGGTCGAGTGTCGTGGTCCGTCCGTCGGTCGCGACGGTCACCTCGTGACGACCCGGCTCGTGGTGCACGGTCGCGGTGATCCTCACCCTTCGATCGTGCGCCCGCCGCGGGTCACCTGACAACCCCGGCGGCCGGGGTCAGTACCCCAGGAAGTGATCGCGCTTGATCCGCCGCACCTTGCCCCGCAGGCTCCGCGAGACGGCGTCGACGAAGTCCGGTCGGCCGGACACCAGCGCCGTGCGCGCGGACAGGTCGGGGACGAGCTCGGCGATGGCGTCCCCGTCGACCTGCTCCACCGGCAGCCGCACGACCCGGGCGCCCGAGGCCTCGAGCTCGGCGACGTAGGGCTGGTCCTCACGCTCCCCCAGGACGACGACCACGTCGCGGCTGGGGTGGGCGGCGAGCTGGCTCAGGAACGGCGTGACGCCGATGCCCGCACCGACCAGGAGGACCGGACCGGACGCCGGCCACACGAAGTCGCCGTGGACCGCGGTCACGCGCATCCGGTCGCCGGGGGTCGCGGCGGCCAGCGCGCGCTTGAACGAGGAGCCGGGCTCGGGATGCCGCGTCGCGACCACGACCTCGGATCCGGGGGCGGACACCACGCTGAACATGCGGCGCCGGCCTCGGGTGTCGACGCGTCCGTGCGGCACGTCGAGCTCGACGTACTGGCCCGGCCGGAACCGCAGCGGGCGATCGGCCGCGAAGACGTACTCCACGACGTCGTCCCCGAGGCGCCGGCGCTCACGCAGGGTCAGGGTCCGCGAGCCCTGCCGCAGTGCGAAGGCCACGAGTCCGGTGACGACGAGCGTCAGCTCGTACGTGCTGGTGAAGGGCTCGGTCGTCCACGGCTCGCCGAAGATCCGCGAGGTGAGCAGGGGCCACGTGAAGAGGAAGCCGGCGAGGGCGGCGACGCCGAGCTGCTGCCGCCGACGCGGCGGCAGGGTGAGCGGCTCGCTGAGCATGAAGCCGCCGAAGAACACGATGGGCGTCGAGTAGAGCGTGAACCGGACGGCCTCCTCGAGGCCGGCGCCGACGCCGACCTGCCACCAGATCGTGACGGCCACGGCGACCACGGCGAAGACGGCACCGAGCGCGAGCCGGCGGGTTCGGTACAGCACCACGACCGCACCCACCAGGACGAACCAGAACAGCGACTCGCTGGCCACCCACCAGCCCGTGAACGGGATCGGCCAGTCCGTGAACCAGCCGAGCAGGACCGACAGCACCACGCCGGCGGCGGCCGGGTTCACGAGGTGACGCCCCCGCCAGGCGATGAGGTACTTCGACACCTGCGCCAGCGCGGCGACGAGCGCGAGCCAGGCGAGCTGCTCGGCGTGGGTGGAGGGCCAGTACAGGAACCACAGGATCAGCGCGGTGACGACCGACGACTCGAGATGGGGCTGGGCGCCGACGAGCCGTCCGACGACGAGGTTCACCACCACCGACGTCGCCACCATCACCGCCAGGGTGAGCAGCAGCGCGTCGACCGGGAAGATGTCGGAGTCGAGCACGCCGAGGGCCGACTGCACCACGGCGACGACGGCCAGCGCGAGCAGCACGACGGTGACGAGCCGGTACATCGTGAACCGGCCCAGCTGGCGATCCAGGAACGTCATGCGAACACCTCTCCGGGCAGCCCGTGGGCCACCAGTCGCCGGTCACGGTCGAGGGCCGCCCACCAGTGCCCGGTGCCGGACAGGTCGGAGGCGAAGAAGGCGGCGGTGGCCAGCCCGTCGGCCCACGCCGCGTCGGGCCCGCCGGCCCAGGCCGCCACCACGTCGCGGGTCGGCGTTCCGGACCGGGCGTCGAGCACGTGGTGCAGGTCGTCGGACCAGCGCCTCCGGTTGCTGGCCGATCCGCAGATCGAGTCGCCGTCCGGCACCTCCACGACGGCGATCGCGAGCTCGGCGTCGTCGGGGTCCTCCAGCGCCACGCGCAGCACCCCTCCCGACCGGTTCACCAGGTCGCCGCTGGCGTCAACGACGCACGGCTGGTCGATCATCCCAGCGATCTCGCCGGCGATCCAGCCCTTGCCGACGGCGCCGATGTCGAGGACGACCGGGCCGGGTACGCGCAGCACCGTGCCGACGAGCTCGCAGTCGGCCCACGAGGGCACGCGCACCGGGTCGCCGGAGGGAGTCAGGGTGTAGCCGGCGCCGTAGCCGAGCTGCTCCAGCGCCCCGCCGACGAGCTCGCAGTCGGCCCACGAGGGCACGCGCACCGGGTCGCCGGAGGGAGTCAGGGTGTAGCCGGCGCCGTAGCCGAGCTGCTCCAGCGCCCCGCCGACGAGCGGGCTGACGGCACCTGAGGTCAGCGCGAACAGGCGGTCGTAGACGGCCAGGATGGCCGGGGCGTCGGGGCCGAGGTCGACCTCGCGTTCGGTGCGCAGGGCGTTGGCGGCCGAACCGACGCGGAACCGCGACCACGTCCGATCGAACGAGTCGATGCGGGCCGTGATCGCGGTTCGCAGTCCGGGGGCGATCGGGTCGGGGGTCCCGATCGACCACGCGGTTCCGATGGCGTCGAAACGCCAGTCGGAGTTCATGGGGTCAGGCCTGAGCCTGGCCGATGATCTGGTCGATGGCGTCGTTGAAGCCGCCGCTGGTCAGCGACGATCCGGACACCTTGTCGACGTCCAGATCGGTGATCTTGCGGCCCTCGACCTGGGCGTCGATGCCGCTCTCGAACTTGCCCTGGAACTGCTCGGAGTTGCCGCCCTCGGCGTTGCCGTCGGCGTCGAGCTCGGTGATCGTGCCGTCGGCGGCGAGGGTGACCTCGACGTCGATCGACTGGGTCTGGCCGTCAGGGGTCGTGTAGGAGCCCGTGGCCTCGTACTCGCCCGGCGTGAAGGCGGCGGCGCCGGCCGGGGCCGACGCGGCGGGCTCGGATGCGGACGGCGTGGTGGCCGAGGGAGTCTTGCTGCTCGAGGACGCGTCGTCCTCGGCGGCGTCGCTGCCACAGGCGGCGAGGGTCAGCAGGGCGGTGGAGGCGGCGAGGGCGGCGTACGTGCGTCGCTTCGTCGGGTTCATGGGGCTCCTGGGTCGGTACACGAAATGGTTTCTCGTTCAACCGTCGTGCGTCCAACGTAGGCGAACCCGTCGCGGATCACTACCTCCGGGGGGCTCCCGTGGACGACCCACAGGGACTTCTCAGGTGGGCACCGGCCTAGTCGAGGCAGAACTCGTTGCCCTCGGGGTCGCGCATGACGAGGAAGCCCGCCTCCATCGGCGGCTCGGGCTCGAACCGCCGCACGCGCTCGGCCCCCCGGGCCACGAGCCGCTCGGCGGCGGCCTCCAGCGCCGCCATCCGCTCGTCGCCCTGCAGGCCCGGTGCGGCGCGGACGTCGAGGTGGACCCGGTTCTTGGCGGTCTTGCCCTCGGGCACCTGCTGGAAGAACACGCGGGGCCGCGAGCCGTCAGGGTCCTCGATGGCCGCCCGGGCACGGCGCTGGTCCTCGGGCACGCCGACCCGCTCGAGGAAGTCGTCCCACGCGGCCCAGGGATCGTCGCCGGGCTCGAGCTGGGCGTCGGGCGGACCCGGCACCTCGTAGCCGAGTGCGTCGGCCCAGAACTCGGCCAGGAGACGGGTGTCGCGGGCGTCGAAGGTGATCTGCACGTCGAGGCTCATGAGGGGCTCCGTTCCGGTGGTCCTGCTCCCATCCTGTCCCCGCCGGGCGACAGAATCGACCCCGTGACGCTCTTCCATCTCGTTCCCGCCGCGCACTGGCTCCCGGCCGAGGGCCGCCGGGTGTACGAGCCCGCCTCGCTGGCCTCCGAGGGGTTCGTGCACCTGTCCACCGGCGACCAGGTCGCCGGCACCGCCGCACGGTCCTTCCCCGGCGTCCCCGACCTGCTGCTGCTCGAGGTCGAGATCCCGCAGGACGACCCGCGCCTGCGGTGGGAACCGAGCGCCGGCCCCCGCGGCGTGGAGGAGTTCCCGCACTATCACGGCGCGCTGCCGCTGGCCTACGTCACGGGCTGGTCCAGATGGCGGTCGGGTGCGGAACCGTTGGGCCCGGAGTCTTAGGCTTGCCTCATGACTGTGGACAGGAAGGTGCGCGTCGCCGTCGTCGGCGCCGGCCCCGCTGGCGTGTACGCGGCCGACATCCTCACCAAGACCGAGGGCCTCGACGTGACCGTCGACATCCTCGACCGCGACCCGACCCCGTTCGGCCTGATTCGCTACGGCGTGGCACCCGACCACCCGCGGATCAAGGAGATCATCAAGGCGCTCAAGCGCGTGATGGCGAACGAGGACATCCGGTTCTTCGGCAACGTGAACTTCGGCACCGACATCAAGCTCGAGGACCTCAAGGGGTTCTACGACGCCGTCGTGTTCGCCACCGGCGCGCGCCGCGACCGTGAGCTCTCGATCCCGGGTGTCGACCTCGACGGCTCCTACGGTGCCGCCGACTTCGTCTACTGGTACGACGGCCACCCCGACGCCCCGCGCGACTGGGACTTCCAGCCGCACGCCAAGCAGGTCGCCGTCCTCGGCGTCGGCAACGTCGGCCTCGACGTCGCGCGCATCCTGGCCAAGACGGCCGACGAGCTGCTCGTCACCGAGATCCCCGACAACGTCTACGAGGGCCTCAAGAACAACGCCACCACCGACGTGCACGTGTTCGCGCGTCGCGGCCCGGCCCAGGTGAAGTTCACGCCGATGGAGCTGCGCGAGCTGAGCCACTCCCCCACGATCGACGTCGTCGTGCACCCCGAGGGCTACGAGTTCGACCACGGCTCGATGGAGGCGCTCGCCGCCGCGAAGAGCCAGAAGCTCGTCGTGAAGGTGCTGGGCGACTACCTGGCTAAGGAGCCGTCGGGCGCGCCCCACCGGATCCACATCCACTTCTGCCAGAACCCGGTCGAGATCCTCGGCGAGGACGGCCGCGTCGTCGGCCTGCGCACCGAGATCACCGAGCTCGACGGCACCGGCAACGTGCGCGGCACCGGCGAGTTCAAGGACTGGCCCGTCCAGGCCGTGTACCGCGCGATCGGCTACTACTCCGACAACCTGCCGGGCCTGCCGTTCGACTCGAACGGCGGCGTCCTGCCGAACGACGGCGGCCACGTGCTCGACATCGACGGCTCGCCGATCGAGGGCGTCTACGCCACCGGCTGGATCAAGCGCGGCCCCGTCGGCCTGATCGGCCACACGAAGTCCGACGCCGCCCAGACGGTCAAGATGCTCGTCGAGGACCTGCCGCAGCTGCCCGCGCCGGAGTTCGCCGACCGCGAGGCCTTCGACCGCCACCTCGACAGCCGCGGCGTGGAGTACACGACGTGGGAGGGCTGGGAGAAGCTCGACGCCCACGAGATGTCCCTCGGCGAGGGCGACACCCACCCGCGCGAGCGCAAGAAGGTCGTCCCGCGCGACGAGATGGTCGGCATCGCGCGCGGTTGAGGTTCGACGTCGAGATCACGTGGTCTCGATACGCCGCTCGCTGCGCTCGCGAGCTACTCGACCACCGGGCCGGCTCGGTGATCGAGTGCCGCGGCGAGCGCCAGCGAGCTCGCGGTCTATCGAGATCAGGATGACCGGGCTCGGTGATCGAGTGCCGCGGCGAGCGCCAGCGAGCTCGCGTGGGGGCACCTCCCGCTTGCGGGGGAGTATCGAGATCACACGCTCCTAGACTCGGACCATGAGCCGACTGCTGCTGATGCGCCACGGCAAGGCCGCGTTCCCCGACGGGGTCGAGGACTTCGAGCGACCCCTGGCCGACCGCGGGCGGCGGGAGGCGGCGCTGGCGGGCGAGTGGATCCGTGAGCACGTGGGCACGGTCGACGTCGTGCTGTGCTCCACCTCCACCCGCACGCGCGAGACCCTCGCCGCCACCGGGCTCGAGGCCCCCGCGCGCTTCCTCGACGAGATCTACGAGGGCTGGACCAGGAGCCTGCTCGAGGCGATCCAGTCCGTCGACGACGCCGCGTCCACCGTGCTGCTGGTGGGCCACGCCCCCGGCACCCCGGGCCTGGCCGCGCGGCTCGCGGGCGAGGACTCCGACCCGGATGCCCTGCACACCGTGCGTGCCGGCTTCCCCACCTCGGCCATCGCCGTCCTCGACGTCGCAGGTCCCTGGGCCGCGCTCGAGGTCGGCACCGCCACGCTGACCGACGTCGTCATCCCGCGCTGACGGCGGCCTGCGCGGCCAGGGCTTCGGCCAGCATCGACCGGCCGAACCAGTCGGGCACGACGGCACGGGTGTCACGGGGCGCCTCGATCTCGACCTGCCGCGCCCGCATCGCCTGCTCCCACGAGACGTCGCCGCGCCACACGTGCGTCAGCGTGCGCAGCGTCGCCCGCACCGTGGCCGAGACCTCGTAGCCCGGGTCGTAGTCGCAGGCGTCCACCACACCGCCCGACACGACGAGCCACCACCGGCGCGCCCGCTCCAGGTCGGTGAACTCCACCGCCACGCACGTGCGCCCGGGCGGCCAGGCGGCACTCGGGACCGTGCGGCGGACGTCCCACATCAGCAGGTGCGGGTCGAGGTCCTCGTCGCCGAAGTCCTCGATCCACCGCAGCCCCCACACGCCCAGGCTCATCACGGCCGTGTGCAGGTCGCGGCCGCACTCGGTCAGCCGGTAGCCGGACGCGTCGTGCTCGATGATCCCGTGGCGCTCGAGCGCCTGGAGCCGCTTGGACAGCAGCGCCGGGGACATCCGCGGCACCCCACGCCGCAGCTCGTTGAAGCGCGTGCTGCCCAGCAGGAGCTCGCGCACGATCAGGATCGTCCAGCGCTCGTCGAGGATCTCCATCGCCTTCGCGAGTGGGCAGAACTGGCCGTAGGAGGTCGCCATGGGTCTTCCCCTTCGTCCCGACCATCGTGCGCCTCGCCGGCCTCCCGGCGCCACCGCCCGATCGGACGGTACAGAAACGGAACTGGTATCACCGCGGGGCCCGGGCGGACTCTGGGTGGAGGAACACCACACGAAGGAAGATCCATGGGAACCACCGACACCACCGCCACCGACGCGGTGCAGCAGGACACCGAGCTGAAGAACAAGCACCGCCGCATGTGGGGGCTGGGCGACTACCCGCGGGTCGCACGCGAGATCGTCTCGCCGCTGGGCGCCGTTCTCGTGGACGCGCTGGACGTGAATCCCGTCGAGCGGGTCCTCGACGTCGCCGCCGGCACCGGGAGCGCCGCGGTCCGCGCGGCACGGCGGGGCGCGACCGTGGTCGCCTCCGACCTCACCCCCGGCCTGCTCGAGGCAGGCCGGACCGAGCACCCCGACGTCGACCTCACGTGGGACGTGGCGGACGCCGAGGCACTGCCCTACGGGGACGACGCCTTCGACGTCGTCATGTCGTGCATCGGCGTGATGTTCGCGCCGCACCACCAGCAGGCCGCCGACGAGCTGGTGCGCACGTGCCGCCCGGGCGGCCGCATCGGCATCGTCTCCTGGACGCCGGAGGGCACGATCGGCCAGCTCTTCGCCACGATGAAGCAGTACGTGCCGCCGCCCCCGCCCGGCGCCTCACCGCCGCCGCTGTGGGGGAACGAGGAGCACGTGCGGGCACTGCTCGGCGACCGGGTCGGCGACGTGCAGGTGCGCCGGCAGACGCTGCCGGTCATCCACTTCGGGGACGGCGAGCAGTTCCGTGACTACTTTGCGGCCCACTACGGCCCGACCATCGCGGCCTTCGCCGCCCACACCGACGACCCGGAGCGGACCGCCGCCCTGGAGCGCGACCTGGCCGCCCTGGGCGAACGCGAGGGCTCCCGCTCGGAGGAGGGCTTCACGATGCAGTGGGAGTACCTGCTCCTCACGGCCGAGGTGCGCTGAGCTCGGACGGCGCACCCGGACAGAGGACGGCCCCAGGATCTCCCTCCGATCCTGGGGCCGCCCGGCCTGTCCCCCTTGCCTCAGCGCACTCGCAGCACGAACGCGCGGCTTGCCGGCGAGGTCAGCGACGTGCCGCTGAACCGCGCCGTCAGGCGCACCGAGGACTTCTGGCGCGGCAGGGTCACGGTGACCTTGCCGCCCTTGACGTTGCCCGACGCGAGCAGCTTCGAGCCCCGGTAGATCCGGACCTTCCCGGAGCTCTCGACGAAGCCCGGCGTACGGACCACGACGCGCACCTTGGCGCGCGTCCGCTCCGTGACCTTGCCGTTCAGCACCTTCGCCGACACGGTGGCCCTCGCCTTCGCGATCGCCACGTCGACCGAGGTGCGGCTCGGCTCATGAGCACGGTCACCGGCGTAGAAGACGGTCACCGCCGTGGTGCCCGGCCGCAGGGCCGTGCCCGGCACGTTGATCGTCGCCTTGCCGCTGCGCATGATCGCCGAGGCGATGATCCGACCTCCGGCCGTGGCGTAGACCAGGCCGCCGGCGTCGGGCGCGCCCGTCACCGCGATCGCGGTGAGCCTGCCGTAGGTGCCGCGTGCCGCCGTGGCGGTGATCGCCGAGTCGGCACGGACGTCGACCGTGACGGTGCCGGCCGAGTCGGCGTAGCGACCCTCACCCGCGAACGCGACGTCGAGCATGTGACGACCCGCCCGCAGCGAGCCCGCCGGAACCGTGACCGTGGCCCTGCCATCGGCGACCGCGGCCGTGCCGAGCACCTCGTCGCCCAGCGACACGGTGGCCCTGCCACGGGGCGAGCCCGTGCCCGAGGCGACCGTGACCGCGACGTCGAACGCCTCGTCTGCCCACACGACGGACGGCACCTTCGCCGTGGTCGTCGTGGCGACCTCGGCGGCCGCGCCGGGGTCGAAGCCGACGATCACGGGGTCGTGGTCGCTGGCCCGGAACGGCGTGGACGCGTCGAACAGGTTCGTCACGTTGTTGTTGAACCGGCTGTACTCGCGGCCGATCGACTCGGGCGCGTTGATGGTCCACACGTCGGCGCCGGTGACCCGCGCGAACGCGGCCGAGGAGGCGAACACGTGGTCGAGCGAGCCGTGCATGCCCTCGAACTGGTAGGTCTCCTCGTCGGTGAGGCGCTGGTCGACGTTCACGAAGCCGGCGTCCTCGATGATCGCCAGCGGGTCCTCCTTGGCGTAGGAGTTGAAGTCGCCGAGCAGGAACACCCGGTCGGTGTCGGTCTGGTCCTCCAGCGAGGACACGAAGTCGACGAGCGCCTCGGCCTGACCGACGCGAGCGCGGTTCGACGCACCCTGGCCGTCGCCCTGGTCGGCGTTCACGCCGTCGCCTGAGCCCTTCGACTTGAAGTGGTTGACGATCGCCAGGAAGTCCTGGCCGGCGTCGCCGTCGACCGGGCGGAACTCCTGCGCCAGCGGGGCGCGGGCGTTGGCGAACGCGGGCGAGTCGAGGATGACCGACGGCCCGACCGGCTCGACCACGTCGCGCTGGTAGATGAACGCGGTGCGGATGACGTCGCGACCCGAGGTCGGGATCGTCGACGGCGACAGGACCGCCGCCCAGCGCTGCGAGCCGGCGTCGGCGTTGAGCGCCGCGACGAGCGTCGTGAGGGCCTCGTCGCGATCGGCGCCGCCGAGCGATCCGGTGTCCTCGATCTCCTCGAGCGACAGCACGTCGGCGTCGAGCGTGTTGATCGCCCGGACGATCTTCGCCTGCTGGCGGGCGAGGCTCACGTCGTTGGCGGCACCGCGCGGACCGTTGTTCGTGCAGGTGTTCACGGTGATGCGGTTGCCGTCGCGGTCGGTGTAGAAGGTGCAGGTGCCGCGGCTCGAGGACACCCAGTCCTCACCGGTGGTGGTGAAGTAGTTCAGGACGTTGAACGAGGCCAGCTTGACCGCTCCGCCGACGTCCTTCGGTGCCGTCTCCCGGGTGCTCTGCGGCGCGATCGTGGCGGACTCGCCACCGGCCGCGAAGGGCTGCGTGGGCTGGAGCTTCCACGTGCTGTTGCGCCAGTCCATGACCAGCGGCTCGTCGATCGTGACCGACGCGCCCGTGCGGACCTCGTTGGTCGGCGTCAGCCACGGACCCGGGATCGCGCGGTTGGCGCCCGAGGTGAAGTTGATGCTCTTGCCGTCGTCGAGCGTGATCATGCGGGCCGCGTTCCGGGCCACGAGGGCGTCGTAGGCGGACGTGCGCGGACGGACCTCGTTGGTCGGCTGCGGCAGCACGGTGTCACCCGAGGCCAGGCCGATCTCGCCGAAGGTGTTCGTGCCGTAGTTGTTCGTGAGCGTGAACGTGCCCGCCGTGGCGTCGACGAGCATGCCCTCGAGGGCCTCACGCTGCGCCTCGGTCATGGGGAAGGTGACGGGGGTCGGCGTGACGGTGCCGGCGGTGGTGGCGTCCTGCCACGTCGCCGCGGTGATCTGGGTCAGGCCGTTGAACTCCGACACGGCGCCGGTGACGTCGATCGTGTCGCCGAGGTCGACCGACTGCGCGAACGCGGTGGACGAGCCGAAGACGAACAGTCCGTGCGACGCGGGACCGGGCGTGCCGCCGGTGCCGGGCGTCTGGAGGTACGCGCCGTTGAAGCCGCCCGACGCGTAGAGCGCCGTGACGACGCCGGTGGTGGTGACCGTCTGGCCGACGCGCGGGCTGGCCGCACCCGTGCCCTGGATCTGCGCGATCGTGACGGCCTCGGAGGGCTCGGGCTCCTCGGGCTCGGCGTCGCCGGGGCCGGCGCAGGTGGCGCCGCACGCCACGGGGGTGGGCGCCGCGGTGGTGAAGTCGGTGGAGTTCACGTCGGTGTCCGCGCCGGCTGCGCGGGTCACCGAGGCGGTCACCGTGTAGCCGTCGGCCTTCGCCGTGCCCTCGTAGGTGTTCGAGAGGCCGTAGCCGATGAGGTCGACCAGGGACGCGTTGGCACGGACGGTGGCCAGGTCTCCGGTGAGCGCGGTCTCGGACGAGACGAGCGCGATCGTGCCGCCGTTCGAGTTGCCCGAGAAGCCGGTCGTGCTGGCCACGTCGGGGGTGGGCAGCGCCGCGCCGTTGGCGGCGTTCGAGTTGCCGCTCACGAGCAGCGTTCCGCCGGGCTCGAGGTGGCGGTCGCCGAGGGGGATCACGGCGGAGAAGTTCGCGGTGCCGTTGTACGCGCGATACTGCACCGACCAGCCGTTGACGCTGATGTCCTCGTCCGTCGGGTTGTGGAGCTCGACGAACTTGTTGAGGTAGGTGGCCCCCGCGGAGCCGCCGTTCAGGTAGACCTCGTTGATCACGAGGCCGGAGCCGTCGGGAGCGGCGGTGGCCGCGGGCGGCACCGCGACGGCCGCACCGGCCGCCACGGCGAGCGCGGTCAGACCGCGAAGGACAGGACGAGACATCGGGATTCCCCTCGAGTGGTGCTGATGGAGTGAGCCGAGGCGGCCCGCGTGCGGACCGCCCCGGCTCAGGTCACTACTTGACGAACGTCTTCGCGGACGTCGTGGAGCCGTTCGCGACGGAACTGCCCTTGTAGAACACCCGCAGCGTCGCCTTGCCGCGCGGGAGCTTGGCCAGCTTCACGCGGGCCACGCCGTCCTTGACCGTGGCCTTGCCCACGACCTTGGTGCCGCGCTTGACCACGACCGTGCCGGTGGGCGTGAAGCCCTTGGCCGAGACGCGGGCCTTCAGGACCGCGCCCTTGGACTTGATCTTCGAGGCGACCACGGCGCGCACCGAGGTGTCGGCCTTGGTGACCTTCACGGTCGCCGTGGCGTCGGCCGGCTCGTACGAGGCGCTGCCGTTGAAGAACAGGCCGTAGGTGTACGAGCCCGGCTTGAGCGCCGTGCCGCCGAAGCGGAACGTGCCCTTGCCGTCGGACAGGAAGGCCGTGCCGACCTGCATGCCCAGCTGGTTCGCGACGTAGACGATGCCGCTGGTGCCGGGGGCGGCCGTCAGCGTGATGGTCGCGCCCGTGCCGTACGGCGTGGTCGAGCCCTGCGCGGTGAACGGCGTCTCGCCCTTGATGACCTCGACCGAGACGGTGGTCTCGGAGCCGGCCACCGTGCCGGAGCCCTGGTAGGCCGCGGTCAGCGTGCGCTGGCCGAGCCGCAGGTCGGAGGCCTGGACCTCGACCGTCCCGGAGCCGTCGGTCACGGTGCCGGTGCCGACCTCGGTGGCCCCGTCGCGGACGACGACCGTGCCGTCGAGGTCGCCCGCCGCCGCGGTGACGTCGACCGAGACGTCGAACGCCTCACCCTTCGTGACCTGGGCGGGAGCCGTGGCGGTGGTGGTGGAGGCGGCCTTCTCGACCGACAGCGGGATGGTGGCCACGGTGCCGCTCGGCGACGCCTCGGCGCGGATCGTGCCGCCCTCGATCGCGCCGGCGGGCACGGTGAAGGAGAACTGGCCGGAGGCGCCGTTGGTGACCGGCTGCGAGCCGAGGTCGAGCGTCTGGCCGTCGCCGTACTCCAGGGTGGCCTCGACCGACGTGTTCGCCGGGCTGCCCAGCGAGGTCAGGTTCAGCTTCGGCAGCGAGAACGTCGCCGTCTCGCCGACCTCGTAGGAGCTCGCGAGGCCCGACACGGCCACCGAGCGGCGGCCGAAGTCGGGGGTCACCGGGGACTTGGCGCCCAGGTACTCGATCCAGCCCTCGTAGTCGACGACACCGGTGTCGACGTAGGTGCCCTCGGCGAAGGCGCGGAAGTTGTCGCCGCCGGTGGCCAGGAACGACGGGACGATGACCTTGTAGGACTTCGCCGGGTCGAGCAGCTGGTCGTCGATCCAGACGCTGGTGATGCGGTCGCCCTCGGCGCGGGTCGCGTCGTACGTGTAGCGGACGTTGTCGGACACGCCCAGCTGCAGGTACGGGCGGCTCGGCACCGTGTTGTCGGGGTTGCGCTGCCACTGCTGCTCGAAGACCTTCTTCAGCGACTCGCCCGTGAGGGTGACCGTGAAGAGGTTGTTGGTGAACGGCAGCACGGCGTTGGCCTCGGCGAACGTCACCGAGCCGTCGGTGTTGTTCGGGCCGCCGGTGGTGGTGTTACCGGCGAAGAACAGCTCGTCGCGCAGGCCGCCGGGGTTGTTGATCGACAGGTCGGCCGGTGCGTTCGTCGCCTTGGACTGGGCGAGCATCGCGTCGGGCACGAGGTTGCCGATCGTGGACTCGCTCGCACGGTCGTCGCGACCGGTCTTGGGTGCGGCCGGGTTCGACGGCGTGTAGACGCCGCCGACGTAGCTGCCGCCGGTGTAGGCGGTGGTGATGTCGGCCGTGATGTCGGCGACCTTCTCGTTGCCGATCGTGGCGGCGTACGCGAGGGCGTTGTCGACGATGGTCTTGACCGCGGCGACGCGGGGCAGCTGCTCGTTCGCGGTGGCGACGCGCGGGACGTTCGCGACCGTGTGCGAGGCGACGTCGCCGGTGTCGGGATCGACCGACAGCGTGACCTTGCCGATGTTCTCGCCGTAGCTGCCCGTCTGGATGATCGGGCGGGTCTTGGCGGCCTGGCCGGGGATCGGGGCGTCCCACGCGTAGGCCTTGTGCGTGTGGCCGGTGAAGATCGCGTCCACCGAGGCGTCGGTGTTGTTCACGATGTCGGCGAAGGCGCCGCCGTGGGCGACCTCCTCGGCCAGGCTCGAGCCGTCGGGGGTGCCGGCGCCGGCGCCCTCGTGGAACGCCGCGACGATGACGTCGGGCCGGTCGACCTCCGGCAGCGCCTCCAGGCGGTCGACCTCGGTGTTGACGGCCTCGACCGGGTCGGTGAACGTCAGGGTCGAGATGCCCGAGGGCGTCACGAGCGACGGGGTCTCGTCGGTGACCGCACCGATGACGGCGACCTCGAGGCCGCCGACGGTGAAGGTGGCCGACGCGGGCAGTGCCGCGGCGCCGGTGGCCCGGAGCTTCACGTTCGCACCGAGGTACGGGAAGTCGGCCCGGTCGGTGACGCGGCCCACGAGGTCGTCGAAGCCGCGGTCGAACTCGTGGTTGCCCACGGACGAGACGTCGAGGTCGAGCGCGTTGAGGACGTCGATCGTCGGCTCGTCCTGCTGCGTCGAGGAGGCGAACGGCGAGGCGCCGATGCTGTCACCGACGGAGAGGAAGAGCGTGTTCGCCTCTCCCGCCGTCTGTCGGATCTGCTCCACCGTCGTCGCGAACTTCGTGGTGTTCGAGTCGATGCGGCCGTGGAAGTCGTTGATGTCGACGAGGGTGATGTCGACGGGGTCGGCCGCGGTGGCCGACGGGGCCACGACGATCGGTGCGCTCAGCAGCGCTCCGATCGCAACAGCCGAGAGGGAACGTCGGGACTTCAAGGTCTGTGTCCTTTGTCGCAGGGGAACCGGTTTGGCACACCGTAACCCTGAGAATCAGCCAAGAGACCGGACGGACCATGACATTTTGGTTAAGACGCGGCAAAAGGTCGGGGGCGCCTCGTGGGCGCCGCGGCGTCAGAGGGAGATGACCGCCCGGAGCCGGCACGGGCCCTCGGGCGCGGCGACGATCGGGTCCATCGTGAACGGCACGCTGGCGCCCGCCCGCACCCGGTCGAGCTCCACGACGCGCGCCGGTCCGGTCTGCTGCCCGATGAACGCCGTGACGCTGTAGTCGCGGGCCTGCTTGCCGGTGTTCTCGAGCGTGCCCTGCACCTTCCAGACGCCCTTGGCGTTCCGGCGGCAGACGTACGAGGTGATCGCCAGCGGATCGACCGTGCCCGAGGCCTCGGTGGCGACCTTCCCGGGGGTGGTGGAGGCCGAGCTCGCCGACGGGGTCGGGGCATCATCGCTCCCGCCGCAGCCGGCCAGGGCGAGGACGAGCACCACCGGGAGCCACGCACGCATGGGGCCATCCCATCACGCCTCCTCGAAGCGCTTGCGGAGGCTCACCCGGCGACCGTTACGATCGAAGGTGAGGAATCCATCATCTTTACCGGGAGGTCGCGTGACCATCGAACGCATCGGAGTCGTCGGAGGTGGCCTCATGGGCTCCGGCATCGCAGAGGTGAACGCGCGCGCCGGCATCTCGGTCGTCGTCGTCGAGGTCACCGAGGAGGCCGCAGCCGCCGCGCACGGCCGGATCGAGACCTCGCTGCAGCGTGCCGTCGACCGCGGCAAGCTCACCGAGCAGGACCGCGACGTGACCCTCGAGGCGATCAAGGTCACGACCGACCTCGACGATCTCGCCGACCGCCAGCTGGTGGTCGAGGCGGCGAGCGAGAAGGAGTCGATCAAGCTCGACCTCTTCACCCGCATCGGGAAGATCCTGCAGGACCCCGACGCGATCCTGGCCTCCAACACGTCGTCGATCCCCATCGTGAAGCTGGGCGCCGCGTCCGGCCGCGCCGACCGCGTCATGGGCGTGCACTTCTTCAACCCGGCGCCCGTCATGAAGCTCGTCGAGCTCATCCCGTCGCTGACGACCTCGGACAAGACGCTCGACCGCATGCGCTCCTACGTCTCGGAGACGCTCGGCAAGCAGCCCATCGACGCGACCGACCGCGCGGGCTTCATCGTCAACTCGCTCCTGGTGCCGTACCTGCTGTCGGCGATCCGGATGTACGAGGCCGGGTACGCCTCGGCGAAGGACATCGACAACGGCATGGTGCTGGGCTGTGGCCACCCGATGGGGCCGCTCGCGCTGAGCGACCTCATCGGGCTGGACACGATCAAGGCGATCGGCGAGTCGATGTACGAGGAGTTCAAGGAGCCCCTCTACTCGCCGCCGCCGCTGCTCGACCGCATGGTCGACGCGGGCCTGATGGGCAAGAAATCGGGCCAGGGCTTCTACCCCTACCCCTGACCCTCAGCCGGTGGTGCGCTTGCCGAGGCCCTGGTCGGGCAGCAGGCGCAGGAACAGGCCCTCGGCCTCGGCGCACACGACGTCGCCGTGGCGGATCTCGCCGCGGATGAACCACTTGCGGCCCTCGACCCGGTCGATCCACGCGATCGTCTCGAGCTCGGTGTCGATCGGGGTGAGGGCGCGGTAGTCGGTGTGGAGGTAGGCGGTGCGAGTGATGCCGCCCGCCGCGAGCGACGCGATGATGCCGAGCACCTCGTCGAACAGCAGGCTGACGGCTCCGCCGTGCACGGCCATCCCGCCGCCCATGAACCAACGGCCGAAGCGCACGGTCCCCTCGACGCGGTCGGTGGTGCGCGAGGTGACGTCCAGCTCAGGCAGCATCGCGTGGCCGCGCACGGGCAGCTCGGCGACGCGACCGTTCACCTGGTGCTGCTCGTCGGTGACCGACGGCTCGAGGCGCTCGCGCCACCGCGCGAGGTCGGCGGCGAGTCCGTCGATCGCCTCGCGGTCCATCGACATCGCGGCCAGCGCGTCCTGCACCGCGTGCAGGTTCCGCACCAGCTCGCCGTAGGCGCGGACGTCGTCCGCGGCGAAGTCGCCCCTGAACATCTCTTCCCAGCTCACCGGGCCGAGGCTACCCAGCGCGCCGGGTGACGCCCTCCACCGCTCCCCCGGCTCCCCCTCGCCACTTTTGGAACGGGATCAACGCCTCGGCCCGGAATCGAGGTTGATCCCGTTCCAAAAGTGGACGGGGGGTGGGCCGACGTGCTCGAGCCCACCGCTCGTCGGGAGGCGCCGACCGCTGGTCGCTCGCGACCGGGCTCGGGGTGCACGGCGCCACCGGGAGTCGACACAATGGCAGCGTGACGTGACCCACACGCACCGTTCGACCCCGCCGGAGGCCCCATGATCGTCCCGCTCACCCTGCGCGACTTCCTCGACCGCGCCCGCACCGTCTACCCCGACCGCGTCGCCGTGGTCGACGAGCCGAACCAGGTGGCGGACTCGTGGGGCGAGGTGACCTACGCCCAGCTGTACGCGAGGGCGCGCAGCCAGGCCGCGACGCTCGACGAGCTCGGCGTGCCGCAGGGCGCGCGGGTCGCAATGGTCTCGCACAACGCGGCGCGGCTGCTGGCCTCGTTCTACGGCGTGGCCAACTGGGGCCGCGTCTTCGTGCCGGTGAACTTCCGGCTGGCGCCGGCCGAGGTCCAGTACATCGTGGAGCACTGCGGCGCCGAGGTGGTCATGCTCGATCCCGAGCTGGAGCACCTCGCGGAGTCCTGCTCGTCGGCCAAGCACGTGTTCGTCCTGGGCCGCGACGACGACCGGATCTGGGCGTCGAAGGCCGAGCCGGCCGAGTGGGAGCCCGACGAGAACGCCACCGCCACGATCAACTACACCTCGGGCACGACCGCCCGGCCCAAGGGCGTGCAGCAGACCCACCGCGCCCGCTGGGTCAACGCCACCACCTTCGGCTGGCACGCCACGCTCACCGACCGCGACGTCTACCTGCACACGCTGCCGATGTTCCACTGCGACGGCTGGGGGCTGCTCTACTCGGCCACGGGCGTCGGCGCGAAGCAGGTCGTGATCCGCCAGATCGACGGCACCGAGATCCTGAGGCGCATCGAGGAGCACGGTGTCACGGTGCTGGCGTGCGCTCCCGCGGTGCTCAACGCCACGCTCGACGCGCTCGATGGCTGGACGGGCGACACGGGCCGCGACCGGGTGCGCTGCATCGTGGCCGGCGCTCCCCCGCCGACCCGCACCATCCAGCGGGTCCGCGAGGAGCTCGGCTGGGAGTTCATCCAGATCTACGGCCTCACCGAGACCTCGCCGCTGCTCACGATGAGCCGCATGCGCGAGGAGTGGGACGACCTCGAGGGCGAGGAGCAGGCGCGCCTGCTGGCCCGCGCCGGCGCCCCCACGATCGGCACGCGCGTGATGATCGACGACCAGGGCGAGATCCTCGTGCGCAGCAACACCGTGCTCGAGTCGTACTGGGAGAACCCGGAGGCCACCGAGGACGCGCTGGCGGGCGGCTGGTTCCACACCGGCGACGGCGGCGTCTACGAGGACGGCTACGTCACGATCGCCGACCGCAAGAAGGACGTCATCGTCTCCGGCGGCGAGAACGTGTCGTCGATCGAGGTCGAGGACGTGCTGGCCTCGCACCCGGCCGTGCGCGAGGTCGCGGTGATCGGCATCCCCGACGACAAGTGGGGCGAGCTCGTCCTGGCCCTCGTGGTGGTCGACGGCGACGTCACCGAGGACGACCTGCGCGCCCACGCGCGCGAGCGCCTCGCGGGCTACAAGGTGCCGAAGCGCGTCGAGTTCCGCGAGGAGCTGGCCCGCACCGCCACCGGCAAGCTGCAGAAGTTCAAGCTCCGCGAGGCCTACTGGGAGGGCCGCGACCGCCAGGTCAACTGATCTCGATACACGGGCTCCTTCCTCGCCCCGCTACTCGATCACCGGGTCGGTGATCGAGTAGCTCGCGACGGAGTCGCGGCGTATCGAGATCCTGCTCAGCCGGTGTTGCGCAGGCCGTTGGCGATGCCGTTGACGGTCTGGAGCAGCGCGGCGCGCATGTCCTCGTCGACGGCGTCGGGGTCCTCGCGGTAGCGGGCCAGCAGGTCGACCTGGGCGAACGAGATCGGCTGGAGGTACGCATCGCGGACCTCCAGCGTGCGGCGCAGGCCGGGTTGGTCGTCGAGCACGTGGCGCTCGCCGGTGACCCGCAGCACCTCCTCCACCGTGACCGCGTGCTCGGCGCGGATCCGGTCGAAGATCGGGCGCAGGTCGGCCGGCACGAGCGTGTTCACGTAGTGCCCGGCGACGTCGAGGTCGGTCTTCGCGAGCGTCATCTCCACGTTCGAGATGAACGTGCGGAAGAAGTGCCACTGGTCGAGCATGTCGGCCAGCACGTCGCCCTTCCCGGCGAGGCGCGCGGCGCGCAGGCCGCTGCCGACACCGAACCAGCCCGGCACGATCTGGCGACTCTGGGTCCAGCCGAACACCCAGGGGATCGCGCGCAGGCCGTCGATGCCGCCCCCGGTCTCGGGGCGGCGCGACGGGCGCGAGCCGATGTTGAGGTCGCCGAGCTGGTCGACGGGGGTCGAGGCGAGGAAGTACTCGAAGAGCCCCGGCGCGTCGATCAGGCGGCGGTAGGCGGCGTAGGCGGCGTCGCTGACCTGGGTCATCGTGTCGTCCCACTGCTGCATCGACTCGGCGGGCGTGCGGGCCTCCAGGTGCAGCGTGGACGCCTCCAGCACCGCCGCGAACGACAGCTCGAGGTTCTCGTGGCCGAGGCGCGGCAGCGAGTACTTGTCGCTGATGACCTCGCCCTGCTCGGTGAACTTGATGTCACCCGTGAGCACGCCGTACGGCTGGGCCAGGATCGCGTCGTAGGTGGGTCCGCCGCCACGGCCCACCGTGCCGCCGCGGCCGTGGAACAGCCGCAGGGTGACGCCGTGCTTCTGCGCCACGTCGCGCAGCGCCCGCTGCGCGCGGTGCAGCTCCCACTGCGAGGTAGTGATGCCGCCGGCCTTGTTGGAGTCGGAGTAGCCGAGCATGACCTCCTGGCGGTCGTCGCGCAGGCGCACCAACGAGCGGTAGTGGTCGTCCGACAGCAGCTCGTCGAGGACGTCGCCGGCCCGGCGGATCTCTTCGACCGTCTCCAGCAGCGGCACGAAGCCGAGGCGGGCGAACGGCGGCGTCTCCTCGCTGCCGACGAGGTCGACCAGCCCGGCCTGGCGCGCGAGCACGACCGGCGCGAGCAGGTCGTCACCGCTGACGGTCATCGAGACGATGTAGGACTCGATGACGTCCTCGCCGAAGGCCTCCTTCAGCTCGCGGACCGCGGCGAAGACGCCGTAGGTGCGCGCGCCCCACTCGTCGAGCGACGGCGGGTCGGCGGCCAGCGGCCGCAGCCGGCCGAGCTCGCGCGAGAGCAGGGCGAACCGCTCGTCGCGACTGAGGTCGGCGTAGGAGGTCTCCGACTCGTCGAGGCGGTCGAAGAGGAGCCCGAGCGCGTGGTGGTGCGCCTCGGCGTGCTCGCGGATGTCCATCGTGGCCAGGTGGAGGCCGACCGACGAGATGGCGCGGATCCCCCGCGCCAGCATCCGGTCGGCGATGAGCTCGCCGCCGTGCTCGCGCAGCGATGCGTCGACCACGGCCAGGTCGGCCAGCAGCTCGTCGCGGTTCGCGTAGTCGCGGCCCGGGACGTGAGGGGTGCCCTCGGCGACACGGGCCGCCGAGTTGGCGACCTTGAGCTTCACGCACGACAGCTTGAGCCGGTAGGGCTCGTGCGCGTTGACGTTCAGCAGCCGCGGGTCGAGGTCGGGCAGCGCCACGAGGTCGGCCTGCAGCGACTTGGTCAGCTCGGCACTGACCTCGACCAGCTCGTCGGACGACGACAGCTCGCGGATCAGCAGGTCGAGGTTGGTGTCGACGATGCGCGTGGCGATGCGGTTCTGCAGCTGCAGGATGCTGAGCGTGACCTCGGGCGTGACGTTCGGGTTGCCGTCGCGGTCACCGCCGATCCAGGTGCCGAACGACAGCGGCCGCCGGGCGGGGTCGAGCGCGATGCCGTGCTCGGCGAGCCGGTCCGCGAGGTCGGTGCCGATGTCGGGCAGCGCCTCCTCGAGGATCTGCTGGAGGAAGAACACGAGGTGGCGCGCCTCGTCGAGCGGCGTGGGGCGCGTGCGACGGACCGCGTCGGTCTGCCAGATGAGGTCGATCAGTTGCGCCAGGTCGCGGTCCTGCGCGGCGCGGCGGCGGGTGCCGGGCTCCGCGGAGTCGACGAGGATGTCGGCGATCCGGCGCAGCTTCGTCAGCACGGTGCGGCGGCTGACCTCGGTGGGGTGGGCGGTGAAGATCGCACGGACGTCGATCCGCTCCACGCCCTCGCGCAGCGCGTCGACGCCCTGCTCGGAGACGATGTCGTCGATCGCGCGGGCCAGCCAGCCCTGGTCGTCGGGGCGGGCCTCGATGCCGCGCACGCGGGCGACCTGCTCGGCCACGTTCGCGAGGTTGAAGTAGACGCTGAACGCCCGCACGAGCTTGCCCACGGTGGGGGCGTCGAGGTCGGCGAGCAGCGCACGGATCCGCGAGGCGGCCTCGTGGCGCTCGTCGGGGTCGTCGGACTCCTCGATGACCTTGCCCTGGGCGCGCACGAGCTCGACCTGGTCGAAGAGGTGCTGGCCCTCCAGGCGCCGCAGCGTCTGGCCCAGCAGGTCGCCGACGCGGCGCACGTCCGTGCGCAGCGACTCGTCCTTGGATCGGGCGATGGCATCGAACTCGGAGTCGGTCATGGAGCTCCCCTCGGCTGGCGAAAGTCGTGGGGCGCCGTTGCCCGCGACCAGCCTAGTCAGATCCGCGGCGGCGTGGGAGTGACGCGCGGCTCAGGGCGCGTGGTGCACGACGGCGTCGACGAGCTCGCGCCACGGGCCGTCGACCTGGCGCTCGGGCAGGGTGGCCTCGCGGTCGTTGGCCTGCAGCTCGTAGACGAAGCCGTCGGGGTAGCCGTCGCCGGGAGTGGCGTCCCACGGGCACGCCTCGACGAGCGGCCACCAGGCCTGCGCCTCGTCCTCGGACGTGGCCTCGACCTCCCACTGCCGGCGCAGCCCGGCGAAGCCGCCGGTGCGGGTCACCCGGACGACGAGGAGGGGCTGGTCGATTCCGTCCATACCCCCACAGACTGCCACGCGGAGCGCACCACGTCAGCAGCGTCGTGGTTCTCGGCGACCGCCACCGTGGCCCGGGCGAACTGCTCGAACGTGGCGCGCGGGGACAGGTCGCCGAGCAGGGTCTCGTACCAGATCCGGCCGGCGACCTCCCAGGCGTTGCCACCGAGCCCGGTGGCGACGAGGTGGAACGCCTTGTTGGGGATCCCGGAGTTGAGGTGCACGCCGCCGCTGTCCTGCGTGGTCTCGACGAAGTCGTCCATGTGGGCCGGCTGCGGGTCCTTGCCCAGGACGTCGTCGTCGTAGGCGGTGCCCGGCGCGCTCATCGACCGCAGGGCCCGGCCCTGGACCGCCTCGGTGAACAGGCCCTCGCCGATGAGCCATGACGCCTCGGCGGCGCTCTGCCCGGCGGCATGCTGCTCGACCAGGGCGCCGAAGACGTCGGCGACGGACTCGTTGAGCGCCCCGGACTGGTCGCGGTAGACCAGCCCGGCCGTGTACTCGACCACCCCGTGCGCCAGCTCGTGGCCGATCACCGAGAGGGAGGCCGTGAAGCGCCCGAAGATCTCACCGTCGCCGTCGCCGAAGACCATCTGGGAGCCGTCCCAGAAGGCGTTGTCGTAGGCGACGCCGTAGTGCACGGTGCCCGCCAGCGTGAGCCCGGCGTCGTCGATCGACTGACGCCCGTAGACCGAGCGCAGCAGCCCGTCGGTGGCTCCGAAGCCGTCGTAGGCCTCGTCGACGGCGACGTCGCCCGTGGGCGGATCACCTTCGGAGCGGACCACGCGCCCCGGCAGCTCGGTGCGGTTCTCGGCATCGCTCACCCGGCGCCGCAGGGGCGTCTCGGCCGCCGGCGGGCGCGCCGACGGGTGCCTGTGGCCGCCGTGCCCGGGCCGCTCGGACAGCGCGTGCTGGGCCGCGCGGGCGGCCGTGGCGTAGCGGTCGTCCTCGAGTGAGGCGATCTGACGGAGCAGGTAGGGCGGGACGATCCCCCGAATCGTTTCCATGCCCCGACCGTAGGGCCAGGCACCGACATCGCGCGCGGCGACGACTGCCACGTGAGACGAGGCGCGCCATCCGGCCACCGGAAGTAGCCGTTCGGTCGTCCCGACGACGCCGGCTCGCCGGTTAGCGTGCCGTCATGCCCTCCTGGACCCTGCGCGACCGCGGTCGCGACCTGGCCGTGCACGAGGACGCCGACCACACCGTGACGCTTACCGTCGACGGCACCGAGGTGGGATCCAGGACGCTCGGCACCCTCGACGATGTGAAGTTCGACCTGCCCGGCGACGGCGACCCCACCGAGCACGTGAAGATCGAGAACGGACTGAAGCGCCTGCGCGCCGTCACCCTCGTGGAGCAGCGCGACCTGAGTCCCGTCCGGGTGCCGTTCGTCCCACCGCCCGACACTCGCGCCCGCCGGCTGTACGAGCTGAAGGAGTCCCACCCGAAGCTCTACGCGGCACGGCACGTGGTGTTCACGCTGGTCGGCTTCCTGGGCATCGGCGCGGCCGTGTCGGCGATCCTCGGCCGGCTGCTACCCGCCGTGGACTGGTCGTGGCTGCCCGACATCGACCTGCCGGACATCGATCCGCCGGACTGGCTCCGGTACCTCAATCCGTTCTACTGGCTGCGGCGGATCACCCCGGACTGGGACCTGGGCTGGTTCGCCGACCTGCCGTGGGGCATCATCGTCCCGCTCGTCGTGGCCAGCGGCATCGCGTGGGGCGAGTACGAGAAGCACCGCGCCCGCAAGGAGCGCGAGGAGCGCACCGACGACGAGTGAGGGGCGGCCTCGGCGTCGACTGACGTCGAGTGGCGCAAACCGGGGTCGCGAGTGGCGCAAGAACGCCCGCCACTCGGCGAGTGGCGGGCGATTCTGCGCCACTCGGCGAACCGGGGCGGACGGCGAGGGGATTGGGTCAGGGCTGGCGGCGCCAGATGGTGACCTGACGGCCGCCGTAGAGCGCGGGCAGGTTCTGCGGCGTGCGCGCCTGCACCAGCTCGGCCTGCAGCTCGGCGACCTTCGCCTGCAGTGCCGCCACCTGGTTCTCCAGGGCGATGACGCGCTTGACGCCCTCGAGGCCCAGGCCCTCGGCGGTCAGGTGCGCGACCATCCGGAGCAGCTCGACGTCGCGCAGCGAGTAGCGGCGGCCCCCGCCGGAGGTGCGACCGGCCTCGACCAGGCCCATCCGGTCGTACGTGCGCAGGGTCTGCGGGTGCAGTCCCGACAGCTCGGCGGCGACGCTGATCACGAAGACCTTCGCCTCCGGGCCCGGGGGGACGAACTCGTTCATCAGGCGCTCCCCGTTCTCGCGGCGCGGAACGCCTCCACCGCGGCCCGTTCCTCGGGCGACGGCTCGTGGGGCACCTGCACCTCGACCGTGATCAGCAGGTCGCCGCGCGACCCGTCGCGCCGCGTGCCGCCCTTGCCGCGCGCGCGGAACGTACGGCCGTTGGGCGTGCCCGGCGGCACCTTGAGCTTGACCGACGGACCGTCGATCGTGGGCGCGCTGACCTCGCCACCGAGCACCGCGTCGTCGAACGGCAGCGGCACGGTGACCGTGAGGTCGTCGCCCTTGCGCCCGAAGCGCTCGTCACCCTCGACGTGCACCAGCAGGAACAGGTCGCCCGCGGGAGCTCCGGTGTCGCCCTTCGCGCCCTTGCCGCGGATCTTGATCCGCTGGCCGTCCTTGACGCCGGCCGGCACCTTGACGTTGATGGTGCGGCTCGACGGCGCGCGGCCGGTCCCCGTGCAGACCTCGCACGGGTGCTCGACGATCAGCCCGCGACCTCGGCACTGCGCGCAGGGCTCGGTCATCGCGAAGACGCCGCCCGAGGCACTGGTCTGCATGCCGCTGCCCTGGCAGTTGCCGCACACCTTCGGGACGGTGCCGGGCTTCGCGCCCGTGCCGTGGCACATCGTGCACGGCTCGTCGCTGGTCAGTCGCAGCGGGAGCGTGACGCCCTCGACGGCCTGCCGAAAGGTGATCGTCGCCTCGGTCTCGAGGTCGTCACCACGGCGCGGCTGGGGCGCGCGGCGGCGACCGCCGCGGGCGTTGCCGCCGAAGATGCCGCCGAGGATGTCGCTGAGGTCGAAGTCGACCCCGCCGTTGGGGTACGAGCCGCCGCCACCGCCGGGCGGGAACCCGCCCTTGAACTGGCCGAACAGCGAGCGCTGCTCGTCGTACTGCTTGCGCTTCTCGGCGTTGCCGACCACCCCGTAGGCCTCGGAGATCGCCTTGAAGCGCTCCTCGGCCTGGGTGTTGCCGGGGTTGGAGTCGGGGTGGTTGTCCCGCGCCAGCTTGCGGTACGCCTTCTTGATCTCGTCGGCCGAGGCATCCTTCTTGACGCCCAGGACCGCGTAGAAGTCCTTCGTCGCCCAGTCAGTCGGTGCGCTCATTCACCCCTCCTCCCTCTCGTGTTCCTTCGTGATCTCGATACGCCGCTCGCTGCGCTCACGAGCTACTCGATCACCGGACGGCCCGCCCGGCGAGCGGCGTATCGAGATCATGCTTCAGTCCTGCGTGGTCGGCTGCTCGGTGGCCTCGGCGGCGGCACCGGGGTCGACGACGCCGACCACGGCCGGCCGCAGGACGCGGTCGCCGACGCGGTAGCCGGTGCGCATCACCTGCGCGATGCTCTGCACCGCCACGTTCGGGTCCTCGCCCGCGTGGAAGACGGCCTCGTGCAGGTTCGGGTCGAACGGCTCGCCGGCCTCGCCGAACGAGACCAGGTCGAACTTGCCCACCGTGGCGCGCAGCTGGTCGGCCACGGCCTTGAAGCCGCCGGTCAGCTCACCGTGCTCCTCGGCGCGGCCGAGGTCGTCGAGCACCGTCAGCAGCTCCGTGAGGACCTTCTGCTTGCCCGTCTCGACCGCGCGGACGCGATCGTCCTCGACCCGTCGCTTGTAGTTGATGAACTCCGCCTGCTTGCGCTGGAGGTCGTTCGTCAGCTCGGCGACCTTCGCCTCGAGCTCGGCGACCGGGTCGGGAGCGACCTCCTCCTCGGAGGCCTGCTCCTGCTCCGCGCCGGCGGCGGGCGCCTCCCCCTCGGGGGAGGTCGCCTCGTCGTCGAACGGCTTCTCGGTCACTTCTGCTCACCCTCGTCGTCGACGATCTCGGCCTCGACGACGTCGTCGTCATCGGCCGGGGCGTCGCCGGTCGGGGCCGCGCCCTCGGCGCCGGCCTCGGCCGCGGCGGCGGCGTACATCGCCTCGCCCATCTTCGAGCTGGACGTGCCGAGCTTCGTGACGGCCGCCTGGATGGCGTCGGTGTCGTCGCCCTCGAGGGCCGACTTCAGCGCGTCGACGTCGCCCTGGACCTCGGTCTTGACGTCGTCGCCGACCTTGTCGCCGTTCTCGGCCAGGAACTTCTCGGTCGAGTGGACGAGCGTCTCGGCCTGGTTGCGGACCTCGACGGACTCGCGGCGCTTGCGGTCCTCCTCGGCGTACTGCTCGGCGTCCTTGACCATCTTGTCGATGTCGTCCTTCGACAGCGCGGAGCCGCCGGTGATCGTCATCGACTGCTCCTTGCCGGTGCCGCGGTCCTTCGCCGAGACGTTCACGATGCCGTTGGCGTCGATGTCGAACGTGACCTCGATCTGCGGGACGCCGCGGGGCGCCGGCGGCAGGCCGGTGAGCTCGAACGTGGCCAGCAGCTGGTTGCCGGCGGCCATCTCGCGCTCGCCCTGGTAGACCTGGATCGCCACGGAGGGCTGGTTGTCGTCGGCCGTCGTGAAGACCTCGGAGCGCTTGGTCGGGATCGTCGTGTTGCGCTCGATGAGCTTCGTCATGACGCCGCCCTTCGTCTCGATGCCCAGCGACAGCGGGGTCACGTCGAGCAGCAGGACGTCCTTGACCTCACCCTTCAGCACGCCGGCCTGCAGGCTGGCGCCGATGGCGACGACCTCGTCGGGGTTGACGCCCTTGTTGGGCTCCTGTCCACCGGTGAGGCTCTTCACGAGCTCGGAGACCGCGGGCATGCGGGTGGAGCCGCCCACCAGCACGACGTGGTCGATCTCCTTGACGGTGACGCCCGCGTCACGGATGACGTTGTTGAACGGCGCCTTCGTGCGCTCGAGCAGGTCGGCGGTGATCTTCTCGAACTCGGCGCGGGTCAGCGTCTCGTCGAGGAAGACGGGGTTGCCGTCGACGACCGTGATGTAGGGCAGGTTGATCGACGTCGAGGACGAGCTGGAGAGCTCGATCTTCGCGCGCTCGGCGGCCTCGCGGATGCGGGGCATCGCCATCTTGTCCTTGGTCAGGTCGACGCCGGTGGACGCCTTGAACTTGTTGACCAGCCAGTCGACGACCGCGTTGTCCCAGTCGTCGCCGCCGAGGTGGTTGTCACCGCTGGTGGCCTTGACCTCGATGACGCCGTCGCCGATCTCGAGCAGGGACACGTCGAACGTGCCGCCGCCGAGGTCGAACACCAGGATCGTCTGGTCGTCGCCCTTGTCGAGGCCGTAGGCCAGCGCGGCCGCGGTGGGCTCGTTGATGATGCGGCTGACGTTGAGGCCCGCGATCTCGCCGGCCTCCTTGGTGGCCTGGCGCTGGTGGTCGTTGAAGTACGCCGGCACGGTGATGACCGCGTCGGTGACCGGCTCGCCCAGGTAGGCCTCGGCGTCGCGCTTGAGCTTCTGCAGCACGAACGCGCTGATTTGCTGGGGGTTGAACTTCTTGTCGTCGATCTCCACCGACCAGTCCGTGCCCATGTGGCGCTTGACCGAGCGGATGGTGCGGTCGACGTTGGTGACGCCCTGACGCTTGGCGACCTCGCCGGTCAGGACCTCACCGTCCTTCGCGAACGCGACGACGGACGGGGTGGTGCGAGCGCCTTCGGCGTTCGCGATGACGGTGGGCTCTCCACCTTCGAGCACGGCCACGACGGAGTTCGTCGTGCCGAGGTCGATGCCGACTGCACGGGCCATGGTTCCTCCTGGGGATCGCAGTGTCTCTGCTTGAGATCTGTGCCTTGAAAACTGTGGGTCAAAAGACTTGAGTCATACGTTATCAACTTCGATCAAGGCCGTTCCATTCCCCCTCCCGCCATCGATCTGCAGGACCAGACCCTGGTCTGACGACGCGCGTCCGGGGCGCCCCTAGGCTCGGGCCCATGGAGGACAGCCGGATCGCACCCGCGGGGCCGTGGCGCCTGGGCCCGCGCGCGACGCGGCTCTTCGACCTCGCCCTCGCCTCGGCGCTGGTGCTGCCGTCCTTCCCGTTCGCCGTGCTGGCGGGGCAGTCGCTGTGGGCGCTGACGCTCTCGCTGCTGCAGACCGTGCCACTGTTCTGGCGCCGGCGGCACTCCGCGCTCGTGTTCGGGCTCGTCGCCGCGGCCAGCGTGCTGCAGGCCGCGACCTACGACATCCCGACGTGGGGACAGGTGGCGTTTCCCGCCGCGCTGTACGCCCTCGCGCGGTACAGCTCGGGCCGGGCGGCCCTCGTGGGCCTCGGCGTGGGCATCTGTGGAGCGGCCGCCGCCTCCTGGGTGTGGACCTCCTCGTCGATCGCCGCGTACCCGCCGGGCCTCGAGTACGTCGACTACGACATCGGCCTCGACGACCTGTCGCCCTACTTCTTCAGCATCGCCGCGATCGTCCTGGCCGCGTGGGCGCTCGGCAGCCAGGCACGGATCCGGCGGGCCTATGAGGCGAGCCTGGTGGAGCGTGGGCGGCAGCTGGCGCTTGAGGCCGAGCAGCGCGCGGTGCTGGCCGCCGCCGAGGAGCGCACCCGGATCGCCCGCGAGATGCACGACGTCGTCGCGCACGGCCTCTCCGTGGTGATCGTGCAGGCCGACGGCGCGCGCTACGCGGCGGCGAAGGACCCGCAGGTCGCGGTCGAGACGCTCGGCGCCGTCGCGTCGGTCGGCCGCGACGCGCTCACCGAGATGAGGCGGCTGCTCGGCCTCCTGCGTGGCACCGAGGACCCCGCGCTCACGCCGCAGCCCCGGCTCGAGGACATCCCCTCGCTCGTCACGGCGGACGACCGCGTCCAGCTCGACCTCCCCGACCCCGTCCCGTCGGTCCCGGCCGGCGTCGCGCTGACCGCCTACCGCCTCGTGCAGGAGTCCCTCACCAACGTCCGGAAGCACGCAGGCCCGCAGGCGCGTGCGGTGGTGCGCCTCGCGGCGAGCGACGACGCCCTGGACATCGAGGTCGTCGACGACGGCCGCGGCTCCTCCGCCGACGGCTCCGGCGGCCTCGGCCTGCTGGGCATGCGCGAGCGGGTGGAGGTCCACGACGGCACGCTCGAGGTCGGGCCCGCGCCCGGCGGCGGATGGGCCGTGCGTGCGAGGATCCCCACGTGATCCGGGTGGCGCTCGTCGACGACCAGCAGATGGTGCGCGCCGGGTTCCGCATGCTCGTGGAGAGCCAGGACGACCTCACGGTGGTGGGTGAGGCCGGCGACGGCGAGGAGGCGCTGCGGCTGCTCGCCGAGGTGGAGGCCGACGTCGTCCTGATGGACGTGCGCATGCCCCGCCTCGACGGCGTGGAGGCCACGCGCCGGATCGCGCCCGGTGACGACGGCCCCCGCGTCATCGTGCTGACCACCTTCGACCTCGACGAGTACGCGTTCGCCGCGCTGCGCGCCGGCGCCTCGGCCTTCCTGCTGAAGGACGCCGCTCCCCCGGACCTGCTCGCGGCGATCCGCGCCGTGCACGCCGGCGACGCCGTGGTCGCCCCGTCGACCACTCGGCGACTGCTCGACCACTTCCTCGCGGCACCGTCCGCCCCACGGGCCTCGGCCGCCGCCGACCGGCGCCTGTCCGGCGTCACGGAGCGCGAGCGCGAGGTCCTCGGCCTGATCGCCCGCGGCCTGAGCAACCCCGAGATCGCCACGACGCTCGTCGTCTCGGAAGCCACGGTCAAGACGCACGTGAGCCGACTGCTCGCGAAGACCGGGTCGCGCGACCGCGTGCACCTCGTGCTGCTGGCATTCGAGGCCGGCCTCGTCGGCTGACCGTGCGGGGCTTCCCGCCCCGCGTCATACCGTGGGCGGACGCCGAAGATCCGCCCGTGAGGCGACGCCCCGGGCCCCGGCCCGGAAATAGCGTCGAGGCATGACTTCGACCTCCCTTCCCGGCGCCGCCACCGAGCGCGGCATCATGCCCGCCGCGTCCGTGCGCGGCCTGTCCAAGACCTACGGCCACGGCGACACCACGGTGCACGCGCTGCGCTCGGTCGACCTCGACCTGGCGCCCGGCCGGTTCACCGCGATCATGGGCCCGTCCGGCTCGGGCAAGTCGACGCTGATGCACTGCCTCGCGGGTCTCGACCGCCCCATCGAGGGCACGGTCGCGATCGCGGGCACCGACATCACCGCGCTCGACGACGACCGGCTGACGCACTTCCGCCGCGACCACCTCGGCTTCGTGTTCCAGGCGTTCAACCTGCTGCCGATGCTGACGGCGCGGCAGAACATCATGCTGCCGTTCGAGCTGGCCGGCCGCCGCCTCGAGCCGGGTGCCACCGAGCGGATCGAGCAGGTCATCGACGTCCTCGGGCTGCGCGACCGACTCGACCACCGCCCCGGCGAGCTCTCGGGCGGTCAGCAGCAGCGCGTCGCGATCGCCCGGGCGCTCGCCGCGAACGCCGACGTGGTCTTCGCCGACGAGCCCACCGGCAACCTCGACAGCACCGCGTCCTCCGAGGTGCTGTCCTACCTGCGCCGCAGCGTCATCGAGATGGGCCACACGGTCGTCATGGTCACGCACGAGCTCGACGCAGCCGCCTACGCCGACGACGTGGTCGTGCTGGCCGACGGTCGCGTCCGGGCCCACCTCGACACCCCGTCGCGCGACGAGATCGTCCACGCCCTCGAGGGCGGTGCCCGATGAGGACCGTCCTGTTCGCGTCGCTGCGGACTCACACGCGGCGCTACGTCTCGGCGCTCGTCGCCGTCGCGATCGCGGTGGCGTTCGTCGTCGTGATCGACGCCATCGGCTCGGGTGCTCGCAGCGGCATCGCCGCGAGCGTGGAGGCGGCCTACCCGGAGGCCGAACTCGTCGTGGGCGAGGAGTACGGGATCGCCGAGTCCGATCCCGACCGCGTCCTGCGGGTGGCCGAGAGCCGGGGCGACCGGGCCGCCGTGATCGCCTCCACGTGGACCACGGTGGAAGGGCCCGACGGGGCGATCGGGGACGACGTCCGGGTCGGCACCGTCGCGCTCGATCCGCAGCTGCGCTCGCAGGAGATCGCGAGCGGCCGCGCCCCGAGCTCCGACCGCGAGGCGCTCGTCTCCACCGACACCGCGAAGGCGGAAGGCATCGCCCTCGGCGACACCCTGACCGTGGGGGTCGGCCGCGAGACGGTGGACGTCACCGTCGTCGGCCTCGCAGGATCCTCGAGCTACCTCGACGCGGACGTCGACATCACGTGGCCAGCCATGGCCGCGGTCGGCCTGGCGATCCCCGACGCCGTCGCCTACGACGCGCGCGACGACGTGGCCGGGGCGCAGGAGGCGCTCACCGCGGTGACCGAGTCGCCGGTGCAGACCCGCGACGAGTACGTGCAGGCCCGCATCGTGCTGATGAACCAGGGCGCCGACGTCCTGTCCTACCTGCTGCTGCTCTTCGCGGCGATCGCCGGCTTCGTCGCCGTGCTCGTCATCGCGAACACCTTCACGATCCTGTTCGCCCAGCGCAGCCGCGACTTCGCCCTGCTGCGGTGCGTCGGCGCCACGGGCCGTCAGGTCCTGAGGTCGGTGCGCGCCGAGGCGCTCGTGCTGGCGCTCGTCGCCGGGGCGACCGGCGTCGCGGCGGGCATCGTCACGGGGCAGGTGCTCGGCTGGGTGATCCGCGCCTTCGCCGGAGAGGAGGCCTTCGGGCCCGTCAGCCACTCCCCGACCTGGCTCGTGGCCGCGTTCGTCGGCGGCGTGCTCACGACGATCGTCGCGGCGTGGCTGCCGACGCGCGCCGTGGTGCGCGTCAGTCCGCTCGCGGCCCTGCGGCCCGCCGCCGACCCGACCGCCCGCACGACCGCGGGCCGGGTCCGCATCGCCGTCGGCGTCCTGACGACGCTCGCGGGATTCGCGGCGCTCGGCCTGGCCGCGTGGGCGTCCTCGATGCCGCTGATGCTGGCCGGCGGGATGGCCTCCTTCATCGGCGTGCTGCTGCTCGGACCCGTCGTCGTGCCGCGGCTGCTGCGGCTCTTCGGACGGGTCGGCCGCGCCGGCGGACCGTTCCGGGTCGCCGCGGCCAACGCCGTGCGCCACCCGCGCCGCAGTGCCGCGACCACGGCGTCGCTGCTCGTCGGCGTCACGCTGGCCACGGCGATCCTCACCGGCATGGCCAGCGCTCGCGACGCCGTGACGACCGAGATGGACGCGGAGTACCCCGTCGACTTCGCCGTCAGCGGAACCCGCGCCTTCGATCCCGCCCTGGTCGAGGCGGTCGGTGGGATCCCCGACGTGGCCGACGTCCGGGGCGTGA
Source organism: Aeromicrobium sp. UBA7512 (assembly GCF_002476985.1). NCBI lineage: Bacteria > Bacillati > Actinomycetota > Actinomycetes > Propionibacteriales > Nocardioidaceae > Aeromicrobium > Aeromicrobium sp. UBA7512. The sequence continues at coordinate 152,061 of NZ_DLNK01000007.1, forward strand.
AGGGTGCGACGGTCGCGTCGGAGGCCGGACGGCTCACGGTGATCGCCGCGAGCGAGGCCGACCGGGCCGCGACGCTGGACCCGGCCGCCATCAGCCCGAAGGGCGACGAGGTGCTCATCCCCGCCGCGGTGGCCCAGGAGTTCGCCGACGGCGTGCCCGAGGAGCTCACCCTGCGGACCGGCGACGGCGCGGTCACCCTCGCGACCCGCGTCGTCGGCTCCGAGTGGGGTCAGGCGGCGATTGTCCCGACTGACGCCCTCGAGCAGGTGGCACCGGACGCCGCCGTGCGCGTGCTCTGGGTCCTGGCCGAGGACGGCGCCGACGCGGACGACCTCGCCGGGGCGCTCGGCGCGCTCACCCGCGACGCCGACGGCGAGGTGGCCAACAACCTGAAGGACCAGCAGTGGGTCGCGACGCAGCTGGACGTGCTGGTGTGGGCGGTCCTCGGCCTGCTGGGCGTCGGCATCCTCATCGCCCTGGTGGGGATCGCGAACACGGTCGGGCTCTCCATCCTGGAGCGGTCCCGCGAGCACGCCCTGATGCGTGCCCTCGGGCTGACCCGCCGCGGCCTGAGCCGCGTGCTGGCCGCCGAGGGGATGCTGCTGGCGCTCGTCGCGTCGGTCATGGGGGTCGTGCTCGGCACGGTCTACGCGACGTTCGGCGTGGCCACGGTGGTGGCCGACGTCATGCCCGACGCGCGCCTCGTGGTGCCGTGGGGCCAGCTGGCCGCCGTGCTGGTCGTCGCGACGGCCGCCGGGCTGGCCGCGGCCACCCTCCCGGCCCGCCGGGGCGCGCGGGTCATGCCGGCCGAGGGGCTGACGCTCGACTGAGCCGCGCCCGCCACTCCCCCGGTTCGGCGAGTGGCGCAGATTCGCCCGCCACTCGCCGAGTGGCGGGCGTCTTTGCGCCACTCGCGACCCCCTTTTGCGCCACTCGGCGTCACGGACTGTTGACAGGTTGCCAATAGGCCGCCGAGACTGGCTCATGACCTCCGCGGCACGCACCCGCCTTGCCCCCGACTTCCGGCGCCGGTCGATCCTCGACGCCGCGGCCGTGCTCTACGCCTCCCGCCCCTATGACCAGGTCTCGACCACCGAGCTGGCCCGCGCGGCGGGCGTGACGCGCGGCCTCGTCCACCACTACTTCGGCAGCAAGCGCGCGCTGTTCCTGGCGGTCATGCGCGAGTCGGTGCAGATGCCCGAGGCCGCGCTCCCCGACCTCTCCGGCCTGCCGCTGCCCGAGCGCGTGAGCCGCACGATCGACTGGATCCTGGACGCGGCGACCACCTACGGGCAGGCGTGGGTCGCGGCCTCGGGAGCGGCGAACCTCCACGGCCCCTCCGACGTCCAGGCGATCGTCGACGAGGCCGACGACCGCGCTGCCCGCCTCGTGCTCGACGCGCTGGCGCTGCCCGACGACGCCGCCCTGCGCGCGCGGCTCCGCCCCGTGGCGGCCTACGTGAAGGCGCTGTGCCGCGAGTGGCTGGTGCAGGGCACGCTCGAGCGCGAGGACGTCCACGCCGACGTGTGCGCGGCCGTCCTCACGGTGACGGCGACATGACGTCGATCGGGATCATCGGCACCGGCTTCGGCGGCATCGGCACGGCGGTCGAGCTGCTCACGCACGGGTACGACGACGTGCGGCTGTGGGAGCGGGCCGACGAGCTCGGCGGCGTGTGGCGCGACAACACCTACCCGGGCTCGGGCTGCGACGTGCCGGCCCCGCTCTACTCCTTCTCCTTCGCGCCGAGCGACCGGTGGTCGCGCCGCTACCCCGTGCAGGCCGAGATCCTCGCCTACCTGCGCGACGTCGCCGACCGGTTCGGCGTCGCCCCACGGTGCCGCTTCGGCGCGCGGGTCGTGTCCGCGCACCGGGACGCGAGCGGCTGGCGGGTCACGTTCGACGACGGCACCGCCGAGACCGTCGACGTCCTCGTGAGCGCGGTGGGCCAGCTGTCCGAGCCGAGTGCGCCCCAGGTCCCGGGCTGGGAGTCCTTCGCCGGACCGGTGCTGCACGCCGGCTCGTGGGACGCCTCGGTGGACCTCACCGGCCGGCGCGTGGCCGTGGTGGGCACGGGCGCGTCCGCCGTGCAACTGGTGCCGCGGCTGGCCGAGGTCGCGCGCGAGCTCGTCGTGGTGCAGCGGTCCGCCCAGCACGTGCTGCCGAAGCTCGACGGCGCCTACCCGGCCTGGTACCGCGACCTCGCCGCCCGCGAACGGCGGCCGATCGACTGGATCACCCAGCAGTTCTCGCGCGGGCTCGATCCGGAGTCGGGGATCGCCACGTTCATCGAGCGCCTGGCCGCCACGCACCGCCGCGTGCAGGTGCGCGACGCGGGCCTGCGGCGCGACCTCGTCCCGCGCCATCAGGTGGGCTGCAAGCGGATCCTGTTCTCCAACGAGTACTACCCCGCTCTGACGCGCGACCACGTGCGCCTCGTGCCGCACGCGCTCACCGAGGTGCGCCCGGAGTCGGTCCGCACCGCCGACGGCACCTGGCACGCCGTGGACGCGATCTGCTTCGCCACCGGTTTCGACACGCAGGACTTCCTGCACGGGATCGAGGTCACCGGTCCGGGTGGCAGTCTCCACGAGCAGTGGCGCGACGGCGCTCGCGCGCACCTCGGGATCCACGTGCCCGGCTTCCCGAACCTCTTCCTGGCGTACGGCCCCAACACCAACCTCGGCGGCGGGTCGATCATCACGATGCTCGAGGCGCAGTCGCGTCACATCCGCGCCACGCTCGACCGGATGCGGGACCGCGGAGCGCACGAGGTCCAGGCCCGGCCCGAGGCGGAGCAGCGGTGGGACGCGCGGGTGCAGGACCAGCTCGCGCGGTCGGCCTGGGCGTCGTGCTCCAGCTGGTACCGCCATCCCGAGACCGGTCGCATCACCTCGAACTGGCCCGGCGGCACGTGGGCGTACGAGAGCGTGGTCTCGCAGGTGCACGACGAGGACTTCGCGTGGGCCTGAGCCGCCCTCCGGGAGGTTGAGCCGGGCGGGGACAATGGAGGCATGTCCCCCCGCCGCCTGTTCCGCACCGTCGCCGTCGCCGAGGCCATCACTTGGGCCCTGCTGCTGACGGGCATGTTCCTCAAGTACGTCACCGAGACCACCGAGCTGGGGGTGCGGATCGGCGGCATGCTGCACGGCGTCGTCTTCGTGGCCTACGTGGTCACCACCGTGGTCGTCGCGATCGACGCGCAGTGGAGCCTCAAGCGCTCGGCGCTCGGCCTGCTCGCCGCCGTGCCGCCGTTCTTCACGATCTGGTTCGACGTCGTCAGCGAGCGCCAGGGCGCGCTGCCCGAGCGGTGGCGCCTGACGACCGGCGAGCCGGCCGGCACCCTTGACCGCCTCGTCGCGTGGCTCGTGCGCAAGCCCCTGCAGGGCCTGGCCGTCGGCGTGCTGGCCGTCGTGGCCCTCACCGGCGCGGCCCTCGTGGTGGGCCCGCCCACCAGCTGACCCCCGCGGACCCGCGCACGCGCCCCACTTTTGTGACGGGAGTCGGCCGGATCGAGGCTCAGAAGCCGAAGGGCGTCACAAAAGTCGGGCGTGCGGTTCTTCGGCTCAGGTCAGCGCGCGCGTGATCGGGTCGATCGCGAAGTAGACGACGAACAGCGCGGCGATGATCCACAGCAGCACGTGGACCTCGCGGATGCGGCCCATCACGACCTTGAGCACGACGTAGGCCAGGAAGCCCGCGCCGATGCCGGCCGTGATCGAGTACGTGAACGGCATGAAGGCGATCGTCAGGAACGCCGGGATCGCGATCTCGGGGTCCTTCCAGTCGATCTCGGTCACCTGCGTCATCATCAGGAAGCCCACGAGCACGAGCGCGGCCACGGCGGCCTCGTTCGGGATGATCTGCACGACGGGCGTGAAGATCGTGGCCAGCAGGAAGCACAGGCCCGTGACCACACTGGCCAGGCCGGTGCGCGCGCCGTCGGCGACGCCGGCCGTGGACTCCACGTAGGACGTGTTGCTCGAGACGCCGGCGGCACCGCCCACGGCGGCGGCGACGGAGTCGACGATGAGGATGCGCTGCGCGCCCTCGGGCGCGCCGTCCTCGTCGTTCAGGCCGGCCTCGGCGCCGACGGCCGTCATCGTGCCCATCGTGTCGAAGAAGTCCGCGAGCATGAGGGTGAAGACGAGGAGAACCGCCGCGACGACGCCGACGCGGTCGAACGAGCCGAGCAGGTTGAAGTCGCCGAGCAGCGAGAGGTCGGGCGTCTCGACGATCTTGTCGGGCCACGCGGGGACGTTGAGGTTCCAGCCCTTCGACGTCGGGTCGCCGCCCGAGCCTGGGGTGTCGGTGATCGCCTGCACGATGATCGCCACGATCGTGGTGACGACGATGCCGATGAGGATCGCTCCGGGAACCCGGCGCGTGTGCAGGCTGATCATCAGCAGCAGGCCGAAGCAGAACACCAGCACGGGCCAGCCCGACAGCTCGCCGCCGATGCCCATGCCGATCGGCGGGGCGGCGTTGCCGGTGGCACGCACGAAGCCCGCGTCGATCAGGCCGATCAGGGTCAGGAAGAGGCCGATGCCCACCGCGATCGCGGTCTTCAGCTGCCCGGGCACCGCGTCGAAGACCGCCTTGCGGAAGCCGGTCAGCACCAGCACGAGGATCACGATGCCCTCGAGCACGACCAGGCCCATCGCGTCGGCCCACGTCATCTGGGTGGCCACGGAGAACGCGACGAAGGCGTTCAGGCCCAGGCCGGTCGCCAGCGCGATCGGGAAGTTCGCGACCACGCCCATCAGGATCGTCAGCACGCCGGCCACGAGCGCGGTGCAGGCCGCGATCGTCGCGAAGCCCGAGCCCGGCTCGGTGCCTCCGCCGAGGAACTTGCCGTCCGCGTCGGCCACGCCGCTGAGGATGATCGGGTTGAGGACGATGATGTACGCCATCGTCAGGAAGGTCACGACGCCGCCGCGGACCTCCTGTCCGACCGATGAGCCGCGCTGCGAGATCTTGAAGTAGCGATCGAGGGTAGTCGTCACGGGTCCCCATCCTGCCAAGCGCGAGGGCGCCTCAGCACGGCGGGCTCTACGGAGGCTCTCAGGAAACGGACAGGTACGCTCGGCAGACTGTCCGGGCGACTCCCTCGACGAAATGAGAACCATGCGGAACCTGAAGACCCTGCCCCTCGTCCTGCTGCTGTCCGTGGCGCCCCTCGCGGCCTGCGGCTCCGGCGACGACGACGCGAAGGACTCGAAGAAGGAGAGCTGCACGGACTACCCCTCGGGCGCCTCCAGCGACGCCGTGAAGGTCTCGGGCGAATTCGGCGAGACCGGCCCCAAGGCCACCTTCACCGCGCCGCTGGCCGCAAAGGCCGACGACCTGCAGCGCACCGTCGTCGACGACGGTGACGGCGACGACACCTCGAAGGGCGACCAGGTCGAGGCCGTCATCACCGTCTTCAACGGTCGCGACGGCAAGCAGGCGCTCAGCGAGCAGGCCACCCTGACCGCCGGCGACGACAAGACCTTCGAGGCCTTCCGCGCCGGCATCGAGTGCGTCCCCACCGGCTCGCGCGTCGTCACCACGGTGGCCGCGTCCGACGTCTACGGCGCCGAGGGCTACGCCGACCTCAACATCAAGGCCACCGACTCGCTCGTGATCGTGACCGACGTCGTCGACGTGCGCGAGGAGGTCAAGGCCAAGGACTGGAAGAAGGACGTCCCGAAGGTGAGCCTCGAGGGCGACCAGCCGAAGGTCACGCTGCCGAAGACCGACCCGCCGAAGGACGTCCTGGTCAAGGTCCTCGAGGAGGGTGACGGCAAGACCGTCAAGGCGGGCGACGCCCTCACCGTGAACTACCAGGGCAGCACCTGGGAGGACAAGGGCAAGGTCTTCCAGCAGACGTTCGGCAAGGACGGCCAGCCCGCCCAGCTCTCCACCGACCAGGTCGTCCAGGGCTTCAAGGCCGGCGTCGTGGGCCAGAAGGAGGGCTCCACGGTGCTGATCAACATCCCCGCCGAGTACGGCTACGGCACCGAGGCCTCCGAGGGCAACGAGCTCGGCGGCAAGACGCTGCTGTTCGTGGTGGAGATCGTCTCGATCGACTCCTGACGCTCCGCACCACCAACCCACTTGTGGAACGGGATCCACGCCGAACACGCTTCGGGACGTGGATCCCGTTCCACGTGTGGCGAGGGGGTGCGTCAGAACGAGCCGGCGGGCGCCGTCACCACGGCGCCTGACCCGCGGAACGGCTCGGCGGCCGCGGTGATCCGCTCGTTCAGGGCGGCCCACCAGGCCGCGTCCCGCTCGCTGCGCGACTCGTCCCACGCGTCGCCCTGGCCGTCGAGGCCCTCACGCAGGATCTCCAGGTGCCCGGCGTGCTGCGCCGTCTCCGACACCATGTGAACCAGGAGGTAGTCGAAGCTCGTGTCCGGCTCGCTCCACCACGGAACCTTCGCAGGCGCGTCCTCGGGCAGCTCCGCGCAGGCACGCGCGGTGTGATCGCCCACGGCGACGTAGAGGTCGACCACCGACTGGGCGCTCTCGTCGGCCGTCAGCCACAGGTCCGAGTTGTCCTCCTCGCCCGTGGTGGTCTCCCACGGCGTCCCGAGGTCGCTCCGGAAGCCGGCGCAGCTCGCGACGTACTCGAGCTCGACGATGGCCAGGTGCTTGACCAGGCCCAGCAGGTTCGTCCCCGTCGGCGTCAACGGCCGCCGCGCGTCGTACTCGTCCACGCCGTGCACGGCACGGAGCACGGCGCGGTGGCCCCGCTGCAGGTAGTGCAGGCTGGTCTCCCGGCCGCTCATCGGCTCGCCCTCCACTCGGGGTCGCGACCGATGAAGCCCATCAGCCTGAGCACCCCGTCGGCGTCGGGCGGCACCGGGACAGCCGGCCCGTACTGACCGGAGTCGCGCAGTATCTGCTCGTGCAGGCTCATCCCCTGCAGCAGGTGCTCGCACTCCTGCGGGTCCAGGCCCGACAGCACGCCGGCCGACTCGGCCAGGTCCCACGTGTGCATGAGGACGTCGGTCGAGTAGAACCGGTCGATGATGCCGCCCAGCGGCTCGGTGCCCAGCTGCGGGTGCGTGAAGTCGTCCTCGGCCGCCGGCGAGTCGAGCAGCTCCTGGATCTCGGCGGCGTGGGTGCGCCACGCCGCGGCGGGATCCGCGAGGTCGACCTCGCGACGGAGGTGGACCCGCCCGGAGCCGAGGAAGCCCTGCGACCACGTGACCAGGTGCTCCACGACGTCGCGCGCCGCCCACTCGGGTACCGGCGTGGGCGCGTCCCAGTCCTGGACGCGATCGACGACCGCCGTGAACCCGTCGGTGACGCGGGCATGGCGTTCGGCCAGGGGCTGCGACGCCCCGGGATGAGATGCGGACACGGATCCTCCGACGGTCGACGACACGAGGCTCCCAGTCGACCGCTCCCCCTCCGCGGCGTCAAGGGCGGCGAGGACCCGGGTTGTCGAACCACCCGCGTGCACGAGACGGTGGCGGGGTGACCGCACTGCACGAGCTGGACGCCCACGACCTCGCTGCCACGATCGCCGCCCGCGAGGTGTCGTGCGTCGAGGTGACGCGCCACTTCCTCGACCGCGTCGAGGCCGACCACCTGGGCGCGTTCGTCACCGTGACGCCCGAGCGCGCGCTCGCCCGCGCCGCCGAGCTGGACTCCCTCGACGAGCGCCCGCCCTTCGCCGGCGTTCCTACCGCCTTCAAGGACCTCACGCCCACCGCGGGCGTCCGCACCACGATAGGCTCGCGCCTGCTGGCCGACCAGGTCCCCGACCACAGCGCCGACCTGGTCGACCTCGTCGAGGAGGCCGGATTCATCAGCCTCGGCAAGACGAACACGCCCGAGTTCGGCCTGAGCTCCTACACCGACAACGACGTCGTCGGGCCCACGGGGACGCCGGCCGATCCGGCGCTCAACGCCGGCGGCTCCAGCGGTGGCGCCGCCGCGGCCGTGGCCGCGCAGCTGCTGCCCCTCGCTCCGGGCAGCGACGGCGGCGGCTCGATCCGGATCCCGGCGTCGTGCTGCGGTGTGCTCGGGTTCAAGCCCTCGCGCGGGCGCGTCGGGGCCGGACCGGACTCCCCCACCTGGAGCGGTCTTGCTACCGACGGAGTGCTGGCGCGATCGGTCCGCGACGTCGCCGCGGTCCTCGACCTGCTCGCCCGTCCGGTCCCCGGCTCGTCGCGTGTGTGGCCGGCGCCGGCGACACCGTTCGCCGAGGAGATCCGCCGCGAGACCGGCCGGCTACGGATCGCCACCTGGACCGACCCGTACCTCGACTTCGTCGACGCGTCGCCCGGCTCGGTGGCCGCGGTCGCCGCCGCGCGCGAGGCCCTCGCCGGGCTGGGTCACGAGGTGGTCGAGATCGCGAACCCGTGGCCGGCCGAGCTTGAGCCGCAGTTCAACGTGGTCTGGTCGGCGGGCATGGCCTCGGTGCCGCTGCCCCCGGAGGCGATCGGGACGCTGCGGCCGACCACGCGCTACTGGTACGAGCGCGGCGGGCAGGCGTCCGCCCCGGCGCTCGCCGCGGCGCTGACGTTCCTCGAGCTGACCACGGCGGCGGTCAACGCCTCACTGGCGTCGTTCGACCTGTTCCTCACGCCGACCCTGGCCCTGCCGCCGCAGCCCCACGCGTGGTTCACGGAGTCGGGCGACCCCACCGAGGACCACCGGCGCGAGCTGCTCTTCACGCCCTACACGGCGCTCATGAACATGAGCGGCCAGCCGGCCGCGAGCGTGCCGGGGCACGTGCACGACGGCTTGCCCGTGGGCGTCATGCTGGCCGGTCACGTGGGCGCCGACGCCCTCGTCCTGCGCGCCGTCGATCAGCTGATGGAGGTCAGCGGGCGGTCATGACGATGGGGTCACCATCGGTGATGGCGATGGTGTGCTCGCTGTGGGCGCCGCGGGAGCCGTCGGCGCTGCGGATCGTCCAGCCGTCGTCGTCCATGCGGATCTCGTCGGTCGAGGCCAGCAGCCACGGCTCGATCGCGATGACCAGGCCGGGCTTGAGCGGGAAGCCGCGGCCCGCCACGCCGTCGTTCGAGATGTGCGGGTCGCCGTGCATCGTGCGGCCGACGCCGTGGCCGCCGAACTGCGTGTTGACCGTGTAGCCGTACTCACGGGCGGTCTCGCCGATGGTGGCGCTGATGTCGCCGATCTTCCCGCCGGGACGGGCCACCTCGATCGCGCGTGCGAGGGCCACCTCGGTGGCCTCGATGAGGCGCAGGTCCTCGTCGCGCGGCGTGCCGACGACGACGCTGAGGGCCGAGTCGCACACCCACCCATCGACGCTGACCGCGAAGTCGAGGCTGACGAGGTCGCCGTCGCGCAGCTTGTACCGGTGCGGGAGGCCGTGCAGCACCGCGTCGTTGACGCTCGTGCACAGCACCTTGCCGAACGGGCCACGGCCGAACGAGGGCGCGTAGTCGATGTAGCACGACTCGGCACCGCGGTCCTTGATCATCCGGTGGGCCAGGGCGTCGAGCTCGAGCAGGTCCATCCCGACGTCGGCCGTCTCGGCCAGGGTCGTGAGGACCTCCGCGACGAACCGGCCGGCCGGCCGCATCTCGTCGAGTTGGGTGGGGTTCAGCAGCTCGATCGCCATGCGGCCAGCCTACGGACCCGCGTCAGCGGCGGACCCGGAAGGTCGCGGTGTACGACCCGCTGACCTTGCCGGGGGCGACCAACGCCCCACGGCGCTGCGAGGCTCCCTTGGAGCGGCCGACCTTCCACTTCCAGCCCGCCGTCACGGCGGCGCGGTCGGAGGGAATCAGTGCGTCCAGCTGCTCGAGCAGGGCCGCGAACGTCCGGGGTCCCTCGTCGTCGCCACCGAACTCGGGGCAGTAGATCTCGCCGTCCTCGTCCTCCATGCACTCCGGCTTCGAGGCCGCACCCTTCGGCGCGTAGGTGACCTTGCCGCGACCCACCGCGTTCCTGCCGATCGTGAACTTCTTCGACGGGCCGGTGCGCAGGCCCTGCGGCTTGCCGTTCACGTACTCGCGGTAGACGGGACGCACGAGCACGCCGCGGCCGGCCTTGACCGACGAGCCGCCGAGCGTCACCCAGGCCTTGCCGTTCCACTTCTGGGCACCGCTGAACCGGTACTCGATCGCCTTCGCGCTGCGCAGCGTGAGGTGCGAGGTGACCGAGGTGATGGTCGCGTCGGCCAGGTCGGTGCCCACGATAGAGGCGACGTCGCCACCGATGTCACCGGCCAGCTGGTCGCCCAGCTCGCCGCGGTCGGAGTAGACCTGCTCGTTCGTCAGGGTGCCGGTACGGCCGTCGCGCAGGCGGTACGAGATCCGCCAGACGTGACGCGCCGTGCCGATGCCGAGGTTGTCGAGCGTGTCGACGGCGGCGAAGGCGGGCGCGTAGCTCGCGGCGAACGCCGCCATGTCGGGGTTGACGACCGTGCCGCTGTACGTGCGGATCCGCTGGGCGGACGCGTTGTAGACGTGGGTGGTCACGCCGAAGCCCTTGATCAGGCCGAGCTCGCCGCGGATGGCCGCGTAGCCGTCGTGCGTGATCGTGCCGATCTGCTGGCCGATCCGCGAGACCTGCTTGTACGAGCCGACCTCGCCCGTGGCGTCGGGGACGATGAGCGCCGCCGAGGCGTTGTGGATCGACAGCGAGGTCTCACCGGCGAAGTCCATCGGGTGGCCGAAGGCCCACACCGTGGAGCCGCAGATCGCCGTGACCGTGCCGACGCCACCGGAGAACAGGTCGCCGGTGGAGTAGCCGACCGCGATGTTGCCGCCGGGGACGAGCGGGTCGTCGATGACCGTGGGCGTCGCGACCGCCGCGAAGCCACCGGCGCGCGCCGAGCGGGCGGCCGGCGAGGCGCCCGGGACCCGGGCCAGCGTGCGGTTCGCGAGGCGGTTGGCCTTGGCGCCGCCCGCCACGACCTTGCGCGTCCTGAGCAGGGGCAGCGTCGCACCCGCGAGGTCCACCTCGGTGGCGGCCGAGACGCCGCTCAGGCCGCGGCGCGTGATCGGGACCGCCGCCGGGCCCAGGCGGTCGACGCCCGTGCGCTTCATGTGGTCGGCCGGGGTCACGCCCGCGATCGGGATGTTGTCGGCGTTGAGGCCGTACGCGACCGCACCGATGAGGCGGCCGTCCTGGGCGTAGACGGGCGAGCCCGACATGCCGGACCAGATGCCGGCCCTCGGGCTGCCCGTGTCGATCCCGGCGCCCGAGAGCTCGAAGAGCAGCATGTCGACGCCCTGGCCGAGCGCGTTCTCCAGGTGGCCGGTGTAGCGGCCCGTGAACTGCACGGGCTGCGTGCCCTTGACGACCGTGAGGCCCGTGACGGCGGTGTTCTCGTCGAACGTGTCGACCACCTCGCCCTGGGTGATCATCGGCACGCTGCCGTCGGAGCAGAACGCCGCGGGAGCGGCGACGGCGGGCGAGGCGGGGGCGACCAGCGCGGTCGCGGCCACGCTGCTGATGGCGGCGGCGGACAGCCAGCGCAGGGTCGGACGATGCATCGGGTACCCCCGGTTGAAGGACTTGAGTCGGATGATCGTATCCACAGAGTCCGTCACACCGGGGGTGATACCCGAATCAGCCTCCGAGCGACGTCCGGAAGCGCTGCATCCCCGACAGCCAGTGGTCGGTGTCCTGGGCCTTGCGGCCGTACATCGTGCCGACGGACTCGTGAGGGAGCGCGAGGAAGCGGCCCTCGTCGATGGCCTCGAGCAGGACCCGCGCGGCCTCACTCGGCGCCAGCGTCTCGCCCGCCGCCGCGACCGACGCGTGGGCCAGCCGCGCGTCGGGCTCGGTGGCCGTCTCGCCCGCCTCGGCCATCGGCGTCGCCACGCCCATGGGGCACAGCGCCGTGACCCGGACGCCACGGTCGCCGTACGTGGCGGCGAGCCACTCGGCGAAGCCCACGGCGGCCCGCTTGGAGACCGAGTAGGTCGGCGAGCCGAGCTGCGTCAGCAGGCCCGCCGCCGACGCGGTGACCGCGAAGACGCCGGGGTTCTCGACGCTCCACCGCGGCACGAGCGCGCGGGCCGCGCGCACGTGCGCCATGAGGTTGACGTCCAGCGACAGCGACCAGTCGAACTCGTCGGCGTCGAGACCGAAGCCGCGGAAGATGCCGGCGTTGGCGACGAAGACGTCGACGCCGCCGAGCTCCTCGTCCGCGCGGGCGATGAGGTCGGTGACGCCCGCCTCGGACGCCACGTCGCCGGCGAACCACGGCTGTCCGAGCCGCTCGCCGGCCTCGGACACGCGCTGCTCGTCGAGGTCGGCCAGCAGGACGCGGTCACCGCGCTCGACCAGGGCCTCCGCGATCGCCAGGCCGATGCCACCGGCCGCACCGGTGACCACGCAACGACGCCCGGTCATCGGGCTCCCTGCCTCTTCAGCTCGGCCTTCGCGAGCGAGTTCTTGTGCACCTCGTCGGGACCGTCGGCGAACCGCAGGGTACGGATGCCGGCGTACATCTCCGCGAGCGGGAAGTCCTGGCTGAGGCCTCCGCCGCCGTGGACCTGGATCGCCTTGTCGAGGATCCACTGCACGGTCTGCGGCGTGGCGATCTTGATCGCCTGGATCTCGGTGTGCGCGCCCTTGTTGCCGACGGTGTCCATCAGCCACGCGGTCTTCAGCACGAGGAGGCGCAGCTGTTCGATCCGCACGCGCGACTCGGCGATCCAGTCGCGCACGACGCCCTGGTCGGCCAGCGGCTTGCCGAACGCGGTGCGGTCCTGCGCGCGCTGGCACATCAGCTCGATGGCCCGCTCGGCGATGCCGATCGAGCGCATGCAGTGGTGGATCCGGCCCGGCCCGAGACGCGCCTGGGCGATCGCGAACCCGTCGCCCTCGCCGGCGATGAGGTTCGTGACGGGCACGCGCACGTCGGTGAACCGCAGCTCGGCGTGGCCGCCGTGGTCGCGGTCGTGGTAGCCGAACACGTGCATCCCGCGCACGATCTCCAGGCCCGGGGTGTCCCGCGGCACGAGGATCTGCGACTGCTGGCGGTGGCGGGCGGCCGTCGGATCGGTCTTGCCCATGACGATGAACACCTTGGCGTTCGGGTTCATCGCGCCGGTGATCCACCACTTGCGGCCGTTGATGACGTACTCGTCACCGTCGCGCGCGATCGAGGTCTCGATGTTCGTCGCGTCGCTGGAGGCCACGTCGGGCTCGGTCATCGCGAACGCCGAGCGGATCTCACCGGCCAGCAGCGGCTCGAGCCACTGCTTCTTCTGCTCGTCGGTGCCGAACTCGTTCAGCACCTCCATGTTGCCGGTGTCCGGGGCCGCGCAGTTCGTGGCCGGCGGGGCCAGCTGGATGCTGCGGCCCTGGATCTCGGCCAGCGGCGCGTACTGGAGGTTGGACAGCCCTGCTCCCCCCTCGCCGGGCAGGAACAGGTTCCACAGCCCGCGCTTCTTCGCCTCGACCTTCAGGTCCTCGATGACCGCGGGGATGTCCCACGAGTCGTTCGCGTAGTTGGCCTCGATCTGCTCGTGCGCGAGCGCCTCGGCCGGGTGGACGACCTCGTCCATGAAGGCGCGCATCTGCGCGATGAGGTCCTGGGTCCTGTCGTCGAAGGCGAAGTCCATCGGATCAGCCCTCGGCGATGACGTAGACGACGTCGGCGATGCAGGCCGGCTTCTCGACGCCGTCGATCTCGACGACGACGGTGAGCACGACCTGGGTGCCGATCGAGATGTCCTGCGTCTCCTTCAGCGTGGCGGTGGCGCGCACGCGGGAGTCGACGGGCACGGGGTGCGGGAAGCGCACCTTGTTGGCGCCGTAGTTGACGCCCATGACCGCGCTCTTGACGCTGTAGATCTGCGCGGTGAACACCGGCAGCAGGCTCAGCGTGAGGTACCCGTGGGCGATCGGCTTGCCGAAGGGGCCCTTCGCGGCCGCGTCGGGGTCGACGTGGATCCACTGGTGGTCGCCGGTGGCATCGGCGAAGAGGTTGATCTTCTCCTGGGTCACCGTGACCCAGTCGCTGGTGCCCAGCTCCTGGCCGGTGGCGGCCTTCAGGTCGGCGATCGTCTCGAACTCACGGGTCATCGGGGTCTCCTGGGGTGACTAAGCGCTTGCTTAGTCTGCACCGTACCGCGAGGACGAGGTCACCGGCAACGGTCCTGCTCGACCGGTGGCACGCGGGTTCGGCGGACTCGATTGTCGCGCCGCCGCGCAGATGTGACACTCGGTTACATGAACGCCCCCGTCGGCCCGCCGCGCCGCGAGCGCCCCGAGCTGAAGCCGACCCCGCAGCTGCGGCCGGCGCGCCTCGTGGCGAGCCTGCTCAGCCTCGTGCTGGTGATTGGGCTCGGCTGGGCCGCGTGGAACTACATCGGCACCAACATCGTCGCGAAGCAGCGCCAGGGCGAGATGGCGGTCGCGCTGGCCGACGACTGGAAGGGCAACCGCGAGGGCGACGCCACCCGCGACGAGATCCGCATGGGCCAGGTGTTCGCCGTGCTGCGCGCCCCGCGGTGGGGCGACGACTTCGAGGTGCCGGTGGTGGCCGGCATCGACGACACCGCGCTCACCTCGGGCGTGGGCTGGTTCACCGACACCCAGCGCCCGGGCCAGAAGGGCAACTTCGCCGTCGCCGGCCACCGCGTCACGAACGGCCAGCCGTTCAAGGACTTCCCGAAGCTGCGCGCCGGGGACCTCGTCGAGGTCGAGACGCGCACGCACGTCTACACGTACGAGCTGCAGAACTCCGGCACCGACACCATCGTCGACTTCACCGACATCTGGGTGGTCCAGCCCGTGCCCGAGAAGGCCCGGGAGTCGAAGGACCAGAGGACGAAGGCCCGCCCCACCGAGTCACTGCTGACCCTCACCACGTGCTCGGAGATCTTCCACACCGACAACCGCTCGGCGGTGTTCGGGACGCTCGTGAAGACCGAGCACGTCTGATCCCAGCGTCCGAGACCGCTCCACGACGCATGGTGTAACTCCGTGTTACTTTTCGCCCGTTCCATACCGATCGGGGAGAAGACATGAACCACCCACATCACCGGCTCGTGCTCGCGTCCGGCGCTGCGCTCGCACTCGGCCTCGCCGTCTCGACGTCTGGCGTCGCCCACGCCGCCGGCGCCCCCAGCACGCTGCGACAGCCGACCGACGACACCTTCCTCACCGCCGGAAGTGGTGTCGCGAACTCGTACACCGTCCTCGCCAGCGGAACCTCGACCCTGGTCACGTTCAAGGACGCGTCTGGGGCGCCCTTCTCCGTTCCGGCGGGCACTCCCCTCTGCGGCACGTCAGCGGACGTCACGCTGTGCCAGGTCACCAGTGGTTCGGTGATCATCGACGCGAGGGACGGGAACGACTCCGTCAGCGTGACGGTCTCGATGCCCGTGGTCCTCGCCGGCAATACCGGCGATGACCTCCTTCGTTCGGTGGGGACGAGCAAGTCCACCTTCATGGGCGGAGCCGGGAACGACACCGTGTCCTACGCCGGTGTGACGAAGTCCGTGTCGGCCGCCATCGGCAGCAGCGCAGGGATCAGCGGTGGCATGAGCGGCTCGATCAACGCGGACGTCGAGAACCTCCTCGGTGGGTCGGCGGCTGACGTCCTGATCGGCGGCGCCCACCCACTCGGCCGGGTCGACGGCGCCGCCGGCGACGACACGCTGGGCGGAGGCCCGAACGGCTCGGCGCTGGTCGGCGGCACCGGCAACGACCAGCTGCTCGCGCGCGGGCCCAACAACTACTTCGAGGGCGGACCGGGGAACGACCACCTCGTCGGCGGGTCGGGGGTGGACTGGTTCTTCGCCAAGGACGGAGCCGCCGGAGACCGCATCACGTGCGGAGGCGGCGACGACTGGGTGAGCGCCGACCCCGGCGACACGATCGTCGACCCGCAGAACTGCGAGACGATCTCGTAGGCACCCAGCGGCTGATCGGGGCGCCCCAGGGGCACCTCGATCAGCTGGTGGTGAGGTCGTCGACCAGCCAGTCGCCGTCGACCTGCTTCATCCGCACCACGATCGAGAGCGCCGCGGGCGAGGCGGGCTTCGTCGCGATGGTGCGGTTCTGGTCGACGAAGGCCAGCAGCCGGACCGAGGTGGTGGAGCACTCCTGACCGCACTCCAGGGCGGCGATCATGCGCACCGTCGCGGTCACGTCGATCTTGCGCTGCTGTGCCGTCGCGGTGAGCTGCGGCGTGAGCTCGGAGTACTTCTTGGCGAACCGCTTGGTCATGACCTCGGTGGCGTCGTCCAGGTCGGCCGCGATCGTGGCGTGCTCATAGCCCAGCATGCGCGGGATGGCCTCGGAAGCAGCGGCGGTGGCGGCGTCCTGGACGTCGAACTGCTCGACGGCCGACGCCTCCTCGCGCTGGATCACCAGCACCACCACGAGGGCGAACACGACAGCGGCAAGTGCCAGGCACACCAGTGCGGTGCGGCGCGCGGGGCGGCGGATCCTCACTGATCACTCCCGTCCTGGGCCGGCTCGTCCTCGACGGCGACGTCGGCGAAGCTGTCGACGAGCCACTCGCCGTCCTCGCGCACGAGCGACACGCGCCACCGCAGGCGTGGCTTGCCGTAGGCCACGTTCTCAGGCTTCGTGGTGACCGTGATCGCGGCGAGGGACTCGGCGCTGTCGGCGTCGATGCTGTCGATCGCGACCTGGTCGACGGTGCCCTTGGTGACGATCTTCGCCTCGGCGAAGCGGGCCAGCAGATCCTGCGTCGAGACCTCGAACTGCTCGGCGAGGTCGTCGGTCATGAGCGGGGTCATGCGCTCGACGTAGGGGTCGAGATCGGTGACGTCGTAGGTGTTGATCCCCGCGGCGAACCGCTCGGTCGCGGCCCGCACGTCCTGCCGGGCCGAGGTGTCGGCGTACGCGGGCACCTCGGCTCCCCGGGCCAGGACGGCGATGCCCGCCACGAGCCCGAGCACGGCGATGACGACCAGGGCGGCATCGAGGAGACGACCCCGCGTCACTGCGCCACCGCGGGCCCGAGCATCATCCATTTCCACGACTCCTCGCCGAGATCGAGCGCCTGAGGGATCGTCGACTGCGCGTCGCCCACCTCAAGCCGGTTGGTCGCCACATCGTACGTGCCCAGGACCAAGGGCTGGTCCGGCGTGGAGTTCGTGGACGCTCCCGAGACGCGGGCGGGCCCGGCCTTGGATCCACGCGGACTGGTCGCGGCGCAGGTCTTGGAGCGGTCCCACTTCTCGACCGTGCGATCGAAGGGGGTGCGCTGCCGGCCCGACGGGACGTAGCCGCTGAGGCACGGCGCGTTCTCGGGCTCGAGCGAGAGGCTGAGTCGGGCGGCGTACTGACCGGTGCGCGAGTCCTTCGCAATGATGGAGTAGGCGCTCTCGACGCCGTGGGGCGCGATCACCAGGACGCCACGGACACCGCCGAGATTCGCCTTCACGGTGGCGTTGAGGGTGATGGCGTCCTCCACGAGCGCCGAGATCTGGTCCGAGTTCTCGTCGACGACCGTGCGCAGCGTCGTGGCCGTGGGCGCTCCGACGTCGATCACCCGGCGCAGGTCGGCGTCGGAGGCCCGCACGGCTGTCGACAGCTCTCGCAGGTTGGTGGCGAAGGTGCGGATGTCGTCCTGCGAGTCGACCTGGGTCTGCAGCACGGTGGAGGAGCTGCGGATGAGCGCCGCGGTGACCTCGTACTTCTGATCGGCCTCCGTGATGAACGAGTTGCCGCTGTCGATGATCGTGCGGAGGTCGTCGCCGGAGCCCTCGAAGGCGTCGCCCAGCTCGGCGATGACCGTGCTGAGGTCCTCGGGATTCACCGAGGACAGCAGCTCGCTGACGTTCGTGAGCAGCGTGCGAGTGTCGATGGGCACCTCGGTGTTCTCGCGCGCGACGACCGCGTCGTCGTCGAGGAACGGGCCCCGATCGCTGCGTGGCTGGAAGTCCAGGAACTGCTCGCCGACGGCGGAGCGGTTGGCGATGACCACCTTGGTGTCGGCCGGGATCTCCGTGGACTTCTCGTCGATGTGGACCTCGACCTTGACTCCGTCCCCGTCGAGCCACATGTCCGTCACTCGACCGACGCTGACGCCGCGGTACGTGACGTCGGCGGTCGTGAAGATGCCGCCGGACTCGGCCATCTCGACCGTCACGGTGTAGCCGCTGCCGAACAGCCGGTCGACGCGGGCGTAGTTGGCGCCGATGTAGGTCGCGGCGATGAGGGTGCCCACCACGAAGAGCACCAGCTGGATGCGAACACGGCGGGTGATCACGGCGTCACCACCGTTCGGGCCAGGACGCCGGAGACGTCCTCCTCGCGCAGGCTCTCCTTGAGAGCCGCGCGCTCGCGCTCGGTCATGAGCCCGACCGTCTTGGCGAAGTCGGTCTCGAAGTCGATCGACACGTTGAGGAAGTTGCCCATCTGGTAGTTCCGCGCTTCCTTCGGCGTCTCGCCCAGCAGGGAGTCCGGGAACGGGAAGGTCGGCAGGACCTCCAGGGAGGTGATGAGCGCGTCGCCCGCCGAGCCGAGACTGTCCAGGACCGGCGCGAGTGCCTGGAGGTCGGCGGTGAGCGCGTCCTTACTGGCGATGATCACGTCGGAGCCGACGTCGCCGAGCTCGGAGAGGGCGGCGAGCATCTTCACCAGGTTGGCCCGCTGCTCGTTGACCGTGGCCAGCGCGGCCGGGAGGTCGTCGAGCGCGGCGTCGATCGCCTGCTTCTGGTCGTTCGTGGTGCGGGCGAGGCGGTCGATCTGCTCGATCGCCTCGACGATGTCGTCCTTGGAGTCGTCGGCGACCTCGACGAACTCGTCGAGCCGGCGCACCAGCGTGCGCATGTCGGCCTCGCGACCGGACAGTGCCGTGTTGAGCTCGCGACTGATCACCTGCGCCTTGCTCAGCGCACCGCCGTTGAGGACGAGCGAGAGCGACCCCAGGACCTTCTCGATCTCGGGCGCGTTGCCGGTCCGTTCGATCGGGATGACGTCGCCCTCGTCGAGCCGGCCGCCGCCGCCCTCGACCGGCGCGGCCAGGGACACGAACTTCTCGCCCAGGATCGAGGTCTGACGGATCGACGCCGTGGCCTGGTCGGGCAGGTCGACGTCGCGGTTCATCTTGACCGTGACCTGCGCGCGCCAGCCCTCGAGCTCGACCTTCGTGACGCGGCCGACCGAGACGTCGTTGACCTTGACCGCGCTCTGGGGCACGAGGTCCAGGACGTCGGCGAACTCGATGACGACCGTGTAGGGGTCGTCACCCAAGTCGGCTCCGCCCGGCAGCGGCAGGTCGCCGACGCTCGACACACAGCCGGACACCAGGGCGAGGGAGCCGAGGGTGCCCACCGCTGCGTGGAGGAGGCGGACCCTGCTCATCACGCCACCCCCATCAGGTCCGAGAGCGAGGTCGGCGCGCTCGTCGCGGCTCCCGAGGACGGGTCGGCCTGCCGGCCGAGCCACGTGAGCACGTCGGCCATGGCATAGCACGCCGAGGTGTACTTGGAGTTCTGCTCGCTGGCGGGCGCGCAGAAGGCGGCCACCTGCTCGGGCGTGGTCATCACGGTGAACTTCCCGTCCCGGGCACCCTTGAGCGACGTCCGTGAATCGAGCGTGCCGGTGGTGGGGTTGTACGCCGTGGCGAGGTTCGACAGTGCCTTCGGCCCGGACTCGAGGATGTCGGCCAGCTCCTTGCGCTGCTTGGCCAGCGACCTGGTGACCTTGCTGAGCCCATCGACGTTCCGGCGCAGTCCCGTGCGGTTCTCGGCGACGTACGACTGGACCTGCTGGAGTGCGCTCGCCAGCTCCCGCACGGCGAGCTGCAGGTCGTCGCCTTCGTCGGCCAGGACGTCCGAGACCCCCGCCAGGCTGGCGTTGAACCGCTGGACGCTGGCGTCGTTGGCCTCGAGCGCCGAGACGAAGCGCTCGATCTGCTCGACCGAGGCGAACAGCTCGTCCTTCGAGCCGTCGGCGGTCTTCGTCAGCTTCGACAGCGCCTCGATGCTCTCTCGGATCTCGGCACCCTTCCCGTCGAGGTTCTTGGCCGAGCTCGCCAGCAGGTCGCTCACGGCGCCGTCCTCGTTGAGGCCGTCGGGCCCCAGCGTGGTGGCCACGCGATCGAGCGCCGCGAACGTCTCGTCGAGCTCGGTCGGCGTGCCCGTCCTCGACTGATCGAGGTGCGCACCGTCCGGCATCTTGGCTCCTCCGGTGTAGGCCGGCACGAGTTGCACGAAGCGGTCGCCGACGACCGACGGCGAGACGATGACCGCCTGGGCGTCGGCCGGCACGTCGTAGTCGCCGTCCCACGCGATCCGCGCTCGAACGTTCTGACCGCGCGGGGTGAGCTTCTCGACCGTGCCGACGTCGACGCCGAGGATGCGAACCTTGGAACCCTCGTACAGCGAGACGGACCGCTCGAAGTCGACCGTGATCGTCTTGGTCTCGGCACGCGACCCCCCGACGATCGCGAGCACGATCACGACCGCCAGGACCACCGCGGCGAGGACGACGGCGAGGACGGCGCGCGGGACGCGGTTCCGGGTCGAGGCGCTCACAGACCCTCCTCCAGGCCGAAGATGCTCAGCAGGTTGTAGACGTACGCGTCCAGCCACGGGCCGTTGGAGCTGTTGTTCGCGACCATCGCGTAGTACGCGGGCAGCTGGTCGATGGCGCTGGTGATGTTGGCCTCGTTCTTGCGCAGCACCGCCACCACGCCGGCGAGCCGGTCAAGGGCAGGCTGGAGGTCGGCACGGGTCTCGGTGACCAGGGTCGAGATCTCCTGGGACATGTCCGTGACGCCGACCAGCACGGCATGGATCGCGTCGCGCCGTGCGGTGAGCGCCTCGAACAGCACCGAGCCGTCCTCGAACAGCTTGGCGAACTCGGTGTTGCGATCGGCCAGGACCGTGGAGATGCCGTCGATGTTCTCGAGCAGCGTCTTGATCTCGGCATCGCGCGAGGCGAGGCTGTTGGACAGCGCGGTGACACTCGTGACGGCCTCGCGGAACTCGTCCGGCGTCTTCGCGGCCACGTCGTTGATCGTGTCCAGCGCCTGCGCGAGCTGGTCGTTGTCGATCTGCTGCGTGGTCTCGGTGAGACCGGAGAACGCCTGGACGATGTCGTACGGAGCCTGCGTGCGCGTGACCGGGATGACCGCGCCCTTCGCCAGGGTGCCTGAGCCATCGGGTTCAAGGCTGACGTACATCGTCCCGAGCAGGGACTTGATCCGCACGGACGCGCCGGTCTGGCTGCCGAGCCGATCGCGGTCCTTCTTCACGCGGAAGACCACCCGCACCTTGTCGCCGTGCAGCTCCAGGTCCGCGACCTCGCCCACGCGCACGCCGGCCAGCCGCACGTCGTCGCCCTTCTTGAGGCCACCGACCTCGGTGAACTCGGCGGCGTACTCGGCGCCGCCACCGATGATCGGCAGCCGCGCGGCCTGGCTGGCGAGCAGCAGGATCGCGGCGATGATCGCCAACGAGACGGCGCCCACGATCACGGGATTGCGCTCGCGGAACGGCTTCATGTCCCTCAACGGCATCGACTCACCCCCGCTCCGGTCACGGTGACGCGCCTGGTGGTCTTGAACGGACGGGTCTTCTCCCATCCGGGCACCCCGCTGAGCGAGGGAACCTTGCCGTTGACCCCGAGTTCGCACACGTAGAAGTTGAAGAACGACCCGTACTGACCCGTGCGGCCGATGCGATCGATCTTGATCGGCAGGATTCCGAGCGTGCGATCCAGGTCGCGTCGAGCCTTCTGGGTGCCGATCTGAGATGTCAGCTTGCGCAGGTTCTTGATGTCCGCCGTCATCGCGGGACCCGCGTCGTCGAGCAGGCCGGCCGTCTCACCGGTCAGCACGGCGATGTCGTCGAGCGACCCGGTCAGCACACCGCGGTCGTCCTTCAGCCCGGTGATCAGCTGTTGCAGGGTGGAGATCGCGGTGGACAGCTCGTCATCGCGCTCGTTGAACGAGGTCAGGACGACCGTGAGGTTGTCGATCACCGACCCGATCAGCTCGTCGCGCTCGGCCAGGGTGCCGGTGAGGGAGGCGGTGTGCGCCAACAGCGACTCGACCGTGCCGCTCTCACCCTGGAACACCTGGATCAGCTCGTAGGCGAGCTGGTTCGTGTCCTCGGGCGACAGCGCCTCGAACAGCGGCTGGAAGCCGCCGAACAGGTCGGTCAGGTCCAGCGCGGGGGTGGTGCGGTCGAGGCCGATCGTCTCGCCTTCCTTCAGTCGCGCGGCGGGGCCGTCGCCCTCGCTGAGCGAGATGTAGCGCTGGCCGATCATGTTGCGGTAGCGCAGGGAGGCCTGTGTGCCCTGGGTGAGCGCGATGTCGGTGTCGACGTTGAGCGTCACGATCGCCGAGTTGCCCGAGTGCACCTCGACGTCGGAGACGTTGCCGACGCGCACCCCCGCGATGCGCACGTCGTCACCCACCACGAGGCTGGTGACGTCGCTGAAGACGGCGCGGTACTCGTGCGTGCGACTGAACGAGCGATTCCCGATGACCGCCGCCAGCAGGGCCGTCAGGAGCCCGGTGACGACCAGGAAGACCATCAGCTTCACGAACGAGCGCGCGGTCGCGCGGTCGAGTCCGGTACGGCTCATCCGAGGCTCACCTCCGCACCGCGCAGCACCGGTCCGTAGAGCGCGGTCGCCACATCGGGAACGTCCTTCGGCTCGACGCCGAGGGACGCCGCCACGATCGCCTTGACCTGTTCGGCCTCGGCGGCACTGCCGCCGGAGCGTACGACGGTCGGCGCCGTCAGCGGCGCTCGCTTTCCGAGGTCGCCGCCCACGCCGAGCTCCTCGAGCAGTGAGTCGCTCATGCCCGGCGCGGGGCGCTTCTTCGTGTACCGCGTGCCCGGCAGCGTGGCGCAGCTGGGAGACAAGGAGCCCGGGCCGCCGGTGGCGGCGGGCAGGCGCGGCGTGTCACGGCCGTCGTACTCGCGCGGCGAACGCGGCGCGAACTCGATCGACACGTTGGCGCGGTTGTTGCGGAACGTGCTGTCGATGGCGGGCATGAGCCGGTCGATGCCCTGGAGCACGCAGCCGATGGTCGGCGAGTAGTCGGCCAGCAGCTCGAGCGTGGGCCGGGAGTCACGCGCGAGCGTGATGAAGTCGTCGCCCGAGCGGTCGAAGAGCGCTTCGGCCGACGTCGCGAAGGCGGCGGTCTCCACGAACAGGGACTGCAGCTGCGCCCGGCGAGCCGTGAGCGTGTTGCCCGTGACCACGGCGTTGCGCAGGGTCGTGCCGATCTCGGGCATCGCGTCGGCATACGTCCTTGCCGTGTCGCCGAGCAGCGTGATGTCCTCGACGAGCTCGGGAGCCAGTGGGGTCATCTTCTGCAGGTAGGCCGACAGCGTCTCCAGGCCCGTGCCGAGCGTCTCGCCCTGGCCGGAGAGCGCGTCGGACAGCGCCGTGAGAACGTACGACAGGTCTTCGGGATTGAGTGCCGTCAGCAGGGGGTCGAGGTCGGTCAGCAGGTTCTCCACGTCCGACGGCAGCGCCGCCTGGACGATCTCGTCCCCCGCCTCGATCGGCTGTCCCGACGACTGAGCGACCGGTTGCAGGTCGACGTACTTCTCGCCGAACAGCGTCTTGGGGACGACGAACGCCTGGACGTCGGCGGCGATCAGTGGCTGCTGCTCGGGATCGAGTGCCAGGTGGATCACCGCTTGGCCCTCTTCCGAGGTGATCTCGTCGACCCGGCCGACGATCACCCCGCGCAGCTTGACGTCGGCGTTGGCATTGAGCTGCAGGCCGGCGCTCGAGCTGCGGATCGTGACGGGGACGTCGTCGGAGAACAGCTTCGTGAACATCGCGTAGGTGAGGAACACCGACCCGGCGACCAGGGCGACCATGACGACGCCGAGGCCGCGGACCACGGCAGGACGGTCCATCGTCGAGACGCGGGGCATCAGCCGGCCAGCCTGACGGTCGTGGTGGTGCCCCAGATCGCCATCGACATCATGAGGTCCGCGACGTTGATGACGACGATCGACGTGCGGACGGCGCGACCCACCGCCACGCCGACGCCGACGGGGCCACCGCTGGCGTAGTAGCCGTAGTAGCAGTGGATGAGGATCACGAGGAACGCGAACACCAGCACCTTGAAGAACGACCAGAGCACGTCCTCCGGCGGGAGGAACAGGTTGAAGTAGTGGTCGTAGGTGCCCTCGCTCTGACCATAGATGGCCGTCACCGTGAGCTTGGTCGCGAAGTACGAGGCCATCAGTCCGAGCATGTACAGCGGGATGATCGCGATGAGCCCGGCGATCACGCGCGTCGTGACCAGGTAGGGGAGCGACGGGATGGCCATGACCTCGAGCGCGTCGACCTCCTCGGAGATCCGCATGGCGCCCAGCTGCGCCGTGAAGCCGCAGCCCACGGTGGCGGCCAGCGCGATGCCGGCGACGAGCGGCGCGATCTCGCGCGTGTTGAAGTACGCCGAGAAGAAGCCGGAGAACGCACTGGTGCCCAGCTGCTCCAGGGCACTGTGGCCCTGCATGCCGACCTCGACGCCGGTGAAGAACGACATCGTCGTGATGACGCCGACCGTGCCGCCGATCACTGCGAGCGAGCCGCGCCCGAAGGTGACCTCGGAGAGCAGGCGCAGGATCTCCCGCGGGTACCTCATGACCACGCGGGGCATCCACGCGATCGTGCGGATGTAGAACGCGAGCTGGAGTCCGAGGTCGTCCAGCGTGCTCAGGGGCCGCCGGTAGGCGCTCTTGACGTCGACCACGTCACAACGCCTTCGCCGGGACGAGCTGGAAGTACAGCGCGCTCATGACGAAGTTCGCCATGAACAGGAGGAGGAAGGTGATGACGACCGACTCCATGACGGCCTGGCCGACGCCCTGCGGACCGCCGTCGGCGTGCATCCCCATGTAGGTGGACACGAGCGCGGCGATCAGGCCGAACACGAGGGCCTTCGCCATGCCCTGGTAGAGGTCGGGCGTCTGGGCGAGCGCCGTGAACGAGGCCAGGTAGGCGCCCGGGGTGCCCCCTTGGAGCACGACGTTGAAGATGTAGCCGCCGAGCACGCCGACGACGCTGACCAGTCCGTTGAGGAAGACGGCCACGAGCATGCAGGCCAGGACCCGCGGCACGACGAGACGCTGGATCGGGTCGATGCCCAGCACCATCATCGCGTCGAGTTCCTCACGGATCTTGCGGGCTCCGAGGTCGGCAGCGATCGCGGACCCACCGGCACCCGCCACCAGCAGCGCCGTGGCGATCGGGGCAGCCTCGCGCAGCACCGCCAGGACCGCGGCCGAGCCCACGAACGACTGCGCGCCGAACTGCTGGACGAGGCTGCCGGTCTGCAGCGCCACGACGGCACCGAACGGGATGGCCACCAGGGCGATCGGGATGATCGTGATCGAGGCGATGAACCACGCCTGCTGGATGAACTCGCGGAACTGGAACGGCCGGCGGAAGACGGCGATCAGCACGTCAGTGCCGAAGGCGAAGAGTCGTCCTGCGGTCGCCAGCGGCGCCGTGACGGTGGCGATCAGGCTCAACGGGCACCGCCGACGGACTGCGGCGACGGGGACATGAACCCCGAGCCGTCGTTCTCGAAGGAGCCCGGCGGCGGGATGACACCGTGGGCGGCGCACCAGGCCCCCGGCTCGGCCTGCGTGGCGCGAGGGCGGCCGTCGGACGGGAAGAGCTGGAGCGGGATGGGCGGCAGCGGCGGCAGCGTGGTGTGGTCCTCGGCGGCGAGCTCGTCTGCGTCCTTCTCCTCGCTCATGCCGATGGGCCCCACGGTCTGGGCGTTGAGGAACTGGCGCACCGCCGGCTCCTCGCTCGAGAGCAGCATCTCGCGGGGACCGAACATCGAGAGGTGGCGGTGGTAGAGCAGGCCGATGTTGTCGGGCACCGTGCGCGCGGTGTTGATGTCGTGGGTGACGATGAGGAAGGTGGCCTCGGTCTGGGCGTTCAGGTCGACCATGAGCTGGTTGATGAACGCGGTGCGCACCGGATCCAGGCCGGAGTCCGGCTCGTCGAACAGGATGATCTCGGGCTCGAGCACCAGCGCACGAGCGAGGCCGGCTCGCTTGCGCATGCCGCCGGAGATCTCACCGGGGAGCTTCATCTCGGCGCCCACGAGGCCGACCATCGACATCTTCTCCATGACGATGTCGCGAATCTCGGTCTCGTTCTTGCGGGTGTGCTCGCGCAGGGGGAAGGCCACGTTGTCGAACAGGGTCATCGACCCGAACATGGCCCCGTCCTGGAACAGCACGCCGAACAGCTTGCGGATCTCGTAGAGCTCGCGCTCGCTGCAGGTGGCGATGTCGGTGCCCTCGATGAAGATGTGTCCCTCGTCGGGCTTGAGCAGGCCGATGAGCGCCTTGAGGAACACCGACTTGCCGGTGCCCGACGGGCCGAGCATGACGCTGATCTGCCCGGCGGGCAGCGTCAGCGACACGTCACGCCAGATCGTCTGCTGACCGAACGTCTTGGTCAGGCCTTCGACGCGAACTTCGACACCCATGGGGCTCCTTGTCAGGGGGACGGAGCCCGCGCGTTCGCGGGCACCTGGAGGAACTCGTCCGGATCACGCGCCGGCGCGCCGCTCCCTCACCGCGAGCGCCAGGCGGATCGCCACGAGAAGGCCGAAGAGGGCGGCCAGGCCGGCAGCGAACGGGGACCCGGTCGCAGGGAGCTCGGTCGTCTCGGCGGAGACGCTGGTCGTGGTGTCCGCCACGCCGTCGCCGTCGCTGTCCTCCCAGGTGTACCCGCTGTCGCTGACGTCGGTGGGATCGTCGGGGTTGACCGGGTCGATCACCTCGGGGTCGGTTCCGCTTCCGTCGGGAACGTCGGGATCTTCAGGTGTCTCGGTCCCGGACCCGACAGGCGGCGGCGGGCACTCGGTCTGGGAGCAGCCCGCTCCGACCGCGATGGTGCCGATGATGCGCTGCTCCTTGTCGGGAACGACGCCGTCCCCGGCCGAGTTCAACACTCCTCGGGTGCACCGCAGGTCGGCCTTGGAGATCGATCCGACGACCGGCGGGTCCATCTCCGAGTGGAGCGTGAAGCTGAGGGGCATCTGGACGTAGATGAGGCCGTTGCCGTCAGCGGCCTGCGGCACGTCGACGGCGTCGACCCTGCCGCGAGCGACGATCGACACCTCGCTGCCCTCGGTCAGGTCGACCCAGTCGTTGACCAGGGGTCCCGGCTCGCCGTTGGGTCCCTTGACGTCGGGGCTCATCGTCTCGACGAGCTCGCCCCCGGGCGCCACGGCCTGAAGGTCGACCTTCGTGGTCGAGGAACCCTTGACCCGGCGCACCTTCATCGGTCCGTAGAGCCGATCGACGAGCGCGGTCGACAGCGCGAGCGTCAGCGACGTCTCGGTCGCGGGCACAGTTGCACCGGCTTCGACGCTCGCAGGCAGATCGGTCTGCGACGTCACGTAGAACTGCTTGGGCCCTTGGAGCGAGAGGTCGATCGTGGAGTTCAGCGCCTTGCAGACGTAGGGGACACGGTCGATGCTGGCCGGCACGGCCTGCGCGGGCGCGGAGAAGGCGATGGCGCCGCCACCGACCACGGCACTGGCCACCGCGAGGCGAAGGCCTCGACGTACATGAGCGCTCAAGCGCATGGTTTCCTCGCTTCACGACTGGACAGACCCGGCTGATTGCCACCCCCGGGTCGCAATCGCGTCGACTGTAACCTCTAGTTGCACTGTGATGCAAGCCACTCTCGTCCGTCGAGGGATCACACCCGACTCGCGAGTAACAAGAGCACGGGAAGGGCGCCTGCGGCGGCCGCGAAGGCCAGCGCGAGCAGGTCGATCGGCGGCCAGGTCGCCGCCTCGGCCCACGTCCGACGCCCGGCCGTGGCGAAGCCGCGGGCGTCCATCGCGATCGACGTTCGGCTCGCGTCCCTCATCGTGTGGACCAGCAGCGCGAAGGCCATCGGCCACGGGCGGCGCCGCAGCCCGCGCGCCCTGCGGGCCCGGTCGAGGTCGTGCCAGGCCTGCCACGCCCCGCCGACCCGTTGCAGCGCGGCGGACAGCGCAGCGGCGAACCGACTGGGAACGTGCAGCGTCTGGGCCAGGTAGTCGCCGAGGCGCGCGACGTCGATGTAGCCGGCGGCCACGGCGCCCGGCCACGCCATGACGAAGGTCCGCACTCCCGCGACCGCCGCGACCTCGAGGTCGCGACCGCCGAACAGCCACGTGCTCCACACGATCGTGGCGACCGGGAGCGCCACGAAGGCCAGGCACACCACCGGATACCGCCACGAGGGCACCACCGCCACGACCGCCACGACGTAGACGGCGGCGCACGTCACGGCGATCGGCATCGTGCGGATCGCCGGTGAGCCGAGGGCCGCGGCGACGCCGATCGCCAGCAGGACGAGCGGGTTGAGTCGCGTGATCAGGCCAGTCATCGCACGACGACTCCCTCATGCAGGACCACGTCGCGGTCGCGCGGCAGGTCCGGATCGTGCGTGGAGACGGCCACCGTGGCACCTGCCTGCGCCGACGCCCCCAGCCAGCCGGCGACGGTCGCCCACGTGCCTCGGTCCTGTCCGACGGTGGGCTCGTCCGCGAGGACCAGCCCCGGCCGGTGCGCGCAGCTGGCCGCGAGCGCCAGCCGGCGCTGCTCTCCGCCCGACAGCCGGTAGGGGTGATCGTCACCACGGCCGACCAGGCCGATGACCTCGAGCACCGCGTCGACGTCGACGGTGCGCCCGAACGCCGCAGGGCTGGCCTCCAGCTCCTCGCGCACCGTCCGCGCGACGAAGCCGAGCTCGGGGTCCTGGGGGCACCAGCCGAGCTCGGCCGGTGCGTCGACTTCCCCCGAGACGGGCTCCAGGAGTCCGCCCAGCGCCAGCAGCGCCGTGGACTTGCCCGCTCCGCTGCGGCCCACGAGCGCTGTCAGGGTGCCGGGTGCCAGCTCGAGCGTCAGCCCGTCGACCGCCCGCGTGCGCTCGGTGCCCCGCAGCGTGCGCGTGACCCGGTCGATCACCAGCGCACGCGCGGTGACGCCGGCCGGGGCGAACGGGTGCACCAGTTCCTCAGGGATCCAGGCCGGCTCGGGCGCCGGGCGCCCCGGCATCCATAGCGCCTCCGGCACGGCAGCGCCACGGAACGACGGCACGGACCCGTCGAAGACCGGTCGCCCCTCCTCGAGCACGACGACCCGGTCGACATGGTCGAGCCAGAGCTCGAAGCGGTGCTCGACCACGAGGAGCGAGCGGTCACCGACGACGCGCAGGACGGCGTCGCGGACCTCCGCCGCCAGCTCGGCGTCCAGCATGGACGTCGGCTCGTCCAGCAGGAGCAGGTCCGGCTCCGTCGCCAGGGCGCCCGCGAGCGCGAGACGGTGCCGCTCTCCGCCCGACAGTGCACTGGTGAAGCGCTCACGCCCCTGATCCAGGCCCACCGCCTCGAGCGCGGCGTCGACCCGTCGCCAGATCTCCTCGCGCGGCAGACCCAGGTTCTCCGGGCCGAACGCCACGTCGCGCCCGATCCGGTCCGCGACGATCGACGAGGACGGGTTCTGGGTGACCATCCCGATGCGCCCGTGCACCTCGACCGATCCGCTGGCCTCGCCGACCAGCGTCGTGCCGAGTGCGCCGGCGATCGCATGCAGGGCGGTCGACTTGCCACTGCCGCTGGGCCCGACCAGCAGGACGCGCTCACCGGGGTCGATGCGCAGGTCAAGCCGGTCGAGCGCCGGGCGGCGGGCGTGCAGCGGCGTCCAGGAGTAGTCGTGGAACGCGACCGTCACTGCCGGCCGGCAGCGAACGAGTCGAGCGCACCTGCCTGTGCGAGCGCACGCACCAGGAGCCAGCCACCCAACCCGGCGATGATGATGCCGGACGTGACGAAGAAGCCCAGGTGGAACAGCCGCCACGTCAGGTCCCAGTCCGCGTAGTAGTAGTTCCATTCGTAGAAGGCTGCGAAGACCGCCGACAACGCGCCCGCGAGGACGGCAGTCGGCAGGTCGAACCTCCGGTACAGGAAGATCGCGAACGCGAGCTCGGCCCCGAGCCCTTGGACGAGGCCCGAGATCAGCACCGCGCTGCCCCACTCGGTGCCGCCGAGGACGATCGTGGACACGAGCGCGGCGACGAGCTCGGTGGCGAGCGCCGCACCTGGGCGGCGGACGATCAGGCCGCCGACGACGCCGGCGATGAGCCACATCCCGGCGAGGAGGGCCGCAGCCGGCTTGAATCCCACGGCCGCACCGATGTCGACGAGGGCGTAGAGCTTCCCCCAGCCCCAGAAGACGACGCCGAACGCGACGCCGAGCATCGTGATGGTCACCAGGTCGAGCGTGCGATACCTCGTGGTGGAACGGACAGCAGATGTCATCGTGACTCCCTTCGCCGGTGCTAACCGGAGCAGGTTCAAGGGTCTGCGGCTGTTCCGCACTCTCAGCGCCCTCTGCATGGCGCTCCCCTGTCGTGTGCAGCCAGCCTAGCCTCCCGTGGCGGGCGCGGCACCGGGGGCGGCCCCCGAGGCGATTCCGTCCTCTGCCCAGGAGGCCCGAGCCGCGAGCCGGCCCAGCGGTGGGAGCTGCATCAGCACCAGGCAGGCGGTCCAGCCGATCGCGGTGCCCAGGGCGTTGCCGACGAGGTCGTCGACATCGGCGATCCGGCCGGTTCCCACGACGAGCACTCCGGCGAGCTGCACCGCCTCGATGGCCACGCTGACCAGCAAACCCACGGCCGCCGCCCGGCGCACCGTCCGGACTCGGGTGACGAGCGGCAGGAGCATTCCGAGGGGCACGAAGAGCAGGATGTTCAGGAGCATCCCGGCAGGGTCGTCCAGGACGTCGATGAACGGCGTGAGGTGGACCAGGACGCGCCACGGCCGCGGGTCGTCCGTGGCGACGGGGAACGGCAGGAGCACGTGCGCCAAGGCGGCGGCGCCGTAGACGCACGCGACCACGCCGACCGCGGCGCGCAGCGGAGTGAGGCGCCCGCGACGGTGCAGGCACCCGAGCGACGCGGCGATCGCGGCGATCGTCGCCGGGATCAGCACGGGGAGCATGGGGATCTCGACGGTGGGCACCGGAGAATCCTCTCAACCCCCGGGCACGCCAAGGGCGGGGGCGGGTCCGCAGAGACCCGCCCCCGCTCCCCCGGCGGCACTCAGTCGCGACGCGTGCGGCGACGTTGCAGCATCACGGCTGCACCAGCCACGACCAGGGCACCGCCGAGGACTGCGACACCGAGCCCTGGGCCACCGGCGGCGGCCAGGTAGTCGTCGCTGGCCCAGTCGTCGTCCGACGCGTCGCCGCCGGCGTCGGCGGCGACGATCTCCACCGGGACCTCGGCGATGACGACGCCCCGGCTGAGCACCTTCACCGTGTGGGAGCCCAGCGGCGCGTTGGTCGGGATGCGCACCGAGGCCTCGCCCGAGGTGCTCACCACTCGCGTGCCCATCGCGATCGGGTCGGAGTGCAGCTCGAAGGCCAGCTCCTTGCCGATCCAGTCCGGCCCGAACGCGAAGGTGATCGTGTCGCCGGGCGACAGCACGTCGGAGCTGAGCAGCTCGACCTCATCGTCGGCGGGCTCCTCGCCCGGGTCGGTCGTGGGCTCGGTCGTCGGCTCCGCGGTCGGTTCGGCCGTCGGCTCCGAGGTCGGCTCCGAAGTCGGCTCGGTCGTCGGCTCCGAAGTCGGCTCGGTCGTCGGCTCCGAGGTCGGCTCGGTCGTCGGGTTGGTGACGGGGTCGCCCGAGACCGGGATGCTGCCGAGATCCAGCGCGGACGGACCCGCGCAGGTCAGTGCCGCCGGCAGCGTGGTGCTCGTGGTGTGGATCGTCGCCGCAATGGTGAAGTCCTGCGGCATGCCCAGCGCCACCGACTCGGCCGCGTAGGCCGGGACGGTGATCGAGGGCACCGTGCCCGAGGCCGGGATCAGCCACGGGGAGCCGGCCTGCTGCGGGATGTCCGTGCGGGGGGAGCTCAGGTTCGGGATCGCGACCGTCGACGTCTGACCGCCGGTGGTGAGCGTGATGGCGGCATCGGTCGAGCCGCCCTCGGCCGACCGGCCACCCAACAGGAGCACGGTCGACTCGCGCAGCAGCTCCGGCATCGTCAGCGTGATGCTGACCCCGCGCTCCGCGATGGTCTCACCGGGGCGCACTGAGCCGGGAACCGTCGTCTCGGCCAGGACGCCGATGTCGTGGTTGCCCAGGTTGAGTCCGCCAGCGACGACCTCGCACACGTACGTGAAGCTCTTCGAGATGTCGACCGGCTCAGTCGGCGTGGGCTCGGTCGGCTCCGTGGTGGGCTCGGTCGTCGGCTCCGTGGTGGGCTCCGTGGTGGGCTCCGTGGTCGGCTCCGTGGTCGGCTCCGTGGTCGGCTCGGTCGTCGG